>BPKK01000005.1 GCA_026005095.1 Silanimonas sp. | reverse complement strand
TGCGGTGCCGGCATCGGCCATGCCGGTATCGAGCAGGCGCGATTCCAGGGTCTCGCCGATCCGCCGCACCTCGGCCGCAGGGCCGCGCAGCAGGAAGGGCAGCACCTTGAGCGGGCCATCGGCCAGCCCGGGGTCGGGGGCGAGGTCCGGCACCATGCCCCCGGGGCCGGCGCCGAAGGCGATCACCCGGCCGCCATCGGGGCCCGGGGCGCGCGCCGCGTAGCGCTCCAGCGCCGCATGCAGGGGGAAATGCGGGCGCAGCAGCTCGGCCGGGTCGTAGAGCGCGCTGGCGAACACGAGATCGAGGGCGGCGGCCTCGGGCACCAGGCGGGCGAGGTCGGCGGCCACGGCCGTGGCCCAGTCACCGGCTTCGGTCTGGGGCAGGGCGAGGCGGGCGAGCGGCGTGCCGGGCGGGCGCTCGACGGCCACTGCCGCCAGGGTGCACAGCACGTCGTCGGAAGTCTCGTGGCGCATGGGCTTGGGTGCTCGGCGGCGAGGGACTACCCTATTGTGGTCCATCTTCACGGCCCGGGCCTTGTCCACTTCACCCAATACCTACAAGGCTGCGTGGAACGCGCGGTCTTCCAGTCTCGCCGCCGCCATGCTGGCGGTGGATGGCAGCGCCAGCGAGGAAGTGCTGGCGCTCACCGGCGCCTACACCGCGCGCCAGGTGCATGCCGCCCTCGATCTCCTCCCTGCCGACCGGGTGTTCGAGATCGGCTGTGGCGTGGGCCGCATCGGCGCCCAGCTCGCCGGCCACGTGGCCGAATGGCATGGCCTCGACATCGCCGAGAACATGGCCGCCCTGGCCCAGGCCCGGGTGGCCGCGCACCCCGGCGCCCGCGCCAGCGCGCTTGCCGGGCCACGGCTTTCGCCGCTCGCCGATGCCTCGATGGACAAGGGCTACTGCGTGGCCGTGTTCATCCACATGGACAAAGAGGACATGAACCTCTACCTGCGCGAGGTGGCGCGGGTGCTACGGCCCGGCGGCCTGTTCTATTTCGACCACTGGAACCTTTCGCATCCGGTGGGCTGGCAGCGCTTCACCTACGAGGTCGACGAGATCGGCCGCAGCGATCCTGCACAGCGCAAGGACGTGGCCCGCAACCAGTTCTGTACCCCCGAGGAGGTGCGTCTCTACGTTCGCGCCGCCGGCCTCGATCTGGTGTTCGAGCACACCGATTCCCCCTGGATCCAGGCGGTGGCGCGCAAGCCCGAGCATCCCCTGCCGCGCGCCGCGCCCTCGCCGGCCCCCATCGAGCCTGCCGCGCTCAGCGCCGGTGCGGCCGCGGAAGCGGCCAGGCTTGCCGCGGCGCGTGCCGAGATCGGCTTCACCCCGGCCTGGACCCGCTGTTTCGCTCAGAGCTGTGAGGTGCTGATCGGCGGCCGCCATCCCGCCCTGCTGCTCGACGAATGGCGGCGCGAGGCCGAGCCGGCGCCGGAAATCCCGCTCTTCATCGCCTGGCTCGAAGCGGTTTGGCGGCACAATCCCCATCTCTGGCCGCCCGCGGCGGCCTGACGCTTACACCGGAGTCCCCCGCACCATGAGCCCCCGCCCCGCCCGTCGCGTCGCCATCCTCGGTGGCCAGCGCATTCCCTTCTGCCGCAACAACACCGCCTACTTCGACGTCGGCAACCTCGGCATGTCGATCAAGGCGGTCGGCGCCGTGGTCGAGAAGTTCGGCCTCCACGGCGTCCGCCTCGGCGAGGTGGCGATGGGGGCGGTACTGAAGCACAGCAGCGACTGGAACCTGGGCCGCGAGGTGGCGCTCAGCTCCGGCCTCTCGCCCTACACCCCGGGCATCACCATGCAGCGGGCCTGCGGCACCTCGCTCGACACCATCATCGCGGTGGCCAACAAGATCGCGCTGGGCCAGATCGAGGCCGGCATCGGCGGCGGTTCCGACACCACCTCCGACGTGCCCATCGTCCACAGCCGTGCCTTTCGCCGCCGCCTGCTCGACATGAACATGGCGAAGACCGCGGGGGATCGCATCAAGGCCTTGCTGAAGGGCTTCTCCCTCGGCGAGCTGAAACCCGAATTCCCCGGCGTGGCCGAGCCGCGCACCGGCAAGAGCATGGGCGAGAGCTGCGAGATCATGGCCAAGGAATGGGGCATCACCCGCACCGAGCAGGACGAGCTCGCTTACCAGTCGCACATGAAGGCCGCCAAGGCCTATGCCGAGGGCTTCTATGCCGATCTCGTGGTGCCCTTCCGTGGCGTCGATCGCGACAACATCCTGCGCCCCGACACTTCGGTGGAGAAGCTCGGCACCCTGAAGCCGGCCTTCGACAAGACTTCGGGCAAGGGCACGCTCACCGCTGGCAACTCCACTCCGCTCACCGATGGGGCCGCGGCCTGCCTACTGGCCTCCGAGGAGTGGGCGGCGGCGCGTGGCCTCGAGGTGCAGGCCTATCTGCGCGATGCCCAGGTGGCGGCGGTGGATTTCGTGCATGGCGACGGGCTCTTGATGGCTCCGGCCTGGGCGGTGGCCCAGCTACTGGCGCGCAACAACCTCACGCTGCAGGACTTCGATTTCTACGAGATCCACGAGGCCTTCGCCGCGCAGGTGCTGTGCACCCTGAAGGCCTGGGAGTCGGCGGAGTTCTGCAAGCAGAAGCTCGGCCTCGACGCGCCGCTCGGGAGCATCGACCGTGGCAAGCTCAACGTCGTCGGCAGCTCGCTGGCGCTCGGCCATCCCTTCGCCGCCACCGGCGCGCGCATCGTGGCCACTGCGGCCAAGCTGCTGAAGCAGAAGGGTTCCGGGCGCGCGCTGATCTCGGTGTGCACCGCTGGTGGCATGGGCGTGGTGGCCATCCTCGAGCGCTGAGGGCGCACCCCGGAGGCCGCCGCTGGCCTTTCAGGGCTTCAGCCCTCCACCGCCTCCGGCGGTGCGGGTGGCACCAGCCGCGCCCGCGAGACCTCCGGCTGCAGCACGTCGAAGTGCTCGAGCGGGGTGCCCGGGGGCACCGGATAGCCAGGCAGATGCAGCACGCTGCGCTCGTCCAGCCGCGCCTCGCGGATCGCCCGGCCGTAGTGCTGGTCGAACAGCGTGGCGTAGCGGCCATCCTCGAGCACCCGCAGGAAGCCGCGCTCGATCGCTGCCTGCAATTCCGGTCGCTGGGGCGAGACCCAGAAATAGTCGTCGAGCGGGTAGTACAGGGCGATGCCCGGCACCACCACCAGTCCGCGCCCGGCGAGCCGGGGCTCGGCGAGCTCGGCCGGCAGCTCGTTGATGCCGCGGCTCAGGAAGTCGAAGCGGCCGGCACGCAGCATGTCGAACAGGCCGGGGTAGTTGTTGCCGTAGACGATGGCGAAGCCCATGGTTTCGAAGGCCCAGGCGTCCTGCCAGCTCCGGTCGTAGCCCATGCGGAAACGGCGGATCAACTCGGCGCTCGACTCGACATGCATCAATGCCTCAGCAGTTTCCGGCCGCGCCAGCAGCAGGCGCACACCGAGCAGGCCACGGCGCAGCGGCAGCTTCACCGGTAACAGGGCGCCCGTCTCGTGCGCCGTGTTCGGCAGCAGGATCACGTCCACCTCGCCGCGCAGGGCGGCCTCGCGCCCGCGCTGCTGGTTCATCGCCTGCACCGGCCGCAAGCGCAGCGGCTCACCGCTGGCCTCGAGGCAAAGGGCGAGCAGCTCGCCGGCAAAGCGCATGCGCTCGTCGCCGGCCTCGGTCAGGCTGGGAAAGCGCACGATACCGGCCGTGGAAGGGGGGCGGACCTCGGCCCGGCCGGTGGGGATGAGCAGGGAGAGCAGCAGTAAGGCGAGAAGACGCATCCCGCCACCCTAGCCCGCCGAGGGTTAATCAGGTATCAAGCCGCGGCAGGGCCCAGCCGAAGGCCGCGAGCACCCGGCGGAATTCCCCGTCCAGCCCGGCCTCCACGCGCAGCCGCTCGCCGCTGTCCGGGTGGGTGAAGCCGAGCCGCCAGGCATGCAGCAGCATGCGGTGCACGCCGAGGTGCTGGCGGAACATCCGGTTGCGCGCGCCATCGCCGTGGCTGGTGTCGCCGATCAGATGGTGGTGGCGGTGCTTCAGGTGCCGGCGGATCTGCCGGAAGCGCCCGGTGTGCGGCCTGCATTCCAGCAGGGCGAAGCGCGATTCGGCGTGCTCGCCGTAGGGCCAGGGCATGGCCCCGGTGGCGAGCACGCGGTAAGCCGTCTGGGCCGGCTTCTTCTCCGGCTTGCCCGGGCCGCCGTCCAGCGGATGGTCGATCAGGGCTTCGGCCGGCTCGGGCCAGCCGCGGCAGACCGCGAGGTAGGTCTTCTCCACGGCGCGGCCCGTGAACTGCTCGCTCAAGCCCCGCGCCATGTCCCTGTCGAAGGCGATGAGCAGGCAGCCCGAGGTGGCGCGGTCGAGGCGATGCACGAGGTGCACGGGCTGGCCGAACTGCGCGCGCAGGCGGTCGGCGAGAAAGTCGCTCTCGCCGCGGGCAAGTCTGCTGTCGTGGGCCATCAACCGCGCCGGTTTGTCTACCACGGCGAGCCGTGCATCGCGGTACAGCACCGGGAGGTGCAGCTCGGGGGCCAATGTGTGCATGGTGCCGGGAGGAGCGTCGGGAGGGGCCGTCAGCGCCGCGGCCAGGCGGCGATGAAACAGGCCAGCGCGCTGGCGCCGGTGAGCCAGGTGGCGAGCGGCGCCCCGGCCCAGCGCGGGCCGCCGGCTTCGAGGGCGAACAGCACGGCGGCGGTGATCATCAGGCCGGCGCCGAGGATGGCGTAGACGCTGGCCCGCTGGTTGGCGGCGGAGATTCGCGCCAGCGCGGCGAGGTCGGCCGACTCGACGTGGATCCGGTGCTTTGCCTCCACCTGCTGGGCGAGGAAGCCGTGCACCAGGCGCGGGAAGTCCGGGGCGCGGGTGATGAGCTCCGGCAGGCGCTTCCTGAATTCTTCGACCAGCCAGCCCGGGCTGTAGCGCTTCTTCAGGATCTCGGCGAGCACCGGCTCGGCCACCGCCCAGATATCGAGTTTCGGATCGAGGTGGCGGGCCACGCCTTCGATGTTGAGCAGGGTCTTCTGCAGCAGGATCAGCTGCGGCTGCAGGGTGAGCTCGTACTGCTGGGCGGTGCGGAACAGCTTCACCAGCACCTCGCCCAGCGAGATTTCGGCCAGCGGCCGGGTGAAGTAAGGCTCGCAGACCGCCCGCGTGGCGGCCTCGAGGTCGTCCAGGCGCAGGTGTGCGGGCATCCAGCCGGCCTCCACGTGCAGCTCGGCGATACGCCGGTAGTCACGCTGGAAGATCGCCATGAAGTTCTCGGCCAGGTAGTACTGGTCGGTGGCCGAGAGCTGGCCCATGATCCCGAAGTCGAGCGCGATGAAGCGCGGGTTCTCGCGCCGCGCCGGGTCGTCGTCCACCCAGATGTTCCCGGCATGGGCATCGGCGTGGAAGAAGTTGTCGCGGAACACCTGCTGGTAGAACACCCGCACGCCCTTGGCGGCGAGTGTCTGGCGCGAGATGCCGGCGGCCTCCAGTGCAGCGATGTCGTCGGCAGGAATGCCGCTCACCCGCTCCAGGGTCAGCACCCGCTCGTGGCTGTGGCTCCAGAACACCTCGGGCACGTAGAGATCCTCGCTGCCCTGCCAGAAGCGGCGCAGCACCGAGGCATTGGCGCCCTCGCGCTGCAGGTCGAGCTCGCCGCGCAGCGTGGTCTCGATCTCGGCCACCACCTCGTGCGGACGGATCTTGTCGGCCCGCGGGTGGGTGCGGGCCACCACCTCGGCCAGGGCCTTCAGGAGCTCGAGGTCGGCGGCGATCTGCCGCTCGATACCCGGGCGCACCACTTTCACCACCACGGCGCGGCCCGGACGGCCATCGGGCTCGCGCAGCCGCGCCGCGTGCACCTGGGCGATCGAGGCCGAGGCCAGCGGGGTTTCGTCGAACTCGGCATAGAGCGCCGCGATCGGCTGGCCGAGCTGTTCTTCGATGATGCGCCGGGCCTCGCGGCCATCGAAGGGCGCCACCCGATCGCGCAGCAGCGCGAGCGCGTCGGCGATGTCGGGTGGCAACAGATCGCGGCGGGTGGAGAGGATCTGCCCGAACTTCACGAAGATCGGGCCCAGCTCCTCCAGCGCGGCACGCAGGCGCTCGCCGCGCGGGGTATCGGAGCGGCCGCGGCCCAGCGGGCGCAGCCCCCAGCGCAGGGCGGCGAAAGGCGTGCCTTCCAGCAAGGCGTCCAGCCGGTGCCTGAACAGCACCCGGACGATGCGCAGGGCGCGCAGCGGTGCTGCGATCATGCCTCGCCCCCGCGGGCTGCCGTGAGCCGGGCGATGCGGGCGGCCAGGCGCTCGACGTCGTCGCGCAGGCCATCCACGTCATCGAGGAAGGCACGCAGTTCCTCGCGCCCCACCACCTCGCGGCCCTCCTCGGTGAGGTACTCGGCCCCGCTGCGGGCGAGCTTGCCGGCCTGTTCCCGCGCCGTGCGCAGGCCCTCGCGCAAGAGGCCGGCGAGCTGCGGTCCTAGCACCGGGCCGAAGGCCTCGACGAAGGGCTTGGTGGTGTCGGGGTCGAAGCCCTCGGCCAGCCGCGTGAGGCGCCGCGCCAGTTCAGCATCGCCGCTGATCTTCACCTTGCCCACCGGCGCCGCGCCGCTCGCTTTCAGGAAGGGCAGCTGGCCCAGCAGGGTGCCCAGGCCCGCCTTCACCGCAAGGTCGGGCTCGCCTTCGCGCACCGGCCCCACCCGGAGACCTTCCCCGGCCACCGTGATCTCCAGCGCCAGCGGCAGGGCTTCGAGCTGGAGCTGCACCCGCTGCCCGTCGAGACCGGCCAGCGCCGCGCGGGTGTCGGGGTCGAGCGCCAGCGCCCGGTTGAGCAGGCCTTCCAGCAGGCGGCCGGCCAGCGGTTTGATGGCATCGAGCGGGGATCGGGAGGAAGTCATCGCCGGATTCTAGCCGGGCGCGCTCCGGGGCCGCGCTCAGCGCTCGGGGGCCAGCAGGAAGTTGAGCAGGTTGTTCTGGAAATAGCGGTTGGCGAGCAGGCGGCCATGGCCCTCGCAAAGGAAGAAGGTCTGCTGCCAAGGAATGAAGCCATGCTGCGCGGCCTCCTGCGATTCGCGGGTGACGAGGCCGTCGCCCGCTGCTTCCATCAGGCTGGCGTAGTCCATCCCCTTCACCGGCTGCCGCACTTCGCCGGGGCTGAAGGCCAGCACGGCCTTTCCGTCTACCACTTCCAGCACCACCCCGGCGCGGGTGCGATGGCAGTCGCCGCCGAAGGCGGCCATCTGCACCGTGCCGGGCGGCAGAGGCACGGCCAGTGCCTGGTTGAAGTGCCAGGCGCGGCGCAGGTGGCGCTCGAAGCTGGCCTGCACCGCGGCCACCAGAGCCTCCCCGTCGCCGCCGACGCCCCCGCTGCTGCGCAGCCGGGCCTCCACCGCCGGCGAGAACACCGACCACTGGTTGTCGCGCCACAGGGTGGGGTCGAACAGGTCGATCGGCAGGGTGTTGCCCTCGCGGTCGAACACCACCTGAGTGTGCGGGTGCGGCAGGGTCTCGAACACCGTGGGGAAGGTGGCGAGCACCTCGACTGGCACGGTGCGCACATTGAAGCGGAAGCCTTGGTGCAGGCGTTGCAGGCTGGCCACCGAGCCGAGGTTGGGCGTACCCAGCATGGCCACCCGGCGCACCCGCGAGGGGCCCTCGGTCCACAGCGGTTCCTGGGGCGCGCCGAGCACGTCGTTCGGCCCGTGGCGCAGGTAGTAGTTGGCGATCAGCCCGCCATTGCTGTGGGCGATGATGTCCACCTTCAGGCCCGGGTCGCCGTAGTCCTCGCGGATGCGATCGATCAGCGCATGCAGCTGGCGTACTGCCACGATGTTCGGCAGCCGCCAGTCGTAGGCCAGCACGTAGTAGCGGCGGCGGTCCTCGAGACCGGGCGGGATTCCCGGAACACCACGAACATAGCGGCCGGCCCGCTCCAGGGATTGCAGCAGGCGACCGTAGAAGTCCACACCGCCAAGCTCCAGCAGTGGCCCGCCTGGCACCAGGCGATGGTCGGCTTTTGGGTCCAGCCGCGCCAGGTGTGCGTAGTCGGAGAAGGCCAGCCGTGGCAGCGGCCCGGGCCACACTTCCTCGCCGGTCTCGGCATCGAGCAGGGTCGAGCCCATCAGCCCGGGGATGAACACCACCGGCGGCTGCGCCGGATTCTCCGCCGCCCGGGCGTAGAGGCGTGCCAGATCGGGCCCCTGCCGGCCGGCGCAGGCCGCGAGCAGGAGGGCGAACAAAACCAGGGCCGCCTGCAGGGCGGTGCGGGGAGCCGTGCGCATGACAGCGAGCTTAAAGCCGGGAACGGATCACGGAATGAACATGGGCCGAGCCAAGCCCGTCACGCTTTGACAATCCTCTGCTGGTCTACGGCAAAGGCACGACCGAGCATTCCTGCACTGCGGCAAATGCCGTCTGCGTGTTTTAGATCCAGCAAGGAGCTCCCCATGCGTCACTGCCTCATCGCCACTCTCGCCCTCGCCACCGCGGCCGTCCCGGCCCTGCTGAACGCCCAGGCCGGCCGCGCCACGGTGCGCGGCGAAGTGCCCGCGGCCCAGGCCGCCGAGTTCATCGGCCGCGAGGCTACGGTGTGCGGCGAGGTCTCCTCGGCCCGCTTCGCCGAAACCGCCGAAGGCCAGCCCACCTACCTGTTCATCGGCGGCGCCTTCCCCAACCACCCCTTCTCGGCCCGCATCTGGGGCCGCGACCGCGACAAGTTCGAGGTCGATCTGACCAGCCTCGCCGGCAAGACGGTGTGCGTCACCGGCGAGATCGGCCGCGCCAACAACCGCCCCGAGATCGTGGTGCGCGGCGCCCGCAACCTGCGCGTCGGCTGAGAGCCCCCCGGCCTGTGGCGGCCTGGGCCCGGCCGCCGTCGAAGAAAGGTCAAAACGGGTCCCGGGAGGCCGGCAGGGGGCTGCCACCGCCGGCCGACTCGGTTCATGATCGGCAGACCGGCCGGGAGGCTGCCCGGCAGCATCGACCCGAGGGATGCCATGAACGTCCGTCCGTTCGTCGTTTGCCTTGCCGCCCTTGCCGCGGCCTGCCTGCCTCCCCCGATCGCCGCCCAGGCCGGCGGCAACCGGGTGCGCGGCGAGATTCCCGCCATCCAGGCCAAGGACTTCATCGGCAAGGAGGCCACCGTCTGTGGGGTCGTCGATGGCACCCGCTTCGCCGAGAACGCCGAGGGCCAGCCCACCTTCCTGTTCATGGCCGGCAACTTCCCCGCGCACCAGTTCTCGGCCCGCATCTGGGGCCGCGACCGCGCCGAGTTCGACCCGCCGCCCGATCAGCTCGTCGGCAAGACCGTCTGCGTGACCGGCGAGATCCGCACCGCCAACGGCCGCCCCGAGATCGTGGTGCGCAACAAACGCAACCTCAGCGTGAAATAAGCTGCCTGCCTCCCGCCGCGAGGATCCCGCATGGACTGGTTCCGCCACCTCAAGATCGCTCCCAAGCTGTTTCTGGCCTTCGGGGCCATGATCCTGCTCATCCTGGTGCTGGCTTTCAGCGCCTTCCGGGGGCTTGGCTCCCTCAACGAGGCCACCACCGAGATCAGCCAGCGCTGGATGGTGGAGCTCGCCACCGCCCAGGACCTCAAGGCCACCCTGGCCGAGCACCGCCTGCAGGCCTTCCGCCTGGTGCTGCGCACCTCCGAGGAGGCGCGGCAGACGGCCAAGCAGCATCTCGAGGAAGCCCGGCTCAGCTTCGAGGATCTGCTGGCCACGGCAGAGGGCCTGGCGCAAGACGAGCAGGCCCGCGCCACCCTCGCCGAAGTGCGCCGGGACTGGGAGGACTACCTCAAGAACACCGGCGAGGCGGTTTCCGCCTATGAGATGGGCTTCACTGACGAGGCGCTGGACATGTTCCTCGCCGAGACTCGGCAGAAGTACGAGGCGGTGTCCGAGGATATCGCCAGCCGGGTGAATGCGGGCCTCACCGGCTCCACCGCCGCCCGCGAGGCGGCCAGCGAAACCTACGCCGCCGCCCGCGGCGTCATCCTCACCACCCTGCTCGTCAGCGTCCTGCTGGCGGCGGCCCTGGCTTTCCTGATCGCCCGCACCATCGCCCGCGGTGTGCAGAGCGCCGTGGGGGTGGCCAATGCCGTGGCCGGCGGCAGGCTCGACAACCGCATCGAGACCTCGCGCGGCGACGAGATCGGCGAGCTTTTGAAGGCGCTGGACAAGATGCAGGCCGATCTCAACGCCCGCATCGAGGCCGAGCGCCTGGTGGCCGAGGCCAATCTGCGGATCAAGAACGCGCTGGACAGCGCCAGTGCCGCGGTGCTGATCGTCGATGGCGGCGGGCAGGTGATCTACGCCAACGGCTCGATGCAGCACAAGCTCGCCGAGATCGCGGCTGATCCTGCTCAGCCGCTCTCCGGCTTCGAGCCCGGCAAGCTCGTGGGCGCTTCCCTTGCCGAACTGACCGGCATCGCCGAACTGGCGGCGGGCGAGCTGGCGGCGCTGGAGAGCAGCCGGGTGTTCGAGCGGCCCTTCGCCGGCCGGGTGTTCCAGATCACCGCCACGCCCATCCGCAATGCCGCGGGCGAGCGTCTTGGCACCCTGGTCGACTGGCTTGACCGCACCCAGGAGGTGGCGGTGGAGCGCGAGGTGCAGAGCGTGGTCGAGGCCACCGCCCGCGGCGATTTCAGCCAGACCATCGCCGAGGCCGGCAAGCAGGGCTTCTTCCTCAACCTGGCGAAGAACCTCAATGCCGGCTATGCCAACATCCGCGCCACCCTGACCGAGATCGGCCGGGTGATGGGCCTCGTGGCCCGAGGCGATCTCACGGCGAAGATGGAGGGCCAGTACGAGGGCCAGTTCGCCGAGATCCGCGACAGCATCGAAGGCAGCGTGAGCCAGCTGCGGGCTTTGATCGGCCAGATCCAGCAGGCCGTGGCGCAGATCAACACCGCGGCCAGCGAGATTGCCGCCGGCAATTCCGACCTCTCCGCCCGCACCGAGCAGCAGGCGGCCAATCTCGAGGAGACCGCGGCCTCGATGGAGGAGCTCACTGCCACGGTGAAGCAGAACGCCGACTCCGCCCGCCAGGCCAACCAGCTCGCCACCGGCGCTGCCGGCGTGGCCGAGCAGGGCGGCGAGGTGGTGGGCCGGGTGGTGAGCACCATGGCCGAGATCGAGGCCTCCTCGAAGCGCGTGGCCGACATCATCAGCACCATCGACGGCATCGCCTTCCAGACCAACATCCTCGCCCTCAATGCGGCGGTGGAGGCGGCGCGCGCCGGCGAGCAGGGCCGAGGCTTTGCCGTGGTGGCGAGCGAGGTGCGCAGCCTCGCCCAGCGCTCGGCCCAGGCGGCGAAGGAGATCAAGGAGCTGATCGAAGCCTCGGTCTCGAAGGTGGGCGAGGGCTCGGTGCTGGTGAACCAGGCCGGCAGCACCATGGCCGAGATCGTGGGCTCGGTGAAGCGCGTCACCGACATCATGGCCGAGATCAGCGCTGCCTCGGCCGAGCAAAGCGCCGGCATCGAGCAGGTGAATCAGACCATCACCCAGATGGACGAGACCACCCAGCAGAACGCCGCCCTGGTGGAGGAGGCCACCGCCGCCGCGCGTTCGCTGGAAGACCAGGCCCAGCAGCTGGCCGAGGCGGTGGGGCGCTTCACGATCGGCGCATCGTCCGGCCCCGCGGCGGCCCCGCCCGCTGCGGCCGCCTCCGCCGTCGTGCCGGCGAAGCCGAATGCCACAGCGGCCTCGGCTGCCCGGCCGCGGTCGGGCAGCCCGAGCCCGGCGCCGGCTGGCAAATCCCGGGCGAAGCCCGCCCCTGCGCCTGCGCCCAAGGCGGCGCCGGCTGCACCGAAGCCCGCCCCTGCCCCCGCGCCCAAGCCGGCGGCGCCCCGCGCCGCCAGCCGCGCCAGCGAGGCCGAGGGCGAGTGGACGGAGTTCTGAGGCCTCGGATGAGCGCCACACCGGCACTTGCGCTGGGTCAAGACCGCGGCCTGGCCGGCGTGCCAGCATGCGCCTTCGGGGCTTGTTCGAGTGTGTGGGGGGATGACGGGTGCCATGTAGACCGGATGCGACTGCGCTGACGCCCGTACCCCGGTGCTTCGGGGGAGCTTGAATTTTATCCGCGTGGGAGGCGAGCTTTAGCCAGGACGGCGACTGTCAACTTGAGGGGGGAGAGGATGAAATCACCGTTTTCGGCGTGGCTGGGGCGCCTTTCGATACTCCGCAAATTCCAGTTGGCTGCCGGACTGGCCCTGCTGGCGGCCTTGCTGCCCGCGTTGCTCTACTTGCGCAGTGCAGCGGCGACGATCGAGGTTAGCCGGACCGAGCTCGAGGGCACCAAGCCACTCGCCGACATCGTCGATCTCATCACCTACCTGCAGCAGGCCCGAGCCAGCCATGCCCTGGTGCTGGCGGGAGAGGCCGGGCAGCAGCAGGCCCTGGAGACGGCGTGGACACGGTTGGCCGAGATCCGGGCCCTGCTGCAACAGGACATGGCCGACAACGGCGAGCGCTTCGATTCTTCCCTGCAGGCACTCGCCGCGCTCGATGGCGAGCAGCAGGCCCTGCGGGAGGCGGTCGGTGCCGGGCGCCTCGATGCCAAGGCATCCTTCGAGCAGTTCACCGCGCTCATCGAACGCTATTTCAGCGTGCTCGACCTCATCCATGATGCCTCGGCCTACACCTATTCGCCCTTCGTCGATGTCTACCACCTGCAGAACCTGCTGGCGGTGACCTCGCCCCGCGTTCTCGAGCTGCAGGGCAGGCTGAAAGTGCAGGCCATCCGCTACGCAAGCGCAGGCAATGCGGATGCGGAGCTGAGGGGGCGGCTTGCCACGCTGCTGGAGGAAGAACAGGCCGCCATGGCGGTGAATGATCGCGAGCTGGCCAAGGTGCTGGCGCTTCGCCCGGAACTGAAGCCAGACTTCGAAGCGACTGAAGCCGCTGCCGAGACGGCCCGTGCCGCCTTTCGCAGCGCCTTGCAGGCCCAGCTCGAGGGGGCCAGCCCGCCGGCCGATCGGGCGGCCTATTTCAACCGCTTTGCCGACGCAATCGCGGCGCAGAATGCCCTGATGGATCAGGCCTACGACGATCTACGGGCGATGTCAGCGGCCAATTTGGCCGATGCGAAGCGCGGCTTCTGGCTGACGCTGCTTGGGCTGTCGGTCTTCTTCTTGTCGCTGGGTGGAGTTCTCTGGCAGCTGGCCCGTACGACCACCAACTCGCTGGGCCATGCCGTCAGGGTGGCCGACCGGATTGCCCGGCTGGAGCTCGACAACGCGATCAGAGCGGAAACCGCCGACGAGTTGGGCGATCTGCTGCGCGCCCTGGCTCGCATGCAAGAGGAGCTTGCGGACCGTCTGCGTCGTGAGCGTGAGACAGCGGCCGAAAATGCGCGGGTGCGAAGCGCGCTCGATGTGGCGACGAGCGGAATGATGATTGCCGATGCCGAAGGCAGGATCGTCTATGTGAACCCGGCTGTGATGCGGGTGCTGACGGCGGCAGAAACTGCCATGCGTGAGCGTTTGCCGAATTTCCGGGCCAAGGACATACTGGGTTCGAATTTCGATGTCTTCCATCGTGACCCTGCGCACCAGCGCAAGTTGGTTTCCGGCCTGAAAGAGACCCACAAGGCCAGCCTTTCGATTGGCGGCATGCACTTCGATCTTGCGGCCACGCCGATATTCAGTGGCGAGGGCGAGCGCCTTGGTACGGCCCTGGAGTGGCAGGATCGCACTGCCGACACCGAGTTCCGCCACCAGCTGCGCAATATCGCGCAGAAGGCGGCGGCCGGCATTCTCACAGAGCGGGTGCAGGTGAGGTCGGGCGAGGAGCGCTACCAGGAGCTGGCGCGCATCTTCAATTCGCTGATGGATCTCACCGCCAAGGCGATCGACGAGGTGCAGCGCACCATGGCGGCGCTGGCCCGCGGCGATCTTACGGTGCGCTCGCATGCCCAGCTGATGGGCAGCTTCGGCGAGCTCAACGAAAACGCCAATACCACGGCCGATGCGCTGGCCAAGGCCATCCGTGAGGTGCAGCAGGCGGTAAGCGCGATCAGTGATGCCGCGGCCGAGATCGCGTCTGGCAACATGGATCTCTCCAAGCGCACCGAGCAGGCCGCGGCCAGCATTGAGGAAACGGCGGCGGCGATGGAGGAAATGACGGCCTCGGTGCGGCAGAGTGCCGAGCACGCCCTGCAGGCCAAGCAGTTGGCCAGCCAGGCGGCCGGAGTGGCGACCGAGGGCGGGCGCACGGTGGAGGAGGTGGTGGCGATGATGCGCGAGATCGAGGAGAGCTCGCGGCGCATGGCCGACATCACCACCACCATCGACGGCATTGCCTTCCAAACCAACATCCTCGCGCTGAATGCGGCGGTGGAGGCGGCGCGCGCCGGCGAGCAGGGCCGCGGCTTTGCGGTGGTGGCGTCCGAAGTGCGGGCGCTGGCGCAGCGCTCGGCGCAGGCGGCGAAGGAGATCGCCCAGCTCATCAACGAATCGGTGGCCAAGATCTCGGCCGGCGCCGGGGTGGCGCAGCGGGCCGGCGAGACCATGCAGGAGATCGTCGGCGCCTCGCGGCGAGTGGCCGAGATCATTGGCGAGATCAGCGCGGCGGCGGCGGAGCAGGCCCGAGGCCTCAACGAGGTGAACGAGGCCGTGACCCAGATGGACCAGAACACCCAGGCCAACTCGGCCTTGGTAGAGGAGATGGCGGCCTCGGCGCAATCGATGAGCGACCAGGCCCAGCAGCTCGCCGAGATCGCGGCCCGCTTCGTGCTTCCCGGCGACGAATCGCTCGACATCACCGGCTTCCCGGCCATGGTGAAAGCGCACCAGGCTTGGAAATCGCGGCTGCGGGCCGTGCTCGACGGTACTTCGACCGAAACCCTCGACCCGGCCACGGTAGAGAAGGACCATGTCTGCGCACTTGGCCAGTGGCTGTATGGCAAGGGCGCCAGCACCCAGCATCTGC
The DNA here is from genome assembly GCA_026005095.1 of Silanimonas sp. Taxonomy (GTDB): domain Bacteria; phylum Pseudomonadota; class Gammaproteobacteria; order Xanthomonadales; family Xanthomonadaceae; genus Silanimonas. The sequence continues at coordinate 136,993 of BPKK01000005.1, read as the reverse complement.
CAGCTTACGGCACCTTGCGTGAGCGCCATGCGCACTTCCACCGCTGCGCTGCTGGCGTGCTGCGGGCCCATCTGGCCGGACGCCGAGACGAGGCCGAGGCTTTGCTGGAGGGCCCCTTTGCCGAGGCCAGCGAAAGCACCATTGCCGCCATCAGCGAGCTGCGCCAGGCCGTGCAGCAGCGCGGGGGATAGTGAGCACCGGCCCACGTTTTGACGCCGTTTGACGATTTGCTCACGCGGTTTCGGGTGGCTTCGTGCAAAATGTTCGGGTTCCCGCCTCATCCAGCGCCGGGGGGCGTGACCGCTGCGCGTGAGCGCCGCTGTCAGGAGGGCAGGAACACCGGCCAGGAGTTCCGGGGGGAGCTCCTGGCTTTTTTATGCCCGCGCTCCGGTGGTGGGCGCGGCTCAGGTCGCCGCGCCGCCCAGGGCGGCCCAGAGGGCGCGGATGCGCGCTGGCAGGGCGGTAGGATCGAAGGGCTTGCTGATCACGTCGGCGGCGCCAAGGGCCTTGAGCGCAGCCTGAGCGGCCGTGTCGGCGTGGCCGGTGACGAAGGCCACCGGGATGTCGGCCAGGCCCGGGTCGGCCCGCAGCAGCTGCAGGGTATTCGGGCCGTCGATTCCGGCCATCGAGGCATCGAGCAGGATCAGGTCCGGGCGCTGGGCGCGGGCGGCCGCCAGGGCTTCCTCGCCGTCGGCGGCCAGGCTCACCTCCCAGCCGCCGATCGTGCCGAGCGCGATCTCGAGGATCATGCGCATGTCGGGGTCGTCATCGGCGCAGAGAATGTGGCGCAGCGGGCGGGCATTCATGGGCGGGGCGGGGCGGTGGACGGCGTGCTGGCCGGACCCGTGCAGTCTAGGGCGGCGAGCTGTGAATCCAGCGCGGCGATCCGGGTCGCCAGGTCAGTATCGGTCACGGCGTCGGGATCGGTGACGATGGTCTCGAGCGACGCGGCGGCCTCACTCACCGCGGCAAAGCCAAAGGTGCCGGCGCTGCCCTTGAGTCGGTGCGCCTGTTGGCGCAGGGCGTCGAAATCCCGTTGGCGGAAGGCCTCGGCAAGCCGGGCGCGTTCGCCGGCCGCGCCAGCCACGAAGCGGGCGCGGATGGCGGCCAGGGCCTGGGCCAGAGGGTCGGCGGTGGGGCCGGTGCCGCCGGTGGCCGGCCCCGCCATGACTGCCGGGGGCGCCGCAGCCGGGCTGGCGGGCGGCGCGCCGGGGGCTGCGGCGGCGAGATGCCGTACCAGCACGGCATGCAGGGCTGCGGTCTCGACCGGCTTTGCAAGCGCGCCATCGCAGCCCTCGGCCAGGAAGGCGGCTACGTCCTCGGGCAGGACATCGGCGCTGCAGGCATACACCGGTAGACGCTCGCCCGCCGCGCGCAGGCGGCGTACCGTCTCCCGGCCATCCATGCCGGGCATGTGCATGTCCAGCAGCACGAGGTCGATGCCGCCCTCGTGCAGGCGGGCCAAGGCGGTTTCGCCATCGCCGGCCTCGACCACGCTGGCGCCGGTGGCCTCTACGCGCAGGCGCAGCAGGCGGCGCAGGTCGGCTACGTCGTCCACCACCAGCACCCGGCCGTGCAGCGTGGGCGGGGCCTCCGCCACCGGGGGGCTGGCCTCGGGGGCGGTGGCGGCGGCGATGACTTGCCAGGGGCGGTCGAGGCCCACCGGCAGGCGCAGCCGGAAGCGGCTGCCGCGACCCGGCTGGCTTTCCACCGAGAGTTCGCCGCCCATGCCGCGGGCCAGCTCGCGGGAGATGTAGAGCCCAAGCCCGGTGCCGCCGAAGCGCCGGGTGGTGGAATCGTCGGCCTGTTCGAAGCGCTGGAACACGCGTTCACACTGCGCGGCATCCATGCCGATGCCGGTATCTTCCACCTCGGCCCACCACTCGCCCCTGGCTTCCTCGCCGCCGAGGCGCAGCACCACCTCACCACGCTCGGTGAACTTCACTGCGTTGCTGAGCAGGTTGAGTAGGATCTGTTTGAGTCGCAGCGGATCGGCCAGTACTTCGGCGGGCAGGGGGACTTCCGCTTCCAGCCGGAGCCCGAGACCTTTCTCCACGGCCCGCGGGCGCAGCAGCTCCAGCGCCTCGGCGGCAAGCCGCCGCGGGTCCAGCGGTTCGGTCCGGATGCGCATCTGACCAGCCTCGATCTTGCTGGCATCGAGTACGTCGTTGACGATCTCGAGCAGATGCCGGCCATGTCGGAGCACGGTTTCGAGGCAGCGGCGCTGTTCCTCGGAGGGCGTGCCGGGGCGCAGCGCCTGCTCGGAATAACCGAGGATGGCGGCGAGCGGAGTGCGCAGCTCGTGGCTCATGTTGGCGAGGAAGGCCGACTTGGCACGGGCGAGGCCTTCGGCCCGTGCCAAGGCAAGGCGCAGTTCCTCGGTGCGCTCCGCCACCCGGCGCTCCAGCAGGCGGTTGAGTGCCGACTGCTCCTCGGCCGCGGCGCGCAAGGCCTCGTGCAGCTCGGCAAGTCGGGCCTCGGTACGCGCGATGTCGGCGAGCAGGGCGGAGAGTTCACGGCTACCCATCTCGGCTGGCGTCTGAGAGGGCGCGTGTGCCATCGGCTCGGTGCCGAGCCGGTGCAGGCGTTCGACGATGTGGGCAAGGTCGCGGGTATGGCGGCGGGCGAAGGCGCGGGCGATCCACTGCAGGCCCAGGATCAGGGTCAGCACTGCGAGGGCGGCGGTGAGGGAGCGCAGCGTCTGCTGCTGTTCCAGCGGCGCCATGGGCTGCAGCACCACGCTGCGCCAGTGCAGGGCGGCATCCTCCTGCATCACCCCGAGCTGGCGGCCGTCGGGGCCAAGGCGCAGATCGGGGCCGGGCAGCAGCCAGCGCGCCCACCAGGGTTGCGCCTGGTGCCCCAGCACGCCTTCGGCCCGACTGCCAAAGGCGCTGAGCGGGGGCAGGGCGGGCAGCGAGCTCAAGGCCACCTGGCCGTCGGCATCGAGCACCAGGTGGTGCAGACCCTCGCCATCCAGTACGAGCCGGTAGCGGTGGGCGAGCTGGTTCGGCGCGATGGCGCCTTGCAGTACGCCGGCGAAGCGCCCTTCGGCATCGAAGCGCGGGGCCGCCACGGCGACGATGATGTCGTTGCCGAGTCCACGGCCACGGAACACGGGCGAGACGGTAGGCGCACGGGCGATCAGGGTGTCGCGAAAATACCGCCGGTCGGCCACGTTCCCGCCGCCCTGCCGTGGGGGTTCTCCGGCGCGCATGGCGAGCTCGACATTGCCGTGCGCATCGGTGATCAGCACGGAGAGAAAGGCGGGGTGGGTCTTGAGCAGGCCGGCGAGGCTCGCTTCCTTGCCCAGCTGCGGCAGATGCAGAGCGACTTGGGCCACGGCATCGCGGTGCGCTTCGAGTTCGGCCACCACGAGGGCGGAGAGCTGCATGGCCCGGCCCTCCAGCAGCAGGGCCGACTGCCGCAGGTCGAGCTGGTGCCCCCACTGCAGCAGGCCGCAGACCAGGAAGGTGGCCGGCGCGGCCATCAGGGTGGCGAGCTGCACCGAGAGCTGCTGGTCGAGCGACTGGCCGGCCCGTTGCCGGCGCGAGCGGGTCACCCGCGCCAGCAGCGTGGCGCCGGCCAGCGAGGTGGCGCCGGTGGCCAGCACCACCGCGAGGCCGAGGCCCCAGGCCAGCGGCTCGGGCCCTGCGGGCGGGATGGTGGCCCAGAGCGCCACCGGCAGCAGCGGCAGCCACACCCGCCACCAGCGCGCGAACAGCCCAAGCCGGGCCTGGCGCTGCCGAGCCACCAGCAAGCATTCCAACACCGCCAGCCCGCACCAGGCGGGTTCGGCGGTGATGGCGGTGGCGGCCAGGGCCACCGGCAGGCTCGGGGCGAATCCGAAGCGCAGGGCCACGGCCACCCCGGCCATGTTGCCGACGAGAAAGGGCGTACTGCCGGGCAGCTGCAGGGCCAGCGAGTTGGCGATGCAGGCAAGCAGGGTGAACTGGAGGAGGACGAGCAGCCGCCCCCGCCAGTCCACCATCCCGGTGCCCGCGCCCTTGCCTGCCTCCGTCGCCACCGTGCCCCTCTCCACCCTGGCTGCGGCAGCCTAACAGCGGGGCATGGCGGGCAGGATCACTCGATGCGTTCTTCCGCCTCCGGAGAACGCTCCTCGCGCGGCGAGGGCGTCCAGGCCGGCGCGGGGCGTTCGGCGGGCAGCGGCCGCTCGAAGACGGGCGGGCGTTCTGCCATCACGGGCCGCTCGATCGGCATCGGGCGTTCCACCGGCATCGAAGGCTCGCGGTAGAGCGGGCGTCCGGCTTGGAGGAGGGCTTCCCGCGGCATCGGCCGCTCGATCCGCACGGGGGCCTCCGGCATGCGGCGCAGCCGGTCTGCGCTGACTTCCGCCGGAACCTCGACCGGGCGGCGCGGCATGGGCCGGGCCTCCTGCCAGCGCGGACTCGCCGCCCCGGGCCAGGGCTCGGGTTGCTGGCGGCCGCTGGCCCGCGGCCAGACGGCCTCGCCATCGGCCCGCGGGCCGTCGCGGGGCGGCAGGTTCACCGTGGGCCCGCTGCCCAGCACCACCGGCTTTGGCATCGGCCGTTCGATGGCCGCCGTGGGCGGCGGGCGGTGCCCTCCGCCGGGAGGGCGGTGCCAGCCGCCCCCCTGCCAGCCATGGCCGTAGCCCCATCCGTAGCCCCAGCCATGGGGCCAGGGACTCCACCAGCCGAGGCCGTAGCTCCAGTGCCAGCCGCTGCTCCAGCGGCTCACCGACACCCGCGAGCCGAACCAGGGATCGAACCAGGGGTCGTACCACGGGTCATGCCAGCGGTCGAGCACCACCACCGGCCCGCGCCAGCCGTAGAACCAGGCGTCGTAGGGGTCGAGCACGCGCGTCTCGGGGTACGTCTCGGGGTAATAGACCTCGCCGCGGTAGACGATGGCGCCGTCGCTGCGCCGGTAATAGGTGTCGTGGTCGACCACCTCGTAGGTGACGCAGCCGGCGAGCGGCAGGGCAAGGGCGGCAAGCAGGGCGACGCGGCGCATGGCGGCGGGCTCGTGGGAGGCTCCGGAGCATTCCAAGCCCGGCCGGGTGAATCGGATCTGAAAGTGCGCCCGCCTCAGGCCGCAAGCCCGTAGCTGCGCAGCAGGGCGCCGGGGTCCGGCTCGCGGCCGCGGAAGGCGACGAAGCTCTCCAGCGCCGGGCGCGAGCCGCCCACCGCCAGCACCTCGCGGCGCAGCCGCGCCCCGGTCTCGGCGTCGATCAGGCGGCCGCGGGTCTTTTCCGCCTCCTCGAAGGCGGCAAAGGCATCGGCGCTCAGCACCTCGGCCCAAAGATAGCTGTAGTACCCCGCGGCATAGCCACCGGCGAAGATGTGGGTGAAGGCATGCGGGAAGCGCTGCCAGGCCGGCGGCCACACCACTGCCACCTCGTGCCGTACTTCCTCCAGCAGTTCGAGGGTGCGCGGCCCGCGGGCCGGGTCGTATTCGAGGTGCAGGCGGAAATCGAACAGTGCGTATTCCAGCTGCCGCACCAGGAACAGGCCGGCATGGAAATGCCGGGCGGCGCGCATCTTCGCGAACAGCGCATCGGGCAGCGGCTCGCCGGTCTGCCAGTGGCGGGCGAAACGGTCCAGTGCCTCGCGTTTCCAGGCGAAGTTCTCCATGAACTGGCTGGGCAGCTCCACCGCGTCCCATTCCACGCCGTGGATGCCGGAGACGGCCGGCCAGCCGATCTCGGTGAGCAGGTGGTGCAGGCCGTGGCCGAACTCGTGGAACAGGGTCACCACGTCGTCGTGGGTGAGCAGGCTGGGCCGGCCCTCGGCCGGCGGTGCGGCATTGCAGGTGAGGTAGGCCACCGGGATCTGGCCCGTCGCAGTGAAGCGCGAGCGGCAGACGTCCATCCAGGCCCCGCCGCGCTTGCCCTCGCGGGCGTAATGGTCGAAGTAGACGCCGGCGCGCAGCGTGCCATCGGGGTCCAGCACCTCGAAGTACTGTACGTCGGGATGCCAGACGGGCACGTCGCGGCGCTCGCGGAACACGACGCCGAAGAGTTCGCCGGCGAGCTCCAGCAAGCCCTCCAGCACCTTCGGCAGGGCGAACCAGGGTTTCAGCTGTTCTTCTTCGAAGGCGAAGCGCTGCACCCGTAGCTTCTCGCTGGCCCAGGCGATGTCCCAGGGCTCGAGCGTGGCAAGGCCGAGCGTGTCGGCGGCGAAGGCGCGCAGCTCGGCCAGCTCGCGCTCGGCCACCGGCTTCGCCCGCACCGCCAGCTCGCGCAGGAAGCCGAGCACGCGCTCCGGCGTGCCGGCCATCTTGTCCTCCAGGGACTCGTGCGCGGCGCTGGGGAAGCCGAGCAACTGTGCTGCTTCGTGGCGCAGGGCGAGGATGCGAGCGATGCGCTCGCTGTTGTCGAAGCGCCCGGCATGCGGGCCCTGGTCGGAGGCGCGGGTGTGGTAGGCGGTGTATACCGCCTCGCGTAGGGCGCGGTCGTCGGCATGGGTGAGGATGGCCTGCACCACCGGGCCTTTCAGCGTGGCGAGGAAGCCCTCCCGGCCCTTCGCGCGCGCCTGCCCGGCCAGCAGTTCGCGGGCCGAGGGCGGCAGGCCGGCGAGCTGCGCCTCCTCCACCGGCAGCGACCAGGCCTCGGTGGCGTCCAGCACGGCCTCCTCGAAGGCGGTATCGAGACGCGAGAGCTCGGTCTGGATTTCACGGAAGCGCTGGCGCGCCGGCTCCTCCAGGGCCACGCCGGAGAGGCGGAAGCCGCGCAGGCTATCCTCGACCAGGGTGCGCTGGGCGCGGTCGAGCGCGGCAAAGCCCGCCCCTTCACGCACCGACTTCATCGCCTCATAAAGACCGCGGTGCTGGCCGAGTTCGGTGGTGAAGCCGGTGATGCGTTCATCGGCCTCGGCATACACCTCTCGCAGCTCGGGCGAATCCATCACCCCATGCAGGTGCGAGACCGGCGACCAGACGCGCGCGAGCTTCTCGTCGAGGGCTTCGAGCGGTGCGGCCAGCGAATCGAAATCGCGGGCGGCGGGGTCGGCCACGAGGCGTTCGACTGCCTCGCGATATTCCGCGAGCACGGCCTCGACGGCTGGCAGCACATGCTCGGGGCGGATGGCGGGGAAGTCCGGCAGGGGGCCGGAAGAAAGCAGGGGATTGCGCGTGGTGTCCATCGCCACAGGATGGGGATGGACACCGCGCGCGACAAGCGCAGGACGCGTCAGCGCGTGAGGAAGGCCAGCAGCCGTTTGATCAGCTCGGAATAGGGCGGGTCGAACAGACCCATGCCGTTCCAGCGCGTCTGGTACAGCACCGGCATGGCCTTGCTGAAGGTCAGGAAGCCGGCATGGCCGTGGTAGTGCCCCATGCCAGAGGCACCGACGCCGCCAATCGGCAATTCGTGCTGGCCGAACTGGATCAAGGTGTCGTTCACGCAGACACTGCCGGCCACCACCGTCTCGAGGGTGCGTTTGAGGCGCTTGCGGTCCTCGTCGAAGGGATAGAAGGCAAGCGGCCGCTCGCGACCGAGGATGTAGGCAAGGGCCTCGTCATGGCTGGTGTAGCTTTTTACCGGCAGCAACGGGCCGAAGATTTCCTCCTGCATCACCCGCGCCTCGTCGGGCGGATCGAGCAGCACGGTGGGCGGTACCAGTTCGCCGGGGGCGGCACTGCCCTCGTCCGGGGTGTGCTGGCGGATGGCCACGCCGCGCGCCTGCGCATCCTCGATCCATTCGCGCAGGCGGGCGGCCTGGCGTGGGCTGATGATGCAGGTGAGATCGGGGTTGTCTGCGAGGCGGGGATGGCGCTTGGCCAGCGCGGCGAAGAAGGCATCGACGAAGGCATCGCGCAGGCCGGCCGGCACCAGCACGTAGTCCGGGGCCACGCAGGTCTGGCCGGCATTGAACAGCTTGCCGGTGGCGATGCGCTCGGCGGCGCGCACGATGTCGAAGCCGGGAGCGATAAGCGCGGGCGACTTGCCGCCGAGCTCCAGCGTGACCGGCGTGAGGTTCGGTGCTGCGGCGGCCATCACCTTGCGGCCCACGGCAGTGGAGCCGGTGAACAGCAGATGGTCGAAGGGCAGGGCGGCGAAGGCCGCGCCCACCGCGGCATCGCCTTCGATCACGGCCACCCGCTCGTCCGGGAACACCTCGGCGCAGAGCTCACGGATGAGGGCGCTGGTGCGCGGGGTGAACTCGCTCGGCTTGACCATCACGTGGTTGCCCGCGGCGATCGCGTCCACCAGCGGGATCAGGGCGAGTTGGAAGGGGTAGTTCCAGGGCGCGACGATGCCCACCACGCCGAGCGGCTGGTAGCGGATCTCGCCGCGTGCCGGCAGGAACAGCGGATTGACCGCTGCACGGCGCGGGCGCATCCAGCGTTTGAGGTGGCGGCGGACGTGCTTGATCTCCTCTAGCGTCACCATCACGTCGGCGGCCAGGGTCTCCACGGCTGCGCGACGGCCGAAGTCGGCATCGATGGCGGCCACGATCGCCTCGCGCCGATGGCGGATGGCTTTGTCCAGACGTTCGAGATCCGCCATGCGCTGGGCATGGTCCGGACGCTGGCGTTGCCAGGCCGCGCGCAGGCGGGCGAGGGTGGCGGCGAGCGTATCGGGCGTGGGCGTGGCGGGTTCGCGGCTGTCCATCGGGCGCCCTCGGCAAGGGGTACCGGTGCAGTGTACGCCGCGGGCTGGTACTGCTCAGCGCCGCCGGTGGTCCACCAGATGCTGCACCACGCTGGGGTCGGCCAGGGTGCTGGTATCGCCCAGGCTCTCGGCGCTGGGCGGCTCGGGGCCGGCCTCGGCGATCTTGCGCAGGATGCGGCGCATGATCTTGCCGCTGCGGGTCTTGGGCAGACCCGGCGCCCACTGGATGTGGTCGGGCTGGGCAATGGCGCCGATGGTCTGGCGCACCTGCTGCTTCAGGGCTGCGAGCAGCGCTTCGTCGGCGCTGATGCCGGCCTTCGGCGTCACGAAGGCATAGATGCCTTGGCCCTTGAGCGCGTGCGGGAAGCCCACCACCGCCGCTTCGGCCACCGCCGGATGGGCCACCAGGGCGCTTTCCACCTCGGCGGTACCGATACGGTGGCCGGAGACATTGATCACGTCGTCCACCCGGCCGGTGATCCACAGATCGCCCTCGGCATCGCGGCGGGCGCCATCGCCGGTGAAGTAGCGCCCGGGATAGGCGCGGAAATAGGTGTCGATGAAGCGCTTCTGGTCGCCGAACACGCCGCGCATCTGCCCCGGCCAGGAGTCCAGCAGCACCAGGTTGCCGCTCGCCTCGCCCGCGAGTTCACGGCCTTCGGCATCGACCAGGGCGGCGCGGATGCCGGGCAGCGGTTTCGTTGCCGAGCCGGGTTTCATCGGCCCTACACCCGGCAGCGGAGCGATGAGGATGCCGCCGGTCTCGGTCTGCCACCAGGTGTCCACCACCGGGCAGCGCTCCTCGCCCACCACGCGGTGATACCAGCGCCAAGCCTCGGGGTTGATCGGCTCGCCCACCGTACCGAGCAGGCGCAGGCTACGGCGTGATCGGGCGCGCACTGGTGCCTCGCCCTCGCGCATCAGGGCACGGATGGCGGTAGGCGCGGTGTAGAGCGTGGTCACACCATGGCGATCGACGATGTCCCAGAGCCGCCCGGCATCGGGCCAGGTCGGCACGCCTTCGAACAGCACGCAGGTGGCGCCGTTGGCGAGCGGGCCGTAGACAAGATAGCTGTGGCCGGTGATCCAGCCGATATCGGCGGTGCAGAAGTACACGTCGTCCTCGCGGTGGTCGAACACCGCGTGGAAGGTCCAGCCCGCCCACACGAGGTAGCCGCCGGTGGTGTGCAGCACGCCCTTCGGCTTCCCGGTGGAACCCGAGGTGTAGAGGATGAACAGCGGGTCCTCGGCGCCCATGGCCTCGGCCTCGTGCGCCGCGGGCTGGCCTTCCAGCAGGGCCTCCAGCCAGCGGTCGCGTGGCATCTGCATCGGCACCGCGGCGCCGGTATGGCGCACCACCAGCACGGTCTCCACGCTGGTGGTGCCGGGCAGGCGCAGGGCCTCGTCCACCATCGCCTTCAGCGGGATGCGCCGGCCGCCGCGCCGGCCCTCGTCGGCGGTGATCACCAGCTTTGCGCCGCAGTCGGCGATGCGGTCGGCCACCGCCTGCGGGGCGAAGCCGGCGAACACCACGGAGTGGATGGCGCCGATGCGGGCGCAGGCCAGCATCGCCACCACGGCCTCCGGGATCATCGGCAGGTAGATCGTCACCCGGTCGCCGCGCCGCACCCCGAGGTTCTGCAGCACCCGGGCGAGGCGGCAGGTGCGGGCATGGAGCTCGCGGTAGCTGATGCGCTGCGCGGCCTCGGCGGGCTCGTCCGGTTCCCAGAGGAGCGCCGTCTTGTCGCCGCGGGTGGCGAGGTGGCGGTCGAGGCAGTTCTCGGCCGCGTTCAGCAGGCCGTCGGCGTACCAGCGGATGCGGAAGTCGGCGGCATCGAAGCTCACGTCCTTGACCTGGGTGGGCGGCCGGCGCCAGTCGAGGCGCGCGGCAAGCCCGCGCCACCAGCCTTCGGGGTCGCGGGCCACGGCGGCATGGGCCTCGGCGAGGCGGGCCGCGTCGTAGTGGGCGCGTTCGGCGAAACCGGCGGGCAGGGGCAGGGTCGCGGGGGCGGGCGGGGTGTCGGACATGGTGGGCGGGTCGCACGGTGCGGGGCCCCAGTGTGCGATGGCCGCCGGAAACAAAAAACCCGCCCTCGCGGGCGGGTTTTCGCAGAGCGGATCGAGGCAGCGCGCGGCTTACTTGATCTTCGCTTCCTTGTAGATGACGTGCTTGCGGATGGTCGGATCGTACTTCTTGATCTCGAACTTGCCGGTCATCGTCTTCTTGTTCTTGTCCGTGGTGTAGAAGTGGCCGGTACCGGCCGAGGACACCAGGCGGATCTTGTCGCGCTTCGAGGCCATGTGCGTTCTCCCTTAGACCTTGACGCCCGAGGCACGCAGCTCGGCGAGCACGGCGTCGATGCCGTTCTTGTCGATGGTGCGCAGCGCGTTCGTCGAGATGCGCAGCTTCACCCAGCGGTTCTCGCTGGCCACCCAGAAACGGCGCTCATGGATGTTCGCCGAGAAACGGCGGCGGGTCTTGTTGTTGGCGTGGGAAACATTGTTGCCCGACATCACGCCCTTGCCGGTCAGCTGACACTTGCGGCCCATCTGGCCCTCCTGGGTGCTGCGTGGGTGCCCCCCGTTGCCCGGGTGGCTTCGGCCCGTCCACCGGCCACGGGCCGGGCCCCGGCGAAGCAGGGCTGGACGGAAAACGCCCTGCGGGCGGACCCGGCCGATGTGCGCGGGAGCCCGAGGGAGCCGCGCATCATGCCAGCCGCCGGGGCTGTGGACAAGTTGCCCCGCCCGGCCGTTCAGCATGGCAGGCTGGCGCCGATGCCCGATGCGCCGCCCCTGCCGGCCCCGCCCTTCCTGCTCCGGCCCTATGCGGCCGGCGACGAGGGCCTGTACCGCGCCCTGTTCACCGATGCTGCGGTGATGCACTGGGTGGGGCCGCCCCTTGCCGAGGCGCATGCCCGCCGTGCGGCCGACCTCGCGCTTGCCCACCAGCAGGCGGCCGGGGGCCGCTTCCGCCACTGGATCATCGAGCATGGGGGCTGTGCGGCAGGGCTGCTCGGGCTGGCCCTGCGCGGCCGTGGCTGGCGCGGCGGCGAGGGCGAGGTCGGGGTACTGCTCTTCCCGGCCTGGCAGGGGCGCGGCGCGGCCAGTGCCGCGATCGGCGCCCTGCGGCCCTGGGCCTTCGCGGCGGTGGGCCTCGCCGCCCTGACCTGCCACCATGCCGCCGGGCACGCGGCGATGGCGGCCCTGATGCGGCGCCTGGGCTTCCGGCCGGTGCCGCCGCGGCCCGATGTCGCGGTGCCCTGCGGCTGGGAGTGCCGGGCTCCGGAGGCCATGGCCGCCGGGTAGGCTGCGTGCCGGCCTCCCGCGACCCGCGCCATGACCGACGCCGCCCCGCCCTCGCCGCCCCGCCCGCACCTCGCCTGCGTAGGCCTTGGCATGATGCTCGGCGCCCACCTCACCCCGCGGGCCCGCGGCTGGCTGGAGGCCGCCGACGTGGTGTGGGTGGCGGCCAGCGACCCCCTCGTCGAGGCCTGGGCGCTGGCCCTCAACCCGAACAGCCGCAGCCTCCAGGGCCTGTACGCCGAGGGCAGGCCGCGCCAGCACACCTACCGCGAGATGGTGGAGACCCTGCTGGCCGGGCTGCGGGCCGGGCGCCGCGTGGTGGGGGCCTTCTACGGCCATCCCGGGGTGTTCGCCCAGGTGCCGCACGTGGCCGTGGCCCGGGCCCGGGCCGAAGGCTTCGAGGCGGTGATGGAGCCCGGCATCTCGGCCGCGGACTGCCTCTACGCCGATCTCGGCATCGATCCCGGGCATGTCGGTTGCGCCCATTACGAGGCAAGCCAGCTGCTGTTCTACCGGCGCCTGATCGACACCAGCGCCTGGCTGGTGCTGTGGCAGGTCGGGCTGGCCGGTGACCGTACCTATGCCGTTCGCGAAAGCAGCGCGGCGCAGCGCCAGCAACTGGTGGAGCGCCTGCTCCGGGACTACCCCCCGGAGCACCCGGCCATCGTCTACGAGGCCGCCACCCTGCCGGTCGGCCGGCCGCGCATCGAGACCCTGCCGCTCGCAGGGCTCGCCGGCGCCCGGCTGCACATGCACAGCACCCTCGTGCTGCCCCCGGCGCGGCCGCTCGAGCCCGAGCCCTTGCATGGCGCGGAGCCTGCTGTCAGCATCCGTTCAGCCACTCCGGCTGGATAGGGATGCCTGCGCCATGCACCCGCTGATCGCCCTGCTCGACACCCTGGGCCGCCAGCCCGGCGCCGACCTCGACGCCCTGCTCGCCGATCCGTCGCTCGACCTGCCCGCCCGTGAGGCCCTGCGGGCCCGCGATCCGCACGCCCTCGCCCGGGCCTTCGGCGTGCAGGCGCCGCTGTGGTGCCTGGTGAATGCCCCGGAAGACGAGCCGAGGCCGGTGGAAGACCTGCCCGACGACGCGCCGGACGAGGAATCGCCCGACGAGGCGCCGGAGCGCGTGCCCGGACGTTGAGCGATGCGCCGCCGGGCCGCCCTGCTGCTGGCCCTGCTGCTGGCCTCGCCCGGCGCGGGGAGCGCTGCGCCCGGGGACGGCACGGATCCGGCCCTGCAGGCCGAGATGGAGCGTTTGCTCGCCCTGCGCACGCAGGACGTGCCCGTGTTCCTTGCCGGTGTCCGGTCGCTGGAGGCGCGACCGCCTCCCGTCACCCGCGCCCAGCGCGAGGAACTCCAGCTCCTTCGGGCCTACCGCCTGAGCCTCGAGGGGCGGCCGGGCGAGGCGGCCGCGGTGGCCCAGGCCCTGTCGGATCGCGCGGAGGCACCGGCGCTGCGCCTTGCCGCCGGCAGTCTCGCCGTCAACATGCTGTCCAACATCCGCCAGTTCGAGGAGGCGCTGCGCCGCCTGCACCGCCTCCTGCTGGAGTACGACGCGGCGCCCGCGGAGTTGCGGGATGCGCTGCGCAGCCTCTGGGTGACCGCGGCGATCCTCTACCAGGAGATGGGCAAGGCCGAGCTCACCCGGCATTACGCCGAGCGGGTGCTGGAAGGGCAGCCGTCTCCACGCCAGGCCTGCCTCGCCGGCTACCTCAAGGCGCGCGCCGACGAACTGGCGGAAGTGGCGCGCGAGCCGGACATCGGTGTGCTGCGGGGCACCTGCGATGCTGCCGGGGAGAACGGGGTCTGGCAGGGCTTCATCGATGGGCTGGAGGCGCGCCATCTGCGTCGCCTGGGCCGCCTCGACGAAGCCCAGCGCCATCTCGAGGCGCGCCTTGCGGTGGCCGATGCGGTTGGCTACCCCCTGCTCGCGGCCGAACTCCATGCCCTCGACGCCGAGCTGCTGCTGGCGCTGGGCGATCTCACGCGTGCCGAGGCCCAGGCCCGTGCGGCTCTGTCCCGGGCCGCGAACGCGCCGACCAGTCTGTCGGCCGCGATGGCCGAGAAAGTGCTGTTCGAGGTGGCCCGGCAGCGTGGTGACGATCGCGCCGCCCTCTCGCATCTGCAGGCCTATGTGGCGGCCGAGCGGGCGCTCGCCGACGAGGCGCGGATCAAGGACCGTGCCGTGCAGCTGGTGCAGCACGAGATGCTGCAGCGCGAGCAGGCCTTCCGCCTGGCCGAGGCCCGCCATCGGGCCGCCATCCTGAAAGCCCGCCTGGCCCGGGCCGAGGCCCGCAATGCCCTGCTCGCCCTGCTCTCGGTGCTGGGCCTGCTGGCCGGGGCCGCCACCTGGGCCTGGTTGCTGCGCCGCGACGAGCGGCGCTACCGCGCCCTCTCGGAAAGCGACCGGCTCACCGGCTTCGCCAACCGCGCCCACTTCACCCGCCTCGTCGGCGAGGCCCTGCTGGGCGCCGCGAAGCGCGGCGAGGGCCTGGCCCTCATCAGCTTCGATCTCGACCACTTCAAGCGCATCAACGACGAGCACGGTCACCTCGGCGGCGATGCGGTGCTGTGCGCCGTGAGCGAGGCCATCCGCACCCTGCCTGCCGCAGCGCGCCGGCGCGTCGTGGGCCGTCTGGGCGGCGAGGAGTTCGCGGTGCTGCTGGAGGGCTGCAGCCGCGAGGCGGCGCTGGCGCATGCCGAGGCCTGCCGCCGCGCCATCGCCGGGCTTGCCATCCCGCTCGACGGCGGCGGCGAGGTGCGGATCAGCGCCAGCTTCGGCGTGGCCACGCTCGCCGCCGGAGAGGTCGGGCTGGAGGACCTGCTGGCCGCTGCCGACCGCGCCCTGTACCGGGCCAAGCACGAGGGCCGAAACCGCATCGTCGCCCTCGGGCCCCACGAGCTGCACGCCGCCGCCTGAATCTGGCGCCCTGGCGCCCCCTTTCGAGCCGCTGCCCGCCGTGATGGGGCGTGGCGGGTGAGGGCCCGGCGACGAGGGGATTTCGATAGCCTCCGGCTATTGAATCGAGAAGAACAATCCATTTCCCCCTGCAACAGGGCGGGCGTACGGTAGGGGGCCTGCGGCAGTCCGGCCGCATTCCCCCAGGCCCATCGCAAGAGGAGAGCCCCCCATGTCCGTCGAAGCGAAATGCCCCTTCCACGCCAGTGCCCCTGCCCACACCAAGGCCGGCGGCCCCTCCAACGGCGACTGGTGGCCGAACCAGCTGAACCTCAAGATCCTCCACCAGCACGACACCAAGTCGAATCCCCGCGGCGCCTTCAACTACCGCGAGGCCTTCAAGACCCTCGACCTCGACGCCGTAGTCGAGGACCTGAAGAAGCTGATGACCGACTCGCAGGACTGGTGGCCGGCCGACTACGGGCACTACGGCCCGCTGTTCGTGCGCATGACCTGGCATGCTGCCGGCACCTACCGCGTGCAGGACGGCCGCGGCGGCGGCGGCACCGGCGCCCAGCGCTTCGCCCCGCTGAACTCCTGGCCCGACAACGGCAACCTCGACAAGGCCCGCCGCCTGCTCTGGCCGATCAAGCAGAAGTACGGCGAGAAGCTCTCCTGGGCCGACCTGCTGATCCTCGCCGGCAACGTGGCGATGGAGACCATGGGCTTCAAGACCTTCGGCTTCGGTGGCGGCCGCCCCGACATCTGGGAGCCGGAGGGCGACATCAACTGGGGCCCGGAAAGCGAATGGCTCGCCACCAGCGACAAGCCGAACAGCCGCTACAGCGGCAAGCGTGACCTCGCCAATCCGCTGGCGGCGGTGCAGATGGGCCTGATCTACGTGAATCCGGAAGGCCCGGACGGCAAGCCCGATCCGCTCGCCTCGGCGCACGACATCCGTGTCACCTTCGGGCGGATGGCGATGAACGACTACGAGACCGTGGCCCTGGTGGCCGGCGGCCATACCTTCGGCAAGGCGCATGGCGCGGGCGATGCCGCCCTGGTGGGCCCGGAGCCGGAGGGCGCCGACATCGCCGAGCAGGGCCTTGGCTGGATCAACAAGTTCGGCAGCGGCAAGGGGCCGCACACCACCACCAGCGGCATCGAGGGTGCCTGGAAGCCGAATCCGACCACCTGGGACATGGGCTATCTCGAGACCCTGTTCAAGTACGAGTGGGAGCTGACCAAGAGCCCGGCCGGCGCGCACCAGTGGAAGCCCAAGGGCAATGACGGCGCCGGTACCGTGGTCGATGCGCACGATCCGACCAAGTTCCACCAGCCGATGATGACCACGGCCGACCTCGCGCTGCGCTTCGACCCGGCCTACGAGAAGATCGCCCGGCACTTCCTCGCCAATCCGCAGGAGTTCCACGACGCCTTCGCCAGGGCCTGGTACAAGCTCACCCACCGCGACATGGGGCCGAAGAGCCGCTACCTCGGCAAGCTGGTACCGAAGGAAGACCTGATCTGGCAGGACCCGGTGCCGGCCGTGGACCACCCGCTGGTGGATGCGAACGACATCGCCGCGCTGAAGGCGAAGGTGCTGGCCTCGGGCCTCTCCACCGCCCAGCTGGTGCGGGTGGCCTGGGCGTCTGCCTCGACCTTCCGCGGCACCGATTTCCGCGGCGGCGCCAACGGCGCGCGTATCCGCCTCGAGCCGCAGCGCCAGTGGGAGGCCAATGATCCGGCCGAGCTCTCGACGGTGCTGGGCGTGCTGGAGGGCATCCAGAAGGACTTCAACGCCGCGGCCTCGGGTGGCAAGAAGATCTCGCTGGCCGATCTCATCGTGCTGGCGGGCGGGGCTGCCATCGAGGCGGCGGCGAAGAAGGGCGGCTTCGACATCAGCGTGCCCTTCCGTCCGGGCCGCACCGATGCCAGCCAGGAGCAGACCGAGGTCGATTCCTTCCAGTGGCTGGAACCCAAGGCCGACGGCTTCCGCAACTACGCCAGCAAGGAGACCGAAGCCGATGGTCCGGAGTGGCTGATCGACAAGGCGCATCTGCTCGGCCTCACCGCGCCGCAGATGACGGTGCTGGTGGGCGGCCTGCGCGCCCTCGGTGCCACCTACCGCGATTCGAAGCACGGCGTGTTCACCCACCGTCCGGGCACGCTCTCCAACGACTTCTTCGTCAACCTGCTCGACATGTCGACGAAGTGGACGCGCTCGGCGGCCAATCCGAACGTGCTGGAGGGCCATGACCGCAAGACCGGCGCGCTGAAGTGGACCGGCACCCTGGTGGATCTCGTCTTCGGCTCGAACTCGCAGCTGCGGGCCATTGCCGAGGTCTATGCCGAGGCCGGCGCCGAGCGGAAGTTCGTCGATGACTTCGTGGCCGCCTGGGTCAAGGTGATGGAGAACGACCGCTTCGATCTCGAGTGACTCCCCGCTCCGAAGCCCCGTCCGCCGGAACGGCGGGCGGGGCTTCGCCTTTTCTGCCCGCAGTGGTGGGATGGGGGCCTGCGCCGGGCGGACGGCTGCGGCCGCCGTGCTCAGCTGGCGTCCGCGGTGGATTGCGCCAGCCAGTGCTCGAGCGGTGCCGGGTGGCCGAAGTGGTAGCCCTGGCCCTGGCGCACGCCGAGGGTCCAGAGGGCCTGGCGCTGTTCCTCGGTCTCGATGCCCTCGCCCACCACCTCGAGCTCGAGCGAGTTCGCCATGGCGACGATGGCGCGGATGATCGGGCGCGAGCCACCCCGGCCCCCGCCCTCCAAGGTTGAGGCGAAGCTGCGGTCGATCTTCAGCCCATGCAGCGGGAAGTGCTGCAGGTAGGAGAGCGCCGAGTAGCCGGTGCCGAAATCGTCGAGCACGATCCGCACGCCCGCCCGGTGCAGGGTTTCCAGGGCTGCCCGGGCCATGTCCTTGCGGTCGATCAGCGCGCCCTCCGTCACCTCCACGCAGATCCGTGAGGGCAGCGCACGCTGGGCCTCGACGAGCTCGAGGAAGCGCCCGGCGAAGTCGGGGGCCAGCAGATGCCGTGGCGAGAGGTTCACCGTGACATAGGCATGGCGGGGGAGGATGCGGGCCAGGTCGTGGAGGGCGCAGGCATACATGCGCCAGTCGATCTCCTCGATCAGCCCGGTTTCCTCGGCAAGGCCGAGGAAGGCGCCCGGCGCCAGTACCTCGCCGTCGGTGCGACGCCAGCGCAGCAGGGTCTCGTAGCCGAGCACGGCGCCATTGCCGAGACTGACGATCGGCTGGTAGTAGGGGATGAACTGGGCTTCCGCAAGGCCGCGCCGCAGCTCGCGTTCCAGCTCCAGGCGCTGCTGCGCCACTTGTCGCAGGTTCTCGTCGAACAGGGCGAAGCGTTTGCGGCCATCGGCCTTGGCCCGGTACATCGCGGTATCGGCATCGCGCAGGATCTCCTCGGCCGAGTGATAGTGCGGCTGTGCCATGGCGATGCCCACGCTGGCCGAGCTGTGCAGCTCGCGGCCCTCGACCAGGAAGGGGCGGTCCAGCACCTGCATGATGCGTTCGGCCACGTGGATCACGTCCTCGATGCTGCGGATGCGCTCCAGTAGCACGGCGAACTCGTCGCCGCCGAGCCGGGCCAGGGTGTCGGGGCTGCGCACGCACTCGCCGATGCGCCGCGCTGCCTCGCGCAGCAGGGCATCGCCTACCAGATGGCCTTCCGAATCGTTGATGACCTTGAAGCGGTCGAGGTCGAGGAACAGCACCGCGAATAGGCGCTCGGGCTGCGCGGCATACTGCGACATCGCCGCCACCAGGCGGTCGAGCAGGTACTGCCGGTTCGGCAGCCCGGTGAGGCTGTCGTGCAGGGCCTGGTGCTTGAGCTGGCGCTCCATGCCCTCGCGGGCATTGATCTGCTGGCGCAGGCTCTCGTTGGCCAGGGCCAGTTCGCGGGTACGCTCGGCCACCCGCCGCTCCAGTTCCAGATAGGCCGTGCGCAGGGCCTGGGCGGCGCGCCGGCGGCCGATGGCGGTGGCGATGTGGGTGGCGGCGAAGCCCAGCAGCTCGAGGTCGCGCGGGGTGTAGCCGACATCGTGGCGGTAGCTTTGCACCGCGATCACGCCCACCGGCTGGTCATCGACTTTCATCGGGGCACCCATCCACCACATTGCCGGCGTGCCGCTGCGCTGGATCACCCCTGCGGCCTGCAGGCCGCGGGCGGTGGCATCACTCACCAGGAGGGGTTCGCCGGTATGGATGACGTGCTCGGTGAGCCCCCGTCCGGCCTGGCGTGGCGGCCGCACAGGGTTCCGTTCGTCCACCGAGTAAGGAAAGCTGATCTCGTCGCGCTCCTCGTCCCACAGCGCGATGTAGAAATTGCGGGCGTCGATCAGTTCGCCGATGATGCCATGCACTTCGGCATAGAAACGCGGTTCGTCCTCCTCGCGCTCGTGCCGGCTCGCGAGAGCGGTGATGCGGTAGAGCGCGGCCTGCAGGCGCTCGGCGCGCTGGCGCTCCAGCACCTCGGCGCGCAGGGCCTCGGTGCGCTGCTGCACCCGCTCCTCCAGCGCCCGATTGCCCTCGTGGCGTTCCAGGGCATTGCCGATGTGCTCGGCCACGTATATCAGCAGCTGCTCTTCCTCCGGGCCGTAGCCGATCGCCGGATCGTAGCTCTGCACCACCACCGCGCCGCTCGGGCCGTCCGGGCCGGAGATCGGCACGCCGAGCCAGTCGTGGCTCTCCGGCCCGGCGGTGGCCTCGATCCCGAGAGACTGGGCCAGTGCCCGCGAGGGGCCGCGCAATGGCCGGCCGCGGCGGATCACCTCGAGGGTGAGGCTGCCCGGCAGTTCGGCCTCCTCGAACTCGGTCCCGGCCTGGATGCTGTCCGGGGCGGCGCTATCGGCGAAATAGACGAAGCGCAGCAGGCGCCGGGCCGGGTTCCAGCGGGTGATGAAGAAGTTCTCGGCATACATCAGGCTGCCGACGATGCGGTGCAGTTCGGAAAGCACCTCGCGGGTGGGGCGGCCGGAGTTCGCCACCTCGGAAATGGCGAACAGCGCTTCTTGCACCCGCAGCGCCCGTGAGTGCCGTTCCAGCTCGTCTCGCAGCCGTGCGTTCTCCTCCCGCAGGGCGGCGAGCGGGTCGGGCGCGGTTGAGGTTGGCGGCATCCGGCCGGAGGCGGGCGGAGGGGCATCCATCCGCCCGAGTGTAGTCCCGTCTCCGGCGCCCGCGCAGGCGGGAATGTGATGCCCGTCGAAGAGCGTGGCGGGCGTAACATTCCCACTCCCGAAAACCACTCATCCTCTGCCCATGGCCCAGCTCCGCCACCGCCCCCGCCGTCTGCGGCGTGATGCCTTCTCCCGCCGCCTGGTGCGCGAGCACCGGCTCCTGCCGGAGGACTTCATCTACCCTGTGTTCGTCCACGGGCAGCCGGGCCGGGCCCCGGTGCCCTCGATGCCGGGGGTGCAGCGGCTGTCGATCGAGGCGCTGCTCGAGGTGGCGGACGAGGCGCAGGCGCTCGGCATCCCGGCATTGGCCCTGTTCCCGGTGACCCCGCCGGAGGCCAAGAGCGAGGACGCCCGCGAGGCCTGGAATCCGGATGGCTTGGCGCAGCGCGCGGTGCGGGCGCTGAAGGCGCGCTTCCCGGAGCTCGGCGTCATCACCGACGTGGCGCTGGACCCCTTCACCACCCACGGTCAGGACGGCCTGCTCGATCCCTCGGGGTACGTGGCCAACGACGCCACCGTCGAAGCCCTGGTGCGGCAAGCGCTCTCGCATGCCGAGGCCGGGGCCGACGTGGTGGCCCCTTCCGACATGATGGATGGCCGGGTGGGCGCCCTGCGCGATGCGCTGGAGGCCGCCGGCCACGTCAATACCCGTATTCTCGCCTACAGCGCCAAGTACGCCAGCAGCTTCTACGGCCCCTTCCGCGATGCCGTGGGCTCGGCCGCCAACCTCGGCAAGGGCGGCAAGCACACCTACCAGATGGACCCAGCCAACACCGACGAGGCCCTGCGCGAAGTGGCGCTGGACCTCGAGGAGGGTGCCGACATGGTGATGGTGAAGCCCGGCCTGCCCTACCTCGACATCGTGCGCCGGGTGAAGGAGCGCTTCGGCGCGCCCACCTTCGCCTACCAGGTGAGCGGCGAGTACGCCATGCTGAAGGCGGCGGCGATGAACGGTTGGCTCGACGAGCGTGCCTGCGTGCTCGAATCCCTGCTCGCCTTCAAGCGCGCCGGGGCCGACGGCATCCTCACTTATTTCGCCCTCGACGCCGCGCGCTGGCTGCGCGAGGCCCACGCCTGAGAAGGAGAGCGCCCATGACCGCCCGCTATGCCCTGATCGGCCATCCCGTCGCCCATTCGCTCTCGCCGCGCATCCATGCCGCCTTCGGCGAGCAGTGCGGTATTCCGCTGCGCTACGAACTGATCGATGTGCCGCCCGAAGGCTTCGCCGCAGCGGTGGCGGCCTTCGAGCGCGAGGGCGGCGAGGGCCTCAACATCACCCTGCCGCACAAGGCGGCGGCGCGGGCACTCTGTGCCACGCTCTCGGCGCGGGCGCGGCGCTGTGGGGCGGTGAACACCCTGATCCGCGGCGCCGGCGGCTGGCATGGTGACAACACCGATGGCGCCGGCCTGGTGCACGACCTCACCGAACGTCACCGCCTCGATCTGCGGGCGCGCAAGGTGCTGCTGCTGGGCGCGGGCGGCGCCGCGCATGGCGTGGCGCCGGCCCTGCTGGATGCCGGCATCGACAGCCTGTGGATCGTCAACCGCACGCCGGAGCGCGCCGATGCGCTCTCCGACCGGCTCGGCGAGCCGGGGCGGGTGCATACCCGCTACTGGAAGGACCTGCCCGAGCTCGGTGTCTTCGACATGGTGGTGAACGCCACCTCGGCCGGCCGCGGCAGCGACCGCATGGACCTGCCCTCCAGCCTGGCCTCGGCGCGCACCTTGGCAGTGGACCTGAGCTACGGCGAGGCGGCCATCGCCTTCCTCAGCTGGGCCCGGGCACAGGGCTGCGAGACCGTGCTGGACGGCCTTGGCATGCTGGTGGAGCAGGCCGCCGAGGCCTTCCGCCTCTGGCATGGCCAGCGCCCCGACACCGACCCGGTCTATGCCGAGCTGCGTGCCCGGGGGCCGGCCCTGCACAGCGCCGAGTAAGCGGCGCACGTCGGCCGCTCAGACCGGCGGCAGGCCGAGGTACTGGTCTTTGAGCCGCACGTAGTGCTTCGCCGAGTAGTAGAGCTGCTCGATCTCGCGGTCGCTCAAGCGCCGCACCGGCTTGGCCGGGTTGCCGAGCCACAGCTCGCCGCTCTCCACCACCTTGCCCGGCGGCACCACCGCGCCGGCGCCGACGAAGCCGTGCTTGCGTACCACCGCGCCGTCGAGCACCAGGGCCTTCATGCCGATCAGGCAGGCGTCCTCGATGGTGCAGGCGTGGATGCAGGCCGCGTGGCCGATGGTCACGTCATCGCCGATCAGGGTGGGGAAACCGCCCGGACGGGTGTAGGGGCCCTCGTGGGTGACGTGGATGATCGTGCCGTCCTGCACATTGGTGCGGGCGCCGATGCGGATGTGGTTGACGTCGCCACGCACCACCACGCCCGGCCAGAGCGAGGCGTCGTCGCCCAGCACGACATCGCCGATCAACTGTGCTGCCTCGTCGACGTAGCAGCGCTGGCCGAGTACGGGGAACGTGTCGCGGAAGGGGCGGATGGCCATGGCATCACCGGAGCAGGGACGGGGCGATAGTGTACGGAGCCGGGGCCGGTTGCCTCGCCCACGGCCGGCACCGACACTTCGTTCCTGGTCCGGTGTGTAAGGGGGAGCGCATGATCGTGACGGTGGCCAACCACAAGGGCGGCGTGGGCAAGACCTCGCTGGCCGCGCATCTCGCCTTCCGGGCCGCGGAACGAGGCAACAAGGTGCTTGCGGTGGATCTCGATGCCCAGGGCAACCTCACCGGCACACTGGCCGACCGCGGGCGGGCGCTGAAGGCGGATGGCGCGGAGCGTCTGTTCAGCGCCGAGGGCGAGCCGGTACCCATGGCCGGCTTCGAGGCAAACATCGCCGTGCTTCCGGCCTCGCCGGCGCTCAATGCCACCGATCGCGGCCAGCTCTCGCAGGCCTTCAACGCCATCGGGCACCTGAAGTCGCTGTCAAAAGCCTTCGGCTTCATCGTCATCGATACCGCGCCGGCGATCGGCCTTCGCCTCACCGCCGCGCTCGCCGCCTCGCAGCGCCTCGTGGTGCCCCTGCAGCCCGAGGCCTATGCCGTGGATGGCGTCTCCTCGCTGCTTGCCGAGGCGGTGTCGATCGGCGAGCACATGAACCCGGGCCTCGCTCCGGCCGAGTTCGTCATCAACGCCCTGAACCCGCGGGCCCGCCAGCATGCGCAGACGGCGGCGCGGCTCTCGCAGCAGTTCGCGGTGCGCACGCCCTGGCTGCGCCGCTCCATCGCCGTGGCCGACGCGCTGGCAGCGCGCCGTCCGGTGTGGCGGGCGCCGGTGGCCAACAGCGCGGTGGCGAACGAGTGGGCGGTGGTCTGCGACGAACTGCTCGACGCTTTCGGGGTGGTGGACTGGACCTGAAACCCGTGGCCGAACTCAGGGCTGGCCGCCCTGCGGGCGGTTCGGCGGATCGAGCATGCGCACCCTGTCCGTCACGGCCCAGCGGCCTGTCAGGCCGTCGCTGAAGCTGGCCTGCGGCTGGACGTCTCCCGCGTGCCGGCGGCCGAGTCGGTGCGGCGCAGGCTGCCGGCGAGCCCATCCCAGCGGGCGCGCTAGAGTGTGCCGTTGCAGTGCGCCGTGCCCCTAGTGCCGGACCTTGCAGGTAGTGATCGGATGTTGAAATGTTTCCACCTTTGCCTTGAGCTCGCCCCAGCCCACATCGTGGAATGTTGGGAATCCTGGTTCCCGTCACGTTGCCCGAGGAAGGCCCATGTCCGCCCCGAACCGCTTCTCCCGCAGCCTGGTCGCCCTGCACTGGGGCATGGCCGTCCTCTTGCTCGTCGTCTATCTCGCCATGGAGCTGCGCGGCCTTCTGCCGCGCGGTAGCGCCGAACGCAGTCTTGCCAAGGCCTTGCATTTCTCTGTCGGGCTCAGTCTGCTGCTGCTGCTCGTCCTGCGGGTCCTGGTGCGGCTGCGCGGGCCGGTCCCGCCGATCACCCCAACACCTGCGTCGTGGATGCGGCTCTCGGCGGCGGCCGGGCACCTCGCGCTCTACGGCTTCCTGTTCGTCATGCCCCTGCTGGGCTGGCTGCTGCTGAGCGCAGAAGGGGCGACGATCCGGTTCTGGGGGCTGGTGCTGCCGCCGCTGGTGGCCCCCTCCCCGGCGCTCGCCCATACCCTCGAAGAGTGGCACGAAGCCGGTGCCAGCCTCGGCTATCTGCTCATTGGCGTGCACGTGCTGGCGGCGCTCATGCATCACTACCTGCGTCGGGACGACACCCTGCCGAGGATGGCGCCCTGGATGCGGCCGTGGTGAGGGGGCATCACCGCGAGTGGCACCGGAGCGGTCGGGCCGGCTGGCTGCGGGCGGCGGTGCTAGGCGCCAACGATGGCCTGATCTCCACCGCCAGCCTGCTGCTCGGCATCGCCGCGGCCGGGGGCGGGCTGCCCACCCTGCTGACCGCCGGCATCGCCGCCGCCGTGGCCGGCGCATTCTCGATGGCGGCTGGCGAGTACGTCTCGGTGAGCTCGCAGGCCGATGCCGAGGCCGCCGATCTCCAGCGCGAGCGGCGCGAGCTGGCCGAGGACCCGGCAGGTGAGTTGGAGGAGTTGGTCGCCTTGCAGCGGGCCCGCGGCCTGCCCGAACCCCTGGCCCGTGCCGTGGCCGAGGCATTGAGCGCACACGACGCACTCGGGGCGCATGCCCGCGACGAGCTCGGCATCACCGAGCACGCCCGCGCCCGCCCGCTACAAGCGGCCCTGGCCTCGGCAATGGCCTTCGCCACCGGGGCGGGGCTGGCCTTGCTGGCCTGCCTGCTGGCGCCCGAGGCGCAGCGCATGGCGGTGCTGGTCGTATCCAGCCTGCTGCTGCTGGCGGGCCTGGGGGCACTGGCGGCGGGCCTGGGCGGAGCAGCGCCGTGGCGGGCGGCGTGGCGCATGCTCGCCTGGGGCGGTCTGGCGATGGCCGCCACCTGGCTGGCTGGCCGGCTTGCCGGTGGCTTCGTCTAGGGCCGGCCGTTTCGTGCCCCGGTCCCGGGGGCGGGGGGCATCTCGCCATGCCCGGCGCGGTCGCGGTTCCAGCCGCGATGGCGGATGTCGAGCCAGAGGCTATAGCAGGCGGTGAAGGCGGGGAACAGGTTCTGCAGCACGCCGACCGAGTCCTGCTTGGCCGAGAACAGGAAGTAGCTCAGGGTCATGAAGCTGCCGAGGATACTCATGTACCAGAACAGGCGCGGGATCACCGGCCGGCCGGCGCGGCGGCTGGCAATGAATTGCACCAGCCAGCGGCTGCCGAACAGCAGCGCGCCGGTGTAGCCGATCAGTTTCCAGGGCGTGACGTGCAGGCCGGTGAACTCAAGCCAGACGATCTCCTGGTTCATCATCGGCTCAGTCCTCTCGCGGGTACTCGACCACGGGGCTTCTGCGGTTGCGGCGGATCAGCCAGGCCACGCCGCGCAGGTCGGCGAAGGCCACCAAGAGACGCCCGAGATTGGTGTACTTCGAGGCACCGGCGCCGCGCGGGCGGTGGTTCACCGGCACGCTCACGGTCTTCCAGCCGGCACGCTGCATCAGTGCCGGGATGTAGCGGTGCATGTGGTCGAACCAGGGCAGCTCGAGGAAGGCCTCGCGCTCGAACAGCTTGAGCCCGCAGCCGGTGTCCGGGGTGGCATCGCCCAGCAGGCGCGAGCGCACGGCATTGGCGATCTTCGAGCTGATGCGCTTGCCGGCATCGTCGCGGCGGGTGGTACGCCAGCCGGCGAGGCATTTCACATCGGCGGCGGCGCGCTCGCGCTCGGCGAGCAGTTTCGGGATGTCGGCGGGATCGTTCTGGCCGTCGCCGTCCAAGGTGGCCACCCAGGGCGCGCGGGCGGCCTTCACCCCGGTGCGCAGCGCCAGGCTCTGGCCGCCCTGCTGCTGGTGCGAGAGCACGCGCAACTCCGGATGACGACGCTGCGCTTCGCGCAGTTCGGCGAGCGTGCCGTCTTTGGAGGCGTCATCAACGAATACCATCTCGAAGGGCAGGCGGCCGCGTAGCACGGCGGCGATCTCGTCGACCAGGCGACCGACATTGCCCGCTTCGTTGAAGGCAGGCACGACGACGGAAAGTGCGGGGAGCATGGCGGAGCGTGGACTCGGGACGGTGCGCAGCCTGGTGCGGCGTGGTGGGACGAAGGCGGATGGATCAGTGCGCGGCCGGGCCGCGCAGGCGCTCGAGCAGGCCGTCGAGGGTGTCGTGGCCGTGGTAGTGCAGCACCAGCTTGCCCTTGCCGCCGCGCCCGGCCTGGATCTCCACCCGGGTGCCGAGCAGCTCGCCAAGCTCGCGCTCCAGCCGCGCCACATCGGCGTCGCGGGGGCGGGCGGGTTTCTTCGCCGCCGTCGGCGAAGCGGGCAGTTGGCCGGCGGCCAGCGCCTGCGCCCGGCGCTCCACTTCGCGCACCGACCAGCCCTCGGCCGCGGCCTGCTGGGCGAGTGCCACTGCGGCCTGCGGCGCCAGGGTGAGCAGGGCGCGGGCATGGCCCATCTCCAGCTGGCGGTTTTCCAGCAGGGTCCGCACCGGCTCGGGCAGCTCCATCAGCCGCAGCAGGTTGGAGACCGCGGCGCGCGAGCGGCCCACGGCCTCGGCGGCCTGCTGGTGGGTGAGCGCGAACTCGTCGATCAGGCGGGCCAGGGCCTGCGCCTCCTCCAGCGGATTCAGGTCCTCGCGCTGGATGTTCTCGATCAAGGCCATGGCGATCACCGCGCGATCGTCGACCTTGCGCAGCACTACCGGCACCTCGGCGAGGCCGGCGCGGGAGGCGGCACGCCAGCGACGCTCGCCGGCGATGATCTCGTAGCGGTCCTTGGCGATGGCGCGCACGAGGATGGGCTGGATCACGCCCTGGGCCCGGATCGATTCCGCGAGTTCCTCGAGGGCGGCATCGTCGAAATGCTGGCGTGGCTGGTAGCGGCCGGCCTGCAACTGGTCGATGGGCAGGGTCTTCAAAACGTCGCCAGGGGCCGGCTCCTCGATCTTCGCCCCCTTGTTGCCAGTGCCCAGCAGGGCATCGAGGCCGCGGCCCAGGCCGCGCGTCTTGCCGCTCATCGCGCTCCCTCCTTCACCAATTTCTTCTCGCCGCGGACGATCTCGCCGGCAAGGCCGAGATAGGCGATGCCGCCACGTGAGGCGCGGTCGTAGCCGATGATGCTGCGGCCGTGCGAGGGCGCCTCGGCCAGCCGCACGTTGCGCGGCACGATGGAGCGGAAGACCTTGTCGCCGAAGTGCTGGGTGAGCTCGTTCGACACCGCGCTGGCGAGGTTGTTGCGCACGTCGTACATGGTGCGGACGATGCCGGCGATCTCGAGCGCCGGGTTGAGCGTCTGCTTCAGGGCCTCGATGGTCTCGAGCAGGGCCGAGAGGCCTTCCAGTGCGAAGTACTCGCACTGCATCGGCACGATCACGCCATCGGCGGCCGCCAGGGCATTCAGGGTGAGCAGGGAGAGCGAGGGCGGGCAGTCGATCAGCACGTAGTCGTAGCGGCCGCGTACCTCGGCGAGGGCATTCTTCAGCCGCTGCTCGCGCTGCGGCGCGTCCATCAGGCGGATCTCGGCTGCTGTGAGATCGATGTTGGTGGGCAGCAGGTCATAACCTTCCTGCGTCGGCACGATGGCCGCCGCGGCGCTGCTCTCGCCCAGCAGCACCTCGCACATCGAGGCTTGAAGCTCGCGCTTGTCCACCCCCGAGGCCATGGTGGCATTGCCCTGCGGGTCGAGATCGACCAGCAGTACGCGGCGCGGGGTGGCGGCGAGGGCGGCGGCGAGGTTCACGGCCGTCGTGGTCTTGCCGACGCCGCCTTTCTGGTTGGCGATTGCGAGGATGCGGGCCATGCGAGGGAAGGGGTCCGGCGCCGGCGCTCCCGGCCGGCAAGGCCGCCGATGATGCCACAAGGCCCCCGGAGCCCTGGCTCGGGCCGCGCCGGCCGGCCCGGGCTCAGGCCCGCGCCACTTCCACCAGATGGCGCTCGCCGGCGAGGCCGGGCACCGTGAGCGGATGGCTGCCCACCACGCGCCAGCTGGCCGGCAGCTCGGCGATCTCCTCGGCGGGATGCTGGCCCTTCATCGCCAGCAGCCGGCCTCCGGGGGCGAGCAGGTGCCCGCCCACGGCGAGGATGCCGGCGAGGCGGTCGAGGGCGCGGGCGGTGATGGCCGCGAAGGCGCCCGGCTCGGCCACCGCCTCGGCCCGCGACTCCAGCACCCGCACCCGCGGCGCGAGGCCGAGTTGGCGCACGCATTCGCGGAGGAATCGGGCCTTCTTGCCATTGCTCTCCACCAAGGCCACCGCCAGCCCCGGGGTTGCCAGGGCCAGGGGGAGGCCGGGCAGGCCGGGGCCGGTGCCGAGGTCGGCGAGCGAGGCGAGGCCGCGCACATGGGGCTGCATGGCCAGCGAGTCGAGCAGGTGCTTTACCAGCATCTCGCGCGGCTCGCGGATGGCGGTGAGGTTGTAGGTGGCGTTCCAGCGCCGCAGCAGGGCGAGGTAGACGAGGAGGGCGCCAGCGAGCCGGTCCTCCCCGGCTTCGGCCGGCGGCATGCGTTCGACCGCGGCCTGCGGATCGAGGCCGAGGGCGAGCAGCCCGGCCTCGAGCTCGGGGCGCAGGGCGGCGATGTCGGGTGGCAGGGGCATGGGCGCATTGTCGCCGAAAGCCGCGCTTCCGCCTTCACCGCGCCACGGGCAGGCTGTGGCCATCCGATGCCCCTGGAGACCTGTATGGCCGAGGTTCTGCTCACTGGCGCCACCGGCTTCGTCGGTGGCCATCTGTTGCGTGAGCTGCGGGCCGCCGGGCACCGTGTGCGCGCGCTCTCGCGCAGCGAGAGCGGCGATGCCGCGATCCTTGCGCGGGGCGGTGAGCCGGTGCGCGGTGTGCTGGGTGAAACCTCGCCCACCGCCCGCGATGCCCTCATGCGGGCGCTGGAAGGCTGCGAGGCGGTGTTCCATACCGCCGCCGATACCACCCAGTGGCGGCCGCACAACCCGGTGCAGACGCGCACCAATGTGCAGGGCACCGAGACTCTGCTGCGTGCCGCCGAGGCCGCGGGGGTGCGCTGCTTCCTGCACACGAGCTCGGTCTCGGCCTGGTCACACCTCGTCGAGGGCACGCTGCGCGAGGACCGGCCGCAGCGCGGCGGCGAGAGCTGGGTGAACTACGAGCGCAGCAAGTTCCTCTCCGAGCAGGCGGTGCGCGGCGCCGCCCTGCCCTGGGTGGTGTTCAATCCCTCGCACGTGCTGGGGCCGGGCGACACCCGCAACTGGGCGCGGCTGGTGCTGCTCGTGGATCAGGGGAGACTGCCCGGCGTCCCGCCTGGCTCCGGCGCCTTCGCCGACGTGCGCGAGATCGCCCGGGCGCAGGTTAGGGCCTTCGCCCTCGGGCTCGAACGCGAGGCCTTCCTGCTCGGCGGGGCGCATGCCAGCTTCGTCGAGCTCATCGGCCTTGTCGGCCAGCGCCTCGGACGCCGGGTGCCCCGCCGCCCGACGCCGGCCTGGATGCTGAAGGTGGTGGCCCATGCGAAGGACATCGTCTCGCGCTTCAGCGGCCGCATGCCGGACATCACCCCGGAGGCGGCGGTCTTCGCCTGCCACCACCTGCGGGTCGATTCGACGAAGGCCAAGGTCGTGCTGGGCTACCGCGAGACGCCGCTGCCGGAGCTGGTGGACGCCACCCTCGCCAGCCTGCGCGAAGCCGGTCTGCTGCGCGCCCAGGCCTGAGTCCCGGGTTCAGCCGCGGGGCGGCGCTAGCAGTTCGCGGGCATCGAGCCAGCCATTGCCATCGGCGTCTTGGCGCCGGAACTGGCGGCGCAGCCGCGCCTCGTTCTCCGCCGCGCCAAGCGCACGGGCCCCCGGGGGCAGTTCCTCGCCCTCGAGCACGCCGTTGCCGTCGCGGTCGCGGGCATGGAAGCCGCGCATCAGATAGGCGAGGTATTCGGCCTCGTCCACCTGGCCATCGCCATCGAGATCGAAACGGGCCACGAGCTCGGCGGGGGCCTGGGCGAAACCGGCGGGCGGGCCGGCGGCTGCGGTTGCGGTAGCGGTGACCAGCAGCGGTAGCCAGGGCCGGAGGAAGGGGGGGATCATGCGAGGCCGAGGTCCTGGACGGGAGCGACGATGGCGGCCGCCACCCGGTTTCGCCCCGCCGACTTGGCGCGGTAGAGCGCGGCATCGGCGTTCGAGAGCAGGTCGCGCAGGCGGTAGCCCACGGTGGCGGTGGAGGCGACGCCGAAACTGGCGGTGACGGTGATCGTCTCGCCGCTTTCGTAGGCTGGCACGCGCAGGGCGGCGATGGCTTCACGGCAGCGCTCGGCGAAACCGAGACCCTCGTCGAGGTCGGCATGCGGCAGCAGCAGGGCGAACTCTTCGCCTCCCATGCGGCCAAAGCCGCTGCCGGCGGGCGCCAGCGTGCGCAGGGCTTCGCCGACCGCCGTCAGCACCCGGTCGCCGGAGAGGTGCCCGTGCGTGGCATTGAGCCGGGAGAAGTGGTCGAGATCGAGCAGCAGCAGGGCCATCGGCCGCGATTCGCGCTGATGTCGCGTTAGTGCGTGGTTCGCGGTTTCGATGAAGTGGCTGCGCGTCCACAAACCGGTGAGTGCGTCGTGCCGGGCGAGTTGCTGGTAGCGCCGGCGGTGGCGGCGGTGCTGCGCCGCATAGAGCAGCAGCCCGGCCCCGACCAGGCCGGCCGGCAGCAGCAGCAGGCGGTTGCGCAGGGCGCGGCTACCGGCTTCGGCGGCCTCGAGGGCCGCGGTCTCGGTCTCGGCCTCGAGCAGTGCCTGCGCCTGCTGCCGCAGCAGGGCCTCGTGGCGGCCGGTCTGGTAGGCCATCTGCGCGGCATGGGCTTCGCTGGCGTAGGCGTGCTCGGCTGCTATCAGCGCCTGCAGCTGGCGGGCAGCATCGCGGGCATCGCCCTCGGCCAGGGCGGCCTGGTAGAGCACCCGCCGCGCCGCCAGCAGGGCATGGCCGCTCGGCAGGCTGGCACTGTCGGCCAGTGCGGCCCAGGCGCTGCGGCGGGCTTCGGCAGGGCGGCCCAGGGCCAGCAGGGCCTCGGCCTGTTCGGCCCGGAGCTCGGCGGCGAGGCCGGCGTCATTCAGGGCGAGCATGTCCGGCAGCCAGCGCCGCAGTTCGGCCTCGGCCTCGGCCACGCTGCCAGACTGCCGTTGCCACCGGGCCCGGGCGAGCCGGGTGCGAGCGGCCTCGCGCGGCAAGCCGGCGAGGTCACAGGCCGAGGCCGTGGTCTGGAATTCGCTGCCGTTCACGGGCAGGGTGTCGCCGCCTAGCCGGGCCAGCAGCGATTCCAGCCCGCCGCGGCAGCGGTCGGCGGCATTAGGGCGGCCTTCGAGCAGGGCATGGGCGTGGCGCAGGGCGAGGTCGAACTGGCCGCTGGCGTTGTAGAGCCTGGCAGCGGCCAGATCGAGCTCCCGGGCCAGGGCGGGATCGTCCCGGAGGCCTTCCTCCGCCATCAGAGCGTGCAGCCGGGCATGGCCGGCCTCGAGATCGCGGGTCGCGGCCTGGACCATCACCAGTGCCACGCCGGCGTGCCGGCGCAGGGCCGGATCTTCCGCCTCGGCCAGCGGACCGAGCCGGGCCAAGGCCTCGTCGAAATCGCCGCTCTCCATCCACGCCCGGGCTTCGTCGAGGGCCGCCCAGTCTGCCTTCGCGGCCGACGCGGGTGAGGCCGTGCCGACCGGCGCGGGCCATGCGGCGGCGGCCCCTTGGGGCGCCCCGGCCAGCAGCACGAGCCCCAGCAGCCAGGCGTGGTGGGCCATGGCCCGGGCCGGGTTCATGGGGGGTAGGCGCCGAGCGCCGGCGCGGCAAGACTGCGGTTCCGCCCCAGTGCCTTGGCGTCTTGCAGGGCCGTCTGCGCGGCGGCGATCCACTGATCGCTGCTCGCCATTGTGGCTTCGATCTGGGCATAACCGATGCTCACCGTCAGGTGTGGCCCCGCCTCTCCGCCCGCGGCGGCCGTGGCCATGGCATGGCGAAGGCGTTCGGCCAGCTCACCCACGCCGTTGCCGCTGGCGTCGGTGAGCACCACGCCGAAGCGGTCGCCTTCCAGCCGGCCGCAGGTGTCGGTGTCGCGCAGGCTGCGCTTCAGTAC
Organism: Silanimonas sp.; assembly: GCA_026005095.1. GTDB lineage: Bacteria > Pseudomonadota > Gammaproteobacteria > Xanthomonadales > Xanthomonadaceae > Silanimonas. Next base: position 104,941 of record BPKK01000005.1, on the reverse strand, counting down.
CCCCGCGACCTGGAGCAGGGCGGCCTCGCCCAGAGGCGTGTCGAGCTCGCGGAAACGGTCGATGTCCACCATCATGAAACTGGCGCGGTGACCACTGCGGCGGAAGCGGCGGAACTCGTGCTCGGCCGCTTCCAGCAGGGCGCGGCGATCGGCCAGCCCGGTCAGGGGATCCTGGCGCTCCAGGGTCGCGAGCCGCTGATCCTGGTTCGCCAGACGGCGGTCCATCCACCCGAGATGGCTGGCCAGCAGCAGTGGGAAGCCCAGCAGCAGGGGCAGGCTGGCTAGGGTGGCCGGCAGTGAGCTTCCAGGATCGAAGGCAAAGTCGTTCAGTGCCGAGAGCAGCAGGGTGGCGCCGAGGAACAGGCCCAGCCCGCGCCAGGCCAGCCCGCCGCCGCCGACGGCGGTCAGCGAGGCGAGCAGGGTCGAGACCAGCACAGCCGAGGGCACCAGGCTGAACTGCAGCAGGGCCACCCAGATACCGACGAACAGGGCGTCGATGCCGAGATTGCGGCGCTCGACGGTGAGCGGTTCGGGGTGCTGCGAGGCCAGACGCCAGGCCGCCCAGGGCCAGAGCAGGGCGTTCGCCACGGCCAGCCCCCACGCCACCACCGGCGCTTCCCGCTCCTGCAGCAGCACCAGCACCGGCAGCAGGCCGAGCCCCAGCAGCAGGAAGCGCAGGCGCCCGATACGAGAGGCGATCTTTCGGTGGCGGGCGTCGGATGTCGCAGCCATGCGGGAGGGCCTGAAACGAGCAGCCAGCGTAAGCGCGGCCTGCCACGACCGCAACGCGGCCCTACACTGCCCTCCCCATCGCGCCATCGCTGCCATGCCGGAACTGCCCGAAGTCGAAACCACTCGCCGCGGCCTTGCCCCGCATCTCGAAGGGCGGCGGATCACCACGCTCACCCTGCGCCGCCCGGACTTGCGCTGGCCGATCCCGGTGGCCGTGCACGAGCGCCTGCCTGGGCAGCGCGTCGAGAGGCTCGAGCGACGGGCAAAGTACCTGCTGATGCATACCGCCGCCGGCAGTGCGCTCTGGCACCTGGGTATGAGCGGGGTGATGCGCGTGCTGCCTGGCGACACGCCGGTGGGGCCGCACGACCATGTCGATGTCGGGCTCGAGGACGGTCGCGTGCTGCGCTTCACCGACCCACGGCGCTTCGGCTGCCTGCTCTGGCAGGCGCCGGGCGAAGTCCACCCCCTGCTGGCCGGGCTCGGCCCCGAACCGCTTTCGGAAGCCTTCTGCGGCGATACGCTGTTTTCCGCCTCGCGCGGCCGCCGCAGCCCAGTGAAGACCTTCCTGATGGACCAGTCGGTGGTGGTGGGCGTGGGCAACATCTATGCCGCCGAGGCCCTGTTCGAGGCCGGCATCCGCCCTGCTGCGCCGGCCGGGAGCGTGTCGCGGGCGCGCTACGAGCGCCTCGCCACTGCGGTGAAGCGCATCCTCGGGCAGGCCATCGAACGCGGTGGCACCACCCTGCGCGACTTCCTCGCCCCCGATGGCCTGCCCGGCTACTTCGAGCAGGAGCTCATGGTGTACGGCCGCGAGGGCGAGGCCTGCCGGGCCTGCGGCACCCGGCTCAAGGGCCAGCGGCTGGGGCAGCGCGCCACCGTTTGGTGTCCCCGTTGCCAGCGTTGACTAGAAGGGAAGGGGCGCCTGCGCGGGCTCGATCTGACCCTCACCGGCCATGATCTTCTTGAACTCGCCGCGGGAGACGGAGACGTAGCGGTCATTGCCGCCGATCTCGACTTGCGGGCCTTCCTTCACGGCCCGGCCGGAAGCATCGACGCGCACCACCATGGTGGCCTTGCGGCCGGTATGGCAGATGGTCTTGATTTCGACGAGGCTGTCGGCCCAAGCGAGCAGGTACTGGCTGCCTTCGAACAACTCGCCACGGAAATCGGTGCGCAGGCCATAGGCCAGCACCGGCACGCCGAGCGCGTCGACGATCTCGGTGAGCTGCCAGACCTGCGGCTTGGTGAGGAACTGCGCCTCGTCCACCAGCACGCAGCCCAATGCCCCCCGGGCCGCGATATCGGCGCGGGTCATGGCCTCGAGGTCGTCGTCGCGCCCGAAGACCGTGCCCTTGGCGGAGAGGCCGATGCGCGAGGCGACCACGCCCTCGCCTGCGCGGGTGTCGAGCCGCGGGGTGAGCAGCAGCGTGCGCATCCCGCGCTCGTGGTAGTTGTGCGCGCTCTGCAGCAGGGTGGTGGTCTTCCCGGCGTTCATCGCCGAGTAGTAGAAGTAGAGCTTGGCCATGCAGGCAGTCTAGCGGCATGGCCAGCGTTCCCGCTCGCGCTCAATCGCCGGGCCGCGCCTCTACTTCGCCCACTGTGACCTGCCCCGGCATGGCCTCGCGCCACAGCCGGTCCTGCCAGGCCCAGTACTTTTCCGGTACCCAGAGGGCCTCGGCGTTGGCCGGGCAATGGTTCCTGCGACAATCATGGCGCATCTCCGCTGGATTCCCGTGACACTTCCATGCATTCCCTGAACGCCCCGCAGCGCGAGGCCGTGCTGTACACGCAGGGTCCCCTGCTCGTGCTCGCCGGCGCCGGCTCGGGCAAGACCCGCGTCATCACCGAGAAGATCGCTCACCTCATCGCCAGCGGCCAGCGCGAGGCGCGGCACATTGCGGCCATCACCTTCACCAACAAGTCGGCAAAGGAGATGAAGGAGCGTGTGGCCAGGCGCGTGAAGGGCGATGCCGCGGAGGGGCTGACGATCAGTACCTTCCATGCGCTCGGACTGCGCTTTTTGCAGCAGGAAGCCGGGCGCGCGGGCCTCAAGCGCGGTTTCTCGGTATTCGATCCCGACGACCAGATGGCGATCGTGAAGGACCTGATGCCCGCCGGCACCCGGCCGGACGTGCTGGAGCGCCTGCGCGGCCTGGTCTCGCGCGCCAAGAACGAGGCACTGACGCCCGAGCAGGCGATGGAACGGGCGAAGTCGGCAGTCGAGCGCGAGGCGGCGAACCTCTATGCCAAGTATCAGCAGCGTCTCGCATCCTTCAATGCAGTGGATTTCGACGACCTCATCCGCCTGCCAGTGCAGCTGCTGGAGGCCGACCCGGACTTCGCCGCCGGCTGGCGCGAGCGCATCCGCTATCTGTTGGTGGACGAGTGCCAGGACACCAACGGCGCCCAGTACCGGCTGCTCAAGGCCCTGGCCGGGCCAAAGGGCAGCTTCACCTGCGTGGGCGACGACGACCAGAGCATCTATGCCTGGCGCGGGGCGCAGCCGGAAAACCTGAACCTGCTGGCCCGCGACTATCCGGAACTCCGGATCATCAAGCTGGAGCAGAACTACCGCTGCGGCCAGCGCATCCTCCGGCTCGCCAACACCCTGATCGCCCACAATCCGCATGAGCACCTGAAGACGCTCTGGAGCGACCAGCGCGAGGGCGACAGGATCCGGGTATGGCGCTGCGAGAACAGCGAGCACGAGGCCGACCGGGTCGCGGCCGAGATCGACTACCTTTCGAAGGCGAAGGACATCCCCTACGGCGAGTTCGCCGTGCTGTTCCGTGGCAACCACCAGAGCCGGCCGCTGGAGAAGGCCCTGCAGCTGCTGCGCATTCCCTACCATCTGACGGGCGGCACCGCCTTCCTCGAACGCACCGAGGTGAAGGACGCGCTGGCCTGGCTGCGCCTCGTGGCCAACCCCGACGATGACGCGGCCTTTTTGCGGGCCGTGGCCTCGCCGTCCCGGGGCATCGGCGGCACCTCGCTGGCCAGGCTCGCGGAGCTGGCGCGGCAGCACCAGCTGTCGCTCGACGGCGCGGCGCGGCAGATGTCGGTCCTGAAGCAGTTGCAGCCACGCATCGCGGCGGCGCTGGGCGAGTTTGTCGGCATCATCGACCGGCTACGCGACGATGCCGAGCGCCTGCCGGCCAAGGACCTCGTCATGGCCCTGGCCGAGCGCAGCGGCATGCTCGAGGCCTTCCGCGCGACGTGCAAGGACAAGGCGGGGTACGAGCGGCGCAAGGCCAACCTGGAGGAACTGGCCGGGTGGTTCGATGGTCCGAAATCGAGCGTCGGTGATCTTGCCGCGCAGATGATGCTGCTCAGCCACGCCGACCGCGGCGAGCCCGGTAATGCCGTACGCCTGATGAGTCTGCATGCCAGCAAGGGTCTGGAGTTCCGTGCGGTGTTCCTGGTCGGCCTCGAGGACGGCACCCTGCCGCACGAGGCCAGTCTCGAGGAGGGGCGGCTGGAGGAGGAGCGCCGCCTGCTCTATGTCGGCATCACCCGCGCCAAGGAGCACCTCGTGCTTTCGCACTCGCTGGAGACCAAGCGCTGGGGCGAGACGGTGCGGCTCACTCCCAGCCGTTTCCTCGACGAGCTGCCACAGGGTGATCTTCTGCGCGATGGTGCCGACCCGGAGGCCGAGGCTGCATCGAGAAAGGCCCGTGGCCGCGCCCATCTCGCGGCCATGGCGGCCCTGTTCGAGGAAGGCAAGTAGCTTCATGGGCGTAGTCGAGCACCTGCATTGACACGGAGCTGCGACGGTCTTGCGGCTAGACTTGCCGGCCGTATCCGATCCTCATCCGGTGCTTTCCATGTCCCTGCTGCGTCCATTCACCCTCGCCCTGAGCCTTTCGCTCGCGCTGGCCGGCTGCCAGACCGTGTCCGAGGCGCCGGCTGCGACCCCGGGTGCGCCGGCGACGGTGCCGGCCCACGACAACCTCAATGCCACGGCCTGGCTGCAGCAGTCGGCCGAGGCTGCGATGTCGCATCGCCAGACCTGGCGCAGTGCGGCCCGGCTGCTGGATGCGGCGCTCGCCGATCCGGCCTGGGATGCACTGACCCCGGAGGACCGGATCGCTCCGCTCGCCGGCCTGCCGCCGGCGATCATCGTCGACGTGGACGAGACGGTGCTGGACAACAGCGCCTACCAGGCCCGGCTGATCCGTGACGATGCCCGTTTCGACGATGCCACCTGGAATGCCTGGGTGGCCGAGCGCCGCGCCCGCGCCGTGTCCGGGGCGCCGGAGTTCGCCCGCGAGGCGGCGCGCCGTGGCATCACCATGATCTACCTCACGAACCGCGAGCACGCGCTCAACGCCGATAGCCGCGCCAACCTCGAGGCCCAGGGCTTCCCGCCGGTGGGCGAGGAGCAGATCCTCGGGTTTGGCATGGTGACCCCGGGCTGCGAGCCCAAGGGCAGCGACAAAGGCTGTCGGCGGAAGTGGGTCTCGCAGCGCTACCGCGTGCTGATGCAGTTTGGCGATCAGCTCGGCGACTTCTTCAGTCTCAACGACAACAGCCTCGAGGGCCGTGCCGCCGGGTTGCAGCGCTTCGATGCCTGGGTGGGCGAGCGCTGGTTCATGATCGCCAATCCCACCTACGGCAGTTGGGAGCCGGCGCTCTACGGCAATGACCGCCGCCTCTCGCCCGAGGCCCAGCGCGCCGCCAAGCGAGCCGCCCTGCGGTACTGAACGGCCGCCGCGGCGGGCAACGGGGGCTTAAGCGGCGATCTGCTACCCTTCGCCGTCCTTCGATCGTGCCGGGGATTCCCTTGCCCAACCGCTGGACTTCGACCGCCGTGGCTCGTGCCTGCCTGCGAGGGGGGCTGCTCGCCCTGGTGCTGCTGGCGCTGGCGGCCTGCCGGCGCGAGCCCGAGCCCCTGCCCGGGGCGCCCGACGAACCGGTGGCGGCGATGCTGGCCCTGGCCGAGGCCCTGCGCGAGGACGACCTTGCCCGCTATGCCCGCCTCAACGTGCCGCCCGCGCTGCAGGCCGCGCAGGAGGCCGCTTGGCGTGCGCACTGGCAGGCAGCCGGTGAGGAGGGCGCGGAGCGGGCCGGGCGTTATGCCGAGTGGATGGCCGAGCTCACCGCCGAGGATGCCGAGACGGCGCTGATGGCCAGGGCCGAGCCGCGGCTTGCCCAGCTCGAGCGTGAACTGGGGCCACGCTGGACGGTGGGCGTGGCCATGCTGGCGAGCTTCGCCCGGGCCGCCATCGCCGCCAGCGAAGAGTTGAGCGAGCCGGACAAGGCCCATGCCCGCGGCGTAGTGGATGCGTTGGCGAAATGGGCCGGCGAGCAGGCCGCCTTCACCGACCGCGAGCGCGCCCGCGTCGCCATCGCCGCCATGGTGCGCACTGCCCGCGCGCTCGACCTGCCCCGCCTGGAAGCGGTGCAGACCCTCGATTACGAGACCCTGCTCGCCAAAGGCGGCATCGCCCTGCGCGGCGCCAAGGATGTGGCGCTCGCCTATGGCATCGACCTCGATGCCTCGCTCTCGGCGCTGCAGGCCGAGGTGATCCGCCTCGAAGGCGAGGACCGTGCCGTACTGCGGGTGCGTTATCCGCTGCTCGGCGAGGCCGTGAGCTTCGAGCAGACCATGGTACGGATCGATCAAGGCTGGTACCGCGAGGAGGCGGTGCGGGCCCTTTCTGCACCGGCGGACGGGGTGGTTCCGGCCGTCGCCAGTCCGGCCCCGGCGTCTGCCAGCGCCACGCACTGAGGTCGTCTGCCATGGCCGATGCGATGCCGACCGGCTACGTGCGCCCGCCCTGGTGGGCCCGCTTGTTCGAGGCCCTGCTCAAGCCTTGGATCGAGATCGTGCGCGATCCTGAGGTGCCGCCGGTCACCCTCGACCGCCCGGTGTGCTATGTGCTCGAGCACTACGGCATCTCCAACATGCTGATCCTCGACCGCGCCTGCCGCGAGGCCGGCCTGCCCTCGCCGCTGGCGCCGCTGCCGGGCGACCCGCTGGGCCGGGGCCGTGCCTATGTGGCGCTGTCGCGGCGGCGCAAGGGCGGGATGGGGCGCCCGGCCAACCGCACCCACTCCGATGCCCTGGCGCGCCTGCTGATGGCACACCGTCTGAATCCGGCGCTCGACGTGCAGCTGGTGCCGGTGTCGATCCTCGTCGGCCGCGCTCCCGACCGCCAGAGCGGCTGGTTCTCGGTGCTGTTCTCCGAGAACTGGGCGCTGGTGGGCCGCTTCCGCCGCCTGCTCGCCATCCTGCTCAACGGCCGCGACACCCTGGTGCGCTTCTCCCCGGCCTTCCCGGTGCGCGAGATCGTCGGCGAGGATCTGCCGCACGAGCGTGCGGTGCGCAAGACTGCGCGCGTGCTGCGCGGACACTTCCGCCGCGTGCGCGAGGCGGTGATCGGTCCCGATCTCTCGACCCGCCGCCTGCTGGTCGACCGGGTGGTGGATGCCGAACCGGTGCGCCGCGCCATCGCCGATACCGCCCGGCGCGAGAACATCAGTCCGGCGGAGGCCTGGAAGAAGGCCTACAAGTACGCCTGGGAGATTGCTGCCGACTATTCGCATCCGGTGGTGCGTTCGCTGAGCTTCGGTCTCACCGCATTCTGGAACCGCATCTACGACGGCGTACAGGTGCACCACCTCGACAGCCTCAAGGCCGTGGCCCCGGGGCGCGAGGTGATCTACGTGCCCAGCCACCGCAGCCACATGGACTACCTCCTGTTGAGCTACCTGCTCTACCGGAACGGCATCGTCCCGCCGCACATCGTGGCCGGCATCAATCTCAACATGCCGGTGATCGGTCCGATCTTGCGCCGCGGCGGCGCCTTCTTCATCCGCCGCAGCATCAAGGGCAATGCGCTCTACGCTGCCGTGCTCGGCGAGTACGTGGCGCAGCTGGTGGCCGAGGGCTTTTCCATCGAGTACTTCATCGAGGGCGGGCGCTCGCGTACCGGCCGGCTGCTGCAGCCCAAGGGCGGCATGATCGCCATGACCCTGCGCGCCTTCCTGCGTTCGCCACGCCGCCCGGTGGTGTTCCAGCCGGTGTACATCGGTTACGAGAAATTGATCGAGGGTGACTCCTACCTCGACGAACTCACCGGTCGGCCGAAGCAGAAAGAGAGCATCGGCGCTCTCGTGGTAGCGGCGATGGGGGTGCTGCGCCGCCGCTATGGCCAGGTGGCGGTGAGCTTTGGCGAGCCGATCCACCTCGAGGAGGTGCTGGCGAAACATGCCGAGGGTTGGAATGGCGGCGCCATCGACCCCGAGGAGAAGCCAGCCTGGTTCGGCGCCGTGGTGGACGAGCTCGCCGAACGCATCAACGTCAACATCAACCGCGCCGCCGACGTCAATCCCATCAACCTCCTGGCCGTGGTGCTGCTCGCCATGCCCAAGCACTCGATGGACGAGGCCGACTTGCTGGCACAGCTCGCGCTCTCGAAGAAGCTACTTTCGGCTCTGCCCTACAGCGACCGCGTCACCGTGACGCCGATGTCGCCCGAGCAGGTGGTGGCCTATGGCGAGGCCATGGGCGTGATCCGCCGCATCCGCCATCCCTTGGGCGACGTGCTGGCAATGGAAGGTGACACTGCGGTGCTGCAGAGCTACTTCCGCAACAATGTGCTGCACTTGTTCGCCGCCCCGGCCTGGATCGCCCTGTGCTTCCAGAACAACCGCCGCATCAGCCGTGCCGGCGTGCTGCGGCTTGGCCGCACCATCTATCCTTTCATCAGGGGCGAGCTTTTCCTGCCCTGGAGCGAGGCCGAGTTCGTCGAGCGGCTCGATGCCACCATCGACCTTTTCATCGCCGAGGGCCTGCTCTCGCTCGCCAGCGAGGACGAGGGCGGCATCCTCACCCGGGGGCCTGGGCAGACCGACGAGGTCTTCCGCCTGCGCGCCATCGCCCACTCGCTGCAGCAGGCTTTCGAGCGCTACTTCATCGCCGTGGCCACCCTGGTGCGGCGCGGCCCGCGCAGCATCAGCGCCTCGGAGCTCGAGAACTTCTGCCAGCTCGCTGCGCAGCGGCTCTCCCTGCTCTACGCCCCGGCGGCCCCGGAGTTCTTCGACAAGAGCCTGTTCCGCGGTTTTATCGCCAGGCTGCGCGAGCTGAAGCTGGTCTGGCTCTGCCCGGACGGCAAGCTCGACTTCGACGATGCGCTCAGGGCCTGGGACAAGGACGCCAAGATCGTGCTTGGTCGCGAACTCAGGCAGACCATCACCCACATCACCAGCGAGCCTTCGGCGCCCGCCGGGCGCAGCAGCGGCGAGCAGTCGGCCTACAAGGGTTGAAGAGCGGTTGCCGCGAAACGCCCGTCGCCGTCCGCTGCGCCGACCGCGACTCCGTGGGCCACGCCAGCAGGCGCTCCGGGTCAGCCGTGAGGAGGTCGCCGGTCGTCAGGCGTCCAGGTCCGGGATCAGCTTGTCCTCGATCCAGGCGATCTGATCTTTCACCGCCAGCTTGCGCTTCTTCATCCGCCGGAGCTGCAGCTCGTCGCAGTCGGGGCGGGCGGCCAGCGCGGCGATGGCGGCGTCGAGGTCGCGGTGCTCGCTCTTGAGCTCCACGAGGCGCATTGCCAGCTGTCCGGGGTCGAGGGTATGCATTCGGGCCTCCGGGCGCCGAGCTTACACCCGCGCCCGCCGGGACGGTCACGGTCGCCGGCGGGGCAGGGGGTACAATGCCGGCCCCGTCTGCTCCGCCCCACGCCATGGCCTCTGCCGAGACGCGCCCCGCCCCGAATGCGGCCGATGCGCATGAGTTCAACAAACTGAGAAAGCGCCTGCGCCGCCAGGTGGGCCAAGCCATCGCCGACTTCGGCATGATCGAGGACGGCGACCGCATCATGGTCTGCCTCTCGGGAGGCAAGGACAGCTACACCCTGCTCGACATCCTGCGCCAGCTGCAGCAGAAGGCGCCGGTGCGCTTCGAGCTCATCGCCGTGAACCTCGACCAGAAGCAGCCGGGGTTCCCCGAACACGTGCTACCCGACTATCTGCGCTCGATCGGCCAGCCCTTCCACATCATCGAGCAGGACACCTACTCGGTGGTGAAGCGCGTGGTGCCCGAGGGCAAGACGATGTGCTCGCTCTGCTCGCGGCTGCGCCGCGGCGCGCTCTACACCTGGGCGGCGGAGAACGGTATCACCAAGATCGCGCTCGGCCATCACCGCGACGACCTGCTCGCCACCTTCTTTCTCAATCTGTTCTTCCACGCCAAGCTGAGCGGCATGCCGCCGAAACTGCAGAGCGACGACGGCCGTCATGTGGTGATCCGCCCGCTCGCCTATGTGAAGGAGGCCGACATCGCCGCCTATGCCGAGGCCATGGCCTTCCCGATCATTCCTTGCACGCTCTGCGGTTCGCAGGAGAACCTGCAGCGCAAGGTGGTGCGGCGCATGCTGGAGGCCTGGGAGAAGGAATCGCCGGGCCGCCTTGAGACCATCAGCCGCGCGCTCGGCGACATTCGCCCCCCGCAGCTCTCCGACCGCCGCCTGTTCGATTTCCTCGCCCTCGGCCGTCGCAGCGAAGGCCCGCTGCCCGACCTCCAGGCCTGGCTGGCCGGCACACCCGCGGGCGAGGCGGCCGAAGCCGAGGCCGGCGGCCCTGCCTCCCCGAATCCCGCCGCCCCGGCCATGCCGCGTGCCGGGGTCTTCGATCCGATCTGGAACCCTTGATGTTCTTCAAGAATCTCAGCTTCTTCCGCTATCCCGCCTCTACCAATGCCGCGCTCGAGCAGCTCGAGGAGCGCCTTGCCGAGCACCCGCTCAAGCCAGTGGGGCCGCTGGAGCTCTCCAGCCGCGGCTTCGTTTCGCCCTTCGGCCGCGACGAGCCGGCGTTGGTACACCGGGTGGGCGATTGCGCCTGGCTCACCCTGGGGCGCGAGGACCGCCTGCTGCCCGGTGCCGTGGTGAACGAGGCGCTGGCCAAGAAGCTGGCCGAGATCGAGGCCAAGGAAGGTCGCCGCCTCGGCGGCAAGGCGCGCCGTCAGCTCAAGGAAGATCTGGTGCACGAGATGCTGCCCAAGGCCTTCGTGAAAGGCTCACGCCTCTCGGCCTCGATCGATGCCCGGCACGGCATGATCGCCATCGATGCGGCCTCGAAGAAATCGGCCGAGGCCTTCGTCTCCGAGCTGCGCCACGCCCTTGGCAGCTTCCCGGCGGTGCCGGTGAATGCCGAGGTCTCGGTGCGCGCCCTGATGACCGGCTGGCTCACCGGCGAGCCGCTGCCCGAAGGCCTTGCGCTGGGTGACGAGTGCGAGCTGAAGGATCCGGTGGACGGGGGCGCGGTGGTGAAGGCGCAGCGCCAGGAGCTCACCGCCGAGGAGATGGTGAAGCACCTCGAGGGCGGCAAGCAGGTGACCCGGCTTGCCCTGGTGCTCGACGAACAGGTGAGTTTCGTGCTCGGCGAAGACCTCGTGCTGCGCAAGTTCAGGCTGCTCGACGGTGCCGTAGAAACGTTGGAGAACACCGAGCGCGATTCCCTGGCCGCCGAGCTGGATGCCCGCTACGCGCTGTTCAGCGCCGAGGTGCACCGGGTGTTCGGCGTGCTGGAAAAGGCGCTGAAGCTGAGCCGGGTCGATTGAACACGGCCCGCGCGAGCATCGGCGCGTGAGCCTGTTCCGCGCCCAGCGTTCTGCCCGCCCCGCTCCGCCCTCGCGGGTGCAGGTGCCGGGCGAGTGGCGGCTGGCCGATGGCACCGTGCTGCCCCTGCTGCGGGTGCGTGACCGCCGGGCGCGCCGCCTGCGCCTCACATTGCGCGAGCATGGTCTGCGCCTGTCGATTCCCTGGCGTCTCGATCTCGCTGTGGCCGAGGCCTTCCTCCACGAGCAGGCGGCTTGGATCGAGGTGCAGTGGCGGCGCTATGCCGTGGCCACCGCGGCGGTCGCCTGGCGCTTCGGTGAGATCGACGTCCTGCCGCTCTGGGGCCATGACTGGCCGGTGGCCTGGCAGCCGGCGCGGGCGGTCCGGCTGCAGGTCGATGCCGGGGCCGGGCTGCTGCGCTTCCATGCCCCGGCCGCGGTCGGCGCGACCGCCCTGCGGCGGGCCCTGCGCGAGGCCTATGCAGCCGAGGCCCGGGGCCGTATCGGCCGCCTTCTGCCGCGTTTCCTGCCCGGCCTGCCGCGGCCGCCGCGCGAGTTCCGCCTGCGCCCGCTGTCCTCGCTCTGGGGCAGCCTCTCGGCCGATGGCCGGGTCTCGCTGGACCTCGCCCTGGTGCTGGGGCCGCCCGAGGCCTTCGACTACGTGCTGGTGCACGAACTCTGCCACCTGCTACGGGCCGACCACTCGCCGGCCTTCTGGGCCGAGGTGCAGGCCCGCTTTCCGGGCTGGCGCGGGCAGCGCCAGTACCTGCGCAGCGATGCTGGTCTTGCATTGAAGGCCCGCTGGCGCCATTTGCTCGGTGGCTGAAGGTTCATTCGCCCCGGCTACGCTCCTCCCTCCCGCCCCGAGGAAGTCCTCATGCCCCGACTGCTCACTCCCGCTGCCACCCGCCTGCTGCTGATCACCGCCGCTTCCCTACTGTTCACCGCCGCCTGCGGCAAGGCCGAGGACCGGGCCGCCGAGACGGCCACGGCCGTGGCCACCGAGGCTGCCACCGGCGCCCGCGATCTCGAGGTGGACGAGGGGGGCGCCGGTATCCGCGGCGTGGGCGAGGACGGCCGGGCCTTCTCCCTGCAGCAGGGCGGGCAGGCCCGCCTGCCGGCCGATTTCCCCGCCGATGTCGCCCTGCCCGAGGGCCTGGCGCTGGACATGGTGCTCACCGTCGACGGCAGCACCTCGATCGCCGGCCGGGTGCCGGCGCGCCGCGCCGCCGATCTCGTTGCCGCGATCGAAGGGCAGATGGGCGCCGAGGGCTGGAGCCGCGAGCTCGATACCCGCCAGGACGGCAGCACCATGCTGGTGTGGAAGAAGGACGGGCGGCACGCCAATTACCTGTTCGAAGACCATGCCGACGGCCATGTGCGGGTGAACCTCGGCCACTTCGTGCAGCCCGGGGACCGCTGAGCGTCAGCCGGCGAGGAAGGCCCGTAGCCGCGCCCCGACCTCGGCGGCGCGTTCCATGTGCAGGTGGTGGCCGCCTTCCAACTCCTGCACTTCGATCCGGGGCACGCAGGCGGCGCGGGCGGCACGCTGGGCCGGGCTGAAATAGGGCGGGGCCGGCACGGCGGCGATCAGCAGGGTGGGGGCCTCGATGCCGGCGAGCACGGCCCGGATGCCTTCCTCGGTGAGCCGCAGGGCGGAAGGCAGGCGCAGCCGCGGGTCGGAACGCCAGGCGAAGCCGCCCTCCACCGGGCGCAGGTTGCGCCGCACGATCCGCTCGGCATCCGCGTACCGCATCGGTGTGGCCAGCAGGCGCGCCTGCACCGCGCTGGCGAGGTCCGGGATCACCCGCGCCGGCGCCCCGCTCTTACTCTGTAAGGCCCGTCGCGCCGCCACCGCCTCGCGCAGCCGGATGCCGGCGCTTTCGGCGGGCGCGCCGAGCGGCCCCAGACCTTCGATCAGGGCCAGCCGTGCCACCCGCGCCGGGCAGGCCGAGGCCAGGGTGCTGGCGATGGTGGCCCCCATCGAGTGGCCGAGCAGGTGGGCACGTTCCCAGCCGAGCGCATCGAGGGCGTCGAGCACGTCGTGCAGCCAGTCCACGTAGGCGTAGTCGTGGCCCGGGGCGCGGTGCGCCGAGGCCCCGTGGCCGGGCAGGTCGAGCGCCACGAGATCGAAGCCGGCGAGTTCCGGGAACAGCGGCTCGAAGCTGGCGGCATTGTCCAGCCAGCCGTGCAGGGCCAGTAGCTTCGGGCCTGCGGGATCGCCGGTACGCAGCGCCGCCAGCTTGCCGCGACCGCCGGGGAGGCGGAGCTCGCGCGCCCCGCTCATCCGCCGCCGGCCGGCCGGGCGAGGTGCGGCCGCAGCAGACCGGCCAGGGCCGCCACATGGGCCGGCTGCGCGTTCAGGGCCGGGATGTAGCGCAGGGCGGTGCCGCCGGCGGCCTCGTAGGCCTTCCGGTTCTGCACCGCGATCTCCTCCAGGGTCTCCAGGCAGTCCACGGCGAAGCCGGGGCAGAGCACGTCCACCACCCCAGCCCGCTCGCGGCCCCAGGCTTCGAGGGTCTGGTCGGTGTAGGGCTGCAGCCAGGGCTCGCGGCCGAAGCGCGACTGATAGCTCATCGTCCATTCGCCCTCGCGTAGGTCCAGCGCCGCAGCGATCGCCTCGGCACTGGCGCGGCACTGCGCGGCGTAGGGGTCGCCATTTGCCACGAAGCGCTGCGGCAGGCCATGGAAGCTCATCAGCAGGCGGTCGCTCCGGCCCTGCGCGGCCCAGTGCGCACGCACGCTCTCGGCCACCGCCGCCACCCAGGCGGGGTCCCGGTGGTAGTCCTGCAGCAGCACCAGCTCGGGCTGGCAACGCCAGCGCAGCAGTTCGCGCATCACCGCATCGTGGCTGGAGGCGGTGGTGCTGGCTGAATACTGCGGGTAGAGCGGCAGCACCACGATGCGGCCGCAGCCGGCGGCCTCCAGTTCGCGCAGCATGGCCGGCACGGAGGGTTGGCCGTAGCGCATGGCCAGCCGCAGCTCCACTTCCGGCAGGGCCGAGGCCACCCCTTCGGCGAGTTGCCGCGAAAGGGCCAGCAGGGGCGAGCCATCCTCGCGCCAGATGCTGGCATAGGCATGCGCCACCTTGCCCGAGCGCAGCGGCAGGATGAGGAAGTGCAGCACCGGGCACCAAATCCAGCGCGTGAGGTCGACCACCCGGTGGTCGTGCAGGAACTCGGCCAGGTAGCGCCGCACTGCGCCGCGGGTGGGCGCATCGGGGGTGCCGAGGTTGACCAGCAGCACGCCAGTGCGGCCTCGGGTGGTGGCAGCGGGCGGATGGAAGGCGGTGTGCATGCGCAGGGTCGGTGTGAAAAGGCCAGGCATTATCATGGGGTCCGTGTCATGGCGGATTCATCCGGCGCTCAAACGCCGGCGCCGACACTCCGAAGATCCCAGACGAAGGAGCGCCTCATGCGACTCGCCCTCACCGCCCTGCTCGTCCTCCTGCTTCCCCTCGCCGCCTCCGCCCAGCAGCGCGAGGCTGAGCGCGCCGAGAATGCCTCGCGCGTGCTGGCCGAGATCCTGCGCATCCCCGAGGAATCCATCCCCGAGCGCCTGCTGCGCGAGGCCGAGGCGATCGCCGTCTTGCCGGATGTGATCAAGGCCGGGCTGGGCTTCGGCGGCCGCGGCGGTAAGGGCTTGCTGGCCGTGCGCGGCCGCGATGGCACCTGGTCGAACCCCAGCTTCATCACCCTCGGCGGCGGCAGCATCGGTTTCCAGGCCGGCGTGCAGTCGGCCGACGTGGTGCTGGTGTTCCGCACCCGCCGCGGTGTCGAGAACATCGTCAACGGCAAGTTCACTCTCGGTGCCGATGCCGCGGTGGCCGCCGGCCCGGTGGGCCGCAATGCCCAGGCCAGTACCGACGGCCGCCTGCAGGCCGAGATCTACAGCTACTCGCGCGCCCGCGGCCTGTTCGCCGGCATCGCCCTCGACGGCGCGGTGATCGCCATCGACAATCGCGCCAACCGCCGCGTCTACGGCCGTGACGTGACGGCCCGGATGATCCTCGAGAACCGCGTCCGGCCGCAGATCGACGCGGTGGTGGCCTTCCGCGACCGCCTCGAGGAATCGACTGCCCAGGCGGCGCGCTGAAGGCCGCTCCCCCACGCCCGCCGGTGCGGCCGGTGGGCCGCTTCCGCCTGCTATCCTTGGCGCCCGATTTCGGAGCACGGCCATGTTGGGCTTCCGCGAACTCGTCATCATCCTTCTGATCGTGCTGATCGTGTTCGGCACCAAGCGCCTCATCAGCGCCGGCGGCGATCTTGGCAAGGCCATCCAGAGCTTCAAGAAGGGTTTGCGCGAGGCCGCCGACGAGCCGGCCAGGCTCGATCCGCCGGCCCAGCCCCGCGAGGGCGAGGGCGCTGCCGACCGCGAACGCCAGGACCGCTGAGCGGCGGACTGCCGCCATGTTCGAGCTGGGCTGGGTCGAGATCGGGCTGATCGGTGTGATCGCTCTGGTGGTGCTCGGGCCCGAGCGCCTGCCGAAGGTGGCGCGCTTCGCCGGTCTTTGGGTGCGCAAGGGCCGCGCCCAGTGGTATGCGGTGAAGGCCGAGTTCGAGCGCGAGATCGCTGCCGAGGAACTGAAGGCCACACTGGAGGCCGAGCGCCGCGCCATCCGCGAAGCGGCAGCAGCCCTCGAGTCCGAGGCCCGGGAGGCCGTGCAGGCCGCCCGTGGTATCGAGGGCCCGGAAGTGGCGTCCTCGTCCTCCACGCCCTCCGCTGAGACGAACGGCACCGTGCCCCCGGCCGTGCTGCCGCCGCGCGATCCGCCCGGCACCTCTGTGCCATGAGCGACGAGACCTCGCCCGGCGAGGGTCTGATGGCCCACCTGCTGGAGCTGCGCCTGCGCCTGATGCGGGCGCTGTTGGCCCTGGCCCTGGCCTTTCTCGGCCTCTTGCCCTTCGCCAACACCCTCTACGAAAAGCTCGCCGCCCCACTTTTGCGCTACCTGCCGGAAGGCGGTCGCCTAGTCGCCATCGATGTCGCCTCGCCCTTCTTCGCGCCGATGAAGCTGGCCTTGTTCGCTGCCCTGCTGCTGGCCGCGCCGGTCATGCTCTACCAGGCTTGGGCCTTCGTCGCCCCGGGGCTCTACCGCCACGAGAAGCGGCTTGCCTTGCCCCTGCTGCTGGCCTCGGTGCTGCTGTTCTACCTCGGGCTCGCCTTCGCCTACTTCGTGCTGCTGCCGGCGATGTTCGCCTTCCTCACCACCACCGTGCCCGAGGGCGTGGTGATGACCACCGACATCAGCGCCTATCTCAGCTTCGTGCTGGTCATGGGCCTGGCCTCCGGCATCGCCTTCGAGGTGCCGGTGGCGGTGCTGGTGGCGATGATGCTGGGCTGGGTCACGCCGGCGCAGCTCTCCGAGTGGCGGGGCTACGTCATCGTCGCCATCGCCATCCTTGCCGCCCTGCTCACCCCGCCCGACGGCCTCTCGATGGTGCTGCTGATGCTGCCGATGTGGCTGCTCTATGAAGCCGGCCTGGTGGTGGGGCGGCTTTTGGTGCGTCCGCGCAAAGAGGGTGCGGCGTGAGCGCGCAGGATTTCCGCGTGCGCTATGCCGCCTACAGCCTCGACCTGCTGCTGCTCTCGCCGCTGCTGGCGCTAGCGGCGTGGCGGCCGGGGCTGCGCGCCATGGCGGCGCATGCCGAACTGCAGGCCGCGGCCGAGGCGGCGATCGAGCGGGCCTTCATGGAAGGCCATTTCGCCCTGCTCTCGCTAGCCGCCGCCCTGCGCGAGGACGCAGTGTTCCGTGAGGCCCTGGCCACGGGAACGGCGGGCATCGCCGCCGGCGTGCTGGGGGCCCTGCTCGCTGCCGTTGCCGTGTCTGCCTTCTGGTTCATCGGCTTCGAGGCCTCGCCTTGGCAGGCCAGCCCGGGCAAGCGTGCCTTCGGCCTGCGGGTGGTGCGGGTAGAGGGTGGGCGGGTGCCGCTAGCACGCCTTTTGCTGCGCTTCCTGGCTGCCGGCCCGAGCTGGCTGCTGCTGCACCTCGGCCATGCCCTGGTGCTGTTCCGTGCCGATGGCCGTGCCTTCCACGATCTCGTGGCCGGCACCCGCGTGGAGGGTGGCCACTGGCCGCGTTGGGCCGGGGTCTGGCTCGGGCTGCAGGGCCTCGCTGTGTGCGCCCTGCTTTCCTGGGTGGGATGGGTGTTCCTGCAGGCGATGTTGGTTCTCGGGCTCTAGACGCCCTCGATTGCGGGATTGACGATCATGGGGGTGGGGGGTAGCGTTGGCTTGTCGCACATGCAGTGCGACGCTCGAGATCTCGAAACCTTATATGGAGATTTGGTGACGTGAAGATGCTAATTGCTGTTGCGGCTGCCTTTTCGCTCCTTGCAAGCACGCTTGCACAAGCCAGCGCCCAGGAACTGCCCGTCTACGAATTGAGGATTCGACCTGATTACCTCGTTAGTGATCGCGAGGCGTTCTTCCAAGTCGAGAACAACTTCAACTCCAGCCTCGATTCTTTTCACATCGATTTCGTTGAGCGCCGGTGGACAAAGTTCGATGAGTTCGGAAGCACCACGGGATCGTGGACGGCTGCGGAAGACGCCTACATGAATCCGGCCAATCCGCAGGGGTGGTTGTGCCTTGCCGGGCCGTGGGCCTTCGCTGGTTGCGTCATTGCGGTCCCGATTGGTTTCGCGACCTGCAACGCCATGGCCAATGCGGCTGTTCGTCGTGCACAGCAGGCCTGCAATGCTGGCGGGAGGAGCTTGGAAATCCGAAATTCGGGTATCTGCGGACAAAACATGGAAACCCGATGCAGGACGAATGTGGGGCATTTGCAAGAGCCTTGAGTACAGCCCCTCGATGCGCTCTCGATCTGTATTGACCACGGGCGGCAGCATCGCTGCCGCCGTGGTTTTTTCCCTGGTGCTGCAGGCAATCGGTCTTCTTCCCGTCGTCCTCTCGGACCAGTACGACGTGGCCTATCGTTTCACCGCGTATGCCGAGAGCGATGCCCCGCAGACGACACCTTCTCGCTTCGAGGTTGAAGGCCAAGGCTTCGAGTGCCAGTGGTCTGGTCTTCCGAACCAGCCTTTGGCGAGGAACGCGTATCCGAGCGCCTACGACGTTCGCTGCAATACTGTTGATGCGGACGGTCAAGGACTTCGCCGCCTCGAAGTCGGCTTGAAGCGTTCCGGCTGGGACACGGCTTCTAGCGGCATCGAGATGGATATGCAGCGCAGTGCCAGCGCCGGTTGGGTGCTCCTGTCGATCTCGGCGTTCATTCTGATGACCCTCGTGCTCGTCCGTGCAACCTCGGAAGGATGGCGGTGGGGCGGCCTCCCCCGTCTTGGTTGGCGGGTTGCCCCGCTCCTGCTGGCGCCGCTCTCCAGTGCGGCTGCGGTGGTCTTCATCGGCAGCCTGTTGGTTGGCCCGGCACCGGGCGAGGCCGCGCCGCTGGCGGGCGGCATGGCAAGCTCAACGGCGGGTGTACCGCTGTTCTACCTGATGCCGCTTGTCGCCGTGCTGCCCGAGGAGGCGATGTTCCGGGGCTGGCTTCACGAACGCCTGTTCAAGCGCCTTCCAGCCTGGCTTGCGTACCTCGTCATTGCGGAACTGTTCCTCTTGCTGCATCTCGGGCTGGTGGCGGCCATGTTCAGCGGCGGAGCCTCTGCCGCGGTCGCGGTGGTTCAGGCTGCGGGCGTGTTCTGCATTTCCCTGGCGCTGACCTGGGTGCGCCGCAGGAGTGGTTCGCTGGGGCTTTGTGTTCTTGCCCATGCCATCAGCAATCTTGGCGCAATGGCGATGGTTCTCGCGGGGTGATGCGGTTCAGGCCGCGAAGCTTCCCTCGGCGGTCGCCGGCGGCAGCTCGCCGCCATCGCAGGTGGCGCGCCAGCCGGCCAGCACGAAGCCGTAGAAGATCGCCGTCACCACCACCGCGATGCCCAGCATCAGCGCGAGCGTGAGCAGCTGCCCGACGACCGGGCCGAGCAGCATGAACAGCGCGGCGAGGCCGGCGAAGAGCAGCATCAGCAGGCTGGAGACCAGCATGACCGGCAGGAACAGCACGGCCACCAACGCGAGCAGCGGCAGGGCATTGAGAAAGGCGGCGCGCAGGCCCTGCAGCAGGGCGGCCACCGGCGCATGGCCGCGCAGGGCCACGCCGATCAGCCCCCAGAGTATGCCGAGCATGACGAAGCCCCAGAGCGGGGCGAAGGCGAACAGCACGGCCGCCAGCGCGCCGAGGCCTTCCGGCGGGGCGGGGAACTGCTCGGGCGGGATGGGCTTTCCTGCTTCGGCTTGTGCTTGCAGGGCCATGAGTTGCTCGGCCCAAGCGCGCAGGGCCTCGAGGCTGCCGGCGTCGGTGACGGCGGCTGCTACCAGCATCATGGCCACGAACAGCAGGGCATAAAGACCGAAACCCATGGCGGTGAGCAGCACCAGGCCCCCGAAACTGCCGTCGCGGAAGCCTTCCAGCAGCATCGGCGGCGCCACCGGCTGGCCGCGTTCGGCGCGGTCCATGATGCGGAATACCCCGGCCCGCAGCACCGGCGAGATCAGCAGGGCCACCACCAAGGCCAGGGCCTGGGTGAGCGGGCCGAGCGCCATGACCGGCTGGCCACCGAAGAGCGCCACCAGTGACTGCGGCAGCGAGGGCAGGAAGCCGACGAAGACCGTGGTGGCGATGGCACTCAGCACGACGGCAGGTTGGTGGCGGCCGACGTCGACAGCAGCGAGCAGCCAGCGGAAGGGAGCGAGGAAACCGGCCCAGCGGATGTCCATGATGCGAGGAAGCCTGTAGGGAGAAAGCCGGCGAAGTGTAGGCCGGGTGGTGTGTCAGCGGTGGCGCTGCGCCCGGGCGTGGCGCACGAAACGCTGCAGCACCCGCCGTGCCAGCGGGGCGGGGCGGATGGCGGCGGCGATGCGGTGGTGGCAGTGTCCTTCGCGCTGCAGGGCCTCGCGCCGGGCGGCGACGTAGCCGTGCATGTGGGTGGTGCTGAACTCGGGGTGGAACTGTAGGCCCCAGGCGTGTTCACGCCAGCGGTAGGCCTGGCAGTCGTCGAGCGCCGAACGCGCCAGCACCACGGCGCCCTCGGGCGGGACGAGCACGGTCTGCAGATGGGTGGCCTGGGCCGGGAAGCGTGATGGCAGGCCGCGGAACAGCGGGTCTTCGCGGGCGCTGTCATGCAGTTCCACCGCGACCGTGCCCATCTCGCGACCGCGCGGATTGTCGGCCACCGTGCCGCCGAGGGCGTGGGCGATCAGCTGGTGGCCGTAGCAGATGCCGAGCATGGGCAGACCGGCGTGGGCGGCCTCACGCAGCCAGCCGGCGGTGGCCTCGGACCAGGGCTCGCGGTGGGTGACCATGGCCGCCGAACCGGTGACCAGCACTCCGGCGAAGGGGCCGGGGTCGGGCGGGTACTGGCCCTCCAGCACTGGCACCAGTTCCACCTCGTGGCGGCCGAGGCCGGCGGCGGTGCGGATCCAGTGGGTGAAGTCGCCGTGCCGGCGCAGGCTGGGCAGCGGGCGGCCGGTCTCGAGGATCAGGAAGCGGCGGTTCTGCGGGGCGGGGGAAGGCACCCCGCTATACTGCGGGCTTGTTTTTCCTGCGTCGAGCCCGATGCCCGCCCCCACCTTCCAGGAACTGATCACGCGCCTGAACGCCTACTGGGCGGAGCAGGGCTGCGTGCTCATCCAGCCGCTCGACCTCGAGGTCGGCGCCGGCACCTTCCACCCCGCCACCTTCCTCCGTGCCCTCGGCCCCGAGCCCTGGAACGCCGCCTACGTGCAGCCCTCGCGCCGCCCGACCGACGGCCGCTACGGCGAGAACCCGAACCGCCTGCAGCATTACTACCAGTACCAGGTGGTGATGAAGCCGAACCCCGACGACATCGTCGAGCGCTATTTCGGCTCCTTGAAGGCGCTCGGCATCGATCCTTCGGTGCACGACCTGCGCCTCGTCGAGGACAACTGGGAATCGCCGACCCTCGGCGCCTGGGGCTTGGGCTGGGAGGTGTGGCTGAATGGTATGGAGGTGACGCAGTTCACCTACTTCCAGCAGGCCGGTGGCCTTGAGTGCCGGCCGGTGACCGGCGAGATCACCTACGGCCTCGAACGCCTGTGCATGTACCTGCAAGCCTGCGACAACGTCTACGACCTCGTGTGGACGGTGGGGCCGCAGGGGCCGGTGACCTATGGCGATGTGTTCCTGCAGAACGAGCGCGAGCAGAGCGCCTACAACTTCGAGCACGCCGACGTGGCCGAACTCTTCCACCGTTTCGATGCCTGCGAGGCAGAGGCGCTGAAGCTCGTCGGACTCGGCCTGCCGCTGCCGGCTTATGACCAGGTGTGCAAGGCCTCGCACAGCTTCAACCTGCTCGATGCGCGCCGCGCCATCTCGGTGACCGAACGCCAGCGCTACATCCTGCGCGTGCGTACCTTGGCCCGTGCAGTGGCGGAAGCTTATTTCGCCCAGCGCCAGAAGCTCGGCTTCCCCGGGGTGAGGGATGCGGCAGAACGCGCCCGGCTCGGCCTCGATGTGCCGGAGGTGGCGGCATGAGCGCCTCTCTACTGATCGAACTTGGGACCGAGGAGCTGCCGGTCAAGGCCCTGCCGGAACTGGCGGCCGCATTTGCGAACGGAATCGCCGACGGTCTCGCCAAGCGCGGCGTGGCCATGGGGGCGGTCCGTAGGCTGTACTCGCCGCGTCGCCTCGCGGTACTGATCGAGAACGTGGCACCCGAGCAGCCCGAGCAGCGCTCGGAAGTGCTGGGTCCGTACCTCAATGTCGGTCTCGATGCGAACGGCGCGCCGACCAAGGCGCTGGAAGGCTTCGCGGCCAAGGTCGGCGTGGCATGGACCGAGCTCGGCCGCACCGCCGATGCCAAGGGCGAGCGCTTCGTCCACCGCGCCGTGAAGCCCGGCGCGCGCACCGTGGACCTGTTGCAGGCCGTGCTCGATGACGCGCTGAAGGCCATGCCGATTCCGAAGCCGATGCGTTGGGGGGCGCACGAGCACGCTTTCGCCCGGCCGGTGCTGTGGCTGGTGGCGCTGTATGGCACCGAGGTGGTGCCGCTTTCCGCTTTCGGCAAAGCCGCCGATCGCATGAGCCGAGGCCATCGCTTCATGCACGACAGGGCCGTGTGGGTGAGCGATGCCGAGGCCTATGTCGAGGCCCTGCGTGGGGCGAAGGTGCTGGTGGATGCCGACGAGCGCCGCGCGGCCATCGTCCGTGAGGTGGAAGCCGCGGCCGCGCAGGCCGGCGGCACGGCGCGCATCACCGAAGACAATCTCGAGCAGGTGAACGGCCTCGTGGAATGGCCGAAGGCCGTGCTCTGCGGCTTCGAGAACGCCTTCCTGCGCGTGCCGCAGGAGGCGCTGATCTCGACCATGGAAGCGAACCAGAAGTTCTTCCCGGTGCTGGATGCCCAAGGCCGACTCACCGAGGCCTTCATCGGCATCGCCAACATCGTTTCCACGAACGAGGCGGAGGTGCGCAAGGGCTATGAGCGGGTGATCCGCCCGCGCTTCGCCGATGCCGCCTTCTTCTTCGACGAAGACCTCAAGCAGGGCCTCGCGGCGATGAACGAGGGGCTCGCCAGCGTCACTTACCAGCAGAAGCTCGGCAGCTATGCCGACAAGGTGGCGCGCATCGCCCAGCTCGCCCGTGCCATCGCCACGGCACTGGATGACGACGCCGATCTCGCCCAGGTCGCGGCCCTGCTGTGCAAAGCCGACCTGCAAAGCCGCCTGGTGGGCGAGTTCCCCGAGCTGCAGGGCATTGCCGGACGCTACTACGCGATGGCCGATGCCAGCCTCGCCGAACTGTCGGCCGAAGCCCGCGCCGCCGTGGCCGTGGCGCTGGATGAAATCTATGCGCCGCGTTTCTCGGGCGATGCCATCGCCTCGACGCGGCTGGGCCAGGTGCTGGCGATCGCCGAGCGCCTCGATACCCTTGCCGGCGGCTTCGCCGCTGGCCTGAAGCCTTCGGGGAACAAGGACCCCTTCGCCCTGCGCCGCAATGCGCTGGGGCTTGCCCGCACCCTGATCGAGGGCGGGCTCGACCTGAACCTCGTCGGTATGATCGATGCGGCGGTGGCCCTGCTGCCGGAGGTGGTGGCGCCGCATGCCGACCGCAACACCGAGGCCCTGCGCCTCGATCTGTACGAGTTCATCCTCGAGCGCCTGCGCGGCTATTTTTCCGAGCGCGGCATCGCCCCGGCGCTGTTCGATGCGGTGGCAGCGGTGCGGCCGGTGTCGCTGGCCGATTTCGCCCAGCGCCTCGCGGCTCTGCAGCGCTTCGCCGAGCGTCCGGAGGCCGCGGCCCTGGCCGCAGCCAACAAGCGCGCGCGCAACATTTTGAAGAAGGTGGAGGGTGCGCTGCCTGAGCGTATCGATGCAGCCATCCTCGTCGAGCCGGCCGAGCGCGAGCTGCATGCGGCCCTGCTCGCCGCGCTCGCCGAGACCGATGCCACGCTCGCCGCCCGCGACTACGAGGCGGTGCTGGCACGGCTGGCGGCGCTTCGACAGCCCGTCGACGCCTTCTTCGACACCGTGATGGTCATGGCCGAAGATCCCGCCATCCGCGACAACCGCCTGGCCTTGCTGAAGGCACTGGCCGACCGTTTCGCCGCGGTGGCGGCGATCGAGCAACTGGCCGGCTGAGGTTCGTGCCGGCACGGCCCGCCGCCGCCCTGCTCACCCTGGCCCTGCTCGCGGGGCCGCCGGTAGCGGTAGCGGCACCAATACCAGTGCCGGTAATCGAATCCGAAGTGGTGCCGGTGACGGAACCGGCACCCGCCGCGGCGCTCCGGGGCGACCCCCCGCGCCGCTGGGCCCCGGCCCCGCCGGTGCGCCTGCTCGGCGTGGAGGTGGAAGGCCTGCCGGAGGCGGAGCGCGAGAACGTGCGCCTGGCGCTGGGTTTCACCCGGCTGACGCCGGCGCAGCGGGCGCGTGTGGGCGAGGCCAGGCTGCGCTTCCTTTCTCGCCGGGCCGAGGCCGAGGCGGCCGCCGCGCTCGAGCCCTTCGGCTACTACGCGCCGCGCGTCGAGGTGCGGCGGGTGGCGGAAGCGGACGGGGTACGCATCGTGGTGCAGGTCGAGGCCGGCGCGCCGGTGCGAGTGGCCCGCCTGGATGCGCGCATGGCCGGCGAGGCCGGGGGCGATGCTGCGGTGGCGGCGGTGCTCGCCGCGCTGGGGCCGAAGCCGGGCGAGGTGCTGGTGCATGCCGAGTACGAGGCCGGCAAGCAACGCGTAGACCGCCTGCTGGCCGAGCGCGGCTACTTCGATGCCCGGCTCGAGCAACACCGGGTGGAGGTGCGGCGTGCTGGGCATTCGGCCGATATCGCTCTTTTCTGGGACTCCGGCCCGCGGCACCGGCTGGGCGAGGCGCGCTTCGCCGGCACCGGCTTCCGCGAGGGCCTGTTCGATCCCTTCGTCGAGTGGTCGCCCGGCGACCCTTACGAGCGCGGCAGGCTCTCGCGCCTGCAGCAGCGGCTGGCTGCGCTCGACTACTTCGCCCTGGTCGAGGTAGCGCCGGACGAGGAGGGTATCGACGAGGCCCTACAGGTGCCGGTGGACGTGCGCACCACACCGGCCAAGCGCACCACCTACACCGCGGCGCTGAGCTTCGGCACCGACAGCGGGCTTGGCCTGCGCGGCGGCCTCAACCGCCGCTGGGTGAACGCGCGCGGGCACAAATGGCTGGCCGAGGCCGAGTGGAGCGAGCAGCGCACCGCGCTCTCCACCCAGTACCGCGTGCCGGCCTTCCGCCTCTGGCAGGGCTGGTATGCCGCCGAGGGCGGCCTCGTGCGCGAGGACCCGACCACCGCGCTCGGTTTCGAGCGTGCCTCGCTGCGCGCCGGTTGGCGCGGCCAGCGCGGGCCCTGGACCCTGGGCGCAGACCTCGTGGCCGCCCGCGAGCGTGCCGTCACCCGGGCGCGCATCGCCCCCCGCGCGGCCAACCTCATCTATCCGGAACTCACTCTGCAGTACCGGCGCATGGACGATCCGCTCTCGCCCGAGTCTGGCTGGCATGCGCGCGCCCTGCTGCGCGGCGGCCTGTTCGACAGCGAAACCGGGCGGCGCGAGTTCCTGCAGGTGCAGCTCGGTACGCTCTGGGTGTGGCCGATCGGCGAACGCCAGCGCCTGGTGCTGCGCGGTGAGCTCGGCACCACCCGCCTCGACGGCGAGGACGCGGTGCTCGCCTATCCCACCTCGCTGCGCTTCTTCGTCGGCGGCGACCGCAGCATCCGCGGCTACGGCTACCGCGAGGTCGGGCCGCGCTTCGAGGGCCAGATCATCGGCGGCCTGCACATGGCGGTGGCCAGCGTCGAGCTGCAGCACTTCCTCGACGAGCAATGGGGCGTGGCCCTGTTCGCCGATGCCGGCGATGCGGCCAATACCCGGCGCGGGCTCGATCCGAAGCTCGGCGTCGGGATAGGCGCGCGCTGGCGTTCGCCGGTGGGCCTGCTGGGCGTGGACGTGGCGCAGGGCCTCGACCGCGAGGCGGGCGGCGGTACGCGCCTGCACATCAGCTTCGGGATCAGCTTCTGATGCGGGCGATGAAGGTGCTGGCGATGCTGCTGCTGGCGGGCCTGCTGCTCGCCGCGGGCGCATCGTGGTGGCTGCTCGGCAGTAGTGGTGGCCGCGAGTTGCTGCTGGGCCGGGCGCTTGCCGCCCTGCCGGAGGGGCAGCTCGTGCTCGGTGAGCGCGAGGGCAGCCTGGCCGGCGGCCTGCGCCTGCGCGACCTCGTCTTCGATGACGGCCGCCAGCGCATCGAGATCGACCGCCTCGAGCTCGGCCCGCTGCGGCCGCGGATCGGCGGCCTTGCCCTGCGCTCGCTGCGGGCCGAGGGCGTCCGGATATGGCGGCGCGAAGGCGGGGAGGCGCCGCCCTCACCGCCCTGGCCCGGGGTGCTGCCGACACTCGCGCTGCCGCTCGGCCTCGACATCGAGGCCCTGGTGCTGCGCGGGCTGCGGCTCTGGAGCCTGCCGGCGGGCGAGGCGCCGTCCACCGGGGCGCCGCCGCGCCTGCAGCTCGACGAGGCCGAGGCGCGCCTGCGCCTGCGCCGCGGCGAGCTCGCCGTGGAGGACCTGGCCCTGCGTGGCCCGGAGTTCGTCCTGGCGGGCCGTCTCGCCTATGCGCCGGCGCGGGACTTCGCCACGGCCCTGCGGCTCGAAGGCGAGGCTGTCGGGCTGGAGGCGCTCGCCCTGCACCTCGACGGCACGTTGGCCGCAGGCGAGCTGCAGTTGCAGGCCCGGGCCGGCGGGCCGCTCGCCCTGCGTGGTGGATGGCGTGGCGCCGGATCGCTGGACACCCTGGCCTGGACGCTGGAGGCGAGCGGCGAGGCGGTTGCCTATGCCGAGATTGCGCCGCTCGATCTCGGCCTGCGCTTCGCGGGCAGCCGTGCCGCCGCAGCGGCGGGCCATGCCGTGACGCTGGAAGGACAGGTCGCTCGCGAAGGACTCACCATCGCGATCGCGCCCTCACAGCTGCGCTTCGATGGCGGGCGCCTGCACCTCGATTCCCTGGTGCTCGGCCTGCTGGACGGCCGGCTGGCCCTGCGCGGCGAGATCGCGCTGGACGAGGCCCGCGCCCGGCTCGAGGCCGAGGCGAGTGGTCTGGCCTGGGGCGAGGGCGAGGCGCGGGTGCAGGCCGATGCCGCGGCGCAGGTCGAGGGCACGTTGGAAGACTGGCAGGCCGCGCTGCGCGGTGTGCTGCGCCGCGGCGCGCAGCAGGCCCGCATCGAGGCCGAGGTACGCCGCGAGGGCAAGGCCCTGCGCCTGCCGCGCCTGCGCCTCGACTCGCCGGGCGGAGGCCTCGAGGGCGAGGCCCGGCTCGGGCTGGCCGGCGAGCGCCCGCTCGCACTCGAGGCCCGGCTGCGCGCCCTCGATCCTGCCTGGCTGCTGCCCGGCTGGCCGGGGCGGCTGGACGGCCGGCTCTCGGTGAACGGCACCTGGCCCGCCGAGGGCGCCCCGGCGCTTGCCGCCCGGCTGGAGGGGCTTGCAGGGCAGCTGCGCGGCCAGCCGCTGTCGGGCCGCCTCGCTCTCGACAGCGCGGCCGGCCGCAGCCGCGGCGAGGCCATGCTGGCGCTGGGCGAGGGCCGGCTGCGGGCCAGCGGCCGCCTCGCGCCCGAGTTCGACCTCACCCTCTCGCTGCGCCGCCTGTCGCTGGCGCCCTGGCTGGACGGGGCGAAGGGCATCGCGGCGCTCGACCTGCGCCTCGCCGGCCGCCATCAGGACCCGCAGCTCGAGGCCAGGCTCTCGGTCCTTGCCCCGGCCTATGCCGGCTGGACGGCCGAGGGCCTCGAGGCCGAGGTCGCGGGGCGGCTGTCCGAGCTTCGCCACCGTCTCGTCCTCGAGGCGGTGGCGGGCGAGCGCCTCCCGCCGCACGAGGGGCCGGCGGGGCGGATCGAGGTCGAGGGCGGCTGGCAGCGCCTGCCCGCCAGCGCCTCGCGGCTCACGCTCTCCCGCCTCGATGTCCGCCTGCCGCGCCTGCCCGCCGCCACCCTGGCCGAACCGGTGGATGTCCGTTTCGATCCAGGCGGTTGGCGGCTTGCAAGCCCGGCCTGCCTCGGTCTTGGCCGCAGCGGGCGGCTCTGCGCCGAGGGCGATGCCCGTGAACTGCGGCTCGATGGCAGCGATCTTTTGCTGAGCTGGCTCGGCCCCTTCCTGCCGGAGGGCGAGGGCCAGCTGGGGCCGGTGGGCCGGCTGAGCCTCGAGGCGCGGCTGGAGCCCTCGGCGCCGGACCTGCGCGGCGAACTGCGGCTGGTATCGCCGCGCGGCCGCCTGCGCAGCCTCGGGGGTGCCAGCGAGGCCGCGCTGCGCTGGGAGGCCCTGCGCATCGACGCGGCCCGCGATGCGGACGGCCTGCACCTCGAGGCCAGCGCCGGGCTACCGCCCGAGGGGCAGCTCATCGCCACGCTGCGTGCCGATGCCGCGGGCGCGCTCGATGGCCGGCTCACGCTGGAGGCGAACGATCTCGGCATCATCGAGGCCTTCGTTGCCGACCTCGCTGAACCGCGCGGCGAATTGCGCGGTGAACTGCGGGTTGCCGGCACGCTGGACGCCCCACGCTGGAGCGGCGAGCTCGCGCTGGCGCCCTTCCATGTCGAGCTGCCGGCGCTCGGCATCACCGTGGAGGCGGGCGAGCTGCGGGCCAGCGGCGATGAGGGGGGGCGCCTGCGCCTCGAGGGCCGCCTGCCCACCGGCGACGGCGCGCTGGCCCTGGCGGGCGACTGGCAGCCCGGCGCCTCGCCGGTCCGGCTGGCGGTGCGCGGCGAGGCGGTACGCGTGCTGGATACGCCCGAGGCCCGGGCCTGGATCTCGCCGGACCTCGAGGTCGAGGTACAGGACGGTGTGGCCCGGGTGCGCGGCCGCGTGCAGGTGCCGCGCGCCCAGCTCCAGGTCGACCAGGGGGCACAGAGCGTGCCGGCCTCGGCCGACGTGGTGGTGGTCGATGCCGGCGCACCGGAGGCCGCGCCCGGCCCGGCGCTGGATGCCGACCTGCGGCTGGTGCTCGGCGAGGATGTGCGGCTCGTGGGCTATGGCTTCGATGGCCGGGTGGCCGGCGAGCTGCGGGTGCGCGACCGCATCGACCGCGAGCCACGCGCCACCGGCACCCTCGAGCTTTCCGGCAGGGTGCGCGCCTACGGGCAAGAGTTGCGGCTCACCCGCGGCAGCCTGCGCTGGGCCAATGCCCCGCTCGACCAGCCGGTAGTGGACGTGCGCGCCGAGCGCCCGGATACCTCACCCGAGGTCGGCGTGGTGCTGGCCGGCACCCCGGACCGGCTGCGCGCCGAGGTCTTTTCGCAGCCGCCGCTGCCGCAGGCCGAGGCGCTCTCGCTGCTGATGTTCGGCCGCCCGCTCGCCACCGCCGACGGACAGGATGTCGCGCAGCTCGAGCAGGCGGCGCTGGCCCTGGGTGGGAACGCCGTGGCCCAGGCCTTCGCCGGGGCGGTGGGCCTCGATGTCGCCAGTGTCGGCCAGTCGCGCGCCCTCGGCGGCACCGCCCTCACCGTGGGCAAGCGCATCACGCCGAAGCTCTACGTCAGCTACGGCATGTCGCTCAGCGGTGCCGGCCAGGTGTTCGGTGCCACCTACGCCCTGTGCCGCTGGCTCTCCCTGCAGTTGGAGAGCAGCAAGGAGCAGCGCCTGCTACTCGAGGCCCGCTTCGACCGCGATTGAGGGTGCGGGGGGGCTGCCGCCAGGGGGCGAATCCTGGCCGGTCTTAGAAACGCCAGCCGAATCCGAACAGCGCGGCGGGGCTGGGAGGCAGGCCGGCCACTTCGCGGCGCGGATCGAGGTCGAGCACGTCGGGGTGGCGGCCGGCATCGCCGAGGGCATTGTCGATGCCGAGCTCGAGCCAGAACGCCGGGCGCTCGAAGCGGTACTGCAGGGAGAGCCAGGCCATCGGACCGGCGGCGGCGCGGCGCCCCACGTAACGCAGCCCACCCCCCCAGTGGTGTGGCCCCTGCCGGTAGGCAAGGCCCAGGCTCGCCTGCCAGCGCGGCGCCACCCGGGCGAAGGCATCGGCCCCGGAGTCGCCTTCGCGCTGCCAGTGCAGACTGGCGTACTGCTGCCAGCCGGCCCGGCGCCGGCGCCATTCACCTTCGATGCCATGGCGCTCGAAGGCCGGCAGATTGGCAAAGCTGACGGTGCTGCCACCGCCGAGGCGCTGGCGCTGGATCGCCTGGTCGATGCGCAGGCGGTAGGCCGAGAGCACCAGGGCCTGGCCCTCTCCCTGCCAGTTCCAGGCCAGCTCGAGATTGCGCACGGCCTCCGGCCGGAGCTCCGGGTTGCCGCGCAGGGCATTGGGCGGGATGGCCACATTGCGCTGCAGCGGCGTGGGCGCGTTGTAGCCCTCCGAGAACACCAGGCGCCAGCTCTGGCCTTCGCTGGCCTGCCAGAGCAGCGAGCCGCGCGGCAACCAGCGCTGGCCGAACACCTCGCTGTCGACATGGCGCAGGCCGAGCACCGCGCGCCAGTCACCGAAGCGGCCGTCGAACTGCAGCCAGCCGGCGGTCTCGTGCTGTGATTCCGCCGGCAGCTGCACCGCGAGCAGGGCGCCGCTCGCGGCATCGCGCAGCTGGTATTCGGCAGTGTTGCGGCGCTCGCGTTCCAGGCCGGCCTGCAGGAAGTGCGCCTCGCCCAGTTGCCATTGCCCGGCAAGGCCGCTGCGCAGCCGGGTATTGCCGCGACCATCGTCGGCGAAGGTTTGCAGGCCATCGGTCGTACCGCCGAGCTGGCGGGCCGTGGGGATTGCGAGAGTGAAGCGGGTCCAGTCGGCATAGAGCGCCAGCGTGTGCCGTTCGCCGAAGGTGCGTTCGTGGCGGGCGGCCAGCTGCTGGCCTTCGTAGCGCAGGGTGGATTGGTTGAGCAGGCTGGCGGCCGCCGCCAGCCCCCGGGCCTCGCGTTCGAAGCCATGCCAGCGCAGGGTGAAACCGGGCGCCTGCCAGGCGACGAGGGCCGAGCGCTGGCCACCGCCGCGTGGCACTCGGCCGTCTTCCGGGGTATCTGGCGGGAAGCCGGGGGGACGGGGGCGGGCAGTGAACAGGCCGGCATAGCGTGGGTCCTCGCTGGCCGAGACGGCGAGCTGCAGGGATTGGTCCGTGCCCAGCGCCTGCCGCCAGTGCCCCTCGGCACGCCAGCGCCCCTGCCCGCCGCCCTGCAGCCAGGCCTCGCCTCCCTCGCCGCGGCGGGTGACGATGTTGATCACCCCGCCGGTGGCATTGGTGCCGAACAGCACCCCGCCCGGCCCGCGCACCAGTTCGATGCGCTCGATGGCCGCGAGCGGGATCGCCGGCAGTGGTGAATCGCCGTGGCTTGGCTGCCAGTAGGGCACGCCGTCCAGCAGGAACAGCACCTTTTGGTTGAAGCCCTCGACCAGTCCGCGGACCATCACCGCCTGGGTGCCGATGGCGCTCTCCTGCACCACCACGCCCGGCAGCAGCGACAGCCATTCGGCCAGGCTCTGCAGGCCGTAGGCGCGGGCTTCCGCGGCATCGAGGCGTGATACCAGCACCGGGGTCTCGCGCAGCGCCTCGCTCCGGCCGCTGGCCACCGAGACTCGCAGCTCCAGCAGGGCCTCCAGTTCCAGGTCGAGCAGCGCGCGGGTGTCCTGCGCCGGAACCGGCATGGCCAGGGCCGTCAGCAGGGCACAGGCGAGGCGCGCAGAGCGGGGCGGCGGTTGCGGCATCGTCGGCGCAGGGGGGGCGGGCGTTGCCGCTTACGATGCGCCGACGGCCGGAAAAAGAGAAGGCCGCCTCGCGGCGGCCTTCCCGTGCTCCATGCCGGTGGCGATCAGAAGCGGTAGGTCAGGCCCACGCCAAGGCGGTCGCGGTCCACCACGTCGTCGCCGAAGCGGCCCGAGTACACCACGTGACCGCCGAGGTTCTCGGAGAAGGTGAAGCCGAGGCCCAGCTCGACGCTGGTCCAGTCCTTCGCCGGGGCGAAGCCCTCGAGGGCGAAGCGGCCGCCCATGCTGTTCGAGCCGGCGTTCACCACCGTGCGGTCGGTCTTGTCCTCGCGGTTCCAGGCCGCGCGGACGAAGGGCTGCAGGGTGTCGAAGTCGGCCTTCAGCTGGTAGCCGGCAAAGCTCACCATCGACTCGCGGGTGAAGTCGCCGAAGTTCATGCTGGTGCTGTTCGCACCATCTTCGGCGTAGGCGGCCACCTCGACTTCTTGCCAGGCCACGCCGGCGAAGGGCCCGTGGGCATAGCCGTCGCCCTTGAAGGTATAGGCCAGCATCAGCTCGGCGCCGACATGGTCGCCATCAGTTTCGCCCTTATCGGAGCGCACGCTGGGGCCGAGCGCGATGTCGCGACGGATGTCGAGATTGGTGGAGCCGCCGCTGAGGATGGCGGTGGCCGAGAAGCCACCGAAGTTCAGCACGCCATAGCCCGAGAGCAGCACCGTGTTGCTCTTGATGTCGCCACCCACCGGCTTCAGGTTCTGGTTGCCGAAGCTGGCCGCCAGACCGAAGGTGAAGGCCTCGCTCATGCGGTAGTTGGCGCCGAAGCTGGCATTGAAGGCGCTGGTGTCGGCTTCGGGCGAGAAGGCGCTGCCGGCCAGATTGCCGCTGCCGCCGCCGAGCACGGCCCAGGTACGCACGCTGCCGTCCTCGCG
Organism: Silanimonas sp.; assembly: GCA_026005095.1. Taxonomy (GTDB): domain Bacteria; phylum Pseudomonadota; class Gammaproteobacteria; order Xanthomonadales; family Xanthomonadaceae; genus Silanimonas. The sequence goes on along the minus strand of BPKK01000005.1, from coordinate 72,572 downwards.
ATCGCCGAAGTGCTCGTCGAACAGGGCATTGCGGATGGCGCCGCCGTGCTCCTCGTAAGCAGCGATCGAGGCCTCGGGGGCCAGCGCGACGATGGTCGGCGCGTTGATGGTGGCGATGGTGACGTTCGTGAGCAGACGGTGTGCCGCGCCCGTGGGGTGCACGCCGTCGGCGAACAGATAGGTGTTGTTGGCCCCCGGCGCCACCAGCGTGCTCTGCGTGCAGAGCAGCGAGGAGGGCACGGTGCAGGCCACGCCGGTCACGTTGGTGAAGCCGAAGGCGGCGGGATTGGCCCGCACCTCGTTGACGAGGCCGAAGACGTTGATCGGAATGATGCCGGTGCCGAGCTGGGCGAGGCCCTGGCTCAGCGCGCCGTTGAAGCTCACCGTGGCCAGGGTGGCGAGCGGACCCGCTGCGGCCAGAGGACCGGAGGAGAACTGCGGGGTCACACCGAGGTCGGGCAGGTTCAGTACCACGATGTTGCGGGCGCCGGCGGCCTGCAGCCGCGCCACCTGCTGTACCACCGCCGTGGCCACCGGAATGCCGCCCACCTGGGCATTGGCCGAGGCGGTGGCCGGGTTGGCGGCCCAGACCGGGATGTCGCCGAACAGGTCGTTGGCGCCCATCCACACGGTGTAGAGCGCGTTCGGGTTGGCGCTGCCGCCGGCCAGCGCGAGGTCGATCTGCTGATTCAGGCGCGGCACGCTGTAGGAGCTGCAGGGCGGCGAGGTGGGACCCGTGGCGGTGCGGGCGCAGGCGCCGCCGAAGGCGAAGTTGCTGCCGCCGGCCAGCGAGGGGGCTTGGGTGAAGCCGAAGTAGCGCGCCAGCAGTTCCACCATTACCGGATCGGGGTTGGTGGTGAAGCTCTGGCTCGGGCCGCCGGCCGGGTTGGTGACAAGGCCGACGTTGCCGGCATCGGAGAGGCTGTCGCCGAAGCTGATGACGCCGCTGAAGCGCTGGGCGTGCGCCGAGGAGGCGGCGAGGGCCAGCGCGACGGCGCCGACGATGAGACGGGTGCGGGGCATGCGGAACTCCTGGATCGGGCCTAAACGGCGGTGGTTCGACAGGGAGGATCACGCGGCGGGGGGCGCCCGACCGCGACCCGGCCGACATTAAAACAAAGTTACGGGGCGTGCCATACGGCGCCGTGCGTTGCCCATCCGGCATCATGCCGGGTCCTGATTCCCCTTCGAGGAGCGCCCGAGGATGCGCTGGAACGCCCTGCCCGCCCTGCTGCTTTGGTGCTGCGTTGCAGCAGGCGGGGCCCTGCCATCCGTCCATGCGGCGGCAGAGCGGGAGGCGCGCGCCGCCCCCCTGGCCGCGGCCACCGATGCCGGGCGCCGGCCTTGCATCGGCCTCGTGCTCGGGGGTGGCGGGGCGCGCGGCGCGGCGCACGTCGGTGTGCTCAAGGTGCTGGAGCGCGAGCGCATCCCGGTCTGCGCCATTGCCGGCACCAGCATGGGCGCCATCGTCGGCGCCCTGTACGCCAGCGGCATGCGCCCGGAGGAAATCGAAGCCGCGCTGGCGGCGGTGGACTGGCAGGCTCTGTTCCGCGACGACCCTGAGCGCGCCGCCCTGCCGATGCGGCGTAAGGAGGCTCAGCTCAACTACCGCCTCGAGCTCGAGGCCGGCTGGCGCGACGGCGGCGTGGTGCTGCCCACCGGCGCGGTGCAGGGGCAGAAGCTCGGCCTGCTGCTGCGCCGGCTGATGCTGGATGCCTCGGGCATCACCCGCTTCGACGACCTGCCCATCCCCTTTCGTGCGGTGGCCACCGACATCGTACGCGGCGAGCGGGTGGTACTCGCGGAGGGTGACCTGCCGCTGGCGGTACGCGCCTCGATGGCGGTACCGGCGGTGTTCGCTCCGGCCGAGATCGGTGAGCGCCTGCTGGTGGACGGGGGCATCGTCGACAACGTGCCGGTGGACGTGGTGCGCGACATGGGTGCCGACGTGGTGATCGCCGTCGATGTCGGCAGCCCCTTGCTCGATCGGGAGGAGCTGCGCTCGCCGGCCACCATCGCCTACCAGATGGTCTCGGTGCTGATGCAGGAGAAGACCCAGCGCACCCTCGCCACCCTGGGCGAGCAGGACGTGCTGATCGTGCCGCCGCTCGGGAACTTCTCCAGCGCCGCCTTCAACGAGGCGGTGAGCATCATCCCGCGCGGCGAGGCCGCGGCCGAGGCGGAACTGCCGCGTCTGCGGCGCTATGCCCTGCCCGAGGCCGAGTTCGCCGGGTGGCGGAAGGCGCGGACCCGCGCCCCGGCCAGCGAAGTGCCGACGATCGCCTTCGTCGAGGTGGTGGAAGGGCGCTCGCGCACCGCCCGCCTGGTGGCCAACCGGGCGCAGGGGCTGGTGGGCGAGCCGATGGAGCCGGAGCGCATCGAGCGCGCCGTGGCCTCGGCCTATGCCGAGGGCAGCTACCAGCAGATCGGCTGGCGGCCGGTACGCCGCGGCGATAAGCATGGCGTGGAACTGAGTCCGGTGGACAAGGGCTGGGGGCCGATGTTCTTCAACATCGGCCTGCAGCTTTCCGATGACTTCGCCGGCCGCAGCGACTACCAGCTCACCGCCGAACTGCTGAAGACCGGGGTGAGTGGCGATGGCGACGAGCTGCGCGGCCTGCTGCGGCTTGGCCGCACCACCGAACTCTCGCTCGACTGGTTCGCGCCGCTCGACCTCGACCGGCGCTTCTTCTTCGGCGCCGATCTCGGCTATCGCGCCTTCAACGTGCCGCTCACCGCCTTCACCCAGCAGGCCGGCGAGTACCGGGTGTCGCGCCGGGCTCTGGGCCTGCGCCTCGGCCTGCAGACCGACCCGCGCTGGCTGCTGGAGGCCAGCGTGCGCCGCGCCGACCTCGATGCCCGCGAGGTGGTGGGCACCTTCGACCTCCGCCGCATCGACCAGCAGGCCATGGCCTTCGGCGGCCGCGCGGTGTGGGACACCCTGGACCGGCTCAGCTTCCCCTCCGATGGCACCCGCGCAGTGCTCGCGCTCGAGCGTTACGAGGACTGGCTGGGAGCCAGCGATGAAGGCTGGGCTGCCCGTCTGCGCGCCGATACCGTGTTCAGCCGCGGCAACCACCACCTGCTGCTCGGCACGCGCTGGGCCAGCACCATGGGCGCGCCACCTCGGCTTGCGACCTTCTCCAGCCTGGGCGGCTTCCTCAATCTTTCCGGCGTACTGGAGCGCGGTTTCATCGGCGATCGGCTGGGCTATGGGCGGGCGGTGTACTACCGGCGGCTGGGCGATACCAATGCCCTGTTTGCCGTGCCCACCTACCTCGGCTTCAGTCTCGAGGGCGGGCAGGTGTGGAACACCGACCAGGCCTTCGACCGCTCGCGCACCGTGATCGCCGGCAGTGCCTTCGTCGGCATGTCGAGCCCCTTCGGTCCGATCCTGTTCGGCTTCGGCCGCACCGACCGCGGCGACGATACCTGGTCCATCAACTTCGGCAACCTGATCCGCAATGACGACTGAGCCTTTCCGGGCCCCGGGCGCGCGCTGGCTGCCCGCCGCCTGGCGGGCCCGCTACGACGCTGCCTGGCGGCTGATGCGCGCTGACCGGCCGATCGGTTGGCTGCTGCTGCTCTGGCCCACCCTGATGGCCCTCTGGCTGGCGGCAAAGGGCTGGCCGCCCGTGGGGCTGCTGCTGGTCTTCGTGGCCGGCGTCTGGCTCACCCGCTCGGCCGGCTGCGTCATCAACGATTACGCCGACCGCTGGCTGGATGGCCAGGTGCGGCGTACGAAGGCGCGGCCGCTGGTGGCCGGCGAGCTCTCCGGCCGTTTCGCCCTCGGCCTGTTCGCCGCCTTGATGCTGGCCGCCTTTGGCCTCGTGCTACTCACCAATGCGAAGACCGTGCTGCTGAGCGGCGTGGCCCTGCTGCTGGCCGCCGCCTACCCCTACATGAAACGGCATACCTGGCTGCCGCAGGTCTGGCTGGGCCTCGCCTTCTCCTGGGGCATTCCGATGGCCTACACGGCGGTGCGCGATGCCTGGCCACCGCAGGAGGCCTGGCTGCTTTTGATCGCCAACCTGCTCTGGACCACGGCCTACGATACCTGGTACGCGATGGTGGACCGCGAGGACGACCGCCGGGCCGGGGCGAAGAGCACCGCCCTGCTGTTCGGCGACCTCGACATCCCCATCCTCGCCGCCCTTTACGCCCTGTTCGGGCTCTGCCTCGTGCTGCTCGGCCAGCGCCTCCAGCTGGGCACCGCCTACTGGCTGGGCCTCGCGGTGGCCGCCGCCTTCGTCGTCCGGCAGTTCCAGCGCGGCCGCTCGCGCCACCCGGAAGACTGCTTCGCCGCCTTCCTCGGCAACAACGCCGTGGGCGCGGCCCTGTTCGGCGGCGTGGCACTGCACTACTTCATCGCCGCGGGCTGAGCCCCGCCCCCGGGCGGCGCGGCCCAGGCCAGCACCCAGGCATCTACCCGCCGTGCCCCGGCGGCGAACAGGGCCTCGGCGGCCGCGGCCACCGTGCTGCCGGTGGTGAGCACATCGTCCACCAGGGCCACGTGGGCCGGGCAGGGACCGTGGGCCTCGAAGGCCCCCGCCACGTTGCCGGCGCGGCCCCGGGCATCCAGCGTGGTCTGGGGCAGGGTGGCGCGCTGCCGCCGCAGCAGCCCGGCCCGCACCGGCAGGCCGAGGGCGCGGCCCCAGTCGCGGGCGAGGCCGAGGGCCTGGTCATGCCCGCGCTGCCGCAGGCGCTGGCGGTGCAGGGGCACCGGCACCAGGGCCTCGGGGCGGTCGGCCTCGCGCAAGGCGGGCAGGGCGAGCCGGGCCAGCACCCGCCCGGCGGCGAGGTTCTCGCCGAACTTGTAGGCGGTGATCAGCGCTGCTGCCGTGCCCTCGTAGCGGAAGGCGGCGAGGCGCGCGCCGCCGCAGGGCGCCGGGGCCTCCGGCAGGGCGGGGGCGGGGCGCAGGCCGGCGGCGCAGTCGGCGCAGATCGGCAATGTGCCGGGGACGGGCTCGCGGCAGTGCAGGCAGCAGGGGGCCAGCAGTCCGGCCTCGAGCCAGAGGCACAGGCGGGTGAGCATGCGGGGGAACAGGCAGGCCTCGCGGTTGACAGGGGAGGGGGCGGTTTCCAGACTGCCGGGGCTCGCGGCCGTGCCGCCGTCGGAAAACCCTCCATGCCTGCCGTCATCCGCCACGACTGGACGCGCGAGGAAGTGCTCGCGCTCTTCGACCTGCCCTTCCCCGAACTGCTGCACCGTGCCGCCAGCGTGCACCGTGAGCGCTTCGACCCGGCCGAGGTGCAGGTCAGCACCCTGCTTTCGATCAAGACCGGCGGCTGCCCCGAGGACTGCGCCTACTGCCCGCAGAGCGCGCGCTACGACACCGGCCTGAAGGCGCAGAAACTGATGGCCGTGGACGAGGTGGTGGCGCGCGCCGCCGCCGCCAAGGCCGCCGGCGCCACCCGCTTCTGCATGGGCGCGGCCTGGCGTTCGCCCAAGGACCGCGACGTGGCAGAAGTGGCGAAGATGGTCGGCGCCGTGAAGGCGATGGGCCTCGAGACCTGCGCCACGCTCGGCATGCTCAAGCCCGAGCAGGCCCGGGCCCTGAAGGAGGCCGGGCTCGACTACTACAACCACAATCTCGACACTGCGCCGGAGTTCTACGGCGACATCATCAAGACCCGCGAATATCAAGACCGCCTCGACACCCTCGAGGCGGTGCGCGCGGCCGGCCTCAAGACCTGCTGCGGCGGCATCGTCGGCATGGGCGAGAGCCGCGAACAGCGCGCCGGCCTGCTGCAGACCCTGGCCAATCTGCCGGAGCATCCCGGTTCGGTGCCGATCAATCGGCTGGTGCAGGTGGAAGGCACGCCGCTGCATGGTACGGCCCTGCTCGATCCCTTCGAGTTCGTGCGCACCATCGCCGTGGCGCGGCTGCTGATGCCGGCCTCGATGGTGCGGCTCTCGGCCGGCCGCAACGAGATGAGCGAAGAGCTGCAGGCCTTGTGCTTCCTTGCCGGTGCCAACTCGATCTTCTATGGCGAGAAGCTGCTGACCACCGGCAACCCCGATGTCGAGGCCGACCAGGCCCTGTTCGCCCGTCTCGGCCTACGGCCGATGCCGGTGGTCGAGGAGAGCCGCACGGTGCACGCCGACATCGCCTGCGCCAAGCCGGAAGCCGCGTAAGCCCGATGCCGCGCCCGCGCTGGCCAGACCGCCTCGCCGTCGCCCAGACGAGCCGCGCCCGCAGCGACGCGCTGCGCCGGCGCCGGGTGGTGGAGCAGACCGAGGGCATGCATGTAAGGGTAGACGGGCAGTCGCGGCTCAGCTTCTGCAGCAACGACTACCTCGGCCTTGCCACCTCGCCAGATGCCGTGGCCGCGCTGCAGGAGGCCGCGGCCTGGCACGGCGTGGGCAGCGGCGGCTCGGCCCTGGTGAGCGGCCACCATGCCCTGCATGCCCGCTTCGAGCGCGAGGCAGCGGAGTGGATGGGCTATGAGCGGGCCCTGTACTTCCCCAGCGGCTACCAGGCCAATCTCGCCGTGCTGCAGGCCCTGCTGGAGCCGGGCGATCTTTGCGTGCAGGACAAGCTCAACCATGCCTGCCTGCTCGATGGCGCGCGGCTGGCCGGCGCCGAGCTGAGGCGTTACCCGCACCGCGACTATGCCGCCGCCCTGCGCCAGCTGCAGTCGCTGCCGGAAGCCGCCGCTGTGCTGGCCACCGACAGCGTGTTCAGCATGGATGGCGACATCGCGCCCCTGCGCGAACTGGCGCTCGTCGCCACCGGCGAGCACGCCTTGTTCATGGTGGACGAGGCCCATGGCGTGGGCGTGCTCGGACCGGAAGGCCGCGGCGCCTGGGCGGCCGCGGGGCTCTCGGCGCGCGACGTGCCGGTGCTGGTGGCGCCGCTCGGCAAGGCCTTCGGCGGGCAGGGGGCGCTGGTGTTCGGCGCCGCCCCGCTCATCGAACACCTGTTGCAGAGCGCCCGGCCCTACGTCTTCAGTACCGCCGTCGCGCCGGCACTGGCGGCCGCCATGTCGGCCAATCTGCATCGCCTGCGCCATGACGCCTGGCGCCGCGCCAAGCTGGCCTCGCTGGTGGCGCGCTTCCGCCGCGGCGCCCTGTGCTACGGACTGCCGGTGCTGGATTCCAGCACCCCCATCCAGCCCCTGCTGCTTGGCAGCAACAGCCTCGCGCTCGCCGTAGCGAGAGGCCTCGAGCAGCGCGGCTTCTGGGTGCCGGCGATCCGTCCGCCCACGGTGCCCGATGGCAAGGCGAGGCTGCGCATCACTCTGAGCGCTGCGCATACCGAGGCCGAGGTGGATGCCCTGCTGGATGCACTGGCGGCCTGCCTGGAAGACTCGGGCGTCGGAGTATGAGCAGGCTGTACCTCGAGGTCGCCGGGCAGGGCCCGGCGCTGCTCCTGCTGCATGGCTGGGCCATGCACGGCGGCATCTTTGCTCCACTGCTGCCGGCGCTCACCGAAGACTTCACCGTGCTGCGCGTCGATCTTCCGGGGCATGGCCACAGCCGTGACAGCGCCCTGCCGCTGGATCTCGAGCAGCTGGTCGATGCGCTTGCCGAATGCCTTGCCGTGCAGGGTGAGGCACCTGCCCTGGTGGCCGGCTGGTCGCTGGGCGGGCTCGTGGCCGCGGCCCTGGCCGCGCGCCACCCGGCGCGGGTGCGGGGCCTCGTGATGCTGGCCGCCAGCCCGCGCTTCGTGGCCGCGCCCGACTGGCCGGCGGGCATGGACCCGCGGATCTTCGAGGCCTTCGGCGAGGAGCTGGAGCGCGATTACCGCGGCACCCTCGACCGCTTCCTGATGCTGGAGGCCCAGGGTTCGGCACAGCTGCGCGAGGAGCTGCGCTTCTTGCGCGACGCCGTCTATGCGCGGGGCGAACCGGCCCCGCGCGCCCTGCGCGAGGGACTTTCCCTGCTGCATGACGGCGACCTGCGTGACCTGCTGCCCGGGTTGGCCATGCCGAGTCTGTGGCTGGCCGGCCGCCGCGACCGGCTGGTGAGCCCGGCGGCCATGCAGGCCGCGGCGGCGTTGGCGCCGGCAAGCCGCTTCTGCCTGTTCGAGCGCGCCGGGCATGCCCCCTTCCTCACCGAGCCCGAGGCCGTGGCCGGGGCCCTCATCGCGTTTTCCGGAGCGTGCCCGCCATGAGCGTGTTCGATTCCCGCGCCGTGCGTCGTGCCTTCGGCCGCGCCGCCCGCGGTTATTCCCAGGCGGCGGTGCTGCAACGCGAGGTGGAGTCGCGGCTGCTAGAGCAGCTGCAGTACCTCGACGAACGCGTACCGGCCACGGTGCTCGATCTCGGCAGCGGTCCTGGCAGTGCCAGTGCCGCGCTCAAGGCGCGCTGGGGGCGGAAGTGCCGCGTGCTGGCCCTCGACCTCGCCCTGCCGATGCTGCGCGAGGTACAGGCGAAATCGCGCTTCTGGCGGCCGATCCATGCCGTGCAGGCCGATGCCTGCGCCCTGCCTTTGGCCGATGGCAGCGTCGATCTCGTGTTCTCCAACCTCTGCCTGCAGTGGGTGGATGATCTGCCGCGAGCGCTTGCCGAGCTGCGCCGGGTGCTGCGCGAGGGCGGGCTGCTGGTATTCAGCACCTTCGGCCCGGAAACCCTCATCGAACTGCGCGAGGCCTATGCCCGGGCCGGCATCACCCCGCCGCTCTCGCCCTTCGCGGCGATCCAGCAGGTGGGCGATGCGCTGGTGGCGCAGGGTTTCAAAGACCCCGTGCTCGAGCGCGAGTGCTTCACCCTCACCTACCCGGACACCACGGCCCTGATGCGTGACCTGAAAGCGATCGGCGCCACCGATGCCCGTGTCGACCGACCCCGAGGCCTGGGAGGCCGCGGCCGCCACCGCGCGGTGGCCGAGGCCTACGAGCCCCTGCGCCACGAGGGCCGGCTGCCCAGCACCTGGGAGGTGATCAGCGCCATGGCCTGGGCACCGCCGCCGGGCACCGCCCGCCGCGAGGGCGGGGCGGACATCGCCCACTTCCCGGTCGAGAAGCTGACGGTGCGGCGGCGCAACGCCGGGTGAGGACGGTCAGCGCGAAACCTGCGCGATCCAGTCCTCGAGGTTGTAGTAGTTGGTGACGCGAGTGATGCGGCCCTCGCGCACCTCGAAGAAGGCGCCGCCCGGCAGCACGTAGCGCTGGCCGCGGGCCGGGGGCAGGCCCTCGTCATCGGCCAGGTACTCGCCATGCACCACGTATTCCGCGGCGGCATGGCAGCCGTCGGCCGAGGCGAGGAAACGCAGGTCCTCGAGGCGTTCGCGGTAGCAGCGGTCCATGCGTTGCAGGAAGGCGCGGAAGGCCGGTTTGCCGTATTCGCGTGGGCCCTGGTTGAGGTCGTGGACTACGTCGTCGGCGAGGCAGTCGAGCATGGCCTCGCGGTCGCCGGCATTGAAGGCGGCGTAGTAGCGCTGGATCAGGTCGAGGGACATGGAAGCGGGTAGCGGGGGAGGGATCAGGGGGCGAGGGCCAGCAGGCCGGGCAGCGCGTCGAGATCGACGTTGCCGCCGGAGAGCAGGATGCCGACTCGCAGGCCGGCGAAGCGTTCGCGGTGGCGGAGCAGAGCGGCGAGCGGCACTGCGCCGCTCGGTTCGACCACCAGCTTCAGGCGCTCCCAGAGGAGGCGCATCGCTGCCACGGTTTCGGCGTCGCTGGCGAGCAGCACGTCCTCGCAGTGTTCGCGCAGGATGGCGAAGGTGAGCGGGCCGAGCTCGGCGCGCAGCCCGTCGCTGATCGTGTTCGCGCTGCGGCCGGTGATGCGGCTGCCGGATTTCAGCGAGTCATGGCCGTCGCAGGCACCTTCCGGCTCGGCGGCGAGCGCGCGGATGCGCGGGTCGATGCCGTGGGCGGCGAGCGCCGTGCCGCTCATCAGCCCGCCGCCCGAGAGCGGGGCCAGCACCAGGTCGAGCACGGGGCGGGGCTCGTCGCCATCGCCTGCCCGGGCGCGGGCGCGCCGCTCGACCTGGCCGAGCAGCTCGAGGGTGGCAGTGCCCTGGCCGGCGATCACCCGCGCATCGTTGAAGGGGTGGATGAGCTCGCCGCCGGTGTCGTCGAGCACGGCCCGGGTGGCCTCGTCGCGCGCCGATTGCCCGACCTCGCAGTCGACGATGCGCGCGCCGTTGCGGGCGATGGCCTCGCGCTTGATGCGCGGGGCGCTGTGCGGCACCACCACGGTGCAGGGAATGCCGCGCAGGCGGCAGGCGAGGGCCACGGCGGCGCCATGGTTGCCGGAGCTCTGGGTCACCACGCCGCGCGCCGCCTGCTCCGGCGTGAGCGAGAACACCGCATTGGCCGCGCCACGGAACTTGAAGGCCCCGGCGCGCTGCAGGTTCTCGGCCTTGAAGTAGAGCTCGCAGCCGGCCAGTGCATCGAGCGAGCGCGAGCGCAGCACCGGGGTCACATGGGCGAGGCCGCGCAGGCGGGCGGCGGCATCGAGGAGGTCGGAAAAGTGCGGGACGTGGCAGGCGGGATCATGCATGGCGCGCAGTATGCGGCATGGCCGGGCGCTATCCTTGCGGAATCCTTCGCACACACCGCGAACCATGCGCGATCCCGATGCCGCCCCGGTCCGCCTTGCCGACTACCGCCCACCGGCCTGGACGGTGGAGGCCGTGGATCTCGTATTCGAGCTCGACCGTGAGGAAAGCGAGGTCGAGGCGGTGCTGGCGCTGCGCTGCGATGCGCCGGGTGCGCCCCTGCGCCTCGACGGCGAAGAGCTCGAGTTGCGCTGGCTGGAGCTGGATGGCCGTCGCCTCGCGGCGGACGAGTTCCGCCTCACGCACGAGGGTCTCGAGGTCTTCCCCGCGCAGGGGCTTGCCCGCTGCCGCCTGCGCAGCCGGGTGGGCCTGCGGCCCGCGGCCAATACCCGGCTCGAGGGCCTGTACGCCAGTGGTCGCCTGCTGCTCACCCAATGCGAGGCCGAGGGATTCCGCCGTATCAGCTTCTTCATCGATCGCCCGGATGTGCTGGCGCGCTGGCGCACCACCCTGCGCGCCGATCGCGGGCGCTATCCGGTGCTGCTGGCTGGTGGCAACCGCATCGGTGAGCGCGTGCTCGAGGACGGGCGCCACGAAGTGGTGTGGGAGAACCCGCACCCTACGCCCTGCTATCTGTTCGCCTTGGCCGCAGGACCGATGGCGCGGGTCTCGAAGCGGCTCACCGGCGCCGATGGCCGGGAGATCGAGCTCAATGTCTGGGTCGAGGGGGAGGACCCGGAGCCCTGCCGCTATGCTCTCGGCGCGGTGGAACGAGCGCTGCGCTGGGACGAGCAGCGCTTCGGCCGCTGCTACGACCTTGGCGTGTTCAACGTGGTGGCGGCACAGGACTTCACCATGGGGGCGATGGAGAACAAGGGCCTCAACATCTTCAATGCCCGCTACGTCCTTGCCGACGAACGCAGCGCCACCGATGCCGATTTCCTCGCCATCGAATCGGTGGTGGGGCACGAGTACTTCCACAACTGGTCCGGCAACCGCGTCACCCTGCGCGATTGGTTCCAGCTCTCGCTGAAGGAAGGGCTCACGGTGTTTCGCGACCAGGAATTCACCGCCGACCTGCACTCCCGCGACCTCAAGCGCATCGAGGACGTGCGCCTGCTGCGCGGCCGGCAGTTCGCCGAGGACGCAGGCGCGCTCGCGCACCCAGTACGGCCGGCCGAATACCGCGAGATCAATAACTTCTACACCCTCACCGTGTACGAGAAGGGCGCGGAGATCATCCGCATGCTGCACACCCGGCTCGGCGAGGCGGCCTTCCGGGCCGGCATGGACCGCTACTTTTCCGAACACGATGGACGTGCAGCGACGCTGGAGGATTTCTATGCCGCCCACAGTGCGGCTTCCGGCGTGGACTGCATGGACATGCTGGCCTGGTACGCCCAGGCCGGCACGCCGGTGCTCGCCGTGGAGCGGCATTTCGATGCGGACAACGGCCGCTTCGAACTGCGGATCGAGCAGCGGCCGCCGGCGAACGTGCCGGAGGCCGGGCCCTTGCCCATCCCCTTGCGCTTCGCCCTGCTCGATGCCTCCGGGAATGCCCTGCCACCCCCCGCCGTGCATGATGCCGAGGCCATGCCCGGTGGTGGCCTGCTGCTGCGCTGCGCGCGCCATGTGCTGCGCTGGGAGGGGCTCACGGCCGAGCCGCTGCCGGTGCTGAACCTCGGCTTTTCCGCCCCGGTACGGCTGGAGCTGGCCTATACCGCCCTCGAGCGCGGGCGCCTCGTCCGCGAGGCGCGCGACGGCTTCGCCCGCTGGGATGCGCTGCAGGCCCTGGCGATCGAGGTGCTGCTGCACCAGGCTGGTGCCAGGCCTTCCTCAGCGCCGGCGGATGCCGAGGCCGCGCTTCTCGCTGCCTTGGGTGCTCTGCTCGGGGATACCGCGGCGCATCCGGCCTTCGTTGCCGAATGCGTCGTGCTGCCCGACATCGACACCCTCGCCGATGCCGTGCCCGTGGTCGATCCGCTGGCCCTGGTGGCGGCGCGCGAGGCCCTGCTGGAGCGGCTGGCGGAGACCCATGCCGAGGTGCTGGCGGCGCGGTTCGCGGCGCTCGAGGCCACGGCGGGTGGCGGCCTTACCGATGCCGCGATGGCGGCACGGCGCCTGCGCCATGCCCTGCTGCCGCTGATCACCCGCCGTGATGGCGGGGCAGCGGCCCGCGCCCTGTTCGCGGGGGCGCGCAGCATGGACGAGCGTTTCGCCGCCCTGCGCGCGCTCCTGCATGCCGGGGCGGAAGGCGCCGAGGCGGCGCGGGCCCGGTTCGCCGCCGAGTTCGCCGATGACCCGCTGGTCACCGACAAGTGGATCGGCCTCGTGGCCACCCGGCCGCGCCCTGAGACCCTGGAGGCCGTGCAGGCCCTGATGGCCACCCCGCTCTGGCTGCCGGCGAATCCCAACCGGGTGCGCGCCCTGCTGGGCGGCTTCGCGCGCTCGAACCCAGCGGCCTTCCACCGCGCCGACGGCGCCGGCTACCGCCTGGTGTCCGAGCAGGTGGCCGTGCTCGATGCGATCAATCCGCCGGTGGCGGCGCGGCTGCTCGGCGCCTTCGAGGGCCTGCCGCGCTGGGCCCCGGCCTTCGCCGAGCGGGCGCGGGCGGCGCTGGCGCCGCTACGGCAGGGCGGGCGCTCGCGCGACGTGGCGGAACTGCTGGCGCGGCTGCTGGGCTGAGCGCCGGCTCAGTCCTCCGGCAGATCGATCTCCACCCGGTCGCGGCCCGCCTGCTTGGCCCGGTACAGGGCGGCGTCGGCGCGCGCGAACCAGGCCTCGCGTGTCTCGCCATGGCGCAGCACGGCCGCCCCGGCCGAGACCGTGACCGCTTCGCCGCAGGCTCGCAGTTCGGCATGCACGCGCCGCCGCAGGTTGGCGAAGGCCCGCTCCACAGCGATCTCGTCGGTATGGTCCATGAGCAGCACGAACTCCTCGCCGCCGTAGCGGAACAGGCGGTCGGTGGCGCGGGTGCTGCGCTTCACCAGATCGACGAAACGGCGCAGAACACGATCGCCCTCCTCGTGACCGAAGCGGTCGTTGATGCGCTTGAAGTGATCGAGGTCGAGCACCATCAACGTCACCGGCCGGCCGCTACGGGCATGCGCGGTGAGCGCGATGGCTACCTCTTCCTCCATGGCGCGGCGATTGCGGGCGCCGGTGAGCGGGTCGAGGGTGGCGATCTCCTCCAGCATGCGCCGCTGCAGGGCCGTGCGCTTGGCGAAGATGTAAGCGAACAGGGCGACTAGGAACTGTGTGGTCAGCACCGTGGCCCGCTGCCCCGGTGAGTCGAAGACGTTCGGGTGGAACTGCGCGCCGACGATCCCGGCCGAGGCCAGACCGACGGCGATCCCCGGGCGGACGATGAAGAAGTTCGAGAGCAGGGCGGGGAACAGCCAATACAGACCGGTCTTGCCGAGCAGGGCGGTGATGACGAGGCTGCCAATCGTATTGTTGATGGCGATCCACAGGCCGGCGTAATCGAGGTTTCCGCCGCGCCAGGCATAGGCGGCGGGCAGCATGATGCCGAGCGCCACCAGGAAATCGACCGCGCCAGCGACCCAGTTGCCTTGGCTGAAGCGCAGCAGGCTGAAGGGCAGGATCGCCACTACGCCAATGGCGCCGAACATCGAGACGATGCTCAGGCGGAAGTCCTGTCGCAGCCGGAATCGCAGGGAAGCGAGGAAGGGGGGCATGGCCGGTCCGTGGGGCGTGGCCCAAGCCTACCGCGGGGCGGCGGCAGGTGCGACGTTCCCCCGCTTTTGAGTAATACGACGATTTTGAGTCCAACGGCATGGAAACCCAGTACATCCCGCCCAGAAAACCAAGCCAGAACGCCTACATCTAGCACTTCAACCGCACCTGCCGCGAGGAGTGGATAAGCGACGTTCCTAGGAACGTGCTTGGGTCGTTTTCAATCGCGTGTTTCAAAACGGCCGAAATTTTGGGCACGGATTGGGCGCGAGATGGGCACGGAGAGCGTTTTCGGACGCGTCCCATGAACCATTCAGGCACAAAAAACCCCGCAGAATCGCGGGGTTACTGGTGGCTATGGGTGGGCTCGAACCACCGACCCCAGCATTATGAGTGCTGTGCTCTAACCGGCTGAGCTACATAGCCACGGGGACCGCGCATTCTCCGCGCCGTCGGGCGGGGCGTCAAGTCCGCGGCTGAACCGTCGGTGAGGCATGGGGGCGGGAAGTGGCAGATCGCCGATAATCGGCCTTTACGCCCGCGTTCCCGAAGGCCGATGCCCGCCATGAACACCGCCCACCGCAAGCCGCTGCCCGGCACCCCCTACGACTACTTCGACGCCCGCGAGGCGGTGGAGGCCCTGCAGCCCGGTGCCTGGGCGCGACTGCCCTACACGGCGCGGGTGCATGCCGAGAACATCGTCCGTCGGGCCGAGCCCGCGCGGGTGTCGGATTACCTGCGCCAACTGGTGGAGCGTCGCCGCGACCTCGATTTCCCCTGGTTCCCGGCGCGGGTGGTCTGCCACGACATTCTCGGACAGACGGCCCTGGTCGATCTCGCCGGCCTGCGTGATGCCATCGCCGCACGCGGGGGCGACCCGGCGCAGGTGAACCCGGTGGTGCCAGTGCAGTTGATCGTCGATCACTCGCTGGCGGTGGAGTGCGCTGGCGACGATCCCGCGGCCTTCGAGAAGAACCGCGCCATCGAGGATCGCCGCAACGAGGATCGCTTTCACTTCATCGAGTGGACGAAGCGCGCGTTCAAGAACGTGGACGTGATTCCGCCGGGTAACGGCATCATGCACCAGATCAACCTGGAGAAGATGTCGCCGGTGATCGGCATCGAGCATGATGCCGCGGGCCGCGGCGTGGCCTACCCGGATACCTGCATCGGCACCGATTCGCACACCCCGCACGTCGATGCGCTGGGGGTCATCGCCATCGGCGTGGGTGGCCTCGAGGCTGAGAACGTGATGCTGGGCCGTGCCTCGTGGATGCGCCTGCCGCAGATCGTCGCGGTCGAGCTTTCGGGCAGGCCAGGGCCCGGCATCACGGCGACGGATATCGTGCTTGCGCTCACCGAATTCCTGCGCAAGGCCAAAGTGGTGGGGGCCTACCTCGAGTTCCGTGGCGAGGGTGCGGCAGCACTGTCGATCGGCGACCGCGCGACGATTTCGAACATGGCCCCGGAGTACGGCGCCACCGCGGCGATGTTCTTCATCGACGGCAATACGCTCGACTACCTGCGCCTCACCGGTCGCTCCGACGAGCAGGTGGCTCTGGTCGAGGTCTACGCCAAGACCGCCGGCTTGTGGGCGGATGATCTGAAGACCGCCGAGTACGAGCGTACCCTGCATTTCGATCTCTCGACCGTGGTGCGCAGCTTGGCTGGCCCCTCGAACCCGCATGCCCGGGTGGCCACCACCGAGCTCGCCGCCCGGGGCATCGCCGGCAATCTCGCCGCGGCCCGCGAGCAAGAAGCGCAGGGGCTCATTCCCGATGGCGCGGTGATCATCGCCGCCATCACTTCCTGCACGAACACCAGCAATCCACGCAACGTCATTGCCGCCGGCCTACTGGCGAAGAAGGCGAATGCGCTGGGTCTCGTGCGCAAGCCCTGGGTGAAGAGCTCGTTGGCGCCCGGCTCGAAGGCCGTGGCCCTCTACCTCGAGGAGGCCGGGCTGAAGGCCGAGCTGGAGCGACTGGGCTTCGGCATCGTGGCGTTTGCCTGCACCACCTGCAACGGCATGAGCGGCGCGCTCGATCCGAAGATTCAGCAGGAGATCATCGAGCGCGACCTCTATGCCGTGGCCGTGCTCTCGGGCAACCGCAACTTCGATGGCCGGATCCATCCGTATGCGAAGCAGGCCTTCCTCGCCTCGCCGCCGCTGGTGGTGGCCTATGCCATTGCCGGCACCATCCGCTTCGATATCGAGAAGGATGCGCTGGGCCATCGCCCGGATGGCAGCCCGATCCTGCTGAAGGACCTGTGGCCGAGTGATGCCGAGATCGATGCGGTCGTGAAGGCTTCGGTGAAGCCGGAGCAGTATCGGAAGGTCTACGAGCCGATGTTCAATGTGTCGGTTGAACACCGCGAGGCCGTCAAGCCGCTGTACGACTGGCGGCCGCAGAGCACCTACATCCGCCGCCCACCCTACTGGGAGGGGGCGCTGGCCAAGCCGCGCACGCTCAAAGGGCTGCGCCCGCTGGCGATTTTGGGCGACAACATCACCACCGACCACCTCTCACCTTCGAATGCCATCCTGCCCGACAGCGCCGCTGGTGAGTATCTGGCGAAGATGGGCCTGCCGCCCGAAGACTTCAATTCCTACGCCACGCACCGCGGTGACCATCTGACGGCGCAGCGCGCCACCTTCGCCAACCCTACCCTGCAGAACGAGATGGTGCGTGATGCGGACGGGAAGGTGCGCAAGGGCTCGCTGGCGCGGCTGGAGCCGGAAGGCACGGTGATGCGCATGTGGGAGACCATCGAGACCTATATGCAGCGCGACCAGCCGCTGATCATCATCGCCGGCGCCGACTACGGGCAGGGCAGTTCGCGCGACTGGGCGGCCAAGGGCGTGCGCCTCGCCGGTGTGGAGGCGATCGTGGCCGAAGGGTTCGAGCGCATTCATCGCACCAACCTGATCGGCATGGGAGTGTTGCCCTGCGAGTTCCTGCCCGGCACCACGCGCCTGACGCTTGGGCTCGATGGCACGGAAACCTACGATGTCATCGGTGCCCGCACGCCAGGGGCGACGCTGACCCTGGTGGTGCACCGTAGGGACGGCCGCACGACCGAGGTGCCGGTGCGCTGCCGGCTCGATTCCGACGAGGAGGTCTCCATCTACGAGGCCGGCGGCGTGCTGCAGCGCTTCGCTCAGGATTTCCTCGATGCTGCCAAGGCCGCCTGAGTCCGCGACATAGGAGGCCCACGATGACGATCTTCCTTCCCCAGCTGCGCATTCCCGCCACCTACATGCGCGGCGGCACCTCGAAGGGCGTGTTCTTCCGCCTCGCCGACCTGCCGGAGGCCGCGCGCCTGCCCGGTGCCGCGCGCGATGCCCTGCTGCTGCGGGTGATTGGCTCACCCGACCCCTACGGCAAGCACACCGACGGCATGGGCGGGGCCACCAGCAGCACCAGCAAGTGCGTGATCATCGGCCCTTCCACCCAGCCGGGGCATGACGTGGACTACCTCTACGGCCAGGTGTCGATCGACAGCGCCTTCGTGGACTGGAGCGGCAACTGCGGAAACCTTTCCAGCGCCGTTGGGCCCTTCGCCATCGCGAACGGCTTCATCCCCGCCGATCGGATCCCGCGCGATGGCGTGTGCACGGTGCGCATCTGGCAGAAGAACATCGGCAAGACCATCGTGGCCCACGTGCCCATCGCCAACGGCGAGGTGCAGGAGGACGGCGATTTCGAACTCGATGGCGTGACCTTCCCGAGCGCCGAAATCCCGCTCGAGTTCCTCGATCCGGTGGACGAGGGCGACGAGGGCGGAGCGATGTTCCCGACCGGGAATGTGGTGGATATGCTCGAGGTGCCGGGCCTTGGCACGCTGCAAGCCACGATGATCACGGCAGGCATCCCCACCGTGTTCGTGCGGGCGGCGGACGTGGGCCTCACCGGCACCGAGCTGCAGCCGGCCATCAATGAAAACCGCGAGCGCCTCGCCCTGTTCGAGGCCATCCGCGTGGCCGGCGCCCTGCGCATGGGCCTGATCGCCGACGCCGGAGGAGGCGGAAGACGCGCCAGCACACGCCGAAGGTGGCTTTCGTCGCGCCGCCGGCCGACTACGTGGCTTCAGCAGCGGCAGGCGGGTGCACGGGCCGCCGAGATCGATCTCCTCGCCCGCGCGCTGTCGATGGGCAAGCTGCACCACGCCATGATGGGCACGGCCTCGGTAGCCATCGCCACGGCGGCGGCCATCCCCGGCACCCTGGTGAACGAGGCGGCCGGCGGCGGCACGCGTGAGGCGGTCCGCTTCGGCCACCCCAGCGGCACCATGCGCGTGGGCGCGGCGGCCGAACGGGTGGATGGCCAGTGGGTGGTGCGCAAGGCGCTGATGAGCCGCAGCGCGCGGGTGCTGATGGAGGGCCATGTGCGGGTGCCGGCCTCGGTGTTCGGGAACTGACAGCGCCTGGTCATGCATTCCGCGGCCTTCAGCGAATTCGCCCTGATCCTGCTGGTGGCTGCGCTCGCTGGCCTCGTCTTCGTGCGCCTGCGCCAGCCGGTACTGATCGCCTACATCGTGGTTGGCATCGCGCTCGGGCCGGCGGGCTTCGGGCTTGCCACGGCGCAGGACCAGATCGCCCTGCTGGCGCAGGTGGGCGTGGCGGTGCTGCTGTTCATCGTCGGCCTGAAGCTCGACTTGACACACGTACGGCACATCGGGCCGGTAGCCCTGGCTACGGGCCTGGGGCAGCTTGCCTTCACCATCCTGCTCGGCTTCGGCATCATCCTTGCGCTCGGCAAGGACCTGATGACGGCGCTCTACGTGGCGGTGGCGCTCACCTTCTCGAGCACCATCATCATCGTCAAGCTGCTCTCCGACAAACGCGAGCTCGACTCGCTGCACGGCCGCATCGCCATCGGCTTTCTCATCGTGCAGGACCTCGCCGTGGTGCTGGCGATGATGGTGATGAGCGCGCTGGGTGGGCCGGGCGGCGAGGGCGCGGCGCTCGATACGCTCGGCGTGGTGCTCTCGCTCGCCGGCCGGGTGCTGGCCGCGGCGGTGGCGGTGTTCGTGCTGATGCGCTATCTGCTGCCTTGGCTGGTGGCGCAGATGGCGCGCTCGCAGGAGCTACTGCTGATCTTCGCCTTGAGCTGGGCGGTGGCGCTGGCCGCGCTCGGGGCCTGGGTGGGCTTCAGCATGGAGGCGGGCGCCTTCATCGCCGGCTTCACCCTGGCCTCCACCAAGTTCCGCGAGTCCATCAACGCCCGGCTGTCGGGTATCCGCGATTTCCTGCTGCTGTTCTTCTTCATCCACCTCGGCCTCGAGCTCGAGCTCTCCACCCTGGGCGAGGCGCTGGTGCCGGCCTTGCTGCTCTCGCTCTTCGTGCTCATCGGCAACCCACTGATCGTGATGGCGATCATGGGTTATATGGGCTACCGCAAGCGCACCGGCTTCATGGCCGGCCTCACCGTGGCGCAGATCAGCGAGTTCTCGATCGTCTTCGTGGCCATGGGTATCAGCCTTGGCCATGTCGACCGCTCGGCACTCGGTCTCACCACCCTGGTGGGCCTCGTCACGATCACGCTCTCCACCTACATGATCCTGTACTCGGGCCCGCTTTATGAGCGCGTCTCGCGTTTCCTTGGCGTGTTCGAACGCCGAACGCCTTTCCGCGAGTTGGCCGAGACCGGCAGGGGTGAGGGCGGCCCGCCGGTGGAGGTGCTGGTCTGCGGCCTTGGCCGCTATGGCCGGCGGGTGCTGGAGCGCCTGCACCTCGAGGGAGTGCCGGTGCTGGGCGTGGACTTCGACCCGGAGAATGTCGAGCGCCTGGCGCGGCGCGGCCTGCCGGTGCGCTTCGGTGATGTGGAAAGCCCGGAATTCCTGGAGACCCTGCCGCTCTCGCAGGTGCGCTGGGTGCTCTCCACCCTGCCGCTGCTGGAGAGCCAGTGCGCCCTGCTGGAGGGCCTGAAAGGGGCCGGCTACGGCGGGCGGGTGGCAGTGGCGGTGCGCGAGCAGCTGTCGGTGCGTGAGCTCAAGGCCCTGGGCGTGGACCGGGTGTTCCAGCCCTTCCTCGACGCCGCCGACCACGCCGGCGAACAGCTGCTGGCCCTGCTGCGGGCGCGTGCCACCCCGGCTTGAGGCGGTGCGCGCCGCTGTGGCATGGTGGCCCGAGTGAATTCGGAGCCCGACCGGTGATCGATCCGGACGGATACCGCCCTAATGTCGGCATCATCCTGATGCGGGACGACGGCCGCCTGTTCTGGGCGCGCCGCGTGCACCGCGATGGCTGGCAGTTCCCCCAGGGCGGGATGAACAGCGACGAGACTCCGCTGGAGGCCATGTACCGGGAGCTCGGCGAGGAAACCGGCCTGCGCCCGGAGCAGGTCGAGGTGCTCGGCTCCACCCCGGGCTGGCTGCGCTACCGCCTGCCTGCGCGCTGCGTGCGCCCCGGCGAGAAGCCCCGCTGTATCGGCCAGAAGCAGGTCTGGTTCCTGCTACGCCTGCTCTGCGGCGAGGAAGCCCTGCGGCTCGATACCACGCCGAAGCCCGAATTCGACCGTTTCCGCTGGGTCGATTACTGGTACCCGGTCGAGCATGTGGTGGCCTTCAAGCGCGAGGTCTACGCCCGCGCACTCGGCCACATGGCCCCGGCCGCCCGGCAGGTCGCCGGGGAGCTGGCGGTGCCCCTGCCGCAGTTTCCGCTGCCTGGCCGCGAGCCGCCCCGGGCCCGGCGCCGGGCCTGAGCCTGCCCTGGTCTGAACCGCCGTCAGAGGCGACTTGACAGCCGCCCGGCAGCATCTTGTAATGCGAACTGTTCGTATTTCTGGGTGAGTGGCCGTGTACGTCTGTGTCTGCAACGGGGTGACCGAGCGCGATATCCAGCGTGCCGTCGAGGAGGGCTGCGACAGCCTCGAGGCCCTGGCGGCGCGCACCGGCTGCGGCAGCACCTGCGGCTGCTGCCGCGAGTACGCTCTCGAGGCCCTTGAGCAGGCCAGAGCGCGGCCGCTCGGCCTGCCCGTCGCCGCCTGAGGCGGGGCGGCCCGCGCTCTTCACGCCTTTCCATTTCCGGCAGCGCAACGCGCACGCATTCGTATTCCGGCAGCACTCGCCCCGTTCCGCTAGGCTTGGCCCGCTACATTCACAGGAGGCCGGCCATGAAGGGCGATCCTAAAGTCATCCAGCACCTCAACAAGGTGCTCTACAACGAACTCACCGCCATCAACCAGTACTTTCTGCATGCCCGCATGCTGAAGAACTGGGGCTTCAAGGAACTCGGCGAGCACGAGTACCACGAGTCGATCGACGAGATGAAGCACGCCGACTGGGTGATCGAGCGGATCCTCTTCCTCGAGGGCCTGCCGAACCTGCAGAACCTCGGCAAGCTGATGATCGGTGAGACGCCGAAGGAAGTGTTCGAATGCGATCTCAAGCTCGAGCAGATGGCCATCCCCGATCTGAAGACGGCGATCGCCCATGCGGAGTCGGTGGGGGATTACGTGAGCCGTGATCTCTTCGCCAAGATCCTTGCCTCCGAGGAGGAACACGTGGATTGGCTGGAAACGCAGCTCGACCTGATCCAGCGCCTGGGCGAGGGCCCCTACCTGCAGAGCACGCTATCGAAGGACTGAGGTCCTGCCACGATGGCGGGTGCGCGACGACGGCCGGGGCGACCCGGCCGTCGGCGTTTCAGGCCACCAGCTTGCGCAGCGACTCGCTGGCGCGCTGGAACTCGGCCTCCAGCACCGCCACCGCCACCGCCGGGCGCGGCAGCACGCCCTCGCGGGCGCCGACCTCGATGCGTTTGGCCGCCGCCGAGACCGCCATCGCCCCGAGGTTGGCGCTGGAGGACTTCAGGGTGTGAGCCGGAGCGATCATCCGCTCGAGGGCATTGTCGGCTGCCGCCGCCTCCAGTTCGTCGATGTACTTCTTGGCATCGGTGAGGAACATGCGCACGAGGTTGTCGAACTCGGCGCCCATCACTTCCTTCAGTTCGGTGAGGATTTCCTGGTCCAGCACGGGGGTCTCGGCAGGGCTGGGGGGGACAGGGGTGGCCGGGGCGCCGATGGCGGGCTCCGGGCGTTTCAGGTGGGCGAGCCCGGGCAGTACCGGGGCATCGGCGGGGCTGGCGGGCGCGGTGCCGGGCGGAGGCGTGGCAGGCGCGGCAGGTGCATTGCGGCGGGCCGCGGCCCCGCGCTGCAGCCAGCGCTTGATGGTTTCCTCCAACTGGATCTTGTCCACCGGCTTGGAGAGGTAGTCGTCCATGCCGGCGTCGAGGCACTTCTGCCGGTCGCCGGCCATGGCATTGGCGGTCATGGCGATGATCGGCAGCCGTGGCAGGCCGTGCGCCGCCTCGTACTGGCGCCATTCGCGGGTGGCGCTGTAGCCGTCCTTCACCGGCATCTGGCAGTCCATCAGCACGAGATCGAGATTGCCGGCGGCCATGCGCTCCAGCGCCCGCTCGCCGTCGCCGGCCGATTCGCAGATCAGGTCCATCTGCGAGATCAGCTTCTGCGCTACCAGCAGGTTCACCGGGTTGTCCTCGACCAGCAGCAGGCGCGCGCGGCGGCCGATGGCAGCTTCGGCGAAGGCGCCCACCGAACTACCCTGAGGCAGGGCGGCGAGCGCGGCAGACGGGGGATCGAGCGGGGCTTCGGGTCCGAAGCCGTCCGCCTCGCTGGCGGGCAGGGCGGCGGTGCCGGCGGCCGGCACCAGCAGGGCGGCCAGCGCGGTCTTGAGATCGGCGGGCGCCACTTCGCGACGCAGCAGGGTGGTGCGCTGTGAGGCCAGCGCCTCGGGGGGCGGGCTCTCGGCGCCAGCGAGGAAAACGATGGCGAGGTCCTCGAGCTCGGGTGAGCGGCCCAGGGCGCGCTGCAGCACTACGGCGGCCGAGGCGCCGTCGCGCAGGTCGGCCACCAGGGCATCGAAGGCTCCGGCATTGCCGCGCGACACCGCCGAGCGCAGCATCTGTAGGGCTTCCGGCGGTGAGCTGCAATATGACAGTCGCAGCCCCCAGTTCTGCATGGCGGTGGCGAGACGGTCGCGCAGGGCGGGATCCGGAGTCATCAGCAGCAGCCGGGCGCCGGAGAGGTCGGTGCGTGCTGCCGGCAGATCGCCCACCGCCTTCAGCACCGGCACCTCGAACCAGAACTTCGAGCCTTGCCCCGGGGTGCTCTCGACATCGATGCGGCCGCCCATCAGGGTGATGATGCGCTTGCAGATCACGAGGCCGAGGCCGGTGCCGCCGTACATGCGGGTGGTCGAGGCGTCGGCCTGCGAGAAGGCGACGAAGAGCTGCGAGCGCTTCTCCTTCGGGATGCCGATGCCGGTGTCGATGACCTCGAAGCGCAGCGTGTGGTGCAGCCGGTCCTCGCCGATCTTTTGGATGCGCAGGGTGACGCGGCCACGGTCGGTGAACTTGATGGCATTGCTGAGCAGGTTGGTGAGCACCTGGCGCAGGCGGGTCGGGTCGCCGCGCACCGGCAGGCGCACCGAAGGTTCGATCTCGAGGTGCAGCAGCAGGCCTTTGGTCTCGGCCTGCTTGGTGAGCAGGCGCACCACCGACTCGGCGAGCTCGCGCAGGTTGAAGGCGGTGGTCTCGAGATCGACCTTGTTGGCCTCGAGCTTGGAGTAGTCGAGGATGTCGTCGACGATGCGCAGCATCTGCCGGGCGGAGCCGTGCGCCGTGCGCAGCAGCTCGGCCTGGTCGGGGGTGAGCCGCGCCGTCATCAGCATGTCGAGCACAGGCAGGATGCCGTTGAGCGGGGTGCGGATCTCGTGGCTCATGGTGGCGAGGAACTCGCCCTTGGCCATCATCGCCGCCTCGGTCTGCTTCTTCGCCTCCTTCAGCTCGGCTTCCAGCCGGCGGTGGCGCTCCAGCTCCTGCTGCAGGGTCTCCAGCATGCGCTGGTTCTCGCTGGCGAGGCGCTGGTGCTCGGCCAACAGCTCGCGGGCCTGGCGCAGGCCGCCGGGTACACACCAGGCGGCGGCAGCGGTCAGCAGGGTGGCGGCGATGATGATCGGCAGGAAGCCGCCGGTGGGGAGCAGGCCGAGTACCAGCGCCAGCAGGAGGCCGCCGGCGCCCGCGAGAAGCAGCCAGCCGGCGAGCAGTCGGTTGGGGATGCGCGGAGGCAGCACGTTCAGAGGATCGCCTGGTTGAAATCGAAGTCGAGGCCGTCGGCGGCCTGCTGTACGAGATTGCCTTGGACGAAATCGACGCCGCTCATCCACAGCGTGGCGGCGGCCTGCGGGTCCTCGACGCCATGGCCGATCACCTCGAGGCTGCGACGGTGGGCGCGATCGATGATCACCCGGAGCTCGTCGCGCACCGCGGTGGAGAGTGCCCCAGTGCTGTATTTGCCGGCCAGCTTGATCAGGGATAGTGGCAGCTGCTCCAGGATCGACTCGACCTCGGGGCCCGGCTCGAACTGCGAGAGGCAGAACTGCACGCCGTCGGCCACCATGGCCGAGCAGAACTCGCGCAGGGTGCCGGTGTGCACGCTGGCATCGGCGAGCCGCAACTCGATCACGAGAGCGCTGCCTGGCACGTCCAGCGCGCGCAGTTCGCCGCGCAGCCACTCGGCCTGGCCGCCATGGGCCAGGGTGTAGGGCGACTGGGTGACGAACAGGGTCATGCGAGTGCCGCCAGCGCGGGCCTTGGCGATGCGGGCGATGGCCTCGCGCATCACCCAGCGGTCGATCTCGACGATGAAGCCGGAACGCTCGGCGGCGGGAATGACCTCGGCTGCGGTCATCCGCCTGCCGCTGCTGGTGTCGAGGCGCAGCAGGGTCTGGTAGCGGCTCTCCTCGCCGCCGGCCACGGCGACGATCGGCTGGTAGAGCAGCGAGAGCCGGCCTTGGGCCATGGCCTTGCGCATGTCCTCGATCAGGGCGGCCTGGCGGGCAGCCTCCTCGGCGGCCAGCGGACGGTAGAGGTCGATACGGTCGGGGCGCTTACGCGCGCCATGTGCCACCTTTTCCACCGCATTGAGCAGGGCGCCGGCATCGGTGAGCTCGGGGGCGAAGGGCGCCACGCCGGCCACCGCCGGAGTCATCACGCTCTGGTCGCCGAGGCGGAATTCGTGGGCGGCCAGGGCCTCACGCAGCTGCACACCGAGCATCAGCAGTTCCTCGGGGTCGAGGCTGGCGTCGAGCACCAAAAAGCCGCCGTCGGCGAAGCGGCAGACCAGGCGCTCGCCGGCCAGTGGCAACAGCAGGTCGAGGGCCTCGACATGCAGGCGCTCGAACTGGCTGAGGCCGAGCCGTTCGCGCAGCTTGGCGATGGTCTCCATCTCGAGGAAGACCACGCCGCCCCGGCCACGGCCCTCGGTGATGAGCTGGTCGATGCGCGCCATCATCCGCCCGCGTTCGACGATGCCGCTGTCGACGCTGGCGGCGGGCGCGGCCGTGCCCTCGCGCTCGCGGATCTGCTGCACGTCGCGGAAGCGGCGGATGCGGCCCTGCACGCTGGCGATCAGGTGCTTGGGACGGATCGGCTTGGTGAGGAAATCGTCGCCGCCGGCATCCAGGGCGTTGAAGCGTACTTCCTGGTCCTGCTCGCCGGTGAGGAAGACGATCGGCGTGTGCACGAAGGCCTCGCGCTCGCGGATCAGGGCCGTGAGCTCGATGCCGTTGGCCACCGGCATGTGGAAATCCATCAGGATGAGGTCGGGATGGAAGCTGTCGAGCGTCGGCAGCACGTCGAGCGCATCGAGCACGATCCGAGTCTCCATCCCGGCATTGCGCAGCACGCCCTCGGCGAACAGGGCCTGGGCGCGGTCGTCCTCGACGATCAGCACGCGGTAGGAGGGCTCGCCGGTACTGAACAGGTCGCGCAGGCGGTGGGCGATGTCGAGGCCGCCGTGGGGGCGCACGATCACGGCGTCCATACCGGCGCGGCGTGCGGCGAGGCGCGCCATCACGTCGTCGGTGTCGGAGACCAGGGCCATACGGATGGGCTGGCTGGCACGGGCGCGAATCGGCCTCATCGCCTCGCCGATCACCTCGATGGCGGCGGCGTGCGGACGGTCGATCAGCACCACGTCGGCGGGCAGGGCGCCGGAGAGTTCCACCAACTCGTCGATGCTGGTGAGCAGATCCACTTCGAACTGGTGGCTGCGCAGCTGCTCGGCGAGGGCCGCGGCCTCGGGGCCGTCGTCGGAGAGGAGGTAGAGCCGCAGCGTGCCCATGGCCAGCGATCCATTGCCGAGGAAATGACCGTCGAGTGTAGTCGTCTCGGGGGTAGCCGGGCGCGCCGGAGCGGGGGCTGGCCGCGGCGCGGCGGGTACCCGTTCAGGCGCGGCGGCATCCGCCACCCAGCGGCGCCAGAAGCCGAGCGGCAGCGCCTCGGCGCGGGGCGGGTGGGGGATCAGGGCATAGTGCCGGGCACCCTCGCCCTCGCCGCCCGCTGGCAGCTGTTCGATCAGCGATTCGATGAGGGCGCTCAGGCGGGCGCCCAGCACCGGGTCGGGCAGGACCTGGGCCTCTAGCGGCACGGCGAGCGTATCGGCGAGCGCGAGCACGGTGCTGACCGCCGGGGCCTGGCCTAGGGCGTGCAGGCCCTGGGCCAGCGGGCCGAGTTCCTCGCGCAGCTGGGCCACGGCATTGATGTCCCAGCCGCTGCGCCGGGCCCCGCGCACGCGCCGCTCCATGCGCCGGCAGCGCTGGCGCAGCAGGGGCGTCAGGTCTTCGGCGGTGAGCTGGCCGGTCTGAAGGGTGGCGGCAAGGGTCACGGGCGGCGGCATCTCGGGGGGGCGCCGCATTCTCACGTCTGCTGTCGCCGCCGGAGCGACGGTTCAAAAAAGTTCACACTTGTGACGGGGCTAACGGTTTTCTTCGTCGACGTGAGGTGAATCGGTGCAGCAGCCGCCAGCCCAGCCAGCCGCTCAGGGCCAGGGCGAGCAGGATCAGGCCCAGGGCCAGCACCGGCGCCACCAGGGCGAGAGCTAGACCGCCCACTACCAGGCCGTCCTCGGCACTGGAGGCAAGCCAGTTCGAGAGCGGCTCGGGCGAGGCATTGATCGCCACCCGGGTGCCGGATTTCAGGGCGTGGGTGGTGAGGGCTGCGGTCCCGCCCAGTACGGCGGCGGCCAGGCTCCATTCCCCTTCCGGGCTGAAGGCGGCGGAGGCGAGGAAGGCGCCCACCGGGATGCGGGCCAGGGTGTTCACGAGGTCCCAGGCCGAATCGACGCCGGGGATCTTGTCGGCGGCAAACTCGACCGCGGCGAGGGCGGCGGCGGTGCCGAGCACCCAGGGGGAGGTGAGCACTGCCGTCTCGGGGCTGGCCGGCAGCCAGCCGAGCAGGGCGGCGATGCCGGTGCCGAGCACGGTGAGATAGGCGCGGACGCCGGCGAGGCAGGCCAGGGCAAGGCCGAGGGCGAACACGGGGGCATCGGGCATGGGGGACTCCACACGGGCCTCTGGCTCGCTGCGAGTATGCGCCCGCCGGCTTGACCCTGCCTGAAAAGGGCCGTTATACCGGGCGGCCCTTCCGCGAGACCGCCGCGAGACGTGAACAACCCCCGCCCCGACGACCGAGGCTTCATGGTGGTGCCGCGCCGTGCCTCCGACCGTCGGCGCCGCTGGGCGGTGCGGATCGGCTGGCCGGCGAGCCTGTTGCTGCTTTGGGCCTTCATGGCTTGGCGGGCCGAGCCGGCGCTCGTCGAACTGCGCGCCGAGCATGCCGCCCTGCGCAGTGAGCATGCCGAGACCGCGGCCCGGCTCGAGACGCTGGCCCAGGAGGCGGCGAACCTGCGCCGCTCCGACCAGGTGAGCCGCGCGGCCAACATCGAGTTGCAGCAGACCCTGGCCGAGCGCGACGAGGAGATCGCGGCTCTGCGCGCCGACGTGGAGTTCTACGAGCGGCTGGTGGGCGCTACCGGCCAGCGTCGTGGCCTCTCGGTGCATGCCGCCGAGTTCCAGCGCGAGGCCGGCGGCAGCTGGCGCTACACCCTCACACTCACCCAGAACCTCAACCGCGGCACGATCAGCCGCGGACGGATGCGCTTTGCCGTCGAGGGGGTGGCCGGCGGCGCGCTCACCACCCTCGACTGGCCCTCTCTGGTACCGGCCGAGCTGGCGCCGGGGCAAGAGTATTCCTTCCGCTACTTCCAGAAACTCGAGGGGAGTATCGTGTTGCCCGAGGG
Organism: Silanimonas sp.; assembly: GCA_026005095.1. Taxonomy (GTDB): domain Bacteria; phylum Pseudomonadota; class Gammaproteobacteria; order Xanthomonadales; family Xanthomonadaceae; genus Silanimonas. Next base: position 44,324 of record BPKK01000005.1, on the reverse strand, counting down.
CTTCACGCCGCAGCGCGTGCGGGTCACCCTCGACGCGCCGGGCGGCGTGGTCGAGGCCCGGGTGCCCTGGCCCACCCCCCAAGGAGGAACACCATGAGCTTTTTCGGCGACGGCAAGGGCCGTGCGCAACGCAGCGGCGCCTGCGTGGACACCCTGATCGGCCACCCGGTGGTGCTGAGCGGCGAGTTGCGCTTCTCGGGCGGTCTCTACGTCGAGGGCCGCCTGGTCGGCAAGGCCGTGGCCGAGGACGGAGCCGCGGCCACGATCACCGTCGCCCCCCGCGGCGTGGTCGAAGGCGAACTGCGCGCTCCGGTGATCATCATCAACGGCCGGGTGAAGGGCACGGTGCATGCCGGCGAGCGCCTCGAACTCGGCCCGGAGGCGCGGGTGGAGGGCGACCTGCATTACACGGTGGTGGAGATGGCGGCCGGGGCTGAGGTGAGCGGCAAGCTGGTGCACCTCGCAGCGGCCTCGAGTGGCGCCCCGGCCACTGCGGGGGGGCGCAAGACTGCCAGCCCCTCGCCGCGCAGCACCGGGGAGCGCGAGGCGACGCCGGCCTGACGCCGGATCTGTTGCACTCGCCCGGTTGAATCCTGGCCCCTGCGACGCCACCTTCCCGATATGACCGCGACCGCCACGCCCAGCTACCGAGACCTCGATGCCCCGCTCGTGTTCACCGAGGCGGCGGCGCGCAAGGTGGCGGCCCTGATCGCCGACGAGGGCAATCCGGCGCTCAAGCTGCGGGTGTTCATCACCGGTGGCGGTTGCTCGGGCTTCCAGTACGGGTTCGAGTTCGACGAGGAGCGCGGCGAGGATGACGTGGCAGTCGAGCGCGATGGCGTGACGCTGCTGGTCGATCCCTTAAGCCTGCAGTACCTGATGGGGGCCGAGGTGGATTACCGCGAGAGCCTCGCCGGTTCGCAGTTCGTGATCCGCAATCCGAACGCCAAGACCACCTGCGGCTGCGGCAGCAGCTTCTCGGTGTGAGCCTTTCCGGCTTCGCCTTCACCGAGGGCGGCTTCGACCGCGCCGGCCACCTGCGCGACGCGGAGGAGGCGCTGGATGCCCTCTGGCCGCGGGCCCGGGTGCTGCTGCTGGACGGCGAGTCGCGGGCCCTGGTTCCGGGCGAGCTCTCGGCCTGGCCGTTGGGCGCTGCGCTGCGCGGCGAGCGGCCCCGGGCGGCGCTGTTCCTCGGCATGGCCGGCGATACCCCCTGCTTTGCCCTCGAGGAGCGGGCCGAAGGCCGCCCGGCCTGCGACCTGCGCGAGGCCGGCATGCGCTGGCCAGGACGCGAGGCCAGTCTGTTCGCCACTGCCGCCGGGGTGCTGAACTGGCAGCGTCGCGCCCGCCACTGCGGGGCCTGCGGCGCCCAGGTGGAACGGCGCCAGGGGGGGTGGTCGGTGCGCTGCCCGGCCTGCGGTCTCGAGGCCTACCCGCGCACCGATCCTGCCGTGATCGTGGCCGTGTCCTCCGGCGAGCGCCTGCTGCTGGGGCGGCAGGCGCGTTGGCCGGCCGGCCGCTGGTCGGTGATCGCCGGTTTCATCGAGCCGGGGGAATCGCTCTCGCAGGCGGTGGCTCGCGAGGTGTTCGAGGAAACCGGCGTGCGGGTGCAGCAGGTGCGCTTCGCCGCGGCCCAGCCCTGGCCCTTTCCTTCGGCCCTGATGCTGGGCTGCTTTGCCGAGGCGGCGCTGGACGCGCCCGATCCCGTGGTAGGGGAGGAACTGGAGGACGCCCGCTGGTTCAGCCGCGAAGAAGTAGCGGCCGGGCTCGCCGCCAGTGATGTCCCGGCCGCTGGGGAGCCGCCGCCGATTGCCTTCTCGCCGCGTCTGTCGATCGCCCGGGCACTGATCGAGGCCTGGCATGCCAGGGCCTCAGGCTAGACTGGGGGTCGATTCTCGCCCGCTGCCCATGGCCACCACCCTCGTCGCCGTCATCCTCGTCTTGCTGCTCGGCCACTTCGTCCGGCCGCTCGCCGGGCTGCGCCAGTACGACTGGTTCGTGGCCTGGCTCGGCTGGCTGGGGCGCGAGGGCGCGGCCCTGCGCGGCCTTGCCCTGCCGCTCGGTCTTCTGTTGCCGCTTGCCGTGCTCGGCCTGCTGCAATGGGGCTGGGCGGGTTGGGCCTATGGCCTGTTCGGCCTGCTGCTGGGGGTAGCGGCCCTGTTCTATGCCTGGGGGCCGCGGGACCTCGACCTCGATGTCGAGGCCGTGGTGGCGGCCGAGGGCCTGGAGGCCCGGCGCGAGGTCGCGCGCCCGCTGTTCCCGCAGCACGGGGCGGTGTCGGTGGAAGGCGGGCCGCTGGTGGAGGCGGTGTTCCGTTGCGCCCTGTGGCGCTGGTTCGGCCCGCTGTTCTGGTTCCTGCTGCTGGGCCCGGTGGGGGCCGTGGGCTACCGCCTCGTGGCGCTTTCGGCGCAGGGCGCGGCGCGCGAGCGCCTGCCGCAGGCGCAGGGCGGGACGGCGGCCACCCTGCTCGCCCTGCTCGACTGGCCGGTGGCCCAGCTGATGACCCTGACCCTGGCCCTGGCCGCGGATTTCGACGCCGTGATCGGCGCCTGGCGGCAGTGGCATGCCGAGGGCATCCGCCTCGGCCTCGGCCATCTCGAGGCCGCTGCCCGCGCCAGCGTGGCGGTGGAACTGGCGGAGGAGGACGCCTACGCCGCCGATGGTCCGGCCCAGGCCCCGGCCCTGCTCGAGCTGCGCGATGCGATGAGCCTGGTCTGGCGCATCCTGGTGATCTGGATGGGTGTGCTGGCCCTGTTCGTGGTGGCTGGCTTCGTCGGCTGACGGGCCGCGCCGGCGGCCTCCCCGTATAATCCGCCGCTTTCCGCCCGCGAGGGGCGAGGGAGCGCGCATGTCCGAGATCCGCCAGCCCGTCCGCCGGGCCCTGCTGTCCGTGTCCGATAAGACCGGCCTGGTGCCGCTGGCACAGGCCCTCGCGGCGAAGGGGGTGGTCCTGCTCTCCACGGGCGGCACGGCCAGGACCCTGCGCGAGGCCGGCCTCGAGGTCATCGATGTCTCGGCGATGACCGGCTTTCCGGAAATCATGGACGGCCGCGTCAAGACCCTGCACCCCAGAGTGCATGGCGGCCTGCTCGGCCGCGCCGGCATCGATGAGGCGGTGATGGCCCAGCACGGCATCGAGCCGATCGACTTGCTGGTGGTGAACCTCTACCCCTTCGAGGCGACGGTCGCGAGGCCGGACTGCACCTACGAGGATGCGGTCGAGAACATCGACATCGGCGGTCCTGCCATGCTGCGCGCAGCGGCCAAGAACCATGCCCGGGTCACCGTGCTCACCGACCCGGCCGACTACCAGGGCTTCCTCGCGGCGCTGGAGGCCGGCGGCACCACCGCGGCGCAGCGCCGCGCCTATGCCGCCAAGGGCTTCGCCCACACTGCGCGCTACGACGGCCGGGTGGGCATGTGGCTTTCCGAGCGCGTCGAGGATGTGGAAAAGCCCGCCGAGTGGCCCTCCACGCTGAGCCTGCAGCTCGATCTCATGAGCCCGCTGCGCTATGGCGAGAACCCGCACCAGCGCGGCGCACTCTATGTCGAGCGCGGCGCGCCGACGGGCATCGTGGCCACTGCGCGCTTCCTGCAGGGCAAGGAGCTCAGCTACAACAACCTCGCCGATGCCGATGCCGCGCTGGAGTGCGTGAAGCAGTTCCAGCAGCCGGCCTGCGTGATCGTGAAGCATGCCAACCCCTGCGGTGTGGCCGTGGCGCAGGATATCTTCGCTGCCTACGACCGCGCCTATGCCACCGATCCGACCTCGGCCTTCGGCGGCATCATCGCCTTCAACCGTCCGCTCGACGCCGGCACCGCCGAGGAGATCCTCAAGCGCCAGTTCGTCGAAGTGGTGATCGCGCCGGTGGTCAGCGAGGAAGCCGTGGCGGTGTTCGCCAGGAAGCCGAATGTGCGCGTGCTGGCCTGCGGTGCGCTCGATGCGCCGGCCGCCGCTCTCGACTACAAGCGCATCGCCGGCGGCCTGCTGGTGCAGGATGCCGATGTCGCTCCCTGGGCGGCGGGCGATGGGCGTATCGTGACGAAGCGCCAGCCCACGCCGGAGGAGATGGCCGACCTCGTCTTCGCCTGGCAGGTGGCGATGTACGTGAAGTCGAATGCCATCGTCTATGCGAAGGATGCGCAGACCATCGGCATCGGTGCCGGCCAGATGAGCCGGGTGGTGAGTGCAAAGATCGCCGCCCTCAAGGCGGCGGAGGCCGGGCTTCCAGTGACCGGGGCGGTGATGGCCAGCGATGCCTTCTTCCCCTTCCGCGACGGCATCGATGCCGCAGCCGAGGTCGGCATTCGCGCGGTGATCCAGCCGGGCGGCTCGATGCGCGATGCCGAGGTGATCGCCGCGGCCGACGAGCACGGCATGGCCATGGTGTTCACGGGCACTCGTCATTTCCGCCACTGAAGGCGGAATCCCGATTGCGCCCGCGTCCCGCGGGCCGCGCCGTAACTGCCCGCGAGATGGAGGTTTTCCGGTGAAAGTCTTGGTGATCGGCAATGGGGGCCGCGAGCATGCCCTGGCCTGGAAGCTTGCCCAGAGCCCGCGTGTCTCGGAGGTGCTCGTTGCTCCTGGCAATGCCGGCACGGCCGCCGAGCCGAAGTGCCGGAACGTGGACGTGAAGGCCATCGATCTCGAGGGCCTGCTGGCGCTGGCGCAGCGCGAGGGCGTGGCCCTCACCGTGGTCGGCCCCGAGGCCCCGCTGGTGGCCGGCGTAGTCGACCGCTTCCGCGCCGCCGGGCAGCGCATCTTTGGCCCCACGGCCAAGGCCGCGCAGCTCGAGGGTAGCAAGGCCTTCGCCAAGGCGTTCCTCAAGCGCCACGGCATTCCCACGGCAGGCTACGAGGTGTTCACCGAGGTCGAGGCGGCCTGCGCCTACATCCGCGCCCGCACTACTGAATTGAATGACCCTAGGATCGTGGTGAAGGCCGACGGCCTCGCCGCCGGCAAGGGCGTGATCGTGGCGGCAAGCGTGGCCGAGGCCGAAGCGGCCGTGCGCGACATGCTGGCCGGCAATGCTTTCGGTAGCGCCGGCGCTCGCGTGGTCATCGAGGATTTCCTGGAGGGCGAGGAGGCGAGCTTCATCTCGATGGTGGATGGCATGCACGCGCTGCCGATGGCCACCAGCCAGGACCACAAGCGCGTGGGCGATGGAGATACCGGCCCGAATACCGGCGGCATGGGCGCCTACTCGCCCGCTCCGGTCGTGACGCCCGAGGTGCATGCCCGGGTGATGCGCGAGATCGTCGATCCCACGGTGCGCGGTATGGCGGCCGACGGCATTCCCTTCACCGGCTTCCTCTATGCCGGGCTGATGATCGACGCCCAGGGTGCGCCGCGGGTGATCGAGTTCAATGTGCGCTTCGGCGACCCGGAGACCCAGCCGGTGATGCTGCGACTCGACTCCGACCTCGTCGATCTCCTCGAGGCCGCCATCGACGGCCGGCTCGATACGGTGCAGGCCCGCTGGTCGGCCGAGGCTGCGCTGGGCGTGGTCATGGCCGCCAGGCCCTATCCGGAGACCCCGATCACCGGTGATGTGATCCACGGCCTCGATGCCGTGCCGGCCTTCGCCAAGGTCTTCCATGCCGGCACCGTGCGGGACGACGAGGGGGTGAAGACGAGCGGTGGCCGTGTGCTCTGCGTCTGTGCCAGGGGCGCAGGTATCGCCGAGGCGCAGCGCCGGGCCTACGAGGCGGTGGCGAAGATCCACTGGGCGAACGAACGGCACCGCAACGACATCGGCTGGCGCGCCGTGGCGCGCGAACAGGGCTGAGGGCCGCATACCGGAGGCCACCATGAAGCTGTTCTGTTCCCTGCCTTCGCCCTTCGCCCGCAAGGTGCGCGCCCTGGCGGCTGAGAAGGGCCTGCCCCTGGAACTCGTGCTGGTGGACGTGCTCGACCCGGCGAGCCCGGTGGCGGCGCTCAACCCCTTGCGCAAGGTGCCCTGCCTGGTCGATGAGCGTGGCGAGGCCTGGTTCGATTCGCCGGTGATCTGCGAATGGCTGGACGCCATGCCTGGCCCGCGGCTGATTCCCGAGGCCTTCGAGGCGCGGATGCGGGTGAAACGCATCGAGGCCCTGGCCGATGGCCTGATGGATGCCGGAGTGGCGATCCGCCTGGAGGCCGTGTGGGCAGGCCGCACGCCGGAACAGCGCAGCGCGGCCTGGATGGACTGGCAGTGGCTGAAGGTGGAAGGGCGCCATCGATCGAACTCGAGCGCCGCATCGCCGGCCGCGCCCATTTCGAGGGCGAGGCCCTGACGCTGGCCGACCTCGCCGTGGCCTGCGGCCTCGAATGGCTGGACTTCCGCCTGCCCGAGCGGCCATGGCGGTCGCGCGCCCCGGGGCTGGCGGCGTGGTTGGCGGGCATGGCCGTGCGTCCCTCGCTGGCGCAGACCGCCCCCACGGCTCTCTGATAGTGTCTCCGGGGGCCCCCACGGATCCCCCGGATGCCACGCAACCAGTTCGCGCTGCTCGGCCAGCGCCGCTTCGCCCCGTTCTTCCTCACCCAGGCCCTCGGGGCCTTCAACGACAATGTCTTCAAGCAGGCCCTGATCATCCTGATCACGGTGAAGGTGGTGGGCTTCACCGACGCCGAGCGCAGCCTCTGGGCGAACATCGCCAGCGCCCTGTTCATCCTGCCTTTCTTCCTGTTCTCGGCCAGTGCCGGGCAGTGGGCGGAGAAGTACGAGAAGGCGCGCTCGATCCGCCGCATCAAGCTGCTCGAGATCGGCATCGCCCTGCTGGCGGCGCTGGGCTTCTGGCTCGATTCCCTGCCCCTGCTGCTCGGCGTGCTGTTCCTGCTCGGCGCCCAGAGCGCGCTGTTCGGGCCGATCAAGTACGCCATCCTGCCCCAAGCGCTGAAGCCGGAGGAGTTGACCGGTGGCAATGGCCTGGTCGAGATGGGCACCTTCCTCGCCATCCTCCTCGGCACCCTGTTCGGCGGCTGGCTGGTGGCCGGCCTCGAGCACGGCGAACGCTACGCCGCGCTGGTGATCATCGCCATCGCCCTCCTCGGCTACCTCGTGGCCCGCGCCGTGCCACCGGCCCCGGCCACGGCCCCCGATCTCGCCATCGACCGCAATCCGCTGCGCGCCACCTTCGCCACGCTGGGCGTGCTGAAGGGCCAGCGCGTGGTGCTGAATGCGGTGCTCGGGGTGAGCTGGTTCTTCTTCTTCGGCGCGCTCGTGCTGGCACAGCTGCCGAACTACGCGCTCAAGGTGCTGGGCGGCGATGCCTCGGTGATCTCGCTGCTGCTCGCCCTGTTCTCCATCGGCATCGCCGTGGGCTCGCTGCTCTGCGAGTCGCTGTCGCGGCGCACGGTGGAGATCGGCCTGGTGCCGCTCGGCGCCATCGGCATGACCCTGTTCGGTATCGACCTCTATCTCGCCCAGCCGGCGGCCGCCCAGACCGCGCTGCAGGCCGCAGCGGGTCTCGCCGCCCCGCTCGACTGGCGCGGCTTCCTCGCCGCCGAAGGCCAATGGCGGGTGGCCCTCGACGTGGCGATGATCGGTCTGTTCGGCGGTTTTTACATCGTGCCCCTGTTCGCCCTGATCCAGCAGCGCAGTCCGCGCGAGCAGCTCTCGCGCACCATCGCCGCCAACAACATTCTCAATGCCGCCTTCATCGTCGCTGCGGCGCTGCTGGCCATCGGCCTCATCGCCGCGGGCTTCTCCATCCCGCAGGTCTTCCTCGTCGGCGCCGTGCTGAACGCCGTGGTGGCGGTCTACATCTTCGGCCTCGTGCCCGAGTTCCTGATGCGATTCCTGGTCTGGCTGCTGACCCTGGCCATGTACCGCATCGAGATCCGCGGTGTGGAGGAGCATGTGCCGGACGAGGGGCCGGCACTCGTGGTGTGCAACCACGTGGGCTACATGGACGCCCTGCTGCTGGCTGGCGCCATCCCGCGCCCGGTGCGCTTCGTCATGTACTACAAGATCTACCGCTTGCCGGTGCTGAACTGGGTGTTCCGGGTGGCCGGAGCGATCCCGATCGCCGGCAGCAAGGAGGATCCGGCGCTGATGGAGGCTGCCTTCCGCCGCATCGACGCCGCCCTCGCCGCCGGCGAAATCGTGGGGATCTTCCCCGAGGGCGGCCTGACGAAGGATGGCGAGATCGCCCCTTTCCGCCCTGGGGTGGAGAAGATCCTCGCTGCCCGCCCGGTTCCGGTGGTGCCGATGGCGCTGAGAAACCTCTGGGGAAGCATGTTCAGCCGCCGCGATTTGCGGCTCGGGCGGATGCGCCTGCCACGGCGCTTCCGCGCGCCGATCGGCATCGTGGCCGGCGAGCCGGTGCCGGGTACCGAGGCCAGCGCGGCGCTGCTCGAGGCGAGGGTGCGGGAGCTGCGCGGGGACGCGGCGTAGCGGGTGCTAGCCTTCAGAGCAGCCCGTGCGCTTCCAGTTTCTTGCGCAGGGTCGCGCGGTTGATGCCCAGCACTGCCGCGGCGCGGCTCTGGTTGCCCTCGCAGTGCTTCAGCACCTCAGCCAGCAGGCCCATTTCCATTTCCGCCAGCATCAGCGCATAGAGCGAATCAGCCTCGCAGTCGCCGCGGTCATTGAGATAGCGGCGCGTGGCGCGGGCTGCGGCTTCGCGCAGCGCAGGCGTTGCAGATTCGGCACGGGAAGGAAGAGCGTTCACGGCATCCCCAGAAGCTAACCCGCCGCCCTCCACTGGTGGCGGGGGAGGGGAGTCTGCCGCAAATCCCCCCGCGGCGCGACCTTGACCTTCGGGAACCGTGAGCCTGATGTCGGGGGTCAGTGAAAATCGAACTCGAACGCTACCGCGCGGTTGCCAGGATCGAGGATCTCCAGCGCGATGGTGGCCGACTGGCCGGGCGCGAGTCCTTCGCGCGCGGGCGTGCCGCCGAGGTATTCCTCGGGGCGGAAGCGGCGCAGGCCGATGCGGCTGCCATCGAGGTCGGTGAGGGCGAGTTCCAGCAGCGGCCAGGGCTGCGGCCAGCGAGCATCGTTGCGGAAGCTGGCGGTGACCAGCAGGGCCTGCGGGTGGCTGGGGTGCGGCTGGATCTCGCGGCTCAGCACGGTGAAGGCGCGGGGTTCGCGCCAGGGCGGCAGCGTGCAGCCGAGCAGGGCGCAGGCCCGTTCCATGAACGGCCGGGTACGGGCATCGGCGGCGAGCCGCGCGCGGTCGGCCAGCAGCACCTGCAGTACGAGCAGCAGACTGCCCATCACCAGGCCCAGGGCCACGCCCCAGCGGGCCTTGGCCGAGAGCGGGGCGATCCGCGGCGGCGGGCGGACGAAACGAGGCAGGGAGCGCGACATGGCGCGGCAGTGTAGCCCTTCAGCCGCGGCGGTAGCCGTCGATCCGCACCCAGTCGCCGCGCCGCTCGACGTGGAGCGCATCGAACCAGGCGGCGTAGCGCTGCAGCAGCGCCTCCTCCTGCCCCGCGAGGATGCCGGACAGCGCGATCCGTCCGCCCGGGGCGACGCGGGCGGCGAGGGTCTCGGCCAGGGCATCGAGGGCCACGGCGAGGATGTTGGCCACTACCACCGGATAGACCGCCTGCGGCTCCTCTGGCGGCAGGTACACCTCGAGGCGATCACCGAGGCCGTTGCGCAGGGCGTTCTCGCGGCTGGCGAGGATGGCCTGCGGGTCGTTGTCGACCCCCACGGCACGCGCTGCGCCCAGCTTCAGAGCAGCCAGAGCGAGGATGCCGCTACCGCAGCCGAAATCGAGCACGGTGGCGCCGGAGAGCGCGAGGCCGTCGAGCCATTCCAGGCAGAGCGCAGTCGTGGCATGGGTGCCGGAGCCGAAGGCGAGACCGGGGTCGAGACGCACCACGGCGGCCTCGGGGGTGTCGGCCTCGGCGGGCAGGGCATGGTCCGAGGGCACGATCCAGGTGCGGTGGCCGAAGCGCATGGGCTGGAACTGGTCCATCCAGGCACGCACCCAGTCGGCATCCTCCACCACGCGGAAGGAGGCCGAGGTGAGATCGACCTGCGGAGCGATCGACTCCAGCGCCGCCAACAGGGCCTCACGCGGGACCCCGGGCTCGAACAGGGCCACCACCAGGCAGTCGGACCAGAGCGGCATTTCACCGACACCGGGTTCGAGGATGGACTGCTCCTCCGGGGTGTCGGCCCGCGGGTCGAGCAGGGTGACGCTCATGGCGCCGAGATCGTGCAGGGCACGCTCGAGCCAAGGCTCGTCGGCGGCGCGGCAGCGCAGGGAAAGTTCGAGCTGGGGCATGGGCGGATTGTAGGGGGCGGCGCCTGCCGGCACTCAGCCTTCGGTGCGGTTGCGGCCGCTGGCCTTGGCGCGGTAGAGCGCGCGGTCGGCGGCGGCGATCAGCTGGCCGTGGTCGGTCGCGTCGCCGAGACCGGCAAGGCCGATGCTGGCGGTGATGCGCAGGCCCGGCGCCACGTCGTCGAAGTCGATCGCGGCAATGGCCTCGCGCAGGCGTTCGCAGGCAGCGAAGGCGGCCTCCGGCGAGGTGCCCGGCAGCAGTACGGCGAACTCCTCTCCGCCCCAGCGCGCCACCAAGTCGAAGCGGCGGAAATGCCCCTGCATCAACGTTGCTACCCGGCGCAGCACTTCGTCGCCCACGGCGTGGGAGAGCCGGTCGTTGACCTGCTTGAAGTGGTCGAGATCGACGAGGGCGATGCTGAGTGGCGTTCCGGCGCGCATGGCGCGGGCGAACTCGCGGCCGAGCTGCTCGTCGAAGGCGCGGCGGTTGGCGATGCCGGTGAGCGAATCTTCGCGCGCCTGGCGGGCGAACTCCTCGGCCTGGAAACGCAGCTGTGCCTGCTGCCGCTCGATCTCGGCGGTGCGCTCCTCGACCAGGCGTTCCAGCCGCCGCTCATTGGCCGCGATGGCATCGAGCCGCCAGCGCAGCAGCAGCAGGCCGAGCAGGACGAAGAGCAGCACGCCGCCGCCCTGGACCAGCGGCTGCTGCCACCAGAGGCGCGGGATCTCGAAGGCCAGCATGGCCCGTTGTTCCCCCCACTGGCCGCGCGGATGGGCCGCCTCCACCTCGAACACGTAGCGGCCGGGGGGCAGACGGGTGAATTCGGCGAAGGTCTGTCCGGTGCGCTCCACCCAGTCCTCGTCGAAGCCGCGCAGGCGGTAGCGGTAGCGGATACGTTCCGGCAGCAGGAAGCCGAGGCCGGCGAAGCCGATCTCGATGCGCCGGGTGCCCGCCGGCAGGGCGAGACTCCCGTCCCGGGGCAGGCGTTGCGCTACGCCATCGGTCACCAGAGACTCGATCACCACCGGCGGCGCTTGGTGGGCGAAGGCAGCCAGGTTCTGCGGATCGACCCGTGCCGCGCCCACCGCAGTGGCGAACCACAGACGGCCGGCGGCATCCCGCGTCGATACCGGCTGCGAGCCGCCATTGCCTTGGGCGCTGGCCATCCCGTCTACCTCGGTGAACCACTCCGGCTCGAGCGCGATGGCCTCACCGTCGGCGATCGCGTCGAGGCGGGCATGGTCGAGGCGTAGCATGCCGCGGTTGCCGCTGGCCCAGACCGGGCCTGTGGCTTCGGCGACGAGGGCGAAGATCTTTTCGAAGGGCAGGCCGCGCGAGCGCCCGACTCCGCCCCGCGGCCGTCCGTCGAGATCGAAGCGCAGCAGGCCGCGGTCGCTGGCGATCCAGACATGCCCATCCTCGCGGTCCTCGAGGAAGCCGAAGGCGAACTCGGCATCCTCCACGGTCTTCATGTCCAGCCGCTGCAGGCGCTGGCCGTCGAGCAGGGCGGCGCCGACGCCGGTGCCGATCCACAGCCGGCCGCGGACATCGCGGTGCAGGGCTGCGACGAAATTGCCCGGCAGGCCGCTGGCCTCGTTCCACAGCCGCGGCGGTCCTTCGGCCGGGACATGGACGAGGCCCTGGGGGGTGCCGAACCAGGCCTCGCCTCCGGGGCCGGAAGCGATCGCCCGGACCTCGTCGGCTGGCAGGCCCTCGGCCATGCCGATGCGGCGCAGGATGCGCTTGCCATCCCAGAGCAGCGCCCCATCGCTGTAAGTCCCCACCCACAGCAGGCCCTCGGGCGTCTCGGCCAGGCTCAGCACCGAGATGCGCTCCAGCAGCGTGCCCTCGCCGAGGTTCTGCACCCGGCCATCCGCCAGCACCGCCGAGAGCCCCTGCGCGGTGCCCAGCACCACGCTGCCGTCGGCACGTGCCAGCACGCTGCGGACGAAGTCGTCGCGCAGGCCATGGCGGCGGGTCAGGCTGGTGAAAGGGGCATCGGTGAAGCGGAACAGCCCGCTGTTGGTGCCCACCCAGAGCGTCAGCTCGCGGTCGAGGAACAGCGAGAGGATGCGGCTGCTCGGCCGGCCGGCGCCGGTGCCGAGGCGCTGCAGGCCGGCCTCGTCGAGGAACATCAGGCCGCGGTTGAACGTGCCGATCCACAGCCCGCCGCGCGGGTCGGGCAGCAGGCGGGTGGCAGCCACCCCGGCCAGTTCCGGATGCAGCAGGGTGAAGCGCGGGTGGAGCGCCGCGCCATCGGCGCCGTAGACGCCGGTATTGGTGGTCACCAGCAGGCGGGCATAGGGCGTGCTGAGCACGAAGTTCACCGGCCCGGGCGGCAGGCCCTCCAGCGGCACGGCACGCAGGCCCTGGGCTTCGACCCGCCTGAGTCCGGCCCCGGTGGCCACCCAGAGCCGGCCGCGGCCATCGCGGGCCAGGGCAGCGGCGGCGCCCAGCGAGGCGCCGTCCAGGGCCTCCAGCTGACGGGTGCGGCCATCCGGATCGATGCGGTGGATGCCGGCCGCCTCGGTGCCCACCCACAGGGTGCCGCCCTCGTCGTCCCAGAGGTGGATCGCCATGGTGGGGGCCGGAGGCAGGGCCTCCCAGTCGTCCGGGCCGCGCTGGCGCAGTATGCCGCCGCGGGCGCCCGCCGCCAGCAGCCGGCCCTTGCGGTCGATGTAAAGGTCACGGATGGCGGCATCCCGCAGTTGCGGGATGCGCTCGCGGTCATAGAGGATGAAATCGCGCCCGTTGTAGCGCACCAGGCCCTCCCAGGTGGCGAACCAGAGGAAGCCGTCGGGTGTCTGGGCGATGGCGTTCACCGAGTTGTGCGGCAGGCCCTCGCGGGTGGTCCATTGGTCGCGGGCGAGCTCGGCGATGCTGCGTTGGCCCGCCAGTACCGGCAGCGCGGCAAGGGCGAGCAGCAGGAGGACGCCATGCCAAAAGGCCTGGGCGCATTCGGCAAGCGGTCGGAGCGGTCGGTCCATCGGCACGTCGCGGCACGCCCCCCGGGGCATCGGTGCGATGCGGCACAGCCTAGCATCCGATCATCGTCAGTCCGCGGCAGTGGTCATGCCTGCCGGGCGCCTTTAGCCACCCGAGCGGATTTCGGCCAGGCGCTGGGCCATCTCCGCCCGCAGGGCCCGGCGTTGCTCGCCCTGGCGGTAGCGGCGCCGTTCTTCCTCGGTCTCGGGCTCCAGGGGCGGTACCGGCGTGGGGCGGCCATCCTCGCCGATCGCCACCATGGTGAAAAAGCAGCTGTTGACGTGGCGCACCGAGCGTTCGCGGATGTTCTCGGCCACCACCTTGATGCCGATCTCCATCGAGCTCGTGCCGGTGTAGTTCACCCGGGCCATGAAATGCACCAGCTCACCGACCAGGATCGGTTCGCGGAAGGTCACCTGATCCACCGAGAGCGTCACGCAGTAGCGGCCGGCATAGCGCGAGGCGCAGGCGTAGGCCACTTCGTCGAGCAGCTTGAGCAGCGCCCCGCCGTGCACCTTGCCGCTGAAGTTCGCCTTGTCCGGCGTCATCAGCACGGTCATGGTGAACTCGGCGGTGGCGGGGTCGGGGCTGCCCATGGGCGGGCTTCAGCCGAGGCCGAAGCTCTTCTCCTTGCGCTCGGCCAGCCGCTTTTCGAGGTAGTGGATGTTGGTGCCGCCCTGCTGGAAGCCGATATCGGCCATGATCCGCTGCTGCAGCGGGATATTGGTCTTGATGCCATCGACGATCATCTCGGCCAGCGCCACCCGCATGCGCGCGATCGCCTGCGCGCGCGTTGCGCCATGAACGATCAGCTTGCCGATCATCGAATCGTAGTTCGGCGGCACCTTGTAGCCCTCGTAGATGTGCGAGTCCACCCGCACACCGGGGCCGCCGGCGGCATGGAAGTGCTTGATCAGGCCGGGGCAGGGGGCGAAGGTCTCGGGGTCCTCGGCATTGATACGGCACTCGATGGCGTGCCCGCGCAGCACCACGTCCTCCTGCTTGATCGAGAGCTTTTCGCCGCCGGCGATCAGCAGCTGCTCGCGTACGAGATCGATACCGGTGACGAGCTCGGTCACCGGATGCTCCACCTGAATGCGGGTGTTCATCTCGATGAAGTAGAAGCGGCCATCCTCGTACAGGAACTCGAAAGTGCCGGCGCCGCGGTAGCCGATGCGCAGGCAGGCCTCCACGCAGATCCGGCCGATCTCGGCGCGCTGCGCCTCGGTGATGCCGGGAGCCGGCGCCTCCTCCACCACCTTCTGGTGGCGACGCTGCATCGAGCAGTCGCGCTCGCCGAGATGGATGGCATTGCCCTGGCCATCGGCCAGCACCTGGATCTCCACATGGCGCGGGTTCTCGAGGAACTTCTCCATGTAGACCATGTCGTTGCCGAAGGCCGCCTTGGCCTCGGCGCGGGTGGTGGCGATGGAGGCGATGAGCGCGCCCTCCTCGCGGACGACCCGCATGCCGCGGCCACCGCCGCCGCCCGCGGCCTTGATGATGACAGGGTAGCCGATCTCGCGGCCGAGACGCAGGCATTCGGCCTCGTCGTCGGGTAGCGGACCGTCGGAGCCGGGCACGCAGGGCACGCCGGCTTCCTTCATCGCCCGGATCGCCTCCACCTTGTCGCCCATCATGCGGATGACATCCGCCGTGGGGCCGATGAAGACGAAGCCCGAGGCCTCGACCCGCTCGGCGAAGGTGGCGTTCTCGGAAAGGAAGCCGTAGCCCGGGTGGATGGCGTCGGCATCGGTCACTTCCGCCGCGGCGATGATGGCCGGGATATTGAGGTAGCTCTCGGCCGAGGGGGCCGGGCCGATGCAAACCGACTCGTCGGCCATGGCCACGTGTTTGAGGTTGCGGTCGACGGTGCTGTGCACGGCCACGGTCTGGATGCCGAGCGCGTGGCAGGCCCGCAGGATGCGCAGCGCGATCTCGCCGCGGTTGGCGATGACGACTTTCTTCAGCATGGCCGCCCGCTCAGCCGATCACGAACATGGGTTCGTCGAATTCGATCGGCTGGCCGCTCTGCACCAGGATGGCGCGAACGGTGCCGGAGACATCGGCCTCGATCGGGTTGAACATCTTCATCGCCTCGATGATGCCCAGCGTGTCGCCGGCCTTCACCGTCTGGCCCACCTTCACGAAAGGCGGTGCATCGGGGTTGGGGCTGGCGTAGAAGGTGCCGACCATCGGCGAGCGGATGGTGTGGCCGTCGGGGATGTCCTTGGCGGGCTTGCCGTGCGACTCGCTGTGGTGCTCGGCGGCCGGCGCCTTCGCCGCAGGGGCAGGGGCGGCGGGTGCCACGGCGATGTGCTCCAGCGCGGCGGCCGGGGCCGGCGGCGCGGCCGGAGCGGTGCGGCTGGCCCGTGACAGGCGCACCGACTCCTCGCCCTCCTTGATCTCGATCTCAGTGAGGTTGGATTTCTCGAGCAGGTCGATCAGCGCCTTGATTTTGCGGAGGTCCATGGACGGTCTCGCGTGCGGTGAAGGTGAAGGGGGAAGCGGGCCGAGAGTGGTGGCTCAGCGCGCCGGGACGTCGTGTCGTGGGGCATCCAGCCGGAGGATCGCGGCCTCCAGGGCCAGCAGATAGCTGTGCGCGCCAAAGCCGCAGATCACGCCCAGCGCCAGGTCCGAAAGATAGCTGTGGTGGCGGAAGGGCTCGCGGGCGTGGGGGTTGGAGAGGTGCACCTCGATGAAGGGGGTTTTCACTGCAGCGAAGGCATCGCGCAGAGCCACCGAGGTGTGGGTGAAGGCCGCCGGGTTCACCAGCACGATGGCCGTGCCATCCAGCCGGGTGGCCTGCACCCGTTCCACGAGGGCATGCTCGGCATTGCTCTGAAAGGCGCTGAGTTCATGCCCCGCGGCGCTGGCCCGCAGCGCCAGCCGGGTGTTGATGGCTTCCAGCGTGTCGCGGCCATAGACCTCCGGCTCGCGGCTGCCGAGCAGGTTGAGGTTGGGGCCGTGCAGGACGAGGATGGAGGCCATGGCGGGCAGGGGGCCGTCGAAGGCGCACAGCCTGCCCCGGTTAGAGCCGCCTGTCTAGGGTTTCGATGCAATTTCCCCGGAGATGGCAGCTGTTTGAGAGCTTGGGTGCGAGGCCGCGGCTGCCCAGCCTCCTCACACAATGCCCAGTATGGATGGTCCGCATTGCCGGTTCAGTGGGGAGGTTCGTGCGTCTTGACACTGGATCGTGAGCAAATGATGCTGCCAGTTCTGTCGACAAGCGACATGAGAACGCTGTTCGATCAGTGGTATTTGGAACAGAACCGCAGCGAATGGGAGCAGTGGCGGCAGAGGCAGTGCGATTCAGTCCACTCCTACGCCGCTGCCTCGGCAGTGGCCACCGGGGCGCTAGCGGCGTCCTGTACCTTCGTTTGGACACCGGTTGGTGCTGTGGGCTGCGCGGTATCTGCCGTCGGGCTCATTCTTGCCATGAGTCAGCAAGCTAGTGCCACGGCTGCCTGTCTCGGCCCGTACCCGGGCCCCGGAGGTTGGCCGTGAGCACGGGCGCTTGGCTGGTCGACACCTTTGGTCCTTGGGGGCCATTGGTCGTGATGGCGGTCTGTCTGCTGTTTTTGGCGATTCACTGGATATTCCTGCGTCCGCGCTTGGTTGCTTGGGTGCGGCGCGATCCCGAACTGAAAGAAAAACGACTAAGGGTTGTCCTTGGCATCGGTCTGATTTTGTCCATGCTGAGCTTCTTGCTCGTCTTTACGGCAGACTGAGTCCCGGCGACCAGAGGGTGAATTGCAGGCGGACGCAGCATGCCCTACCGATTTTTCTGCACAACCCTTTCCGGTTCCATTGGGGCCGCAATCACCGACGGGCCCGGGAGGGTGTCAGGATTTTTGTGTGAGGGGCCTACCATGACGATGTTCAGGAGCCCTCCATGCCACGCAAGAAATCTACCCCTATCGCGAAGTCGGACGCCATTCTTCCCGACGAGCTGCTTGAGAAGCTGATCCCTGGCCCGATGGACGCCGCCGGCGTCGAGGCCGTGTTCCAGAAGTTGAAGAAGGCCGTCATCGAGCGCGCCTTGGGTGCCGAACTGGGCGTGCACCTGGCCAGCCCGGAGGGTGGCCGCGGGAACCACCGCAACGGCCGTAGCAGCAAGACCGTGCTGACCGACGAGGGGCCGCTCCGGATCGACGTGCCTCGCGATCGGGCGGGCAGCTTCGAGCCGCAGTTGATCCCGAAGCACGAGCGGCGTTTCGCCGGCTTCGACGACCGGATCATTTCGATGTACGCCCGCGGCATGTCGGTGCGCGAGATCCAGGGGCATCTGGCCGAGATGTATGCCGTCGAGGTGTCGCCAGAGTTCATCAGCGCGGTCACCGACGCGGTGATGGCCGAGGTGGGCGCCTGGCAGGCCCGTCCGCTGGAGCCGATGTACCCGGTGGTGTTCTTCGACGCCCTGCGGGTGAAGATCCGCGAGGACGGCGTGGTGCGCAACAAGGCGGTGTACCTGGCCTTGGGCGTGCTGCCCGACGGCACGCGCGACATCCTCGGGCTGTGGATCGAGAACACGGAAGGCGCCAAGTTCTGGATGAAGGTCTTCAACGACCTGAAGACGCGCGGCACGCAGGACATCCTGATCGGCGTGGCCGATGGGCTGAAGGGCCTTCCCGAGGCCCTCGAGGCCGTATTTCCGGCCACGACGCTGCAGACCTGCATCGTGCACCTGATCCGCAACAGTCTCGATTACGCGAGCTGGAAGGACCGCAAGGCGCTGGCGGCGGCCATCAAGCCCGTCTACACCGCGCC
The DNA here is from genome assembly GCA_026005095.1 of Silanimonas sp. Classification (GTDB taxonomy): domain Bacteria; phylum Pseudomonadota; class Gammaproteobacteria; order Xanthomonadales; family Xanthomonadaceae; genus Silanimonas. The sequence continues at coordinate 26,350 of BPKK01000005.1, read as the reverse complement.
CAGCGCGGAGGCTGCGGAAGCTGAGCTGGACGCGTTCGAGGCAGGCCCTTGGGGCCAGCGCTTCCCGACCGTCGTGGCGGCCTGGCGGCGGGCCTGGAGCCGGGTGATCCCGTTCTTCGCCTTTCCGCCCGAGGTGCGGCGGATCATCTACACCACCAATGCCATCGAGAGCGTGCATTCGCGGCTGCGCAAGATCATCAAGAGCCGCGGGCATTTCCCGAGCGACGAGGCCGCCACCAAGCTGATCTGGCTGGCCCTGCGCAACATCACCGCCGACTGGAAGCGGGCGAGCAAGGAGTGGAAATCAGCGATGAACCAGTTCGCGATACTGTACGGCGACCGCTTCACCCTCGCGCCGCGCTGAGCGGCACGAAGGTCGATTCAGAAAACCGCCTCACACACAAAATTTCAGACAGCCCCGGGCCCGGGCCTTCTCCACCCAGTCCGCCACGTCGCTGGCCTCGTCGAAAGGCCGGGAATGCGTGGCCACCAGCCGGCCCTCGGGGTCGATGAGCACGGTGTAGGGCAGCAGGCCGCGGGTGTTGCCGAGGCGCACCGAGCTGTCGCGCGGGGAGTTCGGCTCGGCGAAGACCGGGAAGCCCACCGGCCGGCGCTCGAGGAAGGCGCGGGCGTCTGCCGGGTCCTCGAGGGCCACGCCGATCACCTGCACGCCGCCCTCGCCCTGCGCCCGGTGGAAGGCATCGAGGGCCGGCAGCTCCTTCACGCAGGGCGGGCACCAACTGGCCCAGAAGTTGATCAGCCGCCAGCGGCCTTCGCCGGGCAGGAGCTGGTTGCGGCCATCGAGGGTGGTGCCCAGCAGCGGCTCTGCCGACTCGCCAAGCGCAACGACCTTCAGGCCCTCGGGCACCGCGGCGCGCCGCGCGGCATCGAACTCGCCACGCAGCCAGAGGCCGAGCGCGGCGCTGCCGAGGGCGAAGCCGGCGATCAGCGTCCATTGCAGCCAGGGCTTCATGCCAGTGCCCTCAGCGGGTGCCGCGGCGGGCCGCGGCGCGAGTGAGGGCTGCCTCGACGAGGCCGGAGGTCAGCAGGGCTGGCAGTACCTCGGGCGCGCCGCCGTCGGCCGGGTAGACGGCGTAGAAGGGCACGCCCACGGCGCCATGCTCGGCGAGGTAGGCGGTGATGGCGGGATCGACGTTGGTCCAGTCGCCCTTGAGGTAGACCGCGCCAGCGCGCTCTAAGGCGCTGCGGAAGGCTTCGGTGGCAAGCACAGCGCGTTCGTTGGCCTTGCAGCTCACGCACCAGTCGGCAGTCATGTTCACGAACACCACGCGGCCTTGCGCGCGCAGCGAGGCGAGGGTCGTCGCGGAATAGGGGAGGCTGCCGTCCGCCGTGGGCTGGGGGACGCCGCCGCCTTCGGCGGCTGCGGAGGCGTGCGCCGGAGGCAACTGCTGCACCGGCCAGAGCACGGCCAGGCCGGCGGCGGCGATAGCCAGCGCCAAGGCGCGCAGGGTGGTGCCGCGGTAGCGCGCGGCCTCCCAGGCCCAGAGGCCGAGGGCCAGCAGCACCGCACCGCCCAAGAGCCAGCCCACGGCATCGGCCCCGCGCTGCTTGGCCAGCACCCAGAGCAGCCACACGGCGGTCAAGTACATCGGGAAGGCGAGGAACTGCTTGAGCCGGTCCATCCACGCCCCCGGTTTCGGCAGGCGGGCGGCCAGCCCGGGGAGGAAGCCGATGACGAGGAAGGGCAGGGCAAGGCCCAGGCCCAGTGCCACGAAGACGCCCAGCGCCACGCCGGCCGGGGCAGCGAAGGCATAGGCCAGGGCCGCGCCCATGAAGGGCGCCGTGCAGGGGGCGGCCACCACCACCGCCAGCACGCCGGTGAAGAAATCGCCGGCCGGGCCGGAGCGTGTGGCCAGCGACTGGCCGAGCCCGGCCAGCCCGCCGCCGAGGGTGAATACGCCGGAGAGCGAAAGGCCGATGGCGAACATCAGCAGGGCCAGCGCGCCCACCACCAGTGGCTGCTGCAGTTGGAAGCCCCAGCCCAGGGCCAGCCCGGCGGCGCGCAGGCCGAGCGCCAGCGCCCCCAGCGCAGCGAAGCTCAGCACCACGCCGGCGCTGTACCAGAGCGCATGGGCGCGGGCCCGGGCCGGGCTCTCGCCGCTGCCGGCGAGACCCAGCGCCTTGAGCGAGAGGATCGGCAGCACGCAGGGCATCAGGTTGAGGATCAGGCCGCCGAGCAGGGCGAAGCCCAGCGCGGCCAGCAGGCCGAGGCGCGGGACCGCGCCGCCGGCCGAGGGCGGCTCACTGGCCGTCACGTTTGCCGGCGCATCGGCCAGTGCGATCTCGAAGCGGCGGCTGAGCGGCGGGTAGCAGACCCCATTCTCCTGGCAGCCCATGAAGCCCAGCTCGAGATGGAGCGTGTCGGCCCCGGGCTGCGTACGGCGTACCGTGAGAGGCAGCAGCAGCTCGTCGAAATAGACCGCCTGCTCGCCGAAGTACTCGTCGCGGATCGTGCGCGCGGGTGGCCACTCGCCGGGCACCACGGTGGCGCCGCGCCCGCTGCGTGCAGCGAAGGTGGTCTTGTCGCGGTAAAGGTAGTAGCCCGGGGCGATGCTGACGCGCAGCACCAGGCGCTCAGGGCCATCGGTGGCCACCTCGACGCGGTAGGCCTCGGTCTCCGGCAGCGGCAGGCCGGGGCCCGCGGCTGTCGTGTCTTCGCCGAGCAGGGTGCTGCGCGGCGCGGCACCGAACAGGGGGCCGCCCGGCAACGAGGCGAGCGGGGCGGCCGGAGCCGGGGGCAGGGCCACGTCCAGCTCGCGCACCTGCGGCGGATAGCAGATGCCGAGGTCGGCGCAGCCCTGGTACTTCACCCGCAGGCGCAGAGTGGCCGCGCCGTCGGCCGCCATGCCCGTCAGCGTGGCGGCCAGCGCACCGCGGTAGGTCTCGACCTCGCCGAAGAATTCGTCAGTGTGGCGCTCACCTGCGGGCAGGGTCAGGCTCGTCCCCGAAAAACCGCCGTCCAGCACCTCGACGGCGGTGCGGTGGCGGTAGAGGTAATAGCCCTCGGCGATGACCCAGCGCAGTTCCACCCGGCCGCGCTCGGGGGCGCTGGCCGAGAGGGCGAAGGCCTCGTCCACGGGCAGCAGGTCCTCCTGCCCGGCTGCGGCCAGCGGCGCGGAAAGGGTGGGGGCGAGGAGGGTGGCGAGCAGGAGGCACAGGCGGCGGGCAGACCGCAGGAGGCGGGGCATGGGCTGGCGTGTCCGGAGGGCGCCGCGGGGCGCTGAAGGTTCGATTATCGCCAAGCCGGGGTCGGCGCGAGATGCGGAGGGAGCGTCGGAGTTTCAGTCCGCGTCGCCCGCTTCCCCGGCGGCCGTCTCCTCGGCCAGCCAGCGCAGATAGGCCGGCAGGCCGGCGCTGGCGTCTACGGCGAGGAGTTCCGGCACCTCGTACGGGTGGCGTGCGCCGAGCTCGCGCTCCAGTGCGGCATAGCGTCCGGCGGTGGTCTTGATCAGCAGCAGGGTTTCCGTGGCCTGTTGCACCTCGCCCTCCCAGCGGTAGGTGCTGCGGGCGCCGGGCAGGGCCTGCACGCAGGCGGCCAGGCGTTCTTCCACCAGCCAGCGAGCGAGGCGGTCGGCCTCGGCGGGGGGCACGGCACAGAACACGATCAGGGCCTCGGTCTCGGGGCGGATGGCCATGGCGGGGCTCCGGGCGGGGGTGGCGGCGCCAAGGGTGGGCCGGGTGGGGTGGGACCGCAAGCCACCCCTTGAAACCGCCCGGGCCGGCCCCATTTGCTGCCCCGCGACCCTGAGGCCCCCCGGTGTCCTCGGCGCGCGCTAGAATTGGCACTCACTCGGGCCGAGTGCTAACAAGTCTGGCCCGGACCACTGCAACCCATTGATCAACAAGGCAAAGAGGTTCCCCTCATGAGCATCAAGCCGCTGTTCGACCGCGTGGTCATCAAGCGCATGGAAGAAGAGAAGGTCTCCGCGGGTGGCATCGTCATCCCCGACTCGGCCACCGAGAAGCCGATCAAGGGCGAGGTCGTGGCCGTGGGTCCCGGCAAGGCGCTGGACAACGGCACGGTCCGTGCGCCTGCCGTGAAGGTCGGCGACAAGGTGTTGTTCGGCAAGTACGCCGGCACCGAGGTGAAGCTCGACGGCACCGAGTACCTGGTGGTCCGCGAGGACGACATCTTCGCCATCCTGGGTTGAGCCACGCGGCGGCGCGCCGGCGGGATCACCGCTCGGCTGCCGAAACCGCCGCCTGCCTCTGCCCGCTTTGATTCCTCCCCCGTTTCCCGGAGTACAGAACCATGGCTGCAAAAGACATCCGTTTCGGTGAAGACGCCCGCGTCCGCATGGTCCGCGGCGTGAACATCCTCGCCAATGCCGTCAAGGCGACCCTCGGCCCGAAGGGCCGCAACGTGGTGCTGGAGAAGAGCTTCGGCGCCCCGACCATCACCAAGGACGGCGTGTCCGTCGCCAAGGAGATCGAGCTCTCCGACAAGTTCGAGAACATGGGCGCCCAGATGGTCAAGGAAGTCGCTTCCAAGACCTCGGACGTGGCCGGTGACGGCACCACCACCGCCACCGTGCTGGCCCAGGCCCTGATCCGCGAGGGCATGAAGGCGGTCGCCGCCGGCATGAACCCGATGGACCTGAAGCGCGGCATCGACAAGGCGGTGAACGCTGCGGTCGACGAGCTGAAGAAGATCAGCAAGCCGTGCTCGACCTCGAAGGAGATCGCCCAGGTCGGTTCGATCTCGGCCAACTCCGACCACAACATCGGCGAGCTGATCGCCAAGGCGATGGACAAGGTCGGCAAGGAAGGCGTGATCACCGTCGAGGAAGGCTCGGGCCTGGAGAACGAGCTGGATGTGGTCGAGGGCATGCAGTTCGACCGCGGCTACCTCTCGCCGTACTTCATCAACAACCAGCAGAGCATGCAGTGCGAACTGGATGAGCCCTTCATCCTGCTGCACGACAAGAAGATCTCGAACGTGCGCGACCTGCTGCCGGTGCTGGAAGGCGTGGCCAAGGCCGGCAAGCCGCTGCTGATCGTGGCCGAGGAGGTCGAGGGCGAGGCGCTCGCTACCCTCGTCGTCAACACCATCCGCGGCATCGTGAAGGTGTGCGCCGTGAAGGCCCCGGGCTTCGGTGACCGCCGCAAGGCGATGCTGGAGGACATGGCCATCCTGACCGGCGGCACGGTGATCTCGGAGGAGGTCGGCCTGCAGCTCGACAAGGCCACCATCAAGGACCTCGGCCGCGCCAAGAAGGTGCAGGTCTCGAAGGAGAACACCACCATCATCGACGGCGCTGGCAATGCCGAGGCCATCCAGTCGCGTATCAAGCAGATCAAGGCGCAGATCGAGGAGACCACCTCGGACTACGACCGCGAGAAGCTGCAGGAGCGCGTGGCCAAGCTGGCCGGCGGCGTGGCCGTCATCAAGGTCGGTGCCGCCACCGAGGTCGAGATGAAGGAGAAGAAGGCCCGCGTCGAGGACGCCCTGCACGCCACCCGCGCGGCCGTCGAGGAAGGCATCGTGCCGGGCGGCGGTGTGGCCCTGCTGCGCGCCAAGGCCGCCATCAAGGACCTCAAGGGTGCCAACGAGGACCAGAACCACGGCATCGCCATCGCCCTGCGCGCGATGGAGGCTCCGCTGCGCGAGATCGTCACCAACGCCGGCGACGAGCCCTCGGTGATCCTCAACAAGGTGCTCGAGGGTTCGGGCAATTTCGGCTACAACGCCGCCTCGGGCGAGTTCGGCGACATGGTGCAGTTCGGTATCCTCGACCCGACCAAGGTCACCCGCACTGCGCTGCAGAACGCCGCGTCGATCGCCGGCCTCATGATCACCACCGAGGCCATGGTCGCCGAGGCGCCGAAGAAGGACGAGAAGCCGGCTGCCCCGGGCATGGGCGGCATGGGCGACATGGACTTCTGATCCGCGCCACATTGCATCCAGTGCGACAATCGGGGGCCCGCGAAAGCGGGCCCTCTTTTTTTCCTGGATCCCGATGCGAACCTTCGTTCTCCGTGCCCGCGCCGCGCCCACCGACAGCGCGAAGCTGCTCGCCGGTATCGGCGGCGAGGCGCATCCCGAGATCCTCGCCCATGTGTTGATGAATGCGATCTTCGTCGCCCAATCGCACCGCGAGGACGTGACCGTCTACCTGGTGCTCGAGAGCACGCCGGACTACTCGCGAACGGTCCGCTTCGAGCCGCGCGCCATGCACGAGCTCGGCGGCTTCGACGAACGCGCCCTGCTGGGCAAGGTGGCGAAGGCCCTCGACACCTCGCGCGGCATGGGCAAGGAGGAGGAACGGCCGGTGGAGCCCGGCGTTACGGTGCGCACGGTGAGTTTCGAGCGCCTGGTGCAGCAGCTCTCGGCCGACCACCAGCTCTTCGTGCTCGACCGTAAGGGCGTGCCGATCGGCGAGCAGGCCTTCGGCGCGAATCCCTGCTTCCTGCTCACCGACCACATCCCGATGCCGAGAAAGACCTTCGGCAGCCTGGAGCGCCTCGGTGCCACCAAACTCTCACTGGGGCCGCGAATGCTGTTCGCTTCGCAGTGCGTGGTGCTGATCCACCACGCGCTGGACCAGCGCTGAGCGTCAGCCGTGCATGCCCCAGTCGCCGAACCAGCGCTGCGCAATATGACGGCAGTCGATGAGCTGCACGTCCTGGAAGGCAGCGTGCGCATCGCGTCACTGTCCCGGGGCTTTCCCCGAGCCACCGCTCGGTGCATCCTCACGTCATGCTCACGGTGTCACGCCTCGGGGTGATAGCCCTCCTCCTCGCGCTGGCGGGGGGGGGCGCGGCCGCGCCGGCCGATGGCGCCGAGGTGCAGCGTTTCGCCACCGGTGAGTTCCTGCCTTACATCGACCTTCGCACGGCCGAGGGCGGCTTTTATCCGGCGCTGATCCGCCGGGTACTGGCCGAGCATGGCGAGGCGGTCGAGTTCGTCGAGCGGCCCTGGGCGCGGGCGCATGCCGAGACGGCCGCCGGGCGCATCGAGGCGGTCTCTGCCGGCATCTACAACGGCCGGGCCACCCTGCAGCGGATGTACGGCGAGGCCTCGCCCATCGTCCCGGTGGGCGAAGCGCTCGACAACGAGACCCTGCACCTGGTCTGGCCGCGTTCTCGGCCGGAGTCAGAGGGACGCCGGGCCGCTTTCAACGCCTCGCTTGCCGCGTTGCGGCAGCGGGGAGAGGTGGCGGCGCTGGAGGCCCGGCTGCTGCCCCGGGCCCACTGAGCTCCAGCCGGCCGGGGTGGCCTCCGGCACGGACGGCATTCATCTGGCTGGCGGATAATGCGCGGCCATGCCGACGCGTGAAGAACTCGACCGCCACCACCTGCTCTGGCTACAGCGCCGGCGCCGTCTGCGGCGTTTGCTCAAGCCCCTGCCGCGGCGCGCCAACCTGTCCCGCTACCCGGTGCTGAAGTGGTTTTCGAAGTACGCGGTGAAGGCGTCTTTCCTGTGGTCGTTCAAACGCGCGAACCTCCTGCCGGCACTCTATGTCGGCAGCGTGCTCGCCTTCCTGCCGCTCTACGGCGTGCAGGCGCTGCTGGCCTTCGGCGCTGCCCTGCTGTTCCGCGCCAACCTGACAGTGATGGTGGGCCTGCAATTCATCACCAATCCCCTCACCATCGCCCCGATCTATGCCTTCACCGGTTGGGTGGGGGTGAAGCTGATGCACCTCGTGGGCGTGGGCGACCATGTGGAGCCGGCCCTGCGCTTCGCCCAGGGCCTGTTCGTCGGCGGCGTGGTGGTGGGGCTTGCTACGGCGCTGGTGGCTGATCTCACCTGGCGGGTGCTGGCCTGGGAGGCGGCGGTCTTCAAGCGCAAGCTGCAGGAACTGCGGCAGCGTCACGCCGAACGCCACCCGCCGCCTCCGACGGATCCACCGGCGCCGCCGGAGGCCTGAACTCGCCGCCTCAGCGCGGCACGGCGGCAGCGCGCAGCTGGCGCAGGCCGGCGGCGTCGAGGCGAAGCACCGGATAACGACTGAACTCACGGTCGAAATAGGGCGTGCGCTGGTAGAAGAAGCGCAAGCGCTCGTGCGGACTGGCGGCGAAGGCGGCGTCCTCGCGCAGCCGGGCCTCGAAGGCCGCGCGCAGCGCGGGGTCGGCGGCTAGCATCTCGCGCGCCATGCGCTCCATCACCCGTGGCTCGGCATATTCCTTCTCCTCGAAAATGGCATCGAAGAAGCCCCAGCGCAGGAAGCTGTCGGGCGAGTCGGGTTCCAGCAGCAGGGCGGCGAGGCGCGCCAGGGGTTGATCGGCCGGGATCACCCAGCTGCCCGCCGGCACCGGTTCCTTCCCGGTTTCCAGGCGGTGGCGCAGGCGGGTGATGGTATGCCGGCCCTCGAAGGGGCGCGGTGCCCATTCCACCGCTTCGATGCGATAGCGGGCGGCCATCACTTCGGTCTCCTGCGATAGCGGCCACATCGCAAGGCCATGGAGCCGCAGACGCTCGACCACCGTCTGCCATTGTGGTGGTAGCACCCAGGCGGCGGGGGCCGGAGCGCTGGCGGTCACGGTGACCTCGGCCTGCACCGGCAGGCTGAGCGTGACGGGCTGCTCGGGGTCGTACTGCACCCAGACGCCGCCCGAGACCTCGCTGTCTACGCGGCGGTCGGCCACACCGAGGAATTCGCGGTTTTCGACGCGATCGGAGAGACCGAAGGCCAGTGGGATCGGCTCGCCCTCGGCGAAGCGCCGGGCATCGGCGGCGGCGTTGGCGGCGCGCAGGGCCTTGCCCTCCTCGCCGAGCATGCGTAGCAGTTCCAGCATCACCGCCTCGTTCACCGCCACCCGGGTACGGAAGTCTTTGAGCATATGGGTCTCGAGCAGCAGGCCCGGGCGGTTGGCGGCGGCGGCATAGCCCACCGAAAAGCGTGGCCCGGAGGCGCCTTCTGTGAGGCCGGCGCGGATGTCGGTGGGATCCTTCAGGCTCACGTAGAAGGTGAGAGGCCAGCCCTGCGCGGCCAGCGCCGGCTTCATCCGGCCGTCGAAGACGCGGCGCTGCCATTCGGCCAGTACCGGCTCGATATTGGCCGCCGTCTCGTAGGCCCAGGTCATGGCGTACTGGTAGTCGGCGCCGTTGGTGTTGTGCATGTCCACCAGCAGGTCGGGGCGCCAGGCGGTCCAGAGCCGCATCCAGGCCTGCATCTCCGGGGCGTCGAGCTTGGTGTAGTCGCGGTTGAGGTTGAGGTTCTGCGCCGTGGCTCGCCAGCCCATGGCCTCGGGGCCGTTCTGGTTGATGCGGTGGTAGGGGCCGAAGCGTTCGTGGCCATCGACATTGAAGATCGGTACCAGCACGAGCACCGCATGCTCGAGCAGTCCGGCATGCCGGCCGCTGACGGTGAGGTCGCGGGCGAGCGCCATCAGCACGTCCTTGCCTTCGTTCTCGCCGGGATGGATGGCGGCCTGCACCAGCACCACTGGCTTGCCGGTGGCATGGGCGTCCTGCGGCGTGCGCAGGCCTTCGTTCGAGAGCACGACCGCGTTCAGCGCGCGGCCCTGCGGGCTCGTGCCGAACTCGACGATCTGTACTTGCGGGCTCGCGGCGGCGAGGCGCTCGAAGTAGGCGAAGGTCTCGGCATAGCGCGGCGTGCGGGTGTAATCGCTCTGCTCGGCCGGTGTGCGCCAGTCGGTGGCGGTAGGAGCCGGAGCCGCGGCATCGGAGGGATTCGCCGGTGTGGCGGCGAGGGCAGCGTGCGGCGAAAGCGCCAGCAGCAGAAGGAGGCCGAGGGGACGGGTGCGGAAGGCAGGGCGAGCAGGGCAGGGCATCGACAGGTGACGGTCAGGTGGCAAGGGCGCAAGCCTGCCACAGGCTTCTTGTGTTCTTGACGCCAGCGCGGCTAGCGTCCTTGCCCTCACCCTGCTTCGACGGAGGTTCCATGCTGCACCGCATCGTCGCGCTGGCCCTGTTCGCGTCCGGGGCTGCGCTTGCGCAGGCGCCCGCCACGCCGGCGGCCAAGCTCCCCTTCACCATCGAGCGCAGTTGGGAGATCCAGCGCCTCGGCGCGCCGGTGATTTCGCCCGACGGGCGGCGCATCGTGGCCCCGGTCACGCGCTTCGTGATGAACGAGGACAAGGGCTACACCGATCTGTGGATCTGGAACCGCGACGGCAGTGGTGAGCGCGCCTTCACCACCCATGCCAGCAACGAGGGCTCCCCGGCCTTCAGTTCGGATGGCCGCTTCCTCGCCTTCGTCGCCCAGCGCGAGGACGACAAGGCGCCGCAGCTCTACGTGATGCCGCTGGACGGCGGCGAGGCACGCCGCCTCACCCGATTCGCCACCGGCGTGCAGAGCCCGAAGTGGTTCCCGGATGGCCGCCGCCTCGCTTTCGTCTCGCGGGTGTTCGCCGACTTGCCGCTTTCCGAACAGGGCAAGCGCCTCGAGGAGCGCGCCAACTCGAAGATGACCGGGCAGGTCTGGGATGGCGCGCCGGTGACGGCGTGGGACCGATTCATCGACGAGCGCCAGTTCCATGTCTTTGCTGTGGACGTGGGCGGCGGCGAGCCGCAGGCGCTCACCCTCGGCACCGGGCTCGAGCTGCCGCGCAGCGCGGTGCAGGGCACCGACAGCCTGTTTGCGATCTCGCCTGAGGGTACTGAGCTTGCCTTCGTGGCCGATTCCGACCCGGCGCCGAACGTCACCAACAACGACGTGTTCACCGTCGCCATCCCGGCCGCGGGCGCGGTCAGCGCCACGCCGGTGAACCTCACCGCCGACAACCCGGCCAACGACGGCAACCCGCTCTATAGCCCCGATGGCCGCCTGCTCAGCTTCGTGCAGCAGCGCATCAAGGGCTTCTACGCCGACAAGGGTCGGCTGATGCTGCGCGAGCGCCGCAGCGGCGAGACCCGCGAGCTGTTCGCCGACTGGGACCGCAGCGCGAGCGGACTCGTTTGGGCGGCGGATGGCCGGCGCCTGTACGGCGCCATCGACGATGCTGGCACCACCCGCATCTACGAGCTGCCGATCGAGGGCCGACCGCGCCCCGTCACCGGCGCCGAGGCCTCCTACGATTCGCTGGCCCTGGCCAAGGACGGCACCCTCGTGGCCCTGCGCCAGAGCTTCGTCGAGCCGCCCACCCTGGTGCGCCTCGACCCGCGCTCGGGCCGCGCCGAGAAACTCTCGACGATCAATGACGCCCTGCTGGCGGCCACCGATTTCGGCACCTACGAGTCGGTCACCTACCGCGGCGCGAACGGGGCCGAGATCCAGATGTGGGTGAACTACCCGCCGGGCTTCGACAAATCGAAGAAGTACCCCCTTTTCATGCTCATCCACGGCGGTCCGCACAATGCCATCACCAATGGCATGCACTTCCGCTGGAATGCGCAGGTGTTCAGCAGCTGGGGCTACGTGACGGCCTGGCCGAATTTCCACGGCAGCTCGGGCTTCGGCCAGGCTTTTGCCGATTCGATCAATCCGGAATGGGCCGAGAAGCCCTACCAGGACGTGATCAAGGCCGCGGAGTGGTTCGCTGCTCAGCCCTGGATCGACCCCACGCGTATGGTGGCCGGCGGCGGCAGCTACGGCGGCTATCTCACCAGCGTGATCCTTGGCCGCGAGCATCCGTTCCGTGCACTGGTGGCGCACGCCAAGGTCTACAACCTCTACACCCAGTACGCCGCCGATTTCTCTACCGAGCGGCCGCGCTTCGGCGGCTTCTGGGAAGAGGGCAATGACGCGGTGCTGCGCCGCAACTCGCCGCATTATGGCGCGGCCAATTTCAAGACGCCCACGCTGGTGGTGCATGGCCAAAACGACCTGCGCGTGCCGGTGAACCACGGCCTCGAGCTCTACCAGACCTTGCTGATGAAGGGCGTGCCCACGCGCTTCCTCTACTACCCGAACGAGAACCACTGGATCCTAAAGCCCCAGAACTCGGTGTTCTGGTACCAGCAGGTGCGGAAGTGGTTCGAGGAGCACGGCGGGCTCGAGCCGGCCTCGCACTGAGCGCTGCTGCTGCGGCACACTGCAAGGCCCCGCTATCTGCGGGGCCTTGCGTTTCCATATGCCGGCCTCCGCCATGCTGCGCTGCGGCGTGCGCGCCGCCATCGCGCCAGCGCAGGATCGGACCGCTTCCGACGTGGGGGGAGGGAGCACGGACCCGCAGGCGCCTCGGCCTTGCGGGTTCTTTTTTGGGCCGGCCCCGGCCCACGGAGAGGCAGATGGGCGACAGCCTGGAACACGAACTCGAGGCCTTGGTCTGGCGCCGGCTGGAGGCCCTGCCATCGACCGGGGCGGAGGGGGTCGACCCCGAGGCCCTGCGGCCGCTCGCCATTGCCTCCGATTTCGCTCTCGATACCCTGCGCCGCCAGCCGGCCCTGTTGGCCGCGCGGCATGCGCTGCCGGCGCCGCCGGTGCTCGATCCGGCGGCCCCCGAGGCGGCGATGGCGGCCCTGCGCCGCTGGCGGGCCGCAGCCTCCACCGTGCTGGTGGCCCGCGATGTGGACGGCCTCGATCCGGTGGAGGCCACCCTGGCCGGCAGCACCCGCATCGCCGAGCAAGCCATCGCCCTGGCGCTGGCACAGGCCGAGGGCGAGCTGGCGCCGCGCTTCGGTGCCGTGCGCGATGCCGCGGGGCGGGCGCAGCGCCTCGTGGTGTTCGCGCTCGGCAAGCTGGGTGGCGGCGAACTCAACTTCAGCTCCGACGTCGACCTCGTCTACGCCCATGCCGGGCCCGGCCGCAGCGATGGGCCGCGGGTGCTGGAGGCCGAGGCATACTTCGTCCGCCTCGGCCAGCGCCTGGGCCAGCTGCTCGGCGAGCCTACTGCCGAGGGGTTCTGCCACCGCGTGGATCTGCGCCTGCGGCCCTTCGGCGACAGTGGGCGGCTGGTGATGGGCTTCGAGGCCATGGACGCCTATTTCCAGCGCGAGGGACGCGACTGGGAGCGCTATGCCTGGATCAAGGCACGGGCGGTGGCCGGCGACATCGAGGCCGGCGAGGCCTGGCTGCGCGGCCTTAGGCCCTTCGTCTACCGCCGCTACCTCGACTTCACCGCCCTCGATGCCCTGCGCAGCATGAAGGCGATGATCGAGACCGAGGTGGCGCGTAAGGACATGGCCGATGACCTCAAGCGCGGGCCCGGCGGTATCCGCGAGGTGGAGTTCCTGGTGCAGGCCCTGCAGCTGATCCGCGGCGGCCGCGAACCGGCCCTGCGCCAGCGCGGCTTGCTGCCGGCGCTGGCGGCGCTGGCCGGGGCCGGGCATCTCGCCCCCGCCACCGCGGCGCGGCTGGCCGAGGCCTACCGCTTCCTGCGCCGGGTGGAGAACCGGGTGCAGATGCTGCGCGATGCGCAGACCCATGCCCTGCCGGCCGACCCCCTGGACCGCCTGCGCATCGCCCGCGGGCTCGGCTATGCCGATGCCGCCGCGCTCGATGCCGCGCTCGGGGCGCACCGCGCGGTGGTGGCCGAGGAGTTCGCTGCCGTGCTGGGAAGCGGCCGCCGCGTCGCGCCGCCGCCGGGGCCGCTCGCGGCCTACTGGCAGGCCCTGCCCGGAGGGCGGCGAGGCCCGGGTGCTGGCGGAGGCCGGCTTCGCCGATGCCGCGGCCGCCGACGAGGCCCTGCGCCGCCTGGCCGGCTCGGCCCTGCGGCGCAGCCTCTCGCCGCGGGCGGCTGTCTGGTTCGATGGCATCGTGCCGACGCTGATCGCCCAGGCGGCGGCCAGCGAGGCGCCGGATGCCAGCCTGGCCCGCGCCATCGCCCTGCTCGGCGCGATCGGGCGGCGCAGCAGTTACTTTGCCCTGCTGGCCGAGCAGCCGGCGGCGCTGGAGCGGCTGGCCGCGGTCTGTGCCGACAGCGCCCTGCTCGCCGAGCGCCTCACCGAGCAGCCGCAGCTGCTCGACGAGCTGCTCGACGTGCGCGCCGCCGGCCCCCTGCCCGAGCCCGAGGGCATCGCCGCGGAGTTCGCCGCGCTGGCGGCCGTGCCCGAGGATGCCGAGGCCGCCTTGCTGGCCCTGAACGAGCGCCGCCACAGCCTGGCCTTCCGCATCGGTCTTGCCTGGCGCGCCGGGCGCCTGGATGCGGTGGCCGCCACCCGCCTGCTCGCCCGCGTGGCCGAGGCCACGCTGGCGGCCGCCCTGCGGCTCGCCCGCCACGAGGTGGAGCGCGCCCATGGCCGCCTGCCCGACGGCGAGTTCGCCGTGCTCGGCTACGGCAGCATCGGGGCCGAGGAGCTCGGCTTTGCGTCCGACCTCGACCTCGTCTTCGTGCATGGCGGGGCGCTGGCCTCGGTCTCCGACGGGCCGCGGCCCCTGGATGCCCCGCGCTGGTACCTGCGGCTTGCCCAGAAGCTGGTGGCCCTGCTCGACACGCCCACCGCCGCCGGCCGGCTCTACGAGGTGGACGTGCGCCTGCGCCCGGACGGGGCGCAGGGCCTGCTGGTGGTGCACGAGGCCAGCTATGCCGGCTACCAGCGCGAGCGCGCCTGGACCTGGGAGCACCAGGCCCTGGTGCGGATGCGGCCGCTGGCCGGGGATGCCGGCCTGCTGGCCCGGCTCGAGGCCCTGCGCGGCGAGATCCTCGCCCGCGAGCGCGACCCGGTGGCCCTGGCCGCCGACGTGGCGGCGATGCGCGAGCGCATGCGCCGCGAGCTGGACCGCAGCGATGCGTCGCACCTCGACCTCAAGCAGGGCGAGGGCGGGCTGGTGGACCTCGAGTTCTTCCTGCAGCAGGCGGTACTGCGGCATGCGGCGCGGCATCCGGCCCTACGTCGCCCCGCGGCACAGCGTGGACCTGTTGCGGGCGCTCGAGGCCGAGGGCCTGCTCGATGCCGGAACCACCCGGGGTCTCGTCGAGGCCCATGCCACGCTGGTGGCCGCTTCGCTGGCCTGCACTCTGGACCGTCGCCCGCGGCGGGTGGCGCGGGCACGGCTCGGCGACACGCCGGCGCGGCTCGCCGCTCTGCTCGCGGCGAAGGCCGTAGGGCAGCCCGAGCAGCCTGCGCAACTCGGCCAGCAGCGGCGGCAGCTCGACCCAGGGCGCGAGCGGGTAGGGCGCGAAACCGGTGGCGAGGCCGTCCTCGAAGCGCCGGGCCCGGCCGCTGTCCAGCAGCTCCCGCACCAGTGCGGCGAGGCGGCCCGAGACCGCGTCGGCGCCCAGGATCCACAGCGGTGCTTCGGTGGCCGCGGCCTCGCTCAGCAGGTTGGCGGAATCGGCCGTCACCACGAGGGCCCCGGCCCAGCCGAGGAAGCCGGCATAGGGGTTGGGGCCGTCGGCCTCCGAGGCCCAGAGCCGCAGTGCGCCGGACAGGGCCTGCGCCGCGTCGATGCGCGAGCGCAGCGCAGCGACGAGCGCCGGGGGCGTGCGCCGCGAGCCGCTGATCCACAGCGCGCCCCCGTCGCCGGCCTGTGCCGTCCGCAGGGCATCGAAGGCCTGCAGCGCCGAGGCCTCGCCCCAGGGGCAGCGACGGGTAGGGCCACCGAGCAGCAACACCCGGCGCGGTCCGGGCGGGGCGCCGAGCGCAGGTGCGGCTGCGCGCGCATTGGCCAGCCAGCGCGCGTCTACCGGGTGCAGGCTGCCGCGCAGACGCAGCACGTTCGGCCCGGCAAGCCCGTCGTGGGCCGGCGCCACCACGGCGTCCCAGTGCCGCGGTGCCAGGCGTGGATCGAGCACCTGCACCACCCGGCTGCCGCGGGCGCGCAGCAGGCGGGTGGCCAGGGCCGCCTGCCGGCCGCAGCCGATGGCCAACGGCGGCGGTGCGGCCAGTGCCCGGGCAAAGGCCGGGCCGAAGGCGTGGCGGGCGAAGGGCAGGCGGTGGGGGGCGGCGAAGCGCCAGGGCGCCCGCGGCGCCAGTACCAGTTCCTGCACCCGCGGCGAGAGCGCTTCGGCCAGCGCCAGTGCCTGCCGCCGGTTGCCGGCGGCGCCATCGTGCAGCACCAGCAGAGACGGGGCATCGAGCGGCATTGGTGCAGTGTAGCGACGGCCTGCCTGCGTTCCAGCGTTCACAACGGGCTGTTGCAGGGGTGGGCATGGTGTGGCGTCCGGGCTTGCCCATACTTCAACACCATTCCACTCTCCCGCGAGACCTTCCATGAGCCCCGCCGATGCCATGCCGCGCGATGCCCGCGCCCTCGATGCCGCCGCCCTCGACCAACTCTTCCGCGAAGCCCGTACCCACAATGCCTGGCAGAAGAAAGACGTGCCCGATGCCCTGCTGCGCGAGCTCTACGAGCTCCTGAAGTGGGGCCCCACCAGCGCCAATGCCTCGCCGGCGCGCTTCGTCTTCGTCAAATCGCCGGAGGCCAAGGCGAAGCTGAAGGAAGCGCTCTCGCCCGGCAACGTGGAGAAGACCATGAGCGCGCCGGTCACGGTGATCGTGGCCCAGGACATGGCTTTCTACGACAGGCTGCCGCAGCTCTTCCCGCATGCCGATGCGCGCAGCTGGTTTGCTGGGAACGAGGCCCTGATCGAGAGCACGGCCTTCCGCAACAGCAGTCTGCAGGGTGCCTATCTGATCCTCGCCGCCCGCGCTCTCGGCCTCGATGCCGGGCCGATGTCGGGCTTCGATGCCGAGAAGCTCGATGCCGCCTTCTTCGCCGGCACCCCCCTCAAGTCGAACTTCCTCGTCAACCTTGGCTACGGCGATCCTGCCGGCCTGTTCCCGCGCTCGCCGCGTCTCGGCTTCGACGAGGCCGCGCGCATCGTCTGATGTCCCCCTGCCGTACCCCGGAGTCCACCATGAAGCGCACCCTGCTCGCCCTGGCCCTCGTGGCCACCGCCGTCCCGGCACTGGCCGCCGACGAGTTCAGCTTCGATGCCGGCCATACCTACATCGGCTTCGAGATCGACCACCTCGGCTTTTCCAAGACTCTCGGCGAGTTCCTGAAGTACGAGGGCACCCTGGTACTCGATCGTGAGAACCTCGCCCGGTCCTCGATCGAGGTCAGCATCGATACCGCCAGCATCGATACCGACCAGGAGGACTTCGACGAGCACCTGCGCTCGGCCGATTTCTTCGATGTCGCAAACCACCCGACGATGCGTTTCAAAAGCACGAAGGTGGAGGACCTTGGCAATGGCCGGCTCAAGGTCACCGGTGACTTCACGATGCTCGGCAAGACCCACCCGGTGGTGCTCGACGTGAGCATGAACAAGGTGGCCCCGCACCCCTTCCGCCCCACCGTCGAGGTGGCCGGCTTCTCGGCGCGTACCACCCTCGACCGCACCCAGTGGGGCATGGACAAGTACGCCCCGGCGGTGGGCAAGGACGTGACCATCCGCATCGAGACCGAGTTCAACCGCCCGGTCCCGGCACGGTAAGCCCTGCGGCGGCCGCGGCAGGCAGGGCAAAATAGCGTCATGCCCGTCTTCCGTCCGGCCGCCGAGCGCGGCCTCCTCGACGACCCCGGTCTGCGGGGTCGTGCCGCGTTCAGCCATGGCAGCGCCTTCGACCCGGCCTGGCTGGGCTGGGGCGGGCTGCGCGTGATGAATCGTCTGGAACTGGCGCCCGGCACCGCGCTGCCGGTAGCGCGGCGCGCCAATATGGAGGTGCTGAGTCTCGTGCTTTCCGGCTGCTACCGCGTGGGCATTCCCGGCGAGCCGGCGCTGGAGGTGCGGGCCGGCCATTGGCACCGGCTGGGCGCCGGGGCCGGGGTGGATGTGGTGGAGGCCAATGCCGATGCGGCGCAGCCCCTGCATCTGCTGCAGCTCTGGGTGCAGCCCGCGCGCAGCAATGCGCGGCCGGCGCAGGCGGCTGCCGCCCCGGCGGTGGGGCAGGATGGCATCGCCGCGCCGGCGCCCGCCTCCGCCCTCCTGCCCTGGGGCGCGAAGGCCCGGCTGCGACGCTTCAGCGTGTTGCCGGGGGGTGTGCTTTCCCTGCCGGCCACGTTCGGGGATGCCGCCTGGCTCGAGGTGATCGGCGGCGAGCTGGCCCTGGGCGGCCGCTTCCTGTGCAGTGGCGACGGCCTTGGTCTGCGCGACGAGCCCGGTCTCGCCCTCGTATCCTCCTTCGGTGCCGACGTATTGCTGCTCGACGGTCTCGGCTGAGCCCCGGGTGGCGGCAGGCTAGAATGGCCTCCTTGCCGAACGAGCCCGAGCCATGCTCCCCACCGACGCCACGGCCCAGAAACCCGCCAACACCGAGCGCGTGTACCAGGTGAAGCGCGCCGACCTGCCGCTGTCCTGTCCGACGCCCGAGATGCGCCTGTGGAACTCGCATCCGCGCGTCTATCTGCCGATCGAGGCCGAAGGCGGCATTTCGACCTGCCCCTACTGCGGCGCCAAGTACGAGCTGGTGGACTGAACCGTCGCCAGTGGCGCGTCGGCTCACGGTCGTCCAGCTGCTGCCTGCGCTCGAGTCGGGCGGGGTCGAGCGTTCCACCCTGGAAATCGCCGAGGCTCTCGTCGCCGCAGGCCATGCTTCGCACGTGATTTCGGCCGGGGGGCGCCTGGTGCCAGCGCTGGAGGCCGCAGGCAGTACCCATCACCGCCTCGCCATCGGCGAGAAGTCGCTGGCCACGCCTTTCCGCATCCCCGCGCTGCGTCGCCTGCTGGCAGGCCTCCGCCCCGACATCGTGCATGCCCGCTCGCGCCTGCCGGCCTGGCTTGCGCTCGCCGCGCTGCGCGGCCTTTCGCCGCGCCCGGCCTTCGTCACCACCGTGCATGGCCTCAACTCGCCCGGCTGCTACAGCGGGGTGATGACCCGCGGCGATGTGGTGATCGGGGTCTCCGAGACCGTGCGCCGCCATGTGCTGCGGCACTGGCCCCATGCGGCAGCACGGCTGGTGGTGATTCCACGCGGCGTGGACGTGGCGTGCTTCCCGCGCCATCCGCGGCCCGATCCGGCAGCCCGGGCGGCGGTGCTGGAAGAACTCGGCCTGCCCGCCGACACCCGCCTGCTGCTGATGCCGGGGCGCGGCACCCGGCTCAAGGGCCATGCCCATGCCGTGGATCTGCTGGCCGGCCTGCGCGCCGCCGGTGAGCCTGCCGCGCTGTGGCTGCTGGGCAGCCGCGAGCCGGGCCGCGAGGCCTATCTCGCCGCCCTCGAGGCCGCGGCCACGGCGCGCGGCGTGGCGGCCTGGCTGCGCATCAGCCCGCCGCGCAGCGAGGTGGTGCCCGCCTATGCCGGGGCCGACCTCGTGCTGCAGCTCTCCGACAAGCCCGAGGCCTTCGGCCGTACCGTGGTGGAAGCGCTGGCCGTGGGCACTCCGGTGTTGGGCTGGGACCACGGCGGGGTGGGTGAGCAGCTCGCCGCCCTGCAGCCCGAGGGCGCGGTGCCGACGGGCGATGCCGCAGCCCTGCTGGAACGTGCCCGCGCCCTGCTGGCCGCGCCGCCCGCGCCGCCGGCCCACATTCCCTACACTCTGGCGGCCATGCAGCAGGCCACCCTCGACCTCTATGCGCGAATCGCTGCTTGAACGCCTGCCCCGGCTGGCGCCGTGGTGGGTGCTGCTGCAGGTAGCCTGCTGGCCCTGGCGCGGCCTTGCCGAGGCCGTGCTCTCCCTCGGGGCCCTGCTCGGCTTCGGCCTGATGCTGGCTGCCCGCTTCCGCGGCGGCATGCGCGTGCTCAGCCACGAGGCCTGGGCGCTCACCAGCATCCTGTTCCTCGGCTACTGGTTGGCGCAGCTGGTCTCGGTGCCCTTCGCCCTCGATCCCGGGGGCTCCGCGCTCGAGGTGCTGAAAGACCTGCGCTACCTGCCCTTCCTCTGGCTCGTGGCCATGGCCATGGCCACGCCGCGGGGGCGGGGCATCGTCGGTCTGGGCTTGGGCGCGCTCGTGGCCCTCTGGACCGCCGATGCCCTGGCGCAGGCCGCTACCGGCCACAGCCTCGGCGGGCCGGCGCTGGCCGACCGGCTCTCCGGCATCTTCGGCGCCGGCAACCTCAAGCTCGGCCTGGTGCTGGCCTCGCTCTCGCCCTTCCTGCTGCTGCCGGCGGCGCGGCGCGGCGTGCTGCCCTGGTTGCTGGCCGCCGGCGCCCTCGGGGTGGTGATCCTGCTCGCCGGCGCCCGGGCAGCCTGGATCACCTATGGTCTCGTGCTGCTCGTCACCGGCCTCGGCCACTGGGGCTGGAGGCGTACCGGCGCCGGTCTGCTTGGCGGCGGCGTGCTGGCCCTGCTGCTTGCCTGGAGTGCCGGTGATTTCCTTGCCCCGCGCATCGAGCGCAGCCTGGCCGCGCTGAAGGGACAGGAGGAC
The DNA here is from genome assembly GCA_026005095.1 of Silanimonas sp. Classification (GTDB taxonomy): domain Bacteria; phylum Pseudomonadota; class Gammaproteobacteria; order Xanthomonadales; family Xanthomonadaceae; genus Silanimonas. The sequence goes on along the minus strand of BPKK01000005.1, from coordinate 6,229 downwards.
GGCCTCGATTTCGCCCTCTCCGGGAGGCTGGTGCTCTGGCGTACCACCCTCGCCATCATCCGCGACCATCCGCTCACCGGCGTGGGGGTGGACAATTTCCAGCAGGCCTACCGGGCCTATGCCAGTCCCGACGACCAGTTCGTCGAGTGGGGCCGGCCGGGGGCCTTTCACGCCCACCAGATCCTGCTCGAGATCCTGGCCGAGACCGGCCTGCTCGGCCTGCTGTGCTGGCTGGCGGCGGTGGCGGTGGCACTGCGTGCCTGGCGCTATGCCCCTGCCGAGGCGAAGGCCCGAGCGGCAGCGCCGGCCCTGGCGCTTGCCGTCACCGTGTTCCCGCTCAACACCCATCTCGCCTTCTATTCCACCTTCTGGGGCGGGCTCACCCTGCTGCTTGCCGCGCTCTATGCCGGCGCGCTCGCCGCTCGTGCTCCGGGGGCTGGCGCTGCTCCGGAAGAGGGCTGAGGGTCCGAATGGACAGGGCGGAGAGTGTGGGTGCCCCCCCGCCGGGCCAGCGCTGCCCCGGCTGGCGTGTGCTGGCAGGTGTGTTCGCCGTCGTGGCGCGCCTGCCCCAGCCGCTCCTGCTCGCCCTGGGCGGGGGGCTCGCCCGGCTGCTGCGGCCCTTGCTGCGCCGGCGCTGGCAGGTCGCACGGGTGAACCTCGCGCTTTGCTTCCCCGGCGAGAGCGAGGCCCGGCGCCACGAGCGCCTGCGTGCCCACCAGCGCTCACTCGCCATCGCTCTCTTGGAACTGCTGCGGGCCTGGTTTGCGTCCGATCGCGCCTTGGCCGGATTGGTGGAGATCGAGGGCCTGCACCATCTACGTGAGGCGGAGGCCCGTGGGCAGGGGGTGCTGCTGCTCACCGGGCATTTGATGCATAGCGAGCTGGCGGGACGTTTCCTCGCCCTCCACAGCGGCCTTCCCGTGACCAGTGTCGTGCGTCGTTATGACCGCCACCCTTGCTTCGAGTCCTTGCTGGATGCGGCACGGCGTCGCCGGCTCGGGCCCACCGTGGGCAAGTTCGATACGCGGGGCATGGTAAGAACGCTCCGCGCGGGTGGGCGCCTTGCCTATTCCGCCGACCAGGACTTCCGCATACACCAGGTGTTCGTGCCCTTCTTCGGCGTGCCGGCCGCCACGCTGGCGAGCGCGCCGCAGCTGGTGAAGGCCGGTCGGGCCTGCGTGCGTTTCTTCGCCATGGCCCGTAGGGCCGATGGCCGCTACCGGCTGCGCGTCTGGGACCCCGGGCTCGATGCCCTGCTCGATGCCCCCGAGGCCTTCGCCGCCCGCTACATGCAGGTGCTGGAGGAGGCCGTGCGCGAAGCACCCGACCAGTACCTCTGGGTGCACCGCCGCTTCAAGACCCGGCCAGCGGGCGAGGCCTCGCCCTACGGGCGTTGAAACCCTCAGGCCACGACCTTCAGCGGCGCCCGAAGCATCGCCGGCATCGCCACAAGGCACTGCAGTGTGTCATCGACCGACATCGGGAGCGCTGGGCGGAGGGCGGATGCTCAGCGATACAGCGCGCCCCGCTCGAGCGCGGGCTGGGTCTTGAAGCGCTGGTGCAGCCACAGATACTGCGCCGGGGCGCGGCGGATCATGGCTTCCAGCGCCGCCATCACCCGCGCGGTGTCGGCGTTGGCGTCGGCGGTGGGGAAGTCGGCCAGCGGGGCCTGCACTTCGAGCCGGTAGCTGCCGTCTGGCAGGCGCTCGTGGAAGAAGGGGCAGACCGCGGCGCCGGAGAGGCGGGCGAGTTGGTGGGTGGAGGTGAGGCTCCAGGCCGGGCGGCCGAAGAAGGGCACGAACACGCTCTCGCCGCGGCGGCTCTCCTGGTCCGGGGCGAACCAGAGGATGCCGCCAGCCTTGAGGTGTTTGAGCGCCGGGCGCAGTTCCTCGCGGGTGAACATGGCACAGGCATAGCGCAGGCGGCCGGCCTTCACCGCCCATTCCATCGCCATCGAGCCATGCGGGCGGTACATGCCGGCCACCGGCACGTGGCGGGTGAGCAGGCGGGCGCAGAGTTCGAGGTGCACGAAGTGTGCCGAGACCAAGAGCACGCCGCGGCCCTGCGAGCGCAGGGCTTCGAGGTGCTGCAGGCCCTCGACGGTGTAGCGCGGTGAGGCCTCGCCCACGCGGCCCCACCAGGCGCGTAGGAACTCGAACAGCCCGATGCCGCTCTGCCGCAGGTTCTCGCGCAGCAGGGCGGCACGCCCAGCCGCATCCAGCGCCGGGAAGCACAGCGCGAGGTTGGTGGCGATGGCGCGGCGGCGGCGCGGGGCCAGTGCGCCCAGCAGCCCTCCGAGGGCGGCGCCCAGGCGATGCTGCAGGCGGGCGGGCAGGCGCGCCGCGCACCAGCCGAAGGCCACGCCCAGCCAGCCGGGCCAGTGCCGCGGATGCCAGGCGCCGGGTGGCAGCGGCGGCAGGGGGGCAGGGGGCGGATCGGGATCGGGCATGCCGGGCAGGACGGAGGAAAGGGTCGATTGTACGGGCGGTGATCCGGCGCCCGGCCCGCTGCTACGCTTCGCCCATGTCCCTGAGCCTTGGCCGGCGCCTGCTGCTGGCGATCTATTCCGTCCTGCTGTGGCTCCTGCTGCCGGTCACGCTCTACCACCTCGTCTGGCGGGGCTTGCGGCAGCGCGGATACCTGCTGCGCTGGAGCGAGCGCTATGCCTTGCCTGGAGCGTTGCCGGCGTTGCCGCCGGGCGCGATCTGGGTGCATGCGGTCTCGGTGGGCGAGGTGAATGCCGCCATCCCGCTGGTGAACGCGCTGCGCCAGCGCCACCCCGACCGGCCCCTTATCGTCACCACCATCACGCCCACCGGCTCGGCGCGGGTGCGGGCGCTGTGGGGCGAGGGCGTGCACCACGTCTACCTGCCCTACGACCTGCACGGCATGGTGCGGCGCTTCCTCGAGCGCGTACGCCCGGCGCTGGCGGTGGTGATCGAGACCGAATTGTGGCCGAACCTGTTCGTGGCCTGTGCCCGCGCTGGGGTCCCCATCGTCATCGCCAATGCCCGGCTCTCCGCGCGCTCGTTGCGCGGCTACCGCTGGCTTGCGCCCCTGATCCGCCTCGCGCTTTCGGCGGTGCGCCTGGTGGCGGCGCAGAGCGAGGCCGATGCGGCCCGCTTCCGGGTACTGGCGGGCGATGCAGTGCGCATCGAGGTGACCGGCAACCTGAAGTTCGACCAGCCCCTGCCGGCGGCGGCCCGCGAGGAGGCCTTGGCCTGGCGCCACGCCTGCGGCCCGCGGCCGGTGTGGGTGGCGGCCAGCACGCATGCGGGCGAGGAGGCCGCGGTACTGGAGGCGCATCGACGCCTGCGCGAGCGCTGGCCCCAGGCCCTGCTGCTCTGGGCGCCGCGTCATCCCGAACGCTTCGGCCCGGTGGCCGAACTCGTGCGCGAGGCCGGCCTGTCACTGCGGCGGCGCAGTCTGGAGCGGGCGCCCGATGCCGCCTGTGCGGTGTTCCTGATCGACAGCCTGGGCGAGTTGCCTGGCTTCCTCGCCGCCGCCGACGTGGCCTTCGTCGGCGGCAGCCTGGTCGAGGTGGGTGGCCACAACCTGCTCGAACCGGCGGCGCTCGGCGTGCCGGTGCTGAGTGGGCCGCACACCTTCAACTTCGCCGAGATCGCGGCCATGCTGCGCGAGGCCGGGGCCCTGGTCACGGTCGAGGACGCCGAAAGCCTTGCCGGCGCGATAACGGCGCTATGGGAAGACCCGGCCACGGCGCGGCGGCGCGGCCAGGTCGGTCGCCTGCGCATCGACCGCGAGCGCGGGGCGCTGGAGCGCACGCTCGCCCTGGTCGATGCGGTGCTGGCCGGGCGCTGAGGATCTCAGCGCCCCGCGGTGGGCTTACTTGGTGGCGTCGAGCAGAGCCTCGGCATCGGCCACCAGGAGCCGGTTCACGGCGCGGATGTCCTCCACCGAGAGGCTGCCGGCAGCCTGCTTCAGGCTCAGTTCGTTGACGAGGAAGTTGTGCCGGGCCTGGGCGAACTGGGTCTGGGCGGCGAACAGGGTCTGTTGCGCCAGCAGTACGTCGACCACGGTGCGGGTGCCCACTTCCAGCCCGGCCTCGCCGGCTTCCAGTGCGGCCTTGGCCGAGACCACGGCGAGCCGGCGCGCCTCCACCTCAGCGGCGCCGGCGGCCAGCGAGCGGTAGGCGTTGCGGGTCTGGCGGGCGATGCTGCGGCGCTGCTGTTCCAGCTGTTCGGCGGTGGCATCGCGGCTCGCCAGGGCCTGGCGCACGCCGGCCTGCACCGCGCCGCCGGCGAAGATCGGTACGGTGAGGGTGAGGCCGACGCGGTTGCCGTCGGAGGCGGCGTCGTTGGGGAAGGTGATGCCGCCCACCGTGTTGTTGCCCCAGGTGGCGGAGTCGTTGCGGCCCGCCGAGAGGCTCAGGGTGGGCAGGTGGCCGGCGCGGGCCGTGGCCACGTTGGCCTCGGCCCCCTCGAGGGCCAGGGCCGCCGCCTGCAGGCCGGGGTTGCCCTCGAGCGCGCGCTGTACCCAGGCCTCCAGGCCCTCGGTGTCGGCCAGGGTGGGCTGGTAGTCGGGCGCCAGGCCGCGCAGGCCGGCGAGCGGCCGGCCGGTGATCTCGGCCAGGGCCTCGCGGGCATCGTCGAGGCGGGTGGCAGCGGCGATGGCATTGGCGCGCGCGCCGTCGTAGCTGGCACGGGCTTCGTGCACATCGGTGATCGGCGCCAAGCCCACTTCGAGGCGGGTCTCGGCTTGGTCGAGCTGGCGCTTGGCCGCGGCCTCCTGGGCACGCGCCGAGGCCAGGGCCTCGATGCTGGTGAGGGTGTTGAAGTAGGCAGTGGCCACGCGTACTGCGAGGGCCTGTTCGGCGGCAAGGCGCTGGGCCTCGGCCTCGGCGGCGGCGGCGCGGGCGGCTTTGAGCCGGGTGTAGTTGGCGTGGTCGTAGACCGACTGCGTGAGGTTGATGCCGTAGGTGCGGTTGCGGCTGTCCTGGCTGCTGCTGTTGCGGTCGAACACCACCCCGCCGGAGCCGTCGGGGCGCGAACCGAAGGACGTGCTATCGCCGTCGCTGTCGGTGAGGCTGGCGGTGGCGGCCACCTGCGGCAGCAGGGCGGCGCGGGCGCGGTCTACGCCGGCACGGGCGGCGGCGGCGCGGGCCTCGGCGGCGGCCAGCTGTGGGTCGCCCTGCCGCGCCAGCTCGTAGGCTTCCAGCAGGTCGGCCGACCAGGCCGGGGCGGCAAGGCCGAGGGCGAGCAGGGCGGAGACGAGCGGACGCAGTCGCATGGGGAGTCCTTGGGGAATGTGGGATTCAGAGGGTGAAGCGGGCTTGCGGGGCGAAGCCGCGCAGGTAGGGAAGATCGGTTTCGAACAGGCTCTCGATGCGCGGGCCGGCGCTTTCGTTGCGCAGGCACACGGCCTCTTGCGCCGGGGCCGTGCCCCGCACCGCCACCAGGCGGCCGCCGGGCTTGAGCCAGGCGAGGAAGCGTTCGGGAATCTCGGCCACTGCGCCGCCCACCAGGATGGCGTCGAAGCGCAGACCGGCGTCCCAGTCGCGGGCATCGGCCTGCGAGAGGCGGACGTTGACGGCGTTCAGTGCATCGAGTCGGCGCTGCGCCTCGGCAACGAAATCGGCATGCAGTTCGATGGCGGTGACCGAACGTGCCAGACGGGCGAGGCAGGCGGTGAGAAAGCCGCTGCCAGCGCCGATTTCCAGCACCTCGTCGGTGGGCGCAAGATCGAGGGCCTGCAGCAGGCGGCCCTCCAGCACCGGCTTCAGCATCACCTCGTCGTGCCCGAGCGGCAGGCAGAGGTCGGCGAAGGCAAGCTTGCGGTGGCGCACCGGCACGAAGTCCTCGCGGCGCACCTCGGAGAGTACGTCGAGCACGCGGCGGTCCAGCACCTCCCAGGGGCGGACCTGTTGTTCGACCATCGCGTGGCGGGCCTGGTTGAAATCGATCGGCATGGCGGGCTTACCGGGAAAGAGGGCCGCATAGTGTATCGGCGCGGCCTGAAGGACGCTGGCAGGGTGCCGCAGGCGGGCGTGGGGCGGCAGTGACGAAGGTCACCGGGACGGAGGTCATGGCCGCTCCGGGGCGAAGGCCTTCAGGAACAGGGCCACGCAGCGCTCGACGTGGGCGCGGCGGCCGGCCTCGTCGGGCGGCGGCTGCAGGCCGATCAGGCAGCGGAAGTGCGCCAGCCCCTTCAGCAGCACGAAGAACTGCGCGGCGGCGGTCTTCGGGTCGTCGAGGGCGAGCTGACCGCG
>BPKK01000004.1 GCA_026005095.1 Silanimonas sp. | reverse complement strand
CGGCTCGCTCTATCTCGTGGCGGTCTGCCTGCTGCCGGAGATCCTGAAGGGCGCCTGGCAGGTTCCGTTCTACTTCGGCGGCACCTCGCTGCTGATCGTGGTGGTGGTGGTGATGGACTTCACCGCCCAGGTGCAGGCGCACCTCTATTCGCACCAGTACGACAGCCTTCTCAAGAAGGCGAATCTGAAGGGCGGTCCGCGCGGCGGCTTGGCGCGCGGATGAACCGAGGCGGGCCCGCGCCAGAGTAGCGCGGGCGGCGGGGGGCTTTTCAGGGCCGCCCGCCAACCCCGGTTCGTCGCCGGAGCATGGGCACACTCCCCATGCCGGGTTCACCCCCCCTTCAGGGGGTGGGCTTCATTGCAACCCCGAGCCTGTGTACAATTTTCGATTCCTTCGAGCCGCCTCGGGCGGCCAAGAACCAGTGGAGACCGCGTCATGGCGCGTATTGCGGGTGTGAACCTGCCTGTCCAGAAGCATGTCTGGGTGGGCCTGCAGAGCATCTACGGGATCGGGCGTACCCGTTCCCGCCAGATCTGCGAAGCCGCGGGCGTGAGCCCGCAGACCAAGATCCGTGAGCTGTCGGAGCCGGAGATCGAGCGCCTGCGCGCCGAGGTCGGCAAGTACACCGTCGAGGGCGACCTGCGCCGCGAGGTGGGCATGTCGATCAAGCGGCTGATGGACCTCGGCTGCTACCGGGGTGTCCGTCACCGCCGCGGCCTGCCGCTGCGCGGTCAGCGCACCCGCACCAACGCCCGGACCCGCAAGGGCCCGCGCAAGGCCATCAAGAAGTAAGGATCAGCCCCGATGAACAAGCCGGCTGCCGCCACCAAAGGCAAGAAGAAGGTCAAGCGCGTCGTCACCGACGGCATCGCCCACATCCAGGCGTCCTTCAACAACACCATCGTCACCATCACCGACCGCCAGGGCAACACCCTGAGCTGGGCCACCTCGGGTGGCGCCGGCTTTCGCGGCTCGCGCAAGTCGACGCCGTTCGCAGCGCAGGTCGCCGCCGAGAAGGCCGGCAAGGCCGCGCTCGACTACGGGCTGAAGACCCTCGAGGTCCACGTCAAGGGCCCCGGCCCGGGCCGTGAGTCTTCGGTGCGCGCGCTGAACAACGTCGGCTACAAGGTGACCAACATCATCGACGTCACGCCGATTCCGCACAACGGCTGCCGTCCGCCCAAGAAGCGTCGCGTCTAAGGGCAAGGGGAAGAACACATGGCTCGTTATATCGGTCCTACCTGCAAGCTCGCGCGCCGCGAAGGCGCCGACCTCGGCCTCAAGTCCCCGGCGCGTGCGCTGGACAGCAAGTGCAAGCTGGAGCAGAAGCCCGGCGTGCACGGCGCCAACGCCAAGCGCGGCAAGCTCTCCGACTACGCCACCCAGCTGCGCGAGAAGCAGAAGGTCAAGCGCATCTACGGTCTGCTGGAGCGCCAGTTCCGCAACTACTACAAGAAGGCCGCCAACCGGAAGGGCAACACCGGCGAGAACCTGCTGCAGATGCTCGAGCAGCGCCTCGACAACGTCGTCTACCGCATGGGCTTCGCCGTGACCCGCCCGCAGGCCCGCCAGCTGGTCTCGCACCGCGGCGTGCTGGTGAACGGCAAGTCGGTGAACCTGCCGTCCTTCCAGGTGCGTGCCGGCGACCAGATCACCCTGACCGAGAAGGCCGCGGCCCAGCTGCGCGTCAAGGAGGCGGTGGCCCAGGCCCAGCAGATGGACCTGGTTCCTTCCTGGTGCGAGGTGGATGCCAACAAGTTCTCCGGCACCTTCAAGGCGGTTCCCGACCGTTCCGATCTGCCGGCCGACATCAATGAAGCGCTGATCGTCGAGCTGTACTCGAAGTAATCCTCCGGAGAACGCCGCCCATGACGGTAACTGCCATCCAGATGCTGCGGCCCAAGGGCCCGCAGATCGAGCGCCTTTCGACGACCCGTGCGCGCGTGGTCATCGAGCCCCTGGAGCGTGGCTATGGCCACACCATCGGCAATGCGCTGCGCCGCGTGCTGCTGTCCTCGATCCCGGGTTGCGCCATCACCGAAGTCGAGATCGACGGCGTGCTGCACGAGTACACCACGCTCGAGGGCCTGCAGGAGGACGTGCTCGAGGTGCTGCTGAACCTCAAGGACGTGGCGATCCGCATGCACAACGTGGATTCGACCATGCTCAGCCTGCAGAAGCAGGGGCCGGGCGTGGTCACCGCCGCCGACATCAAGGCCGACCACAACGTCGAGATCGTCAACGGCGACCACGTGATCTGCACGCTCACCAAGGACACCGCGCTCAACATGCGGCTCAAGGTGGAGCGTGGCTTCGGTTATCAGCCAGCCGCCGCCCGTCGCCGCCCGGACGAGGAGGCGCGTGCCATCGGCCGGCTGATGCTGGACGCCAGCTTCGCCCCGGTTCGCCGTGTGGCCTACGCCGTGGAGGCGGCCCGTGTCGAGCAGCGCACCGACCTCGACAAGCTGGTGCTCGACATCGAGACCAACGGCACCATCGATGCCGAGGAGGCGATCCGCACCGCGGCCAGCATCCTCACCGACCAGCTCTCGGTGTTCGGTGACTTCGTCGTCCGTGGCCCGGCCTCGAGCAAGAGCGCGGCCGGCGGTGTCGATCCGACCCTGCTGCGTCCGATCGACGACCTCGAGCTGACGGTGCGTTCGGCCAACTGCCTCAAGGCCGAGAACATCTACTACATCGGCGATCTGATCCAGCGCACGGAAGTGGAGCTGCTCAAGACGCCGAACCTGGGCAAGAAGTCGCTCACCGAGATCAAGGAAGTGCTGGCCCAGCGCGGCCTTTCGCTCGGCATGAAGCTCGAGAACTGGCCGCCGGCCGGTCTCACCCAGGGCGTGATGATGGGCTAAGGCCCGCGATCCATAAGGAACCCAGACCATGCGTCACCTCAACGCCGGCCGCAAGTTCAGCCGCACCAGCGCGCATCGCGAAGCGATGTTCCGCAACATGGCCTCGTCGCTGTTCAAGCACGAGCTGATCCGTACCACCCTGCCGAAGGCCAAGGAGCTGCGCCGTATCGCCGAGCCGCTCATCACCCTGGCCAAGACCGACGGCGTGGCCAACCGCCGCCTGGCCTTCGCCCGCCTGCGCGACAAGGAAGCGGTGGGCAAGCTGTTCGTCGAGCTGGGCCCCCGCTACCAGGCCCGCCCGGGCGGCTACCTGCGCATCCTGAAGTGCGGCTTCCGGCCCGGCGACAATGCGCCGATGGCCTATGTCGAGCTCGTCGACCGCCCGCGTGCCAGCGAGGCCGCGGCGGCCGAGTAAGGCCGGCCTCTCCTGCCGCGTCCGAAAAACCCCGGCTTCGGCCGGGGTTTTTCATTGCCCGTCTGGAACTTCCCTCCGGGGCGCGGTCAAATTTCCCCACCCACTGCGTGGAACGTCCGATGCTGCCCACCCCCTTCGCCTGGCCCTTCCGCTGGCAGATGGCCTTCGGCGCCGCGGTCTGTGCCGCGCTGCTCGGCTATGCGCTGTACGTCGAGCGCGGCCTGTTCATGCTGCCCTGCCCGCTGTGCATCCTGCAGCGATTCGCCTTCGCCGGCATCGGCCTCGTCGGCCTCGCGGGTGCGCTGCATGCCCCGCGCGGGCGCGGCGCGCGTGCCGCCTATGGCATCGGGGCTGCCCTGTTCGCGCTGGCAGGCGCCCTGGTCGCCGGCCGCCATGTCTGGCTACAGCTGCAGCCGCCGTCGGGCTTCGCCAGCTGTGGCGGCATGGGCCTCGGCTACCTGTGGGAATCCCTGGGGCCGATCGATGCCCTGGCCGCGGCCCTGTCGGGTTCGGCCGACTGCTCGAAGATCGACTGGACCTTCCTCGGCCTGTCGATGCCGGCCTGGACCCTGTTCTGCTTCGTGCTGCTCGGTGCCGGGGCCCTGGTGGCGGGGCTGCGCCGCCGCTGAGCCGGGCCCATGGCCGCCATGCCCGCCGCGGCATGGCTCATCGCTGGATGTCATGAACAGGCGAAGCCCTCGAGTCGCGGCTCGAATCGCCGCGTGGCATAGTCGAAGGCCGTTCCTTTTCCGAGAGCCACGATGAACGCGCAGGACCGCCCCGTCACCCCCGTCAACGCGCCCGAGGGCTGGACGCGTTCGTCGTGGCGCGACAAGCCGGCCCTGCAGCAGCCGAGCTACCCCGATGCCGCCGCCCTCGAGGGCGTGCTGGCCGAGCTGCAGGCCCTGCCGCCGCTCGTCACTTCCTGGGAGGTGCTGGCGCTGCGCCGCCAGCTCGCCGAGGCCGAGGCCGGCAAGCGCTTCATCCTGCAGGGCGGCGACTGCGCCGAGAGCTTCGCCGAGTGCGAGAGCGGCACCATCTCGAACCGCCTCAAGGTGCTGCTGCAGATGAGCCTGGTGCTGGTGCACGGCCTGCGCCTGCCGGTGGTGCGCATCGGCCGCTTCGCCGGGCAGTACGCCAAGCCGCGCTCCGCCGACATGGAGGAGCGCGACGGCGTGAGCCTGCCGAGCTACCGCGGCGATTTCATCAATGCCCCGGAGTTCACCCCCGAGGCGCGCACCCCCGACCCGCGGCGCATGGTGAAGGGCCATGCCCGCTCGGCCATGACCATGAACTTCGTGCGGGCCCTGATCGATGGCGGGTTTGCCGACCTGCACCACCCGGAGTACTGGGAGCTGGGCTGGGTGGCACGCTCGCCGCTCGCCGAGGAGTACCAGAAGATGGTGGACGGCATCGGCGATGCCGTGCGCTTCATGGAGACGGTGACCGGCAGCTCGATCGACAGCCTGAACCGGGTGGAGTTCTACACCTCGCACGAGGCCCTGCTGCTGCCCTACGAGGAGGCGATGACCCGCCAGGTGCCGCGGCAGTGGGGCTGGTTCAACCTCAGCACGCACTTCCCCTGGATCGGCATGCGCACGGCGCAGCTCGACGGTGCCCACGTGGAGTACTTCCGCGGCATCCGCAACCCGATCGGGGTGAAGCTCGGCCCTTCGGTGACCCCCGACCAGGCCCTGCGCCTTGCCGAGGCCCTGAACCCGGGCAACGAGCCGGGCCGGCTGGTCTACATCCACCGCATGGGCGCCGGCAGGGTGCTGGAGACCCTGCCGCCGCTGCTGGAGGCGATGAAGCGCGAAGGCCGGCGCGTGGCCTGGATGTGCGATCCGATGCACGGGAATACCGAGACCGCGGCCAGCGGCTACAAGACGCGGCGTTTCGAGAACATCCGCGCCGAGGTGGAGCAGGCCTTCGACGCCCATGCCGCGGCCGGCACCCGGCTGGCCGGCGTGCATCTCGAGCTCACCGGCGAGAACGTCACCGAGTGCACCGGCGGCGCGCGCGAGCTGGCCGATGCCGATCTCGCCCGCGATTACCGCAGCACCGTCGATCCGCGCCTGAACTACGAGCAGTCGCTGGAGATCGCGATGCTCATCGTGCGCAAGCAGGCGCAGCTCGCCCAGCCGGCTCCGCTCTGAGGCGGGCCGGCTACTCGCCCTGCGCCTGCGAGTAGCCGCGCACGCCGTCGAAGGTGTAGAGGTTTTCGGTCTTCACCGCATCGAAGCCGGCCTCGGCGATGCGCAGCAGCAGCCGCGAGATGGCCTGGCCATCGACCTGCTCGCCCCTGGCCGGGAAGCGGCAGCGCCAGTGGTCGGTGCGCAGGGTCTGCGGATTGCCGTCCGGGTAGACCTTCACGCCGCGGTTGGTGATCAGGGCGAGGCGGAACTCCTCGCCGGCCAGCGCCTCCAGGGCGGCCCCGAGTTCGTTGGGATCGCGGGTGGGGCTGTCCCAGTTGAGGAACACGTCCACGCCCACCAGGGCCTTCTGCGCCGGCGTGCGTGGCGGGAGGCTCACGTCGGGGTGCACCAGCGAGTCCGGTTCGCGCTCTGGGTAGGCCACCGCGGCCATCTTCGTCGGGCGACGTCCCAGGCGCTCGATCACGGCGCGGGCGAAATCGCGGGTGCCGACCTTCCGGGTGCTGCTGCCCTCGCGGAAGATGTCGGCGGTGTGCACGCCATCCTCGAGCGCGCACAGCCAGGCATTGTGGATGTCGGTGGCGGGCTTCGCGCGGCCGAGATGCACCAGCATCATCACCGCCGAGAGCAGCAGACCCGAGGGATTGGCGATGTCGCGCCCAGCGATGTCCGGGGCCGAGCCATGCACCGCCTCGAACATGGCGCAGCCATGGCCGATGTTGGACGAGCCGGCAAGCCCGATGGAACCGGCCACTTCGGCCGCGACGTCGGAGAGGATGTCGCCGTAGAGGTTGGGGGTCACCACCACGTCGAAATCGGTCGGGCGGCTGGCGATGCGCGCGGTGCCGATGTCGATGATCATGTGGTTGGTTTCGATCTCCGGGTACAGCGGCGCGATCTCATCGAAGACCCGGTGGAACAGACCGTCGGTGAGCTTCATGATGTTGTCCTTGGTCATGCAGGTGACCTTCTTCCGCCCGTGGGCGCGGGCGTATTCGAAGGCGTAGCGCACGATGCGCTCGCAGCCCGGGCGGGTGATCAGCTTCAGGCACTGCACCACCTCGTCGCTCTGGCGGTGCTCGATGCCGGCGTAGGTGTCTTCCTCGTTCTCGCGCACGATCACCACGTCCATCCGCGGGTGCAGGGCGCGCACGTAGGGGTGGTAGGACACGCAGGGGCGCAGGTTGGCGTACAGCCCCAGGGTCTTGCGCAAGGTAACGTTCACCGATTTGTAACCGCCGCCCTGTGGTGTGGTGATCGGGCCCTTGAGGAGCACCCTGTGTGCTTCGATGGCCTTCCAGGTGTCCTCGCCGATGCCGGCCATCAGCCCGGATTCGTAGGCCTTGAGGCCCACGGTGACATGGTGGAAGCTGAGCGCGGGATCGGCGGTGCGCAGGATGGCGAGCGTGGCCTCCATGATCTCGGGCCCGATGCCGTCGCCGGCAGCCACCGGCACGGTGGTGGCGGGCAGCCGGGCGGGGACGTAGTGGACGGGAGCGGCGGATTCGGCGAGGACGGCGGACATTGCGATCTCCAAAACACGAAAAAAATGTCGTGAATATTGAAGCGCGAAAATTGTCTCGGGGCAAGTCCCGAGGTGATGCTGGTGTGAAGCCGGGGGGGCGCGTGGCGGCGAAGCCGGGTCGTCCGCACCGCGCGCCGTCGCCCGGGCGCGTGGCCGCCGCCGAGCCCCCGGCCGTCGGCTGGACCTTCCTCAGCAACCACACCCATGTGCTGGTCTGCCTCGCCGCCGATCCGGAGCAGACCCTGCGCGACGTGGCGGCCCAGGTCGGCATCACCGAGCGCGCCGTGCAGCGCATCGTCGCCGAGCTGGAAGCCGCCGGCGTGCTGGCCCGTGAGCGCGAAGGCCGGCGCAATCGCTACCGCCTCGATCTTTCCCTGCCGCTGCGCCACCCGCTGGAGCAGCATTGCCGGATCGGCGATCTGATCGGCCTGGTGGTGCAGGGGCCGCGGTGAACCAGGGGGCGGGGGAGGGGGCGCCGGCGGTGGCCGCGGGGCATGGGGCAGGGCGGCTGCGCTGGCCTGGGGCCGAGCTCGACCTGCGCACGGCCCAGGTGTGGGTGGCCGGGGCGCCGCTGGCACTCGACCGTTCCTCCTACGAAGTGCTGCTGGCCCTGCTGCTGCGCGCCGGGCAGGTGGTGGGCAAGGGTGACCTGCTGGAGGCCGGCTGGCCCGGCCGGGTGGTGTCGGAGAACTCGCTGGCCAAGGCCATCAGCCGTCTGCGGCGCGAGCTTGGCGAACTGGCCGGTGCGCCCCTGCAGTCGGTGCATGGCTACGGCTACCGTTGGGCGGGCGAGGTGCAGTGGCTGGAGGCCGCGGCCGGCGACCCCCCGCACGGAGAACCCGGCGCGGCCTGGGTGGGGCGTCCGGTGCCAGGGCGCGAGGGCTGGACCTTCACCCGGCTGCTCGGCGAGGGCGGCTCCTGCCTCACCCTGCTGGCGGAATCCTCCGCCGGCCTGGCGCCGCGGGTGGTGAAGCTCGCGGTGAGCGAGGAAGGCCTCGCCCAAGTGCGCCGCGAAGTGGCTCTGCAGCGCCATCTCGCGGCGGCCCGGCGCGACCTGCGCGGCCTGGCTCCGCTGCTGTCGTGGCGGCTGGAGGAGCCGCCGTTCTTCTTCGAATATCCCTACTACGAATCCGGCGACCTGCCGCGCTGGATGCTGGGGCAGATGCTGCGCGGCCTGCTGCCGCTGGGCCAGCGCCTGGAACTCCTGGCCCAGCTCGCCGAGACCGTGGGCGAACTGCATGCCGCCGGCGTGGTGCACCAGGACCTGCGGCCGGGCAACCTGTTCCTACGCCCCGAGGCTGAACTGCCTTCGGGCTGGCGCCTGGTGCTGGGCGGCCTGGGCGGCGGCCATGCCATGCCGATCACCCTGGCCGGCGAACGCCCGCCGGAGACCGAGCTGTTGGAGCCCACCGCCCGTGTCGAGTGGCTGCGGGCTCACCATGCGCTGCATCTGGCGCCCGAGGTGCTGGCCGGGGGCATCGCCACCCAGCGCAGCGATCTTTTCTCCCTAGGCGTGATGCTCTACCAGATGGTGGTGGGCGATCTCCGGCGGCCGCTGGCCCCGGGCTGGGAGAGCGAGGTGGAGGACCCCCTGCTGCGCGAGGACATCCGTGCTCTGGCGGCCCTCCGCCCCGACGAGCGCACGCTGGGGGCGAGCCAACTGGCACGGCACCTGCGCGAGCTGCCCCAGCGCCACGAAGCCCGGCGCCGGCAGGAGGCGGCCGAGGCCCGGCAGCGGGCGGCAGAGCAGCAGCTGCGGCGCCAGGCCGGCCGTCTGCGCCTGCTGGGCGCGGCCACCGTGGCCCTGGTGCTGGGCCTGGGCGTGGCGGCCTTCACCGGCTGGCTGGCCCTCGAGGCGCGGACGCAGGAGCGGGCGCGGCGTGAGGAGGCACAGGCAGTACTGGCCTTCCTCACCGAAGATGTGCTGAGCCGAGGGGATCCCTACCGCGGCGGCGACCGCGCCATCAGCCTGCGGGCCTCCCTGGATGCGGCCGCCGAGCGCATCGGCCAGCGGCTCGGCGACCGGCCGGCTACCGCGGCAGCGGTGCATCTGGCCGTGGCCGGGGCCTACGAGGCCTGGGGCGCCTACACCAGGGCGGCGGCCCACCAGCGCGAGGCGATCGCCGCGCTGGAGACGGCCGGCACCACGGAGAGGGTGGAGCAGGCGGTGCACTACCGCCGGCTTTGCCATCTCGAACGGCAGGCCGGGCGGCTCGTCGAAGCCACCGAGGCCTGCGATCGCGGCGATGCCTTGGAGCTTGCCGCCCGCGGCCGGGTGAGCGATGCCGGCCGTGTCGAGCGGGCCAAGCTCGACCATGCCGCCGGCCGCTGCGGCGCGGCGGTCGATGCCCTGCGGCCCCTGGTCGATGGCCGGATCCGGCGCGAGCCCCTTCCGCCCGCCGTCGAGGCCGAGGCCTACTGGTTCCTCGGCCTGTGCCAGAGCCGGCTCGGCGAGGATGCGGCGGCCGTGGCCTCGTTCCGGGCGCTAGTGGCGCGACAGGAGGAGCGGTTCGGGATGGAGCACCCGAGCACGGCCTGGGCCCTGGCCGACTTTGCCGAGGCCCTGGCCCGCTCCGGCCGGCTGGCCGAGGCCGAGGCCGTGCTGGACCGCATGGAATCGGTGGTGCTCGCCCGGCTCGGTCCGGAGCATCCGGATACCCTGGCCGTGGCCTATCGGCGCGGCCTCGTGGCCCTCGCCCGGGGCGACGAGGCCGAGGCCGCGCGACAGTTCGCCCATGCCCATCGTGGCTGGGTCGCCACGCTGGGCAGGGATCATGCCTGGACCCTGCTGGCAGGCTCGGAGCTGGCCCGGGCCCAGGCCCGGCTCGGCGAGCGCCAGGGTGCGGAACGCCTGCTCGCCGAACTGCAGTTCGCCGCCGAGCCCCTGCTTGCCGAGCAGCCCGGGCGTGCCCTCGACCTGCACGAGCTCTGGGCCCAGGCCCTGCTGGCCCTGGGCCGCCTGCCCGAGGCGCAGCGCGAACTGGAGGCCTTCGAGGCCCTGGCCCGCCGGGAACTGCCCGAGCCGCACCCACGGCGGGCCATTGCCCAGTGCGTGCGTAGCCGGCTGGCCATGGCCGTCGGGGCGTTCTCCCAGGCCGGGTCGGCCCTGAATGCCTGCCGGACGGGCCTCGCCCGGCTGCCGCCCGGCGACTTCCGCCGCCGCTTCCTGGCCGAGGCAGAGCGGGCCATCGATGCCGAGGGTCGCCCACCGGTGGCCGGTGATCCCATCGCAGGCCATTGATCGGCAAGCGATTCAGAAGATTTCAGAACTTGCCAGCCTTGGGGAAAGCCCCGCCCTGGCCGCGGCTCTAGGCTGGTTTGCCCCCGGGGCGGACGATGTCGGTTCGCGGGCGGCGACGCCCGGAGGGCAGGAGGCCAGCAGGGAGGCCGCCGACGCCGTCCGCTTCCCGGGGCGATTCCGCCAGGGAGGGCGGAATCGAGGAGTTTTAGGGGGGTTGAGACGACCATGAAGGCGCCGGAGGGACCTCCCGGCGCCTTCGCCTTTTCCCCGCCGGGAGCGCCCCGCGCGGTGCCTCAGCCCGGCCGCTCCCCGGCACGGGCGGCCACCCAAGCCACGCTCACGGTGGCTGCATAGGGCAGGGCCTGGGCGGCCAGCACCAGCTGCCAGAGCCGGGCCTCGAGGCTGCCGGCCCCGGCGATGCCGCCAACGGCCAGCAGGCCGAGCAGCAGGGCAAAGAGCAGGCCGGCCTCCTCGCGCACGGCCTGGAAGGCGCCGGGCTGCCGGCGCAGCCGGCGCTGCTGCTTGGCGGTGCGGGTGAAGAGGTGCTCGCGGGCCACCAGGCCCCGCAGCACGCCTCGGGCGATGGTGTGCGAGAGCGCCATGCTGGCGAGGGCGGCGCCCAGGGTATCGCGCCAGCCACAGGGCACGAGCCGGCGGTAGAGCAGCATGCCGAAGGCGCCCTTGGCGAGCACGAAACCCAGCACCGGCACCAGGAACAGGCTGTGGGGCAGGCTGAAGGCGCCGGGCGCCCAGAGCAGCCCCAGGGTCCAGACGATGGCGAGCAGCGAGAAGCCGAGGTGCAGGGCGTCGGCGAACCAGCCGAACCAGCCGGTGAGGAAGTGGTAGCGCTGCCCGGGGCTGAGGCGGAAGCCGGCCAGGAGCTCACCCAGATGCGCCTTCAGGATCTGCATGGCCCCGAAGGCCCAGCGGAAGCGCTGTGACTTGAAGGCGGCGAAATCCGCCGGGGTCACGCCCCGGCCGTAGACCTTGTCGACGTAGACGGTGGTGAATCCCTCCTCCATCACCCGCAGGCCGAGTTCGGCGTCCTCGCAGATGCACCACTCCGACCACCGCAGCCGCCTGAGCAGACCGGCGCGCACCAAGGTCATGGTGCCGTGCTGGATGATGGCATCGCGCTCGTTGCGGTGATGCATGCCGATGCGGAAGAAGCCCTCGTACTCCCAGTTGGCCATGCGCCGGAAGGCATTGCCCTGGAATTCGCGATGCGCCTGCGGAGCCTGCACCACACCCACCTGCGGGTCCTCGAAGTGCCCCACGAGCTCGCGCAGCCAGCAGGGTTCGACCACGTAGTCGGCGTCGATCACGGCGATGATCGCGGCAGCCGGATCGGTCTGTTCGAGCCCGAAGTTGAGAGCACCGGCCTTGAAGCCCGGCCAGGGGTGCAGGTGGAAGAAGCGGAAGCGTGGGCCGAGCCGGGCACAGTGCGTTTCCACTGGACGCCAGACGGCCTCGTCGGCGGTGTTGTTGTCGATCACCAGCACTTCGAAATCCGGATAATCGAGCGCAGCCAGGCTGTCCAGGGTCTGGATCACCATCTCCGGCGGCTCGTTGTGGCAGGCGAGGTGGATCGACACTCGTGGCGGCCGATCGGGCAGGCGCTCGAGCGGCCGGAAGCGGCGGCGCCAGTCGGGCTGGGCCAGGGCCTCGATGAACTCGAAGCCGAGGATCAGCAGGATGGCGATCATCATCAGCTGGGCCGGCACCAGCAGGGCATAGGCCGCCCAGTCGGCGGGGCCGAGGTAGAACTCGAGCGGCAGGCTGAGCGACCAGACCAGGGTGGAGGCGCCGAGCTGGACGAGGCCGAGGTAGGCCAGCCGCCCCCACAGGAAAAGACTGGCGAAACGTCACGTCCACCAGAGCATCAGCGGCAGGGCGAGAAGGACCGCGGCCAGGGCCTTCAGCCACCAGTCGGGGTCTTCCTGCACCGGTCCGGTGAGCGGGTACTTCGGCTGCCGACCGGCATCGAACACGCCCCAGTAGGCCTCGACGCGGCCGCCCGTGGCTTCCTTCCAGGGCTGGTCGAAGGACTCCATCACGTAGTAATCGAGGCCGTGCTCCGCGGCGGCGTGCAGGAAGCGGCGCAAGAACAGAGCAGCATCGCTGGTCGAGGCCCGGGCCTGCCGGAAGCGGTCGCCGTCGGTGGGCCATCCCACTTCGCCGATCACCACCGGCTTGCCGGGGAAGCGTTTCCGCACCAGTTCGTACTTGTGCAGCACATCCCCCACGGCCTGGCTGCGGCGGATGCCCTCCCAGTAGGGCAGCAGGTGGATGGTGATGAAATCGACATGTTCGGCCAGTTCCGGATGCTTCAACCAGACGTGCCAGGGCTCGGCCGTGCTCACCGGTTGCTCGACCGCGGCGCGCACCTCGTCGAGATACTCGGCCAGGCGCCGTGGGCTGAGATCCCCGCGCAGCAGCACCTCATTGCCGACGATCACCCGCTCGATGCTGGAGTGGGTGCGTGCCTGCTCGATCAGGGCCTCGATCTCGCGCCGGTTGTTGCTGCGGCGGCGGTCCAGCCAGGCGCCCGCGGTGAGCGACAGCCCGTGGCGGGCGGCCAGTGCCGGCAGGGCCGGCATCTCCGAGGCGGTGTAGCTGCGGACCCGCCGGGTGAGGGTGGCGAGCAGGGCGAGGTCGGCCCCGATCTCGTCCTCGCTCGGCACATCCTGCTCCAGCGGGCTTTGGTCGCGCTGGTAGGCGGAGAAGGCAAAACCGCCGACCGGGCCGGTCCAGTCCGGCGGGTGCACCGGGCGGTTCAGCGCTGCCCACAGTCCGATGTTGAGCAGGGCGACGGCGAGGATCAGCAGGAGGGAAAGAAAGCCGCCACGCGTCGGAGCGGCGGGGGCGGCGGACGATCGGGGCTCGGGACTGGCCGGATCGGTCATGGTGGCGGGAGGACTTCAGCCGGCGCGGCTGGCACGCTTGCGGTCGGTCTCGCTGCGCAGCTTCTTGCGCAGGCGGATCTGGTTGGGGGTGACTTCGACGAGCTCGTCGTCGTTGATGAATTCGAGCGCCTGCTCCAGCGACATCTTCACCGGCGGGGTGAGGGCAAGGGCGTCGTCCTTGCCGGCCGCGCGGAAGTTGGTGAGCTGCTTGCTGCGGATGGCGTTGACCGTGAGATCGTTGTCTTTGGCATGGATTCCGACGATCTGGCCCTCGTAGATCTCTTCCTGCGGATCGACCATCAGCCGGCCACGCTCCTGCAGGCCGAACAAGGCATAAGCCGTGGCGGTGCCGGTTTCATGGGCGATCAGAACACCGTTGCTGCGTTGGCCGATATCGCCCTCGGCCTTGGGGCCGTAGTGGTCGAAGACGTGGAACAGTAGGCCGGTGCCGGCGGTGAGGGTGCGGAACTCGGTCTGGAAGCCGATCAGGCCGCGGGCCGGGATGATGAACTCCATGCGCACCCGACCCTTGCCGTCGGGCTCCATGTTCTGCAGCAGCGCCTTGCGCTCGCCCAGACGCGACATCACGCCGCCCTGGTACTGTTCCTCGAGATCGACCACCAGCGACTCGTAGGGTTCCTGCAGCACACCATCGATCTCGCGCACGATCACCTCGGGCCGCGACACCGCGAGTTCGTAGCCCTCGCGGCGCATGGTCTCGATGAGGATAGACAGGTGCAGCTCGCCGCGGCCAGAGACCTTGAACTTGTCGGGCTCCTCGGTGTCCTCCACCTTCAGCGCCACGTTGTGCGCGCATTCGCGCAGCAGGCGGTCGCGCAGCTGGCGGCTGGTGAGGAACTTGCCGCCCGAGCGCTCCTTGTGGCCGGCGAAGGGCGAATCGTTGACCTGGAAGGTCATCGAGATGGTGGGCTCGTCCACCGTCAGCACTGGCAGTGCCTCGGGGGCCGAGGGATCGCACACTGTCTCGGAGATGCCGAGCTTCTCGATGCCGGAAATGGCGATGATGTCGCCGGCCTGGGCCTCCTTCACCTCGATGCGTTCGAGGCCGTGGAAGCCCATCACCTGCAACACCTTGCCGCTGCGGGTCTTGCCCTCGCGGTCGATCACCGTCACTGGCATGTTCGGCCGCACCCGGCCGCGCTGCACCCGGCCGATGCCGATCACGCCGACGTAGTTGTTGTAGTCGAGCGAGGTGATGCGCATTTGGAAGGGGCCGTCGAGGTCGACCGGGGGCGGGGCCACCCTGTCGACGATGGCCTGGAACAGCGGGGTCATGTCGCCGCCGCGCACATCGGCGGTAAGGCCGGCATAGCCGTGCAGGGCGGAGGCGTAGACCACCGGGAAATCGAGCTGCTCGTCGGTGGCGCCGAGGCGGTCGAAGAGGTCGAAGGTCTGGTTCAGCACCCAGTCGGGACGGGCGCCCGGACGGTCGATCTTGTTCACCACCACGATCGGCTTGAAGCCCATCGCGAAGGCCTTCTGGGTCACGAAGCGGGTCTGCGGCATCGGGCCATCCATCGCATCGACCAGGATCAGCACCGAATCCACCATCGACAGCACGCGCTCGACCTCGCCGCCGAAGTCGGCGTGGCCCGGGGTATCGACGATATTGATGCGGTATTCCTGGCCGTCCGGGGCGGTCCAGCGGATGGCGGTGTTCTTCGAGAGGATGGTGATGCCGCGCTCCTTCTCGAGATCGTTGCTGTCCATCACCCGTTCGCCGACCTTGTCGCGCTCGCCGAAAGTGCCGGACTGCTTGAGCAGGCAGTCGACCAGCGTGGTCTTGCCATGGTCGACGTGGGCCACGATGGCGATGTTGCGGAGGTTCTGGATGGACATGGGCAGGCGGCGCCACGCCGGGCGCGCGTAAATGGGTAGGGAAGGAAGCCAGCGAGTATACCGGGCCGGTCTGGTGCCACGTTAACGGCGCCCGGCCGGGACGGCGGTCCCGGGGTACACTGCGCGCCCCACAAAACCCCGCCGGAGCCGGCCATGACCCTCACCGCCACCCTCCACACCACCCGCGGCCCGATCACCGTGGCCCTGCATGCCGACAAGGCTCCGCTCACCGTGGCCAATTTCGTGAACCTGGTCCGGCGGCGTTTCTACGACGGACTCAGCTTTCACCGCGTCATCAGCGATTTCATGATCCAGGGCGGCTGCCCCGAGGGGACCGGCCGCGGCGGCCCTGGCTACCGCTTCGAGGACGAGGTGGACACCGGCCTCACCCACCAGCGTGGGGTGCTCTCGATGGCCAATGCCGGGCCCAGAACCAATGGCAGCCAGTTCTTCATCACCCACGTGCCCTGCCCATGGCTGGATGGCAAGCACACGGTGTTCGGCACGGTGCTGTCGGGCCAGGAAGTGGTGGACGGCATCAAGGCCGGCGATGGTATCGAGAGGATCACCCTCGAGGGGGACGCGGACGCCGTGCTGGCGGCGAAGGCCGAGCGCGTGGCCGAGTGGAATCGGGTGCTGGACGCTACGGCCCGTCCCTAAGGGCCTCAGGGCACGCGGATCGAGTCCATCAGTGCCGCCACTGCGGCCGCGTCGCGGCCGTGGTAGTGCTCGAGGGGGGCTCGCCAGTACACCAGGGTGAGCTTCCCGGCGCGTTCGAACATCGCCGCGGTGCCGGCATAGCGCAGGCCGCGCGCCGAGGCCATGCGGAATTCGAAGCGCAGGCCCTCGGCGCTACCGAAGCGCGCCGGCCGCAGGTTTTCGCCCTCCACGTCGGTCCAGCCTTCCTCGCGCAGGGCGGCGAGCAGCAGTTCCTGCTGTTCGTCCGGACGCAGGCCAGGCTGGTACCAAGCGCGGTGCGGGGAGTCGCGGCGCTCGCGGCCGGTCTGGAACACATGCTCCTTCGGCCTGATCCCGGCGATGAGGTGCAGGGCGTTCAGCGGCGTGCCGTCGATGGTCCAAGTTTCCTGCCGTGCGCTCTTGTAGCGGGCCCAGTCGAGCGTGGTGTCGAGCTCCATGCCCAGCACCTGGGTGCGTCCGGCACTCTGCAGCCGCCCGCCGGTGGCGCAGGCGGCGAGCAGCAGGGCGGCGAGCAGGGCGGTCAGGACAAGGCGCAGGCGGGGGCGTCGGCTCATGGCGTGAGGCGCTCGAGGTCGCGTTCGACGAAGGCCCGGTCGGGGGCCTCGGGACTGAGGGCGAGGTAGCGGCGCAGGGCCTCCGCAGCCCCGGCGTGGTCGCCGGCTTCGCGGCGGGCGAAGCCGTGCTCGCGGAAGGCCGCGGGCGGCGGGGCAGGGCTGGCCACGGCCTCGGCATAGAGCGCCGCGGCGCGTTCGGCATCGCCGGGCTGGCGGCGCTGGCGGTAGGCCTCGCCGAGGTAGAAGGCGGTGTGGCCGCGCCATTCCGGTGGGGCATCGGCGTGCAGGCCGCCGATCACCACCACCGAGGTGGCGAAGCGGCGGCGCGAGAGCTCGCCGCGCAGCAGCCGGTCGAGATGCGGGCCGATCGCTGCGAGGTAGCGCTGCCGGCGCGCCTCGGCCTCGGCCGGATCGGGGGGCGGGGCGGACTGGGCTTCGGCGAGACGGCGGGTGTCTTCCAGGCGTTCGGCGGTGCGCGGGTGGGAGGCGAACACCGGGTTGTGCCGGCGCCCTGCCGTGGCCCGCTCTTCCTCGGCCAGCCGGGCCCAGAGCCGGGCGCCGGCGGCGGGATCGAAGCCCGAGGCCGCGGCGGCGGCAAGCCCGATGCGGTCGGCCTCGCGCTCGTGTTCGCGGGAGAAGCCGGCCATCCCGGCATAGCCCACGAGTTGCGCCACGCTGCCGGCCAGGCCCACCCCGGCGCCGAAGGTGACCAGACTGAAGGCCCCGAGCGCGGCCGTGCTGCGTTTGGCGCTTTCCCATTGCTGCAGCGAATGCCGCTGGCGGTAGTGGGCGAACTCATGGCCGAGCAGGAAGGCCAGTTCCGATTCGTCGCGCAGGCGCAGCAGGGCGCCGGTGAAAATCAGGGTGGCGCCGTTGGGCGCCATCGAGGCATTGAACTCCGGTACTTCGAGCACGTACAGGCGTAGATCGTCGCAGTGCGGGCCGGCCACGGCGCAAAGCTGCTCACGCAGGTAGCGGGTCAGGGCTGCGTCCTCCAGCACCAGCGGCATCTGCCGCAGCTCGCGCTCGGCCCGGTTCATGGCGTACCACAGCTCGGCCTCGGTGCTGCCGGGGACGGGGCGTTCTCCCGGGGTGATCGGCGCTACCCCCGCCAGCGCCAGGCCGCTGGCGAGCAGGAGGGGCAGGGCGGCGGCGTGCCGCCACCGGAGGCGGTTCACAGCGGCAGGTCCTCGAGCAACAGGGCCACGGTCTTTCTCGCCCCCTCGGCTTCGCGCAGGTCGCCGCTCTGCCGCGCCATCAGGTTGAACCACACCACCTGCCCGGTGCGCAGGTCGACCAGGGTGGCGACACCAAGCTGCAGGCCGCCGCCGATGTCGAGTCCGGTGCCCATGGCGGCCCCAGCGATGAAGCCCAGGACGCGAAGGGCGGTGCGTCCGCCGCTGGCGTAGCTGTCGCGCACGTAGGTGAACAGGGCGTAGTCGGCGCCGGTGGCCTCGCGCAGGCTGGCCACGCCCTCGCCCAGGGTCCAGTCGAGGCGCGGCCGGCCACGCGCATCACGTTTGGTGGCGAGTGCCCCGCCGGGCATCGAGAACTGGCTGATCGACAGGGCTACTGCTTCGTTGAGGCGTACCACCTGACCGAGCCGGGAATCGGGATCGAGATCGTCGGGCAAGTCGAAGTCGGGGCGCTGCGCGGTGCCGGCAGCCGTCAGCACCTCGCGCACCGCGGCGGCGTAGTGGCGCCGGGCATCGCGGGTCCAGGCCTCGCGTGGCTCCAACAGACCGCCGGCAGTGAGCAGGGAAAGCTCGATGTCGGGTTCCACCAGCACCACGCTGCCGGTCACCCGCAACTCGGCGCCGCTGGCATCGCGGGCGATGGCGGGGCGGGTTTGGGCCGAGGCGGCGGGGAGGCCGAGGCTGGCGGCGAGCAGCAGCGCCAGGAGCAGTCGCGGCAGGGCCATGGCAGGCAGGCGGGGCAGGGCGTGTGCCCGATGGTGGCGCGGTCCGCACGGCCCGGGCAAGTCCCGGGGTGGTCGCGGGCGCGGTGCTAGAATGCCGGGCTTCGCCGCCGCCGTGAGGGAATCCAGATGCCGCAGTTGAGTCGTCGCATGGGCCACGCCAAGCCGAGCGCCATCATGGCGGTGGCGGAGAAGGCGAAAGCCCTGAAAGCCCAAGGCCGCGACATCATCAGCTTCTCGATCGGCGTGCCGAACTTCCTGCCCGGCGAGCACGTCTATGCCGCCGCCCGCGAGGCGCTGGCCAAGGACAGCGGCCAGTACGGCAGCAACCGCGGCGCCGATGCGCTGCTCGACGCCTTCCTCGGCCATATGGCGCGCCTCGGCCTGACGGGGTATGAGCGCAAGCACTGCAGCACCGGCATTGGTGCCAAGCACATCCTCTACAACCTGGCCGAAGCCCTGCTCGATCCGGGCGACACCATCGCCTTTGCCACGCCCTACTGGACCACCTACGTCGACATCGCCGACATCGTCGGGGCGAAGACCCTGCTGCTGCCGGCCCCGGCGTCGCAGGACTACAAGATCACCCCGGCCCAGCTCGACGAGGCGCTGGCGAAGAAGCCCAAGGTCTACCTGTTCAACAACCCGTCGAACCCGACGGGCATGGTCTATACCAAGGACGAGATTGCCGCGCTGGCGGACGTGTTCGTGAAGCACCCCGACACCTGGATCATCAGCGACGATATCTACAACACGCTGGTGTTCGACGGCATCGGCTACCACAACCTCGTCAACGCCCGCCCGGAACTGCGCGAGCGCACGGTGTTCGTCGATTCGCTCTCCAAAACCTACGGCATGCCGGGCTGGCGTGTCGGCCTGATGGCCGGGCCGGAGGTGGTGGCGCAGGCGGTGACCACGCTGAATTCCAACCACATCACCAACCTGCCGGAGATCGTCACCGCCGCCGCGGTGGCCGCGCTGTCCGGCCCGCAGGACGTGCCGCTGCAGAAGTGCAAGGAATTCGAAGCCAAGCGTGACATCGTGCTCGAGGCGCTCGCCGCCATCCCCGGCGTGAAGTGCCCGCGCCCTCAAGGAGCCTTCTACGTGTTCCCGGACATCAGCTGCGCTTTTGGCAAGTCGCATGGTGGCAGGCCGGTGACCAACGACGTCGAGCTTTGCAACCGGCTACTGGAGGCGGAGGGCGTGGCCTGCGTGCCCGGCTCGGCCTTTGGCGAGCCCAATGCCCTGCGCATCAGCTACACCTGCCCCGATGCGCAACTGAAGGAGGGCCTGCGCCGCATCCAGGCCTTCTTCGCCGCCTTGCACTAAGCCTCTCCTCATCTTTCCCCACATCCCGCCCCGCCAGGAGCCCACCCCATGAAGAAGCCCGTCCGTGTCGCCGTCACTGGTGCTGCCGGCCAGATCGGTTATTCGCTGCTGTTCCGCATCGCTTCCGGCGAGATGCTGGGCAAGGACCAGCCGGTCATCCTGCAGCTGCTCGAGCTGCCGATGGAGAAGGCCCAGGCCGCGCTCAAGGGCGTGATGATGGAGCTCGAAGACTGCGCCTTCCCGCTGCTGGCCGGCATGGTCGGCACCAGCGACCCGATGGTGGCCTTCAAGGACGCCGACATCGCCCTGCTGGTGGGCGCCATGCCGCGCGGCCCCGGCATGGAGCGCAAGGACCTGCTGCTGAAGAACGCCGAGATCTTCACCGTGCAGGGCAAGGCGCTGGATGCCGTGGCCTCGCGCGACGTCAAGGTGCTGGTGGTCGGCAACCCGGCCAATACCAATGCCTACATCGCCATGAAGTCGGCGCCCGGGCTTCCGAAGAAGAACTTCACCGCCATGCTGCGCCTCGACCACAACCGTGCGCTCTCGCAGCTGGCGGCCAAGGCCGGAGTGGCGGTGGGCGACATCGAGAAGCTCGTGGTCTGGGGCAACCACAGCCCGACCATGTACCCCGATTACCGATTCGCCACCGCCGGCGGCGTTTCGCTCAAGGACAAGGTGGCCGACGAGGCCTGGAACCGCGAGGAGTTCATCCCCAAGGTGGGCAAGCGCGGCGCGGCCATCATCGAGGCCCGTGGTCTGTCTTCCGCGGCCTCGGCAGCGAATGCCGCCATCGACCACATCCGCGACTGGGTGCTGGGCACGAACGGCAAGTGGGTCACGATGGGCATTCCCTCGGATGGCAGCTATGGCATCCCGCAGGATGTGATGTACGGCTTCCCGGTGACCTGCGCCAACGGCCAGTACGAGATCGTGCAGGGTCTGCCGGTCGATGACTTCTCGCGCGCCATGATGGACAAGACCCTGGCCGAGCTCGAGGAAGAGCGCAGCGGCGTGGCGCACCTCCTCGGCTGAGGCCGGGGACAAGGGAAAGGCGGCCTCGAGCCGCCTTTCTCGTCATTGCACCGAGGAAACCCCATGAGTCTGAACTCCCCCGGCGCCCGCTTCCGCGCCGCCCTCGCCGCCGAATCGCCGCTGCAGGTGATCGGCGCCATCAACGCCAACCATGCCCTGCTGGCGAAGCGCGCCGGCTACCGTGCCATCTACCTCAGCGGCGGCGGCGTGGCCGCCGGCTCGCTCGGGCTGCCCGACCTCGGCATCAGCGGGCTCGAGGACGTGCTCATCGACACTCGCCGCATCACCGATGTCTGCGATCTGCCGCTGCTGGTCGACATCGACACCGGCTTCGGTCCCAGCGCCTTCAACATCGAGCGCACGGTGAAGAGCCTGATCAAGGCCGGTGCCGCGGCCTGCCATATCGAGGACCAGGTGGGCGCCAAGCGCTGCGGCCACCGGCCCGGCAAGGAGGTGGTCTCGACCGAGGAGATGGTGGATCGCGTCAAGGCGGCGGCCGACGCCAAGACCGATCCGGACTTCTTCCTGATCGCGCGCACCGACGCCATCCAGGTGCATGGCGTGGACGCCGCCATCGAGCGTGCGGTGCGCTGCGTCGAGGCCGGGGCCGACGGCATCTTCGCCGAGGCCTCCTACGACCTCGACACGTACAGGCGCTTCGTCGAGGCGGTGAAGGTGCCGGTGTTGGCCAACATCACCGAGTTCGGCAAGACCCCGCTGTTCACCCGCGAGGAGCTGGCCTCGGTGGGCGTGGCGATCCAGCTCTATCCGCTCTCGGCCTTCCGCGCCATGAACAAGGCAGCCGAGGCGGTGTACACCGCGATCCGCCGCGACGGCCACCAGAAGGCCGTGCTCGACCTCATGCAGACCCGCGAGGAGCTGTACGAGCGCATCGGCTACCACGCCTTCGAGCAGCGCCTCGACGCCCTGTTCGCCCGCAACGCTGGCTGATGCCCCGCGCCGCGCCGTGCTGAACTGGCTCTGGCTCGGCTTTTTCCTCGCCGCAGCGGTGGCGGGCCTGGCCCGCTGGCTGGTGGGCGGCGATGGCAACGTGTTCTCGGCGATGGTGGCCGCGCTCTTCGACATGGCGCGGCTCTCGGTGGAAGTGATGGTGCTGCTCTTCGGCACCCTCACGCTCTGGCTCGGCCTGCTGCGCATCGGCGAGCGTGCCGGGCTGGTGGAGGCGCTGGCGCGCCTGCTCTCGCCGTTGTTCACCCGGCTGATGCCGGAGGTGCCGAAGGGCCACCCCGCGCTCGGCCTCGTCACCCTCAACTTCGCCGCCAACGCGCTCGGCATCGACAACGCCGCCACGCCGATCGGCCTCAAGGCCATGCGCGAGCTGCAGACGCTGAACCCGAGCCCGGAGCGCGCCAGCAACGCCCAGATCCTGTTCCTGGTACTGAACACTTCCGGGCTCACCGTGCTGCCGGTGACGATCTTCATGTACCGGCTGCAGCAGGGTGCGCCCGACCCCACCCTGGTCTTCCTGCCGATCCTGCTCGCCACCTCGGCTTCCACCCTCGCCGGGCTGCTGGCGGTGGCCCTGGTGCAGCGCCTGCGCCTCTGGGACCCGGTGGTGCTGGCCTGGCTGGGCGGCATGGCCCTGTTGCTGGGCGGGCTCATTGCCCTGCTCGCGGGCATGGGGGCGGCGGCATTGGCCGCCACCTCCACCCTGGCTGGCAACCTCGCCCTGTTCGCGGTGGTGATCGCCTTCCTGCTCGGCGGGGCTCTGCGCCGGATACCGGTGTACGAAGCCTTCGTGGAGGGCGCGAAGCAGGGCTTCGAGGTGGCCCGCGACCTGCTGCCCTACCTCGTCGCCATGCTCTGCGCCATCGGCGTACTGCGCGCCTCCGGGGCGCTCGACTTCGTCCTCGAGGGCGTGCGCGCGGTCTTCGGCTGGCTGGGCACCGATACCCGTTTCGTCGATGCTCTGCCCACCGCCTTCGCCAAGCCCTTCTCCGGCAGCGCGGCCCGCGCCCTGCTGATCGAGACCATGCAGGCGCACGGCGTGGACAGCTTCCCGGCCCTGCTGGCGGCCACGGTGCAGGGCAGCACTGAGACCACCTTCTACGTGCTGGCGGTGTATTTCGGCGCCGTGGGCATCCGCCGCGCCCGCCACGCAGTGGGCTGCGCGCTCACCGCCGACGTGGCCGGCATCCTCGCCGCCATCGCCGTGGGCTACGCCTTCTTCGGCTGATCCCCATCCAGCCGCCATGCCAGTTGGGCGAGTTCGGCACGCAGGGCGCGCACCTCGGCCAGCAGCGGTTCCTCGGCATGGGCCACAGCGTCCTCCATCGACTTCTTGCGCTCGGCCTCCACCTCCGACTGCATGGCCGAGACCACCACGCCGATGAAGAGGTTGAGGGCGGTGAAGCTGGTGGCGAGGATGAAGGGCACGAAGAACAGCCAGGCCCCCGGGTGCTGCTCCATCACCGGGCGCACGATACCCATCGACCAGGATTCGAGGGTCATCACCTGGAACAGGGTGTAGAGCGAGGCCGGCACCGAGCCGAACCAGTCGGGGAAGCTCTCACCGTAGAGTTTGGTGGCCATCACCGCGCCGACATAGAACAGCAGACCGAGCAGCAGCACGATCGAGCCCATGCCGGGCAGGGCGCTGAGCAGGGCGCCCACCACGCGCCGCAGCGAAGGCACTACGGTGATCAGCCGCAGCACGCGCAGCACGCGCAGGGCGCGCAGCACCGCGAGCGGACCGGTGGCGGGCAGCAGGGCGATCGCTACCACTACGAAGTCGAACAGGTTCCACGGATCGCGCACGAAGCGGTGGCGTTGCACCAGCAGTTTCGCCAGCAGTTCCACCACGAACACCGAGAGGGCGAAACGGTCCACGGCGGCGAGCAGGCCGCCGAAGCGGGCAACCATGGCGGGCTCGGTCTCGAGGCCGAGTACGACGGCATTTGCGAGGATCAGGCCGAGGATGAAGCGTTCGGTGAGGCGGTGGGCGAGCAGGCGTTCGAGCAGGACGATCATTCGGCGGCGGCTCCGGTGTCTGGCGCCGGGCGGCGTCCCGGCAGGATTGGTATGGGCGGGGCGTGATTCTAGGCCGCGCGGCCGTGGTGGCGGCTCCTATAATTGGGCTTTCCCCGGAGGCCATCCATGACCGAGCAAGTCCTTCCCAAGGCCAAGAAGTCCGTCGCCCTCTCCGGCACGGCGGCGGGCAACACCGCCCTGTGCACCGTGGGCCGCAGCGGCAACGACCTGCACTACCGCGGCTACGACATCAAGGACCTCGCCGAGCAGGCCAGCTTCGAGGAGGTGGCCCACCTGCTGGTGCATGGCAGCCTGCCGACCGCCAGCCAGCTTGCTGCCTACAAGACCAAGCTCAAGCGCCTGCGTGGCCTACCAGCCATCGTCACCGATGCCCTCGAGCTGGTGCCCGCTGCCGCCCACCCGATGGACGTGCTGCGCACCGGCTGCTCGGTGCTGGGCACCGTGCTGCCGGAGCGCGAGGGCCACCCGCCGGCCGAGGCCCGCGACATCGCCGACCGGCTGATCGCCAGCTTCGGCTCCATGCTGCTGTACTGGTGGCATTTCACCCGCAACGGCACCCGCATCGAGACCCGCACCGACGACGATTCCGTCGCGGCGCATTTCCTGCACCTGCTGCACGGCGAGCCGCCGAGCGCCCTGCATGCCCGCGCGCTGGACCGCTCGCTGATCCTCTATGCCGAGCACGAGTTCAACGCCAGCACCTTCACCGCTCGCGTGATCGCCGGCACCGGCTCTGATCTCTATTCCTGCATCACCGGCGCCATCGGCGCCCTGCGCGGCCCGAAGCATGGCGGTGCCAACGAGGTGGCGATGGACATCATCGCCCGCTACCGCACGGCCGACGAGGCCGAGGCCGACATCCGCGCCCGCGTCGAGCGTAAGGAGATCGTGATCGGCTTCGGGCACCCGGTGTACACCATCGGTGATCCGCGCAACCCGATCATCAAGGAGATCTCGCGCACCCTGTGCAGGGACGGCGGCAACCCGGTGCTGTTCGAGGTGTCGGAGCGCATCGAGACCCTGATGTGGGACATGAAGAAGATGTTCCCCAACCTCGACTGGTACTCGGCCTCGGCCTACCACATGATGGGCATCCCGACGCCGATGTTCACCCCGCTGTTCGTCATCGCCCGCACCACGGGCTGGAGCGCGCACGTGATCGAGCAGCGCGAGGACGGCAAGATCATCCGCCCGAGTGCGAACTACATCGGCCCGGAGGATCGGGCCTACGTGCCGATCGAGCGTCGTTGATGCCCTGCGCGCCGCCCCGGCCGGCCGCCGGGGCGGCCTTGCAGTCGTCGGTCCTGCATGCAGCGGCAGGGGGGGCCGTCTGTCCGGCCGCGGGCCTGCCCCGTCAGTGGCGTTCGCCGGCCGTGTCTTCGCGCGGGCGCAGGCGGTTCACCCGGAAGAAGGTGTGGTCGTCGATGGTGGCGACCTGCGGGTAGTGGGCCCAGGCCGGGGTGGCGATGTCCATGGCGGCGAAATGGCTGGCGCCGGGCACCACCTCGCGGCGCTCGCCGCGCGGACGGTTCCATTCCTTCTGGGCAGCGAAGGCCACGGCCACCGCCTTCTCCCAGGCCTTCACATTCTTCAGCCGGGTGGACGGAGGCAGCAGGGAAGGGGCGAACTGCTTCGGGGCTTTCACCACCTGGCAGACATCCCCGCCCCAGACACCAGAATCCCGGCGGCGCAGGGCCACTTCGGCAACGGCACGCTGGCCCAGTTCGGACTGGTTGCGAGCCTCGAGGTAGACAGTGGTGGCAAGGCAGAGCGGCTCGGCCTGGGCCGGAGGCAGCAGGGTGGCCAACCACAGCAGAAACGAAAGTTCCATGGCGTTCCTTGCTCCGTTGCGTCCTTGGCGTCCCGGGCGCTGCACTGCGCGGGCGGAGCCAATGACTTGGCGTGATGGGGACGAACGGGCCCAGAAGGCCTGACCCGCCTTCCCGCCCGGCGGGGCGAGAAGCTCCCGAAGCGCCATGAGCCCGGGAGTCACGAATTGCCTGTCCCGGCTAGGGGGCCTGGGCAGGCGGGACGAACCGTACCCGCGGCTTTCCCAACTCTGGCTGAACGGGTGAATGCCAAGTTGCTGAATTTCTTGGGCTTTTGCTCTAGATCGCCGCCGCCACCCGGGTGCCCTGGGTGATCGCCCGCTTGGCATCGAGCTCTGCCGCCACGTCGGCGCCGCCGATGAGCTGCACTGGCACTCCGGCCGCGCGCAGAGGTTCAGCCAGTTCCCGTTGCGGTTCCTGGCCCGCACAGACCACCACATGGTCCACCGGGAGCAGGGTGTCCTTGCCCTCGATCCGGACATGGAAGCCGGCATCGTCCACCCGGAGGTATTCCACGCCGCCGAAGGCCTTCACCCCCTTCATCTTCAGCGCCGCCCGGTGGATCCATCCGGTGGTCTTGCCGAGCCGGGCCCCGGGGCGGCCGGGGGAGCGTTGCAGCAGCCAGACCTCCCGCGCCGCCGGCTCAGGGCGGGGCTTGGCGAGCCCCCCGGGGCTCTCGAAGCCGGGGTCCACGCCCCACTCCGCCATCCAGGCCTGCGGATCGAGGCTGGGCGAAGGTCCGGCATGCACGAGGTATTCCGCCACATCGAAGCCGATGCCGCCGGCGCCCACGATGGCCACCTTGCGGCCCACCTGCACCCGGCCGGTGAGCACTTCGAGATAGCCCACCACCTTGGGGTGGTCGTGGCCGGGGAAATCGACCCGGCGCGGGACGATGCCGGTGGCCAGCAGTACCTCGTCGAAGCCCGCGAGATCGGCGGCCTCCACCCGGGTGCCGAGGCGCTGTTCGACCCCGTGTTTCGCCAGCAGGGTGCGGAAGTAACGCAGGGTCTCGTGGAATTCCTCCTTGCCCGGAATGGTCTTGGCCAGGTTGAACTGGCCGCCGATCTCCGCGGCGGCGTCGAACAGGGTCACCGCATGCCCGCGTTCGGCGGCGGTGGTGGCGGCCGCCAGTCCGGCCGGGCCGGCGCCGACCACGGCCACCCGCTTCTTCTGCGTGGCCGGTCGGATCACCAACTCGGTCTCGGCGCAGGCCCGCGGGTTCACGAGGCAGCTCGCTTTCTTGTTCTCGAACACATGGTCGAGACAGGCCTGGTTGCAGGCGATGCAGGTGTTGATCTCGTCCACCCGGCCCTCGCGAGCCTTGGCCACCCAGGCCGGGTCGGCCAGCAGGGGGCGGGCCATGGAGACGAGGTCGACCTCGCCTGCGGCAAGGATCCGTTCGGCCACCTCCGGCATGTTGATGCGGTTGGTGGCGACGAGCGGCAGCCTGACGTGCGGGCGCAGTTTGGCGGTGACGCCAGCGAAGGCGGCGCGCGGCACCGAGGTGGCGATGGTCGGTACCCGCGCCTCGTGCCAGCCGATGCCGGTATTGATGATCGTGGCGCCGGCGGCCTCGATGGCCTTGGCCTGCATCACGATCTCGTCCCAGGCCGCGCCGCCATCCACCAGTTCCAGCATCGAGAGCCGGTAGATCAGGATGAAGTCCGGGCCCACCGCCTCGCGGATGCGGCGCACGATCTCCACTGCGAAGCGCATGCGTTTTTCCGGGCTGCCGCCCCACTCATCCGTGCGCTGGTTGGTGCGGGCGGAGAGGAACTGGTTGATGAGGTAGCCCTCCGAGCCCATCACCTCGACGCCGTCATACCCGGCCTCGCGGGCCAGCCGGGCGGTACGGACGAAGGCCCGGATCTGCCGCTCCACGCCCCGGGCCGAGAGGGCGCGGGGCTTGAAGGGAGTGATCGGCGCCTGGATGGCCGAGGCCGAGACCGAGAGCGGGTGGTAGGCATAGCGGCCGGCATGCAGGATCTGCAGGCAGATCTTCCCGCCTTCGGCATGCACGGCCCGGGTGACGATGCGGTGCTTGTGCACTTCCCAGGGCCAGGAGAGCTTGCCGGAGAAGGGTTTCAGCCAGCCCACCACATTGGGTGCGATGCCGCCCGTGACCATCAGGCCGACACCGCCGCGGGCGCGCTCCGCGAAGTAGGCCGCCAGTTTCGGAAAATCGCGCGAGCGATCCTCGAGGCCGGTGTGCATCGAGCCCATCAGCACGCGGTTGGGCAGAGTGCAAAAGCCGAGGTCGAGGGGGCGGAACAGATGGGGAAAGTGGGCCGTCATCGTCAATACGGTGGCGTAGGGTGAAGCGTCCAGCATGCCGCCGCGGGCGCAGGCGCACAAGCGGAGGTCCGGACGGCCCGGGATTTCGGTAGGGGTGGGTAGCGGCTGAACGGCCATTCCGCGATGTGAACGTGGCGAGATCCATTCAGCTTCGAGGCGCTTGTGACGTCTTAGCGCGGTGTTAACATCCCCTCGGCAAGGCCCCCCGGGATTGGGGTAGGCCTGCAGGGCAGCCCATACCCCCTAAGAGGAGTCGTTCCATGAAGAAGCATCTGCTGTGTGTGGCCATTTCGGCCGCCGCGCTCGCGAATGTGGCGATGGCGCAGGAGTTCGATGACCGCTGGTACCTGTCGGGTACCGCGGGCGTGAACCTGCAGGACAATGACCGCGCCACCGTGAACGAGGGCGAGTACGGCTTTGGCGTCGGTCGGTTCTTCGACCAGCGCTGGTCGCTGGACTTCGGCGTCTATTCGACCAACCCGGCGTTCGACGCCGACCGTGACCTCAACTTCAGCCAGTGGGGCTTCGCCGCCGACCTGCGCTACCACTTCCGTGATGGTGGCGAGACCTGGTGGCCCTACCTGAAGGGCGGCATCGGCATGCAGCGCGCCGAGGAGGAGTTCGATGCCTTCCCGAACCCGAACTCGCCTGGCCAGCGCAAGGACAACAACCTCGCCATCGACCTCGGTGGCGGCCTGCAGGCCGACTACTCGAACTTCAGCATGCGCCTGGAGGCGGGCATCCGCACGGCGATGGACGATCAGTCGCGCGTCTCGCCGAGCAGCGACTATTTCAATGATGCCTATATCAAGACCTCCATCCTGATCCCGCTGGGCGCCAAGGCCGCCCCGCCGCCGCCGCCGGCGCCGGCGCCGGCCCCCGCGCCGGCCGCTCCGCGCTGCGAGGACCTGGACGATGACGGCGATGGCGTGAACAACTGCGTCGACCGCTGCCCGAACACCCCGGCCGGCACGGCGGTGGGCCCGGACGGCTGCCCGGTGCCGCTGACCATCGACCTGCGTGGTGTGAACTTCGACTTCGACAAGGCCACCCTGCGCCCGGATGCGGTTGCGGTGCTGAACGAGGCCGTCGAGATCCTGAAGCGCTACCCGCAGCTCCGCGTGGAAGTGGCCGGTCACACCGACCTCTGCGGCAACGATGCTTACAACCAGCGGCTGTCGGAGAGCCGTGCCCGCACCGTGTACGACTACATGACCAGCAACGGCATCGATGCCTCGCGCCTCGTGGGGCCGATCGGTTATGGCGAGAGCCGCCCGCTCGAGCCCACCCCGCAGACCTTCCCGGCCTGCAAGAGCGAGAAGAACCGTCGCACCGAGCTGAATGTCCAGAACTGACGTTTTGCTCTGACGGCAACCGAGAACGCCCCGCAAGGGGCGTTCTCTTTTTCGCGCCGCCTTGTGGCCGGCGCTACGGCTGCGTAAGCTCGACGCCACGTTCCTGATCCTAGGGTGCTGCCGTGGCCCGACGCGCCGTCCTGCTTTCCGCCTCCTTCCTCCTCGGCCTCGCCCCACTGGCACAAGCGGCTCCGGCCCAGGAACTCGCCGCCGTGCCGACGCTGCCGGCCTCGGCCGCTCCGGTCACCCTGCAGGGCTTCCTCGAGCGCATCCGCCGCCCGGCCGCCGCCGCGGTGCCTGCCGCCGCCAGCCCCACCGCGGGCTACGTGCCGCGCACGGCGCACGACAACAGCCCCTACCGCTTCGATATGACGCAGAACGGCCGCCGCATGACGGCGGATGAGTTCGATGCCTGGATGAAGGCCCGAGGCATTCGCGTGGCCACCGGCAAGCCGGCCACCCCGGCTCCGGCCGAATCCGCTGCGGCGCAGGCCCAGCCTACGGCGGCCAGCGCTCCGGCGCCGGCGGCCTGCCAGCCGAGCGCCACCCTCACCTGCTGATGCGGCCTCAGCGCCGCACGAAGCGATAGTGGGCCACGCCCCACTCGCTGCCGCCGGCGTAGCCGAACAGCTCGGCGCAGGCCATCCAGAACATGCGCCAGCGCTGCGCCCAGCGCGCGGCGTGCTTCGCGCCATAGGCCTCGCCCAGCACCCGCAGCACCTCCTCGGCGTGCAGGTCTTGGTTCGCCAGCCAGTGGTCGGCGGTCTTCTGGTAGTGCACGCCCGAGAGCAGCCAGCGCTGCTCGATGCGCAGGGCGTTCTGGAAATACAGCAGGGTGTCCGCCGAGGGCATCAGGCCGCCGGTGAAGAAGTAGCGGCCCATCCAGTTGTCCTCGCCCTCGGTCTCGAAGGGATACATCAGGCTGCGATGGCAGAAGATGTGCACGAACAGCTTGCCGCCGGGCTTCAGCCAGCGGGCGATATTGCCGAGCAGCACCTCGTAGTTGCGCATGTGCTCGAACATCTCGATCGACACGCAGCGGTCGAAAGTGTCGGCAACCAGGTCGAGCCGGTTCACGTCGGTGGTGAGGATCTCGACGTTGGCGAGGCCGCGTGCGGCGGCCTGGGCAAGGATGTGCTCACGCTGGGTGCGTGAGTTCGACACCCCGGTGATCCGCGCGTTCGGGAAGCGCTCGGCCATCCACAGAGTGAGCGAACCCCAGCCGCAGCCGAGTTCGAGGATGCGCTGGCCGTCCTTCAACTCGGCGCGCTCGCCGTAGAGGGCGAGCATCTTCTCCTCGGCCTCGTCGAGGCTTTCGTCGCCCTCGGGGTAGTAGCAGGCCGAGTACTTCAGCCGCCGGCCGAGGCAGAGTTCGAAGAAGCGCGTCGGTACCTCGTAGTGCTGCTCGTTCGCCGCCGCCACCTCGATGGCGATCGGGCTGCTGCGCAGCTCCGAGAGCAGGGTGCGGAAGCGGGCATCGGCGCGCTCGAGATCATGGGCGTATTCGTCGCGGAGGCGCTGGCGGCACAGGCGGCGGATGCCGAGCCGGGTGAGGACGTCGGGCACGAGGCCGCGTTCGCAAAGATCGATCAACGCCATTCGGGAATCAGTCCGGAGTCGGAGTCTTGGGAGGCCAGGGGAAGAAGGCGCTGACCTCGCGCTGGTAGCGCCGGTAGTCTTCGCCGCGCGAGCGTAGCGCCTGGGCCTCGGTCCAGGGGATACCGCTGACGCGCCAGAGGAAGGCCAGCATCAGCACCGGGCCGACGAGGCTCCAGCCGAAGGCCGGGCCGCACCAGGCCAGCAGCGGGTAGGCGAACCAGTGCAGCCATTCGAAGAAGTAGTTGGGGTGGCGCGACCAGGCCCAGAGCCCGACCCGGCAGGTGCGGCCGCGGTTCGCCGGATTGGCGCGGAAGGCATCGAGTTGGCGGTCGGCCAGGGTTTCGCCGCCGATCGACAGCAACCAGACCAGCACCGCAGCCAGCATCAGCGGCTCGAACAGGTCGGCATTGGCGCTGGCGGCGGCAGCGAAGGGGATGGAGAACAGGCCGACCACCAGGGCCTGGGCCTGGAAGAACAGGAACCAGCGGGCCGGGGAGTGGCCGATGGCGGCGCGCATGGCCTGGTAGCGGCCATCTTCGGGTTCGCGCAGCACCCGGTGCAGCAGGTGCAGGCAGAGGCGGGCGCCCCAGATACCGCCCATCAGCGCCACCAGGGTGCGCGGCAGCACGTTGCCTTCGCCCACGAGGCCGGCGAACAGGGCTGCGAGTGCCATGAATCCGGCCCAGGCCACGTCGACGTAGCCGACGTTGCGCAGGCGCATCGAGACCTGCCAGACCACCGTCATGCCGAGGGCGGCGCCGAGCCAGCAGAGCAGGACGATGCTCCAGAGGCTCATGCCGCAGCCTCACGGGTCCGGGGGGGCGGGGTGCGGGCGCCGGCGGCGTAGAGCAGGGGCAGGACGAGCGCCCAGCCAAGGCCGATGAGGGCCAGCGCCGGGGCGGTGCCGGCCTCGAAGGCCACGGCGTCGAAGCCGCGCTGGGCGGCCCAGTACGCCAGGGGGCCACCGACGAGACCGAAGACGGCGGCGGCGACGGGGCGGCCGCGCAGGAAGGCCATGGAATGGTGGAGGGTGAGGGCGAAGCCGGCCCACATGGCGAGGATCCAGCCCGGGGCCAGCGCTTCCGAGGGCCAAGCGCCGGCATAGCGCAGAAGGCCACTGGCGGCGAACAGGGAATCGACCAGCGCTCCTAGGGCGAGGGCCAGTGCCAGCAGGCGCAGATCGCCGCGGCGGTCGGGGCTGGCGGCGAGGTGGGCGATCACGAAAACGGATGCCACGAGTGGTCCGAGCCAGGGCCGGCCGCTGCCGGCGCCGAACACGCTGGCGAACCAGACTGCCTGGAAGCCGAGCAGATTGACGATGCGGAACCCAAGGGCCATCAGGCGGCCTCGGGAGCGGGGAGCCAAGGCTCGCGGCGGTTCAGTGGCCGGGCGAAGAGCAGCTGCGAGACGCCGATCGAGCGCTCGAGGAAACCGCCTTCGCAGTAGGCGAGGTAGAACTCCCACATGCGGATGAAGCGCTCGTCGTAGCCGAGGGCGCGCACCTCGGGGAGGCGGGCGAGGAAGCGTTCGCGCCAGTGGCGCAGGGTGAGCGCGTAGCTCGGCCCGAAATCCTCCTGTGAGACGAGACGCAGGTCGGTGGTGCGCGCCATGGCGCCGGTGATGGCGCTGATCGAGGGGATGAAGCTGCCCGGGAAGATGTGGCGCTTGATGAAGTCCACCGAGCGTAGGGCCTGCGGGTAGCGATGGTCCTCGATGGTGATGGCCTGGATGAGGGCGAGGCCGTCGGGCTTCAGCAGCGAGGCGCACTTCGCCATGTAGGTGTCGAGGTACTGGTGACCGATGGCCTCGATCATCTCGATCGACACCAGCTTGTCGTAGGTGCCGGAAAGATCGCGGTAGTCCTCGAGCAGCACGGTCACGCGGTCGGAGAGCCCGGCCTGCGCCACCCGCTCGGTGGCGAGTGCATGCTGCTCCTTCGAAATGGTGGTGGTGGTGACCCGGCAGCCGAAGCGGCGTGCGGCATACAGGGCCATGCCGCCCCAGCCGGTGCCGATCTCGACCAGGTGGTCGGTGGGCTTGAGGTCGAGCTTGCGGCCGATGCGCTCGAGCTTGCGCCGGGAGGCGGTTTCGAGGGATTCGTCGGGCGTGGCGAAGATCGCCGAGGAGTACATCAGCTCCTCGCAGAGGAAGAGCCGGAACAGCGCATTGCCGAGGTCGTAGTGGGCGGCGATGTTCTTCCGCGCCCCGGCCCGGGTATTGCGGCGCAGGGCGTGCAGGCCCTTCATCAGCCAGCCGCCGAGGCGGGCGGTGCCGCCTTCCATGGCGTCCAGGAGATCGCGGTTGAGCACCAGCAGGCGCACCAGGTCGACGAGTTCGGCGCAACGCCAGAGCCCGTCCATGTAGGCCTCGGCCGCGCCCACCGAGCCGCCGGTGGCGATGCGGGCATAGGTCTCGAGGTCCTGCACCTGTAGGCAGGCCACCGGGGCCCCGGCGGCCGGCTCGGCTTCACCGAGGCGCACCGTGCCCAGCGCGTCCTCGATCACCAGCTGGCCGTGGCGGATCGGCGCCAGGCGCTCGAGCAGGCGGGCGCGCAGCCAGCGCTGGCTGGCGGACACGGGGGCGGTATCGGTCGGCAGGACGTCGGCGGGCAGGCTCATGGGCTCAGAGGCGGGCGGCAGGGTCGGGGTGGGGGTGGAACGGCACGCGCTTGAGGGTGAGGCGGAGCGCCTGCCAGTAGATGCCGGCGAGGACTTTGGCGGTCATGAAGGGATACCGGGCGAGGCATGAAGCCAGCGTGTTGCCCTGCAGCGGACGGCGCTCCAGGGTGAGCGTGGCGTCGAACTCGCGCGCTTCGCCGGCGAGCACCTCCATGTGCACGTGCAGGTCCGCCCCGGGCGGGGTGAACACCCAGTGATAGCGCCGGTCCATCGGCAGGAAGGGCGAGACGTGGAAGGCCTTGTCGAAGCCGAAGTGCAGGCTGCGGCCGCGTGCCTCGGCCCGCTCCACCGGCAGCAGGTAGGCATGGCGCTGACCCCAGGGCGTGTTGGTGATCTCGGCAAGCACCCAGTCGAGGGTTTCGCCGTCCTCGCGATAGCCGTAGTAGAAGCTCACTGGGTTCTGCACGTAGCCGAAGTAGCGCAGGTGGGTGAGCAGGCGGATCGGCCCCGGCGCTGGGCGGCCCAGTTCCGCTTCCACGCGCTGGCGCACGGCGGACTCGAGGGGCAGGGCGGGGTCGCCGAAGTAGTCGCTGCGGCGGAACTCGGCGAGATTGCGGCGGCCCACCGACCACAGCCAGCGCCCCTGGAACACCCGGTCGAGTTCGGAAAGGTCGAGGAAGGGCTGGAAGAGCCGGTAGCGGAACTGGTGCGCGGCCGGCGAAAAGCGCCGGTGCCGCACCCAGCCTTCGTAGACGGCGCTCCGCAGGGCTTCGCCTGCGGGCGCCCGGCGTTCGTCGCCGGGGCTCACCAGGCCACCCCGAGGCCGGCGGCGGCGGCCACGCCGGCGCGCATGCCGTCCTCGTGGAAGCCGAAGCCCTGCCAGGCGCCGGCGAACCAGGTATGGCGGCGGCCATTGATCTCGCCCACCCGGGCCTGGGCCGCGACGCTGGCGTGGGTGTAGACCGGGTGGTGGTAGACCATGCGTGCCAGCACCCTGGACGGATCGATGGCCGCCGAGCGGTTCAGCGTGACCACGAAGGGTTCGGGCGAATCGAGGCCCTGCAGCAGGTTCATGCAGTAGCTCACGCTGCATTCCGCCTCGGGCTCGGCCGGCACGAAGGCGTTCCAGGCCGCCCAGGCCTTGCGGTTCCGGGGCAGCAGGCGGCGGTCGGTGTGCAGCACCACCTCGTTGCGCTGGTAGGGGATGGCGCCCAGCACCTCGTGCTCGAGGGCATCGGCATCACCTAGCAGGGCCAGCGCCTGGTCGCTGTGGGTGGCGATGACGATGGCATCGAAGCGATCCTCGCCAGCCACGTGCTTCACCCCCACGCCGTCCTCGCCGCGGGTGACGCGCTGTACCGGGCAGGCCAGCCGCGCCTCCACCGTCCAGCGTGCCTTCATCGCCTCGATATAGCTCGCCGAGCCGCCTTTCACCACCTTCCACTGCGGCCGGCCCTCCACCTGCAGCATGCGGTGGTGGTCCATGAAGCGCACGAGGTATTTCGCCGGGAACTCGAGGATCTTCGCCGAGGGCGAGGACCATAGGGCCGAGGCCATCGGGATCAGATGGGCCTCGCGGAACAGGGCGGAGTAGCGGTTCTGTTCGAGGTAGTCGCCGAGCGAGGGGCCGGGACCGGGTTCGCGCAGCAGAGCGCCGGCCTCGCGGTAGAAGCGCAGGATGTCGCGCACCATGCCGAGGAAGCGGGGCGAGAACAGGTTGCGGCGCTGGCAGAACAGGGTATCGAGACGGGTGGCGTTGTATTCCAGCCCGGTGGCTTCCACCTGCACGCCGAAGCTCATGGTGGTGTCCTGCGAGGCCACGCCGAGTTCATCGAACAGACGCGTGAGCAGCGGGTAATTGTGCGGGTTATGGACGATGAAGCCGGTGTCCACGCGATAGCGCTTCCCGGCCTGCTCCACCTCGTGGGTATGGGTATGGCCGCCCAGCCGCGCCTCGGCCTCGAACAGCACCACCTCGTGCTGGCGGGAGAGCAGCCAGGCGGCGGACAGGCCAGCGATGCCGCTGCCGACGATGGCGACCCTCACGCGGCCTCCGGGCGCGGTTTGCGGAAGGCCTCGGGCACCGGTTTGAGGTCCCAGACCAGGCGGCACCAACTCATCAATTTGAGACCGTAATAGGTGAAGTCGTATTCCCACCAGCGGAAGCCCTGCCGCGCCGAGCCCGGGTAGTAGTGATGGTTGTTGTGCCAGCCCTCGCCGAAGGTGAGCAGGGCGAGGAACCAGTTGTTGCGCGAGTCGTCGCGGGTGGGGAAGCGGCGGCGGCCAAAGCGGTGGGCGAAGGAATTGATGGTGACGGTGACGTGGAACAGCACCACCGTGGAGACGAAGAAGCCCCAGACCAGGAGCTGCGGACCGTTGGTGCCGAGTTCGGGCGCCGCTGTTTCCAGCCACTCGCCGAGTAGGAACAGGCTGCAGGCCAGCAGCACCGGTACGAGGATGTCGAAGCGATCGAGCAGGCGCAGCTCGGGGAATTTCGCCAGGTCCTTCACCGCCTCGAGATTGGTGCGGAAGGCGCCGCGGGTGAGGAACCAGCCCATGTGGCTGTACCAGAAGCCCTTGTGCCGCGGCGAATGCGGGTCGGCCTCGGTGTCGCTGGCGCGGTGGTGCTGGCGGTGGTGCGCCGCCCACCACAGCGGCCCGCGCTGCACGCTGCTGGCGCCGAGCACACCGAACAGGAACTGCACCGGGCGCGAGGTGCGGAAAGCCTTATGCGAGAAATAGCGATGGTAGAAGCCGGTGATGGCGAACATCCGCACCACGTAGAGGGCGATGGCCATGCCCACCGCGAAGGGGCTCACCCCCACCCAGAGCACGCCGAGGCAGGCAAGGTGCAGGCCGATGAAGGGCAGTACTCGCAGCCAGTCGATGCGGGCGGCCTCGGCGGCGTCGAGGGGATCGTCGGCGGCAGTGTCGAACCAGCGGACCACGGCGACGGCGGCCCGACGCCAGAGCGAGGGGGGAGGGGGAGCAGCTTGCATGGCGCGACTCTACGCGGGGCGGCGGTGAGAAGCCGGTGAATCGGGCGGCTCGGCTCAGCCGGGCAGCACCTCGACCTCGGCCTGCACGGAGTTGGCGATGAAGCAGTTGGCGTGCGCCCGCTCGTGCAGCCGTTCCAGCTCCTCGGCCGTGGGCTGCTTCTCACCGGAGAAGGCCACCTTGGGCCGCAGGGTGATGTGGGTGATGGCCATCCGCCCTTCGGCGTTCTTGTCCAGCCGGCCGCTCGCGCTGTCCTCGTAGCGGTCGACCACGTAGCCGCGCTTCGCGCACACGGCGAGGAAGGTGAGCATGTGGCAGGAGGCCAGGGCCCCGACCAGCAGGGTTTCCGGATTCAGGGCCTTGGGGTTGCCGGCATAGGCCGGGGCCGAGGAGGCCAGGGTCTCCAGGCCGTTCTCGAACACCAGGCGGTGATCGCGGGAATAGGTTTCATAGGTGAACGCCGTATCGCCGCGGGTCCAGGCAAGGGTGGCGGTATGTTCCGACATGGCAGGCCTCGGGTGGGTGGGGGTGTCACAGCGTAGCCAAGCTGCGGGGGTTTTCGGATCATGCCGGCATGCCTGCCCATGCCTTCTCTCCGCTGCCGCCCCGCCATGGCCTGGCGCGGGTGCTCTCGAAGGCGGGGCTGGCCTCCCGCACGGTGGCCGCCGCCTGGGTGCGCGCGGGCCGGGTGAGCGTGAACGGGCGGGTGGTGCGCGACCCGGAGCATCCGGTGCGTGCCGGTCTGGACGCCGTGGCCGTGGATGGCCGGCCGCTGGCCGCCGCCGAGCGGGTCTACCTTGCACTCAACAAGCCGCGCGGCCTGATCACCTCGGCCGATGACGAGCGGGGGCGGGAGACGGTGTACCGCTGCTTCGAGGGCGCCGGCCTGCCCTGGGTGGCTCCGGTGGGGCGCCTCGACCAGGCCAGCGAGGGCCTGCTGCTATTCACCAATGACCCCGGCTGGGCCGCCGCCATCACCGATCCTTGCCGCGGGCCGGACAAGACCTACCACGTGCAGGTGGCGGGGGTGCCGGACGAGGCCGCATTGACCGCCATGCAGGACGGTCTCGAGGACCGCGGCGAGCGGCTCTCGGCCAAGTCGGTGCGCCTGTTGCGCAGCGGCGGCAGGACGGCCTGGCTGGAGGTGGTGCTGGACGAGGGGCGCAACCGGCAGATCCGCCGCCTTGCCGCAGCGGCGGGCTTCCCGGTGCGCCGCCTCGTGCGGGTGGCGATCGGCGGGCTCGCGCTCGGCCCGTTGCCGAAGGGAGCGTGGCGGTACCTCGAGGCCTGCGAGGTGGCGGCGCTGCGCGGCTGAGCCGGGCGCGCCGCCCGGTCTCAGGCCTTGATGACGCCGAGTTCGCGGCCGACCTTGGTGAAGGCGGCGATGGCGCGATCGAGGTGCTCGCGGGTATGCGCGGCGCTCATCTGGGTGCGGATGCGGGCCTGGCCCTTGGGCACCACCGGGAAGAAGAAGCCGATGGCGTAGATGCCTTCCTCCAGAAGGCGCTCGGCGAAGCGCTGCGCCAGTGGCGCGTCGTAGAGCATCACCGGGCAGATC
This sequence comes from Silanimonas sp., assembly GCA_026005095.1. GTDB lineage: Bacteria > Pseudomonadota > Gammaproteobacteria > Xanthomonadales > Xanthomonadaceae > Silanimonas. The sequence goes on along the minus strand of BPKK01000004.1, from coordinate 165,506 downwards.
GGATGCGCCCCCGGCTTGAGCTCGAAGCCGGCGGCGGTCATGCGCTCGCGGAAATAGGCGGTGTTGGCAGCGAGGCGCTCGCGCAGCTCGCCAGCGGCGTCCAGCATGTCGAAGGCCTTGAGGCCCGCAGCCACCACGTGCGGCGGCAGCGAGTTGCTGAAGAGGTAGGGGCGCGAACGCTGGCGCAGGAGTTCGATCACTTCCCTGCGGCCGGTGGTGAAGCCGCCCAGGGCGCCGCCCATGGCCTTGCCCAGGGTGCCGGTGAAGATGTCGATCCTGTCCATCACGCCCTTCACCTCGGCGCTGCCGCGGCCTGAGCGCCCAAGGAAGCCCGTCGCGTGGCATTCGTCGATGTGCACCATGGCGCCGTACTTCGCCGCCAGCGTGGTGATCTCGTCGAGCGGGGCGATGAAGCCGTCCATCGAGAACACGCCGTCGGTGGTGATGAGGATGTCGCGCACGCCATCGGCGCGGGCCTGCTGCAGCTGCTTTTCGAGGTCGGCCATGTCGCAGTTGGCGTAGCGGTAGCGGCGAGCCTTGCACAGGCGCACGCCATCGATGATCGAGGCGTGGTTGAGGCTGTCGGAGACGATGGCGTCCTGTTCGCCCAGCAGCGGCTCGAACAGGCCGCCGTTGGCATCGAAGCAGGCGGCGTAGAGGATCGTGTCCTCGGTGCCGAAGAAGCGGGCGATCTTCGCCTCCAGCGCCTTGTGCAGGTCCTGGGTGCCGCAGATGAAGCGCACCGAGGCCATGCCGAAGCCATGGGTGTCGAGCGCGGCCTTGGCGGCGGCGATGATGTCGGGGTGGTCGGCAAGACCGAGGTAGTTGTTGGCGCAGAAGTTCAGCACCGTGCGCCCGTCGGCCAACCGGATCTCGGCCGACTGCGGGCTCGTGATGATGCGCTCGGCCTTGAACAGGCCGGCAGACTGAATCTCGGCGAGCTCGGCGGCGTAGCGGGCTTGGGCGGGGTAGCTCGGGGCGGAGGTCGGCATCGGCGGGCTGGCAATGGGTGGCAGAAGGGGGGGGCATTATCGCCCCCGGCCGCCGGGGAGGGGCGGGCCGGCCTTCACGGGTCGCTCCGGGCCGTGGCTTTCCCTGCGCCGCCATGCTTGACACAATTCACACTTGTCAAACATGTTGCGGGCCGGAGCCCTTCTCCGGCCACCTCAAGGGGACCATGTCGCGCACACTCCAAATCGGACTCGTCGAGGACGATCCCACCCAGGCGAAGATCATCGCCACGATGATCCAGAACGCGGGCATGGATTGCCTCCACTATGCCACCGAGCTGGATTTCCGCCGGCGCATGGGACCGGAGTCGATCGACTTGCTCCTGCTCGACTGGAACCTGCCCGGCGTCTCCGGGCTGGAACTGTTGAAGGAACTGCGGCAGTCGAATGCCACGCTGCCGGTGATCTTCCTCACCGGCAACGACCAGGAAGAGGACATCGTCACCGGGCTGCAGGCCGGGGCCGATGATTACATCGTCAAGCCGGCCAGGGCCGCCGAACTGGTGGCGCGCATCAATGCCGCCCTGCGCCGGGCCGCGCCGCCGAGCCAGATGCACATGATCGACGGGGTCGAACCCTTTGGCTTCGATCTCGAGCGCCGCCGTCTCACTTTGCATGGCGAGCCGGTGGAACTCACCGACCGCGAGTTCGACCTGTTGGTCTTTTTGTTCCAGCGCCGTGGCAAGGTGGTGAGCCGCGAGACCCTGCTCTCACAGGTGTGGCGGGTGGGGCCGAACGTGGCCACGCGCAGCATCGATACCTATGTCAGCCGGCTGCGCAAGCGCCTTGGCCTGCAGGGCGACAGCGAATGGCGGCTGGAGGGCATCTACCAGCACGGCTACCGGCTGGTGCGCACCAGCAGCGACGAGGCCGACGAGGTGCCGGCCAAGGCGGGCTGAAGCCCCGCCCTCAGCCGTCCTTGCGCTGCGCTGCAAGCGCGGCGCTGGTCTCGCGCGCCGGCCCGATGGCGTGCTCGAACACGCTCCAGCCCGCTGCCAGTAGGGCGGCCCGCGCCTCCGGACTGGCCTCGCGGCCGATCAGGGCGCGCTTGTCCGGGGTGCTGGCGAAGCCCGGCTGGGCGAAGAAGTCCCGGGTCATCGGCGTCCACTGCAGCCTGTCCACCGGCAGGGCGAGGAACAGCCGTTCCTCACCGTCGCGCAGCACCAGTGCGCTGCCCACCGGCTCGAAGCGCACCGGGAAGCGGGGGCGTGCGGCCACCAGGAGCTGCAGCAGATCGACCACGTAACGCGCCTCGGCCTCGCGCTCGACGCCGGCCGCGAGCTGCAGGAAGACATCGCAGCCGGCCTGCGGCACCAGTTCCATCAGGGCATCCACGGCCTGGGTCTGCAGGGTGGGGCTGAAGCGGCCGTTGTCGAAGAACTCGTCCTGGGCCTCGGGGGAGCAGGCGAGCGGGGCCAGGCGCCGGGCGTTCCAGCGCCGCACTTCCTCGGGCGGCTGCTCCCAGACCATGCGGTGGATGCGGCCGCTCTCCGACAGGGCGATGCCGGCGGCCCCGCCGATCTGCCCGAGGCCGAAGCCCGCGCCGCGCCGCCCCACCAGGGCCGCCCAGGCCAGGCGGTCCATCTCGGCATCCAGCCAGGGGTTGCGGGTGTAGGGGTCGGTGCCGAGGCGGCGGGCCAGATCGCGGCGGGCCGCGGTGTAGCCCAGCCAGCGCTTGCCGAGTTGGAAGGCAAGGACGCTGCCCCGGCGCCACCAGGGCTCGGGTTCGGCAGGCAGGGTTTCCTCCACCTCCGGGCGCAGCCGGGTCTCCGGCGGCAGCGGGCTGTCGAAGTGTTCCCAGGCCCGTTCGTTGGCGTCGGCCACCTGGCGGCCGGCGCGTTCCACCTGCCGGCCGAAGAAGCGCAGGGCTCCGGCCGGCAGGCCCACCACGCTCTCCACCGGGCGGCTCACCACGCTGCCCACGGCGCTGCCGGTCTGCTGCAGCGAGTCCATCGCCGCCTGCCCAGCGGCGCTGGCGCGGCCGATGGCACGCAGCCGGCGCAGCAGCTCCATCTCCAGCACCCGCAGTTCCAGGAGATCGATGCTTTCCACCACGATGGCCGGTGGCTCTACCGCCTCGGCGCCGGGGCCGGCAGGGCGCAGGGTGAAGCGCGCCATGTGGCCGGTGAGGCGGGCGCAGGGATCGACGCGGAAATCCTCGCCACCGAGCAGGGCCGGGGGCACCAGCTCGGCGGCGGGGACCTCGTCGCCGGCGCAGCCGGGAGCCGCCCCGGCCGGGACGGGCAGGGCGGCGGACAGGCAGGCGACGAGGAGCAGGCCCGCGGTGCAGGCCGCAGGCGGGAAACGGCGGGCGGAGGGCATCGTCAGTCGAGACGTTTTTCGAGGTAGTAGCGGACGTACCCCGGAGGATTGTCCACCTGTTCCCCGAACTTCCGGTAACCGAGGCGCTCGTAGAAGCCGAGCGCCTGAAACTCGATGGTCTCCAGGTTCACCCCCAGCGCCCCGCGGGCCCGGGCCCAGTGCTCGGCCTGTTCGATGAGCTGGGCGCCGATGCCGGTGCGCCGGCGCTCCGGCGCGACGGCGAGCATGGTGATGTGCAGCCAGCCCAGGCCGTACTCGCCGACCAGGCCGCCCACCAGTTCTTCCTCGCAGTCGAGCGCGGTGAGCACCAGTGGCACCCAGGCCGGGCGGCCGATGAAGCGCGCGTTGTAGTCGCGCAGCATCTCGCGGATCGCCATCGCCTTCTCGCCGTCCATGTCCGGGTCGACCGTGATCCTGACGGTGGAAGCAGGGCACATGCGCAAGGCCCTCCGGGGGTGGGGAAGCGGCGGCGGACGGCCGCCGCGGGGCTTTAGTTCCAGCTGCAGACCACCTTGCCGCAGTGGCCGGCCTCCATCAGGTCGAAGCCCTTCTGGAAGTCGTCGATGTGGATCTGGTGGGTGAGTACCTTCTGCAGCGGGAAACCGGTGAGCACCATCTGGGTCATCTTGTACCAGGTCTCGTACATGCGCCGGCCGTAGATGCCGTGCAGGGTGAGGCCCTTGAAGATGATCCTGTCCCAGTCCACGCCGGTGCCCTTGGGCAGGATGCCGAGCAGGGCGATCTTGCCGCCGTGGTACATGCACTCGAGCATGTCGTTGAAGGCGCGCGGGTTGCCGCTCATCTCCAGACCGACGTCGAAGCCCTCCATGTGCAGGTCCTTCATCACGTCCTTGATGCTCTGGTTGGCGACGTTCACCACCCGGGTGGCGCCCATGTCGGCGGCGAGTTTGAGCCGGTAGTCGTTGACATCGGTGACCACCACATTGCGCGCGCCGATGTGCTTGCAGATACCGGCGGCGATGATGCCGATCGGGCCGGCACCGGTGATCAGCACGTCCTCGCCCACCACGTCGAATTCCAGCGCGCAGTGCGCGGCGTTGCCGTAGGGGTCGAAGAAGGCGGCGAGCTCGCTCGGGATCTGGTCCGGGATCGGCCAAAGATTGGCGGCCGGCATGGCGATGTATTCGGCGAAAGCGCCGTCGCGGTTCACGCCGATGCCCACGGTGTTGGGGCACAGGTGCTGGCGGCCGGCGCGGCAGTTACGGCAGTGGCCGCAGACGATGTGGCCCTCGGCCGAGACACGGTCGCCGACTTTGTAGCCGGTGACGCCGGGACCGAGCTCGACGATGCGGCCGACGAATTCATGACCGATGACGAGGCCGGGCCGGATGGTGCGCTGGCTCCACTCGTCCCACTTGTAGATGTGCAGGTCGGTGCCGCAGATGGCGGTTTTCTCGAGCTTGATCAGCACCTCGTTGGGCCCGGGCCGTGGCACCGGCACCTCCTCCATCCAGATGCCTTTCTCGGCGTGGCGCTTCACCAGCGCCTTCATCGTCATGCCCATCGGCTCGCTGCTCCCTCGGGCACGCTGCCCGGATGCCGCGGATTATATCGGGGGGGGGGCGTCGCCGCCGGCCGCCGGCTCGGGCAGGGCGACGCGCAGCGGCGGCCATTCCGCCGCGGGGCGGTGCAGCAGCCAGCCCTGCAGCTTGGGCACCCCGGCGGCGCGGCAGAAGGCGAGCTGCTCGGGGGTCTCCACGCCCTCGGCCACCACATCGGTGCCCAAGGACCGGCCCAGGGCAGCGATGGCCGCGGCGATGGCGCGGCCGAAGGGCTTCGGATCGCCGATGAAGCTGCGGTCGATCTTCAGCCGGTCGCTGCGCAGGTCGCGCAGGTGCGAGAGCGAGGAATAGCCGGTACCGAGGTCGTCCAGCGCCACCCGTACGCCCAGCGCGCGCAGGGCATCGATCATGCTGCTCGCCCGCCCGGGGTCGAGCATGGCCGCCGATTCGGTGATCTCCAGTTCCAGCAGCGAAGGCGGCAAGCCGTTGCGCCGCAGCTGGGCCTCCACCGCCGCCACCAGCCCGGCGTCCAGCAGCGAGCCGGCCGAGAGATTCATCGCCACCGGTACCAGCGGCAGGCCCTGCTCGCGGCGTTCGCGCAGGTGGCGACAGACGCGGTCGAGCACCCAGGTGTCGATCTCGCTCATCAGGCCGTTGCGTTCCGCTGCTGGCAGGAAGCGCCCCGGGGGCAGCAGCCCCTGGCTGGGGTGGCGCCAGCGGATCAGGGCCTCGACGCTGTCGAGCTCCCCGTTGCCGGCCTCGAAGATGCCCTGGAATTCGAGGAACAGCTGATCCTCGCCGAGGGCCCGGTAGAGCGCCCCGACGATCTCCACCTCGTCGGCATCGGAGCGGGCCTGTTCGGGCTCGAAGCGCAGCATGCGCATGCCCGAGGCCTCGGCCTTCTCCTGGGCGAGGCAGGCCGAGGCCAACAGGGAGGCGGCGGCCTCGCGCTGCTGGCGCACGGCGTAGCCGAAGCTCACCGCCACTGGATGGCCGAGAGTGAGTGCGGTGTTCTCGGCCTCGCGGCGCCGGGCCAGCACGTCGGCATCGGCCAGCGAGCCGTCGGCGGCGATGGCCACGGCCAGCCGGTCGCTGTCGACCCGGGCCACGCCGAGCAGCTGGTGCGGCCGGCTCCGGCCCAGGGCCTCGCCGAGCCGGCGCAGGGCTTCCAGGGTCCAGGTCGGGCCGAGGGTGCGCTCCAGCAGGGCGAAGCGCTGCACGTGCAGCACCAGCAGGGTGAGAGGCGTGTTGGGGCCGGTGCTGTCCTCGATCCGCCTCAGCAGGCCGTTGCGGTTGGTAAGCCCGCTCGCTTCATCGAGATGCACCATGCGTTCGGCGGTGATGGTGCGTGCCTCCACCACCGCCTGGGTGCGCTCCTGCAGCCAGACCAGCATGGCGATGGCGAGCAGCAGCAGGGAGAGCAGCAGCCCGAGCTGCAGCCAGGCCGAGCCCTCGGGGGCCAGTGGTAGCCAGTCCGGCACGAAGAACAGGCTGGCGTTGATGGCATTGAAGAGGGCCAGCAGGCCGAAAGCGCAGAGCACCAGCCAGTAGCCGAGGCTGCGGCCTTCCGGAGGTCGGTAGCGCAGGATCACCAGGGCGATGACGGCGTAGACCAGCGCGGTGATGAGCGAGCGTCCCCCGAGGCGCAACAGGTTGCGCAGGGCTCCGGCCTGTAGGTCGAAGGCGCCGGGCAGGGTGAGGATGAGCGCGCCCGCCAGGGCGGCCAGGACCATGGCGACGACGCGGCGCTTGCGCAGGGGCTGGCGGTGGCGGGCGATCCACAGCGCCAGCCCGAGCAGGCCGAGATGCAGCAGGTTCGAGAACTGCGCGAGCAGGCTGGAGAGCGTGCGCGTATTGGCCCACTGCGGCCCGGCCCCGGCAAGCAGAAAGGCGACGAGCGAGAGGGCGAAGTAGCCACCGAGGGCGGCGAAGCCGAGCGCCACCAGGGACTTGGTGAGGGCCAGGCGCTCGCCGCCCACCGCCAGGGCGATGCCGCCCATGGCGAAGGCCGCCAGCGCCTGCAGGGCCGTGAGCAGGACGAGGACCTGCAGGGTGTCCATGCGGGGGGGGCGGTGGCTCCGGTAGAGGTCCGGCCAGTCTAGGCATGCCACCCGCCGTCCGGAAGGCGGGCCGGGGTGAAGCCGGCCCCGGGACTTCCGGCAGGGGGGAGGGCCCTCGGGCGAGGGTAGACTCGAGCGGTTTTCCTCTCCCCTCCCATGGAACCGCCCATGCGCCGATTCCCGCTCGCCGCCGCCGTCGCGGCCTCGCTCCTTGCCACCGCCAGCCTCGCCCGCGAGGGCATGTGGGTGCCCCAGCAGCTGCCGGAGATCGCCGGCCCGCTGAAGGCCGCCGGGCTCGCGCTCCCGCCGGAGCAGCTCGCCGACCTCACTGGAGATCCGATGGGCGCAGTGGTGGCGCTGGGCGGCTGCACCGCCAGCTTCGTTTCGCCGGAGGGCCTGGTGGCCACCAACCACCACTGTGCGTATGGCGCCATCCAGCTCAATTCCACCGCCGAGAAGAATCTGATGACCCTCGGCTTCAATGCGGCGAGCCGCGCCGAGGAGCTGTCGGCCGGCCCCAACGCCCGGGTATTCGTGATGGATCGCATCACTGATGTGACTGCGGAGATGCAGGCGGTGATTCGGAGTGCCAAGGACGGCCTGTCGCGGCAGGCGGCGGTGGAGGCGAAGCAGAAGGCCCTGATCGCCGAATGCGAGAGCGAGCCGGGCTACCGCTGCACCCTGTACTCCTTCTTCGGCGGCCAGACCTTCCGCCTGTTCCGCCAGCTCGAGATCCGCGACGTGCGCCTCGCCTACGCGCCGCCGGATGCCATCGGCGCCTACGGCGGCGACATCGACAACTGGATGTGGCCGCGCCACACCGGCGACTTCACCTTCTACCGCGCTTACGTCGGCCCGGACGGCAAGCCCGCGCCCTACTCGAAGGACAACGTGCCCTACCGTCCGAAGCACTGGCTGAAGCTGGCCGATACGCCGCTGCGCGAGGGGGACTTCGTGATGGTGGCGGGCTACCCCGGTACCACCAACCGTTACGCCCTGCTCGATGAGTTCCGCAACGTGGCCGAGTGGCAGTACCCGGTGGTGGGCAGGCACCTCAAGGCCATGATTGCCCTGGTCGAGAAGGCGGGTGCCGCCGATCCCGACATCGCGGTGAAGTACGCCGCCACGGTGCGCAATTGGAACAACGCCACCAAGAACTGGGACGGCCAGCTGGAGGGCTTTGCCCGTATCGACGCCGAGGCCAGCAAGCGCGCCGAGGAGCAGGCCGTGGTCGATTGGCTGCGCGCCGGCGCCCGCGGTGCCGAGGGGCTCGATGCCCGTGCCGCCCTGGCTTCCTACCGCGCCCTGGTAGAGCTTGCCGCCAAGGCCCGGGCCACCCGCGAGCGCGACCTGGTGTTCGGCCAGATCGGCAATACCGGCCTGCTGGCCAGCGTGCGCCAGCTCTATCGGCTTTCGATCGAAAAGGCCAAGCCCGACCTGGAGCGCGCGCCGGGCTTCCAGCAGCGCGATCTGCCGGCCATCGAGGGTGGCCAGCGCCAGCTCGAGCGCCGCTATGCCCGTGCCATGGAGCTGCAGTTGCTGGCTTACTGGCTCGGCGAGTACGCCAAACTGCCGGCGGCCCAGCGCGTGCCGGCCCTCGATGCCCTGGTGGGGGATGGCAGCGAGGCCTCCATCCGCGCCGGGCTCGAAAGGCTTTACGCCGCAACTGCGCTGGAGTCGACCGAGGCCAGGCTCGCTTTGCTCACTGCCGACCGTGCGGCACTCGAGGCCAGCGAGGATCCGCTGCTGAAGCTGGCGGTGGCCCTGCATCCCACTTTCATGGCGATGGAGAACGAGGCCAAGGCGCGTGTCGGCGAGAACCTGCTGCACCGCCCGGCCTTCCTCGCTGCCGTGCAGGCCTACCGCAAGTTGCAGGGCGGGCATGTCTACCCGGATGCCAATCTCAGCCTGCGCATCACCTTCGGCAACGTGACCGGTTACGTGCCGCGCGATGGCGTGGCCTACACCCCCTTCACCACGCTGGAGGGGCTCGCCGCCAAGCACACCGGTAAGGAGCCCTTCGACTCACCCAAGGTGCAGCTCGACCTGATCCGCGAGCGCCAGTACCGCGGCCGCGAGGACAGCGCGCTTGGCAGCGTGCCGGTGAACTTCCTCTCCGACCTCGACATCACCGGCGGCAACTCCGGCTCGCCGGTGCTCGATGCCCGCGGTCGGCTGGTGGGCCTGGCCTTCGATGGCAACTGGGAGTCGGTGAGCTCGAACTGGGTGTTCGATCCGAAGATGACCCGCATGATCGCCGTGGACTCGCGCTACATGCTCTGGGTGATGGAGAACGTGTTCCCGGCCCCGGCCCTGCTCGAGGAGATGCAGGCCCCGCCCCCGGCCCGCTGAAGAGGAGCGACGGTGAAGGTTCGCTTCCACGGCGCTGCCGGCGAGGTGACCGGCTCCTTCCACGAGGTGGAGGCGGCCGGCCGGCGGCTGCTGCTGGATTGCGGTCTTCGCCAGGGCAGCCGCGAGGACGAGGCCCGCAACCGCGAGGATTTCCCTTTCGATGCGGCCAGCCTCGATGCTGTGGTGCTGAGCCATGCTCACATCGACCACAGCGGGCGCCTGCCCCTGCTGGTGAAGCGCGGGTTCCGCGGTCCGATCTACACCCACCGCGCCACGGCCGATCTGCTGCCGGTGATGCTGGAGGACTCGGCGCGGCTGGCCGAGGCCGATGCCGAGCGTGCCCGCCGGCGCCGTGCCGAGGGCCGTGAGTTCGACGCCGAGGACCTAGAACCGCTCTACACCCTCGCCGATGTGGCGCGGGTGGCACGGCAATTGCGACCGCTGGAGTACGACCGCCCGATCACGCTTTTTCCGGGGCTCGAGCTGGTGTTGCGCGATGCCGGCCACATCCTCGGCTCGGCCTCGGTGGCGCTGGCCGAGGCCGGCGCCACCGGCTCCCGGTGCCTGGTGTTCTCGGGCGATCTCGGGCCGCGCGGCACCCCGATCCTGCGTGATGCCGCCCCGGTGCCGCAGGCCGACCTGGTGTTGCTCGAATCCACCTATGGCGGCCGCGCCCACCGCGAGCGCGCCGCCACCGTGGCGGAGCTCGGCGCCCTGTTCCGCGAGGCCTGGGAGGGCCGCGGCAACGTGGTGATCCCGGCCTTTGCCGTCGGCCGCACGCAGGAGCTGCTGTATTGGTTCGCCCAGCATTTCGAGGACTGGGGCCTCGGGCGCTGGCGGATCTTCCTCGACAGCCCGATGGCCTCGAAGGTCACCGAGGTCTACGAGCGCCACAGCGATCTGTTCGATGCCGAGGCGAAGCGGCTCTGGGCCGAGCGCCCTCACCCGCTTCGCCTGCCCAATCTGCATTTCGCGGTCTCGGTGGAGGAGTCGATGGCCATCAACCGCATCGACCGCGGCGCCATCATCATCGCCGGCTCCGGCATGGCCAATGGCGGGCGGGTGCGCCACCACCTGCGCCAGCGCCTGCCCGTCGAACGCAACCACGTGGTCTTCGTCGGCTACCAGTCGCGCGGCACCCTCGGGCGCCGGCTGGTCGATGGGGCCGGCTACGTACGCATCCTCGGCAGCGAGGTGGCGGTGCGGGCGCGCCGCCACACCATCGGCGGGCTCTCCGCCCATGCCGACCAGCCCGGCCTGCTCGACTGGTACGGGCGCATCCCCGGCCATCCGCCGGTGTGGCTGGTGCACGGCGAGGACGAAGCGCGGCGGCCGATGGCCGAGGCCCTGCGCCAACGCTTCCAGGCCCGCGTGGCGCTGGCCCGTCCCGGCGACGTGGTGGAGGTCTGAACGGCCTCAGGCGTCGAGCGAGGCTGCCAGCCCGTGCAGGTAGGCCGCGAGCGCCAGCCGCTCCTGCCGCGGCAGGGCCCGGAAGCTCAGGCCCAGGCGCTGCCGGCTCGGGCCTTCCATGGCGCGGTGGTGGCAGATCCGCGCCTCGGTGGTGATCTGCAAGGGATCGCCCTCCACCTCGACCACGAAGCTGATGCGCAGGGACTCGCCGAGCGCTCCCACCGGTGCGGGCGTCTCCACCAGGGCGCCGGTCAGGCTGAGGTCGAGCACCGCGGCGGCACGCGGCTCGCCGCCGCCCGGCAGGGCGGAGAGCTGGGCCGGCAGCAGGGTGCGCACGCGCAGGGCCTGGCGCACCAGCCGGCCCCGAACCTCCTCGGGCCAGGCGAGCAGGGTGTAGGCGAAGGGCACCTCGAAGGTGCCGAGCGCCGAAGTCTTGAAATGGAAGTCGTACTGTCCGGTGAAGCCCTGCACCTGCAGCCCAGCGCCCGTGGGCAGGGCCGACATACGGGCACCGGGCAGCGGCGCCAGCATCAGGCCCTTGCCCTCGATGGCAGCACAGAACTGCCATTCACTGGGCGTGGCCGAGTCGCCTTCACGCCCTACCTGAAGCAGGGTCTTCGGCCGCAGCTTGAGTTGGCGGAAGGGCAGGGGCAGGTGGCTGGCATCGGCAGGCATGGGGAGAGTCCGCGTCGGGGGTCGGGAAGGGGGATCAGGCTGCGCCGAGGAAACGCCAGCCCAGCCGTTCGCCGGCGCCGAGCGGCACGATGCGCCGTGTGCCGTAGGGCAGGTCGGCGGGCAGGGTCCAAGGCTCCTTGCGCAGCCGCACCCGGCCGGTGTTGCGCGGCAGGCGGTAGAAATCGGCGCCGAAGTGGCTGGCGAAGCCTTCGAGCCGGTCCAGCGCGCCGGCGGCCTCGAAGGCGGTGGCATAGAGTTCGAGCGCGTGCAGGGCGGTGTAGCAGCCCGCGCAGCCGCAGTCCGATTCCTTGTCGCCCTTGGCGTGCGGGGCCGAGTCGGTGCCGAGGAAGAAGCGCGGGTTGCCCGAGGTAGCGGCGGCGATGAGCGCCTGGCGGTGAGATTCGCGCTTCAGCACCGGCAGGCAGTAGTAGTGCGGCCGGATGCCGCCCTGGAAGAGCGCGTTGCGGTTGTAGAGCAGGTGGTGCGCGGTGATGGTGGCGGCGATGTCGCCTTGCGCCGAGGCGACGTAGTCGGCGGCGTCCCGGGTGGTGATGTGCTCGAAGACCACTCGCAGGGCTGGGAAATCGCGCCGCAGCGGGATCAGTTTCTGTTCGATGAAGGCCTTCTCGCGGTCGAATACGTCGATGTCGCGGTCGGTCACTTCGCCATGGATGGCGAGCACCATGCCCGTTTCTTGCATCGCCTCGAGTGCCTTGTAGGTATGCCTGAGGTCGGTGACGCCGGAATCGGAGTTGGTGGTCGCCCCGGCGGGGTAGAGCTTCACCGCGTGCACGAAGCCCGAGGCCTTGGCCTCGCGGATCTCGGCAGCCGAGGTGTTGTCGGTGAGGTAGAGCGTCATCAGCGGCTCGAAGCCGGCGCCTTCGGGGCGGGCCTCGAGGATGCGCCCGCGGTAGGCGGCGGCCAGCGCGGTGGTGGTGACCGGCGGCTTCAGGTTCGGCATGACGATGGCGCGGCCGAACTGTGCCGCGGTATGCGGCAGCACGGCGGCGAGCTGTTCGCCGTCGCGCAGATGCAGGTGCCAGTCGTCGGGGCGGTCGAGGACGAGCGTGGTGCCCTCGGGCACGGACGCGGCGTGGAAGTGGGAGTGGGCGAGATCCATCGGCCTATTCTGCCACTGCGCCCTCGCAAGCCCGCGGCGGGGGCGCGAGTCGGCCTTGGGCCATGAGCCGCTCCACCAGCCGCCCTGCCCACAGGCCCTGGGTCGCGGCGTTCGGGTGGTAGCCGTCGGGCGCGAACTCGTGCGGGGCGGGAACGTAGGCCGTGGGCTCGTGATGCACGCCGGCCCGGGCGCGGGCGAGCGCGGCGCCGATGGCGTCGAAGGTCTCGGCACGCAGACCGGCGAGGAAGCGTAGGGGCTGCGGCAGCAGCGGGAAGGTTTCCATGCGTGGCAGGCCGCAGAGCACCACGAGACCGCCGGGAGCGGCGCGTTCCACGAGGCCGTCGAGCAGGGCCGCGAGGTCGGCGCGGAAGCGGGCGCTGCGCTTCAGCGAGGAGACGTCGTTCACGCCCACCGAGACCACCGCGAGCTCGAAGCTGCCAGGCGCCACCTTGGGCAGCAGCCCCTCGCGGATGCCGGCGGCGCAGGCGCCGGTACGCCCCAGCGCGCGCCAGTGGACCGCGCATCCGGTGGCGCGGGCCAGGTGCCGGGCGAACTGGCCGGCGAAGGCCTCCTCCAGTGTCCGGCAGCCCACGCCCTCGATGATGGAATCGCCGATGGCGAGCAGGCGCAGCCCCGGCCCCGCGCCCACCCTGCCTTCCGCCGGGCCCGCAGCGGCCGGGAAGCGCGGCGCGCGCCGGCGCGCCAAGAGGCCCTGGGGTGCCGCCAGCGGCATCAGACTCCAGAACAGGGCGCGCTTCCACCACATCGGCATGCCTCCTCCACGGTCGAGGTGCGAGGATACGCGTCCGCTTTCAACAGGAGCCTGCCGATGTCCTCGCTGCCTACCGCCACCGCTCCCATCGCCCTGCCCCGTCCCCGGTGGTACCGGACCCTGCTGGCTGCGGCCTGCCTCGTGTTCTCCGGGCTTGTCGCGGCCGCCGAGGGGCCCTACCGCCTGCCGCCGCTGCCCTATGCCGAGGACGCGCTGGAGGCGGCGATCGATGCCGAGACCATGCGCCTGCACCACCAGCGCCATCACGGTGGTGCGGTGGCCACGCTCAACCAGCTGGCCGCCGAGCTGCCGGCGCTGCGCGGGGGGGAGATCGAGCCCCTGCTTGCCCGCATCTCCACCCTGCCGCCAGCGGTGCGCAACAACCTCGGCAGCCATTACAACCACAGCCTGTTCTGGACGGTGATGGCTCCGGCGGGCCAGGGCGGCGAGCCCTCGCCTGCCCTGCGCAAGGCCATCGAGGCCGCCTTCGGCTCGCAGGAGGCCATGCAGCAACAGTTCTCGCAGGCCGCGGCCTCCCGCTTCGGCTCCGGCTGGGCCTGGCTGGTGCGGCGTGAGGACGGCAGCCTCGCCATCACCTCCACGCCGAACCAGGACAACCCGTTGATGGACGTGGCCGAGGTGCGCGGCACGCCGATCCTCGGCCTCGATGTCTGGGAGCACGCCTACTATCTGCGCTACCAGAACCGCCGCGGCGACTATATCGGCGCCTGGTGGCAGGTAGTGGACTGGAACGCCGTCAGCCGCCGCTTCGAGGCGGCGCAGACGCGTTGAGACCCACGCCCTCGGCGCTGGCGGGGGGCGGAGCGAGGCGCCGCCACTCGGCACGCAGGCGTTCGAGGTCGGCGCGGCCCGAGAGCCGCAGGCGCTCGCGGCCGCTTCCATCGCGCAGCGACAGGGCCGGCAGCGGCATCGTCGTGAGGTCGGCGGCCAGCACCTGCTGCGGTGGCACGCCGAGCCTGGCCGCCCAGGCCGCGGCGCTTTCCGCCGTGGCGGGGTGGCCGTAGCCGGCCTCGGTGCTGGTGACGAGGTGCACCACCGCCAGCCCCTCGGGCAGGGCGGCTTTCAGGCGCCGCCACTCGGCCTCGCAGTCGCGGCACCAGGGCGCGCCGTACACCACCAGCAGGGGCGCGCCGCGGTAGCGGGTGAGGTCGGGTTCGCCGGGGAAGCCCGGCGGCGCGCCGCCTTTCAGCCAGAGGAAGCCGAGGCCCACCAGCAGCAGCCCGACCACGAAGCCGCGGTCGATGCGCAGCATCCGCGGCCGCGGCAGGCCGGTGATGCCGGCATCGTCGCGGCGGGGGCGTGCGGCGGCCGCGGACCTCCGGGCTCATTCCCGCGGGCGGTCGAAGGGGATGGCCTCGGGCGCCACGGCGCCGCCGGAGATGATGAAGGCCATGGCCTCGTCGAAGCTCCAGTCGGTGGGCGTGAGCCGGTCTACCGGCACGATCTCGAGGTAGCCCGAGGTGGGGTTGGGGGTGGTGGGCACGTACACCGCGGCCAGCTCGCGGCCGCTGCCTTCCTCGCGCAGCAGGCGGGTGACGAAGCCCACCGCCTTCATCTCGCGGTTGGGGAAGTCGATCAGTACCACGCGCTGGCCCTTGCCGCCCGGGGGATGCTGCAGCAGGTCGAGCAGCTTGCGCGCCGAGGAATAGACCACGTTCACCAGCGGCACGCGGGCGATCAGGCCCTCGACGACGCCGAGCAGGGTCTGGCCGACCACGCGCCGGGTGAGCGCGCCGACGCCGATGATCACGACGAGCGTGCCCACCAGCGCCACCACCGGCAGCACCCAGGGATTCAGCAGCCAGCCGAACAGCTCGGGGCTGAGCCGGGACAGACCGACGAGCAGCGGCCCCACCCAGGGCCGGGAGAGGTCGACGAGGAGGCCGAAGAGGAAGCTCACCACCAGCCAGGCCAGCCAGAGCGGCAGCAGGGTGAGCAGACCAGTGAGGAACCAGGTGCGGAGGTTGCGCATGCCGCGATCCTAGCGTCCTGCCATGGCAGGCCGATGCGAAGGCCCGGATGCGTTCAGCGGGCGCGGGCGGTGGGTTCGCCGAGGAGTTCGGCCAGGGGCACGTCGCGCACCAGCCGGAAGCCGAGGTCGTCGGCTCCGCGTGGGTCCTGCACGGCTTGCACCGCCGCCGCCCGGGCCTGCGCCGGCGGCGTGCGCCAGCCGGCACCGCCGGCCTGGGTTCCGCCCGCTAGCCACTCCCGGGTATTGCCGCCGATGTCGCTCAGGCCCATCGGCGTGGTCTTGCCGCCGCCCACCGGCACCGTGCCCTCGCGGCGGTCGCAGGCGAGGCGTGCCGAGGCGCAGTCGGCCACGGCGCCCTGGGCCAGCAGGGCCCATTCCGCGGCGCTGGGCAGGCGGTAGCGCTGGCCCTCGCGCTGGCCACGCCAGGCAGCGTAGGCCAGGGCATCGTCGTGGGTCACGCAGACCACCGGGTCGCGGGGGCTCTGGGCATAGCCCGGAGACTGCCAGGTGCGGCGTTCGAGGAAGCCGCCGCGGCAGCGCGAGACCGGCCGACCGGTGGCCTGGGCGAAGGCCTCGTACTCGGCGCGGGTCACCGGGGTCTCCATGGCGGCGAGGCCCGGCCTGCCCTCGGTGGGCGCCACCAGCAGGCGCATGGCCGGCCCCCGGGCCTCCAGCCGTGCTCCCGGGCGCGGCAGCAGGGCAAGGCGTGCGGCCTGTACCTCGGTCTCGAAGCGTGCAGCATCGAGGCCATAGGCCGCGATCTCCTCGTTCGCCCGGCGCAGCAGGCGGGCATCGCGGCGCAGCGCGGCTTCGGCAAGCTGCCGGCGCACGGCGGCCTCGCGCTCGGCGAGCAGGGCCGTCCAGGCCGGGTTGTCGGCGATGCCGGCCTGTTCGACGAAGCGCCGCAGGCGCTGCCACAGGGCGGTGGCATTGGCGCCGTCACCGCTTTCCAGGGCCTTGCCGAACTGGCTGCCGAAGGCCTCCACGAGGCGGGTTTCCAGCGCCGGCAGGCCCGGATCGCGCGGGGCGATGGCCCGGGCGGCGAGCAGCGATTCTGCGGCGTTGTCGCCGGCCGGCGTGCTCAGACGTAGGCGGGCGATCTGCCGTTGCGCCGCGGTGAGTTCACGGGCCGCCGGCACCCGCGGGTCGTAGGGCAGGGCGCGGGTGAGGAAGCTCTCGCCCGGGCCGGCCACCGGCGGCGCGGGCTCGGGCTCTGCCGCCACGGTTGGCGCGGCAGGACTGGCCGGGCTGGCCGCCGGTGCGTTGCCTTCGGGGACCGCGTCGGTGGCGGGCGCGGTGCCGGCCGCCACGGCCACGGCACCGATCGGGTCGGGGATGGAGGGACGTTCGGCCGCGGCCTCGACACCGAAGAACTGCGGTGGCGCGGGCGGACGGCTCAGCCACCAGCCGAGGCCCGCGGCCAGCAGCAGGCCGGCTGCCCCCGCGCCCAACCACGGCCAGGGCAGACGCGGCCACCCGCGGCGGCCGGCCTCGATGCCGAGCGGCGTCGGCGCCTCAGCCTCGGCAGCCGGTGGCAGCGAGGCGGCCGCGGGCGGGATGGCGCCGGGGCGCAGCTTGCGCTCGAGTTCGTCCAGCGCATTGAGCATCTGCTCGGCATTACGGAAGCGCTGCTCGCGCAGCTTGGCCATCGCCACCGAGATGAAGGGCTGCCAGTGGCGGCGGTTGGCCGGCAGCGGCGGGATCGGGTCGTGGGCGTGCATCACCGCCAAGGCCAGGGCATCGTTGGCCTGGAATGGCAGGTGGCCGGTGAGCATCTCGTAGGCCAGCACGCCCACCGAATAGAGGTCGGCGCGACCGTCCACCACGTCGCCACGGGCCTGTTCTGGCGCCATGTAGGCAGCGCTGCCCACGGCGAATCCGGTGTTGGTGATGCGGGTGGAACTGCGGAAGGGCAGGGCGATGCCGAAGTCGGCCAGCACCGGGCGGTCGGCATTGTCGAACAGCACGTTCTCGGCCTTCACGTCGCGGTGCACGATGCCGCGGGTGTGGGCATAGCCGAGCGCCGAGAGCAGCGAGCGCAGCACATCGATGATGCGGCTCTCGTCGTGGCGCAGGTCGCGTTGACCGAGGTGGCCTTTCGACAGGTAGGGCATGACGTAGTACATCAGGCCCTGTGGCGAGCGCCCCACCTCATAGATGCCGACGATGCAGGGGTGCTCGAGCTTGGCGATGGTGCGCGCCTCCTGCTCGAAGCGCTGCTTGCTGATCTCGTCGCGCAGGATCTCCGGCGCGGTGATCTTGATCGCCACCTGGCGGTCGAGCGATTCCTGCACCGCAAGATAAACGTAGCTCATGCCGCCCTTGCCGATGCGGCGCATCACCCGGTAGCCGGGGATGTCCGGCATCATCGAGGTGAGGAAGGCCGAGAGTTCCTCCGGCGACATCTCCTCGTCGGGCGACGGCGTGAATCGAAGGATGGCCATGGCGGCGCGTGGGCGTGGGGGCAGGGCAGCTCGGGAGGGCAGCTTCTCGCGTCGGCGTGGCAGTGTCCAGCGGCGGCGTGGGGGTCAGGCGGCCCGGGCCGGCCGGCCGGCACCGGCCGCGCCGGCCGCGGCCCCGGGGCGGGCCCGCGGCTTCAGGCGCACGTAGAGCTGCTTTCGCACCCGGGCCACCAGTTCGCCCTCGGCGTCCAGCACCGGGCAGTCCAGCCAGCGCAGCACCCGCTCGCCGCCGGCCGCGGCCTCCCGCAGTTCCGCGAGCAGGGCCTCCTCGAGCTGGAAGCGGCAGCGTACCGTGCCGCGGCCCGGCTTCACGAACTCGATCTCGGCGGCCCGGTCCCACACGAGGTAATCGGGGCCCAGTGAGCGCATCACCAGGATCATCCAGAACGGGTCGGTCATGGCGAACAGCGAGCCGCCGAAGTGGGTGCCGACGTAGTTACGGTTCCAGGGGCGCAGGCGCAATTCCACCTCGGCCCCGCGCCAGTCGGCCTCCAGCCGGGTGACGTGGATGCCGGAGAACAGGAAGGGCGGCCAGAGGTTGAAGACGTGGCGGAGTAGGCGGGGCGACATGGAAGTACCATACCATGCCGTATGGGGCGCCGGTGCGGGCGCTGGCGGGGTGCCGCTCCGGGCCTGGGGCGTCAGAACAGCAGCGAGGCCATCCGGCGCCGGTAGGTGCCCACCAGGTCCTCGTCCTCGACCACCCGGAAGGCGTCGATCAGGGCCTTCTTTGGCAGGCCGTCCTCGAAACCGCGGTCGCGCCGCAGCATCTCGAGGAACTGCTCCAGCGCCCCTTCGGCATCCCCTTCCACCAGCTTCCGCGCCCCCAGCAGATGGCGCGCCCGGAGGTCGTTCGGGTTGGCGGCCAGGGCCTGCTCCAGCACCGCGGCCGGCGGGGCCGCCTTCAGCAGGGCGGCGAAGCCGAGCCGGGCCCGGGCCTTCACCGCGCGTTCGTCGGCGGCGAGATTGGCGGGCAGGGCGTCCAGCAGGGTCTCGGCCTCGGCGGCGGCCCCCACCTTCAGCAGGGCCAGCGCCAGGTCGAGCTTGAGGGCCTCGTCTTCGGGCTTGGCAGCCACCGCCTGGCGCAGGCGGATGACCTCGGCCTCCGGGTCGGCGGGCGCTGCCTCGGGGCCGGCACCGGCTTCCGCAGCGGTGGGTTCGATGCCGTGGCGGCTGAGGAACTGGCGCAGCTGCGCTTCGGGCAGAGCGCCGGGGAAGCCGTCCACGATCTGCCCGCCCTTGAGCAGCATCACCGTGGGTACCGAGCGGATCTGGAAGTAGGCGGCGAGCTGCTGCTCCTTGTCCACGTCCACCTTGGCGAGCAGGAAAGCGCCGCGGTACTCGGCGGCCAGCTTCTCGAGGATCGGCCCCAGCGCCTTGCAGGGGCCGCACCAGCTGGCCCAGAAGTCGACCAACACCGGCACCTCGCGCGATTTCAGCAGCACCTCCTGCTCGAAGCCCTCGAGGCTGGCATCGAAGACATGGGCGCTGGCGGGCGCGGCAGTGGCAGCGGCAGGCGAACGGGGGTCGAGCGAGATCATGCGGAACTCCGGCAGGACGGGGCCGCCGGACGGTGGCCCCTCGGGATCGGGACGGGCGCGAGATGGAGGCGGCGCGGCGGCTTTACAAGCCCGCGGCGAGCCCGGGAGCCTTCACCACCACCCCGTCCTTCATGACGAAAGCCACCCGGCGGGTGGCGGAGATGTCGTCCAGTGGATTGCCCGGCACGGCCACCACGTCGGCGCGGAAGCCCGGGAGCGAGCTGGCCCAGATCGCCCGCCCCCAGCACCTTGGCAGCATTCACCGTGGCCGTCTGCAGGGCTTCGGCCGGGGGCATGCCGGCCTCCACCATGTACTCGAACTCGCGGGCATTCTCGCCGTGCGGGCCGACGCCGGCGTCGGTGCCGAAGGCGATCGGCACGCCCATGCGGTAGGCGCGGGCGAAGGTATCCATGATCTGCACGCTCACCGCCCGGGCCTTGGGGCGGACGATGGCGGGGAAATAGCCCTCCACCTCGGCCTTCTCGCCGACGAAGCGTCCAGCGCTGATGGTCGGTACGTACCAGGTGCCGTGCTCCTTCATCAGCCGCATCGTGGCTTCGCTCATGAAGGTGCCGTGCTCGATGCTGGTGACGCCGCCGAGGATGGCGCGGCGCATCCCCTCGTCGCCGTGGGCGTGGGCGGCCACGGTATAGCCGTAGTCGCGCGCCGTCTCGACGATGGCGCGGATCTCCTCGAGGGTGAACTGTGGCGCGTCGGCGCTGCGGGCGTAGCTCAGCACGCCGCCGGTGGCGGTGATCTTGATGGTGTCCGAGCCTTCCTTGTAGCGCTGGCGTACCGCCTGCCGGGCCTGGTCGACGCCGTTGATCACCCCTTCCGTCGGGCCCGGCGGGCCCACCAGGGTGGCGAAACGACGGTTCAGGCCATTGGTGGGATCGGCGTGGCCGCCGGTGGTGGCGATGGATTTACCGGCGGCATAGATGCGCGGGCCGGGAAGGATGCCGGCGTTGATGGCGTCGCGCAGGTGCGGGGCCAGGGTGCCGCCAAGGTCGCGCACGGTGGTGAAGCCCGCCTCCAGGGTGCGGCGCACGTAGCGGGTGGCACGCAGGGCAAGATCGACGTCGTCGAGGCGGAAGCCCTCCGAGTAGCTGTCGGGGTTCGACTCGCTGCCCACGTGCACGTGCAGGTCGATCCAGCCCGGTGAGCAGGTATGGCCGGAAAGGTCGATGGTGGTGGCCCCGGGCAGCTCCACCCGGCCCGGCCGCACTTCCTTCACCCGGTCGCCTTCAATGAGCACGCTGCTCGGCCCGGCGAGGCGGGCGCGGGCGGCATCGAACAGATCGCCGCAGTGCAGGACGGTGGTGCTGGCCAGGGCCGGCGCAGCGGCGGCGAACAAGCCGGTGGCGGCCAGGGCGCGCAGGGCAGGGGGCATCATGGGGGCTCCTTCCAGTGGAGGTATCGACTGTAGCCATGGGCCTGCCACACGGCCAGTGAAGGCCGGCCGGAGGACTGCTGGCGGCTTGCGGTACGCTTAGCGGCTTTCCGGCGCCCGCCGCGCCGGGCCGAAATCCCATCACGCCCATGCACGATTCCAGCCAGCCCGACCCCGCCAGCACTGAGAGTTCCTTCCAGCCCAAGGCCATCGAGGCCGCCGCCCAGGCCTGCTGGGAGCGCACCCGGGCCTTCGAGGTGGTCGAGGACCCCACGCGACCGAAGTACTACGCGCTGTGCATGCTGCCCTATCCCTCGGGCGCGCTGCACATGGGGCATGTGCGCAACTACACCATCGGTGATGTGATCAGCCGCTTCAAGCGCATGCAGGGCTTCAACGTGCTGCAGCCGATGGGCTGGGATGCCTTCGGCCTGCCGGCCGAGAACGCCGCGATCAAGAACCATACCGCGCCGGCGAAGTGGACCTACGCCAACATCGAGCGCATGCGCGCCCAGCTCAAGGCGCTGGGCTATGCCTACGACTGGTCGCGCGAGGTCACCACCTGCCGCCCCGAGTATTACCGCTGGGAGCAGCAGTTCTTCACCCGGCTCTATGCCAAGGGCCTCGTCTACCGCAAGAACAGTGTGGTGAACTGGGACCCGGTGGACCAGACCGTGCTGGCCAACGAGCAGGTGGTAGACGGCCGCGGCTGGCGCTCCGGCGCCCTCGTAGAGAAGCGCGAGATCCCGCAGTGGTTCCTCAAGATCACCGACTACGCCCAGGAGCTGCTGGACGGCCTGGATCGCCTGCCGGGCTGGCCGGAATCGGTGAAGACCATGCAGCGCAACTGGATCGGCCGCTCGGAGGGGCTGGAGATCAGCTTCGCCGTCGAGGGCGCGGAAGAACCGCTGCGGGTGTTCACCACCCGTCCCGACACGCTGATGGGCGTGACCTACCTTGCCGTGGCCGCCGAGCACCCACTGGCGGTGAAGGCCGCGGCGACGGACCCCGAGGTCGCCGCCTTCGTTGCCGAATGCCGGCGTGGCGGGGTTTCCGAGGCCGAGCTGGAGACCCAGGAGAAGCGTGGCGTCGCCACCGGTCTGTTCGCCCTGCATCCGCTCAGCGGCGAACGCCTGCCGATATGGGTGGCCAATTTCGTACTGATGGGCTACGGCACCGGCGCGGTGATGGCCGTGCCCGGCCATGACGAGCGCGACTTCGAGTTTGCCAGCAAGTACGGTCTGCCGATCCGGCAGGTGATTGCCGTCGAGGGTGAGACCTACGATCCCGCCCGCTGGCAGGACTGGTACGGCGACAAGACCGCGCCTGGCCTGCGTACGGTGAACTCCGGGCCGATGGACGGCCTCGACCACAAGGCCGCCTTCGAGAAGGCCGCCGAGCTGCTGGGCGGCAAGGCCACCCGACGGGTGAACTACCGCCTACGCGACTGGGGGGTCTCCCGCCAGCGCTACTGGGGCTGCCCGATCCCGATGTTGTATGACGCCGAGGGCAGGGCACACCCGGTACCGGAGGAGCAGCTGCCGGTGGTGCTGCCGGAGGACGTGCGCTTCGAGGGCGTGGCCTCGCCGATCAAGCAGGATCCGACCTGGCGCGAATACGTCGATCCTGCCACCGGCCAGCGCTTCGAGCGCGAGACCGACACCTTCGATACCTTCATGGAGTCGAGCTGGTACTACGCGCGCTACTGCTGCCCTGACGCCAATGACATGCTCGACGAGCGGGCGAAGTACTGGCTGCCGGTCGATCAGTACATCGGCGGCATCGAGCATGCGGTGATGCACCTCATGTACTTCCGCTTCTTCCACAAGCTGCTGCGCGATGCCGGCTATGTGGACAGCGACGAGCCGGCGATCAATCTGCTCTGCCAGGGCATGGTGGTGGCCGAGACCTTCTATCGTGAAGAAGAAATCGTCACGCAGGAGTCTCGGGCAGACGGGACGGTACATTCCTCCAAGACGCTATCGCGGACATGGTTCAACCCCGCCGATGTCGAGGTCGAGCGCGACGAGCGCGGCCGCGTGGTGGCGGCGAGGCTGCGCGCCGACGGCCAGCCGGTGCACATCGGTGGCACCGAGAAGATGTCGAAGTCGAAGAACAATGGCGTCGATCCGCAGGTGATGGTGGACCGCTACGGCGCCGACACCGTGCGCCTGTTCTCGATGTTCGCCGCGCCGCCGGAGCAGTCGCTGGACTGGAACGAGTCCGGCGTGGAAGGCATGGCGCGTTTCCTGCGCCGCCTCTGGAACCAGGTGCAGAAGCATGCCGAGGGCGGGCCGGTGGCGGCCCTGCCGCGCTCCGGGCTGGATGCCGCGGACCTGTCGCCCGCCGGCAAGGCCCTGCGCCGGCAGCTGCACGAGACCATCCAGAAGGTGACCGACGACTACGGCCGCCGCTACAGCTTCAATACCGCGATCGCCGCGGTGATGGAGCTGCTCAACGCGCTGTCGAAGTACGACGAGCCTGGCGAGATCGCCCGGGCGCTCCGGCAGGAGGCCTTCGAGGCGGTGACCCTGCTGCTCAACCCCATCACGCCGCACACCAGCCATGCCCTGTGGCAGCGGCTCGGCCACCCGGAGACGGTGCTCGAGACCCTGCCGTTCCCGCAGGTGGACCCGGCGGCGCTGGTGCGCGACTCCCTGACCCTGGCCGTGCAGGTGAACGGCAAGCTGCGTGGCACCATCGAGGTGCCGGCCGGCGCCGACAGGGCGGCCATCGAGGCGCTGGCGCTGGCCGAGCCGAACGTGCTGAAGTTCATCGACGGGCAGACGGTGAAGAAGGTCGTCGTCGTGCCCGGCAAGATCGTCAACCTCGTCGTCGGATGAGCTGTATGCGCCCTGCCCGCCGCCTTACCGCTACCGCGCTGCTCGCCGCGCTCGTGCTTGCCGGCTGCGGTTTTGCCCCGCGCGGGGCGCTGAAACTGCCAGCGGGCTTCGGCCCGCTGGCCGTGAGCGCCGCCGACCCCTACAGCCCGCTCGTCGAGGGCCTGCGCCGCGATCTTGCCCGCGCCGGGCTGACGCTGGCCGAGGGAGAGGAGGGGGCGGGGGCCAGGCTCGCCATCCGCGAGGAGCGCTGGGAGACCCGGCCGATCTCGGTGGATGCCTTCGTGGCCGTGCGCGAGGTGGAGACCCGCTACACGGTGGTGTTCGATCTGGTGGATGCCACGGGCGCCAAGCGCCTCGATGGCGCCCGGATCGAACTGGCCCGCGACTACGTCTACGAGGCCGCGGAAAGCTTCGGCAACCCGGGCGAGCAGGAGATCATCCAGCAGGAGCTGCGCCGCGACATGCAGGCCGCGCTGCTGCGCCGTGTCGACATCGCCCTGCGCGACGACTGAAGGCCCGTGGAGCTCCGGCCCGACCAGTTCCTGCGCCGGCTGGCCGGCGAAGCCCTGCCGCCCGTCGTGCTGGTGGCCGGCACCGAGCCGCTGGTGGTGCAGGAATGCGCCGATGCCGTGCGCGAGAAGGCCCGGGCCGAGGGCTATGCCGAGCGCGAGGTGCTGCACGCCGAGGGCGGCTTCGACTGGAACCGCCTGACCCAGGGGATGGCCTCGCTCAGCCTGTTCGCCAGCCGTCGCCTGTTCGACCTGCGCCTGCCGAGCGGCAAGCCCGGCAAGGAGGGCGGCGAGGCGATCCGCGAGTACTGTGCGAACCCGCCGCCCGATACGGTGCTGCTGATCACCGCCCAGGACTGGAGCCGCCAGCACGCCGGCAAGTGGAGCGAGGCCATCGTTGCTGCCGGGCACCTGGTGCCGGTCTGGCCGCTCAAGGCCAGCGAACTGCCCGACTGGCTCTCCGCCCGGCTGCGCCGCCGAGGTCTTGTGGCCACGCCCGAGGCCCTCGAGCGGCTGGTGGAGCGGGTGGAGGGGAATCTCCTCGCCGCGGCGCAGGAGATCGACAAGCTCGCCCTGCTGCTGCCGCCTGGGGCCGGGGCCATCGATCTTCCGACCCTCGAGCGGCTGGTGGCCGAGAGCTCGCGCTACGACGTGTTCAAGCTGGTGGATGCCGCGCTGGCCGGTGAGGCCGCCCGCGTGCCGCGTATCCTCGCCGCCCTGCGCGGCGAGGGCGAGCAGGTGGCCGGGCTGCTGGGCTTTGTCATGAAGGAGATCGCCACCCTGGCTGGCTTCGCCGCGGTGCAGGCCAGCGGCGGCAACCTGATGGCGGAGATGCGCGCGGCGAAGCTGTGGGATGCCAAGATGGCGCAGTACAAGCGCGCCCTCGACCGCCACCCGCCCTCGGCCTGGGAGCGTTTCGCGATCAGTGCCGGCGAGGTGGAACGCATGGCCAAGGGCCGCGCCGAGGGTGATCCGTGGCGGGCGCTGGAACGCCTGCTGCTCGCCATCGCCCGGCCTCGCGCCGCTGCCGTGCTGTTGGCGAAGTGAGCCGGCTCGTTCTGCTCTACGGCGGCACCTTCGATCCGGTGCATTGCGGGCACCTCGCAGTGGCGCGCGCCGCGCTGGCGGCCACCGGGGCCGCCCGGCTCGATTTCCTGCCGGCGGCCGATCCGCCGCACCGGGCGCCGCCCGGCGCCCCCTTCGCCGAGCGTCTTGCCCTGCTGGAGCTGGCCCTCGCCGCCGAGCCACCGCCCGAGCACGGGAGCTGGGGGGTGGACGGCCGCGAGGGCGCGCGCGCCGGCCCCAGCTTCACCGTCGATACCCTGCGCGACTGGCGGCGCGGGCATGGCGCGGAAGCAGCGCTCGGCTTCGTGCTGGGCGCCGATGCCTTCCTCGGGCTTGCCGGCTGGCGCGAGTGGCAGGCCCTGCCAGACCTCGCGCATTTCATCGTCGCCCGGCGCCCTGGCAGCGCGCTGGAGCCCCTGCCGCCGCTTCTGGCCGAGGTCTTCGCCGGGCGCCGGGTGGATGATCCTGCCCGCCTGCACACGGCCCCGGCCGGTGGCCTGTTCCTGCTCGACCTGCCCCTGCGCCCGGAGAGCGCCACTCGCGCCCGTGCCGCCCTGGGCGAGGGCGATGCGGCCCCGGCCGACCTGCCGCCTGCGGTGGCCGAGGCCATCGCCCGCCGCGGCCTGTACCGCCGGCCGGCGGGGGGCTGAGGCCCCATCCGGGCGTATACTGGCTGCCGGTCCATCCCGGAACACCGCTTTGTCGCAGCCGCAGCACGTCATCAAGCCCCAGCCCCCGAGCCCGCTCCCGGCCGCCACCGACCTGCTGAAGCTCGCCGTGGGCGCGCTGGAGGAGATCAAGGCCAAGGACCTCGTCGAGATCGACGTGCGCGGCAAGACCTCGGTCTGCGACTACCTGGTGATTGCCTCCGGCACCTCCACCCGGCACGTCAAGTCGCTGGCCGACGAGGTGGTGAAGGCCTCGAAGCAGGCCGGCTTCCAGCCGCTTGGCGTGGAGGGCGAGCGCGAGGCCGAGTGGGTGCTGGTGGACCTCGGCGACGTGGTGGTGCACGTGATGCTGCCGCGGGTGCGCGAGTTCTACGCCCTCGAGCGCCTGTGGACGGTGGGCGACGAACCGCCCGAGGTCTGAAGGCCCTGAAGGCGAGACTGGTTGCCGTCGGCGAGCGGCCGCCTGGCTGGGTGGCGGAGGGCTTCGCCGACTATCTGAAACGGCTCTCCCGTGAGCTGCCGCTGGAGCTGGTGGAAGTGTCCCCGGGCCTGCGCGGCAAGGGCCGTGACCCGCTGCGCGCGATGCAGGAGGAGGGCGAGCGGGTGCTCGCCGCCCTGCCGAAGCAGGCCTGGGTGGTGGCCCTCGATGGCCGCGGCAGGGCCTATAGCTCCGAGCAGCTGGCCCAGCGTCTCGCCACCTGGCGGCAGCAGGGCCGTGACCTCGCCTTCCTCGTCGGCGGCCCCGAGGGGCATGCCCCGGCCGTGCTGCAGCGCGCCGACGAGCACTGGTCGCTGGGGCCTCTGACCCTGCCGCACATGCTGGTGCGCCTGCTGGTGGCCGAGCAGCTCTACCGCGCCTGTTCGATCCTCGGGAACCACCCCTACCACCGCGCCTGAGCCTCACGGCATGTGTCGCCCGCAGGGCAGCCGGACTTCAGCTCGTGCGCGACTCCCGCGGCACCGCGGCCAGCCGGCCCTTCAGGTTCACCCAGTGCAGCCGGCCATCGCCCACCAGTTCGGCGATCCGTCGCCCCGGGTGGGGCCCGAGCGCGGCATCGCCCAGCGCCGGCCCGGCAACCAGGCCGACCCAGGTGTTCCGGCCATGGGCCTTGGCCTGGTAGAGCGCGGCATCGGCGAGTTCGAGGGTGTGCAGCCAATCCCCCGGCGCGCCGCCGCCGAGCGGGTGGCGGGTCCAGCCCACCGAGAAGCTTATCTGCACGGGCCGCTCCTGCCCGAGCTCGAACTGCAGGCTGCGGCCCTCCTCCAGCAGGCGCTGCAGGCGGGCTGGCACGGCCTCGTCGGGCAGGCCGGCGAAGACCACCAGGAACTCCTCGCCCCCCCAGCGGGCCAGGAGGTCGTCCTCGCGGGTGGCACGGCGCAGGAAGGCGGCGAAGTCGCGCAGCACGAGGTCGCCGGCGGCATGGCCGAAGCCGTCGTTGATCCGCTTGAAGTGGTCGATGTCGATCAGGGCCAGCACCACGCCTTCGGGATGCGCAGTGAGCATGGCCGGCATCTGCTGAAACACCGCGCGCCGGTTCGGCAGGCCGGTGAGGGCGTCGGTCTGGCTTTCCATTGCCAGCACTTTGTTGGCTTGTTCGAGGCGCTCGTTGGCGCGCTGCAGCAGGGTGGTGCGTTCCTCCACCAGGGCTTCGAGGCGGGCGGTGTGGCGGCGCTGCTGGCGCATCGCCAGCAGGCTGGCGCCGGCGCTGGCGAGCAGCAGGGCGAGCAGGGCCAGCAGCCGGACCTCGGTACGCTCGAGGAGCCGCGGCTCGACCCGCACCGTGAACACATCGGCAGACTGCACGGTATGGCCGGCATCGTCGCGGGCCCGCACCCGGAACTGGAAATTGCCCGGCGGCAGGTTGGTGTAGAAGGCGCTGCGCCGTTCGCCGGCCTCCACCCAGTCGCGGTCGTAGCCGTCCAGCCGGTACTCGAAGCGCATGGCCTGCGGGTTGCGGAAATGGAGGGCGGTGAAGTCGAAGCGTAGATCGCGCGGGCCGTCGCCGAGCACCACGGGGCCGTCGTTGGGCAGGAGGCGGCGTCTGCCGAGGCTGGCGGCCTCGATGTGCACGAGGGGTTCGATGTTGGGGCTGCCGATGGCCTCGAGGTCCACCCGCAGCACGCCGGAAATGGAAGGCAGCCAGAGTTGCGAGCCCACGAACAGGGCTCGCGAGCGCGCACCACCATTGCAGCAGCGAGCGCGTTGCCCGCTCTGGCGGCGGCCGGCCATCGACACCACCCAGCTCGCGCCCAGCGTGCCGGGTTCGGCCCCGGAGCGGGCGGGATCGGGCAGGGCCTGCAGCGGCAGGCGGTAGAGCCCCTCCATCGAGCTCACGTATACCCAGTCGCGGCGGATCTGCAGGGTCCAGGCATTCAGCGTGGGTAGGCCATGGCGGTCGTCGAGCAGCAGGGCGCGCTCGCCGGAGGCCAGGAGTAGGCCGGAATCCAGGGTGCCGGCGAGCAGGCTGCCGTTCGGCAGCCGGAGCAGGCTGGTCACCATCCGCCCCCGCAGGCCCTGCGCCCATTCCGGCACCCGCACCTCGTCGCCGCGCACCTCGCGCAGGCCGTCCTCGGTGCCGAGCAGCACGGTATCGGCATCGAGCGGCAGCAGGGCGCGGATGCGCTGCGCCCCGGGTTCGAGGGCGCCTTCCGCCACCGGCTGCAAGCCTTCCTCCACGCGGTGGCGGAACAGCCCGCGGCTGCTGCCGACCCAGGTCACCGGTCCGGCGGCCACGATGGCATTGATCTGCGCCCCTTCCAGCGCCTCGGCCCCGGCCGGGCGCGAGAGCCGCCCGCCCGCCCACTCGCGCAGGCCGCCCCGGGTGCCGAGCCACAGCCGGTCGCCGGGCAGGTGGGCCAGCTCATAGACCGCGGCATCGGGCAGAGCGCTGCCTTCCACCAGGGGCGTGACGCGCCCGGCCCGGTAATGCGAGAGCCCGGAATTGCTGCCGATGAAGACGCCGCCGCGGCCGTCGTCTTCCAGCGACCAGACGAAGGGGTCGGTAAGGCCATCGAGCTCGGTGAGCCGCGAAACCAGGCCGTCCCAGAGGCGGAACAGGCTCTCCGTCTGGCTGCCGAGCCAGAGATTGCCCTCGCGGTCCTCGAAGCAGGCACGCACCCAGGCATTGCGCACGAACTGGGCATCGGGGATGGCTTCCACCGCACCGTCGCGGCGCAGCCGGTAGAGCCGGGGCGCCGTCCCCACCCACAGACTGCCGCCGCCATCGCTGCACAGGGCCTCGACCGGCAGGCGCGCGAGTTCGGGCGGCCCGGCCACCGGCACCGGATCGGCATCGTCCTGCTGCCGCCACAGGCCGCGGGTGGTGCCGATCCACAAGGTTGCATCGCGCTTGAGCAGGCGGGTTATCCGGGCCTCGCCATCGCCGAGGGCGAAGCTGCGCAGCTGGGTGCCTTCCCGGCGCAGCAGGCGGCCGGTCGTGCCCACCCAGAGCTGCTTGCCGTCCTGCAGCAGGGCGCCCACGTCGGTGCCCTCCAGGTCCTCCGGCACCAGGCGCCCGTCCTGCAGCACGTACAGGCCGCGCGGCGTGCCGAACAGCAGGCGTCCGGCCGGCCACTCGGTGATCGCCTGCACCGGCACCGGAGTGCCGGTGGCCGCATGGTGGCTCACCCGGTCGCGGCGCAGGCGCAGGGCGCCGCTGCGGGTGCCGAACCAGACATGGCCGTCGCTGGCGCGGAAGGCGGTTTCCGAGAGCGCGGTGTCGATGCCGCCGTTGCGCCGGCGGTCGAAGACCTCGAAGCGCACGCCGTCGAAGCGGGCCACGGCACTCTGGGTACCCACCCAGACATAGCCGTCGCCGTCCTGGCCCAGGGCCGAGACCGCCACCTGCGGCAGGCCCTCGGCCACCGTCCAGTGGTCGATCGCAAAATCGCTGAAGCGCCGCTGTTCGCTCAGGGCCAGCGCCAGCACGGGCAGGGCCAGCAGGGCGAGCGCCAGCCCGCCCCGCAGGATGGGGCAGGGGTAGGCGGGGCGGGCACGGCGGCGGCTGGCCATGGGGCTAGGGTAGCGCCGCCGTCCGGGGCCGGCGTGACCGTCTGCGACCACGGTTCGCCCGGTCGTCACGGCCGGCTATGCTTGGGCCATGCTCTTCCTCGCGTCCCAATCCCCGCGCCGTCGCGCGCTGCTGGCGCAGATCGGCCTCGATCCCAGCCCCCTCGACGTGGACGTGCCGGAACAGCGGCAGCCCGGCGAGCCGGCGCTCGACTACGTGAGCCGGGTGGCCCGGGAGAAGGCCGGCGCCGGCCTGCTGCAGGTGGCCGCCGTGCCCGGGGCTCTGGTGCTGGGCGCCGATACCGAGGTGATCCTCGGCGACGAGGTGTTCGGCAAGCCCGCCGATGCCGCGGATGCCGGGCGCATGCTGCGGCGGCTCTCCGGTCGCAGCCACCGGGTGGCCACCGTGGTCTGGCTGCTCTCCGCCGGCGGCGAGCATTCGGCCTGCTGTGTCAGCGAGGTGCGCTTCTCCCAGCTCGGCGAGGCCGAGCTCGCGGCCTATCTCGAGAGCGGCGAGTGGCAGGGCAAGGCCGGGGCCTATGCCATCCAAGGTCGGGCCGCCACCTTCATCGAGCACCTCTCCGGCAGCTACAGCGGGGTGATGGGGCTGCCGCTCCACGAGACCGCGCGGCTGCTGCGCCAGGCCGGGCTGCTGCCGTGAGCGCGGAGATCCTGATCAACGTCACCCCGCGCGAGACCCGGGTGGCCCTGGTGGAGCAGGGCATGCTGCAGGAACTGCACATCGAGCGCAGCCTGCGCCGCGGGGTGGTGGGCAACCTCTACAAAGGCCGGGTGCAGCGGGTGATGCCGGGCATGCAGGCCGCCTTCGTCGACATCGGCCTCGAGCGCGCGGCCTTCCTGCACGCTTCCGACATCGTGCGCCTGCCGCAGGTGCCGCCTGCCGAGGGCGAGGAACTGGGATCGCCGGCGCCGCCGCCCTCGATCACCTCCCTGGTGCACGAGGGCCAGGAGATCGTGGTGCAGGTGGTGAAGGACCCGATCGGCAGCAAGGGAGCGCGGCTCACCACCCAGGTGAGCATCCCCTCGCGCTACCTCGTACTGCTGCCGTACTCGAAGGTGATCGGCGTCTCCGCCCGGATCGAGGACGAGGCCGAGCGCGCCCGCCTCAAGGCCCTGGTGGCGGAACTGGCCGAGGGCACCGGCATGGGCTTCATCGTCCGTACCAATGCCGAGGGGCTGGAGCGTCCGGCGCTGGAGGCCGACGTGGCCTACCTGCGGCTCGCCTGGCAGCTGATCCGCGAGGCCAGCGCCAGCACCGCGGTGGGCGAGCGCATCTACGAGGATCTCTCGCTGCCGATGCGCGCCCTGCGCGACATGATGAGCGCGCAGATCGAGCGGGTGCTGGTGGATTCCCGCGAGACCCATGAACGGCTGCTGCGCTTCGCCGGCCAGTTCATGCCCGATTTGGCCTCGCGGATCGAGCATTACGCCGGCGAGAGGCCGCTGTTCGACCTGAACGGCGTGGAGGACGAGATCTCCCGCGCGCTGCAGAAGGAAGTGCCGCTGAAATCGGGGGGCTACCTCGTGGTGGACCAGACCGAGGCGATGACGACGGTGGACGTGAACACCGGCTCCTTCCTCGGCCAGCGCAACCTCGAGGAAACCGCCTTCCGCACCAACCTCGAGGCCGCCCAGGCGGTGGCCCGGCAACTCCGGCTGCGCAACCTGGGCGGCATCATCATCATCGACTTCATCGACATGCACGACGCCGACCACCGCCGCCAGGTGCTGCGCACGCTGGAAAAGGCGCTGGCGCGCGACCATGCCAAGACCACGGTCTACGACTTCTCGCCGCTGGGGCTGGTGGAGATGACCCGCAAGCGCACCACCGAGAGCCTCGAGCGCCTGCTGTGCGAGCCCTGCCCGACCTGCAGCGGCCGGGGGGTGCTGAAGTCGCTCGAGACGATCTGCTACGAGATCTTCCGCGAGGTGACCCGGGCGGTGCGGCAGTTCGAGGCCGAGCGGCTCCTGGTGATCGCCGCCCCGGCGGTGGTCACCCGCATCACCGAGGAAGAGTCGGTGGCGGTGGCCGAGCTGGAGGAGTTCCTCGGCAAGTCGGTGCGCTTCCAGGCCGACGAGCAGTACGGCCAGGAACAGTACGACGTGGTCTTACTGTGAGCCGGGGCTGAATCCATGCAGGCGCCCCAGCGCCGCTCCCTGCGCCGCCTGCGCCGCAGCCTTGGCTACGGGGCGCTCCTGGCGCTGATCCTGCTTGCCACCCTGGTGGGTCTGGCGAGCCAGCTCCTGCCGGTGGTGGAGCGCCATCCGGAGGAGGTGGCGCGCTGGCTGTCGGCGCGGGTCGGCCAGCCGATCGCCTTCGACGGTCTGGAGGCGCGCTGGTCGCGGGCCGGGCCGCGTTTCGCGCTGCGCCGGCTCGCCATCGGCGAGGGCGATCGCACCCTGCACATCGAGCGCGCCGACCTGCAGGTCTCGATCTATTCCGGCCTGTTCCCGGGCATGCCGCTCACCGAGCTCAGCGTGGACGGCCTCACCCTCGCCCTGCACCAGGACGCCGAGGGACGCTGGAGCCTGCGTGGCCTGCCGCGCGCCGTGGCCACTGGCGGGGGCGATCCCTTCGACCTGCTCGAGGGCTTCGGCGAGCTTCGGGTGCAGGACGCGCGCCTGCGCATCGAGGCCGAGCGCTGGGGCATCGACCACACCCTGCCGCGCATCGACGCCCGCATGCGGGTGGGCGGCGCCCGCGTGCGCGGTGGCGCCCGGTTGTGGAGCGAGGCCGGGCAGGCGCCGCTCGACCTGGTGGCGGAACTGGCCCGCGATGGCAGTGAAGGCCGGCTGTGGCTGGGCAGTGAACAGGCAGAACTGCCGGCCTGGGGCCCTCTGCTGGCCGCACTGGGCGTGGAAGCGCTGGAGGGCGGCGGTGGCTTCGGGGCCTGGGCCCGCCTCACCGACCGGCGGATCGTCGAGGTGCAGCTGGATGCCCGGCTGCAGGCCCTGCGCCTGCGCCGCGCCGGCACCGCCCTGCCGCCGCTGCGCTTCGACCGCGCCCGTTTCGATGCCCGCTGGCAGCTCGGCGGCGAGGGCTGGCAGGTCTCGGTGCCGTCCGGCGAATTCCTCGAGGGCTCGCGGCGGCAGCGGGTGGAAGACTTCTGGATGGCCGGCGGCGAGTATGTCGCCGTCGAGGCCGGACGGATCGACATGGGCCCGCTGCTGGCACTGGCGGCGCTGAGCAACCGCCTGCCCGACGGCCTTGCCGCCTGGCTGGCCGAGGCGCGGCCGGAGGGGACGGTGCTCGGGCTCGAGGTGCCGCTCGCCCCGGCCGGCGAGGCCCGGGGCTCGGGCCTGCTGCGCGAGGTGGGCTTCGCGCCGGTCGGGCGCCGGCCCGGCCTGTCCGGGCTGGCCGGCCGGCTGGAGTTCGACCCGCAAGGCGCGGTACTGGCGCTGGCGGCGCCGGCGCTCGGCTTCGACTGGCCGCCCGAGTTCGGCGAGCGCCTGCCGCTTTCCCTCACCGGCGAGCTCGTGCTCTGGCGCGAGGAGGAGAACTGGGTGCTGGGCAGCGAGGCCCTGGCCCTGCGCGGCCCGGGGCTGGCCCTGCAAACCCGCTTCAGCCTGGCCTTCGAGGCCGACGGCAGCCGCCCGCGGCTCGATCTCGCCGCCGCACTGGATGATTTCGAGGTGGTGGCCGCCAAGCGCTACTGGCCGCGCACCACCATGCCGAAGCCGGTACAGCGCTGGCTGGACGAGGCCTTGGTGGCGGGTTTTGGCCGCCACGGTCGGGTGGCGATCGGCGGCGATCTCGACGACTGGCCCTTCCGTCGGGGCGAGGGTGCGTTCGATGCCCGGGTCGAGCTCTCGGAACTGGAACTGGCCTTCCATCCGGGCTGGCCGGCGGCCACCGGCCTGGCCGGCGAGGCCGTCTTCACTGGGCCGGGCATGGTGCTCGAGGGCCTCTCCGGGCAGCTTCTGGAAGCCCGGGTGAGCGCTGCCTCGGGGCGGATCGCCGATTTCCGCGAGCCCCGGCTCGAGCTCGAGATCCGCGGTGGTGGCGATGCCGGCGGCCTGCGCCGGCTGGTGGCGCGAAGCCCGCTGTATGCCGCGCACAAAGCGCATATCGATGCCATCGATCTTGCTGGCGCGGCGGCCCTCGATCTTCGCCTGCAACTGCCGCTCAAGGCCGGCATCGGCGAGCGCCGGGTGGAAGGGGTGCTGGCCATCGACGGCACCCGCGCCAGCGACCGCCGCTGGGACCTCACGCTGGAGGGCCTGAGCGGCAGCGTGCCATTCACCGAGCAGGGCTTCCTCATCGATGCCCTGCCGGCCAGGATTGGCGGCGCCCCGGCGGTTTTCACCCTGCGGGTGGGCGACCAGGTGCGCGACGCGGCCCACCAGGCCGAGGTGCGGCTGGAGGCGGAACTCCGACCGGCCCAGTTGCTGGAACGCGCCCCGGCGGTGGCCTGGCTGGAGCCCTGGCTTGGCGGCCAGAGCCTCTGGGATCTGCGGCTGGAGGTGCCGAAGGCGGAGGGCGGACGGCCGCGGCTGCGGCTCGGCTCCGATCTCGTGGGCACCCGGATCGGTTTGCCCGCGCCGCTGCGCAAGAGCGCTGCCACCCCGCTGCCCCTGCGCCTGGAACTGCCGCTCGATGCGCCGGGCGGTACGCTCGACCTGGCCTTGGGCCGGCTGATGCGCCTGCGCGGGCGCCTCGCCGAGGGCGAGCGGCCGTTTGCCGGGGTGGCCGAGTTCGGCACGGTCGAGGATGTCCCGCCCGCCCTGCCGGCCAGCGGCATTGCCGTGGTCGGGCGCCTGCCCAGCCTCGATGTGGGCGGCTGGGTGGCCGCGGCGGCGGGTGGCGGCGAAGGGGCGGGGGGGCTTGCCTCGGTCGATGTGATGGTGGGGGCCATCGATGTGCTCGACCGTAGCTTCGGCGAGGGCCGGGTACGCCTCGAGCGTGGCGGGGAGGCCCTGCGTATCGCCTTCGACGGCCCGGCCATCGCCGGCGAAGTGCGGGTGCCGCAGGCCGAGGGCGGCGAGGTGCAGGGGCGTTTCGCCCGCCTGCACTGGCCGCCGGTGGATGCCCGGGCGATGACCGGGGGCGAGGAGGCCGCCCCGGCGGTGGACCAGACCGATCCCACCCGCCTGCCGCCCCTGCGTTTCCGCATCGACGATTTCCGCCTCGGCGAGGCCCGCCTGGGCCGCGCCGAACTCATTGCCTTTCCCACCCCCGAAGGGCTGCGCGTCGACCGCTTCAGCACCGAATCGCCGGCGCTCACGCTGCTGGCCCGTGGCCACTGGTCGCGCATCGGCGGTCAGACCCGCTCGCGCTTCCACCTCGACTTCAGCGCCCCCAGCCTCGGCAGCATGCTCGATGCCCTGGGCTTTGCCGGCATGGTGGAGGATGGTCCGGTCAAGGCTCGGATGGTCGGCGACTGGCCCGGTTCGCCCGGCAGCTTCCGTCTCGATCGCTTCGACGGCAGCCTGCGCCTCGACGTGGGCAAGGGCCGCCTGCTGGAGGTGGAACCCGGCACCGGCCGCCTGCTCGGCCTCGTCTCCATCGCCGAGGTGCCGCGGCGCCTGAGCCTCGATTTCAGCGACTTTTTCGCCAAGGGCTTCGCCTTCAATACCATGAGTGGCGATTTCAGCTTCGCTGGCGGCGCGGCCACCACCCGCAACCTGCGCATCGACGGCCCGGCGGCCGAAATCCAGGTGAGCGGCACCACCGCCCTCGGCACCCGGCAGTACGAGCAGCGCATCGAGGTGCTGCCCAAGACCGGCGGCGTGCTGCCGGCCCTGGGCGCCGTGACCGGCGGCCCGGCGGGGGCGGCCCTCGGCGCCGTGGCCCAGGCAGTGTTCCAGACTCCGCTGAAGCAGGCCTCACGCACCGTGTACGCGGTGAACGGCCCCTGGGCCCAGCCCGAGGTGACGGTGGTCGAGCGCGGCCCACGGCGTCCGGTCGAGGGGCCGGAAGGCCCGCCGCCCGGTGCCCCGCGCTAGCCTTGCCATGTCCGGGCTTGCCCGGGCGCGTTCTCGCCCCCACCTTGCCGATCCGGTCGCCTGCGGTTCCCACCATGTCCAGCCTCGCCATTGCCGAACGCACCCTGCTCGCCCCCACCGGCCTCGGTTTCGACGATGTCGAGCGGGTGCTGGCCGAGCTGATGGGACCGGGGGTGGACGAGGCCGACCTCTACTTCCAGCACAGCTGCCGCGAGAGTTGGACGGTGGAGGACGGCATCGTCAAGGACGGCGCCCACAGCATCGAGCAGGGCGTGGGCGTGCGCGCCATCAGCGGCGAGAAGACCGGCTTCGCCTACACCGATGAGCTCGAGCTGCCGGCGTTGCGTGAATCGGCTCGCGCGGCCCGCGCCATCAGCCGCAGCGGCCCCGAGGTGGCGCGTGGTCAGCGCATCGTGGTGACTGGGCATGCGTTGTACCCGGCCATCGACCCGATCGAGGGACTCGGCCCCGAGGCCAAGCTCTCGAAGTTGCGCGAGATCGAGGCCTGGGTGCGGGCCGCCGACCCACGGGTGGTGCAGGTCAGCGTCTCGCTCTCGGCGGCGGTGGACACCGTGCTGGTGGCCCGCGGCGACGGCACCCTCGCCGCCGATGTGCGGCCCCTGGTGCGCTTCAACGTGCAGGTGATCGTCGAGCAGGGCGGGCGCCGGGAATCCGGCTATGCCGGCGGCGGCGGCCGCTTCGACTACCGCGAGCTGTTCGCCGGTGGCCGCGCCGAAGGCCTCGCCAAGGAGGCGCTGCGCCAGGCGCTGGTGAACCTCGAGGCCATCGAGGCCCCGGCCGGTGCCATGCCGGTGGTGCTCGGCCCCGGCTGGCCCGGCGTGTTGCTGCACGAGGCCGTGGGCCATGGCCTCGAGGGCGATTTCAACCGCAAGGGCACGTCCATTTATTCTGGCCGCATCGGCGAGCGGGTGGCCGCGCCCGGCGTCACGGTGATCGACGACGGCACGCTGGACGCGCGCCGCGGCTCGCTCAACATCGACGATGAGGGCGAGCCCACCCAGCGCACCGTGCTGATCGAGGATGGCATCCTCAAGGGCTACATGCAGGACAGCCTCAATGCCCGGCTGATGGGCGTGGCACGCACCGGCAACGGCCGTCGCGAGAGCTTCGCCCACCTGCCCATGCCGCGCATGACCAACACCATCATGGCCCCGGGAGCCCACACGCTAGAGGAGATGATCGCCTCGGTGGAGCGCGGCCTCTACGCCCCGAACTTCGGTGGCGGCCAGGTGGACATCACCACCGGCAAGTTCGTGTTCTCGGCCAGTGAGGCCTATCTCATCGAGAAAGGCCGCATCGTGGCGCCGGTGAAGGGGGCTACCCTGATCGGCAATGGCCCGGAGGTGATGAACCGGGTGGTGATGGTGGGAAACGATTTGCAGCTGGATGCCGGCGTGGGCATCTGCGGCAAGCAGGGCCAGAGCGTGCCGGTGGGCGTGGGTCAGCCCTCGCTCAAGATCGCCCAGATGACGGTGGGCGGGACGAAGGCGTGAGCTCAATCGCTGTGCGGCGCGTCCTCGTCCTCATCGGGCAGGCCGACCTCGTCTTCGGCCGCCTCTTCCGCCTCCGCCATCAGCGCGCGCAGCACGCGGAACAGCTCGCGAAAGCTGTGCGGCGGCCGATTGGCCAGGCGTTCGGCCCGGGCATTGCGTACCAGGGCCCGCAGCTGCTGGCGGTCAGCCGTGGGATGGGCGGCCAGGAACTCGGTGAGTGCCGCATCGCCCTCGTCGATGAGGCGCTGCCGCCAGTGCTCGATCCGGTGCAGGGCCGCCGCCTCGCGACGCGCGTCCTCTTTCGTGTGTTCGAGGGCGGCGCGCAGCGCGTCCAGCACCTCCTCGCTCTCGCGGCGCATCTGCTTGGCGAGGTACTGCGTCTGCCGCTTGCGCGCGATGTGCGAGGTGATGCGCTGCGAGTCGATCACCAGGGCGCGCAGGTCGTCCGGCAGCGGCAGCTGCCCCAGGGTGGCTCGGCTCGCCTCCATCAGCTTGCCGGCCATGGCCAGCACGTCCAGCGCCTCGCGCCGCTTCTGGCTGCGGCTCTCGTCGAGGTATTCGCCGGTCTCGGGGTCGCGTCCGCGCATGCGCCTGTCATCGTCTGAAACAACGCCAAGGATACCGCAGTGACCCAGCACGCCCCGGACGATCCCGGTCCCACCCTCGATGCCCTGGCCGAACTCGCCACCCTGGCGCTGGCCGAGGCTCGTCGCCTCGGCGCCAGCCAGGCCGAGGTGGCGGCGAACGACGAGCGCGGACTCAATGTCAATGTGCGCATGGGCGAAGTGGAATCGGTGGAGCGTACCCGCGACCGCGGGGTGGCGATCACCGTCTACTTCGGCAAGCGAAAAGCCCAAGCCAGCACCGCCGACCTCAAGCCCGAAAGCCTGAAGCGCACGGTGGAGATGGCCTGCGCCATCGCCCGCCACACCGAGGAAGACCCGGCGGCCGGCCTCGCCGATCCGGAGCGGCTGGCGCGTGCGCCGCGCGATTTCGACCAGTGGCATCCCTGGCCGATCGAGGCCGAGGCCGCCATCGAGCTCGCCCTGGAGGCCGAGGCCGCGGGCCGGGCCTTCGACCCGCGCATCCGCAATGCCGATGGGGCCGGTGTCTCGACCCAGGCCGGGCTGCACGTGTATGCCAATTCGCACGGATTCCTCGGCGCCGAGAAGAGCACCAGCCATTCGATCAGCGTGGCCCTGATCGCCGGCGAGGGCGAGGCCATGCAGGGCCAGCACTGGTACAGCGCCGCGCTGCGTGCCGCCGATCTCGAGCCGGCCGCGCAGGTGGGGCGCAAGGCCGCCGAGCGCACGCTGGCGCGGCTCGATCCGCGCCCGGCCCCCACCGGCGACATTCCCGGTGCTGTTCGTGCCCGAGGTGGCGCGCAGCCTGGTGGCGCACCTGGTGGGCGCGGTCTCGGGCGGGGCGCTGTACCGCAAGGCCAGCTTCCTGCTCGGCGCCGTGGGCCAGCGCCTGTTCCCGCACTGGGTGCGGATCCTGGAGCGTCCGCACCTGCCGCGTGGCTGGCGCAGCGGCGATTTCGACGCCGACGGCGTGGCCACCCGCGAGTCGCCGCTGATCGACGATGGCGTGCTCGCCGCGCTATGTGCTCGGCACGCTATTCGGCGCGTCGGCTGGGCCTCGAGAGCACCGGCAATGCCGGCGGCGTGCACAACTTGGAGGTAGCGGCGAATGCGGAAGGCTTCGACGCGATGCTGAAAGGGATGCGCCGGGGTCTCGTGGTCACCGAGCTGATGGGGCAGGGCGTGAACACCGTGACCGGCGACTACTCGCGGGGCGCGGCGGGCTTCTGGGTGGAGGATGGCGCCATCGCCTACCCGGTGGACGAACTCACCATCGCCTCCAACCTGCGCGATATGTATGCCGCCATCGAGGCCATCGGCCGCGACATCGACCCGCGCTCGGCCACCGCCGTGGGCAGCGTGCTGGTGGGACGGATGACCGTGGCCGGGGGAGCCGGGGGCTGAGGCCCGCGCCGGGCGGCGGGGCCATCGCGCCTTGACACGGGTTCACGCATTCACGACAGTGCCGGCACGCATCCGTGCACCAAGGGGAGTCTCATGTCTGATGCCTTTTCGCCGCCGCCTGCTCCGACCAGTGATGCGCCTTCCGAAGACCGGACGCTGGCCCTCGTCACCCACCTGTCGGGAATCTTTCTCGGCTTCATCCTGCCGCTGATCCTGTGGCTGGTGAACAAGGACAAGGGCGACAAGGCCTTCCTCATCGATCAGGCGAAGGAGGCACTGAATTTCCAGCTAACGATTTTGATGGGCTGGATCGCCGCCTTTTTCCTCAGCTTCCTGCTGATTGGCTTCCTGCTCTACCCGGTGCTGATGATCGGCAACATCGTCCTTTGCATCCTGGCCGCCATCAAAGCCAATGAGGGGCAGTATTACCGCTACCCCTTCGCGCTGCGGTTGGTGAAGTAAGCGAAGCGCTTCAGCGCGCGCGCCGCACGGCCATGATGGCCAGGTCCGTGAGGGCCTGGCCGTCGCCGTTTCCGGCCGCGGCCTGCCCGGTCCCGTCCGTCAGACCGCGCAGGTGGCCAAGCGCCGCCTGCAGGGCATCCGCGGTGGCCTCGAGCCGGGCCCGCGCGCCGTCGAGGCCCAGCAGGCGCACATAGGTGCTCTTGCCCTGCGCCGCGTCCTTGCCGGCGGTCTTGCCGAGCGTGGCCGAGTCGGCCTCGGCGTCCAGCAGGTCGTCCTTGATCTGGAAGGCGAGGCCGAGCAGGGTGCCCACCTCGCGCAGGGCGGAGAGCTGCGCCGCGTCGGCCCCAGCCAGCCGGCCGCCCATCAGCACCGCGGCCTCGATCAGGGCTCCGGTCTTGCGCCGGTGCATGTCGGCCAGCACCTCCAGCGAGGCCTCGCCGCCGGTCAGGGCCATGTCGATGGCTTGGCCGCCGCACATG
The DNA here is from genome assembly GCA_026005095.1 of Silanimonas sp. Lineage (GTDB taxonomy): Bacteria > Pseudomonadota > Gammaproteobacteria > Xanthomonadales > Xanthomonadaceae > Silanimonas. The sequence goes on along the minus strand of BPKK01000004.1, from coordinate 125,371 downwards.
CCTTGCAGCCCGGCAGCTTGCGCGAGCTCGGCCAGTGCCGCCACCCGCGCCTCGGCTGGGGCCGGCGCGGCGGCGAGCAGGGCGAAGGCCTCGGCCTGCAGGGCATCGCCGGCGAGGATGGCGGTGGCCTCGTCGAAGGCCACGTGCACCGTGGGCCGGCCGCGGCGCAGGGCGTCGTCGTCCATCGCCGGCAGGTCGTCGTGTACCAGCGAGTAGGCGTGCACCAGCTCCACCGCCGCGGCGGCATGGTCGAGGGCATCGACTCCGCCCTGCGGCGGGCGGCCGAGGGCGGCGGCGGCGGCGTAGACGAGCAGGGGGCGCAGGCGCTTGCCCTCGCCGAGCACGGCATAGCGCATGGCTTCGTGCAGGCGGGTGGCGCGGGCCGGAGCCGACAGAGCCTGGTCGAGGAAGGCGTCGATGCGCCGGCGCCAGGCGCCGAGCACCGGCTCACTCGCCATCGGAGCGGAACTCGCGAGCGCTGCCGGGGTCGGCGGGGTCGGCGAGCAGTTTGATGCGCAGTTCGGCCTGTTCCAGCGCACTCTGGCACTGGCGGTACAGGGCCACGCCGCGCTCGTAGGCGCCCAGCGATTCTTCAAGGCTAAGATCGCCGGCTTCCAGCTTCTGCACCAGGGCCTCGAGTTCGTCCAGCGAACGCTCGAAGTCCTGCGGGGGCGTCGGGGTCGTGCTCATGGGTGAAGTCTACCCGCCGGCCTCGCCGGGCCGCCATGCGAGCCGCGCCCGGTGCTGGCGCAGCCAGGCGTCGAAGGCCGGGGCATAGGCGAGATCGGCGATCGCGAGCACGTCCCCTTGCCCGTCGAGCAGCAGCGGCACGCTCTCGCGCTGCCAGGGCGGGATGCCGAAGCCGGCAAGGCAGTCAGAGAGCCGGCGCGGGCGTGGTGCTCCGGCAAGATGGATGCGGGCGGGGGCATCGGCTCGGAAGGCGAGGCGCAGCGGCGAGGCGAGCATGGGGGCGCCGAGCAGGGTGAGTTCGCCCCCGTCCGGAAGCGGCAGCGGCGCGCGTCCCTCCCAGGGCACCGGCATCGGCGGCGGGGCGGCGGCGCGGCGTGGCGTGAGCCAGAGCCGCCCCCCCCATTGCCGCAGCCAGTGCCTGCCCTGGGCATGGCGCAGGGCGCGGCCTCTGGGTTGCCCGCGCCAGGGGCCCAGCACGCGTTCGAGAGCATCGCGGGTGGGGCGCACCCCGGCATCGTCCATCCAGCGGCGCAGGGCGCGGCGGGCCCGTTCCGGGGGCAGGGCATGCAGCCCATCAAGAGCCAGGCTGCGGCCATCGAGACTGAGCAGGGGCGCGAGGTCGGCCCGCGCCTGGGTCTGCAGCAGGGCATCGGCTTCGGCGAGATGCGTGGCGCTGTGCGCCAGCGCGGCCCCGGCCCCGGACCAGTGGCTTTGCAGCAGGGGCAGCACTTCGTGGCGCAGGCGGTTGCGGTCGAAGCGGAGCTCGGCGTTCGTGGGATCTTCCACCCAGCGCAGGCCATGGGTCTCGGCATAGGCCTGCACGGCGGCCGGCGGAGTGGCGAGCAGCGGGCGCCACACCGGCCCGCGGGCATCGTGGGTGAAGGGGCGCATGCCCGCCAGCCCGCGCTCGCCGCTGCCGCGCAGCAGGGCCAGCAGTAGGGTCTCGGCCTGGTCGCCACGGTGGTGGGCCAGCACCAGGCATTCGTCTTCGCACAGGGCGCTGGCGAAGGCGGCATGGCGGGCCTGCCGCGCCGCGTCCTCGAGGCCGCGGCCGACCAGGCGCACCGCTACCCGGCGGACTTCGAAGGGGACCCCGAGCTGTGCGGCGAAGGCCGCGCATTGCGCCGCCCAGGCATCGGCCTCGGGATGCAGGCCGTGGTGGACGTGCAGCGCCCGCAGACGCCGGCCCTCGTGGCGGGCGCGGCAGGCCAGGGCATGTAGCAGCACGGTGGAATCGCGGCCGCCGGAAAAGCCGAGCAGCCAGTGCCGAGGCGCCCCGGCGGGCGGGTCGAGCAGTGGCAGGATCGGTGTCTCGGGCATCTGCCAAGCCTGCCCTGCGTCTTCGCCCTCCGGCAAACGGGAAACGCCCGCCGGGAGGGCCGGCGGGCGTTTTCCAAGGGGGTGTGTGGCGGGGCTTAGAACTCGAAGACCACCTTCACGCTGCTGTCCACGGCGTCGGCACTGATGTAGCCGATGGCGCCGGGAGTGGCGGCCACCTTGGCCTTCACTGCGGCATCGTCGGCCACCTCCTCCGGCTGCTTGGCGCGCCCGGTGAAGACGAGGCGCGACCAGTGCGAGGTGAGCTGGGCGCCGGAGCGGCCGAGCACGCCGTCCTCGAACTGGGCGCGCACCGGGCCCTTCTGGAACACGATGACGGCCGGCTGCCCGCCGACGGTGGGGGTGCGGCCGAGGAAGATGGCCTGCACGGCGGCCTTGTCGAGCGGGCCCTGGCTGGAGTTGGCGGCCACCACCACCTTGCCGGCGTGGGCCGGCAGGGCGAAGGCGAGCGCGAGGGCGGCGATGGCGAGGATGCGGTTCATGGTCGTCCTCCCGTCAGAAGGTGAACACGACACCGAGCGCGAGCGCATCGGATTCGTTGGCCACGCCTACCGGGCCCTTGTTCTCGTACTTGGTGAAATCGCCCTTGAGCGCCACGTTGTTCGAGAGGTCCCAGCGCAGGCCGAAGCTGAGGTAGTCGGCATCGAGGCTGTCGGAGAGCACCACCTGGTCGACCGCGGCGCGCAGCGGCGCGAGCGGCGCCACGTCGGGGATGAGGCCGACGATTTCGGTCTTCGCTTCGCCCTTGCGGCGGCCGTAGGTAAGGGTGGGGGTCCAGGTGCCGAAGCGGTGGCCGGCGGTGACGTAGAACTGCTTCTTGGTCGGTGAGGTAGGTGCGGTCGGCCTCGACCCAGGTGGCCTCGGCGATGAACAGCCAGTTGCCGCGGTTGATCTCGGCGCCAAGACCAAGGAAAGAGCCCGGGTCACGGGCCACGTCGATCGCGTCTGCCACGATGCCGAAGCCATTGCCGCGCAGGGTGGCGAACAGCGGGTTCAGGGCCTGGGCATCGATGGTGACGTCGGCCTCGAAGTAGCCAGCGCGGAGGGTGAGCCAGTCGGCATAGCTGCCCTCGTAGGTCAGGCCGACGAGGCCCTTGAGCTCGATCTCGGCCGGCTGGCCGGAGAGCGTGATGTCGCCGTTGTGCTTGCCGCCCACCAGCGAGAGCGTGTTGAACCACTCGCCGCCGGCGAAGGACCAGCTGAGGCTGCCGCCGTCGAAGTTGCTGAAGGGCAGGTTGTAAACGGCGTGCGGCGGGCGCAGCCAGGGGTAGGCGTAGCCCACCTGCAGGAAGTCGGAGTAGCGGTAGAAGGGGATGCGCTGGCGGCCGAGCTTGGCCGACCAGCCGTTGCCGCCGTTCCAGCCGACGTAGGCCCAGGCGAACTCCGGCTCGAAGTCCTCGCGGCCGGTGGCCACGATCTGCGCCGTGGCCGACCACTGCGTGTTGAGATCGCCTCGGAACTGGATGGCGAAGAGGGATTCGTCCTTGAAGTCCCAGTCACGGTCGTAGTTGGTGCCGGGGTGGCTGCTGCCGGAGGTGACGGTGCCGGCCACGACCTGGCCGAAGCCGGTGATCTGCACGCTGCTCTGCGCGTGCAGGCCGCCCGCGGCCAGCAGGGCCGCGATGCTGCTTGCCAAAACTGCTTTCATGTGGGAGTCCTCGGATGGGGAGCGCGACCTCGTCGAACGCCCGAGGTGCGCAGCACTCTAGTGCCCGCCGACAGAAAAGCCTGAACGGCGGTGCAAGAAGGGCCGTTCTGGGCGGGGGCTCACGCCGTGACCGGGACGGCGGTCACGGCATACGCCAGCTTACGCCGTGGCGAAGGCGCCGTAACGCCGGAGGCGGGCGTAACGGCGTTCCAGCAGTTCCGGCACCGGCACCGGGTCCAGCCGGGCCAGTTCCGCCATCAGGGTGGTCTTGAGGGTCTGGGCCATGGCGGCCGGGTCGCGGTGGGCCCCCCCCAGGGGCTCCTTCACCACGAGGTCGATCAGCCCGTGCTCCTTCAGGCGCGGGGCGGTGAGGCCCATCGCCTCGGCGGCCTCCTTGGCCTTGTCGGCGCTCTTCCACAGGATGGAGGCGCAGCCCTCGGGGGAGATCACCGAGTAGGTGCTGTATTCCAGCATCAGGGTGAGGTCGCCCACGCCGATGGCCAGGGCGCCGCCCGAGCCGCCCTCGCCAATCACGGTGCAGAGGATGGGCACCTCGAGCTCGGCCATCTCCATCAGGTTGCGGGCGATGGCCTCGCTCTGGCCGCGCTCCTCGGCGCCGATGCCGGGGTAGGCGCCCGGGGTGTCGATGAAGGTGAGGACGGGCAGGCGGAAGCGCTCGGCCATCTGCATCAGGCGCAGGGCCTTGCGGTAGCCCTCGGGGCGCGGCATGCCGAAGTTGCGGCGGATCTTGCTCTTGGTGTCGCGGCCCTTCTGGTGCCCGATCACCATCACGCTGCGGCCATCGATGCGGGCGAGCCCGCCGACGATCGCCGGATCGTCGGCGAAGGCGCGGTCGCCGGCCAGCTCATGGAACTCCTCGCAGATGAGGCCGAGGTAATCGAGGGTGTAGGGCCGCTGCGGGTGGCGGGCGAGCTGGCTGATCTGCCACGGGCTGAGGCTGGCGAAGATCTCGGCCGTGCGCGCCTTGAGCTTCTCCTCGAGACCGCGGATTTCGTTCTCGATGTCCACCGCCGGGCCGGTGCTGGCATGCCGAAGCTCGTTGATCTTGGCTTCGAGGTCGGCGATCGGTTGTTCGAAATCGAGGAAGTTCGGGTTCATTCGGGAGCAAGCTCGGGGGCGTTCGGGGCGGTTTGCCCGGACGCTAGAGCAAAGAGTCTAGCCGGGCGGAAGGGGGGAGGGCCACGGTGGGGGCAGGGCGGGAAGCGTGACGGGCCTCTCAGGCCGTCTGCCAAGGCCGGTGCAGCTGCAGTTTCACCTCGCCGACGAAGGGTAGGCGGCGCAGGCGGGAGAGCAGATCGGCGGCCACCCGCACCCCCTGCCGGCCGCCGAACTCGAGGCAGCCTGTCATGCCAGGGCGGCGTACCTCGAGCCGCAGCGGTGTGCCGCCCGGCCGGTATTCCGCCAGCAGGCCGAGCAGCTGCTCGCTGCTGCCGCGATTGCGCAGGTCGGCCTTCACCCGCAGCTGCCGGGCGTGGGTGTCGAGCAGGGCGCGGAAGTCCCAGGCCTGCCTCACCCGCATCGACAGGGCGCCGCTCACGCGGTCGGCCACCACCTGCCCCTCGACCACGAGGATGGCGTCCTTGGTCAGCAGATGGCCGAAGCCGGTATTGGCCTCGCGGAAGAAGGCCAGCTCGATCTGGCCACGGCCGTCGTCGATCTGGGCGAAGGCCATGGCGTCACCCCGCTTGCGCACGCTGCTCACCAGGCCGGCCAGCACCAGGCTGGCTTCGCCACGGCGGTCCTTGCGCTGCTGCCAGGCGGCTTCCACCTCGCCGAGATTGAGGGGCACCAGCTCGGCGAGCTCCTCGCGCCAGGGGTCGATGGGATGGCCGCTGAGGTAATGGCCCAGGGTCTCGCGCTCGCCGGCCAGCAGCTGTTCCAACGGCCATTCCTCGCAGACCGGCAGATCGACCTTGGCCACTGGCGCTTCGGCAAAGCCGCCGAACAGCGAGACCTGGCCTGCGGCGGCGGCGCGGGCCGCCTGTTCGCTGGCCTTCATCGCCTCCGGCAGCTGCAGCAGCAGGGAGGCGCGGTTGGGAGCGAGGCCATCGAGCGCGCCGGCATTGGCCATGGCCTCCACCGCGCGGCGGTTCAGCTTCGTCGGATCGACGCGCTCGCAGAAATCCAGGAGGTCGCGGAACGGGCCGCGGGCCTCGCGGGCCTCGACGATGGCCTGGCAGAGCCCGGTACCCACCCCTTTGATGGCGCCGAGGCCGTAGCGGATGGTGCGGGCGTCGGTGGCCTCGAACATGGTCGCCGAGGCGTTCACCTTGGGCGGCAGCACGGTGAGCTGCATCGCCCGGGCTTCCTCGAGGAAGTTCACCACCTTGTCGGTGTTGTCCATGTCGGAGGACAGCACCGCGGCCATGAACTCGGCCGGGTAGTGGGTCTTGAGCCAGGCGGTCTGGTAGGAGACGAGTGCGTAGGCCGCGGCATGCGACTTGTTGAAGCCGTAGCCGGCGAACTTCTCCATCAGGTCGAAGACGGCGTCGGCCTTGGCCTCGTCGAGGCCGTTCTTCGCCGCGCCCTCGCGGAACATGGCGCGGTGCTTGGCCATCTCCTCGGGCTTCTTCTTGCCCATGGCGCGGCGCAGCAGGTCGGCGCCGCCGAGCGAATACCCGCCCAGCACCTGCGCCATCTGCATCACCTGCTCCTGGTAGACCATGATGCCGTAGGTTTCCCTGAGCACCGGTTCCACCCGCGGATCGGGGTATTCCACCGCCTCCCTGCCATGTTTGCGGGCATTGAAGCTGGGGATCAGGTCCATCGGTCCTGGGCGGAACAGCGACACCAGGGCGATCAGGTCCTCGAAGCGGTCGGGCCGGGCCTCGCGCAGCAGGTTGCGCATGCCCGAGGATTCGAACTGGAACACTGCCACCGTCTGCGCGCGGCTGAACAGCTCGAAGGTGGCGCGGTCGTCGAGCGGGATGCGGCTGATGTCGAGCGGCGGCTCGCCGGCGGCGGCCCGCCGCCTGTTGATGGCCTTCACCGCCCAGTCGATGATGGTGAGCGTGCGCAGGCCGAGGAAGTCGAACTTCACGAGGCCGATGGCCTCGACGTCGTCCTTGTCGAACTGCGTCACGGCGCCCTTGCCGCCCGGTTCCGAGAACAGCGGGCAGAAGTCGGTGAGCGGCGACGGGGCGATCACCACGCCGCCGGCGTGCTTGCCGGCGTTGCGGGTGAGGTCCTCGAGCTGGCGGGCAAGGTCGATGAGGTCGCGCACCTCGTCCTCGCGCCCATAGCGTTCGATCAGCTCGGTCGAGCGCACGGCCTCGTCGGTCTTGCTCTTCTCGGTCTCGCCGAGCGCGTCGGCAAGGCCGATGCCGAGCACGTTCGGAATCAGCTTGGCCACGCCGTCGACGAAGCCGTAGGGATGCCCCAGCACGCGACCGCAGTCGCGCACCACGGCCTTCGCCGCCATCGTGCCGTAGGTGATGATCTGGCTCACCCGGTCGGCGCCGTACTTGCGGCTGACGTACTCGATCACCTCATCGCGCCGGTCCATGCAAAAGTCGATGTCGAAGTCCGGCATCGACACGCGCTCGGGGTTGAGGAATCGCTCGAACAGCAGGTCATAGGCCAGCGGATCGAGGTCGGTGATACCGAGCGCGTAGGCCACCAGCGAGCCGGCGCCCGAGCCACGGCCCGGGCCCACCGGGATGCCGTTTTGCTTCGCCCAGTTGATGAAGTCGGCCACGATCAGGAAGTAGCCGGGAAAGCCCATCTTGATGATGACGTCGACTTCGCGGCTGAGGCGTTCGGCGTAGTCGGCCTCGCTGCGGCCGGCGGCCGGGGGATGACTGGCGAGGCGGCGGGCCAGGCCGCGCTCGGCTTCCGCGCGGATCCAGGTATCGAGCGTCTCGCCTTCCGGCACCGGGAAGGCCGGCAGGTAGTAGGTGCCGAGCCTGAGCTCGAGGTTGCAGCGGGCGGCAAGATCGACGGTGTTCTCGAGGGCCTCGGGCAGGTCGTGGAAGAGGGCTTCCATCTCCTCCGTCGATTTCAGGTACTGCTCAGGACTGAACTCGCGTGGGCGCTTCGGGTCGTCGAGCACGCGGCCGGTGGCGATACAGACCCGGGCTTCGTGGGCATCGAAATCGCCGCGCTCGAGGAAGCGTACGGCATTGCTGGCGATGGCCGGCAGCCCGCGGGCGGCGGCGAGTTCCAGCACGGTACGGTTGAAGGCTTCCTCGCCGGGCTTGCCGGTGCGGGTGAGCTCCACGTACAGCCGGTCATCGAAATGGCGGGCGTACTGCTCGAGGCAGTACGCGGCCAACTCCTCGCGGCCGGCGGCGATCAGGGTTCCTGCCGGGCTGCCGTGGCCGAGGGCGAGGATCAGGCCCTCGTGCTCGGCGAACAGCCAGTCGGGGCGCACGCCGAGTATGTCGCCGCGCTGTCCTTCGGCGTAGGCGCGGGTGATCAGCCGCGAGAGCGAGAGGTAGCCACGGCGGTCGATGCACCAGGCGGTCACTCGGCCCAGGGGCTGTTCGCCATCGTCTACCAGCAGTTGGGCCCCGGCCACCGGTTTGATGCCGCGGCTCTCGGCCTCTTTGTAGAACTTCACCAGTCCGAACAGGTTGGTCGGGTCGGTGAGTGCCACCGCCGGCTGCCCGTGCGCCGCCACCCGCGCAGCGAGCGCCGGCAGGCGGATGGTGGAGTCCGTCAGCGCGTACTCGCTGTGGACGTTGAGATGGACGTAGCGGGGCGGCATGGCGGCGTCCGGGGCAGACGCCGCAGGCTACGTCCCCCCGGGGGGAGGGACAAGGCTTGACTTGCAGGCCCGCTCAGGCGGCGTAGTGCAGGTCAGCGTAGCTGCGGTCGCGGTGCAGACGGCGTTCGAGCCGCGCCACCTCGGCGGCCAGGGCCATCAGGGCCTGCTTCTCGGCCTGCAGGCGCTCCAGCGGCATGGCGGCCGGGGTGGCAGGGGCCTCCGGCGTGCGGACGGCGGACATCTGGGGGGCAGGGCTGCGGTTCATGGCGGTCTCCTTCACATCGCCGGCAAGGGGAGGGGGCGATGTGCGCGCAGTCTGCGGCCGGGTCGAAGGGGGCGTAAGTCACGAAAGTCAGCATGACCAGCGGCCCGGTGCCGGAAGTCACGCGCGGCGCTCAGTTCTGGAACAGGCCCGGGCGGCAGCGTTCGCGCACTGGCGCGAAGCTGCGCCGGTGCAGTGGGCAGGGGCCGAGGCGCTGCAGGGCCTCGAGATGCGCGGGAGTGGGATAGCCCTTGTGCAGGGCGAAGCCGTAGCCGGGATAGAGGGCTTCGGCCTCGAGCATCCGCCGGTCGCGGGCCACCTTGGCGAGGATGGAGGCTGCCGAGATCGCGGCCACCCGGGCATCGCCCTTCACCACCGCCTCGGCGGGCAGGGGCAGGCCGGGGGGCAGGCGGTTGCCGTCCACCAGCACGCGCTCGGGCGCCGGGGTCAGCATCGCCACCGCCCGGCGCATGCCTTCGAGGGTGGCGTGCAGGATGTTCAGCCGGTCGATCTCCTCGGCCTCCAGCGTGACGATGGCCCAGGCCCGGGCCCGGGCCTGGATCTCGGGGAACAGGGCCTCGCGGGCCGCTTCCGTCAGCCGCTTGGAGTCGCCGAGGCCGTCGATGCGCCGTGCCGGGTCGAGCACCACGGCGGCCACCACCACCGGGCCGGCCAGCGGACCGCGTCCAGCCTCGTCCACGCCGGCGAGGGCCGGGCCGTCCCAGGACGGATCGTGGAAAGCGACCGTGGGGGCGTGGCGGCGCGGCATGTCCGGGTTCAGGCCGGTGGTGCACCCGGCAGCAGGCCGGCCACGGCCTCCGCGGCGGCCCGCGGCGAGGGCGCGAACAGGGCCTCGTGCAGTCTCTCGAAACGCAGGCGCTGCGCCGGCGTCAGGCCCTCCTCCAGCAGGCGCTCCACGTCCGCGGCCAGTACCTCGGCCTGGCAGTCGCCCTGCATGCGCTCGGGCACCAGGGCCTCGCCGGCCAGCACGTTGGGCAGGCTGTAGCGCTCGACTTTGAGCAGACCAAGGCGCTTGACGATGAAGTGGGTGAGCGGGGCGATACGGTAGGCCACTACCATCGGCCGCTTGGCCAGCATGGCCTCCAGCGCCGCCGTGCCGGAGGCGAGCAGGACGGCATCGCTGGCCACCATGGCCTCGCGGGCGCGGCCATCGACGAGGTGCAGCGCGGCATGCAGGGCCAGCGACTGCGGATGCGCGGCCAGCAGCCGGGTGAAGCGCGCGCGGCAGCGCGGGTTGGCCATCGGTGCCAGCACCCGCAGGCCCGGGCGGCGGGCGAGCAGCCGCGCCACGGTATCGAGGAACACCGGACCGAGGCGGGCGATCTCGCCGCCGCGGCTGCCGGGCAGCAGGGCCAGCCACTCGCCCTGCTCTGGCAAGCCGAGCGCGCGGCGGGCGGCCTCGCGGTCGGGGTGCAGGGGCAGCATGTCGGCCAGTGGATGGCCGACGAAGCGGGCTTCGACGCCATGCCGGGCGTAAATGGCCGGCTCCATCGGGAATAGACAGAGCACCCGGTCGGCGCTGCGGCCCATACGCGCCGCACGACCCTCGCGCCAGGCCCAGACCGAGGGGCTGACGTAGTGCACGGTGCGCAGGCCGCGTTCTTTCAGCCAACGCTCGAGGCCGAGGTTGAAGTCCGGTGCGTCGATGCCGACCACCACATCCGGCCGCCAGGCCAGCAGGCGCTCGCGCAGGGCGCGGCGCAGGCGCAGCAGACGCGGCAGGTGCTTCAGCACCTCCACGAGGCCCATCACCGCGAGTTCCTCGCAGTCATGCCAGGCCGCCACGCCGGCGGCGCGCATGCCCGGCCCGGCCACGCCGGCGAGTTCCGCGTTCGGAAACAGGGCTTTGAGGTCGCGGGCCAGTGCGGCGCCGAGCAGGTCGCCCGAGGCCTCGCCGGCGACGAGGGCGATGCGCGGGGCCATGCTCAGCGCAGCAGGCCGCGTTCGCTCTTCTCGATGAAGGCGAGCATCCGGGCCACGTCCTCCGAGCCCTCGGCCGCCTCGGCAAGCTGTGCCTTGGCCTCGGCCAGCGGCGCCCCAGACATGAACACTGCGCGGTAGGCGCGCTTGATGGCAGCGATACGCTCGGCCCCGAAGCCGCGGCGCTTCAGCCCCTCGGCATTGATGCCGCGCGGCACGGCGTACTTGTCGGCCACGATCACGAATGGCGCCACATCGGCGTTCACCAGGCTGCCCATGCCGATGAAGGCATGGGCGCCGATGCGGCAGAACTGGTGGATGCCGGCGAAGCCGCCGAGGATCACCCAGTCCTCCAGCACCACGTGTCCCGCCAGGGTGGCGTTGTTGGCGAGGATGCAGTGGCTGCCGACGAAGCAGTCGTGGGCCACGTGCACGTAGGCCATGATCCAGTTGTCGTTGCCGATCCTCGTGAGCCCGCCGCCGTCCACCGTGCCGCGCGAGACGGTGGTGAACTCGAAGATCGTGTTGCGGTCGCCGATCTCCAGCCGGGTGGGCTCTCCCTTGTGCTTCTTGTCCTGCGGCTCGCCGCCCAGGCTGGCATGGCCGTGGATCACGTTGTCGCGGCCGATCCGGGTCGGGCCCTGGATCTGGCAATAAGGACCGATGCGGGTGCCGGCGCCGATCTCGACATCCGGTCCGATCACGGCGAAGGGGCCGACCGACACGCCTTCGTCCAGCCGGGCCTTGGGATCGATGAGGGCGCTGGGGTGGATCATGCGGCCTTGGTCTCCGCGCAGAGCATCTCGGCGCTGGCCACTTCCTTGCCGTCGACGAGGGCGCGGCCCTCATAGAGAGCCATGTTGCGGATGGTGCGCTTGAGCACCACTTCCAGCAGCAGCTGGTCGCCTGGCACCACCATCTTCGAGAAGCGGGCCTTGTCCACCTTGACGAGATAGAACTGGCTGGGGCCGGAGTTGTCGCTGCAGGCCGTGCCTTCCGAGAGCATCGACAAAAGGCCGCCGGCCTGGGCCATGGCCTCGATCACCAGTACCCCGGGCATCACCGGGTTGCCGGGGAAATGGCCGGTGAAGTGCGGCTCGCTGGCAGTGACGTTCTTCAGCGCAAGGATGCGCTGTCGGGGTTCGACCTCGAGCACGCGGTCGACCAGCAGGAAAGGATGGCGGTGGGGCAGCAGGCGCTCGATACAGCGCACGTCGAGCGGAAGCGGGGGCAGGGTCATGGGCGGGGGTCGGTCTTCTTGAGGACGAGCCTGGCGAGTCGGTCGAGCTGGCCGAAGCGGGCAGCATTCCTGCGCCACTCGCGCTTCGGCTGCAGGGGCGTACCGGAAGCGTACTCCCCCGGCTCGGCGATGGAATGGGTGACGAGGCTCATGGCCCCGATGGTGACGCCATCGGTGATCTCGACATGGCCGACGATGCCGGCCGCACCGCCGATCAGGCAGCCGCGGCCGATGCGGGTCGAGCCGGCCACCGCCACGCAGCCGGCCATGGCCGTGTGGGCGCCGATGCGCACGTTGTGTCCGATCTGGATCTGGTTGTCGAGGCGTACGTCTTCCTCGAGCACGGTGTCCTCGATGGCGCCGCGGTCGATGGTGGTATTGGCGCCGATCTCACAGTCGTCGCCCACCACCACGCCGCCGAGCTGCGGCACCTTCAGCCAGCGTCCGGCGTCGAAGGCGAGGCCGAAGCCATCGGCCCCGAGCACGGCACCGGGATGCACCAGCACGCGGGCGCCGAGCCGTACCCGGGTCACTAGCGTGACCCGTGCCACCAGCCGGCTGCCGGGGCCGACCACGCAGTCCTCGCCCAGCACGCAGCCGGGCCCCAGCACGGCGCCTGCGGCCACCCGGCTGCGGGCGCCGACCACGCAGAACGGGCCGATGTGGGCCGAGGCATCGACCTCGGCGTCGGGGGCCACCACCGCACTGGGGTGGATGCCGGGCGGAGCTTCCACCTGCGGCTCGAACAGGGCGGCAATACGGGCGTAGTCGGCGTAGGGGTGGCGCGAGAGCAGGCAGGGCACCGGGCAGTGCGCGGCTTCGTCCGGGTGCAGCACCACCGCCGCCACCCGGGTGCCCGCGAGATGCTTGCGGTACGCTGGGTTGGCGAGGAAAGCGAGCGCTCCCTCGGGAGGCGTGGCGGCCTGCAGGGGGGCCACGGCCTGGATGGCAAGCGAGCCATCATTGCCGCGCACCTCGAGCCCGAAGCGAGCGGCGAGGTCGGACAGACGGAAGCGCACCCCCGGGTCCGCCATCGCCCTTCAGAACTGGCCGCCGAAGGTGAACTGCAGGCGCTCGATGCGGTCCCCGGGCTCCTTGCGCAGCGGAGCGGCCCAGGAGATCGCGATCGGCCCCATCGGCGACTGCCACTGCAGGGCAAGACCGGCGGACACGCGCAGGTCGCCGGAACCGAACTCCCGCGCTTCCTTCCATACGTTGCCGAAGTCCATGAAGGCCGAGATGCGGGCGCCGCGGGAATCGAACAGGCTGGGGAAGTACGCCTCGACCGAACCCACGGCCTTGAACGCGCCGCCCAGCGACTGGCGGAAGCGCTGGTTCACGAATTCGAGCGAGGAGGTGGGGCCGAGCGAGTTCTGCTCGAAGCCACGCACCGAGCCCGGGCCGCCAGCGTAGAAGTTCTTGAAGAAGGGTAGGCCGGCATTGCCGGTATTGCCGTAGCTGTCGCCCAGGCCCAGCGAGGCGCGGGTTTCCACCACCAGGGCGCGGCTGAGCGGCCAGAACTTCGAAAAATCGTAGAAGAGCTTGAAGTACTCGAGGTCCGAGCCCGGTAGCGCCACCTCTGCGCCGATGCGGTTGTAGGTGCCGGCGGTCGGCGCGAAGAAGTCGTTGCGGCTGTCGCGTGCCCAGCCGAACTGGGTGCGCCAGGCATTGATCGTCCAAAGCCGGTTTCCGCCTACCTGATCCTCGCAGGGGGTCTGCGGGTCGAGATCGACATCGACACAGATCACCGGGAAGCGGGCGCGGTCGCCGAGGGCATTGACGAGGTAGTCGATCAACTCAGGCGGCGTGGAGCCGTCGCTGGTGGTGAGGTCCACCTTGTCGATGCCGATCGAGGCCGAGATCGAATCGGTCTCCGAGAGCGGCAGGCCGAATACCGCCTCGAATCCAGCATTGCTGGTCGTGAAGTTGGCGATGTTGAACTCGCGATAATCGTTCTCGCTGTAGTTCAGGTTGTAGCCCACCGACACGCCGTTGTCGGTGAAGTAGGGATCGAGGAAAGAGAAACTCAGCGCCTCGCTGAAGCTGTTGCGCTGCACCGAGATCGAGGTGCGGTTGCCGGAGCCGAGGAAATTGTTCTGCGACAACGAGAGCTGGATGGTGGCGCCGAAGAGCTGGCTGTAGCCCAGACCGAACTGGAACTGGCCGAACTGCCGCTCCTTGACGCTGATCACCACGTCGACCTTGTCCGGCTCGCCGGCCACGGCCGGGGTTTCGATCTCTACGCTCTCGAAGTAGCCGAGGCGCTGCAGGCGGATCTTCGAGCGGTCGATGGCCGCCTGCGAGTACCAGGTCCCCTCGAACTGGCGCATCTCGCGGCGCAGCACCTCGTCATGCGTGGTGTCGTTGCCCTTGAAGGTGATGCGGCGCACCTGCACGCGCGGGCCGGGGTTGACCACGAAATTGATCGAGACTTCCTTCTTCTCCCGATCGATGGTGGGTACCGGATTCACTTCGGCGAAGGCGTGGCCAATATTGCCCAGCACCGCGGTGATGCCGTCGGAGGTCATTTCCAGCAGCCGGCGCGAGAACACCTGGCCCGGCTTCACCAGCACCATCCGCTCCACCTCTTCCTGCGGCAGCACGGTCTCGCCGCTCACCTGCACGCCGGTGATGGTGTAGACCTCGCCTTCCGAGACACTGGCGGCGATGGTCATATCGCGCCTGTCGGGGCTGATGGCTACCTGGGTGGAATCGACGTTGAAATCGACGTAGCCACGGTCGAGATAGTAGTTGGTGAGCTTCTCCAGATCGCCGGAGAGCTTCTCGCGCGAGTATTGGTCGTCGCGGCGGTACCAGGACAGCCAGTTGCTGGTATTCGATTCCCAGTCGCGGCGCAGCTCGGCATCGCCGAACGCCCGGTTGCCGACGATGTTGATGTCGCGGATGCGCGCCGCCTTGCCTTCGACGATGGTGATCGCCACGTCTACCCGGTTGAGCGGCAGGGTGGTGACTTTGGGTGTGATCACCACCGAGTACTTGCCGCGGTTGTTGTACTGGCGGGTGAGTTCTTGGGTAACGCGATCGACGTTGAGCGGGTTGTAGGTCTCGCCCTCGGCGAGGCCGATGCCGCGCAGGCCCTTGAGCAACTCCTCGGTCTTGATGTCCTTGTTGCCGCTGATGCTGATCGAGTTGATCGCTGGCCGCTCGACCACCTTCACCACCAGGATGCCGCCTTCGCGGTGGAGCGAGACATCGCTGAAGAAGCCGGTGCGGTACAGGGCACGGATCGCTTCGCCGGCCCGTGCTCGGGTCAGGGTCTCGCCACGCTCCACCGGCAGGTAGGAGAACACCGTGCCGCTGGAGATGCGTTGCAGGCCGTCGACGCGGATGTCGGTGACCTGGAAGGCGCCGAACTCCTGGGCCAGGGTCGTGCCGGAGAGGGCGGCGGCGAGGGCGAGGGCGAGCAGGCGTCGGGTGGGGCGATGCGTCATGGATGCGTCCAAAAGCGGCAGGTCCGGGAGGACCCGCGGGATGACGGTCAGGGAACGAGCCTCAGCACGTCGTTGAAGAGAGCGAGGCCCATCAGCGAGGCGAGCAGGATGAGACCGAGGTACTGACCGGCCACCAGCACGCGGTCGCCCAGCGGCCGCCCTTGAACCAGCTCGATAAGGTAATACAGCAGGTGACCCCCGTCCAAGACAGGGATGGGCAGCAGGTTCAGGATGGCGATGCTCACCGAGAGCATGGCGAGGAAATAGAGGAACCAGGCCACGCCGCGCGCGGCAGTGGTGTTGGCCACCTGGGCGATGGTGATGGGACCGGAGAGGTTGTCGAGCGAGGCGGCCCCGGTGAGCATGCGGGCCAGCATGCCCACGGTGTCGCCGGTGAGCTGCCAGGTGGCCTTCACGGCCGCCGGCAGGGCCGTGAGTGGGCCGTGGCGCAGGACGGCGTCGTGGGCGGCGGCCGGCGAGAGACCGAGGCGCCAGGCCTGGCTCCCTTGCGGGAGCGTGGCGAGCCGGGGCACCAAGTGGCGCTCGATCCGCTCGCCGCGGCGTTCCAGGTGGAGCAGGAGGCGGGGAGCTGGGCCTTCGACCGGATAGCGGGCCAGGATCTGGCGCAGGGCTTCGAAATCCGCGATTGGCTGGCCATCCACCGCCAGGATGCGGTCGCCCGGGGCGAGCACTCCTGCCGCGGCGCCTTCCGGATCCACCGCCCCGACCACCGCCGGCGGGACTGGCGGCCGTGGAACGAGGCCGATGGCGCGGAAGGCCTCTGCCTCGGGAAGGCCAGGGTCGAGGCGCGAGAGCGGTAGCCACCGTTCGTGAGTTCCGCCCTCGGCATCGCGCACCGTGAGCGGCACGTCCTCGCGGTCGAGCATGGGGGCGATCAGGGCATTGGCGGCCTCACTCCAGGTCGGGGTGGGCCGTTCGCCGACGGCGAGGATGCGTTCGCCAGCGCGGAAGCCGGCTTCGCGGGCAATACCCTCCGGCTCGGCCAGCACCGGGGCGTAGTCGGGCTTGCCGATGAGGAACATGAGGTAGAGCAGGCTCACGGCCAGCACGAAGTTCGCCAGCGGCCCAGCAGCGACGATGGCGATGCGTTGGCCCACCGGGCGGTTGTTGAAGGCCAGGGCCTTCTGCGCCGCAGGCACCGCGGATTCGCGCTCGTCGAGCATCGAAACATAGCCGCCGAGCGGAATCAGGCCCACCCGCCACTCGATGCCCTCGCGGTCTACCCGCGACCACAGCGCCCGGCCGAAGCCCACTGAGAAGCGCAGCACCTTCACCCCGCAGCGCCGGGCCACCCAGTAGTGGCCGAACTCATGAAAGGTGACCAGGAGGCCGAGGGCCACCACCAGCCAGAAGGCCGAGCCCAGGAATTCGCTCACGCCGCCCCCCAGACCGCCCCCGAGGCCAGCAGCGCTTCGGCCACGCGGCGCGCCTCGGCGTCGGCGGCGAGCCGGTCGGCGAGCGTGGCGCTGGGCAGGGCGGGCAGGCGTTCCATGGTGCGTTCGATCAGCGCCGGGATGCCAAGGAAAGCCAGCCGGCGCTGAAGAAAGGCTGAAACCGCCACCTCGTTGGCGGCATTGAGGACTGCGGGCAGGCTACCACCGGCGGCCAGGGCCTCGTAGGCCAGACGTAGGCAGGGGAAAGCCCCGGTATCCGGGCGCTCGAAGTCCAGCCTGGAGAGGGCCACGAGATCGAGCGGAGCCACCCCGGCCTCGATCCGCTCCGGCCAGGCGAGGCCCACCGCCAGGGTGGTGCGCATGTCCGGTTGGCCGAGTTGGGCCAGCATCGAACCATCGACGTAATCGACGAGGGAGTGGATGGTGGACTGCGGGTGCACCACCACCTCGATGCGTTCGCCCGGCAGGCCGAACAGGTGGTGGGCCTCGATCACTTCGAGGCCCTTGTTCATCAGGCTGGCCGAATCGACCGAGATCTTGCGGCCCATCGACCAGTTCGGATGGGCGCAGGCCTGTTCCGGACTCACGCCGGCGAGGCGCTCGCGGCTCCAGCCCCGGAACGGACCGCCGGAGGCGGTGAGCAGCAGGCGCCGCACTCCGCCGCGCCCGCCGTCGGTGGGCAGGCACTGGAAGATGGCGTTGTGCTCGCTGTCGATCGGCACCAGGCGGGCGCCGCCGCGCGCCACCTCGGCCATCAGCAGTTCGCCGGCCAGTACCACCGATTCCTTGTTGGCGAGCAGCAGGCGTTTGCCGGCCCGGGCCGCGGCCAGGGTCGAGGCCACACCCGCGGCGCCGACGATGGCAGCGATGACGGTATCGTTGCCCGGGTCGGCGGCGATCGTCTCCAGGGCCTCCGGGCCGGCCATGGCAATGGTTGGCAGGCCCGCGGCAGCAAGCCCGTCGCGCAGGGCCGGGTAGTGCACCGGATCGGCGACAGCGGCGAGCCGTGGGCGGAAGCGCCGGCACAGGGCCAGCAGCTCGTCTACCCGGGCATGCGCACTCAGGGCGTCGACGACGAAACGCCCGGGGTGGCGGGCGATCACGTCCAGCGCCGAGCCACCGATCGAACCAGTGGCTCCGAGCAGGGCGACGCGGCTCAGAGCACCAGCCACAGCTTGCCTACCACGAACACCGGCAGGGCCGCGAGGATGCTGTCGAGGCGATCGAGCATGCCGCCGTGGCCGGGGATCAGGCGGCCGGAATCCTTGTGCCCGGAATGCCGCTTCATCAGGCTCTCGAACAGGTCGCCGGCCACCGACATCAGCGCCGCTACCAGGGTGAGCAGCAGCAGCAGCGGCAGCTGCGGCCAGCCCAGCCCCAGCAGCGGGAAGCCGAGCAGGGCCACCAGCGCGGCGCCGGCGAGGCCGCCCCACAGGCCTTCCCAACTCTTGTTCGGGCTGATGCGCGGGGCGAGTTTGTGCCGGCCGAGCCGCACGCCGACGAAATAGGCCCCGGAATCGGTGGCCCAGACCAGCATCACCGCGAACAGGGCCCAGCGCGGGCCGGTCTCGGGCAGGGCATGTAGCCAGACCAGCGCCGCCCAGGCCGGCACCGCCGAGAAGCTGCCGGCCAGCAGCTTGAGCGCGCGGTAGCGGTTGCGGTCGCCTTGGGCGAACTCGAAGCGCCACAGCCAGGCCAGCGCCAGCAGCCACCACAGGGCCCCGGCCAGGGCGGCGGCCTTCAGGGCGAACAGCCCCGGTCCGGCGCCCCAGGCCAGGGCGGCGATCAGGAGGGCATTGGCGGCGACATAGGCGAGCCTGGGCGGCCGCTCCGCGAGCCCGGTGAGCCGGCTCCATTCCCAGAGCCCGGCCAGCACCAGCACGGCGGCGAGGAAGGCGAGCCAGGGCGTGGGCAGCCAGAGCACCGCGGCGATGGCGGCGGGGGCGAGCGCCAGCCCGGAGAGGATGCGGGTGCGGCTCATCGGGTCTCCGGGGTGGCGGGGGCGAGCTGTTCGGGCACCAGGCCGAAGCGGCGCTCGCGGCGCGCGTAGTCGGCCAGGGCGGCGTCCAGCACGGCCTCGTCGAGGTCGGGCCAGAGCACGTCGGTGAACCACAGCTCGGTGTAGGCGAGCTGCCAGAGCAGGAAGTTGCTGATGCGGCGCTCGCCGCCGGTACGGATGAAGAGATCGGGAGGCGGCAGGTCGGCGAGGCTCATGGCTGCCCCGACCGTCGCCTCGTCGATGTCCTCCGGGCGCAGGCGCCCGGCCTGCACCTGCTCGGCGAGCCGGCGCGCGGCCTGCGCGATGTCGGCCCGGCCGCCGTAACCGGCGGCCAGCACCAGGGTAAGGCGCGGCGCGGGGAGCTGGAGGCGTTCCGCTTCGGCCATGCGCCGGCGGATCGCCTCCGGGAAGCGCGAGCGCTCCCCGATGAAGCGCAGCTGCACCTGGCGCCGGGCGAGTTCCTCCACCTCCGATTCCAGCACCCGCAGGAACAGGCGCATCAGCGCTCCTACTTCCTCCTCGGGACGGTTCCAGTTCTCGCTGGAGAAGGCGAACAGGGTGAGCGCCGGGATGCCGCGGGCCAGGCAGTACTCGACGATGGTGCGCACTGCGCGCGCGCCGGCGCGATGGCCGAGCGTGCGCGGGCGCTGGCGCTGCTTCGCCCAGCGGCCATTGCCGTCCATGATGACGGCGAGATGGCGCGGCAGCGCGGGGGGAGGGGCGGACATGCGGCCGGCGCCTTACAGGGCCAGCAGCTCCTGTTCCTTCGCCTTCACCACCTCGTCCACGGACTTCACCCACTGGTCGGTGAGCTTCTGGATGTCCTCCTCGGCCTTGCGCTGCTCGTCCTCGGAGATCTTCTTCTCCTTGAGCAGTTCCTTGACCTGCGAGATGGCGTCGCGGCGCACGTTGCGGATCGCGACCTTGGTGTTCTCGCCCTCGTGGGCCACGTGCTTGCCGAGCTCCTTGCGACGCTCCTCGGTGAGCGGCGGCAGGTTGATGCGGATCACCGTGCCGGCGGTGTTGGGGGTGAGCCCGAGGTCGCTCGCCAGGATGGCCTTCTCCACCGCCGCCACCATGTTCTTCTCCCACGGGGTGATGGTGAGCGAGCGGGCGTCGGCCACGGCCACCGAGGCCACCTGCGAGAGCGGCACATTCGAGCCGTAGTAGCTCACCTGCAGGTGGTCGACGAGGGCGGTGGTGGCGCGGCCGGTACGCAGCTTGGTGAGATCGGACTTCAGCACCTCCACGCACTTCTGCATGCGGGCCTGGGCGTCCTTCTTGATGTCGTTGATCATGGCGCGGGTTCCGTGGTCGATCGTTGATCGCGCGAGTATAGGGCGGGGCGGGGTGGCCTCCGGGCTCAGCCGGCGTGCACCAGGGTGCCGATCGGCTCGCCGCGGAGGATCCGCATCAGGGCCCCGGGCTGCATCATGTCGTAGATGCGGATGGGCAGGTTCTGGTCCCGGCATAGTGCGAAGGCGGCGGTGTCCATCACCTGCAGGTTGCGGGCGATGACCTCCTCGTAGCTCAGCTGCTCGAAGCGCCGGGCCTCCGGCACCTTCTTCGGGTCGGCCTCGTAGATACCATCCACCTTGGTGGCCTTGAGCAGCAGTTCGGCGCCGACCTCGATGGCGCGCAGGGCGGCCGCCGAGTCGGTGGTGAAGAAGGGGTTGCCGGTGCCGGCGGCGAAGATCGCGATGCGGCCCTTTTCGAGGTGGCGGATGGCGCGGCGGCGGATGTAGTCCTCGCAGACCTCGTTGATCTTGAGGGCGCTCATGGTGCGGGCGTAGGCGCCGAGGCGCTCCAGCGCGTCCTGCATGGCCAGCGCATTCATCACCGTGGCCAGCATGCCCATGTGGTCGCCGGTCACCCGGTCCATGCCCTTGGCCTGCAGGCCGGCGCCGCGGAAGATGTTGCCGCCGCCGATCACCAGGCCCACCTGGGCGCCGGCCTTCTGCACCTCGATGACCTCGCGTGCGAGCCAGGAGAGCACGTCCGGGTCGATGCCGTAGTCGCCGCGGCCCATCAGGGCCTCGCCGGAGAGTTTCAGCAATACGCGCTTGTACTTCAGTGCAGGCACGCTCATTCGCGCTCTCCGTCGGGCAAACGGCAGGATTCTAGCGGCTTGGGGGAGGAGCGTCATCTGCTTTTCACGGCAGCAGGGCGGTCTCGGCTCGGGATGCGCGTGTTGGCATGAAAATCAGCAGGGGGCTAGAATCCCGCCCCGCTTGATGGCGCAGCTCAAGAGTGCCGATGGAAGGAGTGGGGGATGAAAGAACAAGCCAAACGCATTGCTGCGGTTTTTTTTGCAGCATGGGCCGGATCGGGCCTGGCTAGCTCCCGGGGAGACTGGGTGGATGTCTGTGATGGATGTGCCCTGTGGCAGGTCGAAGCCAGGGCTGTCCGGTACCCCGTGAGCGCTCTTTCCAAAGTGCATGTGCTCGACTACCACAATGCCGTGGTGTGGAGCTGCGATGTCGTTCGCGAGAAGGAGCGTGGCACCAACCTGGCTTCTTGTGGCCCGGCCTCATCCGAGGCGCAGCAGGCGTTCAAGGAGATCGTCGACATCGTCCGCGAGTTGAAGGCGGAAGTCTCGATTCCCTATCCGGGAGGGAACATCCACGACATCGCGGGTTGCCCGGCCTGCGCGAGGCAGTGGCTGCTGGACAATCGTTACCGGTTGGCAAACCAGCTCAGTCTTCTGGATCTGCTCGTTGCGCGCGGCCTGACGCTTTCCGTGGCCATCAATGTCAGTGTTGCCAGCATTTCGGCCACGTATGGGGGGCAGATCCGTGTCAAGGTCGTCTTGGACAATGATGCATCGGGTGGTCGGGAGAAGGCTCATTGCATCGGGGTGCTGACGGATACCGGCCTCGTGATCGACGCGGACCAGTGCTTCGACAGTGATGGAAACCCCATCCCGACCTTGGGTAGTCCCGGCCTCCAGGATGCCTACGTCTTCCTCTCGGCCGTCAACCAGCAGAGCATGGTGAACCGTATCCGGGCACTGGGGCGGCCGGTTCGACATGGCGGTACGGTGACCGTGGGGCAGCCTGGGCGGATCGACTGCAACAGCCATGGCTGCGAATCGAAGGAAAAGCCGCCTTCGTCGGACAGGAAGTAAGGCGGAGCGTTCCCGTTTCTGTCCATGGAATGCAGGAAAGCCGCGGTTCTGCCGCGGCTTTCCTGTTCAGGCGGCTGAAATGCAGCTTCAGACCTTCATCGCCTTCGCCACTTCGGCGACGTAGTCCTCGACCACCTTCTCGATGCCCTCGCCCACGGCCAGGCGCACCATCGACACCATCTCGGCGCTGCCGGCCTTCAGGGCCTGCTCGACGGTGATGCTGGTGTCCATCACGTAGGGCTGGCCGGTGAGGGTGTTTTCGTTGACGATTTTGGCGATCTTGCCGCTGATGATCTTCTCGAGGATGTCGGCCGGCTTGTTCTTGTCCTTTTCCGACATCTTGGCCAGCTCGATCTCCTTTTCCTTGGCGAGGAACTCGGCCGGTACGTGGGCCGGGGTCATGTAGGGCGGATTCATGGCCGCCACGTGCATGGCGATGCCGCGCGCCAGTTCTTCGTTCCCGCCCCTGATCTCGACCAGGACGCCGATCTTGCCGCCGTGGACATAGGCGCCCACGGTATGGCCGCCGGCCACGCGCACCATGCGGCGCACCTGGATGTTCTCGCCGATCTTGGCCACCAGCAGGGCGCGGGCCTCCTCGATCGTGGCGTCGCCGAGCGACACCGTCTTCAGCGCCTCGACGTCGGCGGCGCCGGAGGCCAGGGCGGCCTTGGCCACGGCGTCGGCAAAGGCGATGAAGTTGCCGTCTTTTGCCACGAAGTCGGTCTCGGAGTTGACCTCGACCAGTACGGCCTTGCCGCCCTCGGCGGCCATGGCGATGCGGCCTTCGGCAGCCACGCGGCCGGCCTTCTTGTCGGCCTTGGCCAGGCCCGACTTGCGCAGGGCCTCCATCGCGGCCTCGATGTCGCCGCCGTTCTCGGCGAGCGCCTTCTTGCACTCCATCATGCCGGCGCCGGAGCGCTCGCGCAGCTCCTTGACGAGCGAAGCGGTGATTTCCATGGAACGAACCTCTTGGTATCTGGGGATAGGGGCGGCCCGCAGCATGCGCGGGCCGCGTTGCGGTCCGGCGACGGCGGGCCGCCGCCGGCGCGGGGCTTACTCGCCGTCGGTCTCGGCGCTGGCGCGGCCGCGGCGCGGGGCACCCTTCTTCGCTGCCGGGCGCTTCTCGCCGCGCGGCTTGCGCGGGGCCTCGGCGTCCTTGGTCACCGGGTTGCCCTCGGCGTCGAGTTCGACGAATTCGTCATCGCCGGCGTTGGCCTGGATCGGCGCGGCAGCCTTGCCCTCCAGCACGGCATCGGCCGCGGCGCGGGTGTAGAGCTGCACGGCGCGGATGGCGTCATCGTTGCCCGGGATGGCGTAGTCGACGAGGTTCGGGTCGTAGTTCGAGTCGACCACGGCCACCACCGGGATGCCCAGCTTGCGGGCCTCCTGCACGGCGATCTCCTCGTGGCCGATGTCGATCACGAACAGGGCGTCGGGTAGACGGTTCATGTTCTTGATGCCGCCCAGCGAGGATTCGAGCTTCTCGCGCTCGCGGCGCAGGGCCAGCACCTCATGCTTCACCAGGCGGTCGAAGCTGCCGTCGGTTTCGGCGGCCTCGAGTTCCTTGAGGCGGGCGATCGAGCTCTTCAGGGTACGGAAGTTGGTGAGGGTGCCGCCGAGCCAGCGTTGGGCCATGTAGGGCATGCCGCAGCGGGTGGCCTCTTCCTTGATGGCGTCGCGCGCCGAGCGCTTGGTGCCGACGAAGAGGATGGTGCCGCGCTTCTGGGCGATGCCGGAGATGAAGTTCATCGCATCGTTGAAGAGCGGCAGGGTCTTCTCGAGGTTGATGATGTGGATCTTGCCGCGGGCGCCGAAGATGTACGGGCCCATCTTGGGGTTCCAGTAGCGGGTCTGGTGGCCGAAGTGGACGCCGGCTTCCAGCATCTGGCGCATGGTGACCTGGGGCATTGCTCGTTCCTCATGATGTGGAGCACGGCCGGGCCCGTTCGCGGGCGTCGCGGCGCGGTCTGCTCCGGGGTTGGGCCTCCCCGCGCGTCCGTGGCCGAACCCGGCGGCCCTGGACGGGCCTGCGGGCACCCCGGCACGGGATGGGGCACGCGGGTGTGGATTCCTCGTTTCGCGGCGGCTCCGCCCGGGTGGGCAAGGCCGCGGCCGCCGGAGGTCGGCGCCCACGCCCCGGACGTGGCCGGTGCGTGAAGCGCGGGATTCTAGCCCGCTGGCGGGGCTGTGGACAAGTCGGCACAATCCGGGGCATGAAAGTGACCCTCAAGACCCCCGAGCAGATCGGGAAGATGCGCGAGGCTGGCCGGCTCGCCGCGGAAGTGCTGCAGGTGGTGGCGCCCCACGTGAAGCCGGGGGTGAGCACGGCCGAACTCGACCGCATCTGCCACGACCACATTGTGAACGTGCAGAAGGCCATCCCGGCCAACCTCGGGTACAAGGGCTTCCCGAAGACCGTGTGCACCTCGGTGAACCATGTCGTCTGCCACGGCATCCCCAGCGAGGCCAAGGTGCTGAAGGAAGGCGACATCGTGAACATCGACGTCACGGTGATCAAGGACGGCTGGCATGGCGACACCTCGCGCATGTATGTGGTCGGCGCGCCCTCGGTGCTGGCGAAGCGTCTGGTGGAGGTAACCCGCGAGGCGATGTTCCGCGGCATCCGCGCGGTGCGGCCGGGTGCCACTCTGGGTGACATCGGTCATGCCATCCAGAGCTATGCCGAGAGTGAGCGCTTCTCGGTGGTGCGCGAGTACTGCGGCCATGGCATCGGCCAGATCTACCACGAGGACCCGCAGGTGCTGCACTACGGTCGCCCGGGAGAGGGCCTGCGTCTGCAGGAAGGTATGACCTTCACCATCGAGCCGATGATCAATGCCGGGGCGCGGCACACCAAGCTGCTGCCCGACGGCTGGACGGTGGTGACCCGGGACAAGTCGCTCTCGGCGCAGTGGGAGCACACCGTGGCGGTGACTCGCGACGGCGTGGAGATCCTCACCCGCCTGCCCGGCGACGACAACGAGCTGTGAGCGAGGCCGCCGCCCCGCCTGCCGATGGCGCGCCGGCGGCCGGCGACTGGCGGGAGGCGGCCCGCGAGGCCCTGCGCCAGGCCCATGTCGGCATCGTGGCCCGTTTCGACGGGGGCGAGGCCATCGAACGCCTGCTCGCCGCCCAGACGGCCGCGGTGGATGCCGCCGTGCGCCAGGCCTGGACCGCGGCCCTGCCCGCGGAGAGCGGGCTCGACCTGCTGGCCACCGGCGGCTATGGCCGGGGCGAGCAGTACCCGTTCTCCGATGTCGATCTGCTGGTGCTGGGGCCGGCAGAGGCCCAGCACCGGCACGAGACCGCGCTCGGCGCCTTCTTCGCCGCGCTCTGGGACATCGGCCTCAAGCCCGGCACGGCGGTGCGCTCGCTGGCCGACTGCGTGCAGGCCTGCCGTGAGGACGTGGGCACGCTCACCGCGCTCACCGAGGCGCGCCTGCTGGCGGGCTCGCCCGCCGCGCCGGAGCGGCTGGAGGAGGCCCTGCGCAGCGAGGGGCTGTGGCCGGCCGCGGCCTACTTCGATGCCAAGCGCGCCGAATGGGCGGCACGCCATGCCCGCTACCACGACACCGCCTACAACCTCGAGCCCAACCTGAAGGAAGGGCCGGGAGCGCTGCGCGACCTGCATACCCTGGGCTGGCTGGCGCGCCGCATCTACCGCGTGCCGGGCCTCGAGGCCCTGGTGCCGCTCGGCCTGCTTGGGGCCGACGAATCGGCCACCCTCAGGCGTGACTGGCGGACCCTGGCCCGCCTGCGCTTCGGCCTGCACCTGGTGGCCGGGCGGCGCGAGGAGCGGCTGCGATTCGATTACCAAAAGCCGCTGGCGGCCCGCCTCGGTTACCGCGACCAGGCCAGCGACAACCTTGCGGTCGAACAGATGATGCAGGCCTTCTTCCGCGCCGCGCATACCGTGCAGCGGATCAGCGAGCGAGTGCTGCAGCGCTTCGAGGAGCAGCTGGCCGGCCGGGTGGAGCGGGTGCCGGTGGCGCCGGGTTTCGAGCGGGTGAACGGCTACCTGCGTCGCGAGGCACCGGGGCCGGTAGGCTCGGCACTGGAGGCCTTCGCCCTCTTTGCCACCTGGGCTGCCTGCCCCGAAGCAAAGGGGCTGCATTCGGAAACCGCGCGGGCGCTGGCCGAGGCCCTGCCGCGCATCGCCCCCTACGAGGCCCAGGACGCCGATACCCGTGCCGCCTTCCTCTCGCTGCTGCAGGGGCCGCAGCCGGTGGAAACCCTGGCCCGGATGGCCCACCTCGGCGTGCTGGGGCGCTACCTCCCGGCCTTCGCCCGGGTGTCTGGGCGCATGCAGTACGACCTGTTCCACGTCTACACCGTGGACCAGCACACCCTGGAGGTGCTGCGCATCATGGCCGGCTTCCCCGAGGGGCGCGACGAGCGCTTCCCGCGGGCGAAGGACGTGCATGCGCGGCTCAAGGCCCCGTGGCTGCTGCTGCTGGCCGGGCTGTTCCACGACATCGCCAAGGGGCGTGGTGGCGACCACTCCCTGCTCGGCGCCGAGGACGTGCGGGCCTTCGCCGTGGCGCACCGCCTGAAGCCGGCCGATACCGCCCTGCTGGCCTGGCTGGTGGAGCAGCACCTGCTGATGTCGACCACTGCGCAGCGCCAGGACATCAGCGATGTTGCCGTGGTGGAGCGCTTCGCCGCCGCGGTGGGCGACCGCACGCGGCTGGACTACCTCTATCTCCTGACCTGCGCCGACATCGCCGGCACCAGCCCCAAGCTCTGGAATACCTGGAAGGAGCGGCTGCTCTCCGATCTCTACGAGGCCACCCGGCTCGCCCTGCGGCGCGGGCTGGAGCACCGGCTGGACGCTGCCGAGCGGGTGGCTGAGGTGCAGGTCGAGGTGCGGGCACTGCTCGCCGACCTTCCTCCGCAGGCGGTGGAGCGGGCCTTCGCCGAATTCCCCGCCGAGAGTTTCCTGCGCTACCGGCCGGAGCAGCTCGCCACCCAGGCGCGGGCCGTGCTCGGCCATGCCGACCGTACCCGCCCGCTGGTGCTGGTACGCCCGCAGGGCGAGGCGTACGAGGTCTTCGTGCACTCGCCCGACCGCGACGGCCTGTTCGCCACCATCACTGCCACCCTGGACCGCCTCGGCTTCTCGGTGGCGGTGGCGCGCATCGTCACCTCGACCTCGGGCATGAGCCTGGACACCTTCCAGCTCCTGCCCCTGCACGACACCGGCGAACCGCCGGAGGCACGGGCCCGCCATGCCGAGCGGGTGATCACCGAAATGCTGATGCGGCCCGCGGCCAGCCTGCATCCGCCGCGGCGCGCCCTGCCGGCGGCACTGAAGCACTTCCGGGTGCCGCCCAAGGTGGAGCTGCGCGCCCTGGAGGACGGGCGCCGCACCCAGCTGCTGCTGATCGGCACCGACCGCCCCGGCCTGCTGGCCGACGTGGCGCGCATCCTGCGCGAGCACGGACTGCGGGTGCACGATGCCCGCATCGCCACCTTCGGCGAGCGTGCCGAAGACCTGTTCCTGATCTCGGACGAGGCCGACCGTGCCCTCGCCGATCCCGATGCCATCGCGCGGCTCACCGCCGCGCTCACCGCTTGCCTCGAAGGAGACCGACCGCATGCCCCGCCGCAAGAGCCCCGTCATCGCTGACCTGCAGCCTCTCATCGAATCGGCTTTCGAGCGTCGCGCCTCGCTCTCGCAGGCCGAGATCGACGGCTCGCTGCGCGAGATGGTGGAGACTGTGGTAGGCCAGTTGGAGGCCGGCAGGCTGCGCGTGGCCGAGCCGAACAGCGATGGCACTTGGCGGGTGAACGAGTGGGTGAAGAAGGCCGTGCTGCTGTACTTCCGCTGCAACGACATGCGCCTCGTCGAGGCCGAGCCCGCCCCCTACTGGGACAAGGTGCCGCTGCGCTTCCAGGGCTTCGACACCGCCGACTTCCGCGAGCTTGGCGCCCGCGTGGTGCCCGGCGCGGTGGTGCGTCGCGGCGCGCACATCGGCAAGGACGTGGTGCTGATGCCGAGCTTCGTCAACATTGGCGCCCATATCGGTCCTGGCACCATGGTGGATACCTGGGCCACGGTGGGCAGCTGCGCCCAGGTGGGCGCGCGCTGCCATCTCTCCGGCGGCGCTGGCATCGGCGGCGTACTCGAGCCCTTGCAGGCCAGCCCCACCATCATCGAGGACGACTGCTTCATCGGCGCCCGCTCCGAGATCGTCGAGGGCGTGGTGGTGGAGCGCGGCAGCGTGATCGGCATGGGCGTGTTCATCGGCCAGAGCACCCGCATCTACAACCGCATGAGCGGCGAGATCAGCTATGGCCGGGTGCCGGCCGGTAGTGTGGTGGTATCGGGCCAGCTGCCCTCCGCGGACGGTAAGTACAGCCTGTACGCCGCGGTCATCGTGAAGCAGGTCGATGCCAAGACTCGCGCCAAGACCTCGATCAACGAACTGCTACGCAGCGGCGAGTGAGGGAGATTCGATGAGCGACATGGCACTGGTCCGGCTCTACGGCCTGCCCACCTGCGACACCTGCAGGAAGGCACGGAACTGGCTGGAGCGCTTCGGCATCCCCCATGCCTTCATCGACTACCGCGCCGAGCGCCAGCCTCCCGAGGTGCTGAAGGCCTGGGCCGTCCAGCTCGGCGGCTGGGAGAAACTGGTCAACAAGGCCAGCACCACCTGGCGGCAGCTGCCCGAGGCGCGCAAGGCGCCGGGCAGCGATCCGGAGTGGACTCTGCTGCTCAAGGAGTATCCGGCGCTGATCAAGCGCCCGGTGCTGGTGACCGCCGACGGCCTGGTCTCGGTGGGCTTCACCGACAATGCCTTCAAGGCCCGCTTCGGAGTCAAGAAGTGAGCGGACTGGAGAAGGGGGCGGACAATGGTGATTCGCCGGTGCTGGCGCTCGCCAAAGACCTGATCGCCCGCCCGTCGGTGACGCCCGAGGACGCCGGCTGCCAGGCGCTCGTCGCGGCGCGTCTTTCCGCGGCCGGGTTCGAGTGCCGCCCGCTCGACTTCGGCGCGGTGAAGAACCTCTGGGCTACGCACGGCCAGGGCAGCCCGGTCGTCGTGCTGCTCGGCCACACCGACGTGGTGCCACCGGGCCCGCGCGAGGCCTGGGCCTCCGATCCCTTCGTGCCGACGGTCCGCGCGGGCGTGCTGCACGGTCGCGGCGCCGCCGACATGAAGGGCAGCGTGGCGGCCTTCGTGGTGGCGATGGAGCAGCTCGTTGCCGCGCACCCCGACCATCCCGGCACGCTGGCCGTACTGCTCACTTCGGACGAGGAAGGGCCGTCGATCGATGGCGTGCGCAAGGTGGCCGAGCATTTCCGCGTCACCGGCCAGCGCATCGACTACTGCATCACCGGCGAGCCTTCCTCCTCCGAGCGGCTTGGCGATGTGCTGCGAGTGGGGCGGCGCGGCTCGCTCTCGGTGGCGGTGACGGTGCGCGGGGTGCAGGGTCATGTGGCCTACCCGGAAAAAGCGATCAATCCCATCCATGCACTGGCGCCGGCGCTCGCCGAGCTCTGTACCCGACGCTGGGACGAGGGTTATGCCAGCTTCCCGCCCACCAGCTTCCAGGTCTCGAACATCGCGGCCGGCACCGGCGCCGACAACGTGATCCCGGGACAGCTCGAGTTCGTGGCGAACTTCCGCTTCAACCCGCACTGGACCAGCGATGCTCTGATCGCCGAGTTCGAGGCCACGCTTGCTCGCCACGGACTCGATGCCGACTGCCGCTGGCGGCGCTCCGGCGAGCCCTTCCACTGCGCCGAGGGCGTGTTGCGCCGCGCTGCCCGCGCCGCCATCCAGGCCCGTTGCGGGATCACGCCCGACGAGAACACCAAGGGCGGCACCTCCGATGCCCGCTTCATCGCCCCGCTTGGCGCCGAGTGCGTCGAACTGGGGCCGTGTAATGCCAGCATCCACAAGATCGACGAGGGTGTGCGCCTCGAGGAACTGGAGGCGCTGCCGGGCCTGTTCGCCGAGGTGGTGGAGCGGGTCTGGGCCGGCCACGCGGCACGGGGCTGAAGCCCCATGCCGCGGGGGCCGTACCGCACTCAGTCGGTGCGGCCGCCGGCCACGTCGACGAGTTCGACGCGGCGGTTCTTCGCCCGCCCATCCTCGCTGGCATTGCTGGCCACCGGCGCGGCGAAGCTGACGCCCACCGGGAACAGGCGGTCTGCGGCGATGCCCTTGGCGCGCAGGTTCGCCACCACCGATTCGGCACGGCGCTGCGACAGGCTGCGGTTATAGCTGAAGCTGCCCTGGGTATCGGTATGACCGACCACCAACAGCTTCAGCGCGGGCGTGGTCTTCAGCAGTTTGGCGACCTCGGTGAGCGTGGCTTCGGACTCCGGCTTGATCGTCGCCGAATCGGTGTCGAACAGGATGCCGTAGAGCGCGACGCGGCCATCGGCGGTGATGCGTCGCGCCATCTCCTCGCTCCGGACCAGGCTCATGCGCTGCTCGCGCGGCTTCTCCTCGAGCACATCGAAGCGCACCAGGGTGAGACCGGCGGGCAGGTTCATCCAGCGATCCACGGTGTTCTCGACGATGTAGGCACTGGCCCAGGTATTGCCCGAAGCCCCCGGCTTTCTCGCGGCAAGGTAGCCGGCCTTGGCCTCGGCAGCGTTCTGGAACGGCCACTGCGCGCGTTCCTCCGGGTTGCCGTAAGTGCCCTTCATGCCCAGCACCTCGCGGGCGACCTGGTTGTTGTAACCCACCGTCTCCACTGCCTCGCCGATGCCGGAGAAGGCGATTTCGAAGCCCTGGGCGCGCAGCTCCTGCTCGTAGTTGCGTAGCACCTCCATCACGCCCATGCCGGCGGGGATGCGGTAGTAGGTGGTGCTGCGCCGGCCCTCGGCATCGACGCGGCGGAAGGGTTTCACCTTCGATTCCGCACCGCTCCACTCGATCTTCTGCAAAGCGAAGGTGAGGGCGGCAAAGTCGGCCTTGCTCTGGAAGAAGATTTCCGAGCCGGTGATGCGCTTGAAACCGGGCGGGTCGGCGCTGCCGGCCACGTCGGCGGCGGAGGCGGCGAGCGGCAGGCCGAGGAGAAGGCCGGCGAACAGGGGGCGCAGGGTGGCCATCAGGCGGGGTAGGGACATCGCGGGGGGCTCCGTCGTGGTTCGGGGGAGGAAAAGCCTAGCAGGGCCTGGCGACAGCGCATTGGTTGCCACTGCAACGGCTGCTTGCCATATCCGCAGCGGTCGGGGTAGCGTCGGTGCCATGTCGAACGCTGCGCTCAACCGCAACAACGCCAATAACCGCAACGCCGGAAGGCGGCCGCGGCGTTAGGCGCGTTCAGCACACCGAACCCACCGAACCCACGAAGGCCCGCCTGGCAACAGCGCGGGCCTTCCGCTCATTGGCGCTCTCGTTTCTCCCTCGCTCTCTCGCTCCTCGCTCTTCCACTCTTGGCCCATAAGGAGTTCCCATGTGCGGCATCGTCGCAGTCTTCGGTCTCAAACCCGGCACTGAACTCGAGCCCCTGCGCCGGCAAGCGGTGCAGGCCGCAGCGCGCCTCCGCCACCGCGGCCCGGACTGGAGCGGCGTTTACGCCGATGCCGGCGCCGTGCTGGCGCATGAGCGCCTCGCCATCGTCGACATCCGCGGCGGGGCCCAGCCCCTGCGCTCCAGCGACGGCGCGCTGGCGCTGGCGGTGAATGGCGAGATCTACAACCACCGCGAGCTGGAGGCCGCGCTCACCGTGCCGTACGCGTTCACTACGCAGAGCGACTGCGAGGTGATCAATGCCCTGTGGCGCGAGCAGGGGCCGGGCTTCGTCGATTCGCTCAATGGCATCTTCGCCTTCGCCCTCTGGGATGCGGCGAAGCAGCGCTATCTCATCGCCCGCGATCCGGTGGGAGTGATTCCGCTCTACTACGGCCACGATCGCGAGGGGCGGCTGTGGGTGGCTTCCGAGATGAAGGCGCTGCTGGGGGTGTGCGAGGACGTGGCGATCTTCCCGCCCGGGCACCTGCTGGATTCGGCCGAAGGCGTGATCCGCCCTTACCGAGCTCGTGAATGGCGCGATTACGCGAAGGTCGAGGGCCGGCAAATCGACCCAGCCACGCTGAAGGAGGCCCTGATGCAGGCGGTGCGCCGGCAATTGATGTGCGACGTGCCCTACGGCGTGTTGCTCTCGGGCGGCCTCGATTCCTCGGTGGTGGCCTGGTGCGCGGCGCAGTTCGCCCGGCAGCGCGTGGAGGACGACGGCCGGAGCGAGGCCTGGTGGCCGCGCCTGCACAGCTTCGCCGTGGGGCTGGAAGGCTCGCCCGATCTCGCCGCCGCGCGTGTGGCGGCCGAGGCCCTGGGCACCGCCCACCACGAGTTCCACTTCACCTTCGAGGAGGGGCTGGACGCGCTCTCCGAGGTGATCCGCCATATCGAAACGTACGACGTAACGACGGTCCGTGCCTCGACGCCGATGTTCCTCTTGGCCCGGCGCATTCGCTCGATGGGCATCAAGATGGTGCTCTCGGGCGAGGGCAGCGACGAGGTCTTCGGCGGCTACCTGTACTTCCACAAGGCGCCGGATGCGCGAGAGTTCCACGCCGAGACCTTGCGCAAGCTCGATGCCCTGCACCAGTTCGACTGCCTGCGCGCCAACAAGAGCATGGCGGCCTTCGGCATCGAGGCGCGCGTGCCCTTCCTCGACCTTGCCTTCCTCGATGTGGCCATGGCCATCGACCCGGAGCAGAAGCGGGTGCGTCCGCGCCAGCCCGGCGGCCGCCCGGTGGAGAAGTGGCTCTTGCGCACGGCCTTCGAGGGCTGCCTGCCAGAGAGCATCCTGTGGCGGCAGAAGGAGCAGTTCAGCGACGGCGTGGGTTATGGCTGGATCGACGGCCTCAAGGCCCATGCCGAGGCGCAGGTGAGTGATGCCGAGTTCGCCGGCGCTGCGCGGCGCTTTCCGATCAACCCGCCGCAGACCAAGGAGGCCTATTTCTACCGCCGCCTCTTCGAATCGCACTTCCCCGGGGCGGCGGCCGCGGCGACGGTGCCGGGCGGCAAGTCGATCGCCTGCTCATCGCCGGCGGCCCTCGCCTGGGACGCCGCTTTCGCGAAGGCGGCCGACCCGAGCGGCCGGGCCGTGGCCGGGGTGCACGAGCAGGCCGTGCCGGCCGGAATGTGAACCGACGTGAAGAAACGCAAAAGTCTGCAAACCCGATCACAGGTTCAGCGACAGGCGGGGCGTGCGTATGAAGAATGCGCGCCGTTCCACAGTTCAGGCGCCGGCCCAGCGGCGCGACCGCTGACCGATGACCCCTCCCGACGAGGTGACGGCCGCCAATCGGCGGCCCGCCTTCCCTGCGCCTGGGCCGCTCGTGGCGTCGGCTGCCGCCGCGAACGAGCCGCAACTCGCCGCCATCGACCCTGTGATCGGGGAGGGCGCGGCCATGCGTGGCGAGTTCCGACGCTGGTACCTGCCGGTCCGGGCGAAGTTCGCCCTGACCCTGGCCTTCGCCTTCGCCTGGATGGCCCTCAGCGTGGCGCTCTCGCTGCCCTGGCTGCGGGACCTCGCGGCAGCGGCCGGCTGGGCCCTGGCCCTGTTCGCCATCGGGTTCATCGCCTGGGTGCCGGGCTTCATGAACGCTTTCCTCAGCGCGACGATCCTGATGGACCGCCGGCCGAAGCGGCGCCGCCTCGCCCACTACCCGCCCATCGCGGTACTGGTGGCCTGCTACAACGAAGAAAAGACCATCGGCGACACCCTCGACAGCCTTGCCCTGCAGGCCTACCCGGGCGAGGTCGAGGTGCTGGTGATCGATGATGGTTCGACTGATGCCAGTGTCTCCGTCGCGCTGAAGGCCGCGGCGCGCCACACCCGCCCGGGCTTCCTGGTGCGCGTGCTGCCGCAGCCGGTGAACCGCGGCAAGTCGCATGTGCTCAACGTCGGCCTCGAGTCGACCACCCACGAGTACGTCGTCACCGTGGATGCCGACTCCTGGGTGTACGAGGGCGCGCTGCGGGCCATCGTCGAGCGCCTGCTCACCGACCCGCCGGGCACGGCCGCGGTGGCCGGCGCGGTGCTGGTGCGCAACTCGCGGGTGAACTGGCTGACCAAGGCGCAGGAGTGGGATTACTTCCACGGCATCGCCGCAGTGAAGCGCATGCAGAGCATGTACCACGGCACGCTGGTGGCGCAGGGCGCCTTCTCGATCTACCGGCGTTCGGCTCTGCTCGAGGTGGGCGGTCTGCCGCACTGCGTGGGCGAGGACATCGTGGTGAGCTGGGCCCTGCTGAAGGCCGGGCACCGGGTGGGCTTCGCCGAGGATGCCTGCCTGTTCACCAATGTGCCGGAGACGCTCGGCCAGTTCGCGCGCCAGCGCCAGCGCTGGTCTCGCGGCCTGATCGAGGCCTTCCAGCGCCATGGCACCCTGCTGCTGAAGCCGCGGATGTCGACCCTGTTCATTTGGTGGAACCTGCTGTTCCTGCCAATGGATCTCGCCTTTACCCTGGTCTTCATCCCGGGCATCGTCGCCGCCCTGTTCGGCCTGTACTGGATTGCCGGGCCGATGACCCTGCTGGTACTGCCGTTGGCCCTGCTCTGGAACTTCGTGATCTTCCGCGTGCAGGCGCGCATGTTCCACGAGCAGGGGCTGCGGGTGCGACGCAACGTACGGGGCTTTCTGTTCTATGCCTTCCTCTACACCGTGGTGCTGCAGCCGGTCTGCCTGAAGGGCTACCTTGCCGAGCTGTTCAAGCTGAAGAAGACCTGGGGGACGAAATGAGCCGGAACACCTCGCGTCTGCTGGCGCTGGCCGTCGGCCTCGGCCTTCCCGCCGCCGCGATGGCGCAGGGCCTCGGCTGGGACAGCTGGTGGTCGGAGGACAGCGAGGGCACCTCGACCGCACGTGTCGGCGCGAGCTGGCAGGCGCGGCGCGAAGCACCGGACCGCTGGTGGGGGCTGAACGTCGAACGCGTGCGCTACCGTGGCGAGGGGTGGGACGTGGGCGAGAACCGGCTCTTCCTGCGCGGGGCCGGGCACCTCGGCGGCTGGCGCTGGTCGGGCCGCTTTGGCGGCAACGGCGAAACCTGGCTGGGCGAGGGCACGCTGTACCGGGAGGGGCCGTCGCGCACCGAATTCTTCCTCGAGCGCGACCGCCTCGACACCCGGCGCGGCGCCCTCGAGGGCCGCTACCAGACCTTCCTCGGCCTCGCGCAGGATTGGCACGTGGGGGATCGGCTCACGTTCACGGGCGTCGCCGGTTGGCAGGACTTCACCGGCGGCAACCAGCGCCGGCACCTGCGCGGTACGGCCAGCCTGGTGCTCTCGGAGACGCAGGGGATCTCGACCCAGCTGCGCACCCGCTGGTTCGCCGACAGCGCCCCGGAGCGCGCCGACTATTTCGCCCCCGGCGAGTACGCCGAGGCCCTCGCCACCCTGGTCTGGAGCCGCCGCCTGCATGGCCTGCGCGCCCGCGTGGTGCTCGGGGCCGGGCAGCGCAAGGTGCAGGGCGGCGGGCGTGAACCGGCGCGGCTCGCCGAAGGCCTGCTGGAGACCCCGACCTGGAAGGAGGGCCTGCGCTTCCGCCTGCGCCTCGGCTACACCGATGCCCCGCAGGCCGCCGGCGGCGGCCCGGACTACCGGTTCCGCTACTCCGCCTTCGAGGGCAGTTTACCGCTTTAAAGAGTCTCAGCCGTCGACAGTCCGTGTGGCCACGGCGATCACCGTGTCGCCGGCGATCAGTTGCAGCGAGCCGTCGGCACCGAAGTCGTGGCGCGTAGTCCTCGACAGGACCTCGAGGAAGCGCCGTTCGGCCGCCATCGCCGGCTCCGGGCAGGCCATCATGGTGGTGGCCACCTGGGTAAAGGAGACTCCTTCGCCGCTGAGTGCCGTGCCGCTCGTCCAGCGGTTGCAGCCGGCGAAGCCGGCAGCGCGGCCCTCGGGCAGGAATTGGAGCGTCGGCGGACGCTCGCCCGTGGGCTCTCCCGCCACCGAGGCCACCGTCCATTCGCCGATCGCCAGCAGCGACATCGGGTCTCCGCCGCAGCCGGCAAGCGTCTTGCCATCGAGTTTGATCGTGACGGTGTGGGGGTAGGGCATGCTGGCCATGCTGTCGCGGCAGACGGTGGCGGTGGCGCTGACGGACAGGTGGTGGGGCTCACGCACGGCGTGGAGGTCGAAGCCGTCCGGGCGTTCGCTGCGGGTGAGACCGGTCCAGACGATGGATTCGCTGTCCGGGCTGGTCCAGGTCAGCGTGTCGCCCTCCACGGCGATCATCCAGAACGGCTCGTTGCCGCGTGCCTGCCAGGCGGCGGCTTTCGCCGCCTCGGCCCCGAGGGCGGGAGTAGAGGCGGGAGAAATCTCGGCTGGGCCGGCCGTGGCGGGCGCAGCCGTGGGTGGCTCGGTGGCGGGTTCGCGCTGGCAGCCGGTAAGCGTGAGGGCGGCTGCCAGGGCGGTCCCAAGGCAGGCGGGCAGGATCCAGGACATGGGCGGGCTCCGGATGGGGGAGGCCCAGCCTGCCACGATCCCGTCGCTGCCGTCTTGCGCCACCGGAAGGCCTGACGGGATGGGAGAATCGCCTCCCCCTTCACCGAGAAGCCCCCATGGCCGGCAGCAGCCTGTTCGCCCTGATCGATGACATCGCCACCCTGCTCGACGATGTGGCAGTGATGACCAAGGTTGCGGCCAAGAAGACTGCCGGTGTGCTCGGCGACGATCTCGCGCTCAATGCCAACCAGGTCACTGGGGTGCGCGCCGATCGCGAGCTGCCGGTGGTATGGGCCGTGGCCAAGGGCTCGGCCTTGAACAAGGCCCTCCTGGTGCCGGCGGCGCTGGCGATCAGCGCCTTCGCGCCCTGGGCGATCGCGCCCCTGCTCGTTCTCGGCGGGGCCTTCCTCTGCTTCGAGGGCGTGGAGAAGCTCGCCCAGCGCTGGCTGCATCCGGACACCGGCGAGGCCGAGGTCGAGGCCTTGCGCCAGGCCGTGGCCGATGCCTCGGTGGACATGCTGGCCTTCGAGCGCGACAAGATCCGGGGGGCGATCCGCACCGACTTCATCCTCTCGGCCGAGATCATCGTCATCGCCCTGGGCACGGTGGCCGGTGCGGCCCTGTCTCGTCAGCTCGGGGTGCTGGTCGGTATTTCGGTGCTGATGACGGTGGGCGTCTACGGCCTGGTGGCGGCCATCGTCAAGCTCGACGATGCCGGCCTCTGGCTGCTGCGGCAGGGGGGCAGCGTGGCGCGGGGGCTGGGCCGGGCCCTGCTGGCGGGGGCACCGCTGCTGATGCGCTTCATCTCCGTTGCCGGCATCGCCGCGATGTTCCTGGTGGGCGGCCATATCTTCGTGGCCAACCTCCCGCCGCTGCATCGGGTCGCGGAACGCCTGCTCGAGCCTCTCGGCGGGACTTCCGGCCTGGCCGGTGCGCTTGCCGAGGCGGCGGTCGGCATGGCCGTGGGGGCGCTGGTGCTGGCCGTGGTCGAGGGATTGCGCCGGTGCCGGCGCTAGAAAAGCTCGATGTCGTCGCCCTTGTCGTTCATCTTCTCCATGAACTCGCGCACGGCCTGCTCCACCGTCAGGCCCCGCAGCAGCACGGCCTCGAACATCTCCACTTCCTCCGGCATCGAGTAGCGGGCGCGGATCTTCTGCTGCAGCTCGGCCCAGGCAGCGGCCGAGCGGGCGCGCTCCTGGTCTCCGACCAGTTCCGCCAGCCAGGCAAGCCCGTGGTTCACGTGCGAGAGCCGCTGCGAGAGCCGGTCGTAGAACTGAAAGGCGATGATGGCCTGGTTGACCATGCCGGCCACGTGGGTGGTGGCCGTCAGCAGTTCCGCTTTCACTCCGGCCGTGGCCTCGGTATCGGCGAGGGCGGCGATGCGCTCGTTGATGAGCTTGATGGTGTTGGCCATGGTGGTGAAGGTGCCGGTGAGGGCGTCCACCGAGGCATTGCTGTCGGTCATGGCCGCTTCCACTTGGGCCACGGCCAGCTCCATCATCAGGACCGTTTCACGCAAGTGGTTCCAGTCCGGGCCCGGGTTGTGCACTTGTGTGCCGCGCACCATGTCGTGGTTGGTGCCCATTCGCTTTCCCCTTCGGATGCCACCGCGTGCGCCCATAGTGGCGAAAGCCCGCAGGGGGCGCCAGCGCTTTTCGCCAGCTTTGACGGATTCCCGCCGGTTCTCGGGACGGCCTTCACGGTGCGCCGGGGCGCAGTTCGAGGCGGCGCTGTGCAGGGCCGGGCAGGAAGGGGGCAGGGCGGCCCTGCACCCAGTCGGTGTGGCCGGCGCCCCAGTAGGGCGAGAGCGGGTGCCCGGCCTGGCCGCCGGGGAGCTGGAAGACGCCGTCGGTCTCGTGGCCGGGCGAGACGACGAGGCGCTGCGAGGCGCCGAAGGCCGGAGCCTGCACGCGCGGCATCTGCGCATCTCCGGGCAGGGGCTCGGCCGGCATGCAGAGCCAGTGGCGCAGCGGGGAGGGCAGGGCCGAGGCCAGCGGGTGGCAGATGGCGGCGGTATTGGCCTCGCCCCAGCTGCGCGCCGAGAGCGGGCCCGGGTGCTGTTCGCGCAGCCCCTTCGCCGCGGCCTCGGCGGCCTCGGCCAGCAGCGCCTCCCAGGTCTTGAAGCGCGGCGGCAGCAGGTGGGCCGGGCGCTGCTCGACGAGGGGCCAGAGCACGCCCTCGAGCTGCGGCAGGTCGGGCAGCAGGAAGCGCTCGCCCAGCGCCACCTTGGCCGGGCCGAGCAGGCCGTCGCGCACCCGGGCCAGCACCTCCAGCCGGAAGGCGCGGGTGAGCCGGTAGCCGGCGGAGCCGACCGAGGCATGGCCGTCCCAGTCGGCGGCGGTCGCGGCGATCTCTCCGTCTGGCAGCTGGGCGGCCACCGCGCGCAGCAGGCGGTTCCAGCGCTCGAGGAAGATCGCCCGGTCATCGAGCTGCAGGGCGAGCAGGGCGGGCTCGTCGAGCGGTGCGGTGGCCAGCATGGCCTCGGCGATCTGCTTCTGCCGGGCGCCGAGGGCGTAGCCAGCATCGCCGATCAGGGTCAGCAGGTCGCCATCTACCACCCGTGCATTGGCGGTCCAGAGCCGGCCGGAGGGCGGATCCACCAGTTCCGGCTGCAGGGCGGCGTCTGCGGGGTGCCAGCCGGCCCAGTCGCAGCCCTCCAGCGGCCGCAGCGGGGCCGTGGGGTCGCAGCCGCCCACCCGCACCGGGATACGGCCGACGAGGCGCCAGGCGATGCGGCCGGCATGGTCGGCGACCAGCATGTTCTGCGCCGGCACGCCGGCGCGGCGCCCCACCTCGAGCGCCGCGTCCAGCCCGTCGGCGCGCACGAGGTCGAGCAGGCCGAAATCCAGGCTGCCGGGTAGCTGCGCGGTCCAGCGCAGGGCGAGCGCGCTGCCATCTGCCTCCTCGTGCAGGATCGGGCCCCAGCGCGTCTCGCGCACCACCAGGGTCTCGGCCTCGCCGCCGGCCACGGCCAGGCGCTCCTCGTGCACCACCACGGCCTCCTCGCCCTCCGGCGTGCGGTAGCGGCGGCGCGTGGCATCGGTGAAGTCGATGCGGAAGAAATCCAGCCAGTCGCCGTAGCTGTTGGTGAAGCTCCAGGCCACGCGGCCGGTGCTGCCGGCGATGATGCCGGGCACGCCGGGCAGGCTCACTCCGCTGGCGTCCACCCTGCCGCCGGGAGCTGCGGGATCGGCGTAGCGCAGGCGCACCGGATACCAGAGCGAGGGCGCGCGCAGGCCGAGGTGCATGTCGCCGGCGACGATGGCGCGGCCATCGGCGGTGGCCGAGGCGCCGGCGGCGAAGTTGTTGCTGCCCGGGGCGGCGGGCTCGGCCGCGGCCACGGGCTTGCCGTTCTCGGGATGGGGCAGGGCGCGCAGGTCGAGCACTTCCGGCGGCGGCAGCACGGCATCGCCACGGGCCTCGCCGAACAGCGGCGCGTCCCAGGCCGTGCCGTCGCGCAGCAGGAGCGCGGCGAGCGGCGCCGGCACCGCCTCGCGGAGGCGCCACAGCGCCAGTTCGCGCGAGTTGGTCTCGTCTTGCAGGTCGAAGAACATGGCATAGCCGGTGAGGGCCGAGTCCACCTCGGTCCAGGCCTCCGGGCGCTGGCGCAGCAGCAGGTAGGGCCAGGGCCGCACGCGCAGCGAGGCGAGGCCGGCGTTCACCCCCTCGGTATAGGCGCCGAGCAGGGGCAAGCGTTCGCCGGCGATGTCGGTGAGCGCCGCCTCGGTGCGGGCACGCAGGCGGTGGAGGCGGTTCTTGCGGTCCACGGGCAGCGCCCGTGCGCCGAACAGGGCCGCGAGCTCGCCGGCCGCCACGCGGCGGGCGAGATCCATCTCGAAGAAGCGCTCCTGCCCATGCACGAAGCCGAGCGCGCGCGCCATGTCGAGTTCGTTGGCCGCCGAGACGGTGACCCGGCCATGCGCATCGCGCTCCACCGAGACCGGCGCCGACAGCCCGGGCAGGGCGAGTTCGCCCTCTAGGGTGGGCAGGCTGCCGCGCAGCAGCCACCAGAGCACGAGCAGGGCGAGGAGCAGCAAGGTGGTGAGCGCGAAAAAGCCGCGTAGCAGCCAGGAACGCATGGGAAGGCCTTGCGGGTAGGGCGACGGCAGGCAAGCCTAGCCGACATGGGCTGCCGGGACATGCGATGGAGCCGGCCGGGGCCGTCGCCGGGAGGCCGTTCCGCGCCTAGGCTCCACTCTGAAGGCGCGGATGCCGCCTCAGGCCTTGGGCGGCGTGCGCAGGTCCTTGATGCCGACCCAGAGGAAGGCGAGCCCGAGGCCGATGGCGAGGAGGTGGCCGCCGAACAGCGAGCCCCAACTCGCCAGCTGCGCCTCGTGCGGTGCCTCGGGGCGGTAGCGCACCGCGACGCGCTCGCCGACGGCGTAGGCAGCCGGGCTGCTGCCCTCGCTGCCGGTGAAGCGCACCCGCTCGCCCGCCGGCGTGGTGAAGGCCACCACCGGGTAGCCGAGGCGGGTGCTCTGGCCCGCGGGCTTGAGTGAGGCGATCTCCACCACCTCGCCCTCGACCGTCTCGCTGCCGAGCAGGAAGGCGAGCCTGAGGCCGCCGAAGCCCAGGCCGGCCAGCAGCATCAGCGCCCCGATGGCGGGGAAGGCGAAGTTGCGCTTCGGCGCCGCGGGGTGGCCGGCCATGCTCAGGCCACCTCGATCCGGTCGACCTTCTGGAAGCCGCGCGGCAGCAGCTGGCCGCGGCTGGCGCGCGCGCCTTCGTAGGCCTGCAGGTCACGCCAGGAGAGGCCGAGCTTGCGGGCGCCGCAGTACAGCGTGGCCTCGCCGCCCTGGCGCACCACCGCCACCGCGCTCACCACTTCCTCGCCGCTCTTGAGCTTGGCCGGCGGGATCTGGATCAGCTTGTTGCCCTTGCCCTTGTCGAGCTCCGGCAGGTCCTTCAGCGGGAAGGCGAGCAGGTGGCCGCTGCTGGTCACCGCCACCACCCAGTCGCTGGCCGGGTCGTTCACCGGCACCGGTGGCAGCACGCTGGCGCCGGCATCGGGGTTGAACAGGGCCTTGCCCGACTTGTTACGGCCGATGAAGTTCTCGAAGCGGGTGGTGAAGCCATAGCCGAAGGAGGAGACGAGCAGGAAGCGCTGCTCGGCCTCGCCGGCCAGGGTGGCCACCATCTGCGCGCCGCTGGGCAGGGTGAAGCGCCCGGTGAGCGGTTCGCCATTGCCGCGCGCCGAGGGCAGGGTGTGTGCTGGCGTAGAGTAGGCGCGACCAGTGGAATCGATGAAGGCCGCCTGCTGGTTGCTGCGGCCGCGGGCGAAGGAAAGCAGGCCATCGCCTTCGCGGTAACTCAGGCTCGAAGGATCGATGTCGTGGCCCTTGGCGGCGCGGATCCAGCCCTTCTGCGAGAGCACGATGGTGACCGGTTCGCTCGGCACCAGTTCGGTCTCGTCGATGGCCTGGGCGGCCTGGCGGGCCACCAGCGGGCTCTTGCGAGCGTCGCCGAACTTCTTGGCATCGGCGAGCAGCTCGTCCTTCAGCAGCTTTTTCAGCTTCGCACTGCTCCCCAGCGTGGCGAGGAGCGTTTCGCGCTCCCTGGCGAGTTCGTCCTGTTCGCCGCGAATCTTCATCTCCTCGAGGCGGGCCAACTGCTTTAGCTTGGTCTCGAGGATGTAGTCGGCCTGTTCCTCCGAGAGCCCGAAGCGCGCCATCAGCACCGGCTTCGGCTCATCCTCGGTGCGGATGATGCGGATCACCTCGTCGAGATTGAGGAAGGCGACGAGCAGGCCTTCCAGCAGGTGCAGGCGGCGTTCCACCTTGTCGAGGCGATGGCGCAGGCGGCGCTTGAGCGTATCGGTGCGGAACTGCAGCCACTCGCCGAGCAGGGCCTTCAGGCCGCGCACCTGCGGCCGGCCATCCAGACCGATGACGTTGAGATTGACACGGAAGCTCTTCTCGAGGTCTGTCGTTGCCATCAGATGGCCCATCAGGGCATCGATGTCGACGCGGTTGCTGCGCGGCACGAGCACCAGGCGCACCGGGTTCTGGTGGTCCGATTCGTCGCGCAGGTCCTCCAGCCAGGGCAGCTTCTTCGCCCGCAGCTGCTGGGCGATCTGCTCCATGATCTTCGAGGGCGATACCTGGTAGGGCAGGGCAGTGACGACGATGTTCTGCCCTTCCTTCACGTAGGTGGCGCGGGCGCGCACGCTGCCGCTACCGCTCTCGTACATCGCCACGAGGTCGGCGGCCGGGGTGATGATCTCGGCAGCGGTGGGGTAGTCCGGGCCGCGGATATGCTCGCAGAGCTCGCGCGTGCTGGCCTCCGGATCATCGAGGAGCCGCACGCAGGCGCTCACCACTTCGTTGAGGTTGTGCGGCGGAATGTCGGTGGCCATGCCGACAGCGATGCCGGTGGTGCCGTTGAGCAGCAGATGCGGCAGGCGCGCGGGCAGCCATGAAGGCTCCTCCAGCGTGCCGTCGAAGTTCGGGCTCCACTCCACCGTGCCTTGGCCGAGCTCGCCGAGCAGCACCTCGGCGATCGGGGTCAGCTTGGCTTCGGTGTAGCGCATGGCGGCGAAGCTCTTGGGGTCGTCGGGCGAGCCGAAGTTGCCCTGGCCTTCGATCAGCGGGTAGCGGTAGGAGAAGGGCTGGGCCATCAGCACCAGCGCCTCGTAGCAGGCCGAATCGCCATGTGGGTGGTATTTGCCGATCACGTCGCCCACGGTGCGCGCCGATTTCTTCGGCTTCGCGCCGGCATTCAGGCCGAGCTCGCTCATGGCGTAGATGATGCGCCGCTGCACCGGCTTCAGCCCGTCGCCGAGGAAGGGCAGGGCACGGTCCAGCACCACGTACATCGAGTAGTCGAGGTAGGCGCGCTCGGCATACTCGTGCAGCGGGATCTGCTCGAAACCGTGGAAGGCGGGGCGGGCGGGGTCGGTCATCGGAACGCGCGGAGCCGGTGGAACGGGGCTGGGATTCTAGCCCGGCCGGGCCGGTCGGCCCGGAGCCGGTGACCTCAGCGCTCGGGCAGGGGTTTTTTCGCCAGCTTGCGC
Organism: Silanimonas sp.; assembly: GCA_026005095.1. Taxonomy (GTDB): domain Bacteria; phylum Pseudomonadota; class Gammaproteobacteria; order Xanthomonadales; family Xanthomonadaceae; genus Silanimonas. The sequence continues at coordinate 82,097 of BPKK01000004.1, read as the reverse complement.
TGCAGGCTGCGGCGGTGCATGCCCAAGGCGCGAGCCGCCGCCGAGACATTGCCCCCGTGCTCGGACAGCACGCGCTGCAGGTGCTCCCACTCCAGCCGTCGTGGGTGCAGCGGGGTCTCGGGCGGCATCGGCGGAGTGTCCTCGTCCTCGCCGGCGCCGAACAGGGCGCGCAGCACGTCGTCGGCGCTCACCGGCTTCGGCCGGTAGTCGCTGGCGCCGCGCTTGATCGCCTCGACCGCGGTGGCGATCGAGGCGTAGCCGGTGAGCAGCAGGATCGGCGCTTCCGGCTGCAGGGCGCGCAGGGGCTCGACGAGCGCAAGGCCATTGTCGTTGCCGAGCCGGAGGTCGAGCACGATGCCGCACAGCGGCTGCCGGGCGAGCGCGAGGGCGGTGGCGGCATCGGCGGCGAGCAGGCAGGCATGGCCGCGGCGCCCGAGCGCGCGGGCCAACACCGTGGCGAAGGCCGCGTCGTCATCGATGAGCAGCAAAGGAGGGCTCATGGCGGGGTTCCGGCCGTGATGGCAGACCAGGGCAGGGCTACCCGGGTGTACAGCCCGCCACCTTCGGCCGGCCGGTACTCCAGACGGCCGCCCAGCGTTTCCAGCGTGGCATTCGCGAGCTGCAGGCCGAGGCCGAGGCCGAGGCCTTGCGGCTGGCCGGAAAGGGGCGGCTGCGCCCCCTCGGCCGCGAAACCCGGGCCGTGGTCGCGGATCTCGATGGTAAGGGCCGTGCCGGCATCGCCCAGGGTGAGTTCCACGTCTGTCCTGCCGTTGCGTCGCCCGGCATCGGCGGCATTGTCGAGCAGATGCCCCAGGGCGGCCTTCAGCCCCGGGGAGAAGCATACCCGGCGCGCTTCCAGCGCCGGAGGAAGGCGGATGGTGAGCCCGGTCTCCGGGCGCAGCAGGGCAAGCCGCCCAGCGAGGTCGCGGACCGCCTCGCCGAGTGCCTGCGGGTGTCCCGTCTCGTGACTGTCGCGCACCAGGCGGCGCACGGCATCGCGCGCATAATCGAGCTGCCGCGCCATCAGTTCCAGATCCTCCGCCGGTGGCGGCGAACCGGGACTGTCACGCCATTCGTCGAGCAGCAGCCGGGCGGTAGCCAGCGGGGTGTTCACTTCGTGAGCGGTGGAGGCCGCCTGCAGGGCCAGGGCGTGCAGGCCTTCGTCGCGCAGGCCGCGCTCCCGGGCCTCGGCCAGGGCCTGCGACTGCCACCGCAGGCGGGTCGCGAGGCGCAGGCCGAAACCGCAGAACAGCAGCAAGGCCAATGCGAAATTCACTGCCATGCCGGCGATGTGCAGATCGAAGGCACTGCCGAGATGGTGGAAGCGCAGGCCTGGCGCCTCGAGGGCGAGGAAGGCATAGGCCGCGGCAGAAGCCAGCGCGAGGGCAAGCACCCGCGAAGCGGGCAGCACGGTGGCGGTGAGCGCCACCGGCACCAGATAGAGCTGGCTGAAAGGGTTCATGGCCCCGCCCGTGAAGTACAGCGCCCAGGTGAGTGCCGCCAGATCCACGCCAAGACCGAGCAGCAGCGCCGCTTCCGTGCCGGGTCGGCGCAGCCGCCATAGTCCGAGCAGGGCATTGGCCAGGCCGAGGGCGCAGATGCCGAGCAGCAGGGCCGGCAGCTCGAGATCGAGCCTGAGCCATGCCGTGGCCGCCCAGACCGCCAGCAGCTGGCCGCCCACTGCCAGCCAGCGCAGCAGGTGCAGGCTACCTTCGAGTTCGGAATAGCGCGCGGTGCCGGCCATGGGGCGCACAGGGTAATGCTTGTGTGCCAGGGAGTGGGCTGCGACAACCGGTCGCATTCCTGCCGAGCGTGTCGGCGAAGACAATCCGCTCCTTCGCCGATTCTGCCTGCCGCGCCGATGCCGACGCGCCTCGTTTTGCTGCCGTTTTCAAGCCGACTACATCGGGCACTGGTCTGGATCTCGCTGGCGGTCTTGCTCGTCTGGACACTGTCTGGCTTCCTCCACCCGCTGATGGGGCTTCTGGCTCCGCAGCCGGCGCAGCGCAGTGCGCCGCCACTTTCGGTTTCCGCGCCGGACCTACATGCCGGCCTGCCCGGCGTGTTGGCGAAGGCTGGGGAGAGCGCCGTACTGCGCCTGGTGCCAGGACCGGGCGGAGCGCTGTGGCAGGCCACGATGCCCTCGGGCGAGCGCCGCTACCTCCGTCTCGATGGCCGCGCGTGGTCGGGTGACGATGCGGCCTATGTCCGCTGGCTGGCAGGCTGGTATCTGGGCGAAGAGCGGACGATCGCCTCAATGCGCCGACTCGACGCCTTCACTCCCGACTACCCCTGGGTGAACCGTCTGTTACCGGTATGGGAGGTGCGCTTCGCCGGCCAGGCAGGGCTCACCGCCTACCTGCATACCGAAACCGCCAGCCTTGCCTCCCTCGGTGACGACCGTCGCCGCCTGCTGCAGCAGGGCTTCCGTGCCCTGCACACTCTGGACTGGCTCGACGGCGAGCGCCCCATCGCGCGCTTCGTCCTCGTGATGGCCATGGTGGCATTGCTGCTCACGGCAGCGTCCGGTTTCCTGCTCTGGGCCCTGCGCCGGCCGGCGGCCCGGCCAACACCGGCGCGCCGCTGGCATCGCCGCCTTGCCCTCATCGCCGGCTTGCCCCTGCTGCTGATGTCCGGCAGTGGCCTCGTCCATGCCCTCTGGAGTGCTGGCGATGGCGCAGAACGTGGCCTGCGCCTGCCACCGCCGCGTTTCGATGTCGCGCGCCTCAGCGCCCTCGCTGCAATGCCCCTGCCAGCCTGGCCCGAGGTTCCGGAGCGGCTCGGCAGTGCCAGTCTCGCGGCCTCACCCGAGGGTGCCCCTTGGCTGATATTGCGTCCACCGTTGGCAGGCGGCTGGGGTGCGCCGGTGCCGGAGGCCCTGGTGATCGATCTCGAGTCGGGGCAGCCGTTGGCGAATGGCGAGCGGCAGCTGGCCGAAGCGGCGGCCAGGGCGCAGGGTCTTCCGGAAGGCGGGGGGCTGGAACGGGTCACCCACTTCAGCCCCGGCTACGACTTCCGTAACCGTCGTCTGCCAGCCTGGCTCGCCGCCTTGCCGGATGGCCAGCGCGTTGCCCTCGACCCCGATACTGCGCAACGCCTCGACGTGCTTTCGTCCAGCGCCCGCGTCGAGGCCTACGTGTTCTCGCTCGCCCATAAATGGCAGCCCCTGGCGGGCCTGCTCGGTTCGCCCGCGCGCCGCGACGCCCTGCAGGTGGCGCTGCTCTCGCTCGGCCCGCTGCTCGCATTCCTTGGCCTGCGCCTGCGTCGCACCACCCGGCCGCACTCGGCCCTTGGGCCGGCGGCCAGTCCGCATATCACCCCGTCCTCTCCCAGGCCCTGAGCCCATGTCCCCACGCTGTCCTGCTCTCTCCCCGCTCGCCTGCTCGCTTTTCCTGGCGATTCTCTCCTTGCCCACTGCCGCTACCGCTGCCACTGCCACGTCTCCCGCGTCGGAGGCCGGTGAGGCCAGGCGTCTCGACCGCATCGAAGTACGCGGCGAGGCCCTCGCGCCGATGGCGCCGCTGTCTCTCGAAGCGGCCCGCAAGCGTCTCGCCGAGCGTGCCGGCGGCACCGCCGTGATCGATGGCGAGCGCTACCGGCAGGGCCGGGTAAGCACCCTGAACGATGCCCTCGGCTTCGCGGCAGGTGTGTTCGTACAGCCGCGCTTCGGTGCCGAGGAATCACGCCTGTCGATTCGCGGTTCCGGTTTGCAGCGTACTTTCCATGGTCGCGGCATCGTGGTGCTGCAGGACGGCATCCCGATAAACCTCGCCGATGGTGGCTTCGACATGCAGAGCCTGGATGCGCTCATGGCCCGTTACATCGAGGTCTGGCGCGGACCGAATGCGCTGGAGCATGGCGCAGCCACCCTGGGGGGGGCCATCCAGTACGTTTCGCCCACCGGGTACGACGCCGAGGGCTGGCGCCTGCGCAGCGAGGCCGGGAGCTTCGGTTACGGCCGCTGGCAGGCGCAGTGGGGTGGTCAGGCCGGTGCGCAGGATGGCGTGATTGCCCTTGGCGGCTATGCCCAGGACGGTTACCGGGCCAATGCCCGGCAGGAGAATCATCGTCTGTCGGCAAACTATGGCTATCGCTTCGATGAGGCGCTGGAGGGCCGGCTCTATCTCACCCATGTGGATGCCCGTTCCGCCCTGCCCGGTGCCCTGACGCTCGCCCAGTTCCGTGCCAATCCCCGCCAGGCGGCCGCCGGTAACGTGCTGCTCGATCAGCGCCGGGATTTCGAGCTGACGCGGCTAGCAGCCCGGCTGGCTTGGCGGCCTGGCGACGGGCGCGAATGGCAGGCCTCGGCCTTCGTTTCCGACAAGTTTCTCGATCATCCGATCTTCCAGGTGCTGCAGCAGGATAGCCGCGATTTCGGCCTCGACCTGCGCTTGCGCAACGAGGGAGAGCTTGCCGGCGCGCGCAACGTGCTCACCCTGGGGGCGGGCTTCGTCCGAGGCGATACCCGCGACGATCGCTGGGTGAACCGGGGGCGTGCCAATCCCGATGACCACCGCGGTGCGCGCACCGACCAGAGCGATCAGCGAGCGGTCACCGCGACGTTGTTCGTCGAGAACCAGTTCTACCTGGCCGAGAATGCTGCGCTGATCGTGGGGGCCCAGTCCTTCGAAACGAAGCGCCGCTTCCGCGACCGCTTTCCGGTGCCTTTCGATGCCAGCTTCGAGCGCGACTACCGGGGCTTCAATCCCAAGCTCGGCCTGCGTTTCGATCTTGCGGATGGTGTGCAGCTCTTCGGCAATCTCGCACGCAGCGCCGAGCCTCCCAGCTTCGGTGAACTGGCGGGCGGTCCGAACGTCACGCTCGTGGATATGCAGCGGGCATTCAGCGGCGAGCTCGGGCTGCGGGTGCTGCGCGAGACACTCGAGCTGGATACCGTGCTCTACCGCGCGCAGTTGCAGGACGAACTGCTCTCCCTCACCGATGGCAATGGCAATCCGCTCGGCACCCGGAATGCCGAACGTACCGTGCATCAAGGCCTGGAGTTCGCCGGGCGCTGGGGGTTCGCACCGGACTGGCAGCTGGCGGCGAACCTGCTCATCAACGATTTCCGCTTCGATGGCGACGCGACGTTCGGTCGCAACCGTCTCGCCGGGGTGCCGAAGGAATGGCTGCGTCTGGAACTCGCCTGGTCGCCTTCCGATCGCTTCCGCCTGGCGCCCAGCCTGGAGTGGGTGCCGGATGATTACTTCATCGACCATGCCAACACCTTCACGGCACCGGGCTACTTCCTCTGGGGTCTGAAGCTCTCCGGTGAACTTTTGGGGGGGCTGCGCTGGTTCGTAGATGGCCGCAACCTCGCCGATCGCGCCTATGTCGCCACCACCGGCGTGGTGGCCGATACCCGTGTGCCCTTCAACCCAGGGAACCCTGCCGCCCCGCGGCCGCCGCGCGACGGTGCCTATTTCCTGCCCGGCGACGGTCGGTCGGTCTATATCGGCCTGGAGTGGCGCCGCTAAATCGCCACGGGTCTTTGGGGGCTCAAGCGAGCCCGTAGGCCTTGGCCAGCCACTGCATGAACTGCGGCAGGGGCAGGGCACCGCTGATGCGCGCCACTTCGTGGCCGCCCTCGCGGCTGCCCTGCCAGGCGATCAGGGTGGGCAGGCTCTGGATGCGGAATTGCGCGGCGAGCTGCGGTTCGGCCTCGGTATCGAGCTTGAGGAAGCGGAACTGCGGCTCCAGTCGCTGGCAGGCGGCTGCAAACACCGGGGCGAAGCTGCGGCAGGGGCCGCACCAGCCGGCCCAGGCATCGATCACCGCCGGTTGCTCGGAGCGCAGCAGGAAGGCTTCGGCATTTCCTGCGGTGAGGGTGACGGGCTGGCCGGTGAACAGCGGTTGGTGGCAGCGACCGCAGCGTGGGCCATCGCCCAGGCGGGCATCGGGCACGCGGTTGATGGCGCGGCAGTGCGGGCAGGCGAGCTGGGTGGTGTCGGCGTCCATGCCGCGAGGGTAACGGCCCGCAGCCCGGCCTGCATCTGCCGGTGCGCCCACGCCGCCGCGACGGCCCGGCGGCCCGTGCATGGCATGCTGTAGGCCCTGCACGTGCCATGGCCTCAGCAACGATGGACCTCTATCTAGGCAACACCTACCTCTGGACCAAACTGCTGCACACCCTGTTCGTCATCAGCTGGATGGCGACGGTGTTCTACCTGCCGCGCATCCTGGTCAACATCGCTGAGGCCGAAGGACAGCCAGCCGTGCAGGCGCGGCTGGTGCTGATGGGCAAGCGGCTCTACCGCTTCGGCCACATCATGCTCGGCTTCGTCTTCGTGTTCGGCCTGCTGCTGTGGTTCGGCCGGCTCATCGATCCTGCCCTGTGGCCGCACGTCACCGCCGGCCGCGGCTGGATGCACGCCAAGTTCCTGCTGGTGCTGCTGATGCTGGGTCACTTCATTTGGGCCGGGCGGATGGTGAAAGCCATCGGCCGGGGCGCCGCCCCGCGTTCGGCCACCTGGCTGCGCTGGTTCAACGAAGTGCCGGTGCTGCTGCTGCTCGGCATCCTCGTGCTGGTGTTCCTCAAGCCGATCTGAGGCCCTCGGCGCCTGCGCCATGCGGTGGAAGTCGGCCAGCGAGAGATGCAGACCGAGGCCGATCATCACGATGCCGAGGGCGAGCGGCAGGAACGGGCTGAAGATGGGGTTCTCGGCCACGGCGGAGCTCAGGGGATCAGCACGAGTTTCCCCACACTCTGACCGGACTCGATGCGCCGGTGTGCCTGCGCCGCGTCAAGGAGCGGGAAGCCGGCCACCGGCGGGGGCTGCAGGCGGCCATCGGCGAAGCGCTCCAGTAGCCAGAGCATGCCGCGCCGCAGCAAGGCGGCCTCGGCCGAGAGGAAGCTCAGGTTGGCGGCCAGCACGCTGCGGTTCGTCGTGGTCATGTCCAATGGGTTGAAGCGCGGGGTGCGCCACCAGTCCCAGGCCAGGCGCAGCCAGTTCACCCGGCCGTCCTTCGGCAGCATCGAGGCGAAGCCGTACACCACCAGTTTTCCCATCGGTGCCAGCAGCTCCCAGCTGCCGGCGAGGGTGGCCACGCCATTGGCATCGAACACTGCGTGGTAGCCGGACGGGGCGAGAGCGCGGGCGGCGGCCACCCAGTCGCCCTCCCCGCGCACGATGACATGGCGTGCGCCCATTGCCTTTGCGGCTTCCACTTTGTGCGCGGCGCCCACCACGCCGGTGGCCTCCACCCCGGCCAGCCGCGCTAGCTGCAAGAGAGCGCCCCCCACGCCACCGGCGGCGGAATGCACCAACCAGCGATCGCCCGGTTCCGGGTGCACCTGCCGGTGGGCCATGAACCAGGCGGTGAGGAAGACCGTGGGCAGGGCGGCCCCCTGCTCGAAGGACAGGCCTGGCGGCAGGGCGAAGACGCCGTCGGCGGGCAGGCAGAGGTGGCTCGCGTAGCCGCCGAACAGGGTGAGGCCGATCACCCGGTCGCCGACCTGCCAGCCCTCAACGCCCTCGCCGAGGGCGTCCACTACCCCCGCCACCTCGAAGCCCGGGGTGATGGGGTAGCCGTGCAGGCGCTTCGCGCTCTCGTAAAGCCCCATACGGATGATGCCGTCGGCGTAGTTCACCCCGCAGGCCGCCACCCGCAGGCGCAGTTCGCCGGGCCGCGGGGTGGGCACCTCGCCCTCCACCAGTCGCAGGACCTCGTAGCCCCCAGGACGTTCGATGACGATGCGCCGCGCGTGCTCCGCGTTCGATGGCATGGGCCTGGCTCCTCCTTCGGCGAAGCGGCCAGCCTGCGCGTGCTGCTGGAAAAAGGAAACGGGCCCGAAGGCCCGTTCCGATGCCTGCCGCTCGCGGCTCTGCTCAGCGGCGCCGCGAATCCCCGCTGCGCGGGCTGCGCCCACCCTCGGCCTGAAAGCGATCGCCGTTGCCCCCGGCCCTGCGCTCCGCGCCAGAGCCGGATGGACGCCGCGGCTGGCCGGCGTGGGCCTGCGGACGTCCCCCGTCGCGGCGCTGACCGTGGCCATGGCCGTCGCGGCGCGGCGCGCCCGGCGGGCGTCGCACCGGCGTCTGCCCGGCGAGGCGGTCGTCGTCGAGAGCGTTGCCGTCGCGGAAGCTCCAGTCCGGCGGGAAGCCGTCGAGGCCGCGTACCTCCAGCGGTTCCTTGAGGATGCGCTGCACCTGGCGCAGCAGCCTGGCCTCGTCCTTCGCCACCAGCGACACCGCCTCGCCGGTGCAGCCGGCGCGGCCGGTGCGGCCGATGCGGTGCACGTAGTCCTCGGGGACCATCGGCAGCTCGTAGTTGATGACGCGCGGCAGGGCTGGGATGTCGAGGCCGCGGGCCGCGATGTCGGTGGCTACCAGCACGCGCACTTCGCCGCGCTTGAACTCTCCGAGCGCGCGCAGGCGAGCGTTCTGCGACTTGTTGCCATGGATCGCCTCGGCGCGGATGCCGGCGGCGGTGATCTGCTTGGCGAGGCGGTCGGAGCCGTGCTTGGTCTTGGCGAACACCAGGGTCTGGTCCTGGTGATGCGTCGAAAGCAGCTTCAGCAGCACCTCGCGCTTCTGCGTGGCGGCCACCGGATGCACGCGATGGGTCACCGTGGCGGCGACCACGTTCGGCGGCGTGACCTGGATCTCACGCGGCTCGTGCAGGGCTTCCTTGGCGATCTCGCGGATGGCCTGGTCGAAGGTGGCCGAGAACAGCAGAGTCTGGCGCTGCTTCGGCAGCTGCCCGAGGATTCGGCGGATGGCCGGCAGAAAGCCGATGTCGAGCATGCGGTCGGCCTCGTCGAGCACCAGCAGCTCGATCTCACGCAGGTCGATGTTGCGCTGCTGCAGATGGTCGATGAGCCGCCCCGGGCAGGCGATCACGATATCGACGCCGCGGCGCAGGATGCCTGCCTGGTTCACCATCGAGACGCCGCCGTAGACCACGGCCAGCTTCAAGGGAAGATACCTGGCGTAGTCGCGCAGGTTGTCGTGCACCTGCTGGGCGAGCTCGCGGGTGGGGGCGAGGATCAGGGCGCGCGGGTTCCGCGAGCGCTCGCCGGTGCTGAGCTTCTGCAGCAGGGGCAGGCCGAAGGCGGCGGTCTTGCCGGTGCCGGTCTGGGCGCCGGCCAGCAGGTCGTGGCCGGCGAGCGCGGCCGGGATGGCCTCGGCCTGGATCGGCGTGGGCGCGGTGAAGCCGAGCGCCTCGAGCGCGCGGCAGAGCGCGGGCGCGAGCCCGAGGGATTCAAACGTCATGAGGGAACACTCCAAAAGCGGAAAACCCCGGAGCGTTCCCTGAAAACCGCGCTGCGAGACGAGGGCGGACGGGCCGCCAGTGGTGCCTGTGGTGGGCGGACGGGCCGGAGCGACGGCAGGGCGCCGAGGCACGCGGCCGGCGGGGGACCTGGGAATCACCCGGCACCGGATGGCGCGCACCCTACGCGAAGACGCGGCCCCTCACCAGCGCCGCGGTACGCCGGTTCAGGTGGCAGCCAGTGCCAGCAGCACGTCGGCCTCGCCCTGGGCCAGTACCCGCTGCCCGAGACTGCCGAGCAGGCCGCCGATCCAGGGGCCGTGGCCGCGGCTGCCGAGCGCCACCAGGTCGGGCTGATGGGTGGCGATGGCCTCCATCAGCAGTTCGCCGGCATGGCCGCGGCGGAAATGCCCGGTCCAGCCCGGCAGCCCGGTGCAGAGTGCATCGAAGCGCTGGCTGGCCTCGGCCTCCGCGGCGGCGGCATAGCGCTCGAGCTGGCCGGGGTCGGGCTGCACCAAGGCCAGGGTGGCCTCGGGCAGGCTGGCATGCACATGCAGCAGGCGGCGCCGTGCCCCGGGGCTCAGTGCTTCCGCCAGTGCTACGGCGCGGGCTGCGGCCTCGCCGAAGTCGGTGGCGGCCAGCACTTCCCGCCAGGGAGCGGCGGCCGGGCGGCGGCAGACCAGCAGGGGCAGGCAGGCATGATGTACCGCCGCCTGCGCGGTGTTGCCGATCAAGCGGTCGCCGAGGCGGCGTTCATTGCGGGCGCCGAGCACCAGCAGCTCGCCGCCGAGTTCTTTGGCGATCCGCCCGAGGTCGCGGCGCGGCATGCCCACCCGGCAGGCGGCGGCCACGCCGGCCGCACTGGCTCCCGGCACCCGTGCGATCTGCCGCGCCAGGGCCTCCTCGCCGGCCTGTACCAGTGCCTCCACGCCCAGCCAGGCGGCGCTGCCGGCATCGCCCCAAGCCGAGACGATGGGCAGGGGTTCCACCACGTGCAGCAGGCTTAAGCGGGCGCCGAGGCCCTGGGCCAGGGCCAGGGCGCGGGCGAGGGCGTTGTCGGCCGAGGGGCCGAAATCGGTGGCCACCACGAGGTGGTGGGGCAGCGCGGTCGCGGATGTCGTCATGGCGGCAGGCTCCGGTCGGGTGGGGGCCCCCCAAGGCTGCGCCCTGCGGGCGGCGGTGGCATGACCTCGGTCAAGTATGCTGCGCCCCGATGTGGACCGACCTGCGCCGATGGCTCTGGATCGCCGTGGCCTACCTGTCGCTCGGCCTCGGCCTCCTTGGCGTGTTCCTGCCCGGCCTGCCTACCACGCCCTTCGTGTTGCTCGCCGCCTGGGCGGCCGCCCGGGGCTCGAAGACCCTGCATGTCTGGCTGCTCACCCACCGCCTGTTCGGTCCGATGGTGCGTGACTGGCAGGCCCGCGGCGCGGTCAGCCGGCCGGCCAAGCGCGCCGCCAGTTTCACCATGGCCCTGTGCGCCGCGATCCTGTTCGCCACCGCGCCAAAGTGGTGGATGGCCGCCACTGGCACAGCCTGCATGGCGGGGGTGGCACTCTGGCTGTGGCGTCGCCCCGAGTAGCGGGCAGAAGATCAGCGGCTGCCGTCGAGGGCGCGCTTCGCCCCCCGGTAGCTGCGCTGCCAGTGCGGCTCGTCGAGCACGTCGATGCGCACCCGCCCGCCGCGGCTCGGCGCGTGCACGAAGCGGCCCTCGCCGACATAGATGCCCACATGGTCGATGCGCCCGCGGCCCTGGCGGAAGAACACGAGGTCGCCCGCGGCCAGGGCGTCCTTGGCCACCGGCGTCCCCACTTCGGCGAACTGATCGGCAGCGGTGCGCGGCAGGGTCATGCCCACGGCCTCGCGGAACACCCAGGAGGTGAAGCCCGAGCAGTCGAAGCCCTGCTGCGGGTTGCTGCCGCCGAAGCGGTAGCGGGTGCCGATCAGGCTCATGGCCTGCATCAGCACGTCGTTGGCGCGCAGGTCGAGCGGCACCGGGGCGCTGGTGCGCGGGCTGCGCAGCGGACGCGGAATCGAGGCCTCGCCGTGGGCGTCGCGCCCGGTGCTGGCCGGGCCTTCCCCCGGCACGCTGGTGCAGGCGGCCAGCAGTAGGGCCGTCAGCAGGGGCGGCCACCACGGCAGGGCGCGGTGGCGAGGCTCGGGGTTTGGCGCACGCCCGCCGGCAGCGGGATAATGCGCAATCGCGTCGACGCGGCCGGTCATGGCCGCGAAGTCTGCCCCATCGTCCCGGCCGGCGGCCAGCCGGTCCCTGAACCAGGAATCCCATGAAGATCGAGAAAGACCACGTCGTCCGCCTGCACTACACCGTCTCCGAAGCGGGCGGCGAGGCCATCGAGAGCTCGCGCGAACGCGAGCCGCTGGCCGTGCTGATCGGCCACAACGCCATCATCCCGGGCCTCGAGACGGCCCTGCTCGGCCGCGAGGCCGGCGAGCGCTTCGAGGTCACCGTCACCCCGGACCAGGCCTACGGCGAACGCCGCCCCGGCCTCGTGCAGCGCCTGCCGCGCAAGCATTTCAGGAACCAGAAGCTCGCCCCGGGCATGACGATCGTGGTGCCCACCCAGATGGGCCCGCGCCCGGTCACGGTGCAGAAGGTGGGCCTCTCGGTGGTCGATGTCGATCTCAACCACCCGATGGCGGGCAAGACCCTCGGCTTCGAGGTCGAAATCCTCGAGGTACGCGAGGCCACCGCCGAGGAGAAGGAGCACGGCCACGTGCATGGCGAGGGCGGCGTGCAGCACTGATTCCCCGGCCTGCGCACTGGAAACCGGCGCCCCGATGCCTCAGGCTCGGGGCGTTTTTCGTTACGGGGGCGGACGGATGGAGCAGCGGATGGCCGGGCCGGTGGCCGAGGGCGAGCGCATCGCGGTGCTGGACATGCTGCGCGGCTTCGCCCTGTTCGGCATCTTCCTGATCAATGTGGAGTGGTTCGCCCGGCCGCTGCAGGACATGATCGCCGGCGTGGGCCCGGGCGAGGGCCTGGACGGCCAGGTCGGCGCCCTCGTCTACCTCCTGGTGCAGGGCAAGTTCTGGGTGCTCTTCTCGCTGCTCTTCGGCATGGGCTTCGCGCTCATGCACCAGCGGGCGCAGGCGGCCGGGCGGCCCTTCATCGGCCTTTACCTGCGGCGCAGCCTGCTGCTGGCCCTGTTCGGCCTGGTCCACATCGCCTTCGTCTGGACCGGCGACGTGCTGTTCACCTACGCGCTCGCCTCGCTCGGCCTGCTGGCATTCCTGCCGGTGCGCGGGCCCGCGCTCTGGCTTGCCGGACTCGGCCTGTACGTGGCAGTGCCGCTGCTCTCCCTGCTCGGCGGGCTCGCCCTCGGCCTGCTCCCGGCCTCGGAACTGGCGCCGGTGCAGGAGGACATGCGCGCCCTGGCCGCCGCCGGGCAGGCTGCCGCGGCCGTCTACCGCGAGGGGGACTTCCTCGCCGTCAGCGCCCAGCGCTGGGCCGAGTATTTCGGCTGGATCTTCCCGCAGGCCACGCTCTACCACCTGCCGATGGCGCTGGGCTGTTTCCTCATCGGGGCCTGGCTGCTGCGTTCCGGGCGGCTGGCCGACCTTTCGGCACAGCGTGGCTTCTTCCTCGCCCTGGCCATCGGCGGCGGGCTGGCCGGTGGCGCGCTGCTCGCCCTCGGCGCCTCGCTCGGCCTGCGTTTCGACCCGGTGGCCGAGTTTCCCCGCGCCTCGCTGGCTTCGGGCCTGATGATGCTCGGCAACCTGCCGCTCAGCCTGGCCTACCTCGCGCTGTTCCTGCTGCTCGCCAGCCTGCCCGGTCCGCGCCGCCTGCTCGGCCTGCTGGCCCCCGCCGGGCGGATGGCGCTGACCAACTACCTCGCCCAGACACTGCTCTGCTCGCTGGTGTTCTACGGCTACGGGCTCGGCGTGTTCGATGCCATGGGCCGGACCGCGCAACTGGGTTTCGTCGTCCTCGTCTTCACCGCCCAGCTCGTCTTCAGCCATGCCTGGCTCGCGCGCTTCCGCTTCGGCCCGCTGGAATGGCTGTGGCGCGCCGGCACCTACCTGCGCCTGCCGCCGCTGCGGCGCTAGACTGCGCGCATGCCCGACCATTCCCGACCCTCGCCCGAAATCGCCGACGAGGTGCTGGTGCTGGGCGGCGGCGTGGCCGGGCTGGCCTGTGCCCAGGCTCTGGCCGAGGCCGGCCAGGCGGTGCGGGTGCTGGAGCGTGACCGGATCGGCGCCGCCACCAGCCTTGGCAACTGCGGCACCCTCACCCCCAGCCACGCCCTGCCACTCGCCGCGCCCGGCATGGTCGGCACCGCCCTGCGCTGGATGTTCACCCCCGATGCGCCCTTCCTCGTGCGGCCGCGCTGGGACCCGGAACTCTGGCACTGGATGCTGCGTTTCGCCGCCCGCTGCAATCCCGGCACCTTCGCCCGCGCCATCGCGCCGAAGGCCGCCCTGCTCACCGCCTCGATGGACCTGCTCGACGACCTGGTGAAGCGCCGCGGCCTCGACTGCGGCTACCGCCGCGACGGCCTCACCTACGTCTACCGCGATCTTGCCGCGTTCAAGGCGGCGGTATCGGAGCACCTGCGGCTCACCGCGCATGGCATCGAGGTACAGGTCTGGGACGGCGAGACCGCCCAGGCCGACGAACCCTGCCTGCGCCCCGGCGTGGTGGGGGCCCTGCATTTCCCCGGTGATGGCCACCTGCGGCCGGAGCGCTACACCGCCGAGCTGGCGCGGCTGGTGCGCGAGGATGGCGGGGTGGTGGAGGAGGGCGTGGCGGTACGGCGCCTGCAGCGGGCGGCTGGCGGCTGGTATCTCGAAAGCGCGGATGGGCGGTGCTGGACGGCCCGCGAGCTGCTGGTGGCGGCCGGTCCCTGGGCGCGGCGTCTGCTCGCCCCGCTCGGGCTGCGCCTGCCCCTGGTGCCGGGCAAGGGGTATTCGATCACCACCGCACGCCCGGCCCAGGCGCCACGCCGCCCGCTGGTGCTGAAGGAACGCTCGGTCTGTATCACCGCCTGGGACGACGGGTTCCGCCTCGGCAGCACCATGGAGTTCGCCGGCTACGACGCGCGCCTGACCCGTGCCCGCCTCGATGCCCTGGAGCGCGGCGCCCGCGAGGGCCTGCGCGAGCCGATCGGCCCGGGGCGGCGCGAAGAATGGTTCGGCTGGCGGCCGATGACCTGGGACGACCTGCCAGTCCTGGGCGCGGCCCCCGGCCATCCCGGGCTCTGGCTGGCAGTGGGGCACGGCATGATGGGCATGGGCATGTCGGCGGTCACCGGCCGGCTGCTCGCCGACCTGATGCTCGGCCGCGACCCGGTGGTCGACCCCGCGCCCTACCGCCTCGAGCGTTTCGCCTCGCGCTGAGCGGCGGGAGGCCGCCTGTGAACTGCGAAGGCGCGCAAGCGTCGCGCGCGCCCTGTCCATTTTGCGCACTGCGGCGCTTTGGGCCGGTTCTGTTTCAGCCCTTGCCGAGTTTCGCCACCAGGGCACGCAGGGCCGCCTGCGTGCCGGCGCTGAACCAGCGGTCGATGAAGCCCTCGAGCTCGTCCTCGCTGAAGCTGTCCAGGGCTGCATGCAGGTCGGCGCGGGCGATGGCGCGGGTGGCGAGCAGGGCCTCGCGCGGCAGTTGGCCGAGCTCGCCGAGCCAGTGCAGGGCACGGGTGGCCACGTGCTCGGCATCGGTGAGTTCGTCCACCAGCCCGATGGCCTGGGCTTCGGCGGATTCGATCATCGCTCCCGTCACCATCAGGCGTTCGGCGCGGTGCGGTCCCGTCACGCGCCGCATCAGGGTTTGAATGGCCCCGGGCACCACCAGTCCCACCTGGGTTTCGTTGAGGCCGATGCGGAAGGCGCCACGGGCCATCACCCGGTAGTCGCAGCACAGGGCCAGCACGCAGCCGCCGGCCGGGCTGTGTCCGCCGATGGCCGCCGCCACTGGCACCGGGCAGTGGGCGATGGCGCGGGCCGCGGCGAAGAACTGCGACCAGGCGGCGGTCAGGCCATCGCGGTCGAGGCTGAGCAGGTGCGGCACGTCGAGGCCGGCCGAGAACACCTTGGGGCCGCCGGAGAGCACCACCCCCTGTACGCCACGCAGCGGCTCTGGCTGGAAGGCCTCGGTGAGCGCGGCGAGCAGGGCCGGGTCGAGCGCGTTCACCGGGGGCCGCGCGAGGCGGAGTTCCAGCAGGCGGTCGTGGGCGATGCGTTCCAGCATGGGGCGGGCCTCAGTCGATGGTGATGTCCTCGGCCCAACGATAACGCACGGTGTAGCGCAGCACCGTCTCGCCGCCGGCCGGCACCTCGGCCACCGCCTCGATGCGCTGCGCGTCCTGCTTGCGGAAGCGGTCGCCGCCCTCCACCAGCTGCCAGTCGGTCCAGCGCGGCAGGCGGTCGCCGAGCACCACGCGGGCGGGCTCGGCCTTGGCATTGCGCAGGGTCCATTCCACCGTCTCGGTCATCGTGCGGCGGCTGCGGTCGAGCTGGAAATCGAGGGTGCGGCGGCGCGCCTGCACGTCGAAGGCGGCGCCGAGATCGAGATCGATCTCGCGCCCGGCCGGGCTGTGCCCGAGTTCGGCTTCGCCGAGGAAGTCCTCGCCTTCGAAGGCACGCAGGCGGCCCGCCGGCAGGGGGAGGCCAAGGCCACGGCCGCGCTCGTTGCGGAACACGAGGCGCTGGCGCACCTCGAAGTCGCCATCGGCGCCGAGCTCGCGATGGGTCATCGGGCGGCCCGGCGTCCAGCCCGGATCGATGGTGCCCGCCACCAGGCGGCGCTCGCAGGGCACGCCTTCTGCCGGCGTGACGAGCGGCAGGCGCTGCAGGCTGCCCTCGGGCAGGTCGCCGGTGCCGGGCAGGCGGTAGCGGTGCTGCTCGCCGGAGGCCAAGACCTCGGGGGCGGCGTCGGCCGCCATCATCTTCGCCTCGATCGGGGCGGCGGCCCGCATCATGGTGCCGCTCACCCGCACGCTGTCGATGCGGCGGTTCGGCTCGCCGGCCACCAGCTCGAGGGCGACGTCGTTGAAATCGATGCCGGAGCGGTTCACCACCATCGCATGGCCCTCCAGCCGCATGCGGCAGGCCGCGTCGCGGCCGGTGAGCTGGGCGCGGTATTCGGCGCGCCAGGCAAGGCCGGCAGTGGCATAGGCGAGGCGGGCGTCACGGATGGCGCCGCCGGTGTCGAGCGCGAAGCGCAGGGTGGGGCGGGTCACCAGGCCGGCAGGCGGCTCGGTGAGGGTGAAGCTGGTGAAGCCGGAAAGCACCCGCACCGTGCCATCGGCCTCGCGCAGGCTTAAGCCCTGGCCGGCGGCCAGCAGGGTGCCGCGGTACTCGCGCAGCTGCCCGCCGAGCGCCTGTTCGACCACGATCGGCCGACCGATGGAGCGGGCGAGCAGCTGCGCCTGGCCGGCGGTGGCGAAGTCGTAGCGCTGGCTGCGCACGCTGACGCCCGGCCCAGCGAGGCTGGCGGTGGACGGGTCGATGGCGAGCGGCAGGTCGTCCACCGCCCACTCCCCCCCGGCCACCCGCACCGGGCGCTGCACCAGGGCATAGCCGGCCTGCGACGGGCCGCGTGCTTGCGAAAGAGCCTCGAAGCCGCCGTTGTAGACGGTGAGGCGTTGCGGGCTGGCATCCACGGGCATGGCGGCGATTCCGGCGGCGAGGGCGAGCGGGAGGGCGAGGGGGGGGCGGCGCGGGGGCATACGGGTTCTCTGAGAGAATGGAGCGGTCTTTATCAAGTACAGGCTGAACGGATGCGATCAGGCAGCGGAATGGAAGTCCCGTTGCGATCCACCCAGACCATCACCGCCTGGCCGTCGGCGTACCGCAGGCCGTCTTGAGTAGCGCTCTCGATGCGGTGCTCCAGGGTCAGGCTCTTGCCGCCCACCCGCGCGGCCAGCAGGGAGACCCGCAGGCGCTCCGGCCAGCCGATCGGGCGGCGGTAGTTCACCGTGATGGCAGCCAGGATCGGGGCGCAGTCCACATTGGCCCAGTCGGGGGTGAGTGTCTTGAACCAGGCCACCCGGGCCTCTTCCACGTAACGCAGATAGCTCGCGTTGTTGACGTGGTTGAAGGCATCCATGTCGCCCCAGCGCACGTCCATGGCGATCTCGAACAGCGGCTTCATGCGGATTTCTTCCTCCGGGCGGGCCGGGCGGCCGGGGCTTCGCCGAGCAGGCGGGCGAGGAAGCGGCCGGTGTGGGAGCGGGGATGGGCAGCGATGGTCTCGGGCGTACCGGTGGCGATGATCTCGCCGCCGCGGTGCCCGCCCTCGGGGCCAAGGTCGATGATCCAGTCGGCAGTCTTGATCACATCGAGGTTGTGTTCGATCACCACCACCGTGTTGCCGTCGTCGCGCAGGCGGTGCAGTACGGCAAGCAGGTGCTCGATGTCGTGGAAGTGCAGGCCGGTGGTCGGCTCGTCGAGGATGTAGAGGGTGCGTCCGGTGTCGCGGCGCGAGAGCTCCTTCGACAGTTTGACGCGCTGCGCCTCGCCGCCGGAGAGCGTGGTGGCGCTCTGCCCGAGCTTGATGTAGGCAAGGCCCACGTCCATCAGCGTTTCGAGCTTGCGGGCGATGGCCGGGACCGGCTCGAACAGCGAGAGTGCATCCTCCACCGTCATCTCCAGCACGTCGTGGATGGAGTGGCCCTTGTAGAGGATCTCGAGGGTCTCGCGGTTGTAGCGCTTGCCATGGCAGACGTCGCAGGGCACGTACACGTCGGGCAGGAAGTGCATCTCCACCTTGATCAGGCCATCGCCCTGGC
Organism: Silanimonas sp.; assembly: GCA_026005095.1. Classification (GTDB taxonomy): domain Bacteria; phylum Pseudomonadota; class Gammaproteobacteria; order Xanthomonadales; family Xanthomonadaceae; genus Silanimonas. Next base: position 64,143 of record BPKK01000004.1, on the reverse strand, counting down.
AGGCCTCGCAGCGGCCGCCGCGTACGTTGAAGCTGAAGCGCCCGGGGGCATAGCCGCGGGCGCGGGCCTCCGGCACCTGGGCGAACAGCTCGCGCAGCGGGGTGAACAGGCCGGTGTAGGTGGCCGGGTTGGAGCGCGGCGTGCGGCCGATCGGCGTCTGGTCGATGTCCACCACCTTGTCGAACAGCTCGAGGCCATGGACCTCGCGGTAGGGGGCCGGCGAGGCCGCCGCACCGTTCAGCTCGCGCGCGGCCAGCGCGAACAGGGTGTCGTTCACCAGGGTGGACTTGCCCGAGCCGGAGACGCCGGTGACGCAGACGAACAGCCCGGCCGGGATCTCGAGGTCCACGTCCTTCAGGTTGTTGCCGCTGGCGCCGAGTAGGCGCAGCCACTCGCCTTTGCGCGGCGCATGGCGCTTCGCCGGCACCTCGATGCGGCGCTTGCCGGAGAGGAACTGCCCGGTCACCGAGCGCGGGGCGGCCATGATGTCCTCCACCGTGCCCTGGCCCACCACTTCGCCCCCATGCACCCCGGCGCCGGGGCCGATGTCGACGATGTGGTCGGCCAGACGGATGGCGTCCTCGTCGTGCTCCACCACGATCACCGTGTTGCCGAGGTCGCGCAGCCGGGTGAGGGTGCCGAGCAGGCGCTCGTTGTCGCGCTGGTGCAGGCCGATGCTGGGCTCGTCGAGCACGTACATCACCCCCACCAGGCCGGCGCCGATCTGGCTCGCGAGGCGGATGCGCTGCGCCTCGCCGCCGGAGAGGGTGTCAGCCTGGCGGTCGAGGGTGAGGTAGTCGAGTCCCACGTCGACGAGGAAGCGCAGGCGCTCGCGGATCTCCTTCACGATCTTGGCCGCGATCTCGCCGCGCCAGCCGGGCAGGGCAAGCCCGTCGAAGAAGGCCATGCAGGCATCCACCGGCAGCCTCGCCACCGCCGGCAGGTTGCGGCCGTCCACGAACACGTGGCGGGCCATGCGGTTGAGGCGGGCGCCGCCGCAGTCGGGGCAGGGCTGGTCGCTGATGTATTTCGCCAGCTCCTCGCGCACCGTCTGCGACTCGGTCTCGCGGTAGCGGCGCTGCAGGTTTGGCAGGATGCCCTCGAAGGGATGCCGGCGCTGGCTCCTCGCTCCCGATTCGGTGACGTAGTGGAAGGCGATGGCCTCGCCTCCGGAACCGTTCAGAATCACCTCCCGGACTTTCTCCGGCAGCTCGCGCCAGGGCGTGTCCACGCTGAAGCCATAGTGTCTGGCTAGCGAGGCGATGAGCTGGAAGTAGTAGATGTTGCGCCGGTCCCAGCCGCGCACCGCGCCGTTGGCCAGCGAGAGCTCCGGGTGCCCCACCACCTTGGCCGGGTCGAAGACCTGGGTGATGCCGAGCCCATCGCAGGTGGGGCAGGCGCCCACCGGCGAGTTGAAGGAAAACAGCCTCGGCTCCAGCTCCGGCAGCGAGTAGTCGCAGACCGGGCAGCCGTACTTGCTGGAGAAAGTGAGCGGCTCAGCCTCGGCATCATCCATGTCGACCACCAGCGCCAGGCCATCGGCCAGCTTCAGCGCGGTCTCGAAGCTCTCGGCCAGGCGCTGTTTCAGCTCCGGGCGCGGGCGGAAGCGGTCCACCACCGCCTCGATGCTGTGCTTCACCCGCAGCTCCAGCTTCGGCACGGCGTCGATCTCGTGCACCACGCCGTCCACCCGCACGCGCACGTAGCCCTGGGCGCGCAGGGCGTCGAACACCTGGGCATGCTCGCCCTTGCGCTCGCGCACCACCGGGGCGAGCAGCATCAGCCGCCGCTCTTCGGGCAGGGCCAGCACCGCGTCCACCATCTGGCCGATGGTCTGCGCCTCCAGCGGCAGGTCGTGGTCGGGGCAGCGCGGGGTGCCCACGCGGGCGAACAGCAGGCGCAGGTAGTCGTGGATCTCGGTGATCGTGCCCACCGTCGAGCGCGGGTTGTGCGAGGTGGACTTCTGCTCGATCGAGATGGCAGGGGAGAGGCCCTCGATGTGGTCGAGGTCGGGCTTCTCCATCACCGAGAGGAACTGCCGGGCGTAGGCCGAGAGCGACTCGACGTAGCGGCGCTGGCCCTCGGCGTAGATGGTGTCGAAGGCCAGCGAGCTCTTGCCCGACCCCGACAGCCCGGTGATGACGATGAGCTTGTCCCGGGGCAGGTCGAGGTCGATGTTCTTGAGATTGTGGGTGCGGGCGCCGCGGAGGCGGATCTGGTCCATCGGGGTCGGGACGCGGGGGTAATCGGGTAGCATAGCGGCAGGCCGTCATCGGGCCGTGACCCCGGGCGCTCCCTGGGGCTCTCGCCGCCTGAACCGATCCCCGCCGCGCCCTTGCGCGGAAAGCCCATGGCTTGGCATACTTCGCGACTCCCTGCGCCCAGCTCGGCCCCGTGCCGCGTTGCGCCGCCGGGTGGCGGTGCCGCTCGGGGCCGCCCATTCCCAAGAAGAACTACACAGGAATCGCGACATGTACGCAGTGGTCGTCACCGGCGGTAAGCAGTACCGCGTGATGAAGGGCGAAACCCTCCGCGTCGAGCTGATCGACGCCGAGCCGGGCGCCAGCATCGAACTCAACGATGTGCTCCTGGTGGGCGATGGCGACAAGGTCACCGTCGGCGCGCCGAAGGTGGCAGGCGCCAAGGTCACCGCGACCGTCAAGGGCCATGGCCGCCTGGAGAAGGTCCGCATCGTCAAGTTCCGCCGCCGCAAGCACCATCGCAAGCAGATGGGCCACCGGCAGCACTACACCGAACTCGAGATCACCGGCATTTCGGCCTGATCCGTCCGCCGTAAGGAGAACACGTCATGGCAAGTAAAAAGGGCGTCGGCTCGACCCGTAACGGCCGCGATTCCAACCCGAAGTACCTCGGTGTGAAGATCTTCGGCGGCCAGACCGTCGAGGCCGGCAACATCATCGTCCGTCAGCGCGGCACCGAGTTCCATCCCGGTCCGGGCGTCGGCATGGGTCGCGACCATACGCTGTACGCGCTGGTCGATGGCAAGGTCGATTTCTCGGTGAAGGGCGCCCAGCGCCGCCGCACCGTCAGCGTGGTCGGCGCCGAGTAAGCCCGGTCCCGTGTCGCGGTCCCGGCCCCGTGCCGGTGCGCCGCCCGCCACGCAGCGCAAGCGCACGACGCTCCGCCCCGGCGGGGCGTCGTCGTTTCCGGTGGGGCGAAAATCCGGCAGGCTGGCCCTGCCGACAGGAGTATCCGCATGAAATTCGTCGACGAAGCCGAGATCTCGGTCCATGCCGGCAACGGCGGCAACGGCTGCGTCAGCTTCCGCCGCGAGAAGTTCATCCCCTTCGGCGGGCCGGACGGCGGCGACGGCGGCAATGGCGGCAGCGTCTGGCTGGTGGCCGACGAGAATCTCAACACCCTGGTCGATTTCCGCCACCAGCGGGTCTTCCGCGCCCAGCGCGGACAGAATGGCATGGGCCGCGACATGTACGGCAAGGCCGGCGAGGACGTGGTCATCCGCGTGCCGGTGGGCACCGCGGTGTACAACGTCGCCACCGACGAACTGATCGGGGATCTCACCACCCACGGCCAGCGCCTGCTGGTGGCCAAGGGCGGCGATGGCGGCAAGGGCAACATCCACTTCAAGAGCTCGGTGAACCGCGCCCCGCGCAAGGCCACCCCGGGCTGGCCGGGCGAGGAGCGCGAGCTCAGGCTCGAGCTCAAGTTGCTGGCCGATGTCGGCCTGCTCGGTTTCCCCAATGCCGGCAAGAGCACCTTCATCCGCGCCGTCTCGGCGGCCACGCCCAAGGTGGCCGACTACCCCTTCACCACCCTCTACCCGAACCTCGGGGTGGTCAGCGTCGAGCCCTACAAGAGCTTCGTCATCGCCGACATCCCGGGCCTGATCGAGGGCGCGGCCGAGGGCGCCGGCCTCGGCGCCCTGTTCCTGCGCCACGTGCAGCGCACCCGCCTGCTGCTGCATCTCGTCGACATGGCGCCGCTGGATGGCGAGACCGACCCGGTGGAGCAGGTGCGGGCGATCGAGCGCGAACTCGGGAAGTACGACCCGGCCCTGCTCCAGAAGCCGCGCTGGCTGGTGCTGAACAAGGCCGACCTGCTCGACCCGGAGGAGGCCCGGGCGCGCGAGGCCGATCTCGTCGCCCGGCTGGGTTGGACGGCGCCGCACTTCGTGGTCTCGGCCATCGGCCGCGAGGGCACCCGGGCGGTGGCGCTCAAGGTGCAGCAGTTCTTCGACGAGCAGAAGCAGGCGGCGGCGGAAGCGGCCGAGGAGGCGGCCTGGGCCGAGCGCTTGGCCGGGGAGCGCCCGCCTGCCGGACAGGCCTGAGCGAGCGGTGCGGCGGCCCCGGGTATGCCCGGAGTCTTGCCGCGCCGGCAATGAAAAAGCCGGCATGGCGCCGGCTCTTTCGTGTTTCCCCTGCTGCGTGGGGCGGGGGTAGGGGAAGCCCCGCCGCCGGGGCTCAGGCGGCCTTCAGGGCCTTGATGTGGGCATTGAGGCGCGACTTGTGGCGGGCCGCCTTGTTCTTGTGGATCAGGCCGCGCGAAGCGTAGCGGTCGAGGATCGGCTGGGCCACGGCGAAGGCGGCCTCGGCGGCGGCCACGTCCTTGGCGGCGATGGCCTTGACCACCTTCTTCACGGCGGTACGCAGCATCGAGCGCTGGGCCGAGTTGCGGGCGTTGCGGACAGCGGCCTGCTTGGCGCGCTTCTTGGCGGACTTGATGTTGGCCACGGACGGCTCCTGCGTGAAACTGGGTAAGATGCGGGAAGAAAGACCGCGGAGTATTGGGGAAAAACCTTGCTGCGTCAAGAAGTAAGCCCGTTTCGGGGCCCGGCGTTCAGGAATCGCACGTGAAGCGCCCCGCCCTGCTGCGGTCCACCGCCGTCTTCAGTGCCATGACCCTGCTCTCCCGCCTCGCCGGCTTCGCCCGCGACGTGCTGCAGGCCAACCTGTTCGGCGTTTCCGCCGCCACCGATGCCTTCGTGGTGGCCTACCGCATCCCCAACTACCTGCGGCGCATCTTCGCCGAGGGCTCCTTCGCCTCGGCCTTCGTGCCGGCCTACTCGGCGATCAAAGACCAGGCCGACCGCGAGGCGGTGCGCGACTTCCTCGACCACGTGGCCGGCGCCCTCTGCGCTGCCGTGCTGGTGGTGGCGGCGCTCGGCATGCTGGCCGCGCCCTGGCTGGCCGCGGTCTTCGCTCCTGGGGCCCTGGCGCAGGCCGGGCAGGTGGCGCTGATCGCCGACATGCTGCGCATCACTTTCCCCTACCTCGTGTTCATCTCGCTCACCGCGCTGGCTGGAGCGGTGCTGAACAGCCATGGCCGCTTCGGCCTCGCCGCCCTCACCCCGGTGCTGCACAACGTGGCCATGATCACCGCCATGCTGGCCCTGGCCCCGCTGTTCGAGGTACCGCCGATGGCGCTCGCCTGGGGCGTGCTGCTGGCCGGGCTGCTGCAGTTCGCCCTGCTTTGGCCGGCCCTGGGGCGGCTGGGACTGCGCCCGCGCTTCCGCCTGGCCCTGCGCCATCCCGCGGTGCGCCGGGTGGGCGGCCTGATGCTGCCCACGCTGTTCTCCTCCTCGGTGGCGCAGCTCAACCTGATCGTCGGCACCGTCTTCGCCTCGCTGGTGGCGCAGGGTAGCCAGACCTGGCTGTACAACGCCGACCGGCTCTCCGAGTTCCCGCTCGGCCTGTTCGGCGTGGCCATCGGCACGGTGATCCTGCCGCACCTCGCGGCCCGCCATGCCGCCGCCGATGCCGAGGGCTATGCCCGGGCCATCGACTGGGGCCTGCGGATGGTGATGCTGGTCGGCCTGCCGGCCGGGGTGGGCCTGCTGATGCTGGCCGAACCGCTGGCCGCGGCGATGTTCCAGCACGGCGCCTTCACCGCCGAGGATGCGCGGATGACCGGGCTGGCGCTCTCGGCCACCGCCATCGCCGTGCCCGCCTTCATGCTCACCAAGGTGCTGCTCTCGGCCTTCTACTCGCGGCAGGACACCAAGACGCCGATGCGTGCCGCGGTGGCGACGGTGCTGCTCAACGTGGTGCTGATCGCCGCGATCACCACGCCTTTGTGGAAACTCGGGGTGCCCGGCGCGCATGCCGGCATTGCGCTCGCCACGGCGCTCGCCGGCATCGCCAACGCGGCCCTGCTCTGGCGCTGGCTGCACCGCGACGGCGGCTACCGCTCGCAGCCGGGCTGGGCGGCCTACCTGCTGCGCCTCGTGCTGGCCTCGCTGGCGATGGCGCTGGCGCTGGGGGGGCTGCGGGCCTGGTTGGGCGATTTCACCGCCATGCCCCTGTGGCCGCGCATTGGTGCCGTGCTCGGCTGCGTGGCGGCCGGAGCAGCGGTGTACGGATTCGTCCTGCTCGCCCTCGGGGTGCGGCCGCGGCAGGTCTGGGTCCACTGAAGGGCCGGTATACTCGGCGCTTCCATGAGCCTGCTGTTCCGTGACATCGGGGGTGCCTCGCCCACCCCCGCCGGCAGCGTGGTCTGTATCGGTGCGTTCGACGGCCTGCATCGGGGTCATCAGGCGCTGATCGGCCGCGCCCGCGGCCGTGCGCGCGAACTCGGGCTGCCGCTCGTGGTGCTGAGCTTCGAGCCCCTGCCGCGCGAGTACTTCATGGCCGCCGAACCACCGGCCCGGCTGCTGCTGCCGGCGGCCAAGCTGGCCGGCCTGTCCGCCCTCGGGGTCGACGTGATCGGCCTTTTGCGCTTCAACCCGGCGATGGTGGCCATGCCGGCCGAGGCTTTCGTCCGCGAGCTGCTGGTGGCCAAGCTCCACGCCCGCGAGGTCTGGGTGGGGCCGGATTTCCGCTTCGGCCACCGCCGCGGCGGCGATGTCGCCCTGCTCGAGCGCATGGGGGGCGAGCTCGGTTTCAGCACCTACGGTCTGCCGTTGGTGGAGGCGGCGGGGGAGCGGGTGTCCAGTACCGCGGTGCGCACCGCACTGGCTGCCGCCGACTTCTCCCACGCCGCGCTGCTGCTGGGTCGCCCGTATGCCATCCCCGGCCGTGTGGTGCGTGGCCGGCAGCTCGGCCGCACGCTGGGCTATCCCACCGCCAACCTGCGCTTCGGCGGCCGCCGGCCGCCGATGCAGGGCATCTTCGCCACCTGGGTGCATGGTGTGGGCGAGCGGCCCATGGCCAGCGTCTCCAGCCTCGGCACCCGGCCCACAGTGCATGGCACCGAGCCGCTGCTGGAGGCCCACCTGTTCGACTTCTCAGGCGACCTCTACGGCCGCCGCATCGAGGTCGAGTTCGTCGCCAAGCTGCGCGACGAGGTGAAGTTCGACGGTCTGCCGGCCCTGGTCGAGCAGATGGATCGCGATGCCGCCGAGGCGCGCGCCCTGCTGGCCGCGGCAAGCCCGGCCCGCGCTACCGTCGAGACGCTGCGCCACGCGGGCGCGCCCTCCCATTCCTTGAGCACGACGACGCCGTGAGCATCGATTACAAGTCCACCCTCTCGCTGCCGGAAACGGCCTTCCCGATGCGCGGCGACCTGCCGAAGCGCGAGCCGGCCACCTTGGCCCGCTGGCAGGAAGAGCGCCTCTACCAGCAGGTACGCACACGCGCCGCCGGCCGCCCGCGCTTCGTGCTGCACGACGGCCCGCCCTATGCCAATGGCAGCATTCACATCGGCCATGCGGTCAACAAGGTGCTGAAGGACATCGTGGTGAAATCGAAGCTGCTTTCCGGCTTCGACGCGCCCTATGTGCCCGGCTGGGACTGCCACGGCCTGCCCATCGAACTGGCGGTCGAGAAGAAGTTCGGCAAGGTCGGTGACAGGCTCGATGCGGCCGCCTTCCGTCAGAAGTGCCGTGAGTATGCCGCCGAGCAGATCGCCGGCCAGTCGCGGGATTTCCAGCGTCTCGGTGTGCTGGGCGATTGGGAGCATCCCTATCGCACCATGGACTTCCGCTTCGAGGCCGACATGGTTCGCGCATTGGCGAAGATCGTCGGGCGCGGGCATCTCGTGCGCGGCGCCAAGCCGGTGCACTGGTGCTTCGACTGCGGCTCGGCGCTGGCCGAGGCCGAGATCGAATACGCCGACAAGACCTCGCCGATGATCGACGTGGCCTACGATGCCCGCGATCCGAAGGCGCTGGCGGCGAAGTTCGGCGTGGACGCCGGTGATGCCATCGTCGCCGTGCCGATCTGGACCACCACCCCGTGGACCCTGCCGGCCTCGCTGGCCGTCACCCTCGGCCCCGAACTCGTCTATGTGCTGGTGGATGGCCCGGCCCGCAACGGGAAACGCGTGCTGCTGGTGCTGGCCGAGGCTCTGGCCGAGAATGCGTTGGCGCGCTACGGCGTGGCCGAGGCCAAGGTGCTGGGCCGCACCGAAGGGCGCGCGCTCGAAGGCTTTGTGCTCGCTCATCCGTTCTACGCGCGCGAGATCCCGCTGCTTCTCGGCGAGCACGTCACCGCCGAGGACGGCACCGGAGCCGTGCACACCGCCCCCGGCCACGGCCAGGAGGACTTCGCGGTGGGCAGGCGCTACGGCCTTACCGAGCGCTATCCCGCAGCGCAGATCAACCCGGTGGACGGCAAGGGTCTCTACCTGCCGGACACCCCGCCGATCCCCACGCCCGAGGGCGAGATCGCGATCGCCGGCGTGCATCTGTGGAAGGCGAACGATCTGATCGTCGCGGCGCTGGGCGCTCGCGGCGTGCTGCTGGCCTCGGGCAGGCTGCAGCACAGTTATCCGCACTGCTGGCGCCACAAGACGCCGGTGGCCTTCCGTGCCACCCCGCAGTGGTTCATCTCGATGACGCAGGCGAACCTGCGCGCCGACGCGCTGGATGCGATCAAGGGCGTGCAGTGGTTTCCCGACTGGGGCGAGGCGCGTATCCGTGCCATGGTCGAGGGTCGCCCAGACTGGTGCATCTCGCGTCAGCGCACCTGGGGCGTGCCGATCGCGCTGTTCACCCACCGCCGTACCGGCGAGCCGCACCCGCGCAGCGTCGAGCTGATGCAAGCGGTGGCTGAGAGGATCGAGCAGGGCGGGGTGGATGCCTGGTATGCGCTGGATCCCGCCGAGCTGCTGGGGGCCGAGGCCGCCGAGTACGAGAAGGTCACCGACATCCTCGACGTCTGGTTCGATTCCGGCGTCACCCATGAGGCCGTGCTCGCCGCCCGCGGCGCCGACGGGCTTGCCAAGCCCGCCGACCTCTATCTCGAGGGCTCCGACCAGCACCGCGGCTGGTTCCAGAGCTCCCTGCTCACCGGGGTGGCGATGGATGGGGCCGCGCCCTATCGCCAGGTGTTGACCCACGGTTTCACCGTGGACGCGCAGGGCCGGAAGATGTCGAAGTCGCTCGGTAATGTGGTCGAGCCGCAGAAGGTGATCGACCAGATGGGCGCCGACGTACTGCAGACTGTGGATCGCCAGCGCCGACTACCGCAACGAGATGTCGGTCTCCGAGGACATCCTCAAGCGTACCGCCGACGCTTACCGCCGCATCCGCAACACCGCGCGCTTCCTGCTCGCCAACCTCGCCGGCTTCGATCCGGCCCGGCACCTGCTGCCGAACGGCGAGCTGCTGTGGCTCGATGCGCAGGCCGTGGCCCGTGCCGGCGAGGTGCAGGCCGAGATCATCGCGGCCTATGCCCGCTACGATTTCGCCGCTGTCGTCGCCGCTCTGCAGCACTACTGCACCAACGACCTCGGCGCGCTCTACCTCGATGTCACCAAGGACCGTCTGTACACCATGCCGGTGGACAGCCGCGGCCGCCGCTCGGCGCAGTCGGCCATGTTCCGCATCGTCCATGCGCTCACGCGCTGGATCGCCCCGATCCTGAGCTTCACCGCCGACGAGATCTGGCAGCACCTGCCGGGCGAGCGCGAGGGGCACGTGCTGTTCACCACCTGGAGCGGCGATCTCGATCCGCTGCCCGCGGGGGGGGTGCTGTCCGCCGAGGGCTTCGTGCGGCTGCTAGCCTTGCGCGAGGCCGTGGCCAAGGTGCTGGAGCCGATGCGCGCCAGCGGTGCCATCGGTGCCTCGCTGGAGGCCGAGGTCGATCTGTACCTCGATGAGGCCACGCTCACGATGCTGGCGCCGGTGGCCGGCGAGCTGCGCTTCCTGTTCCTCACCAGCGAGCTGCGCCTGCATCCCGCCAGCGCGGCGCCGGCCGGCGCCGTTCCCGCCGAGGGCGTGCCGGGGGCGGCCATCCGCGCCGTGGCGAGCCCGCATCCGAAGTGCGTGCGCTGCTGGCATTACCGGGCCGACGTGGGCCGTCATGCCGCCCACCCGGGGCTGTGCGGCCGCTGCGTGGAGAACGTGGAAGGCGGCGGCGAGCACCGCCGCTTCTTCTGATCCTGAAACTGTCCGGTATGCCCGCGTGAGCCCTGCCGATCCCGTCCCCGCCACCGAGCGCCCTGCCGCCGTGCGTCCGAACGCGCTCGTCTGGCTCTGGCTCTCGCTCTTCGTGCTGCTGCTCGACCAGGCCAGCAAGCACTACTTCCTTTCCGTGCTCGACTACGGCGGTCCTGCCATCCCGGTCATCGAGGGCTTCTGGGAGTGGAAGCTGGCGAAGAACCACGGTGCCGCCTTCAGCTTCCTCGCCGAAGCGGGGGGCTGGCAGCGCTGGTTCTTCTCCCTGCTGGCGCTCGCCATCAGCGGCTTGCTCGCCTACTGGCTCGCTCGCCTGCCGCGCGGCCACTGGCGCGAAGCGCTGCCCTTCGCCCTGATCATCGGCGGGGCCATCGGCAACCTCGTCGACCGCCTGCGCTTCGGCTACGTGGTCGATTTCATCCATTGGTACTGGCAGGCCTACAGTTGGCCGGTGTTCAATCTCGCCGATTCGGCGATCGTGGCCGGGGCGGTGTCGATGCTGCTGTTCAGTCTGCTTCCGGGAGGCCGGCGATGAGCTTCGAGGTCCTGCTCGCCAATCCGCGCGGTTTCTGCGCCGGCGTCGACCGCGCCATCGAGATCGTCGAACGCGCGCTGGAACAGCTCGGTGCGCCGATCTACGTACGCCACGAGGTGGTGCACAACCGCTACGTCGTCGATGACCTCCGTGCCCGCGGCGCGGTCTTCATCGAGGACCTCGCCGAGGTGCCGCCCGGTGCCACCCTGGTGTTCAGTGCCCATGGCGTTTCCCAGGCCGTGCGCCAGGAGGCGGCGGAACGCGGCTTCCGGGTGTTCGATGCCACCTGCCCGCTCGTGACCAAGGTGCACATGGAGGTCATCCGCCACTGCCGCGCCGGCCGCGACGTGGTGCTGATCGGCCACGCCGGGCATGTCGAGGTGGAAGGCACGATGGGCCAGTGGCGCCAGGAGGAGGGCGGCGGCCAGCTCTACCTCGTCGAGGACGTGGCGCAGGCCGAGGCGGTGCAGGTCTCGCAGCCGGAGAACCTCGCTTTCACCACCCAGACCACGCTCTCGGTGGACGACACCAAGGACATCATCGCCGTGCTGCAGCGGCGTTTCCCGGCCATGCAGGGGCCGCGCCACGACGACATCTGCTATGCCACCCAGAACCGCCAGGATGCGGTGCGCGGTCTGGCCGCGCGCTGCGACCTGATCCTCGTGGTGGGCAGCCCCAGCAGCTCCAATTCCAATCGCCTGCGCGAGCTGGCGGAGAAGAACGGGGTGGAGGCCTATCTCGTGGACGGGGCCGAGCACATCGATCCTCGCTGGCTCGAAGGCAAGCGCTGCGTGGGCGTGACCGCCGGGGCCTCGGCTCCGGAGCTGCTGGTGCAGGGCGTGGTGGCCCGTCTGGGCGAACTGGGCGGCGGCCCGGCCACCGAGCTCGCCGGCAAGCCGGAGGACATGGTGTTCGCCCTGCCGAAGGAGCTGCGGGTACGCCTCGTCGATTGACCGCCCCCGGGGGCGGGCCTAGAATCCCGCCTCTGCTGCCGGTGTAGCTCAGTTGGTAGAGCGGCGCATTCGTAATGCGTAGGTCGGGGGTTCGAGTCCCTTCTCCGGCACCATCGCAAGGCCGCCTCCGGGCGGCCTTCGCGTTTCCGACAGGCAGGAGCCCCGATGGCCGGCAAAGCCAAGACCGCGTACGTCTGCGCCGACTGCGGCGCCAGCTACCCGAAGTGGCAGGGCCAGTGCGAGGCCTGCGGGGCCTGGAACACGCTCTCCGAAATCGTCCTCGAGCCGGCGGCCGCGAAGGCCTCGCCGCGCCACGGGAACTGGGCCGGCTCGCCGGAGCAGGCGCGCATCACGCCGCTTGCCGCGGTGAGGCACGAGGCGGAATCGCGGCTGTCCACCGGCATCGGCGAGCTCGACCGGGTGCTCGGCGGCGGCCTCGTGGAAGGCTCGGTGGTGCTGGTGGGCGGCGATCCTGGCATCGGCAAGTCCACCCTGCTGCTGCAGGCCGTCTCGGCCATGGCGCCGCGGGTGCCCGGCCTCTACGTCACCGGCGAGGAGAGCCTCTCGCAGGTGGCGGGCCGCGCCCAGCGCCTCGGCCTTGGCATCGAGGGCGTGCAGGCGCTCGCCGAGACCTGCGTCGAGCGCATCCTTGCGCAGGCGGCGCAGGCCAGGCCGCGGCTGATGATCGCCGACTCCATCCAGACCCTGTGGTCAGAGCTGCTCACCGCGGCGCCGGGCTCGGTGAGCCAGGTGCGCGAGAGTGCGGCGAAACTGGTGCGCTTCGCCAAGGAAACCGGCACGGCAGTCTTCCTCGTCGGCCACGTCACCAAGGAGGGCGGCATCGCCGGCCCGCGTGTGCTCGAACACATGGTCGATGCCGTCCTCTATTTCGAGGGCGAGGCCGGCAGCCGCTTCCGCGTGCTGCGTGCCTTCAAGAACCGCTTCGGCGCGGTCAACGAGCTGGGCGTGTTCGCCATGGGCGACCGGGGCCTGCGCGAGGTGGCCAACCCTTCCGCCATCTTCCTGTCCGGCGCGCGCTCGCCGCAGCCCGGCAGCGCGGTGATGGTCACCCGCGAGGGCACCCGGCCGCTGCTGGTCGAGGTGCAGGCGCTGGTCGACCAGTCTCCGCTGGCGAATCCGCGCCGGGTTGCGCTTGGCCTCGAGCAGAACCGGCTGGCCATGCTGCTCGCCGTGCTGCACCGGCATGGGGGCGTGGCGGTGTTCGACCAGGACGTGTTCGTGAACGTGGTCGGCGGCATCCGCGTGCAGGAGACCGCCGCCGACCTGCCGGTGCTGCTCGCCGTCTTGAGCTCGCTGCGCGACCGCCCCCTGCCCGAGAAGACCGTCGCCTTCGGCGAGGTCGGCCTCTCCGGCGAGCTGCGCCCGGTACCGAACGGCGAGGAGCGGCTGAAAGAGGCCGCCACGCATGGCTTCCGCCGCGCCGTGGTGCCGAAGGCCAATGCGCCGAAGTCGGGGCGGGTCGGTGAGCTCGAGGTGCTGGGCGTGGAGCGGCTTGCCGAGGCCCTGGAGCAGGCGGCCGGCTGAGCCGTGGCGGGGGCGCTCAGCGGCCCAGCAGGAACTCGTAGACGAAGCGGCTGCCGAAGAAGGCGAGGGCCAGCAGGGCCATCGCCGCGAGGGTCCAGCGTGCCGCCCGGGCACCGCGCCAGCCCCAGCGCCAGTGGCCGAAGAGCAGGGTGGCGAGCACGGCCCAGCCCAGCAGGGAGAGCACGGTCTTGTGCGCGAGGTGCTGGGCGAAAAGGTTCTCCACGAACACCAGGCCCATGGCCAGGGCCAGGGTCAGTAGGGCGAAGGCGGCGACGAGGGTGCGGAACAGCAGGCTCTCGGTCTGGGTCAGCGGGGGCAGGGCGCGCAGCAGCGGGGTGATCCGTCGCTGCCGCAGGGCATGTTCCTGCCACCACAGCCCGGCGGCGAACAGGGCCGCCAAGGCGAGGGCCGCATAGGCCAGCAGGGCCAGCCAGGCGTGCATCAGGATCGGCCAGACGAGCGCGCCGCCGCCGCTGCCCGGCCGGCCGCCCACGGCGTAGGCGAGCGCGCAGACCGCAGCCACCGGGAACACCAGCACCCCGAGGGCTTCGAGGCGCTCGAGCCGCGCCGCCGCGAGGCTGAGTACGGCCATGCCGAGGCTCACCAGCGAGAGGGCGGCGAAGAAGTGCAGGTCCGGCGCGCCGCCGAGCGTGCCCGCCCAGACATGCAGGGCGAGCTGCAGTCCGGCGCCGAGGCCGGCGAGCAGCAAGGACGCGGGCATGCCGTTCGCCGGTTCGCCCGCGCGCAGGCGGCGCGCCAGCCCGAGGGCGGCGAGCGCGTAGGCGAGCGCGGCCGGGGCCGCGAACAGCAGGGCGGTGGTCGAGGGGGCGGGCATCGCGCCAGTGTCGCACAGCGGTGCGGGAATCGAGAACGCCTCGCAACGGCGCGGGGGCTATACTTCGCGCCCGGTTTCCGCATGCCCGCCTGCCCCATGTTCGAGTCCCTGACCCAGCGCCTCTCCGGCACCCTGCAGCGCCTGCGCGGCCGCGGCCGGCTCTCCGAGGAGAACATCCGCGAGAGCCTGCGCGAGGTGCGCATCGCCCTGCTCGAGGCCGACGTGGCCCTGCCGGTGGTGCAGGCGCTGATCGAGCGCATCAAGGTGCGTGCCATCGGCCAGGAGGTGCTGCAGTCGCTCACCCCGGGCCAGGCGCTGATCAAGGTGGTGCGCGACGAGCTCGCCCTGGTCATGGGCGGGCAGGGCGCCGAGCTATCGCTGGCCCGGCAGCCGCCCGCCGTGATCCTGATGGCCGGCCTGCAGGGCGCCGGCAAGACCACCACGGTGGCCAAGCTCGCCCGCTTCCTCAGGGAGCGCAAGAAAAAGAAGGTGATGGTGGTGAGCTGCGACGTCTACCGTCCGGCTGCCATCGCCCAGCTCGAAACCCTGGCCGGACAGGTCGGCGCGCTGTTCCATCCCTCGGAGGCGGGCCAGGCCCCGGTCGAGATCGCCCGCGCCGCCCTGGATGCGGCCAGGCGCAACGTCGCCGACGTGCTGATCGTCGATACCGCCGGCCGCCTCGCCATCGATGCGGCGATGATGGCCGAGATCCAGGCCCTGCACGCCGCGCTCGATCCGGCAGAGACGCTGTTCGTGGTCGATGCCATGACCGGCCAGGACGCCGCCGCCACCGCCAAGGCCTTCGCCGAGGCCCTGCCGCTCACCGGCGTGGTGCTGACCAAGACCGACGGTGACGCCCGCGGCGGCGCGGCGCTTTCCGTGCGCTACATCACCGGCAAGCCGATCAAGTTCGTCGGCGTGGGCGAGAAGACCGACGGTCTCGATGTCTTCCATCCCGACCGCGCCGCCGGGCGCATCCTCGACATGGGCGACGTGCTGTCGCTGGTCGAGGAGGTGGAGCGCAGCGTCGATCGGGACAAGGCCGCGAAGCTCGCCGAGAAGGTGGCCAAGGGCAAGCGCTTCGACTTGAACGACCTGCGCGACCAGATGCTGCAGATGCAGAACATGGGCGGCCTTGCCGGCCTGATGGACAAGCTGCCGGGCATGGGGCAGATCCCCGACAGCGTGAAGGCGCAGGTCACCGGCAAGGAGATCCCGCGCATGATCGCCATCATCAACTCGATGACCCCGAAGGAGCGCCGCAACCCCGACCTGCTGAACGGCTCGCGCCGGGCGCGCGTGGCCCGCGGCTCGGGCACCACCCCGGCGCAGGTGAATCAGGTCATCAAGCAGTGGCAGCAGATGGAGAAGATGATGTCGAAGCTCTCCCGCGGCGGCATGAAGGGCATGCTGCGCGGCATGCAGGGCCTGATGGGCGGGAGGGGCTTCCCCGGCGGCGGCTTCCGCCGCTGAAATGCCCCGGTTCAGGCGCGCTTTTGCCTTTTTGAGCGCTCCGGACTACACTTTGCGATTCCCCGCCCCGATGGCGGGTATGACCCCAAGAACGACAGAGCAAAGCACAATGGTCAAGATCCGTCTGGCCCGCGGTGGCGCCAAGAAGGCCCCCTTCTACCACGTCGTCGTCACCGACGGCCGCAATGCCCGCGATGGCCGCAACATCGAGCGCGTTGGCTACTACAACCCGGTTGCCCGCGGCGCCGAGAAGCGCGTCGAGATCGATGCCGAGCGCGTGAAGCACTGGGTCTCGCACGGCGCCCAGATGACCGACAAGGTCGCCCAGTTGGTGAAGGAAGCGGCCAAGGCCGCCTAAAGCCTGCGGCGCCGCCGTCCGGCGGCGCCAAGGCATGCTGCAATGAGCACCGAGCGCCGCATCCTGGTGGGCAGGGTGGTCGGCGCGTTCGGCGTTCGGGGCGAGCTGAAGCTCGAGTCCTGGACGGATCCCCGCGACGCGCTGTTCCGCTACCAGCCCTGGCTTCTCGTCCACCGGGGCGAGGAGCGCTCGCTGCGCCGGGCGAGGGGGCGGCTCGCCCCCAATGGCGCGGTCATTGCCCGCCTGCCCGGCGTGGACGACCGCACTGCCGCCGAGTCCCTGGTCGGGGCCGAGATCTTCGTGCTGCGCTCGCAACTGCCGCCGCCTGGCCCCGGCGAGTATTACTGGGTCGATCTCGAGGGACTTGCCGTCTCCACCCTCGAGGGTGTCGAGCTCGGCACCATCTCCCATCTGTTCAACAACGGCGCCAACGACGTGATCGTGGTGGCGGGCGAGCGCGAGCGCTACCTGCCGTATTCCCCCGACGTGGTGCGCGAGGTCGATCTCGAGGCCCGGCGCATGCGCGTCGACTGGGACCCGGAGTTCTGAATGCGCATCGACGTGCTCACCCTGTTCCCCGAGTTCATCGCCCAGGCGGCCGGGGTCGGGGTGGTAGGCCGCGCCGTCGAGCGTGGGCTGGTCGCGGTGAAGGCCTGGAACCCGCGCGAGTACGCCGCCGGCAACTACCGCCGGGTGGACGAGCGGCCCTTCGGCGGCGGGCCGGGCATGGTGATGCTGCCCGAGCCCCTCGAGGCCTGCCTCGCCGCCGCCCGCGCCGACGGTGCCATGGGGCCGCTCATCTACCTCTCGCCCCAGGGGGCGCGCTTCACCCAGGCCCGGGCGCGGGCGCTGGCCACCACCCCGGGCTTCCTCCTGCTCTGCGGCCGCTACGAGGGTGTGGACGAGCGCTTCATCGAGGCCCATGTCGACGAGGAACTGTCGATCGGCGACTACGTGCTCTCCGGCGGCGAGCTCGCTGCGGCCGTGGTCGTGGACGCCGTGGGGCGCCTGCTCGACGGCGCCCTGAACGATGCCGCCTCGGCCGCCCAGGACAGCTTCGAGGACGGCCTGCTCGACTGCCCGCACTACACCCGCTCCGAGCGCCTCGGCACCGCGGGGGTGCCCGAGGTGCTGCTCTCCGGCGATCACGCCAGGATCGCCCGCTGGCGTCGCCAGCAGGCCCTCGGGCGCACCTGGCGGCGGCGGCCGGACCTGCTCGCCCGCCTCGCCCTCTCGGCGGAGGACCGCCGCCTGCTCGAGGAGTTCATCGCCCGTCAAGCTTCCCGGGCGGATGCCCCCTAGCGCCGGCTGTCAAGACCGGGATATACTTGCCGACTCGCCCGGGCATGCGCCTGCGTGGCGCGGCATCTAGAAGAACTACACAGGTTTTCAAGCCATGAGCCAGCTCAACAAGTCGATCGTCGCCCAGTTCGAGGCCGAGCAGATGCAGCGCCAGCTGCCCGCGTTCAGCCCCGGTGACACCGTGGTCGTGAACGTCAAGGTGAAGGAAGGCAACCGCGAGCGCGTGCAGGCCTTCGAGGGCGTCGTGATCGCCAAGAAGAACGCCGGCCTGAACTCCTCGTTCACCGTGCGCAAGATCTCGCATGGCTTCGGCGTGGAGCGCGTCTTCCAGACCTACAGCCCGGTCATCGACTCGCTGGAAGTGAAGCGCCACGGCAAGGTGCGCGCCGGCAAGCTCTACTACCTGCGCAATCTCGAAGGCAAGAAGGCCCGCATCAAGGAAGACCTGGCCGCCCGCAAGTCGGCCGAGTAATCCCCTCCGAGTTCCGCCCCGGACGGCCGCCTCGCGCGGCCGTTCGCGTTTCCCGGACGCCCTGACGCCATGCCTCGCCCCCTTCCCCGCCGCCTCGAAGCGCCTGCCGGTCCCGGCGGGGCAGGGGGAGTGGCCGAGCCTTCGGTACGTCTCGATCTCTGGCTCTGGGCGGCGCGCTTCTTCAAGACCCGGGCACTCGCCAAACAGGCCATCGAGCGCGGCCAGGTACGGATCGAGGGCCAGGCGCTGAAGCCCAGCCGCAGCGTGCGCATCGGCCTCGTGCTGCAGATCGAGCGTGCCGGCGAGCGCTACGAGGTGGAAGTGCGCGGGCTTGCCGAGCAGCGCGGTCCGGCCAGCGTGGCCCAGCAGCTCTATGCAGAGTCGGAAGCGTCGGTGGCGGCACGTCTGGCCGAGCGCGAGCGGCGGCGTTTCGAGGCCCAGGGCTACCGGCCGCCGGAAACGCGGCCGAACAAGCGCCAGCGCCGGCTCATCCAGGCCCTGGGCGATCTCGACGCCCTCTAGCCTCCGGGGCGCGGATGACCGCCGGCGCCGCGGCGCCTAGAGCATTCCTTTCAGCCGGTACAGCGCCTCGAGCGCCTGTTTCGGCGTGAGCTCGTCCGGATCGAGGGCGGCCAGCGCGTCGAGGGCCGGCGGCGGGCTGCGGAACAGGGCCAGCTGCGCCGGCTGCTCCAGCGCCGATGGCGAGGTGGCGGCGGGCGGCAGCCCGCGGCTGCGCTGCTCCAGTTCGGCCAGCGTGCGCCGCGCCTCGCCCAGCACCGTCCGCGGCAGGCCGGCCAGCGCCGCCACCTGCAGGCCGAAGCTGCGGTTGGCCGGGCCGTCCTTCACCGCATGCATGAACACCAGCGTCTCGCCGTGCTCCACCGCGTCGAGATGGACATTGGCGATGCCCCGGCCTTCGCCGGCCAGGGCGGTGAGTTCGAAGTAGTGGGTGGCGAACAGCACGAAGCTGCGGTTGACGTTGGCGAGGTGCAGGGCCACCGCCTGGGCCAGTGCCAGGCCGTCGTAGGTGGAAGTGCCGCGGCCGATCTCGTCCATCAGCACCAGCGAGTGCGGCGTGGCATGGTGCAGGATGTAGGCCGTCTCGCTCATCTCCACCATGAAGGTGGACTGGCCCTTCGCGAGGTCGTCGCCGGCGCCGATGCGGGTGAGGATGCGGTCGATGGGGCCGAGCACGCAGCGCGCGGCCGGTACGAAGCTGCCGGCATGGGCCAGCAGCACGATCAGCGCCGCCTGCCGCATGTAGGTGCTCTTGCCGCCCATGTTCGGGCCGGTGACCACCAGCATCCGGCGCTCCGGATGCAGCATGAGGTCGTTCGGTTCGAAGGGCGCTTCCCGCACCGCTTCCACCACCGGATGGCGGCCGCGCTCGATGGCGATGCCGGGTTCCGCGACCAGCTGCGGCTCGACCCAGTCGAGCGCCAGCGCCCGCTCGGCGAAGGCGGCGAGCACGTCGATCTCGGCCACCGCCCCGGCGGCCTGCTTGAGCGGCCCGAGCACCGTGTTGAGGCCATCGAGCAGGTCCTCCCAGAGCTGCTTTTCGCGCGAAAGCGCCCGCTCGCGCGCCGAGAGCACCCGGTCCTCGAACTGCTTCAGCTCCTCGGTGATGTAGCGCTCGGCCCCGGTCAGGGTCTGGCGCCGGCTGTAGTGCAGCGGGGCCTTGTCGGCCTGCGCCTTGCTGATCTCGATGTAGAAGCCGTGGACGCGGTTGTAGCCCACCTTCAGCGTCGGGATGCCGGTGGCGGCGCGCTCGCGGGCCTCCAGCTCCATCAGGAACTGGTCGGCGTTGGTGGAGAGCACGCGCAGCTCGTCGAGCTCGGCATCGAAGCCTTCGGCGATCACTCCGCCATCGGCCAGCTTGAGCGGCGGGCTCGGCGCCACCGCCCGCGCCAGCCAGTCGGCGGTCTCGTGGTGTTCGCCCAGCGTCGAGAGCAGGGCGGAGAGCCTGGGCGAATCGAGCGCGGCGAGCGTGGATTTCAGGGCCGGGAACAGCGCCAGTCCATCGCGCAGGGTGGCGAGATCGCGCGGCCGCGCCGAGCGCAGCGCCACCCGGGCGAGGATGCGTTCCAGATCGCCCACCTGCCGCAATGTCTCGCGCAGTGGCTCGAAGGCCCGCGACTCCAGCAGGCTGCGCACCGCCTGATGGCGCTCCGCCACCGTCGGCTGGTGGCGCAGCGGCCGGTGCAGCCAGCGCCGCAGCAGCCGGCCGCCCATCGGCGTGATCGTGCTGTCCACCACCCCGAGCAGGGTATGCGCGGTATTGCCGTCGATGCGGGTATCGATCTCGAGGTGCCGGCGGGTGGCGGCATTCAGCGCGATCGCCTCGTCCGCGGCCTCGACGGCGATGGCCGTGAGGTGTGGCAGGCGCTGTTTCTGGGTTTCTTCGAGATAGCCGAGCAGGGCCCCGGCCGCTGCCACCGCCAGCGGCCGGTCCTCGAGGCCGAAGGCGCCGAGGTCGTGCAGGCCGAAGAAGCGCAGCAGGGCGCGGCGGGCACTGTCGGCATCGAACAGCCAGGGTGGGCGGCGGCGCAGGCCGCTGCGCTGCAGGACCGCCACCGGCCAGCCCTCCTCGTCGGGCACCAGCAGCTCGGCCGGCTCCAGCCGCGCCAGCTCGGCGGCCAGCGCTTCCTCGTCCGCCACCTCGTTGGCGAGGAAGCGCCCTCCGGCGAGATCGGCCCAGGCAAGGCCGAAGCCCGCCTTCCCCCGGGCCACCGCCATCAGCAGGGTGTCGCGGCGCTCCTGCAGCAGGGCCTCGTCGGTCACCGTGCCCGGGGTGACGATGCGCACCACCTTGCGTTCCACCAGGCCCCTGGCCTGCGCCGGATCGCCGATCTGCTCGCAGATCGCCACCGATTCCCCCAGCGCCACCAGCCGGGCGAGGTAGCCCTCGCAGGCATGCACCGGCACCCCGGCCATCGGGATCGGCTGGCCCGCCGACTGGCCGCGCTGGGTGAGGGTGAGGTCGAGCAGCCGCGCTGCCTTGCGGGCGTCGTCGTAGAACAGCTCGTAAAAATCGCCCATGCGGAAGAACAGCAGCAGGTCCGGGTGCTCCGCCTTGGCGGCGAAGAACTGCTTCATCAGCGGGGTGTGCTGCGGTGCTTCGGTGCTCATGGCGAAGGCGTGGCTGCCGGCCGGGGCGAGGGCCGGCTAGTCTAGCGGCATGGACACGACCCTCATTCCCGACGATGCCGCGCTGGCCGCCCAGGGGCGGGCGCTGGCCGAGATCCTGCTGGCCCGCCGCCAGCTCGTCTGCACCGCCGAGAGCTGCACCGGCGGCTGGATCGCCAAGACCCTCACCGACATTCCCGGCAGTTCGGCCTGGTTCGACTGCGGCATGGTGGCCTACAGCTACGAGGCCAAGCAGGCCATGCTCGGCGTGCGCCCGCAGACCCTCGAGAAGGAGGGCGCGGTCAGCCGGGAAACGGTGATCGAGATGGTCTCCGGCGCCCTCGTGCATTCCGCGGCCACCCTGGCCGTGGCGGTCACCGGCATCGCCGGTCCGGGCGGCGGCACCCCGGAAAAGCCGGTGGGCACGGTATGGATCGGCTGGAAACGGCGTGGCGGCTACCCCAGGGCCGAGGTCTTCCATTTCGCTGGCGACCGCGAGGCGGTGCGGCGCCAGACCATCGCCGCCGCCCTGCGCGGGCTGGTGGCCCTGGCGGGCGACTGAGGGCCTTGCGGGACAGGGTGGTTAGTAGTATTACTACCACCATGCCGCTCACCGACGTCCAGACCGCCATCCTCGAACTGATCGCCGAGCGCATCGAGGCCGAGGGCGTGCCGCCCTCACAGACCGAGATCGCCCGCGCCTTCGGCTTCAGGAGCGTGCGCGCCGCGCAGTACCACCTCGAGGCCCTCGAGGCCGCAGGGGCGATCGAGCGCCTGCCTGGCAAGGCCCGCGGCCTGCGCCTGCTGCAGGCCCCGGTGCGGGCGCAGCCGGCCCTGCCCCTGGTGCCGCCGGTGGAGGACGACGCGGTACGCCTGCCGGTGCTGGGCCGGGTGGCCGCCGGCCAGCCCATCGGCGCTGGCAACGAGGGCTTCGATGCCGGGGGCGAGGGCACCGTGGTGCTCGACCGCCACCTCTTCCATCCCACGCCCGACTACCTTCTGCGCGTGCAGGGCGACTCCATGCGCGACGAGGCCATCCTCGACGGCGATCTCATCGGCGTGCGCCGTACCCGCGATGCCCGCCACGGCCAGGTGGTGATCGCCCGGGTGGACGGCGAGATCACCGTGAAAGTGCTGCACTTCGGGAGCGACGGCCTGCGTCTCATGCCGCGCAATCCCGCCCATCCGCCCATCGAGGTGGCCGAGGACCAGGACTTCGCCATCGAAGGCCTGTTCTGCGGCCTTCTGAGACCGGCCCGATGAGGGCCGACCCCGCTCGCCGCGGCCTTCCTACCCCGCCATGCGCCAGTCGCGCCTGCCGGCTGGACGCGGTCCTGGCCATCCTGGCCTTCCGTTCCACCGCCGTCTCAGGCCGTGCGAAACGCCCCTGCCATCCTTCCTTCCACCTTCCCTGACGAGACCCCGACGATGACTGCGATGGACGAGAATAAGAAGCGCGCCCTGACCGCCGCCCTGACCCAGATCGAGCGCCAGTTCGGCAAGGGCACCGTGATGCGCCTCGGCGACCGGCAGGCCGAGGCCGCCGAGGTCGTTTCCACAGGTTCGCTGATGCTCGATATCGCGCTCGGCATCGGCGGCCTGCCCAAGGGCCGCGTCATCGAGATCTTCGGGCCGGAATCCTCCGGCAAGACCACGCTCACCCTGCAGGTGATCGCCGAATGCCAGAAGGCCGGGGGCACCGCCGCCTTCATCGATGCCGAGCACGCCCTCGACCCGGTCTATGCCCAGAAACTCGGGGTGAAGCTCGACGACCTGCTCGTCAGCCAGCCCGATACCGGCGAACAGGCGCTTGAGATCGCCGACATGCTGGTGCGCTCCAATGCCGTCGACGTGGTGGTGGTCGATTCGGTGGCTGCGCTGGTGCCGAAGGCCGAGATCGAGGGCGAAATGGGCGAGATGCAGGTCGGCCTCCAGGCCCGGCTGATGAGCCAGGCCCTGCGCAAGCTCACCGGCAACATCAAGCGCAGTAACTGCATGGTGATCTTCATCAACCAGCTGCGCATGAAGATCGGAGTGATGATGCCGGGCCAGAACCCCGAAACCACCACCGGCGGCAACGCCCTCAAGTTCTACGCCTCGGTGCGCCTCGACATCCGCCGCATCGGCGCGGTGAAGAAGGGCGATGACATCATCGGCAATCAGACCAAGATCAAGGTGGTGAAGAACAAGCTGGCGCCGCCCTTCAAGCAGATCGTCACCGAGATCCTTTACGGCGAGGGCATCAGCCGCGAGGGCGAGATCATCGACATGGCGGTGGACGCCAAGCTGATCGAGAAGTCTGGCGCCTGGTACAGCTACGGCTCGGAGCGCATCGGTCAGGGTAAGGAGAACGCCCGCGCCTGGCTCAAGGACAACCCCAAGCAGTGCGCCGAACTCGAGGCCCGGCTGCGCGAGCTCTATGTGCCGGCCGAGAGCCGCGGCGAGGAGGCCGAAGACCTCGCCGACGCATGAGCGGCGCGGCAGGCGGCAGCCCGCCCGGCGGCCGCGGCCGCCGGGCGCGGCCGGCACCGGCGGCTTACCAGCAGGCCTTGGCGTTGCTAGTACGGCGCGAGCATTCCGCAGCCGAGTTGCGGCGCCGGCTTGGCGGGCGGGGGCTGACGGCCGAGGAACTCGATACCGCCCTCGAGGCCCTGCAAGGCCAGGGCTTCCAGGACGACGCCCGCTATGCCGGGGCCCTGCTGCGCAGCCGAGCCGCTGCCGGCCAGGGGCCGCTGCGCATCCGCGCTGAACTGCGGCAGAACGGCGTGGCGGCCGGGCACATCGAAGCCGCTTTCGCCGCGGCCGAGGCCGAGGGGCTCGACTGGCAAGTGCTGGCAGCCCGGGTGGCCGCCCGTTTCGTTCCGGCCCTGCGCCGCGCCCGTGGCCCTGATGCCCGGCGCGAGCGGCAGCGCGCCTTGGCCTTCCTGCTGCGCCGGGGCTTTCCCCAGGCCCTGGCCCGGCAGGCGCTGGACCTGCCCCCGGGGGAGGGCTTCGATGCCGACGAGTGGATGGCGGAGGATGAGGGCGACCTTCCGGAAGGCGGGGCCTGAGTACCGCCCCGGGCCGGGCGGCCCGGCCTGTTCAGGGCGCTCGTGGCCGCCGCGCCCGGGTCCGCCCTGCTACCCTTGAAGACTGATTTCCCGACTCCATGCCCTAGGGGGTGGTGGGCCCGTGCCCGCGCCCCTGATCCGCTTTCAGGTCCCCGATGAAAACCAGCGCCGAGATCCGCCGCGACTTCCTCGATTTCTTCCGCTCGAAGGGCCACACCATCGTGCCCTCCAGCCCGCTCGTCCCCGGCAACGACGCCACCCTGCTGTTCACCAATGCCGGCATGGTGCAGTTCAAGGACGTGTTCCTCGGCGCCGAGAAGCGCAGCTACACCCGGGCGGCCTCCTCGCAGCGCTGCGTGCGCGCCGGCGGCAAGCACAACGACCTCGACCAGGTGGGCTACACCGCCCGCCACCACACCTTCTTCGAGATGCTGGGCAATTTCAGCTTCGGCGACTACTTCAAGAAGGACGCCATCGCCTGGGCCTGGGAACTGCTCACCGAGGTCTGGAAGTTGCCGAAGGAGCGCCTGCTCGTCACCGTCTACCACACCGACGACGAGGCCTTCGAGATCTGGCACAGGCAGGTCGGCCTACCTGCCGAGCGCATCATCCGCATCGGCGACAACAAGGGTGCACCCTACGCTTCCGACAATTTCTGGCAGATGGCCGACACCGGCCCTTGCGGGCCCTGCACCGAGATCTTTTACGACCACGGCCCGCACATCCCCGGTGGCCCGCCGGGCAGCCCGGAGGAGGATGGCGACCGCTTCATCGAGATCTGGAACCTGGTGTTCATGCAGTTCGACCGCCAGCCCGATGGCCGCCTCCTGCCGCTGCCGGCGCCCTGCGTGGACACCGGCATGGGCCTCGAGCGCCTCTCGGCGGTGCTGCAGCACGTGCACAGCAATTACGAGATCGACCTGTTCCAGCACCTGATCAAAGCTGCCGCGGCCCTGACGGACACGAAAGACCTCGAGCACAAGTCGCTGCGCGTCATCGCCGATCACATCCGCGCCGCCAGCTTCCTCATCGTCGATGGCGTGCTGCCGTCCAACGAGGGCCGCGGCTACGTGCTGCGCCGCATCGTCCGCCGCGCCATCCGCCATGTCTGGAAGCTCGGTGCCCTGAAGGAGGGCGGGGTGTTCTGGCGCATGGTCGCTCCGCTTGCCGAGGCGATGGGCGAGGCCTATCCCGAGCTGGTGGCCCAGCGCGCCACCGTCGAGGCGGCCCTAAAATCGGAGGAGGCGGCCTTCGCCCAGACTCTCGACGCTGGCATGCAGCGGCTCGATGCCACGCTCGCGAAGGGCGGCACGGCCCTGGATGGCGAGGCTCTGTTCCAGTTGCACGACACCTACGGATGCCCGCCGGACCTGATCCTCGACATCCTGCGCGAGCGCGGCCTCTCTCCGGCCGCCGATGCCATGGCGGTGTACGAGGCGCGCATGGAAGAACAGCGCGAACGCGCCCGCGCCGCCGGTAAATTCGGTGGCGGCCTCGTGCTGCCGGCCGAACTGGCGGCGCGCCTGCCGCCCACCCGGTTCCTCGGCTACGAAACCCTCGATGCCGAGGACTGCCGCGTGGTGGCGTTGCTGCGCGACGGCCGTCCGGTTGAACGCCTCGGGGCCGGCGAGGAGGGTGTGGTCATCCTCGATCGCACCAGCTTCTACGCCGAATCCGGTGGCCAGGTCGGCGATACCGGCGTGCTCGTCGATGCTCGCGGCGACCGCTTCGAGGTGCGCGATACCCTGAAGCTCGCCGGCCAGTTCCACGCCCATCTCGGCCGGCTTTCGGCAGGCACGCTCTCGGTCGGCGACCACCTCGCCACCCGGGTCGATGCCGAGCGCCGCCAGGACACGGTACTCAACCATTCCGCCACGCACCTGCTGCATGCCGCTCTGCGCAAGGTGCTGGGGCCGCACGTCACCCAGAAGGGCTCGCTCGTCGCCCCGGACCGCCTACGCTTCGACTTCTCGCATTTCGCCGCCGTCACGCCGGATGAGCTTGCCGCCATCGAGGCGATGGTGAACGAGGCGATCCGCCACAATGCCGAGGCCGAGGTGCACCACATGGGCATGCAGGAGGCACTGGACTTCGGCGCGCTCGCTCTGTTCGGCGAGAAGTACGGCGAGCGCGTGCGCGTGCTGCGCATGGGCGAGTTCTCCACCGAGCTCTGCGGCGGCACCCATGTGCATCGCACCGGCGACATCGGTCTGTTCAAGATCGTTTCGGAAAGCGGCGTGGCTGCTGGCATCCGCCGCATCGAGGCGGTCACCGGCCGCGGCGCACTTGCCGAGGTCGCGGCACAGGAGGCATTGCTGGAACAGGCTGCCGCGCTGGTTGGCGGTCGCGCCGACGACCTGCTCGACAAGCTACGCGGCCTGCTCGAGCGGCAGAAGAAGCTGGAACGCGAGCTCGAGGCCTTCAAGGCCAAGGCCGCGGCCGGCGCCAGCGCCGACCTCGCCGCTCAGGCGGTCGACGTGGCCGGCATCAAGGTGGTGGCCGCCCGCCTCGAGGGCTTCGATGCCAAGGGCCTGCGCGAGGCGGTGGACGTGCTGAAGCAGAAGCTGGGCAACGTGGCGGTGGTGCTCGCCGCGGCGAACGAGGGCAAGGCCAGCCTGATCGCCGGCAGCCACGGTGCCGCGCTGGCGAAGATCAAGGCCGGCGAACTGCTCGCCCATGTGGCGCAGCAGGTAGGCGGCAAGGGCGGGGGCCGGCCCGATCTCGCACAGGGCGGCGGCAACGACGGCGAGGCCCTGGTGGCCGCCCTGGCCAGCGTGCCTGCTTGGGTGGCGGCGAAGCTGGGGGCCTGAACGGCGCTCCCGCACGCCGTTCACCCCATAGCGTGCCGGGCTTCGCGCATTGCGCGTGAACCCGGTCACGCCTACCATGAGCAAATGTTTGGAGGCCGCGCAGGCCGCGGAGGGCGAGGACGCCCCCGTGGTCCGGTGTAGGAAGAACCCCGGACGAGGACGAGAACCATGTTGATTCTGACCAGGCGGGTGGGCGAGACCCTGATGATCGGTGACTCTGTCACCGTGACGGTGCTCGGCGTCAAGGGCAACCAGGTGCGCATCGGCATCACCGCGCCGAAGGAGGTGGCCGTGCACCGCGAGGAGATCTTCCAGCGCATCCAGCGCGACGAGGCGAGCAAGAAGGCGGGCGGCGATTTGCCCTGAGCCGGACGATCCGGTACGCTTCGCGCCCGCTCTTTTCGAAGGGCGATTCCGACGGAGTGATGCCCGAGAGGCCGAAGGGGCTCCCCTGCTAAGGGAGTATAGGGTCAAAAGCTCTATCGAGGGTTCGAATCCCTCTCACTCCGCCACGTCGGATGCCGCGGTTCCAGTGCGGCGGGGCTTGACGAACGATCAAACCTGCTGCACAATTTCGCTTCTACGCGCCCGTAGCTCAGTTGGATAGAGCACCAGGCTACGAACTTGGGGGTCGGAGGTTCGAATCCTTCCGGGCGCGCCATCGGACAGACAGGGTGCTTCGGCACCTTTTTTGTTCGAAGGTGGAAGACGCGGCAGCGCGTCGCTCCATCTGGCCATCACAATTCGTGCGGCAAGGTTCGTTCGCCCGACCGGTTCTTCCGGGGTATAGCTCAGTCTGGTAGAGCGCCAGCTTTGGGAGCTGGATGTCGGGGGTTCGAATCCCTCTGCCCCGACCAGTTGCATGGCCCGGTGGCGCGGGTACGCTGCTCCCGGCGTCGAGGGTAGGGGTTCCGCCCGGTTCATGAGCGCCCGTAGCTCAACCGGATAGAGCACCGGCCTTCTAAGCCGGCGGTTGCAGGTTCGATCCCTGCCGGGCGCGCCAGTTCCGATGTGGTGGATGTAGCTCAGTTGGTTAGAGCACTGGATTGTGATTCCAGGGGTCGCGGGTTCAAATCCCGTCTTCCACCCCAGCCCTCCGGTAGGGCATAATCCGCCTTCGCAGTCGCGTCGGCGGCGAGGTTTCCGGGCCGTTAGCTCAGCTGGTAGAGCAGCGGACTCTTAATCCGTAGGTCCTAGGTTCGAATCCTAGACGGCCCACCAACCTCGAAGTCGCTCCGCCTGCTTCAAGCCTGCGAGAGTGGCGGAATTGGTAGACGCGCTGGATTTAGGTTCCAGTGGGGCAACCCGTGAGAGTTCGAGTCTCTCCTTTCGCACCAGGCAGCATCCGGTGCGGAGGATATGAGGCCGGGCTCCGCGGGTTTTTCGTTTTCGGCGCGCGCCTTTGGGCGGCGCGGCACAACACGCGACATATCAGGAGTCACCATGCACGTTTCCGTCGAAACCATCGGCAGCCTCGGGCGCAAGCTCTCGGTCAGCGTTCCGGCTGAGCGCCTCGAGAGTGCGGTGGGCCACCGCCTGCGCGAGCTCTCGCGCACCGTGCGCCTGAACGGCTTCCGCCCGGGCAAGGTGCCGGTCAAGGTCATCGAGCAGCGCTTCGGCCAGCAGGTGCGCTCCGAGGTCTATTCCGACGTGGTGCGCGATTCCTTCGGCGAAGCCCTGCGCCAGCAGGGCCTGCAGCCGGTGGGCCAGCCGGAGATCACCGCCGAGGGCGCTCCGGCCGAGGAGATCCGCTACACCGCGACCTTTGAGGTGGCCCCGGACTTCGGCCCCATCGATGTCTCCGCGCTCGAGATCCAGCGCCCGGTGGCGCAGGTCGAGGAGTCGGACATCGACACCATGATCGAGACCCTACGCCAGCAGCGCCGTAGCTGGAATGTGGTCGAGCGTGCCGCCGCCGAAGGCGACCTCGTCAACGTCGAGAACTTCGCCCTGGTCGAGGGCGCCCGCTTCCCGGCGGAAGGCGTTGAGCGCGGCGCCACCGTGGTCGGCAGCCAGATGCTGTTCCCGGCCATCGAACAGGCCGTAGTGGGCATGCGTGCCGGCGAGGAGAAGCTCGTCGAGGTTGCCTTCCCGGCCGACTGGCGGGTGCCGGAGCTCGCCGGCAAGACCGCCCAGGTGTCGGTGAAGGTGGTGAAGGTGTCCGAGCCGCACCTGCCGGCGGTGGACGAGGCCTTCATCAAGAGCTTCGGTGTGAAGTCGGGCCGGCTCGAGCAGTTCCGTGAGGAGGTGCGCAGCAACCTTGCCCGCGAGCTGAAGGGCGCGCTCTCCGCCCGCCTGCGCGTCGAGGTGGCGAAGAAGCTGGTGGCCGCCTACGCCCATGTCGAGCTGCCGCCGCGCCTCGTCGAGGCCGAGGCCCGGGCGATGGCCGCCCAGGCCGCCGAGAATGCCCGCCGCCAGGGTCAGGCAGTGGGCGAGGTCGACCACGCTCCGTTCATGGAGGCCGCCCGCAACCGCGTGGCCGCCGGTCTGCTGGTGGGTGAGGTGGCGCGCCAGAACGAGCTGCGCCTCGACTCGAAGCGGGTGAACGAGGCCATCGCCCTGATCGCTTCCACCTACGAAGACCCGCAGCAGGTGGTTGATCTTTACCGCAACGACCCCAACCTGATGCAGGGCCTGCAGGCGCGCGTGATGGAAGAGCAGGTGATCGATTGGATCGCCGAGCGCGCCCGGGCAACCGAGGTAGCGATGTCCTTCACCGACGCGCTGCGCCCGAACGCCTGACCCGAACCGAACCGGAGCGTCCCATGGAACCGACCAAGAGCCTCAACCTCGTGCCGATGGTGGTCGAGCAGACCGCCCGCGGTGAGCGCGCGTACGACATCTACTCGCGCCTGCTGAAGGAGCGGGTGATCTTCCTGGTCGGGCCGATCGACGATTACATGGCCAACGTGGTGGTGGCCCAGCTGCTGTTCCTCGAGGCCGAGAACCCCGAGAAGGACATCAGCCTGTACATCAACTCGCCGGGGGGCGTGGTCACCGCCGGCCTTGCCATCTACGACACGATGCGCTTCATCAAGCCCGATGTGAGCACCATCTGCGTGGGCCAGGCCTGCTCGATGGGCGCCTTCCTGCTCGCCGCCGGCGCCAAAGGCAAGCGCTACGCCCTGCCAAACAGCCGGGTGATGATCCACCAGCCTTCGGGCGGCGCCCAGGGCCAGGCTACCGACATCGCCATCCAGGCCAAGGAGATCCTCTACCTTCGCGAAAAGCTCAACAAGGAGATGGCGGCCAATACCGGCAAGCCGCTCGAGCAGATCGAGAAGGACGTGGAGCGCGACTTCTTCATGAACGCCGAGGAATCCAAGGCCTACGGCCTCGTGGATGCCGTCCTCGAGCGCCGCCCTGACGAGACGGTCCAGCCCGGCTGAACGCCCTGGACCTCCCTTTCACGCCCGAACCCGCCCCCGGGGCTTCCGCACCGGGGCTCGGGTGCTATTCTCGGGCCGAGCCCGCTTCCCCGGGGTTTCCCGAGCAATGACCGACGACCGACCCAGCCGCCCCTCCGACAGTTCCAAGATCCTCTACTGCTCCTTCTGCGGGAAGAGCCAGCACGAGGTACGGAAGCTGATCGCGGGCCCCAGCGTGTTCATCTGCGATGAATGCGTCGAGCTCTGCAACGACATCATCCGCGAGGAACTCGAGGACAAGTCGCAGGCGGCGCGCAGCCACCTGCCGAAGCCCCGCGAGATCCTCGAGGTGCTCGACCAGTACGTGGTCGGGCAGGCGCGGGCCAAGAAGACCCTCGCCGTGGCGGTATACAACCACTACAAGCGCATCGAGTCGCGACAGAAGGGCGACGAGGTCGAGCTCTCGAAGTCGAACATCCTGCTGATCGGCCCCACCGGCTCGGGCAAGACCCTGCTGGCCGAGACTCTCGCCCGTCTGCTCAACGTGCCCTTCACCATTGCCGACGCCACCACCCTCACCGAGGCCGGCTACGTCGGCGAGGACGTCGAGAACATCATCCAGAAGCTGCTGCAGAAGTGCGACTACGACGTCGAGAAGGCGCAGCAGGGCATCGTCTACATCGACGAGATCGACAAGATCTCGCGTAAGAGCGAGAACCCCTCGATCACCCGCGATGTCTCCGGCGAGGGCGTGCAGCAGGCTCTGCTGAAGCTGATCGAGGGCACGGTGGCCAGCGTGCCGCCGCAGGGCGGCCGCAAGCACCCGCAGCAGGAGTTCCTCCAGGTCGACACCCGGAACATCCTGTTCATCTGCGGCGGTGCCTTCGCCGGCATCGAGAAGGTGATTCAGCAGCGCACCACCGAAGCCGGCGGCATCGGCTTCTCGGCCAAGGTGAAGAGCCAGAGCCACAAGGCCGACGTGGGCAAGCTGATGGCCGAGGTCGAGCCGGAGGACCTGATCAAGTTCGGCCTGATCCCCGAGTTCGTCGGTCGCCTGCCGGTGGTGGCCACGCTCGAGGAACTCGACGAGGCTGCGCTGGTGAAGATCCTCACCGAGCCGAAGAACGCCATCGCCAAGCAGTTCAAGAAACTGTTCGAGATGGAGGGCGTGGAGCTGGAGATCCGCCCCGATGCCTTGGCCGCGGTGGCCAGGAAGGCGCTGAAGCGCAAGACCGGCGCCCGCGGCCTGCGCACCATCCTCGAGGCGGTGCTGCTCGACACCATGTACGAGCTGCCCTCGCTGGAGAACGTGAGCAAGGTGGTGGTCGATGAGTCGGTCATCGAGCACAAGTCCGAGCCCTACCTGATCTACAGCACCCCGGCGCCGGCGCCGCAGCAGCGGGCCGCCTCGGGCGACTGAAGACCCGGCGGGCCATGAACGCCACCCCGAGCCCCGCCCGGTTGCCGTGGCGGGGCTCGTTGTTTCCGGGGGCCGTCGCCCCCATCCTCCCGCCATCCCCTCCGGGAAGGAGCTTCCGATGAGCCGCGAAACCCCCACCCACGACCTCCCGATCCTGCCCCTGCGGGACGTGGTGGTGTACCCGCACATGGTGATCCCGCTGTTCGTGGGGCGTGACAAGTCGATCCGCGCCCTCGACCTCGCCATGGCGGCCGACAAGCAGATCCTGCTGGTAGCCCAGACCAGCCCCGAGACCGACGACCCTGCCGGTGGTGATCTCTACCGGATCGGCACCCTGGCCCAGGTGTTGCAGCTGCTCAAGCTGCCCGACGGCACCATCAAGGTGCTGGTCGAGGGCGTGGCCCGCTTCAAGGTGTCCGAAGTGCGCGAGCAGGGCGGCGCGCTGATGGGCAAGGGCCTCGTGGTCGAGTCGCAGCTCGGCGAGGACGAGCACGAGGCCGAGGTGGCAAGGCGCTCGCTGCTGGCGCTGTTCGAGCAGTACCTGAAGACCAACCGCAAGCTGCCGCCGGAGCTGCTGACCACGCTTTCCGGCATCGACGATCCCGACCGCTTCGCCGACACCATCGCGGCCCACGTCGGTGCCCGCCTCGCCGACAAGCAGAAGGTGCTGGAGACGCTGCGGGTGATGGAGCGCATCGAGATGCTGATCGGCCTCGTCGAGGGCGAGATCGACGTGCAGCAGATCGAGAAGCGTATCCGCGGCCGCGTCAAGTCGCAGATGGAGAAGAGCCAGCGCGAGTACTACCTCAACGAGCAGATGAAGGCGATCCAGAAGGAGCTGGGCGACCTCGACGATTCGCCGAACGAGGTGGAGGAGCTGGGCAAGAAGATCGCCGCCGCCGGCATGCCCAAGGCCATCGAGGCCAAGGCCCGGGCCGAGCTCAACAAGCTAAAGCAGATGTCGCCGATGTCGGCCGAGGCCACCGTGGTGCGCAACTACATCGACTGGCTGGTCGGTGTGCCGTGGAAGAAGCGCAGCAAGGTGCGCAAGGACCTGAAGCTGGCCCAGCAGGTGCTGGATGCCGACCACTTCGGTCTGGAGAAGGTGAAGGAGCGGATCCTCGAGTACCTCGCCGTGCAGTCGCGCGTGGCGAAGATGAAGGGGCCGATCCTCTGCCTCGTCGGACCGCCGGGCGTGGGCAAGACCTCGCTCGGGCAGAGCATCGCCCGGGCCACCAACCGCAAGTTCGTGCGCATGGCGCTGGGCGGGGTGCGTGATGAGGCCGAGATCCGCGGCCATCGCCGCACCTACATCGGCTCGATGCCGGGCCGCATCGTGCAGAACCTCAACAAGGTGGGCAGCAAGAACCCGCTGTTCATGCTCGACGAAATCGACAAGATGAGCATGGATTTCCGCGGTGATCCTTCCTCGGCCCTGCTCGAGGTACTCGATCCCGAACAGAACCATGCCTTCAACGACCACTACCTCGAGGTCGACCTCGACCTCTCCGAGGTGATGTTCGTCGCTACCTCGAACTCGCTGAACATCCCCGGTCCGTTGCTGGACCGCATGGAGATCATCCGGATCCCCGGCTACACCGAGGAGGAGAAGCTCAACATCGCCAAGCGCTACCTGCTGCCCAAGCAGCTCAAGGCCAACGGCCTGAAGGATGGCGAGCTCGAGGTGGCGGAATCGGCGCTGCAGGACGTGGTGCGCTACTACACCCGCGAGTCGGGCGTGCGCGGGCTGGAGCGCGAGATCGCCAAGATCTGCCGCAAGGTGGTGAAGGAGATTGCGCTGGCCGGGCCGCCGAAGGTCTCGAAGAAGACCGGCAAGCCGGTGGCGCGCAAGCCGGTGCGGGTGGATTCCGGCAATGTGCACAAGTACCTCGGCGTGCGCCGCTACGACTTCGGCCGCGCCGAGGCGCAGAACGAGATCGGCCTGGTGACCGGTCTGGCCTGGACCGAGGTGGGCGGCGATCTGCTGCAGATCGAGGCCAGCCTCACCCCGGGCAAGGGCAACCTGCTGCTCACCGGCCAGCTCGGTGAGGTGATGCAGGAATCGGTGAAGGCGGCCTACACCGTGGTGCGTTCGCGCAGCCTCGCGCTCGGCATCGATCCTGAGTTCCACCAGAAATTCGACACCCACGTGCACGTGCCCGAGGGCGCCACGCCGAAGGATGGCCCGAGCGCCGGCATCGGCATGGTGACGGCGCTGGTGTCGGCGCTGGCGAAGGTGCCGGTACGCGCCGACGTGGCGATGACCGGCGAGATCACCCTGCGCGGGCGGGTGCTGCCGATCGGCGGGTTGAAGGAGAAGCTGCTCGCCGCCCTGCGTGGTGGCATCCGCACCGTGGTGATCCCGGAGGAGAACCGCAAGGACCTCGCCGACCTGCCGAAGCCGGTGCTGGAGGGCCTCGAGATCATTCCGGCGAAGTGGATCGACCAGGTGCTGGACGTGGCGCTGGAGCGACCGCTCCAGCCGGCCGCCGAGGCCGGGGCGGAGGGCAAGTCCGCGGATCCCAAGGAGAAAGCGGCCGGCGAGGCCGCCGGGCCAGACGCCCCGCGCGCGCACTGAGCCGCCGCAGGGACCGGTCCGAAGCCCGGAAAGCCGCGCCATTGCTGGCTCTCGCGTATTGCGGGGGCTGGGGGGCACTGGTATAACGAAGCGCAGCCACGGCATGCCGCCGTCCGGCTGAACGCGGCCGGAAGCGCCTCCGTGGCGTGCCGGCAGAACAATCCGCGGGGAACCCCGCTCAGGGAGTCGAGAATGAACAAGTCTGATTTTGTCAACGCTGTCGCTGATTCCGCCGAGCTGTCGAAGGCCGACGCCGGCCGCGCCGTCGATGCGATGGTCGAAGTGATCAAGAAGGCGCTCAAGAAGGGCGACACCGTGACGCTCGTGGGCTTCGGCACCTTCTCGGTCCGCAAGCGCGCCGCCCGCCAGGGCCGCAATCCGCAGACCGGCGCCACCATCAAGATCAAGGCGTCGAAGTCGCCGGCGTTCAAGGCTGGCAAAGCGCTGAAGGATGCTGTAAACTGACGCTCTCGCTCACCAAGGGTGCTTAGCTCAGCGGTAGAGCGTCGCCCTTACAAGGCGAGGGTCGGGGGTTCGAAACCCTCAGCACCCACCAGTTTTCGGCGGAGTGGTAGTTCAGTCGGTTAGAATACCGGCCTGTCACGCCGGGGGTCGCGGGTTCGAGTCCCGTCCACTCCGCCACTTTCTTCCAAAGGCGCCGCAAGGCGCCTTTGTCTTTTCCACGTCCCGCGTTGGAGCCCTAGCCGGCCATGCTGCAGAAAATCCGTGAAAACACCTCGGGGTGGATCGTCTGGACGATCGTCGGGCTGATCATCTTCGCGATGACCTTCTTCGGCATCGAGCAGTACTTCCAGACCCGCATCGAGACTTATGCGGCGAAGATCGAATCGCCGCCCGACTGGTGGCGCGGAGCACCGCGCGAGGGCGCCCTGGGACGCCTTGCCCGCGCCTTCGTCTGGGAGACGCACGAGGTCTCGCAGCAGCAGTTCCGCGAGCGTTTCGACCGCTTCCGCGAACAGGCCCGTCAGCGCATGGGCGAGGCTTACGACCCCGAGCAGGTGGAAAGCCTGGAGAGCAAGCGCCGGGTGCTCGATGGCCTGGTGGACGAGACCATCCTCGAGATCGCCGCCCGGCGCGACGGCATTGCTGCCGAGCCGGGCGCGATCACCAAGGCCATCCGCGAGGTCGATGGCATCACCGTGGACGGCGAGTTCATCGGCAACGATGCCTACCGCATCTGGCTGCAGAGCCGCGGCCTCACGGCCGCCAGCTTCGAGGCCCTGATCGCCCGCCAGATCCTGGTCTCCACCATGCCCGATGCAGTGGCCCAGACCGGTTTCATCGGCGATGCCGAGCTCGAGCGCCTGCTGTCGCTGCAGCAGGAAACCCGCGACCTGCGCTTCCTCGAGCTGGCGCCGCCGGCCCTGCCGCCGCTGGAGGATGAGCAGGCAGCGCTGGCGGCCTGGCATGCGGCCAACCCGCAGCGCTACAGCACCGAGGAGACGGTGACCATCAACTACGTCGAGCTGGATGCGGCCACGCTGGAGGTGGCGGGCGAGCCCACCGAGGCCGAGCTGCGCGAGCGCTACGAGCGCGAGCGTGGCCGCTTCGGCACCGAGGAGGAGCGCATCGTCTCGCACATCCTGGTCGAGGTGCCGGCCGATGCCGACGCCGCTGCCGTGGAGGCGGCGCGGGCGAAGGCGGTGGAACTCGCCGCGCAGGCCCGGGCGCCGGGGGCCGACTTCGCGGCCCTGGCCGCCGCGAACAGCGACGATCTCGGCAGCCGCGAGCAGGGCGGCGAGCTTGGCAGCATCGGCAAGGGAGTGTTCCCCAAGGCCTTCGAGGAGGCGGTGTACGCGCTTGCCGAGGGCGAGGTGAGCGAGCCCGTCCGCACCGACATGGGCTGGCATGTGGTGAAGCTGACCCGGCTGGTGCCGGGCACCGTGCAGCCTTTCGAGGCGGTGCGCGCACAGCTGCTCGCGGAGCATGCCGAAACCGAGCGCGAGCGCCTGTTCAACGACCGCAGCGGCGCTCTCGTGGATGCCATCCTGCGCGAGCCCAACTCGCTCGCGGCGGTGGCCCGTGAGCAGGGGTTGGCGCTGAACAGCGCGGGGCCCTTCGGGCGGATGCAGGGCAACGGCATCGCCGCGCTGGAGGCGGTGCGTGCTGCGGCCTTCTCGCGCGGCCAAAAGGACGATCGGCAGGTGAGCGATCCCATCGAGGTCGGCCCGAACCATGTCGTGGTGATCCAGGTGACCGACCACGCTCCCTCGGTACTGCGCCCGCTGGAAGACGTGATCGATCAGGTGCGTGCCGACCTGCAGGCCGACCGGCGGGAGAAGGCCGCCCGTGCCGCCGCCGAGGCCCTGCATGCCCGGGCTCGGGCCGGCGAGACCCTGGAGGCGCTGGCCGCCGAGGTGGGCGGCGTGGTGCAGCAGAGCAGCGGGGTGTTCCGCCAGGCGGGACTGCCGGATGCCGCCATCGTGCGCGAGGGCTTCCGCCTGCTGCCGCAGGAAGAGGGCAAGCCAGCCGACGTGGGGCTTGCGGCGCTTGGCGATGGCCGCTACGCGTTGGTGGTGGCTACCGGCCGCAAGCCGGGCGAACTCGAGGGCCTCGGCCCCGAGGTGCGGGCGCAGATCCGCGCCCAGGTGGCGCGGATGCGCGGCGACATGGAACGCGAGGCCTTCGTCAAGGCCCTGCGCGGCCAGTTCGAGATCACCATCGCCGAAGAGCGGCTCTGAGGCCGGGGCGGGGCGTCACTCCGCCGCCGCCCGGAAACGGAAAAGCCCGCGCCAAGGCGCGGGCTTTTCCGTTCCTGCCAGTGGGCCTGCCGGCGCCGGGGCCTCAGTGCCCGTCGCCGTCGAGCCCGGCCATGCCGAGGATGTTGTAGCCGCCATCCACGTAGGTGATCTCGCCGGTGATGCCGGCGGCGAGATCGGAGCAGAGGAAGGCTGCGGCGTTGCCCACGTCCTCGATGGTGACGTTGCGGCGGATCGGCGAGACCTCCTCCACGTGCTTCAGCATCTTGCGTAGGTTGCCTACGCCCGAGGCGGCCAGCGTCTTGATCGGGCCCGCGGAGATGCAGTTCACGCGGATGCCCTCGGGTCCGAGGTTGAGCGCGAGATAGCGCACGCTCGATTCCAGCGCCGCCTTGGCCACGCCCATCACGTTGTAGTTCGCCAGCGCCCGTTCGGCGCCGAGGTAGGAGAGGGTGAGAATGGCCGAGCGCCGGTTCGCCATCATCGGTCGTGCTGCCTTGGCCAGTGCCGAGAGCGAGTAGGCCGAAATGTCGTGGGCGATGCGGAAGTTCTCCCGCGTCAGGTGGTCGAGATAGCCGCCGTCGAGCGCCTCGCGCGGGGCGAAGCCGATCGAGTGCACGAGGATGTCGAAGCCATCCCAGTGTTTGCCCAGTTCGTTGAAGCAAGCCTCGATCTCGGCATCGCTGCCGACGTCGAGCGGCAACACGATGCGGCTGCCGTATTCGGCGGCGGCCTCCTCCACGCGCGACTTGAGCTTGTCGTTCTGGTAAGTGAAGGCCAACTCCGCGCCTTCGCGGCGCATGGCTTCGGCGATGCCATTGGCGATCGAACGCTGGCTGGCGATGCCGGTGATGAGGGCGCGTTTGCCCGCAAGGAAACCCATGGAACCTCCGTGGTCGCTGGCGCCAGAGGCGCCGAAGCCCGACAGTGTGGCGTGAGGCCGGCGGTGCGCCAACTGTACGGCGGGGTGTGGCGCGCTAGAACGTGTCCTTCCAGGCCCGGAGGGCGGCGAAGCCTTCGATGCCGGCATGGGGGAGGCCGCGGGCGGCGAGCCCGGCCTGCACGCCGGGGGCATCGAGGCGAAGGAAGGGATTGGCCGCGCGCTCGATGGCGAGGGTGGAGGGCAAGCTGGGGCGGCCTTCGGCGAGGCGACGCCGGGCTTCGGCAAGCCAGGCCTCGCGCGCCGGATTCTCCGCCTCCACCGCGCGGGCGAAATCGCCGTTGGCGAGGGTGTACTCGTGCCCACAGCAGACCTGCGTGTCGTCGGGCAGGGCCGCCAGTCTCGCCAACGAGGCCTGCATCTGCGCTGGTGTGCCTTCGAACAGGCGGCCACAGCCGAGGCTGAAGAGGGTATCGCCGCAGAACAGATGCCCCTCGACATGGAAGGCGACATGGCTGCGGGTGTGGCCGGGCACGGCGATCACTTCGACGCGGAAGCCGGCGGTTTGGAAGCACTGGCCATCACCGACCGCTTCATGGGTGAAACGCAAGCGCGGGTCGGCCGGGGCATGCACCCGGGCGCCGGTGCGCTCGACGATGCCCGGCACCCCGTCGACATGGTCGGCATGGTGGTGGGTGACGAGGATGGCCGTCGGGCGCGCAGGATCGCCGAGGGCGGCGAGGACCGGGCCGGCATCGCCGGGGTCGACCACCAGGCGGCCTTGCGGCCCTTCGAGCAGCCAGACGAGGTTGTCGCGCAGGACGGGCAGGGCGCTGAGCCGGAACACCGGGTGTCATCCAGGAGGGCGGGCGGATGCCGCACAATCAGGACCATGCCGGGGCTGCGTTTCCAAGGTCAAGCGGTGGGTCGGGAGCGGGCGGCGTGGCTGGCCCGTCCCGGCCTCGAGGCCCTGCTGCTCGAGGCCCAGGCGGCCTGGCACGAACCCGGGCCGGCGCTCGGGGGGCAGGCCTGGCTGCGCTTGCTGCCTCGCCCGGGCTGGCCGCTGGCCGAACCCGAGGCACGCTTCGCCCGCCGCTTCACGCTGGTGCCGGAGGCCAGCGGTTGGACGGGCGACTGGCGTTGCGCCATCGCGGCGCTGCCACTCGCCAGCGGAACGGTGAGCCGCATCGACCTGCGCTTCGTGCTCGAGACCTGCGCTGCGCCTGCGGCCCTGCTGGCCGAGTGTGCGCGCCTGCTGCGTCCGGAAGGCCGGCTGCTGCTGATGGGCCTGAACCCGGCCAGCCCGGCACGCCTGCGCTGGCGCGGCCAGGGGCTGTGCCCGCTGTCGCGCCGGCAGGCGCTGGCCTTGCTGGCTGCGGCGGGGCTGGTACCGTTTCGCCAGGCCTGCCTTGGTCCGCGCTGGCGGCCGAGCGGTGGGCTGGCGGCGGAATCCTTGCCGGCGGAGGAGGGAGGTGCCGGCCGGGTGGCCTGGGCGGTGCTGGCCCTGCGCCGCGAGGCCGCGGGCACGCCCCTGCGACTCACCCGTGCCGGCTGGCGTGCCGCCGGGGCGGCCGGCGGGGTCGGCACGGCCGGCATTGGGCGGGTGATCGACCGCATAATCAGCAGATGAAGTCGATCGAGATCCATACCGACGGTGCCTGCCTCGGCAACCCCGGCCCCGGGGGCTGGGCCGCGCTGCTGCGCTGGAACGGTAGCGAGAAGTTGCTCTCCGGCGGCGAGCCGCTCACCACCAACAACCGCATGGAGCTGCTCGCCGCCATCGCCGGGCTGGAGGCGCTCAAGGCCCCTTGCGAGGTGGCCCTGCACAGTGACTCGAAGTATGTGCTGCAGGGCATCAGCGAATGGCTGCCGGGCTGGAAACGCAAGGGCTGGAAGACGGCCGCCGGCGGCGCGGTGAAGAACCAGGATCTCTGGCAGCGGCTGGATGCCGCCGCGGCACCGCACCGCGTGCACTGGCACTGGGTGAAGGGGCATGCGGGGCACCCGGACAACGAGCGCGTGGATGCCGCCGCCCGTGCCGTGGCCGAACGCCTCCGCCGGGGGGCAGCGGCATGAGGCAGGTGGTGCTGGACACCGAAACCACTGGCCTGTCCTGGGAGAAGGGCAACCGGGTGGTGGAGATCGGCTGCGTGGAGCTCATCGAGCGCCGGCCCACCCGCCGGCACTTCCACCGCTATCTCAACCCCGACCGGGAGATGGAGCCGGGTGCAGCCGAGGTGACCGGTCTCACCCTCGAGTTCCTGCGCGACAAGCCGCGTTTTCACGAGGTGGCGGAGGAGTTCCTCGACTTCATCCGCGGCGCCGAGCTGGTGATCCATAACGCCGCCTTCGACGTCGGCTTCCTCGATGCCGAACTGGCGCGCTTGCCTGGAGCCGGACGGCTTGCCGACCACTGTGCCGGCGTGCTCGATACCCTGGCGCTCGCCAAACAGCGCTTCCCCGGCCAGCGCGCTTCGCTCGATGCCCTGTGCAAGCGCCTTGGGGTCGACAACGGTCACCGCACTTTGCACGGGGCCCTGCTCGATGCCGAACTGCTGGCCGATGTCTACCTTGCCCTGACCTCGGGCCAGGGCGAGTTCGCCCTCGGTGCCGAAGCCGAGGGCAGTGGGCCTGCCGAGGAGGGCGAACTGCGCCCCTTGGCGGCGGTGGTGCGGCGGCGCATCCTGCCCGCCGAGGCCGAGGCGCATCGCGCGCGTCTTGCTGGCGTGGCGAAGAAGTCGGGTGGCAAGCTGCTCTGGGAGACCGAGGCATGAATTCGACGGTACTGCTGCAGGCGGTAGACATCGCCATCCCGGGTTACCGCATCCTGCGCACCCTGGGGCAAGGCGGCATGGCCTCGGTCTTCCTCGCGGTGCAAGAATCGCTCGACCGCGAGGTCGCATTGAAGGTGATGGCCCCGGCGCTGGCGGCCAACCCCGAGTTCGCCGAGCGCTTCCTCAAGGAGGGCAGGCTCACCGCCAAGCTGCAGCACCCGAACGTGGTCACCATCCATGACATCGGGGTGCATAACGGCATCTATTACCTGTCGGCCGAGTACATCCCGCGCGGTACGCTGAAGGAGCGCATTACCGGCGAGGGCATCTCGGTGGGCGAGGCCCTGAATGTGCTCTGCGACATCGCCCATGGCCTCGACTACGCCCACGAGAAGGGTGTGGTGCACCGCGACGTGAAGCCCGGTAACGTGCTGTTCCGCAAGGACGGGCGCGCCGTCCTGGCCGATTTCGGCATCGCCAAGGCGATGGACGGCGGCACCGGCTCCACCATGGCCGGCATGTCGGTGGGCACTCCCGACTACATGAGCCCCGAGCAGGCGCGCGGCGAGCCGGTGGACGGCCGCTCCGACCTCTACAGCCTCGGGGTGATGCTCTACGAGATGCTCACCGGCCGGCCGCCCTACGAGGCGCCGGATGCCTTCTCGGTGGCGCTCTCGCACATCACCGAACCGATCCCCACCCTGCCGCCGCAGCACGCCTGGCTGCAGCCCCTGCTCAATGGCCTGATGGCCAAGCTGCCAGGCGAGCGTTACAACACCGGCGCCGCAGTGGTCGAGGCGGTGCAGCGTATGCTGCCCACCGCCCCGCCCGGCGCGGTCGACATCAAGGCCTTCGAAGCCCGCGAGGGCATGGCCCGGCAGCCGGCCTCCGCCACCCAGCAGCGCACCCGGGTGTCCGGCGAGGCGGCGAAGGGGGCGCGCGGCCTGCCGGCCTGGCTGCCCTGGACCGGAGGCGGGCTCGCCCTTGCCGGTCTCGTGGCCCTGCTGCTCTGGGCGCCCTGGCGTGCCGCTCCCCCAGCGTCGCCGGGGACCTCGCAGGTGGCGGTCCCGCCGCCGGCCGAGGGGCCCGGAGTGGCCACCTTCCAGACGGGCAGTACGCCGGTGCGCGTGCCGACGCTCGGCCCCGAGGCCATCGAAATCGCCCTGCGCCAGGGCGAGGCCCTGGTGCGCGAGGGCACCTACGTGCCCGGTCCCGGCGAACCGGAGAATGTGAATGCCGGCCGCCGCCTGCGTGGCGACGAGGAGAGCGCGCTGGCGCGCTTCCGCGAGGTGCTGGCGGCCGACCCGGGCAATGCTCGCGCCCTGGCCGGGGTGGCGGCGATTGCTGCCTACTACCGAGACGCTGCGAGCAAGCTCTGCGCCGCCGAGCGCTGGGTCGCCTGCGAGACGATCGCCGGCTACGGTCTCGAGGCCGCGCCCGAGGACGCCGAGCTCAGGCGGCTCAAGGCCGAGGCGGAGGCGGCCCGGCGGGGGATGTGACGGCCTGCAGCCCGGGCAGTCCGAGCAGGGCTTCCGGGGGGATGGCGGGCTCGGCGAGCAAAGGCGCCTGAACCCCGGGGAGATCATCGGGAACGGGGACACCAGCCGCGTGCAGGGCGCGCAGCACCAATTCC
Source organism: Silanimonas sp. (assembly GCA_026005095.1). Classification (GTDB taxonomy): domain Bacteria; phylum Pseudomonadota; class Gammaproteobacteria; order Xanthomonadales; family Xanthomonadaceae; genus Silanimonas. The sequence continues at coordinate 21,993 of BPKK01000004.1, read as the reverse complement.
GTGCAGTAGAGAGTGTCGTCCTCGCTCATTCGCAGGCCTGCATCGAAAGGGGTACCCCGGCGTTGCTGCAGATAGGTGCGTAGGCGTTGGCGTTCGCCATCGCCCAGGCCCGGCAGCCGGAATACGGCGATGTCGGCGGCCAGTGCCAGGGCAGCGAACTGCTCCAGGGGTTCCTCGACCACGCCGCCCGGGTGCGATCCCTCGGGAGGAATCGCATGGATCACCACGACCCCGGTCGTGCTGCGCAAGGCCACGCCGACATGGGAGAAGCGCCCCCCGCCATGCGCGAGCACCAGGGTGGACACGGCATCTCGGCCGCGGCGGAAGACGAGATCGCCGTCCTCGATGGCTTGCGCATCCGGCAGGACGGGCGGCGGGAGTGGCTGGGGCAGGCTGGCGGGACGGAGCAGCGCCAGGGCCATCAGTGCCCCGAAGACGCCAGGATGCCACCCCAGGGGGCTGGACTTACTTCCCGGCACCGAGACGCCACTGGCCTTCGACTTTGACCAGCTTGACCTTCTCGGTCTTGCGCGGGCACTCGCCGCGGTAGTCGATGGTGGCCGTCCCCGACCGGATCTCGCCCTCGCCGGTGAGCGCCACTTCGATCGCCTTGATGCCGCCACAGTTCTGCACGCGCGAGGCCTCGGCGCTGAGCGCCGCAGTGAGCTTGGCATCGGGCAGCATCTCGGTCACCTGGGGCGAGAGATAGCGCTTGGCTTCGGTGATCTCGCCCTTGCCGACGGCGAGGTAGAAGGCTTCCACCGTCGCTTCGGGTGATTTGCCACACGCCACGAGCAGCAGGCTGGCAGAGGCCAGGGCGAGGGGGGCGGGGGCGATTCGCATGCAGAACTCCTTTGGTGGGGGATCCTCTTGGCCATCACTCACAGCGGGATGGCCGCGTTACTACGAGCCGGCGCTCAGATCCGGCGCACCAGCACCACGGTGATGTTGTCGCTGCCACCGCCATCGAGCGCTGCGGCTACCAGATGATCGACGCACTCCTGGGCACTGATGTCTTGCTGTGCCATGGCCTTGGCGATTAGGCCGTCATCCACTTCCTCGGTGAGCCCATCGCTGCACAGCAGCAACGACGTGCCCGGGCGCAGTTCCCCCGTCACGGTCTCGATACTGAGCTTGTCCGGCTCGGTGACCCCGAGTGCTTTGGTCACCACGTTGCGATAGGGGTGCAGACGGGCCTGCTCCGGGGTGAGTTGGCCCTGGTCGATCAGTTCCTGCACGTAGCTGTGGTCCGAGCTCACCTGCTGCAGGCTGCCGTTCCACAGGTAGGCGCGTGAATCCCCCACCCAGGCAAGCTCGAAACGTCCGTTCGCAGCCACTTTCACCGCCACGATGGTAGTGCCCATCGGCATGGCGTCGTCGCGCAGGCCCGACTGGCGGATGATCTCCTCGTTGGCCTTGCGGATGGCCTCCGCCAGCGATTTTCCGGCCCGCACTTCGCGCACCACGGTATCGCGCGCCAAGGCGCTCGCCACCTCGCCGGAATCGTGGCCGCCCATGCCGTCGGCCACCAGCCACAGGCCCAGCTCGGCATCGCCGTAGTAGGTGTCCTCGTTCAGGTCGCGCCGCAGGCCGACGTGGCTCAAGTGGCCGAATTCGATCATCGCGTGTTCCTTCCGCCCCCGGGCCCCTGTTCAGAATTCCCCGCGCAGACCGAGGGCGAGGTTGGTCTGCGAGAAGCCGGACTTGCCCAACACCCGCTCGACGTAGATGAAGCCCGAGCGGCCGCCCGTGAACAGGGCGGAGAGGCCGGCGCCGATGCGGTAGAAGCTGTTGTCGATGGGATCGCCCTGTACGGTGAAGATGCGCGCCGAAGGATCGGCGAGGAACCGGGCCCCGACGCGCTGCGGATCTTCCTTGTACTCGCGTTCCCACTCGAACTGGAAGTGCGGCATGAGGATGCCCCAGTCGCGGCTGATGGCGCGGCTCAACTTCGCTCCGGCCACGCTGGCGAGCGAGGTATGGGTACCGGGCAGGATCTCCAGGGCCAGCCCGGCACCGGGGCCAGCGCCTTCGAACACTTCGCGGGCGCTGTCGAAGTCGATGCGGGTGTAGAGCAGCCGCCCGTAGGGGCCGACCGTCCAGCCGCCGGCCTGCCAGTCGCGACCCACGGTGGCGGCGAAGGAGAGCAGGTCGCCATCGAGCCGGCCGCGGGCGCTGCGGTCGACGGTGGTGCTGCCGCCGGGGCCGGTGATGGTGTAGCGCACCCGACGCAGGGTGTCGTACTCGTTGCGTCCCCAGGTCAGTACCGCGTCGCTATACCACTGTTGGGCCTGGTAGACGGTGGCGTAGCCGGAGACGCTCCAGCCGCTCGCCTCCACCTTGCCCTGGGCCCCGGTCAGGTCGCTGTCCTGGCGGGTCAGACCGAGCGAGGCGCCGGCGATGAAGCGGTCGCTGAAGCGGTAGTCGAGACCGGCGGTGAGGCCGTTGATGTCGAAGTCGTAGCCTGGCGTCAGGCGGCCCTCGCGCGATTCGCCGCGGCCCAGGGTGCCGGAGACGAACCAGCCGAAGCGGTCGAAGTCCGCTCCGACCTCTTCACTGGCGGCCGGGCCGAGCAGCCCCTCCATCAGACCGCTCACCGGGATCCGCCCGCTGGGCGCGGCGATGGCAAGGCCGCCAAAGGCGCTGCCCCGCGTGCCCGAGCGCAGGGCGGCGATGCGCGCCTTCAGGTTGTCGAGCTGGGCCTGGCCGGCCGCCAGGGCGATGTTCACCATCACCAGCGTGGTATCGGGCACCAGTTCGCGCAGGGCGGCGATCACCTCGGCCGGCGGCGCGTCGGGGAAGTCCTGGCAGCGGGCCAGCAGATCGGCCTGCTCGGGGCTACGGCTGGTCGGCGGCAGGGCGGCAATGGCGGCGCAGGCCCCCTCGAGCACCTCGCCCAAAGGCTGCAGTTCCGGTGGTAGCCCGGGCAGGCTCGCCAGGCTGCTGGCGTTGACCACGGTGCTGGCGCTCACGCCGGGGTCGGCGGGCAGGCTGGCGGTGAGGGTGACCGGCCCCGGGCTCGGCCCGAGGGTGACCACGAAACTGGCCCGGCCCGCGCCATCGGTGAGTTTCACCAGCTTCGGCGTGGCACCACTGCCGGCCACCGAGGCATTGCCACTGGCGCTCAGGTCGACCTCGATGCCGGCCTCGGGCAGGCCATTGGCCCGTACCTCGACCACGATCGGACTGGGCAGGGGCAGGCCGGGCAGGCCCTGCTGGTTGGCCCCCGAGACGATGTTCACCGTGCGCACCAGGGTGGAGGTCAGGCTGAAGTCGGCGAAAACGGAGGGATCGTCGTTGCGGGCGGCGCGGACGACGACGGTGCCGGGGGTGGGGCCGAACTGCAGGCCGGTTTGGGCGCGGCCGGCGGTATCGGTGGGCGAGGTGGGCGCGACCAGGGTGGCGTCGCCGGAGACCACGGTCCAGGTGATGCCGATGCCGGAGGCGGCAAGCCCGTTGTCGCGCGCCTCGATCACGAGCGGGCTGGGCAGGGCGGCATTGGTGGGCCCGCTCTGGCCATTGCCGGAGATGAGCAACAGGCTGCGGGTGAGGGTGGAGGTGAGGGTGAAGTCGGCGAAAACGGAGGGATCGTCGTTGCGGGCGGCGCGGACGACGACGGTGCCGGGGGTGGGGCCGAACTGCAGGCCGGTCTGGGCGCGGCCGGCGGCATCGGTGGGCGAGGTGGGCGCGACCAGGGTGGCGTCGCCGGAGACCACGGTCCAGGTGATGCCGATGCCGGAGGCGGCAAGCCCGTTGTCGCGCGCCTCGATCACGAGCGGGCTGGGCAGGGCGGCATTGGTGGGCCCGCTCTGGCCATTGCCGGAGATGAGCAGCAGGGTACGGGTGAGGGTGGAGGTGAGGGTGAAGTCGGCGAAAACGGAGGGATCGTCGTTGCGGGCGGCGCGGACGACGACGGTGCCGGGGGTGGGGCCGAACTGCAGGCCGGTTTGGGCGCGGCCGGCGGTATCGGTGGGCGAGGTGGGCGCGACCAGGGTGGCATCGCCGGAGACCACGGTCCAGGTGATGCCGATGCCGGAGGCGGCAAGCCCGTTGTCGCGCGCCTCGATCACGAGCGGGCTGGGCAGGGCGGCATTGGTGGGCCCGCTCTGGCCATTGCCGGAGATGAGCAACAGGCTGCGGGTGAGGGTGGAGGTGAGGGTGAAGTCGGCGAAAACGGAGGGATCGTCGTTGCGGGCGGCGCGGACGACGACGGTGCCGGGGGTGGGGCCGAACTGCAGGCCGGTCTGGGCGCGGCCGGCGGCATCGGTGGGCGAGGTGGGCGCGACCAGGGTGGCGTCGCCGGAGACCACGGTCCAGGTGATGCCGACGCCGGAGGCAGGGCTGCCGTCGTCTTGGGCCTCGATGATCAGCGGGGCGGGCAGCGTGGTATTGGTCGGCCCGCTCTGGCCATCGCCGGAGATCACGCTGATGGTGCGCAGCGGCGCTACTACCACGTCGAAGGTGTAGACGACGATGGCATCGATGGCATCCGTGCGGGTGCCGACGATGGTTGCCGTGCCGGTGCCTGGGCCAAAGGTGGCGACGGTGGTGGCCTCACCGGTGGAGGGGTTGGTGTTGGAACTGGTGGGGCTGATGCTGACCGGTCCGCTGGCGCTCCAGATGATATTCGTTCCAGCAGGCAGGCCATCGTCGAGGGCGATCACCGAAACGGTGCGGGTCTCGCCCTCGAAGACCGTGAGGCTGGTGGGGCCGACCGGATCGAGGGTGCGCAGCACCGGGGCGGTGACGTTGACGGTGTAGGTGATCTCGAGGTTGGCCGGGGAGCCAAAGCAGCCCGAGGTGCAGGTGACGCGGAACACCAGGGTACCCGGGGTTGGCCCGATATCCGCCGTGACGTCCTGGACCCCAGGGGGGGCTGCAGCACTCGTCGGCGACACGCTGCTGCCCGTGGTATCCGAGATGATGTTCGTGCTCGTGGTGATGACGGTGCCGCAGCCCAGGCCGGTGATCTGGTACTGCACGACGATGGTTTCCCCGGTCAGGGCGGACTGGAAGGTGGGTCCGACCGGAAGGATTTCGCAATTGATCACCGCGAGGGCGGGGTGGGCGCAGAGGGCGAGCAGCAACGCGAATACCGGCCGCAGCAGACGGCCGAGAGCGGACGGACCGGACATGGATGCCTCCTGGGGGGTGGCCACGCTTGCATTCCCCTGTGCTTGCGTGAACGGCGGGTGCCCCGGAGTATAGCCATGTCGCCGGCGCCTGCCGGTAGGCCGACCGGAGCCCCCGATGATCCGTCTCGATGCCCCCCCGTCCTGGCCCCGAGGACATATCTCCCTGCTCGCCAGCGCCCTGCTGGTCCTTGCTGCCGGCGCCGCCGCGCCGCCGCTCGCGGCCCAGTCTGGGCCCAGCGTGCGCAATGCCGAGGACCTGATGGTGGTGGACTGCCTGCTGCCGGGGCAGATCCGCCAGCTCGGCCGCCAGGCCAGCTTCATGAGCGCCCGGCGGCCGATCCGCACCACCCAGGCCGACTGCCAGATCCGTGGTGGCGAGTACGTGGCCTACGACCGCGCCAACTACCAGACGGCCCTGAAGGTCTGGCTGGAAGCGGCCATGGCCGGCAGCGCCGAGGCGCAGAACGCGGTGGGCGAGATCTATGCCAAGGGCCTCGGCACCCACCCTGATTACGGCATGGCCTTCCAGTGGTTCAAAAAGGCCGCCGACCAGGGCGACCGGCGGGCCATGATCAACCTCGGCTGGCTCTACGAGGAGGGCCTGGGCGTGGCCCGCGACCCGGCCATGGCGGTGAACCTCTACCGTCGGGGGGCCGGTATCGAGGACGAATTGCTCTATGCCTCGGTGGTGCAGGCAGAGCTGCAGCAGCGTGACGAGCGCATCGGCGCGCTGGAGGCCGACGTGGCCCGCGAGCGCGCCACCTCCGAGGCCCTGCGCGCCGAAGTGGCGCGCCTCACCACGCAGCTCGAGGAGCGGCGGCGCGCCCTCTCGGCCGCCCGGAGTGAGCTCGAGGCCACACGGCGCAAGCTCGAGGCGGCCAAGCAGGCCGATGACGTGGCTCTGCAGCGCCTGCTCGAGAACTCGCTCGCCGATCAGGAAGTACAACTTGCCCGCCAGCGCAATCTCATCGCCAGCTTGGAGCGGCGGGTGGGCGAAGGCGGTGCGGCCCTGGTGGCGCGGCTGGAGCTGATCGACCCACCGCTGGTGGCGATGCGCGGCCGCCCAGCAGCGGTAGTGCGCGGCGCGCCGGGCGAACGCACCATCACCGGTCGGGTGGCCGGGGCCGGCGACGTGCGCGAGGTCACGGTGAATGGCACGGCGGTGCCGATCGGCGAGTCCGGCCTGTTCCAGGCCCGGCTGCAGGCCGCCGAGGCCGGCACGCCGGTGGTGGTGAGCGCCACCCGGCCCGATGGCGGCACGGCCACCCTGGAGTTCACCCTGATGGCCGTGGGCAGCGATGGTGCTGGCATGGTGGCGCCGGCCACGGCTGGCCTTGCGCTTGGCAAGTTCCACGCCATCGTCATCGGCAACGACCGCTACGGCAGCAGCGACTACCCTGACCTGCGCAGCGCCGCCCGCGACGCCACCGCGGTGGCCCGGATGCTGGAATCGCGCTACGGCTTCCAGTCGCGGCTGCTGCTGAATGCCACGCGGCTGGAGATCCTGAGTGCCATCGATGCGATGCGCAAGACGCTGGGCGAGAACGACAACCTGCTCATCTACTACGCCGGCCATGGCGAGCTCGCCGCGGGCGGAGAGGGCTACTGGGTGCCGTCGGATGGCCTGTCCGGTCGCCCCGAGTCCTGGATCTCGAACCGTGCCATCAGCGAGCTTCTGGATACCCTGCCGGCGAAGCGGGTGCTGGTGGTGGCCGATTCCTGTTACTCCGGCACCATGACCCGCGCTTCGGTGCCGGTGGCCGACGCCAGCGTCGATGCCGCCGGCATGGCGCGCTGGCTGAAGGAGGCCACGTCAGGGCGCGCCCGTCTCGCGCTCACCTCCGGCGGCGTGCAGCCGGTGCCGGACGTGGGGGCGAGCGGGCACAGCTATTTTGCCAAGGCCTTCCTCAACGTCCTGGAGGACAGCCGCGGCGTGCTCGAGGCCACCCGTCTCTACCAGGACGTATCGGCGGCTCTCGCCCTGGCTACCCTGGATTCGCCGGTGGTGCAGGAGCCGCAGTTCGCCCCGATCCGCTTCGCCGGGCATCAGAGCGGCACCTTCGTGCTGCAGGCGCGCGGCGGCACGGGCGCCGGCGCGCCTTGAGCCTGCGGGGTGGGGCGTGTATGATGCGCGGCTCCGTCGGGTGCTCGGCTTCGGGCTGCCGCGCGGAAGTTCCACCGGAGAGGTGGCAGAGTGGTCGATTGTACCTGACTCGAAATCAGGCAGGCGTTCATAGCGCCTCGAGGGTTCGAATCCCTCCCTCTCCGCCAGACACTGCAAGGGCGTCCCCGCGCGGGGCGCCCTTCGTTTTTTCCATCGCCTCCCGCCGTGGCGGGGGCGGCCGGCAAAGGCCGGCGGGAGCCGCCGGGCATGGCTGAGCGGCTGCCCGGCCTGACCGGGCTGCGAGGGCTGGCGGCGCTCTGGGTGCTGCTCTTCCATGCCTGGGCCCTGGGGGGCACGCCGGCCCCCGGCGCCGAGGCCCCGTGGCTCGCCCTGCTGCGTGCGGGCTGGCTTGGCGTGGACCTGTTCTTCGTGCTCTCTGGCTTCCTGTTGGCGTATGGCTGGCTGCACGCCCCAGGGGGCTGGCCGGGGCTTTACCTGATGCGGGCGGCACGTCTGCTGCCGGCCTACTACCTGCAGCTTGTCGTGCTCGCCCTGCTCGGCGGGCTGGGAGTGAAGGCCATCGGCTGGCAGCCGGCCGATGCCGGCAGCGTGCTGGCGCATGGCCTGCTGTGGCTGAATGCCTGGCCCTGGGTGCCGGCCCATCTCGGCCCCTGGTGGAGCCTGGCCGTGGAGGCGGTGTTCTATCTCTCCTTGCCGCTCGTCCTGCCATCGCTGCGTACGCCCCGTCGCGCCCTGGGACTCCTGCTCGCGGCGGCCCTGCTCACCTTGCTCTGGCGTGGCGCGATCGCCGCCATGGACATCGGCATCGAACAGCGCATCGGCTGGGCCGAGCATGCGCCGGGACGCTGGGTGCAGTTCGTGGCCGGCGCGGTGCTGGCGGCCTGGTGGAGCGGAGCCTGGGCCTCGAACGGGGCGGCCGCGGTTTCCGATGCCCCGGCCGGGCGCCGGCGCCCTTTGCCGGGAGATGTCGGGAGCAGGGCGGGAAGGCCGGGCAGGGCGGGGCGAGGCGGCATGGCCGGCGCCCTGCTGCTCGCCGTGATCGCCCTGGCCCTGCTCTCGGTCCTGCCCCTGCTCGGCGGTGACCGGCCCTACAACGGAGTGGTGGATGCCCGTCCCTTTACCTGGGCCTGGCCCCTGCTCACCACCCTGCCGGCGCTGGGCCTGCTGTATGCCGCGCTTGCGATGCCGGCAGGCGGTGGGCGGGCGTGGCGGCTCGCCGCAGCACCGCTGCATGGCCTTGGCGTGGTGAGTTACGGGCTTTATCTCTGGCATTACCCGGTGCAGTGGCTGCTGCGCCAGCAGCTCGGCGGCTTCGTGCCGCCGCATTGGGGCGTGGAGGGCTTTGCGCTTGCCAGCCTGCTGCTCACCTTGCCCATCGCCCTGCTGTCCTGGTGGCTGCTGGAGCGGCCCGTGCTCGGCTGGGTGCGCCGCCGCCGCGCTAGACTGTCGCCCCTCCCCGCGAGCTAGACCGTGATGTCCGAAATCAGCGTGCCGGTGTCCTTCGGCGAACTCCTCGACAAGATCGCCATCCTCGAGATCAAGTCTGAGCGCATCCGCGACGAGGCGAAGCTGGCCAACGTACGCCGTGAACTCGAGGCCCTGCGCGCCACCTGGGCGGCGCATCCGGCCTCGGTCATCGACATCCGCGACCTGATGGCGGCGTTGAAAGCGGTGAACGAGCGTCTCTGGGAGATCGAGGACGACATCCGCCTGAAGGAGAAGGCGCAGGCCTTCGATGAAGAGTTCATCCGCCTTGCCCGCGCGGTGTATTTCGAGAACGACGAACGCGCCCGGGTGAAGAAGGACATCAACCTGCGGCTCGGCTCGACTTACGTGGAAGAGAAGAGCTACCAGGACTACCGCGCGCCGGGCGCTGCCCCGCCGCGGCCCTGAGTCAGGCGCCGAGATCGCGGGCGCAGGCCTCGAAGCGTTCCACCACCTCGTCCACGGTGACGAGGTCCATCACCCCCTCGAACTCGATGCGCTTGCCCCAGGGCAGGGCCGAGGCCGGCCGGCCGAGGAAGCGTTCGGCGGCCTCGGCATAGCGGTTCGGCGACCAGCGCCGGTCGCTGTAAGGGCCGCTGCGCTCGGCATCGGTGCAGGCATGCAGGGCGATCACCCGGCAGCCCATGGCATTGGCCATGTGCACCGGCCCGGAATCGGGGCCAAGGAGGATCGAGGCGCGCTCGCACAGGGCAAGGAAGCGTTTGAAAGTGTCCTTGCCGATCAGATCCTGAACGCCTTCGTGCCGCGGCAGGGCGGCAAGGATGGCATCGCCCATCCGGCGTTCCAGCGCGGAAGGCCCGCCGCAGAGCACCACTCGCCAGCCGCGCGCCAGGGCCACGCCGGCCACCGCGGCGTAGCGCTCGCTTCGCCAGTTGCGCAGCGGATGGCTGGAACAGGGCGAGACGAGCAGGGTGGGGGTGTCGCCGGGCAGGGTGGCAGCGGCCCAGTCACGGGCTTCTGCGGGCACCGGCAGGCGCCATTCCACCCGGTCCATGGGGCAGCCCAAGGCCTCGGCGAAGCGGCCGAACACGTCGAGCACGTGGTGGTGGCCGGGCGCGATACGCTCGTTGATGGCAAGGGCGTGGCCTTCCTTGCTGCGCGCCCTGTCATAGCCGATGCGGCGCTCCGCGCGCACCAACCGGGAGAGCAGGTTGGCGCGCAGCGCGAGTTGCATCTGCAGCAGGGCGTCGAAACGCCGACCGGCCAGAGCCCGGCGCAGGGAGCGCACCCCGCTTACGCCCGCCTTCTTGTCGAAGACGATGAACTCCACGCCCTCGAGGCCTTCGAGCAGCTTCGCTTCGGCCTTGCCGATCACCCAGGTGAGGGCGATGCCGGGGCGGTGGCGTTGCAGAGCGCGCACGACGGGCACCACATGGGTGGCATCGCCAAGCGCGGAGAGCCGGAACAGGCAGACGGACGACGGCGGGGCGGGCACGCGAGGGGCCTTGCTAGACTGCGCCGCATGATAGCGCCCGAGTCGATCGCCGATGGCGTGGCCGGAGTCCATGCTGCCGCGGCATGGGCCGGGCATGCGCGCCCGGAATGGTTCGAAGTGCCGCGCTACGGCGCCAATGCCCTGCCGATCAGCGATGGAGGCCGCGGCGGTGCCTGGTATGTCGAAGGCCCTTTCGGTACTGGCGTGCTGCGCTTCTACCGGCGCGGCGGCTGGGTGGCCCGGCTGAGCCGCGAGCATTACCTGTTCACTGGCGTGGAGCGCCTGCGCTGCGTGCGCGAACTGCGCCTGCTGGAGGAGCTCGCCGGCCTCGGTCTGCCGGTGCCGGGGCCGATCGCCGCTGCCTGGTGGCGCGAGGGGCCGTTCTATCGCGCCGCCCTGCTGATGCAGCGTCTGCCGGCACGCACCGATCTCATGGCGCTGGTGCAGGCCAGTGTGGATGGTGTGCCCTGGGAGGCGGTGGGGCAGTGCATCGCCCGCTTCCACCGCCACGGCGCCCGCCATCCGGATCTCAATGCTCGCAATGTGCTGCGCTGCGAGGATGGCCGCTTCGCAGTGATCGACTGGGACCGCGGGCGGCGCGAGGGCGGGCCGGGGCGCTGGTGCGGTGCCGAGCTCGATCGTCTCGAACGCTCGCTCCTGAAGCATTCCCGGGGCGTCCCCGATGCCGCCATCCGCGCCGGCATGGCGCGCTTGCGCGCGGCGCATGCGGAGGCCCTGCAGTGAGCCTCACCCTGCATTTCCTCGGCGTGGGTAATGCTGGGGCGGCGCCGCAGCTCGGCGCGGCCTCCGGCGTGATCGAGCGCGAGGGCGCGCCGCTGCTGATGATCGACTGCGGCCAGGAAGCCCTGAGCGCCTATCTTGCGGCCTACGGCGGCCTGCCCACGGCGCTTTTCATCACCCACGTGCACATGGATCACGTGGCTGGGCTGGAGCGGCTGTTCTATGCCGCTTATTTCGATCGTGCGCTACGCGGCCGGGTGCGCCTCTACGTGCCGGCGCCGGTAGTGCCGCACCTGCAGCGGCGGCTTGCCGACTACCCCGGCGTGCTGGCCGAGGGCGGGGCGAACTTCTGGGATGCCTTCCAGTTGGTGCCGGTGAGCGAGGGCTTCTGGCATGGGGGCTGGCGCTTCGAAGTGTTCCCGGTGCGCCACCACCGCCCGGACACCGCCTTCGGCCTGCGTCTGCGCGGCAGCCTCGTTTGGACCGGCGACACCCGACCGATTCCCGAGGTGCTGGCGGCCATGGCCGACGCCGGCGAGCTCGTGGCCCACGACTGTGGCCTTGCCGGCAATCCTTCGCACTCCGGCCTCGACGAGCTCGAGCGCGAATACCCCGAGGAACTGCTGGCGCGCTGCCTGCTCTACCACTACGCCAGCGCGGCGGACGGGGAGGCCATGCGCGCCCGCGGGCACCGCGTGGCGCGGCCCGGGGAGCGGGTGCCGCTGCCACCCTCTTCGGCGGAAATGGTGACGGCCCCGCCAGCGTGACTCCGGCACCCGGATCAGCCGATACCGTTGCTCCCTTCCGGGCCTGGCGGGGTTTTCGGCCTACCGTCGCGGAGGCGCCAACGGGGCCGCCATGGAGGAGGTCGTACGGCTGCGATTGGCGGACAGGGCGGGATTCGAACCCGCGAAGCGGGGTTTAGCCGCTTACACACTTTCCAGGCGTGCTCCTTCAACCACTCGGACACCTGTCCACGCCCGCAGCGCGGTTTCCCCAGCCCGGCATCCAGGCGCGGCCCTGAGGAAACGCCAATGATACCGGCCTGCCGGCGCCGGCACAAATGCGCCGGCGGCCGGCATGGCGGAGGCCGCGTGCGGTTGGCACAATGCAGGCCGGTTTTCGGGGCGCGACATGGCCTATCTCGTTCTCGCACGGAAGTGGCGCCCGCGGCGCTTCTCCGAACTCGTGGGGCAGGAGCACGTGGTGCGTGCCCTGTCGAATGCGCTGGAGTCCGGGCGCGTGCACCACGCTTTCTTGTTCACAGGCACCCGCGGCGTAGGCAAGACCACGATCTCGCGCATCTTCGCCAAGTCGCTCAACTGTGAGCGCGGCAGCGGCGCCGACCCCTGCGGCGAATGTGCGGTGTGCGTGGACGTGGACGCCGGCCGCTTCGTCGACCTGATCGAGATCGACGCCGCCAGCCACACCGGCGTGGACGACGTGCGCGAACTGATCGACAACGCCCAGTACCTACCCTCGCGCGGAAGGGTGAAGGTGTACCTCATCGACGAGGTGCACATGCTCTCGAAGAGTGCCTTCAACGCATTGCTAAAAACGCTGGAAGAGCCGCCGGAACATGTGAAGTTCCTGCTCGCCACCACCGACCCGCAGAAGCTGCCGGTGACGGTGCTCTCCCGCTGTCTGCAGTTCAACCTGCGGCGGCTGGAGCAGGAGCAGATCGAAGGGCAGATGCGGCGCATCGTGGATGCCGAAGGCATTCCGGCCGAGGATGCGGCGCTCGCTCTGCTGGCGCGCGGGGCGGACGGCTCGCTGCGCGACGGCCTCTCGTTGCTCGACCAGGCCATTGCCTACAGCGGCGGGCAGCTCACGGCCGAGGCCGTGCACGCCATGCTCGGCACCCTCGATCATCAGGCCATCGGCGGACTGCTGGCGGCGCTGGCCGCCGGCGATGGCCCGGCCCTGCTGGCGCAGGTGGAGGCCATGGCCGCTTTCTCGCCCGACTATGCCCAGGTACTGGACGACTTGGCAGCCGCCTTGCATGCCGTGCAGGTAAAGCAACTGGTGCCGGAGGCGGCGCGCCCGGTGGATGGCGTGGACGTGGAGGCGCTCGCCTCGCAGGTACCACCCGAGCTGGTGCAGCTCTGGTACCAGATGGCCATTACCGGCGCGCGTGACCTGCCGCTGGCCCCGAGCCCGCGGGTCGGCTTCGAGATGAGTTTGCTCAGGATGCTGGCCTTCCAGCCACTGGGAGCCGGTGCGTCCGGCGAGGCCGGGGCCGTGCGCGGCCGTGCCGACACCGGGCGTGGCGTGGCCGTGCCGGTGGTGGAGGCTCCGGCGCCGCCGCGCAGGGCGCCGCCTTCGCCCTTCGCCAGCGGCCCCGAACCCGCCGCGCCGCCGCGCAAGGCCCCGCCCTCGCCCTTCGCCGAGACCCGTGCCGAGCCGCCGCGCGCCGAGGCTACGGACGCCCTCGGCAATGCCGCGCTGGCGATGCCGGTGCCGTCGGCCTCGCCGGCCCGGGTGCCGATCGCCTCCCACGAGGACTGGCTGGAAGCCTTGCAGCAGCAGGCGGTGGGCGGCCCGGCGGGGCAGCTCGCCGCCCATGCCCGCTTCGTCGCCGGCGATGCCGAAGGACTCACTCTCGCCCTGCCGCCTGAGGGCGAGGCGATGAAGACCGACATCAGCGTGCGCCGCCTCGCCGAAGCCTTGGCGCCGCTGTTCGGTCGCCCTCCCGCGCTGCGTTTCACCGAGTCTGCCGCCGCTGCCTCAGGCGAGACTCTGTTCGACCGCCAGCAGCGCGAGAAATCCGAGCGCCAGCGCGAGGCCGAGGCGCGCTTCCGCTCCGACCCCATCGTGCAGCAGCTGCTGGCGCAGGGCGCCGAGCTGGTGGAAGGCAGTATCCGACCGATCGAGGAGTGATCTATGTTCAAGGGCAACATCGCGCAGGCCATGCAAATGGCGCAGCGCATGCAGGACAACATGAAGAAGGCGCAGGAGGAACTCGCTGCGCTGGAGGTCACCGGTAGTGCCGGCGGCGGTCTGGTCAGCGTGACGCTCTCCGGCAAGTTCGAGGCCCGCAGGGTGCACGTCGATCCGCAGGCGCTCGGTGATGCCGAGATGCTCGAGGACCTGCTGCTGGTGGCGTTGAACGAGGCCGTGGCCAAGGTCAACGAGGAATCGGCCAAGCGCATGCAGGCGGCGACCGCCGGCATGCCGATTCCGCCGGGCCTGCGCGGCCTGTTCTGAGCCGGCGGTCGCGGACGCATGGGCGCAAGCCTGCTCGAGCAGCTGATCGAAGGCCTGCGGGTGCTGCCCGGCGTCGGGGCCAAGAGCGCCCAGCGCATGGCCTACCACCTGCTGGAGCGCGACCGCGAGGGCGCGCTGCGGCTGGCCGAGCGCTTGCAGGCGGCGATGGCGGGCATCCGTCACTGCGTCCAGTGCCGTGATTTTTCCGAGACCGAGGTCTGCGCGGTCTGCGCCAGCCCGGCGCGCGACCGCGGCGTGCTCTGTGTGGTGGAAACGCCGGCCGACCGCCTCGCCATCGAGCAGGCCACCGGCTACCGGGGCCTGTACTTCGTGCTGCAGGGCCGGCTCTCGCCGCTGGATGGCATCGGCCCGCGCCAACTCGGGCTCGATCTCCTCGCGCAGCGTCTCGGTGCCGGCGAGGTGCGGGAGATGATCATCGCCACCAATCCCACGGTGGAAGGCGAGGCCACGGCGCATTACCTCGCGCAGATGGCGCGCGCGGCCGGCGTCACGCCGAGCCGCCTCGCCCAGGGCCTGCCGCTCGGCGGCGAACTGGAGTACGTCGACCGCGGCACTCTGGCGCATGCCTTCGGCCAGCGTAGCGAGGCGCCGGGCTGAGGCCGGGGTTCCGCCGCCTATCCGGCCCCTGTCCGCGCTGGCATCCTCGCCGGCGCTCGTGAGGAGATCCGACATGTCCGAGACCATCTTCAGCAAGATCATCCGCGGCGAGATCCCTGCCGACATCGTCTACGAGGACGAGCAGGTGCTCGCTTTCCGCGACATCGCGCCGAAGGCGCCGGTGCACGTGCTGTTCATTCCCAAGACCCCGATCGCCACCCTCGATGACGCCGGCCCCGAGCACGCCGAGCTGCTCGGCCGCCTGATGCTGGCCGCCGCCGCCTACGCCAGGGCGCAGGGCTTCGCCAAGCAGGGCTACCGGGTAGTGATGAACTGCAATGGCGACGGTGGGCAGACGGTGTTCCACATCCACCTGCACCTGCTCGCTGGCCGTGCCCTTTCCTGGCCGCCGGGCTAGGCCGCCGCGCGTGGCGGGCGCCAGCGGCGCAGGGCGCGGATCAGCGCCTCGCGCTCGTGCTGGACGTTGGCTGTGCTCGATGGCGGGGCATAGCGCAGGGACACGAAGGCCTCGACGAGCGGCGCGGCGCTGCGGGCGGCGGTGGGATGCCGTTCGGCGAGGCGGGCGAGGAAGACCCCCGCCGGCTCAGTCTCGGCTTTCGCCACGCCCAGCCGGGCGCAACGGCGCAGGAAGCGGCGCCAGGCCCGCAGCAGTGGATCCGGCTCGCGCGGCCAGCCGCGCAGTAGCAGGGCGAGGGTGAGCGCCAGGGCCAGTCCGGCGGCCAGCAGGAAGACCTGGCCGACGGCCAGGGCATCGGCCCCGCGCCAGCCCAGTGATCGCAGCAGCTCGGCCTGGCGCATGGCGTCGTAGCGCAGCACGAAGCGGTTCCAGGCTTCGCGCAGGCTGTCGCCGAAATCGAAGACCGGCCGTAGCGGCGCGGCAAAGCCGCTGCCAAGGCGCTGGTCGAGGGTGTCGAAGATGCGTTCCGGGGCCACGTAGGCGGTGGGGTCCACCCGCACCCAGCCTTCACCTGCTAGCCACACCTCGGCCCAGGCGTGGGCGTCCATCTGTCGCACCACCCAGTAGCCGCCCACGCGGTTCGGTACACCCCCGGCATAGCCGGTGACCACCCGGGCCGGGATGCCGGCGCCGCGCATCAGGATGACGAAGGCCGAGGCGAAGTGCTCGCAGAAGCCGGTGCGGGTGTCGAACAGGAACTCATCAGCGGTATGCCGGCCGAGCGGGGGGGCGGCGAGGTCGTAGGCGTGCTCGGCATTGAACCAGCCGAGTACGCGCCCGATGTAGGCGCGGTCGTCGGCAGCTTCCCGCCGCCACTCCCGGGCAAGCCGCAGGGTGCGCGGATTGAAGCCTGCGGGCAGGGCGAGCAGGGCCTGCCGCCATTCCGGGCGCAGCACCGGTTCGTAAGGCCTGGCCGGCAGTGCCCGCAGCCGGTACTGCGAGAGGTTGCGCAGCGGTTCGCGCGCCACCAGACTGGCATCGCCGCCGAGCACTAGCTCTGGCGGCCAGCCGGCGGGAGATTCCAGCGCGAACACGTAACGGCGTTCGGTGGGTTCGAGGGTGAGGGTGTAGGCAATGCTCGGGCCTTCGCCCGTGTCCAGTGCCGGGGCTGGCAGCCCGGCCAGCCATTCGCTACGTCGCCAGGTGCGGCCATCGAAGCGCGTCAGTACTGGGCCGCGCCAGTACAGGGTTTGGATGGGAGGCGTCGGTGTCTCGAAACGTACTCGGAAGGCAGGGCGGTCGTCGGCGAGGAGGTCGATCCAGTCGCCGGGCGACATCGATTCGCTGATGCCGGTGCTTGCCAGGGCATTCTCCGGCAGGCCCCAGAGCGGGCCCGGCAGGCGCGGGAACAGCCAGAAGCCCACCGCCGCCAGCGGCAGGGCGAGCAGCACGGCCTGGCCCAGCCCGGCGAGCTCTCGGCGCAGGGGCAGGGGAGGTTCGGGCGCCCGCTCCAGCCGCGCCAGGGCCCAGAGCAGGGACAGGGCGCCTGTCAGGCCGAGCAGCAGGGTAAGCGGGCCCTGGTCCTGGAGGAAGGCGGCGAAGGGGGCGAACAGGGCATAGGCCAGCACCCGCCGGGCATCGTCGGGCCCACGCAGCTCGGCCAGTTTCAGCACCAGCATGGCGAGCATCAGGGCGCTGCCGGCATCGCGGCCGACCCGGAAGCCGAAGCCCACCAGCACCGCCCCGGCGATCAGCGGTACGAGCAGCACCCGCAGCGCGGCCGGCAGCGGGCGGCGCAGGGCGCTGGCGGCCGAGACCAGGGCCACGGCGGCGATGCCCGCGGCCGCCGTGCCGGGCAGCTGCAGCAGCAGGGGCAGGGCGGCGGCCAGCACCGCCAGCACCACGCTCAGGCGCAGCGGGCGGACCAGCAGCGGGGGCGATGGCGCCTGGCTCACACGGCCTCCGGCAGCAGGGCCAGCGCCCGCAGGCAGGCATGGCGGTGTTCGGCTCCGCGCGCCGGTCCCAGCACTTCGCCGGGCAGTTCCAGGCGGTAACGGCGACCTTCGCGCTCGGCTTCGTCCACCCAGCGGGCGAGCCGGGCGATGCGTGCCTCGTAGGGCAGGTGGCGCAGGGCCTCCCAGGCGAGCCGCACGTCGCGGCTGGCGCCGGTTTCGTATTCCCGCACCACCAGCCGGTCGAGGCGGGCGCTGGCGCGCCAGGCGATCTGCCGCGGCGCATCGCCCGTGCGGTAGTCGCGCAGGTGATGGGTGTCCTCGCCGCTGCGTCCGGGACGGGGCCGCGGCTGGCCCGGGCCCTCGGCGCCCGGCAGGGGCGGGCCGCCGCGTTCGGGCGCCGGATACACCAGCAGGCGCTGCGCCGGCCACCACCAGCTCCAGGCCCGGGCGAGGCCCAGCGGCCGGGTGGTGGAGATCCTGAGCCGGCCGAGGTCGTGCAGGCCGCGGCGCCGGGTGGGCACGGAAAGCCGCCATTCGCCGGCCGCGTCGTCGCGGCGGGCTGCCGGGCCGCCGACGATCTCCAGCCCCACGCCCTCGCGCGTGCGGCTGCCCGGCGCGAAGCGGATGCGCACGTCGAGCGTCTCGCCGGCCGCCACCGGGGCAGCGGACAGGCCGATGAGGCGCAGGCCGGAGAGCCGGAGGTGGGCCTGCACCACGCCGTTGTGCACCACGGCCGCCAGCAGGAAGGCCAGCATCAGGCCGGGGTTGTTGTTGTAATTGAGCGCGCCGAGCAGCATGGCCAGCAAAAGCCCGCCGGCGAGCAGGCCGAGCCGCGTCGGCAGCACGTAGATGCGCCTGCGGTCGAGGGTGAGCGGCAGGGCTTCGGGCTGCCGGCCGCGCACGAAGGGCAGGCGGGCGAGCCAGCGGTCGAGGCCCCGGGCCTGGCCGTCCGGCAAAGGCATGGGCTCAGTCGACCTTCACCGCCCCCAGGATGGCGGCGGCCAGCGCATCGCGGCCGATGCCCTCGGCATCGGCCACCAGGCGGTGCGCCGCCACCGGCACGAACAGGGCCTGCACGTCTTCGGGCAGCACGTGGGCGCGGCCGAGCAGCAGGGCATGGGCGCGGGCGCCGCGCAGCAGGGCAAGCCCGGCGCGCGGCGAGAGCCCCACGCGCACGCCGGGGTGGCGGCGGCTCTCGGCCAGCAGGGCCTGCACGTAGTCGAGCAGGGCCTCGCTGGCATGCACGCCGTCCACTGCCTTCTGCAGGGCCAGCACGTCCTCGGCGCCGAGCCGCGGCAGGGTCTCGTTGATCATCAGCCGGCGGTCGCGGCCGGCCAGCATGGCGCGCTCCGCCGCGGCGTCCGGATAGCCCATGGAGAGCCGCAGCAGGAAGCGGTCGAGCTGCGAATCGGGCAGGGGGAAGGTGCCGGAGAGATCGACCGGGTTCTGGGTGGCGATGACGAAGAAGGGAGCGGGCAGGCGGTGCGAGACACCGTCCACGCTCACCTGGTGCTCGGCCATGGCCTCCAGCAGCGCGCTCTGGGTGCGCGGCGGGGCGCGGTTGATCTCGTCGGCCAGCAGCAGCTGGGTGAACACCGGGCCGGGGTGGAAGCGGAAGCCGCGCTCGCCCTGGTCGTAGACCGAAACCCCGAGGATGTCGGAGGGCAGCAGGTCGGCGGTGAACTGCATGCGCTGGAATTCGAGGCCGAGGGTGGCGGCGAGGGCCCGCGCCAGCGTGGTCTTGCCGAGGCCGGGCAGGTCCTCCACCAGCAGGTGGCCGCCGGCGAGCAGGGCGGTGAAGGCGAGCCGCACCTCGCGCGGCTTGCCGAGCACCAGGGCATTCACCTGCCCGATCGCGGCGTGCAGGGCCTCGAGGGCGTCGGCAGGTAGGATGGCGGCCGATTTCGGGGGGGCGTGCATGGGGATCGCGGAGACGGCGAGAGGAGGCGAGTCTGGCATGGCGCCAGCGGCGCTGCGCGTGAAGTTCCTGCTGGCCTGGGGAGGCCTGCTGCTGGCCAGGCTGGTGCTGGCCGCCACGCTGCCGCTGTTCGGCGACGAGGCCTTCTACGCCTGGGAGGCGCGGCATCCGGCCTGGGCCTATTCCGACCTCCCCGGGGGCATTGCAGCGACCATCGCGCTCGGCATGGCGGCCCTCGGCGAACATCCGCTCGGGCTTCGCCTGCCCACGCTGCTGCTCGGGGCCGCCCTGCCCTGGCTGGTGTGGCGCATGGCGCGGCGAATCGGCGGCGAGGCACAGGCCTGGCGTGCCGCGCTCTGGAGCCTGCCCCTGCCGCTGCTGGTGCCGATGGGCCTGCTCGCCCTGCCCGATGCCCTGCTCACCTTCGCCGGCCTGCTGGCGGCCGATGCGATGCTCGCCCTGCTCGCCCATCGCGAGAGGGCGATTCCGACGTGCCATTTCGTTCAGCTCGCCTTCGCCCTGGGGCTGGGGGCGCTGGCCCACTACCGCTTTCTGCCCCTCCTCGTGGCCGGGGCGCTGGGCGTCCTGGCCGCCGGAGGCTGGGGCCTGCGCCGCGAGCCCCGCCTCTGGCTGGCGCTGGCCGCCGGCGCGCTGGCCTGGTGGCCGCTCCTGCACTACAACCTCGGCGCCGAGGCCGCCGGGCTGCGCTTCCATCTGCTCGACCGCCATCCCTGGCAGTTCCAGGCCCGGGGCCTTGCCCAGCCCCTGCTACAGGCCATCATCACCACGCCGCTGCTCTATGGCCTGCTGGCCCTCGCCCTGTGGCGGGGCTGGCGCCGCCCGGCAGTGCCCGGCGCCCGTTTCCTCGCCGTCGCGGGCGGCGTGCTCTGGCTGTTCTATGCCGCCTTCGCCCCCTTCGTCGACCGCGCCCGCTTCTCGCTGCACTGGCCGCTGCCGGCCTATCTGCTGGCGGCGGTGCTGCTGCCCGGAATGCTCGACGAAGCCCGGTACCGCTTCGCCCGCCGGCTCGCACCCTGGGCGGCCGGGCTCGCCGCCGCCGGCACGCTGGCGATGCTGGCGGCCCTGGCGGTGCCGGCCAGTCCGACGCTCACCGCGCGCACCGCGGGCACGGCGCTCTACCCGGACAATTTCGCCGGCTGGCCCGAACTCACCGCGGCGCTGGCCCCGCGGGTGGCGCCGGGCGACGCGGTGGTGGCCGACCACTTCATGCCGGCGGCCCAGCTCGCCTTCGGCCTGCGGCGGCGCGAGGTCTTCGTGCTCGATCACTGGAACAACCACAAGCACGGCCGGGCCGCGCAGCTCGCCGCCTGGGGCTATGACGAGGCCGGCATCGCCGCCCTCGCCCCGGGGCGCCGGGCCTGGCTGGTGTTCGAGGTGGAGGAAACCCCGGAGCGCGAGCGCGAACCGTGGCTGCGCCGCGCCTGCCGCTGGTTCGAGGCCCTCGAGCCGGTGGCGGAGGTGCCGGGCCCTGGCGCTGGCAAGCGCTTCTGGATCTACCGCGGCATCCGCGGCGAGGCCGGGGAAGCCGGGGCGGCCTGCACGATCCGGCCGATCGCTGCCGGGGCCGTTCAGTCCGCGTCCTGACGGCGCAGGGCGGGGGGCTCGCGGCGCGCGGCCTCCTGCGCGGCCCCGGTGGCCTCGGTGAGTGCCGCCCCGGCGTCCTCGAGGGCTGCCAGTTCGCCGGCCAGGCGTGCCTGCACCCGGCGCAGGGCCGCGAGCGCGGCCTCGAGTTCGGCCGGTGTGGCGGCAAGCCCGCGGGCCTGCAGCCACAGCCGGTGCTGCAGCAGGTCGCGTTTGGCCTCGCGCACCAGCGGCTGGCCGTCGAGGGCGCGCTGCGCGCCGTTGCCAAGATCGCCGGCGAGGCGGCCCACCGCGCCTTTCCAGGCGTCCATGCGCTGCCCGGCGGTCTCCAGCAGGCCCTGTACCGCATCGGCCAGGTCCAGCACCTCCTTCAGCCGGCGCTCGTGACGGCGGCGCGCGCGGGCGCGCAGCAGCAGGAAGGCGAAGGCGAGGCCGGCCGCGGCCAGCAGGGCGAGGAGCAGGGAGGGCATCCGGGGCACCGGCAGGGGAACCCGGCCAGTGTGCCGCCGCATGCCGCATCGCGCCAAGGCGCGGCTGAATGGCGCCGGGGTGGCGGGTTTGACAGGGGGAGGGGGGCTGGCTACCCTAGCGCGCTTATGTCCGCGACCTCGCTTTCCGTGGTGGACGCCTGGAGGATGGTTTCCTCGCGGCGTGTCTTCACCGGCCGCGTCCCGCTGTCCGCCTTCGCCCGGCTTGCCGGCCTGCTGGCGGATGCCGAGGGAGAGTGCCGCTACGAGATCGAGTTCGGCCGGGATCCGTCCGGGCAGGCCACCGTCGATCTGGTGGCCGAGGCCGAGCTCCCGCTGGCCTGCCAGCGCACGCTCGAGCGCTTCCTCCTGCCGGTATCGGTGCGCCAGCGGCTCGGGCTGCTGGCCGACGAATCGGAGGAGGGCGCCCTGCCGCCCGGCATGGAGCCCGCGCTGGTGGGGCCGGAGGGTGCCTTGCATCCCCTGGACCTGGTCGAGGACGAACTGATCCTCGCGGTGCCGGCTTTCCCGGTGAAGCCCGGCAGCACCGAGGTCGAGGCGGTCTGGAACGACCCCGCGGCCGCGGTGGAAGACGAACACCCCGGAACCCATCCTTTCGCCGCGCTCGCCGCGCTGAAAGGCCGCAAGACCCTCGGAGATTGACCCATGGCCGTCCAGAAATCCCGCGTCACCCCCTCCCGTCGTGGCCAGCGCCGCTCGCACGATGCGCTCACCGCCAAGCAGCTCTCGACCGACCCGACCAGCGGCGAGACCCACCTGCGCCACCACGTCACGGCCGACGGCTTCTACCGCGGCAAGAAGGTCATCGACACCAGGTCGAAGATCGCCGACGCCGAGTGACCGGC
>BPKK01000003.1 GCA_026005095.1 Silanimonas sp. | reverse complement strand
TAGTCTGCTGCTGTTCGGCGTGGTCTTCGTGCTGGTGGGCGTGGCCTTCAAGTTTGGCGCCGCGCCGTTCCATATGTGGGTGCCCGACGTGTACCAGGGCGCACCCACGGCCATCACCCTGTTCATCGGCTCGGTGCCGAAGATTGCCGCCTTCGGCTTCGCCTATCGCCTGCTCGATGCCGGCCTCGCCCCGACTGCCGAGCAGTGGGGGCAGATGCTGGCCTGGCTTGCTCTGCTCTCGCTGGTGATCGGCAACCTGATCGCTCTGGCACAGACCAACCTCAAGCGCATGCTGGCGTACTCGACGATTTCCCACGTCGGCTTCCTGTTCATGGCGCTGGCCGGCGGCACGCCCACCGTCTACGCGGCAGCGATGTTCTACGCCATCGCCTATGCGCTCATGGCCACCGCGGCCTTCGGTGCCATCGTGCTGCTCTCCCGCCGCGGTTTCGAGGCCGAGAACATCGCCGACTTCAAGGGGCTGTGGCAGAAGAGCCCGTTCCACGCCACCCTGGTCATGCTGGTGATGGCCTCGCTGGCCGGTGTGCCGCCTTTCGTCGGTTTCTGGGCCAAGCTGGCCGCACTGCGCGCTGCCGTGGAGGCCGGCCTGCTCTGGCTGGCCATCGCCGGTGTGGTGGCGGCGGTGGTGGGCGCCTTCTACTACCTGCGCGTCATCAAGGTGATGTTCTTCGATGAGCCGGAGGGCGAGGGTGCCGTGGTGCATGGCGACCGTGCCCTGCGCTTCGTATTCGCCTCGAACGCCATTGCCCTGTTGGTGCTGGGGCTGTTCATCGAGTCGATCATGGGCTGGACCCGCGCCGCTTTCGCCTGAGCGGGGCTTGCCCGGGTTTATCGGCTGAGGCCGCGTTTGGAACGAACACCAGGTAGAGCATCGGCGTTAGGCTGCATGGCGTCTCTTCGATGATGCGTTCGCCGCGACCGCGCAGCGGCATCGGCCGCGATCCGTCGCCGTGATCGGCGATCGACGCGAGGGCATCGGCGCCGCGGTGGGGGTGATCGCGGTCTCCTCCCTCATCTCGGGGCGAAGCCGCTGTCTTGCGATGCGCGTGTCGTGCATGGGGCCTCGTTGCGGTGCCATTCCGGCGTCTCGCGGGCTGAGAACCACGACGGCAGCAGGCGCTGGGAGGCGCAGTTCCGGAACGCGAAGCGTGTCGCAACGGCGGCCGTGATGTCTGCGGAGACCGCGACCGTGGTAGAGGTCATGGTCGACCGGTTGCCCGTGCTCCGGAACCCGTTCGTCCATGGCAGCGCCCCCATGGCGGCCGGGTCAATCGTCAGCAGGTGAAGAATCCGGTCTAGATCCTGCCGCCTCCTGAGGACGCCCACCGCACCGCCCGCCCTCCCGGGCCATCCGGTGCGATGGGCATGGAACGGGTCAGGGCCCCACGTTCATCACGAATCGCGTTTCCGTGCCCTTGACCTGCTGGGGACCGTGCGTCGAGTTCAGGCTGAGTTCCTGCATCCGAGGGGATGCGCTGGCGGTCCCCTCGGGCGCCCGGCTGGCGCCACCCCGGGGAGACCCCACTTCGTGAGAGTTCGTGAGAGGGTGAAACCCTGTTGCGCTTGCCCGGTAGGTGCGCCTATACTTCTCTTCTCTGCTGCGGGGTGGAGCAGTCTGGCAGCTCGTCGGGCTCATAACCCGAAGGTCGCAGGTTCAAATCCTGCCCCCGCTACCAGTTTCGCGGCGTATCCTTTTGCTCCGGGTCGCTGCTGGCTGGGCCGGCCCACCGGGTCGGCCCCCGGAAATTGGATGTACCGGAAAGGGCCGCTCGGCCCTTTTTTGTTTCCGCTCGTTTTCTCGCCCGGCATGAGCTCGAAGACCGACGAACTGACCACATTGCTGGCGCCCGTGGTGGAGGGCCTGGGCCTTGGCCTGGAACTCCAGGGCATCGAGTTCGTGCCTTCGCGCGCGCATGGCCTGCTGCGCCTGTACATCGACGTGGCCGATGGTAGCCGGATGGTCACCATCGACGACTGCGAGGCGGTGAGTCGCGAGGCCTCGGGCGTGCTCGACGTGAACGACCCGATCGCCAGCGCCTACACGCTGGAGGTCTCTTCGCCGGGCCTCGACCGCCTGCTGTTCACCCCCGCCCAGGCCATGCGCTTCGCCGGCCAGCAGGCCCGGGTGTCGCTGGCCCTGCCGCAGGACGGCCGCCGCCGGGTGCAGGGCACCCTGCTGCGGATGGACGGCGATCTGCTGGTGCTCGGCCTGGCCGACGGCAGCGAGTTCTCCGTCGCCTTCGGCAACATCGACAAGGCCAGGCTGGTGCCCGACTACGCGGCGCTCGGTCTCGCGCCGGATGCCCCCAAGGCCCCGCGGCCGCGCCGCAAGCGTGGTGAGGCCGCTCCCAAGAACCCCGGAACCCCCTGAGCCGGCGCCATTGCGCCGACGCGGAGTCAATCATGAGCAAGGAACTGTTGCTGGTCATCGAAGCGGTTGCCAACGAGAAGGGCGTACCGCGCCAGGTCATCCTCGAGGCGATGGAGGCCGCTCTGGCCTCGGCCGCCAAGAAGCGCTACCCGGATCAAGACGTGGCCTGCCGCGTGTCCATCAACCCGAAGGACGGCAGCTACGAGACCTTCCGCCGCTGGGAGGTGGTGGCCGATGACGTGGTGATGGAGTCGCCCGACCGCATGATCCGCCTGATGGACGCCGTCGAGATCAAGCCCGACGTTCAGGTGGGCGATTTCATCGAGGAACAGATCGAGAACCCCGAGTTCGGCCGCATCAGTGCCCAGGCCGCCAAGCAGGTGATCGTGCAGCGCGTGCGCGAGGCCGAGCGCCAGCAGGTGGTGGATGCCTGGAAGGACCGGGTAGGCGAGCTGGTCACTGGCGTGGTGAAGCGTGCCGAGCGCGGCAACATCTACGTCGATCTCGGCGGCAACGCCGAGGCCTTCATCCCCAAGGACAAGTCGATCCCGCGTGATGCCCTGCGCCCCGGCGACCGCGTCCGCGGTTATCTTTACGAGGTGCGTTCGGAGTCCCGTGGCCCGCAGCTGTTCATCAGCCGCACTGCGCCCGAGTTCATGATCGAGCTGTTCAAGCTCGAGGTGCCCGAGGTGGGCCAGGGCCTGGTCGAGATCAAGGCTGCCGCCCGCGACCCGGGCGACCGCGCCAAGATCGCCGTGCTCGCCCACGACCACCGCACCGATCCGATCGGCGCCTGCATCGGCATGCGCGGCTCGCGCGTGCAGGCGGTGAGCAATGAGCTCAATGGCGAGCGCATCGATATCGTGCTGTGGTCGGAGAACCCCGCCCAGTTCGTCATCAATGCCATGGCGCCGGCCGAGGTGCAGTCGATCATCGTCGACGAGGAAAAGCACTCGATGGACCTCGCCGTGGCCGAGGAAAAGCTCGCCCAGGCGATCGGCAAGGGCGGCCAGAACGTGCGCCTCGCCAGCCGCCTCACCGGCTGGCAGCTCAATGTGATGACCCAGGACCAGATCACCGCGAAGTCGGAGGCCGAGCAGGCCGCGGCGCGCAAGCTGTTCATGGAAAAGCTCGAGGTGGACGAGGAGATCGCCAGCATCTTGGTGGGCGAGGGCTTCAGTACCATCGAGGAGATCGCCTACGTGCCGGTGGCCGAACTGCTGGCGGTGGAGGGCTTCGACGAGGACATCGTCGAGGAGCTGCGCGCCCGTGCCCGCGACGCTCTGCTCACCGAGGCGCTGGCCGTCGAGGAGGACCTCGAGGAGCACAAGCCGGCCGAGGACCTGCTCTCGCTGGAGGGCATGGATGATGCCCTGGCCTATGCTCTGGCCGCCCGGGGCATCGCCACCCGAGAGGATCTCGCCGAGATGGCGGTCGACGAGATCACCGATATCGAGGGCGTCGACGAGGAGCGTGCCGCCGCGCTCATCATGGAAGCGCGCAAGCACTGGTTCGCCTGAGCCCTCGCTCCCGCACCGCCGCGTTAAACTCCGCGCCGCAAGACCGGCGCACGAACATCCAAGGAAGCCCGTCCGAATGTCCGAGGTCACCGTCCGCTCCCTGGCCAAGGTGCTGAACCTGCCCGTCGAGAAGCTGCTCGAGCAGCTCTCACAGGCCGGCATGCAGTTCACTGGGCCGGACCAGGTGGTCAGCAGCACCGAGAAGATGAAGCTGCTCGGCTTCCTTCGCCGCACCCATGGCAAGGAGGAAAAGCCTGCCGACGAGGCTGGTCCGAAGCGCATCACCCTGCAGCGCCGCAAGGTCGAGGAAATCACCGTCGGCGGCGGCAAGAGCAAGGCTACGGTCGCCGTGGAGGTGCGCCAGAAGCGCACCTATGTGAAGCGCACCGACGTGACCCTGGAGCTCGATGCCGAGCGCGAGGAGGCGGCGCGCAAGCTCGCCGAGTCGCAGGCCCGCGCCGAGGCCGAGCGCAAGGCGCTGGAGGAGGCTGACCGCCGGCGCCGCGAGCAGGAAGCCGCCGAGCACGAGGCGAAGGCGAAGAAGGCCGAGCCTCCGCGTGCCGAGCCCGAGCCTCCCCACCCCGAGGCTCATGAAGAGCCGGCCGCCCCGCCGCCGGCCGTCGAGCCGCCGTCTGCGGTGCCCGCGGTGCCCGAGCCGGCCGCCGATCCGCGCCCGGCGCGTCCGGTGGTGCAGATGCCGACCCGGGCCGACGCCGAACTCGCCGCCCGCGCCCGCGAGGCGGCCAGCCGCCGCGGCAAGCCGGCGCCGCGTGACATCGATGACGAGGAGCGCGGCGGCCGCTATGTCGGCGGCCAGCTGCATCTGAGCGCTGGCGCCCATGCCCGGCGCAGCGCCGGCAAGGCCGGCAAGAAGCCCGGGGCGCGTGCCCGCGGCTCCGAGCCGGCGCGTGGCGCGCCCGGCGCCGGTGCGCACGGATTCTCGCGCCCGATCGCGCCGGTGACCCGCGAGGTGGCGATCGGCGAGGCGATCAGCGTCGGCGAGCTCGCCAACAAGCTCGCCATGAAGGGCGCCGAGGTGGTGAAGGCGCTGTTCAAGATGGGCGTGATGGCCACCATCAACCAGACCATCGACCACGACACTGCGGTGCTGGTGGTCGAGGAACTCGGCCACAAGGCGGTGCGTGCCACCGAGGACGATGCCGAACTGGCGCTGGCGGCCCATGTCGAGGCCGAGCAGGGCCAGCGCGTGCCACGCCCGCCGGTGGTCACCATCATGGGCCACGTCGATCACGGCAAGACCTCGCTGCTCGACTACATCCGCCGCACCAAGGTGGCGGCGGGCGAGGCCGGCGGCATCACCCAGCACATCGGCGCCTACCACGTGGAGACGCCGAAGGGCGTCATCACCTTCCTCGATACCCCGGGCCATGCGGCCTTCACTGCGATGCGCGCCCGCGGTGCCAAGCTCACCGACATCGCGGTGATCGTGGTGGCCGCCGACGATGGCGTAATGCCGCAGACGGTGGAAGCGATCAAGCACGCG
Source organism: Silanimonas sp. (assembly GCA_026005095.1). GTDB lineage: Bacteria > Pseudomonadota > Gammaproteobacteria > Xanthomonadales > Xanthomonadaceae > Silanimonas. The sequence goes on along the minus strand of BPKK01000003.1, from coordinate 241,370 downwards.
CGCGCCGCCAAGGTGCCGCTGGTGGTCGCGATGAACAAGATGGATAAGCCGGGCGTGAACCCGGACAACCTGAAGAACGGCCTGGCCCAGCACGAGGTGGTGCCCGAGGAGTGGGGCGGCGATACGCCCTTCATCCCGGTGTCGGCCAAGACCGGCCAGGGCATCGATGCCCTGCTCGATGCCATCCTGGTGCAGGCCGAGATCATGGAGCTTTCCGCGCCGGTCGATGGCAAGGCCGCAGGCACCGTCATCGAGTCCTCGCTCGACAAGGGTCGTGGTCCCGTGGCCACCGTGCTGGTGCAGCAGGGCACTCTGCGCAAGGGTGACTACCTCGTCTGCGGCACCCAGTATGGCCGTGTTCGCGCCCTGTTCGATGAGAACGGCAAGCAAGTGGAGTCGGCTACCCCCTCGATCCCGGTGGTGCTGCTCGGTCTCTCGGGCGTACCGAACTCCGGCGACGACTTCGTGGTGGTGGCCGACGAGCGGCTGGCCAAGGACGTGGCCCAGCAGCGCGAGGCCAAGATCCGCGAAGCCAAACTGGTCAAGCAGGCCAGCCGCATGGAGGACATCATGGCCCAGATGGGCCAGGGCGAAGGCCAGCAGCAGCTCAATCTGCTGATCAAGGCCGACGTGCAGGGCTCGGTGGAGGCGCTGCGCGACTCGCTGGTGGGTCTGTCCAACGAGCTCATCAAGATCAACGTGGTGCAGGCTGGTGTTGGCGGCATCACCGAGTCGGACGCCGTGCTGGCGGCTGCCTCGAAGGCGGTGGTCATCGGCTTCAACGTGCGCGCCGACGCCGCGGCACGCAAGGTGATCGAGAACCACGGCCTCGACCTGCGTTACTTCTCGATCATCTACGACGTGATCGATCAGGTGAAGCAGGTGGCCTCCGGCCTGCTCGGCAAGGAGGTGCGAGAGGAGATCATCGGCACGGCCGAGGTGCGCGAGGTGTTCCGCAGCTCGAAGTTCGGCGCAGTGGCGGGTTCGCTGGTCATCGAGGGGTCGGTCAAGAAGTCCAAGCCGATCCGCGTGCTGCGCAACCAGACGGTGATCTTCGAGGGCGAGCTCGAATCGCTGCGGCGTTTCAAAGACAATGTCGAGGAAGTGCGCGCCGGCACCGAGTGCGGTATCGCGGTGAAGGCCTACAACGATGTCAGGCCGGGCGACCTCATCGAGTGCTTCGAGCGCATCGAAGTGCCGCGCCAGCTCTGAGCCATGCCCAAGCGTTCCTTCTCGCGTACCGACCGCCTTTCCGCCCAGTTCCGCCGTGAGCTGGGCGTGCTGGTGCACGAGGCAGTACGCGAGCACTCGCTGCCTTCGGCCTCGGTCTCCGACGTCGAGATCACACGTGATCTTGCCCATGCCAAGGTTTACGTGACGGCCTTGCAGGCCGAGCGTTCGGGTGAGGTGGTACGGGCGCTCAATGCGCTTGCCCGGGGCTTCCGCCAGCAGCTCGGGCGCATGCTGCGCATCCGCCAGGTGCCTGAGTTGCACTTTCACTACGATGCCTCCGTCGACCGCGGCGAGCGCATCGACCAGCTGCTGCGCGAGGCCGCGCGTCGTGACGCCGCCCGTGGGGATGGCGCAGAGGGCGTGAACCCTGCCGGCAGCGCGCCGGCGGATCCGTCCGCCGACTGAGCCCGGCGCCCCTCGGGCGCCGCGCCTGGAGCCGATCTTCCATGCCGCGTCTTCCCTTCCGTCCCGTCGATGGCCTGCTTTTGCTGGACAAGCCGGCAGGCATGAGTTCGAACGCCGCCCTGCAGCGGGTGCGCCGCCACTACCGCGCCGAGAAGGCCGGGCACACCGGCAGCCTCGATCCGCTGGCCACCGGCCTGCTGCCGGTCTGCTTCGGCGAGGCGACCAAGGTGGCCGGGCTGTTGCTCGGTGCCCGCAAGGCCTACGAGACCGAGGCGCGGCTGGGCATCGTGACCGATACCGACGATGCCGATGGCGAGGTGCTGCGCCAGCGCGAGGTGCCGCTGCTGGACGCCCATGCCGTCGAGCGGGTGCTGAAGCGCTACGTCGGCCGCATCCGCCAGCGGCCGCCAGTCTATTCGGCGCTCAAGCAGGGCGGCGAGCCGCTGTATGCCAAGGCCCGCCGCGGCGAGCAGGTGGAGGTGCCGGAGCGCGAGGTCGAGGTCCATGCCCTGGAACTGCTATCGGTCACCGGCGCCTCGCTGCGCCTGCGTATCACCTGCGGCCCGGGTACCTATGTGCGCAGCCTGGTGCGCGACATCGGTGAGGATCTCGGTTGCGGGGCGCACGTGGTGGCACTACGGCGGCTCTGGGCCGAGCCTTTCCGCAGTCCGCGCATGTACACACTGGAGGAGATCGAGGCAATCGACCAGACCAGCGAGCCCGGGCTTGCGGCGCTCGACAGCCTGCTGATGCCGGTGGAGGCGGCGCTGGTCGACTGGCCACGCGTCGTGCTCACTGAGGCCCAGGCCCTGCGTCTCGGCCATGGCCAGAGCTTGGCTGGCCTCGCGGCGGCCAATGGCTTGGTGGCTGCCTATGCGCCCAGCGGCCGCGTGCTCGGGCTGGCGGAAGGGCGGGATGGCGTGCTGCATCCGCAGCGCCTGTTCCGTTGGGCCGCGGGGCACCCCGACGCGGCGTGAAGACGCCGGGCTCGGCCTGAACGGCGGAGCGCCCGCCGAGTGTGAACAACTTGTTCGGAGCGGCCTCTGGGCGTACAATCCGCGCGCCCCGTTTCGGGCGCACTCCCACCCACCGGCGACGAACGCGGTGCGTCCATCAGTGACGTTCCTGCGTCGTCCGCATCACGAGAACGTCCATGAGCATCGATTCTTCCAAGATCATCAACGAATTCAAGCGCGGCGCCAACGACACCGGTTCGCCGGAAGTCCAGGTCGCCCTGCTGTCGGCCCGCATCGAGCAGCTGACCGAGCACTTCAAGACCCACAAGCAGGACCACCACAGCCGTCGCGGCCTCCTCAAGATGGTGAACGCGCGCCGCCGCCTGCTGGCCTACCTGAAGAACAAGGACATGGAGCGCTACAAGACGCTGATCGAGCGCCTCGGCCTCCGTCGTTAAGTGGCACCCCGCGCGGCGCAGAAATGCGCCGCGCTGCTTTTGGGGCCCTCGTGCCCCACGCCGTGGCGACGCGGCAACCGAGCCTGGCGGCAGGGGCTGCCGGCCGGATTGGACGAAAGACAACCAGAGAGCAGAACGTGGCGAAATTCACCAAGACCTTCCAGTACGGCCAGCACGAAGTGACGCTGGAAACGGGCGAGATCGCCCGTCAGGCCAGCGGTGCCGTCCTCGTCAAGATGGCGGATACCGTCGTCCTCGTGACCGTGGTGGGCAACAAGACCGTGCGTGAGGGCATGGACTTCTTCCCGCTTACGGTGGACTACCAGGAGAAGTTCTACGCCGGTGGCCGCATCCCCGGTGGCTTCTTCAAGCGCGAAGGCCGCCAGACCGAGCGTGAGACCCTGGTGTCGCGGCTGATCGACCGTCCGATCCGCCCGCTGTTCCCGGAAGGCTTCCGCAACGAAGTGCAGGTGATCGCCACCGTGGTGTCGCTGAACCCGGAGGTGGAAGGCGACATCCCGGCCATGATCGGCGCCTCGGCAGCCCTGGCGCTCTCGGGCATTCCCTTCGCCGGTCCGATCGGTGCCGCCAAGGTCGGTTACATCAACGGCCAGTACGTCCTCAACCCGACGACCACCCAGCTCAAGTCCTCGGAGCTCGAACTGGTCGTCGCCGGCACCCAGAACGCGGTGCTGATGGTGGAGTCGGAAGCCAAGCTGCTTTCGGAAGAGGTGATGCTGGGGGCCGTGACCTTCGGCCACAATGCCGGCCGCACCGTCATCCAGGCCATCAACGAGCTGGTGGCCGAGGCCGGCCGCAAGAACTGGGGCGAGTTCGTGCCGCCGCCGCGCAACGAGGCCCTGGTGGCCGCGCTCAAGGACGCGGTGGGCGGCCGCCTCGCCGAGGCCTTCCGCATCACCGACAAGCTGCAGCGCCGCGATGCCATCGCCGCCCTGAAGAAGGACGTGATGGCCGCCCTGGCGCCGCAGCTCGAGGCCAACGGCTGGTCGGCCGCCGAGGCTGCCAAGGAGTTCGGCGAGCTGGAATACCAGACCATGCGCCAAGCGGTGCTCACCACCAAGGTGCGCATCGACGGCCGAGCCCTCGACGCCGTGCGCCCGATCACCTGCAAGGTGGGCGTGCTGCCGCGCGTGCATGGCTCGGCCCTGTTCACCCGCGGCGAGACCCAGGCCCTCGTGGTGGCCACGCTGGGGACTGCCCGTGACGGCCAGATCATCGATGCGGCCGAGGGCGAGTCGAAGGAGCACTTCCTGTTCCACTACAACTTCCCGCCCTACTCGGTGGGCGAGGCCGGCCGCCTGATGGGCCCGAAGCGCCGCGAGATCGGCCATGGCCGCCTCGCCAAGCGCGGCGTGATGGCGGTGATGCCGGACATGGAGAGCTTCCCCTACACCATCCGCGCGGTGTCGGAGATCACCGAGTCGAACGGTTCGTCCTCGATGGCTTCGGTCTGCGGCTCCTCGCTGGCGATGATGGATGCCGGCATCCCGCTCAAGGCGCCGGTGGCCGGCATCGCCATGGGCCTGGTGAAGGAGGGCGACCAGTTCGTGGTGCTCTCTGACATCCTCGGTGACGAGGATCACCTCGGTGACATGGACTTCAAGGTGGCCGGCACCGCCACCGGCATCTCCGCCCTGCAGATGGACATCAAGATCGAGGGCATCACCGAGGAGATCATGAGGATCGCCCTCAACCAGGCCAAGGCCGGGCGCCTGCATATCCTCGGCGAGATGGCCAAGGCCCTGGATGCGCCGCGTGCCGAGCTCTCGGAGTACGCTCCGCGCCTGCTGACGATGAAGATCCACCCGGACAAGATCCGCGAGGTGATCGGCAAGGGCGGCTCGACCATCCAGGCCATCACCAAGGAAACCGGCACCCAGATCGACATCCAGGACGATGGCACCATCGTCATCGCCTCGGTGAATGCCGCCGCCGCCCAGGCCGCGAAGGCGCGCATCGAGCAGATCACCTCGGACGTGGAGCCGGGCCGGATCTACGAGGGCAAGGTGGCCAAGATCATGGACTTCGGCGCTTTCGTGACCATCGCCCCGGGCAAGGACGGCCTCGTGCACATCTCGCAGATCTCCGACGAGCGTGTCGAGAAGGTCAGCGACAAGCTCAAGGAAGGCGATGTGGTGAGCGTGAAGGTGCTGGAGGTCGACAAGCAGGGCCGCATCCGCCTGTCGATCAAGGCCGTGGCCGAGGGCGAGGGCGTCTAAAGCCCTCCGCCCCAGCGCCGACCCGAGAAAAAGAAACCCGCCGCAAGGCGGGTTTCCTCGTTCTGGAGCGAGGAAGGCCGAACCGGCGCCGGGTTCGCCGATATGCGGGGCTTCGCCTGCGGGGTTTCGGCTCAGGTCTCTGCGGTCGCCATCTCCACCCGGTTCCGTCCGCCGGCTTTGGCCATGTAAAGCATGCGGTCGGATTCGCCGAGCAGGGTATGCAGCTCCTCGTGGCCGGCGGGGGAGACGCAGACGCCGATGCTGGTGGTGGCGCCGATGCGCTGGCCGTCGGGCAGATCGATGGCCACGCCCTCGATGCGCGCGCGCAGGCCTTCGAAGTAGCTCCAGGCGGCCTCGGCATCGAGGCCGGGGGCGAGCAGCACGAACTCCTCGCCGCCGAAACGGGCGTACAGATCGCCCGGCCGGGCGTATTCGGCGAGGGTGCGGGCCACGGTCTTGAGGGCGATGTCGCCGCCGTCGTGGCCGAAGGTGTCGTTGATCTTCTTGAAGTGGTCGATGTCGAGGGTGGCCACGGCAAGGCCACGGCCCTCGTTGCGCAGGGCCGCGAGGCATTTTCCGGCCATCTCGAAGAAGTGGCGGCGGTTGGGCAGGCCGGTGAGGAAGTCTTTGGTGGCGAGGTCTTGCAGGGTGCCGATGAGATCGAGGTTGTCGACGTTCTGCGAGACGCGGCAGAAGAATTCCTCGCGCGAGAAGGGCTTGTGCAGGAAGTCGTTGGCGCCGTTCTTGAGGAAGCGGGCCACGAGATCGCCCTTGCTAGCGCCGCTCACGCCGATGATGGCGAGCCGGTCGCGGCTCAGGGCCCCGCGCAGCCGGGCGGTGAGCTCCACGCCGCTCATGCCCGGCATCTCATGGTCGGTGATGACGAGGCGGATGCCGGGGTCCTGCTCGATGGCGGCCAGGGCCTGCTCGCCGCTGCCGGCGAGCAGCACGCGAAAGCCATAGGAGGAGAGCAGTTCGGCCACCATCAGCCGCGCCGAGGGCGAGTCGTCCACCACCAAGGCGGCGATGCGACGGTTGCGGTCGAGGCGCTGCACGATCCAGCGTAGGTAGTCGATATGCCCCGGGTTGCTCTTGATGACGTAGTCGACCACGCCGCGGCCGAGCATACGTTCGCGCAGGCCCTCGTCGTAGGTGCCACTCACCAGCACCAGGGGCAGGCCACTGGCGGCGAGACGCTCGACGATGGCATCTGGGCCGGCATCGGGCAGCACCAGCCCGCTCAGCACGAGGAACAGGTCGGAGTGGGCGGCGAGCGCTGCTTCGGCTTCGCCCAAGGTGCGCGCCAGCGTGACCGGTAGATGCAACTCATCCTCGATTGCCTGGGCCAGCATGCCGCCGTAGCTTCGGGAGTTCTCGACGACCAGGACGCGCTGTGGCAGCGGGGCGGGGCTCATGGGCAATCGGGGCTAGAAGGGAGCATCAGCATTCCCGTCGGGGCGGCCACCTGCAAGGGGGAGAGGGCGGGGGCGGAGCGGGGGGCTGCCCTCAAGGCAGAGGGCGCAGCCACTCCAGCCGGTGCGAGGGCCGCTGCTCGCCGAGCAGCCGGGCCAGCACCGGCAGGGCCGGGGCCAGAGCCTCGTCCAGCTTCCACGGCGGGTGGACGCACAGCATGCCGCTGCCGTTGAGCCGCAGCGGTGAGTCGTCGGGCCGCACCAGCAGTTCGGCGCAGAGCAGGCCACGCGGGGCAAGGGCGGCGGCCTCGCGCAGGAAGCCGTGCAGGCTGCGCCGCTGCTTGATCGGATACCACACCGCCACCCCGGCCGTGGGCCAGCGCGACAGGGCCGTGGCCACGGCCTCGAGCACCCGCGGGTACTCGCCCTCCTGGGTCTCGTAGGGTGGATCGATCAGCACCAGCCCGCGCTTCTCCTTCGGCGGCAGCAGGGCGCGTACTGCCTCGTAGCCGTCGCGGGCATGCACGGCGGCGCGCGGATCGCCGGCCAGCGCCGCCTTCAGTGCCGCGGCCTCCTCGGGGTGCAACTCGCAGGCGGCGAGGCGGTCTTGCGGCCGCAGTGCGGCGAGGGCGAGGCGTGGTGAGCCGGGGTAGCGTCGGAGTTCACCTCCGCCGTTGAAGGCCCGCACCGTGGCGCAGAGCCGCTCGACGGCCGCCGGCAGGCCGTGCAGGCCCCAGAGCCGGCCGATACCCGCCGCCGCCTCGCCGGTACGTGCCGCCGTGCCGTCGTCGAGGCCGTATTCGCCACGCCCGCCGTGGGTGTCCAGCACGAAGACCGGAGCCTCTTTGGCCAGCAGCCGCTCGAGCCAGGCCAGCAGCACCACGTGCTTGAGGACATCGGCGTGGTTGCCGGCATGGAAGGCGTGTCGGTAATTCATGACGAAAGTCTAGCGTCCGATCGGCTCCGGCCGCGCTAGCATCGGCCCTTCATCCTGGGGGAGACATCCATGGTCCGGTTGTTCCGTTGGAGCCTGCGCGCCGTACTGCTGTTCCTGCTGGCGCTGCTGCTGTTCGTGCTGCACAGCTTGTACTTCAAGCCGCTGCACATCCGCATCTTCTACGAACGCACCTTCCTCGGCTTTGCGCTGGATAGCCCGCAGCTGATCTCTGGGCTTGGCCTATTGCCGGCCTGGGCCGACTGGACGGCGGGGAAGCTCGACGATTACTCCGAGGCCAGGGCCGACGCGCAGTACGCCCGGCTCCGTGAGGCCCTGGCCACCCTGCGGCGCTACGACCGCGATTCGCTGGCCGACCCCCTGAGCTACGACGCGCTCGAAGCCTTCCTGCAGGTACAGTTGGACGGCGAGCGCTTCCGCTACCACTCCTATCCGCTGAATCAGATCTTCGGCATTCAGAGCAATCTGCCGAGTTTCATGGCTTCGCAGCATCGCATTGCCGGTCTCTCCGGCGCCGAGGCTTACCTCTCGCGCCTGCGGGAGATCCCGCGGGTGGCCGCCGAAGTGAGGCAGGGGCTGGAGAAGCGCGAGGCGCTCGGCATCCTGCCGCCCACCTTCGTGGTAGAGAAGGTGACCGCCGAGATGGAGGCCTTCGTTGCCACCGATCCGAAGCAGAACATCCTCTACACCACGCTTGTGGAGAAGCTGCCGAAGGCGGCCGATCCAATCCCGGAGGCCGAGCAGGCACGGCTGTTGGCCGAGGCCGAACGGGTGATCCGTGAGGCGGTCTACCCGGCCTACCAGAGCTGGATCGACTACTACCGGACCCTGCTGCCGAAAACCCGCGGCAACCATGGCGTGTGGGCCCTGCCGGACGGCGAGGCCTTCTACCGTCACATGGTGCGCCTGCACACCACCACCGACATGACGCCGGATGCGGTGCATGAGCTCGGGCTGCGCGAGGTGGCGCGCATCGAGGCCGAGATGGATGCCATCCTGCGTGGCGAGGGGTTGGAGGAGGGCAGTATCGGCGAGCGCGTGCGCACGATCGCCGCCCGGCCCGACCAGCTCTACCCGGATACCGACGAGGGCCGTGCGCAGATCCTCGCCGATTACCAGGCCATGATCGACGAGATCGATGCCGGGCTCGGTCCCTGGTTCAACCTGCGGCCCACGCAGCCGGTGAAGGTGGAGCGCATCCCCGAATTCAAGGAGAAGACCTCGCCCGGCGCCTACTACCAGCCGCCGGCCCTCGACGGCTCGCGGCCTGGCGTGTTCTACGCCAACCTGCGCAGCGTCGAGGAGATTCCGAAGTTCGGCATGCGCACGCTCGCCTACCATGAGGGCATCCCCGGCCACCATTTCCAGCTCGCCATCCAGCAGACCATCGAGGGCGTACCCACCTTCCGCAAGCTGCTGCCGGTGACCGCCTATGCCGAGGGCTGGGCCCTGTACGCCGAGCGCCTCGCTTCCGAGGCCGGCTTCCAGCCCACCCCGCTCGACGAGCTGGGGCGTCTGCAGGCCGAGATGTTCCGCGCCGTGCGCCTGGTGGTGGACACCGGCCTGCATCACAAGCGCTGGACCCGCGAACAGGCCATCGACTACATGGTGGAAAAGACCGGCATGCCGCAGACCGACGTGGTGGCGGAGATCGAGCGCTACCTGGTGATGCCGGGCCAGGCCCTGGCCTACAAGGTCGGCATGAACACCCTCCTCGAACTGCGCGAGGAGGCCCGTGCCGCACTGGGCGAGCGCTTCGACATCCGCGGTTTCCACGACGTGGTGCTGAAGGGCGGGGCCCTGCCACTCGGCCTGCTGCAGCGCCGGGTGCGCGAGTGGATCGCCGCGGAGGCGGCGAAGGCGCCGGCCGCGGCATGAGGGTAGGAGGGCTTTCGCTCGAGGTGGTGACCGGCGCCGCGGTGGAGCCGTGGCTGCCGGCCCTGGCGCGACTGCGCATCGCAGTATTCCGCGAATGGCCCTACCTCTATGCGGGTAGCGAGGCTTACGAACGCGAGTATCTCGGCGTCTACCTGCGCTCGCCGGACAGCCTGTTCGTGCTGGCGAAGGACGGCGGGACGGTGGTGGGCGCCTCCAGCGGCATGCCGCTCGCCGAGGAATCGGAAGTCTTCCGCGCGCCCTTCGAACGGGCCGGTATCGACCCGGGCACGGTGTTCTACTTCGCCGAGTCGGTGCTGCTGCCGGCCTACCGCGGGCGCGGCCTCGGCCATGCCTTCTTCGATGCCCGCGAGGCCCATGCTGCGGCGCTGGGGCGCTTTTCCCTCACCGCCTTCTGTGCCGTGGAGCGCGATCCCACCGACCCGCGCCGCCCGGCGGGCCATGTCGGCAACGAGCACTTGTGGCGCAAGCGGGGTTACGAGCGCCGCGAGGACCTGCGCTGCACGCTGGGCTGGCCGGAGGCCGAGGGTGGCCCCGATCTGCCGCACGATCTGGTATTCCGCCTGCGGCGGCTGCCGGGGCGCTGAGCCGGGGCATGCCGGGCAGGGGCGCGCCCCGGTTCAGGCGAACAGGGCGATGCCCGGTGCGATCCAGATCGAGAGCGCGGCCAGCGCCGTGCCGATGGCGATGGCGGCGAGTACGTCGCTGGGGTAGTGCACGCCCAGCACCACCCGCGAGGCAGCGATGCTGGCGGTGAAGGGCAGCAGCCCCCAGGCCAGCGCCGGATAGTGGGCGATGGCCACCAGCGAGAAGGCCACGGCGTGCAGGGTGTGGCCGGAGGGGAAGCTGAACTCGTCGAGCGGCGCCACCCAGGCGCGGATGCGCGCATCGGCATTGCAGGGGCGGGCGCGGCGGGTCCAGCGCTTCAGCCGCCGGTAGAGGAAGAGCGCGGCCACGCCGGTGGCGGCGAGATGGGCCGAGGCGCCGAGGCCTTTCCAGCCCTCGACCACCAGGATCAGGGCCATCAGGGCATACCAGGCCGCGCCGTCGCCGAGCCGGCTCACGGCCGCAAAGTAGCTGCGCACGAAGCCCCGCTCGCCCCAGTGGTTGATCCTGAGGCACCAGTGGTGTTCACGTTCGACCAGCGAGGCGCGGGACTTCATCAGGCGGCCCTCCGGGTGGCGGGGATGAGGCCGGCCAGCAGGTCGGCGAAATCGCGCGAGACGCGCTCGGGCGAGAGCCGCTCGACCGCCTCCCGCGCGGCCCGGCCCATCGCCGCGTGGCGGCCGGAAAGCGCCGTGGCGAGAAATCGGTCGAGGAAGGCGGGCTCGTCGCCGAAGGGAACGCTGGCGCCATGTACGCCATCGACGAGGTGCTCTCTGGCGGCGCCGTAATCGAAGGCCACCGTGCAGACCGCCGAGGCCATGGCCTCCAGCGTCACGTTGCCGAAGGTTTCCGAGAGGCTGGGGAAGCAGAACAGGTCGGCCGAAGCGAAGTGGGTGGCGAGGATCTCGCCGCGCAGGGTGCCGGTGAAAATGATTTCGGGATGCTGCCGCGCCAACGCGGCGCGAGTTGGGCCATCGCCCACCAGCACGAGGCGGCTGCCCGGGCGCTCGGCGCGCAGGCGTTCGAAGCAGCGCAGCAGCAGGGGCAGGTTCTTCTCCGGCGCCAGCCGGCCGACGTGGATGATGGCGAGCCCGCCTTCGCCGAGGCCCCATTGCTGGCGCAGCGCCTCGGAGCGGAAGCACGGATCGAAGCGGCGGGTATCCACGGCGCGGCCGAGGCGCTGCACCTTCCCGAAGCCGGCCTGTGCCAGTTCCTCGGCGAGCTGCCGGGTCGGCACCAGGGTGGCGTCGGCGCGGTTGTGGAAACGCCGCAGCCAGGCGAACACCCAGGGCGAGAGGAAGGCCGCGCCGTAGCGGCCGATGTAGTCGTCGAAGCGGGTATGGAAACCGGTGGCCACCGGAATGCCGAGGCGTTTCGCTACGCGCAGGGCCGACCAGCCGAGCGGGCCTTCGGTGGCGATGTAGATCGCGTCCGGGCGACGGCGCTGCCAGCGGGCCATCAGCCTGCGGCCGGCGGGCAGGCCGAAGCGCATGCCGGGGTAGCGCGGGATCGGCGCGCCATCCACCCGCAGCAGCGCGGCCTCTTCGCCGACCGGCTCGCCGGGCCGGGCCGGGCGCACCAGGCCGACCTCGTGGCCGAGGGCGATCAGGCCGTCGTGCAGTGACTGCACCGTGAGCGCGACGCCGTTGATCTCCGGCGGGTAGGTCTCGGTGACCAATTCGAAGCAGTGGCGGCGGGGGGCGGCGGGCATGTCCATGCCGCGAGCCTGCGATGTGCACGCGGCAGGGCGATGACAAGCGAATGACGTGTGCATGACCTCGAGGTTCGGGAACGCCGCAATCTCGGCTTAACGGTTTCGTCATCTTGGGGGCCCACCGTTCGCGCGCCCTCCACGCCGGAGGGAACCCCACGAACGGAGAGATCCATGGCTTCCGCCCCCCGCAAGACCCGCCCGCTGCACCCGCTCGCCCTGGCCGTGGCCAGCGCCCTCGTCGCCGCCACCGCCCAGGCCGCGCCTGCCACCATGCCCGCCACCGAGGCCACGGTGCTCGATGCCGTGAACGTGGTCGGCACCGGCCAGACCCGCCAGGTGCAGGAACTCGGCCGCGACGAGCTGGTGCGCCAGCCGGCCGGCACCAGCCCGCTCAAGCTGCTCGGCAAGCTGCCGGGCGTGCACTTCACCGCCGCCGACCCCTGGGGCAACTACGAGTGGTCGACGCGCCTCAACATCCGCGGCTTCAACCAGAACCAGCTCGGTTTCACGCTGGATGGCATCCCGCTCGGCGACATGAGCTACGGCAACCACAACGGCCTGCACATCAGCCGGGCCCTGATCGCCGAGAACCTTGGTTTCGTCGAAGTTTCGCAGGGCAGTGGCGCGCTCGATACCGCCTCTTCCTCGAACCTCGGTGGCACGGTGCGCTTTTCCAGCCGCGGCCCGCAGGCCGAGCGCGGCTTCACCCTCGCCCAGACCCTGGGCAGCGACGAGACCAGCCGCACCTTTGCCCGCTACGACACTGGCGAACTCGGTGGTTTCTCCGCCTTCCTCGCCGGAGCCAAGCACGATGCCGAGAAGTGGAAGGGCTATGGCAAGCAGGACTCGCGGCAGGTGAATGCGCAGGCGCGCTTCAGCGGCGATGACTGGAGCCTGGGCGCGATGGTCAATACCTCGCGCCGCGCCGAGACCGATTACGCCGATCTCTCGCTGGAATCGGCCCGCCGCCTCGGCATGGACTGGGACAACTACGCCCGCGACTGGGAGCGTGCCATCCGCGCCGCCTTTGGCCAGTTCAGCGGCGCGGTGAACAGCCTCGACGATGCCTACTACCTCGGCCGCGGCATGCGCGACGACGACCTGTACGCGTTGAACACCGAGTTCGGCTTCGGCGACGGCGCCGTCTTCCGCGCCCAGGCCTACCGCCACGTCAACGACGGACAGGGTCACTGGGTCACGCCGTACTCCGCCAGCTCACCCACCCTGCCGCTGCGCCTGCGCACCACCGAGTACACCATCGATCGCCGCGGGCTCACCACCGGCATCGAGCTGCCGCTCGGCGATCACACCCTGAGCTTCGGGCTCTGGTACGAGGACAGCGAGCATGGCCTGCAGCGCAATTTCTACAACCTGAATGCCGATACCCCGCCGAACCGCGCCTTCTTCTACCGCAGCCCGGACCAGCGAGTGTTCGCCCAGGACTTCGACAGCCGCACCCGGGTCTGGTACCTCGCCGACCGCATCGGCCTGATGGAGGGCCGATTCACCATCGACGCCGGCTTCAAGGCCCTCGACGCCAAGATCGATGCGGTGAACCGCCTCGGCACCCGCGCCCAAGGACGTATCCAGGCCAAGGACAGCTTCCTGCCGCAGCTCGGCCTGCGCTTCGAGGTCTCGCCCGGCTTCGAGCTGTTCGGTTCCTATGCCGAGAACATGGCGGCCTTCCGCGCCGGCGTGAGCGGGCCGTTCTCGGCCAGCCAGGCGGCCTTCGACGCCATCCGCGGCACCTTGCGCCCGGAGACCTCGAAGACGCTCGAGGGCGGCGTCCGCTACGGGTTCGAAGGCTTCCAGGGCTCGCTCACCCTGTACCGCGTGGATTTCCAGGACCGCCTGCTCACCATCTCGCAGTGCGCCGGCATCGTGGGCTGTCCTAGCGCGCTCGCCAACGTCGGCGATGTGGAGACCCGCGGGGCCGAGGCGGCGATCGACTGGCGCCTTTCCGAGGGCTTCTCGCTGTTCGCCTCGCTGTCCTGGAACGATTCCGAGTACGCCTCCGACTACCTCGACGGCACCACCCTCGTGCCTACCCGTGGCAAGACCGTGGTGGATACGCCGGAGCTGCTCGCCAACGTGGAGCTGCGCTATGCGATGGACGGCTGGGAGGCTCGGCTCGGCGCCAAGCATTCCGACGAACGCTTCATCACCTACCTCAACGATTCGAAGGTGCCGTCGTACTGGGTGGCCGATGCCTCGCTGTCCTACCGCTTCGGCGATCTTGGCTGGGCCAAGGGTCTGAAGGCCACGCTCAACGTGACCAACCTGTTCGACGAGTCCTACTTCTCGACGGTGGGCTCGAACGGCTTCGTCGCCAGCGACCCGCAGGGCTTGAACTACACCCTGCTCTCCGGGGCGCCGCGCCAGGCCTTCCTCACCCTCGAGGCCTCGTTCTGATGCCTGCCCGGGCCCTGCGCGCCCTGCTGGGCGCCACGGCCCTCCTGCTCGCGCCCATGCCCTCCGAGGCATGGGCCGCGACCGGGAGCGGCGTCCCGCCACAGGAGGGGGTCTCGGCGCCGCCCGGCTTCGATGCCGGCGCCCCGCTCACCCGCATCGCCTTCGGTTCCTGCGCGAAAGAACACAAGCCGCAGCCGATCTGGTCGGCGGTAGAGGCCGCCGATCCCCAGCTCTTCCTCTTCCTCGGCGACAACCTCTACGGCGAGCTCAGCCGGCTCGACGTCAACGTGCCGTACCCACTCGTGGATCTCACCTCGAGCGGGCTCACCGAAGCGTGGCACGTGCCGGTGCCGAACGCCCTGCGGCTCGGCCGCGCGCACCACGTGGCGAACTTCGGCCTCGTGGAGATCGACTGGGAGAGGGCGGAGCTGCGATTGTCGCTGCGCGATGCGGCAGGGCGCTCCCTGCTCGAGCATCGCCTCGCGCTGGCGGAGCTAGCGCCGCTCCCGGCGGAGGCGGGGGCAGGGCAGGGGGCTCAGTCCGCGTCGATGTCCAGCCGATAGCCGATGGCCTGCAGGTAGGCTTTCTCGTTCTCGAGATCGGCGCGGGTCAGCGGGTGGCCCTCCAACCAGGCCTTCGACAGCCGGAGCTGGAGGCCGCCCGAGGTGACCTTGAGGCGCAGGCCGGGGATCTTCCCGCCTTCGTGGGCCCGGTGCAGCAGTACGGCCAGACGCAGCAGCAGGGCGCAGCGCTGCGCCGCTGGAGCCACGCGGTCGGGCAGGGCCTCGAAGCTGGTGAGCTTGATGGCACGCCGCTGGTTGCGCACCAGGGTGGCGAGGAACTGCTGCTCGGTGCGCGAGAAGCCGGCGATGTCGGAGTGCTCGAGCACGTAGGCGCCGTGTACGTGGTATTGGCTGTGGGCGATGGCGAGGCCCAGCTCGTGCAGGCGCGCCGCCCAGCCCAGCATCTGCCGCTCCGGCGCCTCGAGGCCCCAGTCGAGTGCCACGTCGTCGAACAGCGAGAGCGCGGTGGCCTCCACCCGCTCGGCCTGCGCAGTGTCGATGGCGTAGCGGATGGCGAGGGCCCCCACCGAGGCATCGCGGGGGTCGTCGGCGCTGCCACGGCCCACCATGTCCTGCAGGATGCCCTCGCGCATCGCCGTGGCGCTCACCGTCAGCCGCCGGATATCGAGGCTGGAAAAGGCCGTGGCTAGCACTAGCACCCCGCCCACGATCACCGGCTGGCGCTCGGCGCCGAGGCCGGGGAGCTTGACCGACTCCAGGGTTTCGAAGCCGAGCAGGCGCTCGGTGAGTGCCGCCAGGGCTTCCGCGGTGATCACGCCGCCCTTGCCCTGGCCCATGGCCTCGCAGATCTCGCCGATGGCCTTGATCGTGCCGGAAGAACCGAAGACCTCCTTCCAGCCGCGCTGCCGGTAGAGTGCGGAGAACTGCTGGAACTCCGCCGCCATCTCCAGTTGGGCATCGCGCCAGCGCCTGCGCGAGAGCTTGCCATTGGCGAAGAAGCGCTTGGTGGTGGCCACGCAGCCCATCTGCAGGCTCTCGCGTTCCACCGGCGTCAGGCCATCGCCGATGATGAACTCGGTGGAGCCACCGCCGATGTCGATCACCAGCCGCCGCGACTTGCCCGGCGGGTGGCCGTGCGCCACCCCGAGGTAGACGAGGCGCGCCTCTTCGCGCCCGGAGACCACCTCGATGCCATGCCCGAGCGCGGTTTCCGCCGGCAGCAGGAAGGCTTGCGGATTGCGCAGCTGGCGCACCGTGTTGGTGGCGATGGCGCGCACCCGCGGCGAGGGAATGTTGCGCAGCTTCTGGCCGAAGCGGGCGAGGCAGTCGAGTGCCCGCTGCACCACGTCGGGGCGCAGGCCACCGTTGGCGTCCAGGCCTTCCGCCAGCCGCACCGTCTCCTTGATCCGGTCGACGATGCGCAGCTGCCCCAGGGTGTAGCGCGCCACCACGAGGTGGAAGCTGTTCGAACCGAGATCGACCGCGGCGAGCAGATCGCCGTCCTGGAGGGCCTTGGGCAGGCTGGCGGGCATGGTGTCAGGTACAGAGTTTGGCGAGCAGCGACTGCTGGGCCGAATGCGGCATCTCGTCGCCTTCAGGTTGCAGGCGGGTGTACTGCCCGTCCGGGCCCAGTACCCAGCTCTGGGTATTGTCGCGCAGGTAGTTCTCCAGTTCCTCCTCGTATACCCGCTTGGCCAGCCTGGGATCGAGGATGGGGAAGCAGGTTTCCACCCGGCGCAGCAGGTTACGCTCCATCCAGTCGGCCGAAGAGCAGTACAGTTCCGGCTCGCCGCCGTTCTGGAACCAGTAGACCCGGCTGTGCTCGAGGAAGCGCCCCACCACCGAGCGCACGCGGATCCGCTCGGAGAGTCCGGGTACCCCGGGCCGCAGGGCGCAGGCGCCGCGCACGATCAGGTCGATCTCCACCCCGGCCTGGGAAGCGGCGTAAAGGGCGCGGATCACCCCGGCCTCGTTGAGGGCGTTCATCTTGGCAATGATCCTGGCCGGCCGCCCTTCGCGGGCATTGGCGGCCTCGCGGGCGATCTTGGCCAACAGGCCGCCGTGCAGGGTGAAGGGCGAGGTGAGCAGGCGCTTCAGCCGGAACGAGGGCGCCAGGCCGGAGAGCTGCTGGAACAGCGAATGCACGTCGGCGGTGATTTCCTCGTTGGCAGTGAGCAGGCCGATGTCGGTATAGGCCTTGGCGGTGCCGGTGTGGTAATTGCCGGTGCCGAGGTGGGCGTAGCGGCGCAGGCGCTTTCCTTCGCGGCGCACGATGAGCAGCATCTTGGCGTGGGTCTTGTAGCCCACCACGCCATAGAGCACCTGTACGCCGGCCTCCTGGAGCTGGTCGGCGAGCCGCAGATTGGCCTCCTCGTCGAAACGCGCGCGCAGTTCCACCACCACGGTCACGTCCTTGCCGTTGCGGGCAGCGGCGATGAGATGCTCGATCAGCGGCGAGTTGCGGCCCACCCGGTAGAGGGTCTGCTTGATCGCCAGCACGTCCGGGTCCTGCGCGGCGTGGGCCACCAGATCCACCACCGCGCCGAAGCTCTCGTAGGGGTGGTGCATCAGCACGTCGCGCTCGCGCAATTGCTCGAAGGGGGCTTCCATGTCGAGCTTCGGCGGCCGTGGGGTGAAGGGGGGGAACTTCAGCTCCGGCCGGTCCACGAGGTCGTAGACCTGGATTACGCGGTTGAGATTTACCGGCCCGTTGATACGGTAGACGGCGTTTTCGGGCAGCGAGAAGTTCTGCAGCAGCACCTGGACGATGGCAGTGGGGCAGTTCTCGGCGATCTCCAGCCGTACTGCTGGGCGAAAGCCGCGGCCTACCAGTTCGTCGCGCACGGCATGGGCGAGGTTCTCCACTTCTTCCTCATCCACCACCAGTTCGGAATTGCGGGTCACCCGGAACTGCCAGGCGCCCTTCACCTTCATGCCTGGGAAAATCTCATCGACGAAGGCCGAAAGCACCGCCGAGAGCAGCACGAAGTCGTGCGGACGGCCGGAGATCTCCTCCGGGATGCGGATGATGCGCGGCAGCGAGCGGGGAGCGCGGACGATGGCCATGCCCCCGGCGCGGCCGAAGGCGTCCTTGCCCTCCAGCACCACCACCACGTTGAGCGACTTGTTGAGGATGCGTGGGAAGGGATGGGCCGGATCGAGGCCGAGCGGCGAGAGCACCGGCATGATCTCGTTCTCGAAGTATTCGCGCAGCCAGCGTTTCTGCTTCGCGCTCCAAGCATCGCGCGGCAGGATGCGCACTCCGGCCTCGTTGAGCGCCGGCCGCAGAGTCTCGTTCCAGAACTGGTACTGGGCATCGACGAGGGCCTTGGCCTCCTCATGGATCTGATTCAGCAGCGCGCCCGGTACCAGGCCTTCCACGGTAGTGGTGGAGCCGAACTGCACGCTGGTGCGCAGCGAGGCGACCCGGATCTCGAAGAACTCGTCGAGGTTGGTGCAGGAAATGCACAGGTAGCGCAACCGCTCCAGTAGCGGGATGGAGGGGTCTTCGGCTTGTGCCAGGACACGACGGTTGAAAGCGAGCTGCGAGAGCTCGCGGCTGAGGAACAGCTCGCTGTCGGGGGGCGACGCGGCGCTGGCGGCAGGCGCGGCGGGGGCGGTGGGGATCTTGCGGCGGGGCACGACGGGCAAGGCTTGCTGCGGGAAAGCTTCCGATTGGAAACGAGGCGGGCGTGGCTGGCAAGCGCGAAGCGGCTTCAGGTCTCGCCGCCCGTTTCCGGCAGGCCTTCCGCCACTGCTTCCGGCCCGAACACGCAGGCGAAGCGGCTGCCCTTGCCTACCTCGCTCGTGATCTCCAGCCGCGCCTGGTGCAGGTTCAGCACGTGCTTGACGATCGACAGGCCGAGGCCGGTGCCGCCGGTCTCGCGGGCGCGGCTGGTGGAGACGCGGTAGAAGCGCTCGGTGAGCCGTGGCAGGTGCTGGGCCGGGATGCCATAGCCGCTGTCCTGCACCGAGAGCACCGCGCCGCCATCGGGGCTGCGCTCGAAGCGCACCTCGATGCTGCCGTCCACCGGGGTGTAGCGCACCGCATTGCTCACCAGGTTGGAAAAGGCGCTGTGCAGCTCGCGGGCGGAGCCGAGCAGGTCCACCCGTGCCTCGTCCAGCACGCGGATGCGATGCCGCCCGGCCGAGAGCGCCTCGGCCTCGCGGCGCAGGGTGGCGAGCAGCGGTGCCATGGCCACCACCTCGCGTTGCGCCAGGGCCTCCTGGGCCTCCAGCCGAGAGAGGGTGAGCAGGTCTTCCACCAGCTGCGACATCCGCGCCGACTGCTTGCGCATCTCGGTGAGCATCGGCTCGAGCTCGGGATAGTCCTCGGTGTCGAGGATGTCGAGGTAGCCGTGCACCACGGTGAGCGGGGTGCGCAGCTCGTGCGAGACATTGGCCACGAAGTCGCGGCGCAGCTGTTCTAGGCGCAGCAGTTTGGTCACGTCGCGCACCATCAGCAGCCACTGTTCCGGCGAGTAGGGCAGCAGGCGCAGGCTCAGGCGCACGTTGGGATCGATGGGCGAGGGCTGGTCGATCAGCGGCTCGTCGCTCTGGCCGGCGGCGAACCAGCCCTGTACCGCGTTCCCGGGAAAGACCGTGCCGACTGCGCCGGGGGCATGGGCGTCCAGACCGAGCAGTGCGCGGGCCTGGCGGTTGCACCAGTCGATGCGGCCGCTTTCGCGGTCCACCAGCAGCACGGCATCGGGCATCAGCGCGGCCGCCCGGCGGTAGCCACGCACCAGCCCGAGTAGGCGCTTCACCCGGGCCCGGCCTTCGTTTTGTCGGCGGTGCAGGAGCATCTCGAGGTCGTCCCAGAGGCCGCGGCCATCGATGTCGCGCAGGCGGCGGCGTTGGTAGAGCTGTGAAAGCAGGCGGTGCAGGCGCCAGTAATGCCAGGCGAGGATGGCGAAGGCGGCCAGTGCCAGCAGCGGCCAGAACGCCCCGAGCAGCAGGCCGAGCGCGGCCGCGCCGCAGAGGATGAGCAGCAGCCGGGCGACCGACTGGCGCCAGGCGCGCCGCAGCAGGGAACCCACGGTCATGCTGCGGCGTATCCGGTCATGGGGTCTCCGAGAAGCGGTAGCCGCTGCCGCGTACGGTCTGCACCATGCCGTCGAGTTGCTGCGGCTCCAAGGCCTTGCGCAGGCGGCGGATGTGCACGTCCACCGTACGCTCCTCGACGTAGACATTGCCGCCCCAGACGTGGTCGAGCAGCTGGGCGCGGGTGTAGACCCGATCAGTGTGGGTCATGAAGAAATGCAGCAGCCGGTACTCGGTGGGGCCGACGTGGATCGGCTCGTCGCCGGCATAGACCCGGTGTGCGGCACCGTCGATGCGCAGGCGGCCCACCTGCACGCTGCCATCGGCCTCGTCCTCGCGCGAGCGGCGCATCACCGCGCGGATGCGCGCCAGCAGTTCGCGCGCCGAGAAGGGCTTGACCACGTAGTCGTCCACCCCGGACTCGAGGCCGGAGACGCGGTCGTTCTCCTCGCCGCGGGCGGTGAGCATGATGATCGGCACGTCGCGAGTGAGCTCGTCCTTGCGCCAGCGACGGGCAAGGTCGATGCCCGAGGTGCCGGGTAGCATCCAGTCGAGCAGGATGAGATCGGGGACGCGTTCGACGATGGCCATCTGCGCCTCGCGGGCGTCGCCGGCATGTACCGGCTCGTACTCGCCCTTCTTCAGGGCGAAGGCGACCATGTCGCGGATGGCGGGCTCGTCGTCGACGATGAGAATGCGCTTCTGCACGGGGGTTCCAAGGCCGGGGACCAGTCGCGCCAGTAGATAAAACTTTTATGACGTCTTGGTGACGGCTGCAAGGGAACCTTCACGAGCCGGCATTGCGGCTGCGCCCCTGGTCCTGCGGGCGCAGGCCGATCCGCCGCATCTCCAGCACCACCGGCATGATTTCGGCCATCCGCGCCTCGATCCGGGCGCGCTGCACGTAATCCACGTCGTCGCGCTGTTTCAGCCCGTCGAGCTGCTTTAGCGCATCCTCGGCCCGCCCGGAGAGGAAGGCCGCCTCGGCATGGGCCTCGATGGCACGGTTGGCGTCTCCGGCAAGCTCGCTGGCGCGGGCGAAGCGCTGCTGCAACTGCAGGTCGGTCGGGGCGGCGGCCAGCAGGGGGCGCAGAAGCTGCTGGGCGCGGCGGCCGGAGGCGGCATCACCGCGTTCGTTCAGTATTTCGGCATAGGCGAGGGTGACGGCCCGGTGTTGCGGATAGTCGGCCACCAGGGCCTCGAAGCGCTGGTCCGCCACCGCCGGCCGGCCGGCCTTGTGCGCGGCCTCCGCCGAAGCGAGGCGCAGCCAGAGGTGGCGGGGCTGCGCCGCCAGCAACTCGTCGAGCATCGCCGCGGCCTCCGCCGGGCGCCCGGCGCGCAGCAGCGCCAGGGCGTGTCCGTAACGCCGCGCCGGCCCGGCGGCCCGGGTGTCGTCGGCCTCGTACTCGGCCACCGCCTCGCGGGCGCTGGCGGCGCTCAGCACCCGCAGCCGCTCACGCGCCCAGGGGAAATCGTCGCTGGCCGGCACTGGCGTGGCCGCGGCTGGGCGCAGGGCGGCTGGCAGCAGCAGGTGCCCGTCGTCCGCGCGCAGGGAGGGGGCCGGGCGGTGCTGTCGCAGCAGGGTCTCGGCGCGGTCGCGGGCCTCGGCCACGCGGGTAGTGGTCACCGGGTGGCTACGCAGGTATTCCGGCACCTGCCAGCCGCCGGAGTTGCCGCGCGAGGCGCGCTCCATGCGGCCGAAAAAATCGGCGATGCCGAGCGGATCGAAGCCGGCGCGGTGCAGGGTGTCGATGCCGATGCGGTCGGCCTCCGATTCGTTGCTGCGGGTGTAGTCGATCTGCATCTGGGCCACCAGGGCCTGACCGCCGACCACCGCGGCCTGCACCGCGTCGTCGGCCGAGGCAGAATCGCTGCGCGAGGCCGCGGCGATCACGCCGATCATCGCCAGCATCGCCGGCAGCTGCGCCTGCTGGGCTTTTTCCACCGAGCGCAGCACATGGCGTTGGGTGACGTGGGCCACCTCGTGGGCGAGCACCCCGGCCACCTCGTCCTCGCGCTCGGCGGTGAGCACGAGCCCGGCATTCATGCCGACGAGCCCGCCGAGCGTGGCAAAGGCATTGATGCGGCGGTCGCGCATCATGAAGAACGTGAACCCGTGGTCCGGCTCGCCGCTGGCGGCGGCCACGCGGAAGCCCACGCCCTTGAGCCAGCCTTCCACCAGCGGGTCGTCGAGCAGCAGGTCCTGGCGGCGCAGCTCGCGCAGCACCATCTGGCCGTAGCGCGCCTCGTCGGCCGGGGTGATCAGGGTGGCGGCCGAGGAGCCCATCTGCGGCAGAGCCTCAGGCCGTGACTGCGCTGACACGCCAGCGGGCAGCAGGGCGAGGGCGAGCGCCAGAGCGGTCGGGCGGCGGAGGGCGGGGCAGCGCATCATGCGAGCTTGCCGAATGCGGGGCGGGGGCTGGTGAATCCGCCGTTAAGGGCGGTGGGTGCTGGAAAAGACCGCGCGCCGCCGCCATAGTTCCCCCCCCCCCCCCCTGCACCTGCCCCGACCGGAGCCTTTCATGCCCGCCGACGTCGTGATGTACACCACTGCCGTCTGCCCCTATTGCGTTGCTGCCAAGAACTTCTTGAAGCAGCGGGGCGTCGCGTGGCGCGAGGTGCGGGTGGACCTCGACCCGGCCGAGCGCGAGGCGATGGTGGCGCGGACCGGGCGCACCTCGGTGCCGCAGATCTTCATCAACGGCCATCACGTCGGCGGGTTCGACGACATGGTGGCCCTCGACCGTGCGGGCGGTCTTTCCCCGCTGCTGGAGCAGACCCCATGAGCGACCGCGTCGCCGAGTTCACCGCTTTCCGCAAGCGCATGAATGAGCGCATCCTGGAACACGAAAACCAGGTAGTGCGCCGTTTCTTCGCCCTCGATACCCAGACCTACCGGCCCGGTGCCCTCGACGTGAAGACGAAGGAACTGCTGGGCCTGGTGGCCTCGATGGTGCTGCGCTGCGATGACTGCATCGCCTACCACGTAGCGCAGTGTCGGCAGGCCGGCGTGAACCGTGACGAGTTCTTCGAGGCCTTCAGCGTCGGCCTGGTGGTGGGGGGCTCCATCGTCATCCCGCATCTGCGGCGGGCGGTGGATTTCCTCGATCGTCTGGACGCCGGCGAAGCGGGCGAGCCCGAGGCCCACGACGCCGCACACCGCTGACTGCCCCCCCGGGTTTCTGCCTTCCTCCATCGGCCCGGTCCGCCACAGGGTGGCTGAACCGTAGCCGCCCGGCTCCGGGCCTGTGCCGGGCCGTAACGTCGCTGCTGCGGCATAATCCGCGCCGCCGCCCGCACTGGATCGGGCGTAAGGAAGGAATGCGAAATGTCTCAGACGATTGCGGTGATCCGCGGGGATGGTATCGGCCCTGAAATCATGGATGCCTCGCTGGGAGTGCTGGATGCGATGAAGCTCGGCCTCGAGTACGAGTTCGTCGAGGCCGGCATGTCGGCGCTGGAGAAAACCGGCGAGCTGCTGCCCGCCGCCACCCTCGACGCGATCCGCCGGCACCGCATCGCCCTCAAGAGCCCGCTGACCACGCCGGTGGGCGAGGGCTTCACCTCGATCAACGTCGCCCTGCGCAAGCAGTTCGATCTCTACGCCAATGTCCGCCCGGCGATCAGCTTCCCGGGCACCAAGGCGCGTTACGAGAACATCGACATCATCACCGTGCGCGAGAACACGGAAGGCGCCTACATCGGCGAGGGCCAGACCCTCTCCGAGGATGGCGAGACCGCCCTGCTCACACAGAAGGTGACGCGCAAGGGCTCCGAGCGTATCGTCCGCTACGCCTTCGATCTCGCCCGCCGCCTCGGCCGCCGGAAGGTGACGGTGGTGCACAAGGCCAACATCCTCAAGTCCACTTCGGGCCTCTTCCTCAAGGTGGCGCGCGAGGTGGCAGCGAAGTATCCCGACATCCAGTGCAACGAGATGATCGTGGACAACACCTGCATGCAACTGGTGATGCGTCCCGAACAGTTCGATGTGATCGTGACCACCAACCTCTTTGGTGACATTCTCTCTGATCTGTGCGCCGGCCTCGTCGGTGGTCTCGGCCTTGCCCCGGGTGCGAACATCGGCGAGCACGCGGCCATCTTCGAGGCCGTGCACGGCTCGGCCCCGGACATCGCTGGCAAGAACATCGCCAATCCCTGCGCCCTGTTGCTCGCCGCCGGCCAGATGCTCGATCACCTCGGTCACGTGGAGCAGGCCAACCGCCTGCGTCAGGCCATCCGCGACACCCTCGCGGCCAAGGACGGCGTGACCCCGGACGTGGGCGGCACCGGTACCACCCAGAGCTTCGCCAAGGCTGTCGCCGCCCGCGTCGCAGGTTGAACGCCGCTTGGCGCCTGCCTTACCGGCGGTAGCCGAGTTGGCGATGGCCTCGGCGCCAGGCTTCGTGGGCCATGGCCAGGGCCGCGACGATGGCCGCGGGAAGCAGCAGGATCCATTCGCCGATCCCGCGCAGGCCCAAGCCACCCACCAACCCGCCGCCAAGGAAGGCGCTCGTCACCAGCAGGCTGACCAGCAGGCTGATCGCCAGGCGCTTGCGCTGTATCGGTAGGCCGCGCAAGGCATGGTCGAGATAGATGCCGATGTCGGTCACCATCCCAGTGACATGCGAGGTGCGGATCACCGCTCCGCTGTAGGTACTGGCATGGCGTTCTGCAAGCCGACTGCACTCGCTAGCAGATAGTAGCCGGCTGGCTGGTGTTGCAAGAAAGCAGCGAGGGCGGCCAGCGCCAGGCCGGTCTCCAGCAGCAGGGCCGCGGTATAGCGGTGGCCCAGCTGCAGGTGCTCATTGCGGATCAGCCAGCCGCTCGCCACGGCGCCTGTGAAAAAAGCGCCGAAGATCGCCGCCATATGCAAGGCCGCTTGCCAGCGGGCGTGGGACACATGGCCGGCGAACAGGGTCGTGGTGCCGGTGAGGTGGGTTACTGCTTCAGTGCCGAAAGACAGCAGGCCCACCACGTTCATCAGCCCGGCGGAGAACGCGAGCAAGCCGCCCGCCCACCAAACCCAACGCGGCAGTTGCTCGATCATGCGTCGCGGAAGCGCCAGAAGTGGTCGAGCACCACCACGCCGCCCAGCCCCGGCCGGTACCCGGCCGCCAGTGCGCCGGCGATGTACTCCGTGCCGAGGCGGCAGGCACTCACGAGACTTTCCCCCAGCGCCAGCCGGGCGGCAATGGCCGAGGCCAGCGTGCAGCCGGTGCCATGGCCTTCCACGGGCAGGCGTGGATTACGGAACGTGGCACGTAGCACCCCACTGCCGAAACGGTCGACGACTTCGCTTTCCGCGAGGTGGCCACCCTTGAGCAGGACGGCCTCGGGGCCGAGAGCCAGCAGGTCGGCGAGCGCAGCGTCGGCCTCCGCACCGGGCCCGATGGCACGGCCGAGCAGCAGTTCGGCCTCGGGTAGATTCGGAGTGAGTACCGAAGCCATGGGCAGCAGGCGTCTGCGCAGGGCATCGAGAGCATCGTCGGCCAGCAGTTTGGCGCCGCTGGTGGCCACCATCACCGGGTCGACCACCAGGGCTGCCGGCCGCCAGTGCTCGAGGGCATCGGCGACGGCGTGAATGATCTCCGCCGTGGCCAGCATGCCGAGTTTCACTGCACGGATGTCGAAGTCCTCGAAGCAGGCATCGATCTGCGCCCGCAGAAAGCCGGGGTCCGGCACGTGCACCGCGGTCACACCACGGGTGTGCTGGGCGGTGAGCGCCGCGATCGCCGACAGGCCGTGCACGCCGTGGGCGGCAAAGGTCTTGAGGTCGGCCTGGATGCCGGCGCCGCCGCCACTGTCGGAGCCGGCGATACTGAGCACCGATGCCGTGCGCGGGCCGTCTACCGCGATACTGCCGACCGCATCCCCGCCCATGGCTCAGAGGACCTCGGAGGCATAGTCGGCCAGGCGCGAACGCTCGCCGCGGCGCAGCGTGACATGGGCGCTGTGGGCCCAGCTCTTGAAGCGGTCCACGGCGTAGGTCAGGCCGGAGGTGGTTTCGGTGAGGTAGGGGGTGTCGATCTGCTCCACATTCCCCATGCAGATGATCTTGGTGCCCGGGCCGGCGCGAGTGATCAGGGTCTTGATCTGTTTTGGTGTCAGGTTCTGCGCCTCATCCACGATCACCCAGCGGTTGAGGAAGGTGCGACCGCGCATGAAGTTCATCGAGCGGATCTTGATCCGGCTCGCCAGCAGGTCGTTGGTGGCGCCGCGGCCCCAGTTGCCATGGTTCTCGGTGTGGGTCAGCACCTCGAGGTTGTCGGTGAGGGCGCCCATCCACGGCGTCATTTTCTCTTCTTCCGTGCCGGGCAAAAAGCCGATGTCCTCGCCCACACTCACGGTGGCACGAGTCATGATGATCTCACGGTAACGCTGCACGTCCATGGTCTGGGCCAGGCCCGCGGCCAGCGCCAGCAGGGTCTTGCCGGTACCGGCGGTACCGAGCAGGGTGACGAAATCGATCTCCGGGTCCATCAGGGCGTTGAACGCGAAGTTTTGTTCGCGGTTGCGGGCGTTGATGCCCCAGACCTGGTGGTGTGGGGAACGGAAATCCTCGACGATCTGCAGGATGGCGCGATCGCCCTCCAGCTTGGCCACTTTCAGCTCGGCATCGTTTTCGCCAGGCAGGTAGAGGAATTGATTCACGTACCAGCCTTCTTCGGGAATGGAACGGAGCTCGTAGAAGGTGCGGCCACGCTCGGTCCAGCTGCGCAGGTTTTTCCCGTGCCGTTCCCAGAAGTCCTCGGGCAGGGCGGTGGCGCCGGTATAGAGCAGGTTGAAGTCGTCGAGGGCGCGGTCGTTTTCGTAATCCTCGGCCACCACGCCAACGATGCTGGCTTTGATCCGGAGATTGATGTCCTTCGATACCAGTACTACCGGCGTATCTGGATGCTCGGTGCGTAGTTGCAGGATCGAGCCGAGGATCTGGTTGTCAGGCAGGACGGTGCCGAAGCCCTTGCTGGTGTCCGCTGGCGTGGTCTGGAAGATCAGTCGGCCGAGGCTGTCGGCGGTCCTGAGCTGCAGACCGCTCGGGCGTTTGAGCGGGATGCCGCCGTCGATGCCGCGGTTGCCGTGGTTGATGATCAACTCGTTGAGGAAACGGCTCACCTGGCGTGCATTGCGCGCCGATTCGGTCTGGCCTTTCTTGTTGTTGTCGAGTTCCTCCAGCACCATCATCGGCAGGAATACGTCGTGTTCCTCGAACTTGAACAGCGCGGTCGGGTCGTGCATCAGCACGTTGGTGTCGAGCACGTAGATGCGCTTGCTCTGGGTCATCGCGGCTCCTCGGTCGGGCGGGGGTGCGGCAAAGAAAAAGCCGCCATCACGCGGGGCGTCATGGCGGCTCGGTGTCGGCGTGCAGTAGTCACGCGGCGCGGGATCCAGTCATCGGCGACTCAGAACTTCATCGGATCCATGATGGCGTCGAGGTTGAGGTCGTCGCAGAAGGCGAGGAAGTCGTCACGCAGCGCGGCGATGTGCATGCTGGCGGGCACGCCGATGGTGAGGTGGGCCGAGAACATGTCGGCGCCGGTCTGCATGGCGCGGTAGCGCGAACATTGCAGGTTCTCGACCGTGATGCCCTGGCGGTCGAAGAAGTCGGCGAGCTGGTAGAGGATGCCGGGACGGTCGGAGGCGACCACCTCGACGATGTAGGGCAGCAGGTTGGACTGCAGCGGCTTTGGACCGGTGCGGTACCAGTGCAGCTTCATGCCGTCGTCGCGCTCCATGCGCGTGAGCATGGCTTCCAGCTTGGCCACGGCGTCCCAGGGGCCGGAGGCCAGCGCCGTCACCGAGACGTCGCGCCCGACGGTGGCGAGGCGGGCATCGACCAGGTTGCAGCCGGAATCGGCGATGCGGCGGCTGACGGCGAGGAGAGGGGAGTCCGGGTGGGTCGCGTAGGCGCTGATGAGCAGCAGGTTCTCTTGCGACGGCGGGCGGGGCGTGGACTCTGACAAAGCGCGGGTTCCATGGGGTGTGCGGCACCCCTGAAGTCTTCCCGGAAAGCATACTTGCCGCGTTCTTCGTGCCGCAAGTAACATCCGGGCATCTCCCTCCCTCTCTCGCATCGAAGAGACCTGCCTTGCACCTCTCCGGCAGCATCACCGCGCTCGCCACCCCGTTCTCGGCCGACGGAAGTCTCGATCTCGCCGCCTGGGGGCGCCTGCTGGAGCAACAGGTCGAGGCCGGTTCGCGGGCGGTGGTGGTGGCCGGCTCGACCGGCGAAGCGGCAGCGCTCTCCGACGAGGAGTACGGCCTGCTGCTGCGCGAGGCGGTGCGCATCGTTGCCGGCCGTATCGGCGTGATCGCCGGCACCGGCCTGTCCAGCACGGCGAAGACCATCGCCCAGACTCGCCGCGCCGCGGCTCTGGGCGCCGAGGCGGCGCTGGTGGTCACCCCGCCGTACGTGCGCCCGACCCAGGCCGGCCTCGTCGCGCATTACCGCGCGGTGGCCGAGCAGGGCGGACTGCCGGTCATTCTCTACAACGTGCCGCCGCGCACCGGGGTAGACCTGCTGCCGGAGACGGTGGCCGAACTGCTGGCGCTGCCCGGTGTCATCGGCCTCAAGGAGGCCGTGGCCGCCCCTGCGCGCTGGCAAGCGTTGGCGCCGCTCGCCCGGCCTGGTTTCGCCCTGCTCTCCGGCGACGATCCCAGCTTCGTGGCGGCCATGGAGGCCGGGGCCGCGGGAGTGGTTTCGGTGGCGTCCAACCTCGTGCCGGCGAGCTTCGCCCGCATCACGGCCGACTTCGCCGCCGGCCGTGTGGCCGAGGCCCGCGCCCGCGATGCCGTCCTGCGCCCGCTCTACGATTTCCTGGGCTGCGCACCGAACCCGATTCCGCTGAAAGCCTTGCTTGATGCCCAGGGGCTCGGTCGCGGGCTGCGCCTGCCCCTGCTGCCCCTGCCGCCAGCCGAGGCCGGGCCGCTGCCTGCTCTGCTGGACCTCATCGAACGCGCCGAGGCGGAGGCTCGCTCCGCTCGCCGTGTCGCCTGACCAACTGGAGATGCCGATGTCCCGTTCCCCCGTCCTGCGCCCCGTCCTCGCCGGCGCCCTGCTGCTGTCCTGCGCCGTGGCTCTGCCGGGCTGTGCCTGGTTCCGCGGCAAGGAAGCGCCCTACCTCGAGGCGCGCGAGAGCCGCCCGCTCGAGGTGCCGCCGGATCTCGTGCTGCCCTCGTCCAGCGCCGCGTTGCAGGTGCCGCCTGCGCCGGCTGCTGGTCCTGTACCGGCGGCGGCCCCGCCGGCCCTGCGCGGCCCCGGCAGCGCCTTCACCCTGGACGACAGCCAGGAGAGTGCCTTCCGTCGCGTCGGTCTCTCGCTCGCGCGCATCGAGGGCGTGACCTCGAGCCAGCCGGTGGTGGCGCTGAATGCCCATGAGGTGAGCTTCCGCGGCCAGACCTTCCTCGTGCGCGTGAGCGCGCAGGGCGAGCAGGCGCGCATCGATGCCATCAGCACCGAGGGGGCGCCGCTCACCAGCGGTCCGGCTGCCGAGTTGCTCGGCCTGCTGCGCGGCCGCCTGCAGTAAGCGGCCACTCCGCCGGCGCGGCCGCCTGCGGCCGCCCGGCTCAGCGTTCCAGGTACGCGAGCTTGCCCGGCTTGCCGTCCCATTCGGCGGCATCGGGCAGCGGGTCTTTGCGCGTGGTGATCACCGGCCATTGCGCCGCGAGTTCGCGGTTGAGCGCGATCATGCCCTCCTGGCCCGCCGGCACGTCGTCCTCGGGGTAGATCGCCTTGGCCGGGCATTCCGGTTCGCAGAGCGTGCAGTCGATGCACTCGTCAGGATCGATGACGAGGAAGTTCGGGCCTTCGTGGAAGCAGTCGACGGGGCAGACCTCGACGCAGTCGGTGTACTTGCACTTGATGCAGTTCTCGGTGACGACGAAGGGCATGGCGGCGGCGTGGTCGGGATGGGCGCGTTAGGGTAGCGCCGCGGCTCGCGCGGTGGCGTGCGCGTGGCGGAAAAAAACGACGCCCGGCGGGGCCGGGCGTCGTTGGAATTGGCGCTCCCTACGGGATTCGAACCCGTGTTTTAGCCTTGAGAGGGCCACGTCCTAGGCCTCTAGACGAAGGGAGCAATGAGTTGGTCGCGTCCTGCGAGTCCGGTAGGATACCGGATTCCTTTGGCGTTCGCCAAGCCCCTTGAAGCCCTTTCTACTGCACCGCCGGAGCCCCCACGCCCCATGCCCGATTCCGCCGTTCCCTTGGTGATCCCCCGCGAGGCGCACCCGATCTCGCGCCGGAACATCAGCCCGGCGGCACTGAAAGTGCTCTACGGCTTGCGTGATGCCGGCTACCAGAGCTTTCTCGTGGGCGGCGCGGTGCGCGACCTGCTTGCCGGGCGCCAGCCCAAGGACTTCGATGTGGCCACCAATGCCACGCCGGAGCAGGTGCGCGAGGTGTTCCGCAACTGCCGCCTGATCGGACGCCGCTTCCGACTGGCGCACGTGGTGTTCGGGCGCGAGATCATCGAGGTGGCGACTTTCCGTGCCAATGACGACGACGGCAGCGGCGGGCGTGCCGCCGAGGATGACGGCCGCCTGCTGCGTGACAACGTCTACGGCACCATTGAGGAAGATGCGGTGCGCCGCGACTTCACCGCCAACGCTCTGTACTACGCCATCGAAGACTTCTCGGTGCGCGATTACGTCGGGGGCTTCGAGGACGTGATGGCGCGCCGCCTGCGGCTGATCGGCGACCCGGAGACTCGCTACCGCGAAGACCCGGTGCGGATGCTGCGCGCGGTGCGTCTCGCGGCCAAACTGGGCTTCTCGATCGACCTCGGTAGCAGTGCGCCCATCCCGGCGATGGCCCCGCTGATCGCCGGCGCCGCCCCGGCCCGGCTATTCGACGAATCGCTCAAGCTCTTCCTCGCCGGCCATGCCGAGGCGAGTTTCCTGGGCCTTGAGACCCACGCCCTGCTGCCCGTGCTGCTGCCCGAGACCGCCGAGGCCCTGCGTACCAATCGCAGCGGCTCTTTGCGGACGATGGTGCTCGAGGGCCTGCGCAACACCGATCGGCGGATCGCCGAGGACAGGCCGGTGACGCCGGCTTTCCTCTATGCCGTGCTGCTTTGGCCGGCCTACTGCCGCGAACTGGCGCGCCTGCAGGCCCAGGGCCTCGACCCGGTGGTGGCGCAGCAGCGCGCCGCCGACCGTGTCACCCTGCACCAGGCACAGCGCATCGCTCTGCCGCGGCGCTTCTCGCTGCCGATGCAGGAGATCTGGATGCTGCAGCCGCGCTTCTCGCTGCGGCAGAAGAAGCGGGTGTTCCGTACTCTGGCGCACCCCCGCTTCCGGGCCGCTTTCGACTTCCTCGAGCTGCGCGCCCGGGTGGCGCCGGAACTCGGGGCGGACCTGCAGTTCTGGCGCGAGGCGCAGCTGCAGGGGCCGGCGGCCGTGCTCCATGGCCACGACGATCCGGAGTCCAAGGGTTTGGCGGTCGCGGGCATGGAGGCCGGCGAGGCCAGCCCGGAGGGCGAGGGCGACGCGCCGGCGCGTCGGCGACGCCGCCGGCGTCCGCGGCGTGGCGGTGGATCGACCGGCGGCGGGGCTCCGGGTGCGCCCGACGCCTGAGGCTGGTGGGGCCGCCCGGCGGGCGTGGATCGGGCTGGGCGGCAATGTGGGCGACGTGGCCGCGGCCTTCGCCTCGGCCCTGCGCCAGCTCGGCGCCCTGCCTGGCATCGCCGTCGAGGCCTGCTCGCCGCGCTACCGCACTCCGGCCTGGGGCCTCAAGGACCAGCCGGCCTTCCTGAACGCCGTCGCCCGGCTGCGCACCTCGCTCGGCCCGGAGGCCTTGCTCGCCGCCCTGCAGGCGGTGGAGCGCGCCCATGGCCGCGACCGGGCGCGGGAAACCCGCTGGGGGCCGCGCACCCTCGACCTCGACCTCCTCGCCGTCGAGGACGTGGTGCTCGATTCGCCAGACCTGGTGCTGCCGCATCCTCGGCTGGCCGAACGTGCTTTCGTACTGGTGCCCTGGGCAGCGCTCGAACCGGATCTCGTGCTTCCCGGCCTCGGCCGGGTCGCGCAGCTGCGTGATGCGCTGGATTGCTCGGGCATCGAGGCGATACCTTAGGCGCCCGCTCGAACCGGCATCCCCCAGCCCATGTACGCCACCGATGCCCCGCCGCCGCGCGCGCCGCTCACCGTGCCCGGCCTGCGCCGTATGAAGCAGGACGGGCGGCCGATCGTCGCGCTCACCTGCTATGACGCCGCCTTCGCCGCCGTGCTCGAGGAAGCGGGCATCGACCTCGTGTTGGTGGGCGATTCCCTGGGCATGGTGGTGCAGGGGCATACCAGCACCCTGCCGGTCAGCGTCGATCATGTCGTCTATCACTGCGCCAATGTCGCCCGTGGCCTGCGTTCGGCCCTGCTGGTGGCCGACATGCCCTTCGGTTCGGACGCCACGCCGTTGATGGCGCTCGAGGCCGCGCTGCGCCTGCTCAAGGAGGGGCAGGCGGCGATGGTGAAGCTCGAGGGGGCCGGAGTGAAGCTCGAGACCATCCGCTTTCTCGTCGAGCGCGAGATCCCGGTCTGCGCCCATCTCGGTCTGACCCCGCAGTCGGTGCTGCGGCTGGGCGGCTACAGGGTGCAGGGGCGGGAGGCTGCCGCCGCCGAGCAACTGCGCCAGGATGCCCGCGCCGTGGAGGCCGCCGGGGCCTCGGCCTTGGTGCTGGAGTGCGTGCCCTCCGCGCTGGCGGCCGAGATCAGTGCCGCGGCCGGCATCCCCACCATCGGCATCGGCGCCGGGGCCGGCTGTGACGGCCAGGTGCTGGTGCTGCACGACCTGCTCGGCATCGGCGGCGGGCACCGGCCGCGTTTCGTCAAGGATTTCCTCGCCGAGGGCGGCTCGGTGCGTGGCGCTCTCGAAGCCTATGCCGAAGCCGTCCGTTCCCGCCGTTTCCCCGGCCCCGAGCACGCCTACGCATGATCCGCACCGTCCGCACCGTCGCCGAACTGCGCGCCCATCTCGCCGGCTGGCGCGACCAGGGCCATCGCGTGGCCCTGGTGCCCACCATGGGCAACCTGCATGCCGGACATTTCTCGCTGGTGGAGCTGGCGCGGCAGAACGCCGACAAGGTGGTGGCCAGCATCTTCGTCAATCCCACCCAGTTCGGTCCCAACGAGGACTTCGCCCGCTATCCGCGCACTCCCGAGGCCGATGCCGAGGGGCTGGCCCGCGCCGGCTGCGATCTTCTGTTCCTGCCCTCGGTGGAGACGGTCTATCCGCTGGGACCGGAGGCTGCGGTGCGGATTCGCGTGCCCGGGATCTCCGAGGTGCTGGAGGGCGAGCACCGCCCCGGACATTTCGAGGGTGTGGCCACGGTGGTGGCGCGGCTGTTCAACATGGTGCGCCCCGATGTGGCGATCTTCGGCCGCAAGGACTATCAGCAGCTGCAGGTGATCCGCCACATGGCCCGCGATCTTGCCTTCGCCATCGACATCGTGCCCGGGCCCACGGTGCGCGAGCCCGATGGGCTGGCGATGAGTTCGCGCAACCAGTACCTGGCTCCGGAGGAACGCGCGTTGGCTGTGGAGATCATCCGCAACCTGCGCACCATGCGCGAGCAGGCGGCGCAGGGCCTGCCGCTCGCCGGCATCGAGCAGGAGGCGGTGGAACGCCTCACCGCCGCCGGCTTCGTGGTCGACTACGCGGTGATCCGCCGCAGCGATCTTTCGCTGCCGTTGGCCGGCAACGAGCCGGGGCTGCTGGGCCTGGTGGCAGCCCGGCTGGGCCGTACCCGGCTGATCGACAATCTCGAGTTCGACGGCCCCGCGGTCTGAGTACCGGCCCGTCCACGCCGGCTGGACGCGCTCCCGCGCAGGCTAGTGATCGATTGCAGGCTCGATTCCTGCCACCTACACTCCGCGCCTTCACGCTTCCGGGACCGCCGCCATGCAGCTCACCCTGCTCAAAGCCAAGATCCACCGCGCCTCGGTCACCCATGCCGAGCTGCACTATGAAGGCTCCTGTGCCATCGATGGCCGGCTGCTCGACGTCTCCGGCATCCGCGAGTACGAGCAGGTACACATCTTCAACATCAATAACGGCGCCCGCTTCGTCACCTACGCCATCCGCGGCGAGGAGGGCAGCGGCGTGATCTCGGTGAACGGCGCGGCGGCGCATCTCGCCGGGCCGGGCGATCTCGTCATCATCTGCGCTTACGGCCAGATGGACGAGGCCGAGGCGGCGAAGTTCAAGCCGACGCTCGTCTACGTGGATCGGCAGAACCGCCTGACCCATACCAACCACAGCATCCCGGCGCAGGCCGCCTGAGTCCGGGAGCCGGAATGGAATCCACCGCATCGCGGCTGCAGCATCTGCAATCCCATGGCGCCCGCCTCGCCGGGCGCGAGCTGAAGCAACTGCTGGCGGCCGATCCGGGCCGGGCCGCGCGCATGGCCCTGCGGGTGGACGGCCTCTATGCCAGCTTCGCCCGCCAGCACGTCGATGACGAGGCTCTGGAGGCACTGTTCGCCGTGGCCCGTGCCAGTGGCATGGGCGAGGCCATCCGGGCGCTTCTCCATGGCGAGGAGGTCAACCGCTCGGAGCGCCGCCCGGCCCTGCACAGTGCCCTGCGCACCGTCTTCGAGGCGCCGGTAGCCTCGCAGGCCGCCGCCGAGGCCGCGGCCACCCGCGCCCGGATGCGGGCGCTGGCCCAGGCCCTGCGGGCCAGCGAGATCACCGATGTCATCAACATCGGCATCGGCGGCTCCGATCTCGGTCCGCGGCTGGCGGTGGACGCCCTGCGCGATTTCGGCGATGGCCGCTTCCGCCTGCACTTCCTCAGCAATGTCGATGCCCATGCCGCCACCCGGCTGCTGTCCGGCCTCGATCCAGCGCGCACCGCGGCCATCCTCGTCTCCAAGAGCTTCGGCACCCAGGAGACCCTGCTCAATGGCGCGCTGGTGCGCGACTGGCTGGGCGGTGGCGAGCGTCTGTACGCGGTGAGCGCCAACGTGGCGAAGGCCGAGGCCTTCGGCGTCGATCCTGCCCGTGTGCTGCCGATGTGGGACTGGGTGGGCGGCCGCTACTCGCTGTGGTCGGCGGTGGGCTTCTCGGTGCTGCTGGCCCTGGGGGAGGACGGCTTCGACGCCATGCTGGCCGGTGCCGAGGCCATGGACCGGCATTTCCTCGAGGCCCCGGCGGAATCGAACCTGCCGCTCTGGCATGCCCTGTTCGCGGTGTGGAACCGCAATGTCGAGGGCCACGCCGCCCATGCCGTGCTGCCCTACGACGAGCGCCTGCGCCTGTTGCCGGCCTACCTGCAGCAGCTGGTGATGGAGAGCCTCGGCAAGCGCGTGGACCATGCCGGCGAGCCGGTGGCGCATGACACCGTGCCGGTGCTCTGGGGCGGCGCGGGCACCGACAGCCAGCACAGCTTCTTCCAGGCCCTGCACCAGGGCACGCAGGTGGTGCCGGCCGATTTCATCGGCGTGATCCGTCCCGACCACCCGCATCTCGGGCAGCACCGCGTCTTGCTCTCGCACCTCCTCGCCCAGACCGAGGCCCTGGCCAATGGCGATACGGGCGAGACGCCGCAGCAGCACTCGCCGGGCAACCGTCCCAGCACCCTGCTTGCTGCTCGACCGGCTCACCCCGCGCAGCTTTGGCAGCCTGATCGCGCTCTACGAGCACAGCGTCTACGCCCAGTCGGTGCTCTGGGGCATCAATGCCTTCGACCAGTTCGGGGTCGAGCTCGGCAAGCGGCTCGCCAGCGGACTGCTGCCGGTGCTGGAGGGCAGGGCCCGCGCACAGGACCCGGTGAGCGCCGCGCTCGTCGAGGAGATCCTCGCCCGCGGCTGAGCCGCGGCGCTGGCCCCCGTGGCCGGGAGGCCGCGCCGGCTCCGCCTGCCCTCAGGCCGGCGCCTTCGCCGCCTGCTCGGCAAGGGCCCAGGCCACGTGCTCGCGCACCAGGGCCGAGGGGTGCCCGGCGCGGGCTTCGAGCGCCGCCACCACCTCGGCCGAATGGGGCGCATTGCCGAGTGCCACGGCGAGGTTGCGTAGCCATCCCGTATGGCCGGTGCGCCGGATCGGCGAGCCCTCGGTGCGCTTCAGGAACTCGTCTTCCTCCCAGGCGAAGAGCTCGACCAGGCGTGCCCGGTCGAGGCCCTGGCGCGGTTCGAAGTCGGGCAGGGCATGGCGTTTCGCGAACTTGTTCCAAGGGCAGACGAGCTGGCAGTCGTCGCAGCCGAAGACGCGGTTGCCCATCGGCCGGCGGAAGGCCTCTGGAATCGGCCCCGGATTCTCGATAGTGAGATAGCTGATGCAGCGGCGGGCATCGAGTACCCAGGGTGCCACGATGGCCTGGGTGGGGCAGATGTCGATACAGCGCGTGCAGGTGCCGCAGTGCTCGCTGGCAGGGGTATCGAGCGGCAGGGGCAGATCGGTGTAGAGCTCGCCCAAGAAGAACCAGCTGCCCGCCTTCGCATGGATCAGGCAGGTGTGCTTGCCGATCCAGCCCAGCCCGGCATCGCGAGCCAAGGCCCGCTCCAGCACCGGCGCGGAATCGACGAAGGCGCGGTAGCCGAAGGGGCCGACCACGCCGGCGATGCGCTCGGCCAAGCGTTGCAGACGGTTGCGCAGCACCTTGTGGTAGTCGCGGCCAAGGGCGTAGCGGGCGATGTAGGCACGCTCGCCATCGGCCAGAGTGGCCCGGCTCGCCGCGTCGTCGCCGACGCCATAGTCCATGCGCACGCTCACCACCCGGATCGTGCCGGGCACCAGTTCGCCAGGGCGGCTGCGCTTACGGCCATGCGCAGCCATCCAGTGCATCTCGCCGTGGTGGCCGGCGGCCAGCCAGCGCTCGAGGTGGACTTCGTCGCCGGCGAGGGTGCCCTCGCTGATGCCGGCCTGCTGGAAGCCGAGCTCGGCGGCCCAGCGCTTGATGTCGGCGGCGAGAGCGGCCCAGTCGTGCATGGGGCGAAGTATAGAATCCGTCCATGTCCCACACCCTTCCGCTGCTGCGCACCGCGGCGCTGCGCGCCATCGAGCACGCGGCCATCACCGGCGGGCTTCCTCCAGGCGAACTGATGCGGCGGGCCGGCGCGGCCGCCGCGCGCCGGCTGCTCGAACGCTGGCCCGAAGTGCGGCAGGTCGGCGTGCTCTGCGGCCCGGGCAACAACGGCGGCGATGGCTACGAACTGGCCTGCGCCCTGCGCGAGGCCGGGCGTGCCGTGTCGGTGCTGGCCTTCGGCGCGCCGCGCAGCGCCGAGGCCCGTGCTGCGGCAGTCCGTTGGGCCGAGCAGGGCGGAGCGGTCGTACCCGCCGACCCGCAGGCCCTGCCCGAGGTCGGGCTGTGGGTGGATGGCCTGCTGGGCTTGGGCCTGGCGCGCGCGCCCGAGGCCAGTCTCGCGGCCCTGCTCGCGGCGGTACGGGCCACCGGCCGCCCGGTGCTGGCCCTTGATCTTCCTACCGGCATCGAGGCCGATACCGGCGCGGCGCCCGGCGCCTTCCTGCCGGCCACGCTCAGTGTGGCCTTCCTCGCCGCCACCCCGGGGCTGTTCACCGGCAAGGGCCGCGAGGCGGCCGGCGAGGTGGTGGTCGAGCCGCTGGGCCTCGAACCCCGCGACTGGCCTGCGGAAGCCCGGCCCGAGGCGCATGCGCTGCGGCCGGCGGCACTGGCGGCGGTGCTGCCGCCCCGGCCGCGGGACAGCCACAAGGGCCAGTTCGGCCGTGTGCTCTGCCTCGGCGGGACCGAGGGCATGGCCGGTGCCCTGGTGCTCTGCGCCGAGGCCGCGGCCCGCAGCGGTGCCGGTTGGGTGGAGGCGATCGGCAGCCCCGAGGCGGTGACGGCCCTGCTCGCTCGCCGTCCGGAGGTGATGGCGCGCACTTTGCCAGCTCCCGAGGTGCTGGCCGCTTGCCTGGCGCGGGCCGATGTGCTGGCCCTGGGGCCGGGCTTGGGGCAGGACGCCTGGGGCTGGGAGCTGTTCACCGCAGCCTTGGCCAGCGGCCGCCCGCTGGTGCTGGATGCCGATGCCCTGAACCGTCTGGCGGTCGCGCCTCGGCCCCTGCCGGGGGCGGTGCTGACACCGCATCCCGGCGAGGCAGCGCGCCTGCTCGGCACCGAGCCGGCGGCCGTGCAGCGTGACCGGCTGGGTGCCGCTGCCGCCCTGGCCGAACGTTTCGAAGCGGCTGTGGTGCTGAAAGGGGCGGGCAGCGTGGTGGCCACGCCGGGGGAAACCGCCGTGTTGATCGATGCCGGCAACCCGGGCATGGCCAGCGCTGGCATGGGCGACGTGCTCACCGGCGTGGTGGCGGCCCTGCGCGCCCAGGGCCTGCCGCCTTTCGAGGCCGCCTGGGCCGGTGCTCTGGCCCACGCCGCGGCCGGCGACCGGGCGGCCGCCGGGCGATGCCGGGGCCTCCTGGCAGCCGACCTGTTGCCTGCCTTGGGCGAGGTGCTGAATCCATGAGCGGCGAGGGGTATTCCCTTTTCCTGCCTGATGCTGCGGCCACCGAGGCGCTGGGGTCGCGGTTGGCGGCCTGTCTGCCGGCACGGGCCGTGGTCTACCTCGAAGGCGATCTCGGGGCGGGGAAATCGACGTTGGCTCGGGCCCTGCTGCGTGCCCTTGGGGTGGCGGGGCCCATCCGCAGCCCCACCTACACCCTGGTCGAGCGTTACCCGGTGCCGGGCGGCGAGGCCGCCCACCTCGACCTCTATCGCCTCGGCGATGCGGCGGAGCTGGATTTTCTTGCTCTCGACGAGCTTGCCGATGCCGCCCGGCTATGGTTGGTAGAGTGGCCAGAACGAGGGGGAGGGTATCTGCCGCCAGCGGATCTGGTGCTTGGACTCCGCAGCGAGGGCGAAGGGCGACAGGCCCAGCTGGAGCCGCGTTCGGCGCCCGGTCGGCAGTGGCTGGCAAGGATCCGGGACGGCAGGGTGGGAGAGTGAGCGGCGGAACTTAGGCTCCGTTCATCAAGCAGGGCCGCAGGAAGGTCCCGCAGGCCCACGATTTCAAAGGAAAAAGTGCTTGCAAAGCGCGATTTCCGGTGCTTGAATCGCGCCATGTCGCGCGCCGCGTCGCTCAACTGGACCCGTTGGCTGCATCTCGCCGTGCTTCTGGCGGGGCTGGCCTATGCCGCGTTCGGCCAGGCCGCCGCCATCCTGGGCCAGGTGCGTCTGAGCGCCAGCGACGAGGCGACGCGGGCCGAACTGCAGCTCGATGCCGCGCCTGGCGCCTTCAAGGTCTTCAGCCTCGGCAATCCCGATCGACTGGTGCTCGACCTGCCCGCGGCCCGGCTTGCCGAGGGCTTCCGTCCGCCGGCCCCCAATGGGCGGGTGATCGGCGTGCGTACCGGCTATCCGGAGCCGGGCACCCTGCGAGTGGTCTTCGATCTCGGTGGGGCGGTGAAGCCGCGCGCTCGGGTGGAGGGCGCGGGCCGCGAAACCCGGCTGGTGCTGGAACTGTTCCGTGACGAGGGCGCCCTGGTGGCCGCGGCTCCGGTGCTGGCCGCTCCTGCGGCGGCTTCCGCGACCACGCCGGCGGTCCCGGCCGGTGTTCCGGCGGCCCTGCAGGGCGAGCGCAAGCTGGTGATCGCCATCGATGCCGGCCACGGCGGGCGCGACCCGGGAGCGATCGGCAGTCGAGGTACCTACGAGAAGACCGTGACCCTGCAGGTGGCGCGGGCGCTGGCCGAGGAGGTGGATCGCCATCCCGGCATGCGCGCGGTGCTGATCCGCGACAGTGATGTGTTCATCCCGCTCGGCGAGCGCTACCGCAAGGCCCGCGAGGCCCAGGCCGACCTGTTCATCTCGATGCATGCCGATGCCGCCCACAACCGCGCCGCCAACGGCGCTTCTGTGTATGTGCTCTCCACCCGCGGGGCCTCCAGCGAGGCGGCCCGTTTCCTCGCCGACCGCGAGAACAACTCGGACCTCGTCGGCGGCGTGAGCCTCGACGACAAGGACCGCAACCTCGCCGCGGTGCTGCTCGACCTCTCGCAGAGCGCCACGCTGCGCGTTTCGGACGAGGCGGCGAACCAGGTGCTCGAGGCCCTGCGCAGCGTGGGCAAGACCCGCAAGCCGCAGGTCGAGCGCGCCAACTTCTGGGTGCTGCGCTCGCCCGACGTGCCCTCGATGCTGATCGAGACCGGCTTCATCACCAATGCCGAGGACGAGCGCAAGCTCAACGATCCGGCCTTCCGCCGCCGCTTGGCGCAGGCCGTTACCCGCGGGGTTGCCGACTACTTTGGCAACCAGCCGCCGCCCGGCACTTGGTTCGCTGCCAACCCGCAGCGCAGTCCGCGCCAGCATGTGGTGGCGCGGGGCGAGACCCTGGGCCTGATCGCCTCGCGGCATGGCATCTCGGTGCACCAGCTGCGGCAGGCCAATGACAAGCGCGACGACGTGGTGCGCGTCGGCGAGCGTCTGCGCATCCCGGCGCCCGAGTAAATCCCGTCGCGCCGCTGGCACCAGTATCATCGGGGGCCGTTTCCCCAGGTGATGGCATGCCGATCCGATTGCTCCCCGAGGTGCTCATCAACCAGATCGCCGCGGGCGAGGTGGTGGAGCGGCCGGCCTCCGTGGTGAAGGAACTGGTCGAGAACGCGCTGGATGCGGGGGCGCGCCGGGTCGACATCGAGCTCGAGGAAGGTGGGGCGCGGCTGGTGCGCATCCGCGACGATGGCATCGGCATCGCTGCCGAGGAGCTGCCGGTGGCGGTTTCGCGCCATGCCACCAGCAAGATCGCCAGCCTCGAGGATCTCGAGGCCGTCGCCACTCTCGGCTTCCGCGGCGAGGCCCTGCCCTCGATCGCCTCGGTGAGCCGCTTCAGCCTCACTTCGCGCACCGCTGCCCAGGCCCATGGCGCCCGCCTCGAGGTGGAAGGAGGGCGGGTCGGCGAGGTGGTGCCGCATCCGCATCCGGTCGGCACCACGGTCGAGGCGCGGGACCTGTTCTTCAACGTGCCGGCACGGCGGCGCTTCCTCAAGGCCGAGCGCACCGAGCTCGGCCATGTCGAGGACTGGCTGCGCCAGCTCGCGCTCGCCCGGCCGGACATCGAGCTTCGCCTCAGCCACAACGGCCGCCTGCTGCGCCACTACCGTCCAAGCGGCGGCGATGCGCCGAAACGTCTCGCCGAGGCCCTGGGCCCGGAGTTCCATGCCCGCGCACTGGGCATCGACCAGGCGCAGGCCGGGCTGCGCCTGCATGGCTGGATCGGTCTTCCTACTGCCTCGCGCGCCAGTGCCGACCAGCAGTTCTTCTTCGTCAACGGCCGTGTGGTACGCGACCGGGTAGTGGCCCATGCGGTGCGCCAGGCCTATGCCGACGTGCTCTACCACGGCCGGCATCCGAGCTTCGTGCTGTTCCTCGAACTCGACCCGCGGCGGGTGGACGTGAACGTGCACCCGGCCAAGCACGAGGTGCGCTTCCGCGATGGGCGGCTGGTGCACGACTTCCTGTTCCGCACCCTGCACGAGGCCCTGGCCCAGGCTCGCCCCGGCGTGGGCGAGGTGGCGGCGCCCTCGGCGCCGCAGGGCCCGGTACCGCGCCCGGTGGCCGGCTTGCCGCCCTGGCGCGGCGAGCAGCCTCGGCTTGGTCTGTCAGTGGGCGAAGCGGTACCGGCCTACCGGTCGCTCTATGGCAGCACAGGAGCCAGCACTGCTGCGGCCCTGCTGCCGGCTGCCACGGAAGGCCCGCTGCCCGCCATCGCGGCAGCGGAGGCTGGCATGCCCTCGGCCGAGGCCGACCTGCCGCCGCTCGGCTTCGCGCTGGCTCAGTTGCACGGCGTCTATGTGTTGGCACAGAACCGCGAGGGCCTGGTGCTGGTGGACATGCACGCCGCCCACGAGCGCATCACCTACGAGACGATGAAGGCGGCCTTCGCCGCCCAGGAGCTGCGCGCCCAGCCCCTGCTGGTGCCCCTGACGGTGACAGTGGGCGAGGCCGAGGCCAATACCGCCGAGGAGTATGCCGAACTGCTGGCCAGCCTTGGCTTTGAACTGCGACGCACCGGGCCGCAATCGCTGTCCCTGCGCAGCGTGCCGGCCCTGCTCGCCGACCTCGATCCGCAGCCGTTGCTGCTCGATGCGCTCGCCGAGCTGCGGGAGCACGGCCGTACCCGCCGGGTGGAGGAGGCGGTGCATGCCCTGATGGCCGGCTGGGCCTGCCGCAGCTCGGTGCGCGCCAACCGACGCTTGAGCGTGCCGGAGATGAATGCCTTGCTGCGCGATATGGAGGCCACCGAGCGGGCCGCCCAGTGCAATCATGGCCGCCCGACTTTCGTACAGTTGCCGCTGGCGGAACTCGACCGCCTGTTCCTCCGCGGCCGTTAGGAGTAGCCGATGCGTTTCCCCCTGCTTGCCACCGTGATCGTCACCGGGGTCGTGCTGGGCGCCTGTTCCGATGGCGGGCCCTCCGAGGCCGAGCGGCAGGCCCAAGCCACCCGCGAGCGAGCGGCCGCCGCGGCGGCGGCAGTGCACCGGCGCAGCGTGCTGGAATGGCGTGAGGCGCGGCTGGCGCGGCTCCAGGCCCCCGATGGCTGGCTCTCCCTGGTGGGCCTGCACTGGTTGAAACGCGGCAATAGCTATGTGGGAAGTGGCGCCACCAAGGGCATCCGCCTCGCCGTTGGCCCCGAGGAACTCGGTCTCATCAGTGTCGATCGCGATGGCACGGTGCGTTTTCGTGCTACCGCTCCTGGCGTCACCATCGATGGGCAGCCGGCCGGCAGCGCCACCCATGTGTTGAGGAGCGATGCGGGCGGCGCCACGCCCACGGTGGTGGGCTTCAACCAAGGCGATGCCAGCTTCATCCTGATCCAGCGCGGCGACCGTCTCGGCCTGCGCGTGCGCGATGCCCTGGCCCCCACCCGCACCCGCTTTCCCGGGCTCGACTATTTCGAGATCGATCCGGCCTTCCGCTTCGATGCCCGCTTCGAGCCGCATCCCGAGGGCCAGACCATCGGCATCGTCAACGTGCTGGGCATCGAGGAGCCGATGAAGAACCCCGGGGCGGTCGTGTTCGAGAAGGACGGCCGCGAGTACCGCCTCGAGGCAGTGGACGAGGGGGATGGCCGGCTGTTCCTGATCTTCGCCGACCGCACCAGCGGGCACGAGACCTATCCGGCGGCGCGTTTCCTCTATGCCGATCCGCCGAATGCGAAGGGCCGCACCGTGGTCGATTTCAACCGCGCCTATAACCCGCCCTGCGCCTTCACGGAATACTCCACCTGCCCCCTGCCGCCGCCTTCGAACCGCCTCGACCTGCGGGTGGAAGCAGGCGAGAAAAAGCCGCTGCCGCTGATCGAGTGAGCGCAGTTCCGGGATGGCCAGGCGAATGCAGGATGGGAGACGCCGGGCACCCGGAAGCCTGCGTCTCCTTCTCGTCCTGTGGCTGTCCGTGGTCCTGCCGGCCTCTGCCGCCGGTACGCCACCGACGCCGCTGCTATGGCGGGTGAGCGACGCGGACAACCACGTCTACCTGCTCGGCACCTTCCATCTCCTCACCTCCGAGGACTATCCCCTCGATGCGCGGGTGTATGCCGCCCTCGACCAGGCGGATCTGGTGCTGCTGGAACTGCCCCCGGAGACGCTGGAAGACCCGCATCTGGCCCGGCGGCTGGAGCGCGCGGGCACGCTGCGCCCCGACGCACGCAGCCTGCGGCAGCGGCTGGATGCTCCGAGCTGGGAGGCGGCCCTCGCGCTGGCCCGGGCCGCAGGTATCGAGCCCGCTCGCTTCGAGCGCATGGAGCCCTGGTATGCCGCCATGGTGCTGACCCTTGCCGAGATGGCGAAGGCCGGGCTCGATCCCGATCTTGGCATGGACCGCCACCTCGCCCGCGAGGCAGTGAGGCGCGGCAAGCGGGTACGCGGTCTTGAGATGCTGGAGGATCAGATCGACCTGTTCCGCGGCATGAAGCCTTCCGTGCAGCTCGCCCATCTGCGCGACGTGCTGGGCCGGGCGCACGAACTGCGCGCCGAAGTGGCCTGGCTGCATGCGCAGTGGCGGCAGGGCGACGAGGACGCGCTCTACTGGGGCATGGCAGCCGCGATGCGGGCCCGCGATCCGGCCTTCTACGCCCGCATCAACACTCAGCGCAATGCCGCCTGGGTCTCGCGTATCAAATCCATCCTCGACGGCCCGGTGGCCGAGGACGCCCTGGTGGCAGTGGGCGCCCTACACCTCGTGGGCGCGGAAGGCCTGGTACAGCAACTGGCGGCGGCCGGCTATCGGGTGGAGCGGCTCTAGCGCCGCCACCGCAGGTCCGCCGGTGGCGGGGCAGGCACGAGCTCGATGCAGTCCACCGGGCAGGGCGGCAGGCAGAGCTCGCAGCCGGTGCACAGGTCCTCGACCACCACGTGCAGGTATTTCGGGGCGCCGATGATGGCGTCCACCGGGCAGGCGGCGATGCACTTGAAGCAGCCGATGCACTCGGCCT
Organism: Silanimonas sp.; assembly: GCA_026005095.1. Classification (GTDB taxonomy): domain Bacteria; phylum Pseudomonadota; class Gammaproteobacteria; order Xanthomonadales; family Xanthomonadaceae; genus Silanimonas. The sequence continues at coordinate 197,144 of BPKK01000003.1, read as the reverse complement.
CGCGGATGCGCGCCACCTGCGGCGGCTTTTCCGTCCCGTGGTCTGCCGAGAGCGGCTTCGGTTCACGGCCCAGCAGGTTGGCGAGGGCACGGATGCCAGCCTCGCCCCCGGGCGGGCACTGGTTGATGTCGGCCTCGCCGCGGGCGATGGCCTCGGCATAGGGCCGGCAGCCAGGATAGCCGCACTGTCCGCACTGGGTTTGCGGCAGCAGGGCATCGATCTCTTCGACCAGCGGATCGCGCTCCATCCGGAATCGCCGCGCTGCCCAGCCAAGCCCGAGGCCGATCAGGGTTGCCAGCACGACTAGCGCCACGAGCGCCAGCATCAGCGCCCCATGCCGGTGAAGCCGGCGAAAGCCAGCGCCATCAGCGCCGCGGCCGTGAGGGCCACCGGCGCGCCGCGGAAGGCCGCGGGCACGTCGGCGGCCTCCAGTCGCTCGCGCAGAGCGGCGAACAGCACCAGCACCAGGCCGAAGCCCAGCGCCGCACCGAAGCCGAACAGCACCGATTCCAGCAGCGAATGCCGCGACTGTACGTTGAGCAGGGCCACGCCGAGCACGGCGCAGTTGGTGGTGATGAGCGGCAGGTAGAGGCCGAGCACGCGGTACAGGCGCGGGCTCTGGCGGTGCAGCAGCAGCTCGGTGAACTGCACGGTGGCGGCGATCACCAGGATGAAGGCCGGGGTGCGCAGCTCGCCGATGCCGAGCGGTTCGAGCAGCCAGCGCTGGATCGCCCAGGACAGTCCGGCTGCCAGCGTCAGCACGAAACCGGTGGCGAGCGCCATGCCGAGTGCGGCATCCAGCTGCCGCGACACGCCCATGAAGGGGCAGAGGCCGAGGAACTTCACCAGCACGAAGTTGTTGACCAGCACCGCGCCCGCGAGCAGCAGCAGGAGCTCGGTCATGGCCCGGTTCCCGGCCTTCGCCGGCGCGTCAGCGCACCGGCATGCCGGGCAGGGCGCCCGGGTCGACGTCGAGCAGGCACAGCGGCCCGCCGTCGAAGCCGGCGGAGAGGATCATCCCCTCGGAAAGGCCGAAGCGCATCTTGCGCGGGGCGAGGTTGGCGATGAACACCACATGGCGGCCCACGAGTGCCTCGGGCTCGCCATAACTCGCACGGATGCCGGAGAAGATCTGCCGCTCGCCGAGTTCACCGGCATCCAGCCGGAACCGCAGTAGCTTGTCTGAGCCTTCAACGGCACTGCACTCCAGCACCTTGCCGATGCGCAGGTCGAGCTTGGCGAAGTCCTCGATGCCGACATAGGTCGGTGCGACCGTCGCGGCCTTGGTGCCGGCCGCCTCGCCGGCGGCGGCCGGTGCCGATGGCGCAGTCGCCGGGGCGGCGGTGGACGGGGCGAGGGATTCCTTGGAGGCGTCGATCATGGCGTCGATCCGGGACTGTTCGATGCGGGTGAGCAGGGGTTCGAAAGGGCGGATGCGGCGGTCCAGCAGGGGCGTGGCGGCATCACCCCAGCCCGACACCGGAGCGCAGAGGAAGCCTTCGGCCCGGGCGCAGAGGGCGGGCAGCACCGGTTTCAGGCCGATGGCGAGCAGGCGGAACAGGTTGAGTCCTTGCGTGCAGACCCGTTGCAGCTCGGCCTCGCGCCCGGCCTCTTTGGCGATCACCCAGGGCTTCTTCTCGTCGATGTAGCGATTCGCTTCATCGGCCAGTGCCATCACCGTACGCATCGCGGCGGCGGCATCGTCGGCGAGGTAGTGGTTGCGCACGGTCTGCAGCGTGGCGACGAAGCGGGCGACCATTGCCGGATCGTCGAGCGTGGCGGCCAGTCGGCCGCCAAAGCGCTTCTCGATGAAGCCGGCGCAGCGGCTGGCAATGTTGACGAATTTGCCCACGAGATCGGCGTTCACCCGCGCCATGAAGTCGGCGAGGTTGAGGTCGAGGTCGGTGACCCCGCCCGAGCTCTTGATGGCGTAGTAGTAGCGCAGGGCCTCGGGCGGCAGGCCGGCCTCGAGGTAGGTGCGGGCCTGGATGAAGGTGCCGCGCGACTTGCTCATCTTGTCGCCGTTCACCGTGAGGTAGCCGTTCACGTGCAGGCGGGTGGGTGGGCGGTGGCCAGAGCCGTGCAGCACCGCCGGCCAGAACAGGCCGTGGAAGTTCACGATGTCCTTGCCGAGGAAGTGGTGCAGCTCGGTTTCACCCCGGGCGTTGCGGGCGGCATCGAGGAAAGCGCCGAAATCGAGTCCCTTCGCCTCGCAAAGCGCTTTGAAGCTCGACAGATAGCCGATCGGCGCATCGAGCCAGACATAGAAATACTTGCCGGGGGCGCCAGGGATCTCAAAGCCGAAGTAGGGGGCGTCGCGCGAGATGTCCCAGGCGCGCAGGCCCGCTTCCACCCACTCCATCAGCTTGGCCTTCACCCCGGGGTGAGCCACCTCGCCCGCCAGCCAGTCGCGCAGGAAGCCCTCGAAGCGGGAGAGCTCGAAGAAATGGTGCTCGCTTTCCCGCAATTCTGGCGTGGCACCGGAGACCGCCGAGCGCGGATGCTTCAGCTCGGCGGGCGAATAGGTGGCGCCGCAGACCTCGCAGTTGTCCCCGTACTGGTCGGCGGCTCCGCACTTCGGGCACTCACCCTTGATGTAGCGGTCGGGTAGGAACATCGACCGCACTGGATCGTAGAGCTGCTGGATCGGCCGGATGGCAATGTGACCGCCAGCCTTCAGCGCGGCGTAGACCGCTTCCGTCAGTGCCCGGTTGCCGGCGCTATTCGTCGAATCGTAATGGTCGAAGCCGACGAAGAAATCGGCGAAGTCGCGTTCATGCTGGGCCTGCACCCCGGCCACGAAGGCTTCCGGCGTGGTGCCGGCCTTCTCGGCGGCGAGCATGATTGGCGTGCCATGGGTATCGTCGGCACAGACGAAGTGGGTGGTGCCGCCGGCCATGCGCCGGGCACGTACCCAGATGTCGGCCTGGATATAGCCCACGAGATGGCCGAGATGGATCTGCCCGTTGGCATAGGGCAGGGCGGTAGTGACGAGGGCGGGCGCCAGCGGAGCCGGCGCGGGGGAGGGGCTGGAGGTCATCGGCGTTGCGGCAGAGTCAGACCGCGATTATCGCAGATGGTAGGGGAGCGGCGATCCTGCGGGGGCAGGTCAGGGCAGGGAGCCTGGGAGGGGCTTTAAAAAAACGAAGCCCAGCGCGGGGCCGGGCTTCGCGGTTGGAGGGAGGAACGTGGATCAGAACTTGTACACGGCCGAGAGGGTGCAGCGGCGGCCGAGGATGTCATAGGTGCCGATGCCACCCAGCGGGAACGGTGGCTCGACATCGGTGAAGTTCGTCACCGCAAAACGCACGCGCAGGCGCTTGTCGAGGAAGTTCACATACGCACCCGCGTCATACGACTTGTAGCTGTCGTATACCAGAATGTCTTGCAACTCCGGCGAGATGTTGTTGCCGGCGTTGACCGGGCCCTGATAGTTGCCTTGCACGCTCACGCCCCAGCGGTCATGGTCGTAGGCCACGCCGAACTGGTACTCGCGCAGCGGGGTGCCGACGAGACCATTGCTGTTCGTGTTTACGACGTTGTTGATCGAGCTATCGACTGCAACGCGGCGGAAGGCGGTACCAGTGAAGCTGATCGTGCCGCCCGGACCGAAGCCCCAGTCGGCGAGATCTTTCACATAGCTGATCTCGCCGCTGAAGCCGCGGAAGTTGAGGTAGCCGCCGTTCACGAAGCCGGTCTGGACGAAGGTCACCTGACCGTTGGCATCGCGGCGGATGCGCGAGCAGAAGGTGTTGCCATTCGCCGGATCGGCGGTGTTGAAGTTCGTGTTGTCATAGCAGCCCGTCGCAATGTCGGCGGTACCGAGGTTGCCGATCACGTTGGTGATCTCGACTTTGTAGTAATCGACGGCGAGGCGCAGGCCCTGAACCCAGCGCGGCTGGAGCACGATGCCGTACGTCCAGGCATCCGAACTCTCGTTCAGGAGGTTGGCATCGCCCTGGCTGGTGATCGGAATCGTTGCCGTCACGGCATTGGAGAGGAAGGTGTTGCCGTTGATGCCCAGCGACTGGAAGAGTGCGTTGCAGTTCGCCTGGCGTACGGCCGGGCGCGTGCCGCTGGCCTGGTTCGGGGCATGGCAGGGGTCGGGGAAAGCCGAGAATGCGCTGGAGACCGGGGTGAACAGTTCGACCAGGGACGGGGCACGCAGCGAGCGGGTGAAGTTGCCGCGGAACTCGATGTCCTCGATCGGGCGGTACTGCAGGCCGTAGGTATAGGCATTGAAGCCACCGTTCACCGTGTTGTCCACGCGGCGGAACTTGCCAGTGAAATCGAGGCGATTCAGCAGCGGGAGGCCGGCGTTGCTATCGACGAAGGGAGCGAAGAACTCGACGAAGGCCTCCTTCGTGGCGAAGCTGCCGGTCAGCGGCAGGATGGCCACGCTGCGGCCACGGCCGGCACGCTGGAAGGCATCCGGCTGGAAGTCGGCACGCTCGATGCGGCGCTCGATACCGGCGTTGGCGCTGAAGGCGCCGCCCCACATGTCGAACAGCGCGCCACCGATGTTGGCGTTGAACACCTCCTGCTCCTGCGCGGCGCGGGCCACCAGGTCGACTGTGACGTAGTCGCGGGCAGCCTGACCCGGAGCCCCTTCGCCGAAGAGGTTGAGCGGGACGCAGTTCGGATCGGCCACCGGGGTGGTGATGCCCCCCGGGATGATCAGACCCGGCGTCGGCGTGGTCGAGCAAACCACACGGCCATTGACCACGGCTACATTGAGGGCGTTGACGAAGCGCTGCTGGTCGATCTGCCGGCTGTAGTACTCGGAGGAGTTACGACCGTAAGTGTAGGAGGCCTCCCAGCGGAAATCCCGGTCGCCGATCGAGACATTGCCGTCGGCACCGAATACCGCGCGACGGGTGATCACGCCGCTCGAGGCGTTGTTCTCCACGAGGTCGCGGTGGGCGCGGCTGAGCCGGAAGCTGGTGATGCCATTGGCCGCCAGCACATCCCGAGCCTGCTGGTTGAGCAGCGGATAGTCGTTGCGGAAGGTGATGGGGCCAGACAGGCCGGAGAAGGTGATCGAGTTCCAGTTGTACTGGTCGACCAGTTCGAGCGAATCAGCGGTGTACTGGAAACCCTCGAAAAACAGACGGGTGTTCTCCGTCAGGTTCATCGAGGTCATCAGGTTGACCGTGCGACGGTCGAGGTCGGAGAGCAACTGCACGCTCTCCGCGAGGTTCAGACCATCGCCACCCGAGGCGCTCAGGGTGCCGAAGTTGATGCCCGGGTTATACGCCACCAGATTGCCATTCGGGGCGAACTGGAAGTAGGTGGTCTGGTTTGGGCCGAAGCCGCGCAGGCGCCCATCTGCCAGATTGAAGGCACCGGTGGCCGGCAGGATGATGCCGCCGAAGGTCATCTGGAAGATGCGCCGATCGCGGATCAGGACGTTGTTCGGGATGCCATCCGAGGCTGCGGTCGGGGTGCAGGTCTGGAAGGGGATGTTCGGGTTCACGCGGCCGTCGTTCGCCGGCGTGCGGTTCGGCTGCGTGGTGGTGATGCTGCTCGGCCCGGTGGTGCAGGGGTTGGGAGCGAACAGGTAGGCGCTGGCGATGCGCGGGCGTGAGATGCCGAGCACGCCATCCGAGGTGTCATAGGTGGCCGACAGGGTAATGTTGCCGAAGCCGTTGCCGAAGTTCTGGCCGAAGATGGCCGAGAGGCTCTTGCGCTGGTTGTCGTCGCGATCGGTGATGCCATAGGCGGCCGAGACCTCAGCGCCCTCATAGTCACGGCGGGTGATCACGTTGACCACGCCGGCGATGGCGTCAGAGCCGTAAGTCGGAGCGCCGCCGATGGCGATGTTCTCGATACGCTCGACGAGCTGGGCAGGGATGGCGTTCAGGTCGACCTGCACGCCGGGGGCGGCAGGACCGAAGATGGTGCCCGGGTTCGAGGTCACCACTCGGCGACCGTTGATCAGGCTCAGCGTGCGGTTGGTGCCGAGGCCAAGGCGGTTGACGAAGTTCACGCCCACGCCGAAGGTGGACTGGCCGCCCTCCGGGGTGACGCCAGTGCCGAAGCCGGGGATCTCATTGAGCGCATCGGCGATATTCGTGATGCCGCGCTGCTCGATCTTTTCCCGTGTCACGACGGTGGCGGGTTCCAGGGTGTCGAAGCCGGCGCGGAAGATGCGCGAACCGGTCACCTGGACCGCTTCGATCTGCGTGACGCGCTCCTCTTCCTTGTTTTTTCTTCGTCCGTGCTTTCGGACTGTGCGAGGACGGGCATGGCGACCAGCAACGCCAGGCCGGCAAGGGTGGCCTGCGTCAGCGCCGAGCGCTTCAGACGAAGTGTGGTGTTGCGCATCGTGGTGGAACCCCCAGGGTCGATGTGGATCGGCATCGGCGGCACAGCAAACAGCTGAACGCAGCCTTAGCTCGAGATTAACAGATATGTAACACCGCTGTGCAAACCCGCCTCCTCCAGACCGGCTATCGTTCGCCCCCTGATCGTTTCCCGACCCCCTGACGCCTGATGTCTACTCCGAGCCCTGACGCGCTCCGCGCCGCCCTCCTGTCTCTCCACGACCCCCACCTCGAGGCTTCGCTGGCGGAGGAGGTCGTCCGTTCGGTGGCGGCCGATGAGGGCCGGGTGATGGCCGTGCTGCGGTTGCCGTATGCCGCCGCCTCATGGCATGCCGAACTGGCGGCCCGGGCGGAGGCCGCCCTGATGGCCGTGCCAGGGGTGGTGTCGGCGCAGGTCGAGGTCGAGCAGCGCGTGCTCGCGCACCGGGTACAGGAAGGGCTGGCCCCGCTGCCCGGGGTGAAAAACCTGATCGCCGTGGCCTCGGGCAAGGGCGGAGTGGGGAAGTCCACCACCGCGGTGAACCTGGCCTTGGGGCTCGCGGCCGAGGGGGCGCGGGTGGGGGTGCTGGACGCCGACATCCATGGCCCCTCCATCCCGATGATGCTGGGCCTTTCCGGCAAGCCGGAGAGCCCGGACGGACAGGCCATCCTGCCGAAGCGGGCCCATGGTCTGCAGGCGATGTCGATCGGGCTCTTCCTCGGCGAGGACCAGCCGGCCATCTGGCGCGGGCCGATGGCCACTCAGTACCTGCAGCAGCTGCTCACCACTACGCGCTGGGACGAACTCGACTATCTCGTGGTGGACCTGCCGCCGGGCACCGGTGACATCCAGCTCACGCTTTCGCAGCGGGTGCCGGTCTCGGGCGCGGTGATCGTCACCACGCCGCAGGACATCGCCCTGCTGGATGCCAAGAAGGCGCTCAAGATGTTTGAGAAGGTGGCGGTGCCGGTGCTCGGCATCGTCGAGAACATGGCCCTGCACCGTTGCTCGAACTGCGGGCATGTCGAGCACGTGTTCGGGCATGGCGGCGGGCAGGCCATGGCCGAGCGTTACGGCGTGCCGCTGCTCGGCTCACTGCCGCTCGACATCCGCATCCGCGAGCAGGCCGACGGCGGCGCCCCCACCGTGGTGGCCGAGTCGGGCGGTACACTGGCCGCCGATTACCGGCGGATTGCCCGGCGGGTGGCGGCCCGGCTCTCGCGCCAGGCCCGCAACAAACAGATCGCCTTTCCCTCGATCGTGGTGCAGGACAGCTGAGCCCCGGCAGGCCCCGGGCTTCGCGTTAAGATCCCTGCACCCGACACGCAGGCCACGCATGAGCATCAAGAGTGACAAGTGGATCCGCCGGATGGCGGAAACCCGAGGGATGATCGAGCCCTTCGAGCCGGGGCAGGTCAAGCACGCGGCCAACGGCCACCGCATCGTCAGCTACGGCACCTCGAGCTATGGCTACGACGTGCGCTGCGCCCGCGAGTTCAAGATCTTCACCAATATCAACTCGACCATCGTCGATCCCAAGGCCTTCGATCCCTCGAGCTTCGTCGATGTCGAATCCGACGTCTGCATCATTCCGCCCAACAGCTTCGCGCTGGCGCGCACGGTGGAGTACTTCCGCATCCCGCGCGACGTGCTGGTGGTTTGTCTCGGCAAGAGCACCTATGCGCGCTGCGGCATCATCGTGAACGTGACCCCGCTGGAGCCGGAGTGGGAGGGCCACGTAACCCTGGAGTTCAGTAACACCACACCGCTGCCGGCCAAGATCTATGCTGGCGAGGGCGTGGCGCAGATGCTGTTTTTCCAGAGCGACGAGGTCTGCGACGTGAGCTACAAGGACCGCGGCGGCAAGTATCAGGGGCAGACCGGCGTGACGTTGCCGAAAACTTGAAACGTCCGGCACCGCGCGCCAGTAGGAACGGTGGATCGGAGGGCGGAGGTGTGTCCATGGCGGGGGCGGTGTCAGGGGGAAGGAAGGGCGGCTTCGGGGAAGCCGGACAGCGAACGGGCGAGGCGCGAGGCGAGTTCCGGCGCCGCGCCGCCGTAAGGCCGGCGGGCGCCGCTGCCCCAGACCGGGCCGGGCCAGGCCGCATCGCCGATGCGCCGGCCCACCACGTGCAGGTGCAGCTGCGGCACGAGATTGCCGAGCGCGCCGATGTTGAGCTTGTCCACCGGGGCGAACTGCTCGCGCAGCAGGCTGGCCGCCATGTTGAGCTCGGCCAGCAGCAGGCGCTGCGCGGCGCCGTCGAGATCCACCCATTCCAGCGCGCCGGGCACCCGTGGCACCAGCAGCAGCCAGGGGAAGCGGGCGTCGTCCATCAGCCGGAGCTGGGAGAGCGGGCCATCGGCGATGAACACCGAATCGGCGGCGAGGCGCGGGTCCAGTTCGAACACGGGCAGGGGCATGGCGGTGTCAGCGGAGATGGCGCTGGAAGAAGGCGAGGGTGCGCTGGAGGGCGGCCTGTGCCGAAGGCGCGTGGTAGTCGGCGCGCTGCTCGCAGTTGAAGCCATGACCGGCCGGCCAGAGCTCGATATGTGCCTCCGGCAGGTGTTCGCGGTGCAGGGCCACGTGCTCGGGCGGGATGAGCGGGTCGTTCTCGCCGAAATGCAGCAGCAGCGGGGCTTTCGGGCGCTCATGGCCGAGGAAGGGCACGGTGCGGCCGCCGTAGTAGCTCACCGCCGGCAGGCCGAGCCGGCAGTTGGCGAGGAAGGCCACGCTGCCGCCCCAGCAGTAGCCCACCACTCCCACCTTGCCGCTCTCGGTGCTGCCCTCGATCTCGCGGGCGGCGGCCTCCACGTCGCCGAGCACCCGGTCGAAGCCGAGCTCGGCCACCAGCTCGCGGCCCTTTGCCACGCCGGCTTCGTCGTAAGCCAGCTCGATCTGCGGCCCGATGTGGTCGAAGAACGCCGGAGCAATGGCCACGTAGCCGTGGGCGGCGAATCGGTCGACCACGGCGCGGATGTGGGCATTCACGCCGAAGATCTCCTGCACCACCACGAGGGCGCCATGCGGGGGGATGGGCGGGTCGGCGCGCCAGGCCGAAATGCGGCCGCTGGGCGTGGACAGTGAAACGGGATGGCCCATTCTGAATGCGTCCTCAGGGGTGGTACGAGGTGGCCGGTATACTTGCCGCCCCTTCCCAGCTCGCGCAACCGGCCCTGCCGCCGGCGCCCGCCATGTCCCGTAAGAACCCGAAAGTCGGCTTCGTCAGCCTCGGCTGCCCGAAGGCCCTGGTCGATTCCGAGCGCATCCTCACCCAGCTCAAGGTCGAGGGCTACGACATCGTCGGCAGCTACGACAAGGCCGATGTGGTGGTGGTGAATACCTGCGGCTTCATCGAGTCGGCGGTTCAAGAATCGCTGGAGGCCATCGGCGAGGCCATGGCGGAGAACGGCAAGGTGATCGTCACTGGCTGCCTTGGCAAGCGCCCGGAGGAGATCCGCGCCGCGCATCCGGGTGTGCTGGTCATCACCGGGCCGCAGGACTACACCAGCGTGATGAATGCCGTGCACGAGGCCCTGCCGCCGAAGCACGACCCCTTCACCGACCTGCTACCGGCGCCACGCAGGCGCAGGAAGGACGACGGCATGATCGAGGGCGTCGGCCTCAAGCTCACGCCGAAGCACTACGCCTATCTCAAGATCTCCGAGGGCTGCAATCACCGCTGCAGCTTCTGCATCATCCCCTCGATGCGCGGCGATCTCGTCTCGCGACCCGTGGACGAGGTGCTGCGCGAGGCCGAGAAGCTCGCCATTGGCGGGGTAAAGGAACTGCTGGTGATCTCGCAGGACACCAGTGCCTATGGGGTCGATCTCAAGTACGCCCCGCGCACCTGGCGTGAGCGCGAATACCAGACCCGCATGACCGATCTTGCCCGTGGTCTGGGTGAGCTCGGGCTCTGGACCCGCCTGCACTACGTCTACCCCTATCCGCACGTCGATGACGTGATCCCGCTGATGGCCGAAGGGAAAATCCTTCCCTACCTCGACGTGCCGCTGCAGCACGCCAGCCCGCGCGTGCTGAAGGCCATGAAGCGCCCCGCGGCGGCCGAGAAGCAGCTCGAGCGCCTCCAGCGCTGGCGCGAGATCTGCCCCGAGCTGACGATCCGCAGCACCTTCATCGTCGGTTTTCCGGGCGAGACAGAGGACGACTTCGAACAACTGCTCGACTTCATCGACGAGGCCGAGCTCGACCGCGTGGGGGCCTTCCCCTACTCGCCGGTCACCGGCGCGAAGGCCAATGAGCTGCCGGACCCGGTGCCCGAGGAGGTGAAGCAGGAGCGCCTGGCGCGTTTCATGGAGCTGCAGGCCGAGATCAGTGCCGAAAAGCTCGAGCGCAAGGTCGGCACCGTGCAGACCGTGCTCATCGATGCCATCGACGGCGAACTTGCCATCGGCCGCACCAAGGGGGATGCGCCGGAGATCGACGGCACGGTGCAGATCCAGGACGGCGCGGCGCGGAAGCTGAAGCCGGGGCAGTTCGTCGAGGTCGAGATCATGGGCGCCGACGAGCACGACCTGTTCGGCCTGGTCGCCCGCTGAGGGGGCGACGCCGCGTGGGGTATCCTCGGGGTTCGTTCCCATGGAGACCCGTCGCATGAACGACCGTTCCCACTTCGCCCACTCCCTGTTCAAGACCCCGTTCTCTGCCGGCGTCGTGTCGTTCTGCCTCGGCGTGCTGATCGCCTATGGCGTCGGCCTGTGGCAGCGGTCCTCGGCGCTCGAGGCCCAGGCCGAAGTCCATGCCGCGGCCATCGCGGCCAAGGATGGCGAGCTTGCCGCTGCCCTCGAGCAGACGAAGGAGGCCCGGCGCGAGGCCGCCGCGGCCGATGCCCGGGCCCGCCTGGTGCAGGTGCGGCTCGGCCTGTTCAAGGCGCTCAACGACCTCGACCAGCGCAATTTCGGTGTTGCCTCCGACCGCCTGCGCGAGGCTGCCAGCCATTTCGACGGCATCGACGCCGAGGCCGTCGGTCTCGATCCTTCGGTGCTGTCCGCCCTGCGCTCCGAGATCCAGGGCACCGAGGTGCTGGTGGCCACCGATTTCGAATCGCAGCGTTTGAAGCTCATCGAACTCGCCGCCCGAGTAGAAGCGCAGACCGCCGCCGCCTTCCGCCCGAAAGAAGGAGGCTAAAGCGCGGTGGCTGGCCGCCTGTCCATCGCCGGGCGGGTGCATGACCTCGGTGGTGGTTTCACCGTGCGCCGGTTCCTTCCCGATGCCCGCTGCCGCTCGGTGGGCCCGGTGGTGTTCGTGGACCACATGGGGGCGCATGCCTTCCCGCCCGGGGAGGGCATCGACGTGCGGCCGCACCCGCACATCGGTCTATCCACCCTGACCTGGCTTTGGGAAGGCGCGCTGACCCACCGCGACAGCCTCGGCGTGGTGCAGGACATCCGCCCCGGCGACGTGAACTGGATGATCGCCGGGCGCGGCATCGTCCACTCCGAGCGCACGCCGCCCGCCGAACGCGCCGCCGGGCACCGCCTCGAGGGCCTGCAGACCTGGCTGGCCCTGCCAGCGGAGTGGGCCGAATGCGAGCCCGCCTTCCAGCACGTCGCCGCCGCCGAGGTGCCGATGGCCTTGCGCGATGGGGTATCGATCGCCGTGGTGGTGGGGGAGAGCTTCGGTCTGCGCTCGCCGGTGGCCACGCCCGTAGACACGCTCTACGCCAGCCTGGCCTTCGTGCCCGGCAGCACGCTGGTGCTGGGCGGTGAGCACGAGGAGCGCGCCGTGTTCGTGCGTGGCGAGGGGCTCTCGGCTGATGGCGAGCCGCTGGCGGCCGGCCAGCTGCACGTGTTCCCGGGACGCGAGCCGGTGCGGCTCGAGGCCAGTGCCGCGGTTGGCGCCATGGCCGTGGGCGGTGCCGCCATCGGGCATCGCTTCCTGTGGTGGAATTTCGTGTCCACCTCGCGGGAGCGGATCGCGCAGGCCAGGGTCGACTGGGCCGCGGGCCGTTTCCCACCGGTGCCCGGCGAGCATGAATCCATCCCCCTGCCGGAGTTCTGAGTCCCGTGCACTGGTTGCGGACCTTCGTCGAATGGGTGCCGTGGTGGCTGTGGGGGCTGCTGGCGCTCGCCACCGTGCCGGCGGCGATGCTCTCGGCCGCCGCCGCCCTTGGTGTGGCCTCGGCCTCGGGCACCCACCACCATGCCCTGTCGCCGCGGCAGCGCTGGATGGGGCGCTGGGGCTACCGTGCCGCGCTGGCCGCGGTGCCGGGCAGCCTGATGCTCGGCCTGCTGGCCCTCGCCGCCCTGGCCTGGCATCTCCTGATGCGTTGAAGCGGTCAAAAGCAGTGACGGCGGCCACGCTTCGATTGACCGGCGTGCGCCCCTGTGGAACGCTCCCGGACCAGATGCGAGGCGCGCGCGGCGCGCGGGGGAAACGCGGTCGTCCATGGCACAGTCCGGTTGGGGAATCTTTCAGAAACGTCGGCGCCCGCTCGGGCGCGCTGCCCTGACCCTCACGGCCGACCAGCTGGCCCTCGTATTCCGGGCCGAGGCCCGGCGTGAGCCGGTGGCGCTGGAGCGCAAGGGCGTTTCCTTGGCCGAGGCGGTGGCCGGGGCCGGGGCTGCTGGCATGGCCTGTGAGTGGGTGCTCGAGCCTTCGCAGTACAGCCTGCTGCAGGTCGACAGGCCCGCCGTGCCGCCCGAGGAATGGATCCAGGCGCTGCGCTGGAAGGTGCGCGATCTCATCCCCTATCCGGTGGACGATGCCGTGATGGATGCCTTCGAGGTGCCGGGGCTCGAGGCCCGGGGGCGGCCGCCCACGCTCTACCTCGCCGTGGCGCAGAAGTCGCAACTTCGGCCGCGCATCGAGGAGATCGGCGCGGCGGGCCTGCTGCTCTCGCGCATCGGCATCGCCCATCTCGCCTGGGCTGCGGTGGCGCGGCAGCTCGCCCCCGGCGACGAGAGCCAGGCCGTGCTGGTGATCGAGCCCCGGGGGGGCAGCATGCTGGCGATGCAGGAGGGCATCTTGTTCGTGGCCCGACAGTTCGAGTTCGATGCCGACGACCAGCGCGCCCTGCGTGATCCCGAGGCCGGGCGCCGCGATCGCCTGTTCGAGCGCATTGCCCTCGAGCTGCAGCGCACCCTCGACTACTTCGACCGCACCCATCAGCGGCCGCCGCCGCGCCGCCTGCTGCTGCTTTGCGGCATCGAGGGCCTGGACGGGCTAGGGGCAGCCTTGCGCAGCCTGCTCGGCCTCGAGGTGCAGGAAGGCGTACCCGAGCAGGCCTGGCCGGAGCTGGCCGGGGTGTCGCCGGCCGCCCGTGCCCGGCTGGCCGGCCTGTCTGCCCTGGTGGCGGAGGCAGCGTCATGAGCCTGCGGCAACGCATCGACCTCTACCGCGACGACCTCCGCCCGCGTGAGCCGAATCCGGAGTTCGGCCGCCACCTGCTGCTGATCGGGCTGGTCCTGCTCGTGGCCTTCCTCTGGGGCGCGGTACAGGAATGGCGGGCGATGACCGCGGGACGGCAGCTCGCGGCGCTGCGGGCGGAGCAGGCCAGCCTGCAGGAACGCATCACCGAGGCCAGCGGGCAGCTCTCCAAGCGCGCGCCCGATCCGGCCCTGAGCGCCGCCCTCGTGGAAGCGCAGCAGGCGCTGGACGGCCGGCACTGGCTGCTTGCGCGGCTGGCCGAGGCCGAAGCGGGGGGGGCACCTCTGAGCCCCCTGCTCGAAGCACTGGGGCGGGGCCGACCGGCGCCGCTCTGGCTCACCCGCATACGGGTGGCCGAGGGCGGGCGGGCACTGGGCTTGGGCGGGCGCACCCTGGCGCCGGAGGCCGTGCCGGCCTTCCTCGAGCGGCTTGCCGCTGAGCCTGCGCTCGCCGGCCGCGAATTCACCCACTTCCTGATGGAGCGGCCGGAGGCGGCCGGGGAGCCGATGCGTTTCGACCTGGCCACGGCCTGCGTGGCGCTCGAGGGCGGCTGCGAGACTGAAGACCGTACGGGAGGCCGGCCATGAGCTCCGAGGTTTCCCTGATCCAGCGCCTGCACGACTGGTTCGATGCCCGCCAGCCGCGCGAGCGCCTGCTGGCCAGCTTCACCGTGGGCGTGCTGGGCGTGGCCTTCCTGTTCCTGCTGCTCATCGAACCGGCCGAAAAGCGCCTGAAGGCCGATCGTAACGAGATCGAGGCCCTGGCGCTCCAGGTGGATCAGGCCCGTGCCAGCCTGGCCCGGCTGGAGGCGGAACTGGCGGTCGACCCCGAGGCGGCACGGCGCGCCCAGCTCGCCCGGCTGCAGGCCGAGGCCACCGATCTCGACGGCCGCCTGCGGGCCGACCAGGCACGGGTGATCCCGCCAGCGCGCATGCCGGCAGTGCTGCGCGAACTGCTGGGGCGTGACGCCCGGCTACGGGTGCTCGGTGTCGAGGCGCTGCCGCCCGAAGTGCTGCGCTGGGCTGCAGTGCCGGCCGCAGAGGGCATGTCGGCGGCCGGCGAGGAGCGTGCGACGGCCCCGGCGGTGGCCGGCCTGCCGGCGCTCTACCGCCACCGGGTGGTGTTGCGCTTCGAGGGCGAGTTCGATGCCGTGCTGGCCTACTTGAAAACGGTCGAGGCCTTGCCATACCGGTTGGCCCTGGCCGATCTCGCGGTGGAGGCCGAGGCCTGGCCACGGCTTCGGATCCGCCTCGAAGTGGAAACCCTGGGGCTCGAGGAGGGCTGGATCGGTGTCTGAGTCCCGTCGCTTTCGCCCGTCCTGGTCCGGCGGCCTCGTGCTGGGGCTGCTGCTGCCCGCCCTCGCTGCGGCCGCGGTGCCCGATCCCTTCCGCCCGGCCGTCCCGCTCCAGGCCGGGGCCGGCCAGTCGTCGGAGCCGGCCGCGCCATCCCTCGTCCTGCAGTCCACCCTGGTCTCGCCACAGCAGCGCAGCGCCATCATCAACGGGCGCCGCTACCGACAGGGCGACCGGGTGGGCGAGGCCCGCCTCGAGGCCATCGGCCCCGGCTGGGTGCGCTTGCGTGGCCCGGCGGGCGCCACCGAGCTGCGACTTTCGTATTCCACCCCGACCCGACCGGTGAACCGCTGATGCTTCGTTTCCTGCCGATTCCCCTGGCCTGCCTCTGCCTGCTGCCGGTCGCCTCGACGGCATCGGCTCAGGCCCCGGCGGGTCAGGCCGCCACGCCGCCGCCCGCCGTGACCCGCGCCCTGGTAGCGCCGCCGCCGCGCGTGGCCTCGCCGCGCTTCAACGTTGACGTGGACGAGGTGCCGGCCCGGGCCTTCTTCATGAGCCTGGTACAGGACACCCCCATCAACATAGTGGTGCACCCGGACGTGGGCGGGACCATCAGCCTCAGCCTGAAGGCCGTCACCGTGCCCGAGGTGCTGGAGGTGGTGCGCGAGGTCTACGGCTACGAGTACGAGGAGCGCGGCAACGGTTACATCGTGCTGCCGGCCAGGCTGCAGTCGCGGGTGTTCGCGGTGGACTACCTGCACCTGCAGCGCATCGGCGAGTCGCGCACCCGGGTGAACGCCGGCGATCTCACCGGCGGCACCGGCCTGCAGAACCAGAACGGCGCGGTGGGCGCCGGCGAGGCGGGCGAGGGCGGCGGGCAGTCGCGCAGCGAGGCCTTCACCAGCCGCGTGCGCACTCGTACCGAGACCGACTACTGGGCCGAACTGACCGAGGCCTTACGCGCCATCGTCGGCGACGGCCCTGGCCGCAGCGTGGTGGTGAGCCCGCAGTCCAGCACCGTGGTGGTGCGCGCGCTGCCCTCCGAGATGCGCGACGTGCAGCGCTACCTCGATGCGGTGCAGGGCGCCGTCACCCGGCAGGTGATCCTCGAGGCCCGCATCCTCGAGGTCTCGCTCAATGACCAGTTCCAGGCCGGTATCAACTGGGCGCAGGTGGTGGAGAGCGGCGCCGGCATCCTCGGCCAGACCGGCGGCGGCTCGATCTTCGGTGGCGATGGTCGCTCCGAGATCGCTGGTAGCAGCGGCATCCTCGATCCACGCAATCCTTCGCTGCCCGATGGCACCGCCACCTCGGCTTTTGGTGGCGTGTTCACCATCGGCTGGCAGCGCGGCGATTTCAGCGCCTTCGTCGAACTCCTGAAGCAACAGGGCGACGTGCGGGTGATGTCCAGCCCGCGCGTCTCGGCCACCAACAACCAGAAGGCGGTCATCAAGGTGGGCAGCGATGAGTTCTTCGTCACCGGCCTCACCGGCAGCCAGAACCAGACCACCGGCAACGTCACCCAGCAGTCCGATCCCTCGCTGGAGCTCACGCCTTTCTTCTCCGGCATCTCGCTCGACGTGACCCCGCAGATCTCTGAGAAGGGTGAGGTGCTGCTGCACGTGCAGCCCACCATCTCGGAAGTGGCCGACCAGACCAAGCTGATCGTGGTGGGCGACCGCGATTACCGCCTGCCGCTGGCGGTGAGCTCGGTGCGTCAGAGCGATTCCGTGGTGCGCGCCCAGAGCGGCCAGCTCATCGTCATCGGCGGCCTCATGCAGGAGGCCCAGGCCCGCCGTTCGGCGCGCACGCCCCTGCTCGGCGACATCCCGGTGCTCGGCAACCTGTTCCGTCAGACTCGCAACACCGGCCGCAAGACCGAGCTGGTGATTCTGCTGCGGCCCACGGTGGTGGAGGGCAGCGAGACCTGGAACCGCGCCGCCATGCCGCGCCTCGAGGCCACGCGCGCGCTCGGGGCCGGCCCGGCAGTCGATGGAGGCGAGACCCCGTAAGCCGGGGCAGACGGGCGATGTACGAGGCGTACTTCGGGCTTCGCCAGGCACCGTTCTCGCTCACCCCCGACACGGGCTTCTTCTTCCGCAATGAGGCCCATGTCGAGGCCCTGCAGGTCCTGCGGCTGGCGCTGGATGCCGGTGAGGGTTTCATCAAAGTCACCGGCGAGGTGGGCACCGGCAAGACCCTGCTCTGCCGTCTGCTGCTCAATACCCTGGACGAGGCCTGGGTGACCGCCTGGGTGCCGAACCCCTACCTCGATCCCGATGCCCTGCGTCGTGCCATCGCCGACGAGCTGCGGGTGCCGCTCGGGCCCAGCCCGCGTCAGCACACCGTAGTGAAGAAGCTGCAGGAGCGCCTGATCGAACTGGCCGGGCAGGGCCGGCGGGTGGCGGTGGTGATCGACGAGGCACAGGCGCTCTCCGACGAGGCGCTGGAAGCCCTGCGCCTGCTCTCCAACCTCGAGACCGAGACCCGCAAGCTGCTGCACGTGGTGCTGTTCGGCCAGCCGGAACTCGACGAGCGCCTGGCGCGCCCGGGTCTGCGCCAGCTACGCCAGCGCATCGGTTTTTCCTACCGCCTGCAGCCGCTGGATGCCGAGGGCGTGGCCCTCTACTTGCAGCACCGGTTGGCCGTGGCGGGTTACAACGGCCGCCCGCTGTTCGCGCCGCGGGCGCTGCGCCGCCTGCATCGGGCCAGCCGCGGCATTCCGCGCTTGGTGAACGTGCTGGCGCACAAGGCCCTGCTGCTGGCCTATGGCCGCGGCCTGCGCGAGGTGGGGGAAGCCGAGGTGGCGCTGGCGGTGCGTGATACCGAGGACGCCGGGGCGGGAACGCGCCCGGTGCGTCTTCGTCCCCCCCTCATCGCTGCCGCGGCACTGGCACTGGTGTTGGCTGCCGTGGCCCTGTGGCGGCAGTGGGGGGCGGCATGAGCGTCATCAATCAGATGTTGCGCGATCTCGAGGCGCGCTCGGCCCAGGACCCCGCCCGCCGTGCCGCCCTGGCCGCGGCTGGCGTGCCGCTCTCCCGGCCGTCCCGGCCACGGCGAGGGGCATGGAACGTCTTGCGATGGATCCTGCCGGGTCTGGTCGGCCTTGGCCTGGTGGCCTGGTGGTGGCAGGGCCGTGAGGTGGCCGGGGGGCCGCAGGCGGCCCGGGCCGAGACGGTGGCCGGGAGTGCGGTTGTCCCATCCGGCCCGGCCACCCCGCCGCCCGCGGTGGCGGAGACACCCCCCGTCGCCCCGGCGGAGGAAACGCTGGCGCTGCCGGCAGCAGCGCCCACGGATGAGCCCGGGAGGCCGGCCCCGCCTCCCGCACCTGCTGCGCCGCCTGTACCTCCTGCACCTTCTGCGCCACCCGAGGTCGCGGGCCGTACGACTGCCGCTCTGACGCCGCCCGCCCCGCCTCCGCCCGCGCCTCCACCGCGGCGCCAGAACATTGAACGCATCGCACCGCCTGCGCCGCCGCCCCTGGTCGAAGCCGCCCGCGCCGCCCTCGCCGAGGGACGGGCTGGCGAGGCGCTTACCCTGCTCGATGGTCTGGCCACGCCCTCGCCCGAAGCCGAGGCGCTGACCGCCGCCGCATGGCAGCAGCTCGGTCATCATGCCGAGGCTGTGGCGCGCTATCGCCGCGCCCTTGCCCGCGAGGGCGATGTCGGTGCCTGGTGGGTCGGCCTTGCCATCTCGCTGGAGGCCGAAGGGCAGAGCGCGGAGGCGCTCGAGGCCTATCGCCAGGCGCAGCGCCGCGGTCCGCTCGAGGCCGCTTTGGCAGACTATGTGCGTGCGCGGGTGTCCGCCCTCGCCGCGGAACCACCGAGGTGACCATGTCCACGCCGCCCAGCGCCACCGCCAGGAAGATCCGCATCGGCGACCTGCTCGTCGAGAACGGCCTCATCACGCCGGAGCAGCTCCAGCACGCGCTGGCCGAGCAGCGCAAGCTCGGCTCCAAGTTGGGTCGCACCCTGATCGACCTCGGCATGGTCAAGGAGAACGACATGCTGGCGCTGCTCTCACGCCAGCTCTCGATCCCGCTCATCGACCTGCGCAGCTTCCGCTTCGATCCGGCCCTGGTGCGCAAGTTGCCGGAAACCCTGGCGCGCCGGTTCCGCAGCATCGTGCTGAAGGAGGAGAACGGGGGCTATCTCGTCGGCATGGCCGATCCCACCGACCTCTTCGCCTACGACGAGATCGCCCGGGCCCTTGGCGGCCGCGAGATCCACCTCGCCCTGGTACGCGAAGACGAGGTGCTGCGCACCTTCGATACCGTATACCGGCGCACCGAGGAGATCAGCTCGCTCGCCCAGGAGCTCTCCGAGGAAGTGTCCGGCGACGCCGCGCTCGACGTCGGCCAGCTCGGTCTGGGCGAGGACGCCGCCGACGCCCCTGTGGTGAAGATGCTCCAGTCGCTATTCGTCGATGCGGTGCAGGCTGGCGCCTCCGACATCCACATCGAGCCCGATCAGGACTGCCTGCGCCTGCGTCAGCGCGTGGACGGCGTGCTGAACGAACAGATCATCCGCGAGAAGCAGATCGCTGCCGCGTTGGTGCTTCGGCTCAAGCTGATGGCCGGCCTCAATATCTCCGAGAAGCGTCTGCCGCAGGACGGTCGCTTCCACATCAGCGTACGCGGCAAGTCGATCGACGTGCGCGTTTCCACCATGCCGGTGCAGTTCGGCGAGTCGGTCGTGATGCGCCTGCTCGACCAGAGCGGCACCATGCTGGATCTCGAGCATCTCGGCATGCCAGCACCGATGCTGGCGCGCTTCCGCAACGTGCTGCACTCACCGAGCGGCATCATCCTCGTCACCGGCCCCACCGGCTCGGGCAAGACCACCTCGCTGTATGCCGCGCTGAACTCGCTCAACGCTCCGGAGAAGAAGATCATCACGGTGGAAGATCCGGTGGAGTACCGCCTGCCGCGGGTGAGCCAGGTGCAGGTGAATGCCAAGATCGGCCTCGATTTCGCCGCCGTGCTGCGCTCGGCTCTGCGCCAGGACCCGGACATCATCCTCGTCGGCGAGATGCGCGACCAGGAGACCGCCGAGATCGGCCTGCGGGCTGCCATGACCGGCCATCTCGTTCTCTCCACCCTGCACACCAATGACGCCGTTGGCACCGCCGACCGCCTGCTCGACATGGGAGCACCGGGCTATCTTCTGGCCGCCTCGCTGCGCGTCATCATCGCCCAGCGCCTGGTGCGCAGGGTCTGCGAGATCTGCACCGAGCGTCATCTGCCCGATGCCAACGATCAGGCTTGGCTGGCCGAGATGCGTCCCGGTGTGCCGCTCGACGGCCTGCGCCGCGGCCGCGGCTGCCAGCACTGCAACGGCACCGGCTACCGCGGCCGCATCGGCGTCTACGAATACCTCGAGCCCACCCTCGACATGCTCAATGCCCTGCGCCGCGGGCAGCACGACGGTTTCGTACACGCCGCCTCGAGAGCGCCGCTGTACCGCCCGCTGGCCCAGGCTGCGCTCGACTATGCGCTCGACGGCCTCTCCACGCTGGAGGAGGCCAAGCGCATCGGCGGCGAGCTCTCGCCGGGCGGAGTGCACTGATCCATGCCGGTCTTCCATTACAAGGCCCGCGATGCCCAGGGGCGGCTCGTCGAGGGCGATGTGGAAGGGCTCTCCGGCGATGCCGTGGCGCGCCAGCTCGGCAGCGGCGGCATGGTGCCGCTGGAGATCGTCGAGGCTCAGCCGCGCCGCGATCCGCTGGAGGCCCTGCTCGAGCCCCTGGGCCTGAACCTGCCCAACCGGGTCGATCTCATTCTGTTCACCCGGCAGATGTACGCGCTCTCACGCGCCGGGGTACCCATCACCCAAAGCCTGCGCCGCCTCTCCGGCACCTCGCGCAATCCCGTGCTCGGCCGCGTGCTGCTGGCGATGCTGGAGGAACTGGAGGCCGGTCGCGATCTCGCTACCGCGATGGCGCGGCATCCCAAGATTTTCGGCCCGCTTCTGGTCGCCATCGTTCGAGTGGGTGAAGAAAGCGGCCGCATCGACGAGGCCTTCCTGCGCCTCAACCAGCACCTCGAGCGCGAGCAGAAGGTGGTGGAGCAGGTGAAGACGGCGGTGCGCTACCCGGTGATCGTGCTGGTATTCGTGGCGATCGCCATCTTCGTGCTGATGACCTTCGTGATCCCGGAGTTCGCCAAGCTCTACGGCTCCTTCAATGTCGAACTGCCGCTGCCCACCCGTCTCATCATCGGCACCTCCAACTTCTTCGCCGCCTGGTGGTGGCTGGTGCTTGGCGCCGCGCTGGGCGGCGGGCTGTGGTTGCGCCACTACGTGAATACCGAAGCCGGCCGGCTGCGCTGGCACGGCCTGCTGCTGAAGCTGCCAATCATCGGCGGTATCGTGTTGCGCGCCACCTTGGCCCGTTTTGCCCGCGCTTTTGCCATGGCCATGCGTTCCGGTGTACCGGTGCTGCAGGCCCTCACCGTGGTGGCGTTGGCGGTGGAGAACGACGTGGTCGCGCGCAAGCTGCTCGGCATGCGCGGGGCCATCGAGCGCGGCGAGAGCCTGACCCGGGCGGCTGCGGCACAGGGCTGCTTCACCCCGCTGGTGCTACAGATGCTCACGGTGGGCGAGGAAACCGGCCAGACCGACGAGATGCTGGTGGAAGTGGCCGATTTCTACGAGCGCGAGGTCGATTACGACGTACGTAACCTCAATGACCTCCTGCAGCCCATTCTCACGGTGATCGTGGCCGGCATCGTCTTCGTGCTGGCCTTGGGCGTACTGCTCCCCATGTGGGACCTCGTGAAGCTGGCGCGGCAGTGAGACCTGCCATGGCCGGCGCGTCCCGTCCCGTGCTCGCCACCACCGGGGCCGGCTGGAGCCGGCGGCTTGCCCATGCGGCGGCCCTGCTGGTGCTGGCGCTGCTTGCCGCCGTGCTGCTGCGTGCCGGCCATGCCGTGCTGGCGGAAGGCGAGGCCCTGGCCCTGGACATGGCCGAGCGTCACCTGCGTAACCTGGTTTGGCTAGAGGGCCAGCGCGTCCTGGCGCGCGAGGGCGTGGCCGGATTGGCCGCCCGGGTGGGGCAGGACCCGCGGGCCTGGGCCGAGCCCTGGCCCGCGGAGCTTGGGCAAGACCGGTCGAATCGGGCCGCCGCCCCGGCCATGGATACGCGCTGGCAGTTCGATGCGGCCCGTGGCGAGCTCGTCTACACCCCGGCCTGGCTGCCCGAGCCGGAGCGGCGTTGGCGCGTGGTGCTGTCTTTGGCGGCCGACGAACGCATGACGCCCACCCGGGCCCAGGGATTGCGCCTCGAGCGGGTCTCCCCGTCCCGCCCGGGGGTCATGGGTTCGGCGCCGCCGTGACAGCATTTCACCGCGCCCTGCTCAACATTCGCCGGATCAAGGCGATATAGTCGAAGTGTGATGGGTTGCCTCATCACCTCGCCCCCCCCCCCAAACGACAGGTTTCCGTCAATGCGTCGTCAATCCGGTTTTACTCTCCTCGAGCTCGTCATCGTCATCGTCGTGCTGGGCATCTTGGCTGCGCTGGCGATTCCCCGCTTCATTTCCCTGCAGCGTGAGGCACGGATTGCCGTCGTCGATTCCCTTTTCAACTCGCTTCGTTCTGGCAGTAACGTGATCTATGCCAAATCGGCCGCTATCGGTGAGGCCGACAACGCCACCGACTCGGTGGATATCGACGGTCCCGGCCCTGGCGGTGTCATCGGTACCAACTTCGGGTATCCGCAGGCCGAGCAGGCGGACCTCGTTTTGCTGTTCGACAACCTCTCGCCGCGCTATTCCTTCACCGGCGGTGCCGCTGCGCCAGGCTCCACCGTCACTATCACGCTGGATGGCATTGCGACCTGTTCTGTGACCTACACCTCGCCCAATGCGGCGGGCGTGTCGCCTACCATCACTCGCAATATCACTGGTTGCTGAGCCCAGGAGTCACGATCATGAAGCACCAATCCGGTTTCACCCTCATCGAGCTCGTCATCGTCATCGTGCTGCTCGGTGTGCTGGCGGCGATCGCCGTGCCGCGGTTCGTCAATCTCGAAGACGATGCGCAAGCCGCGGCGTTGAACGCCACGGCGGCGGCAATCAGCTCGGCCATGAACATCAACTACGCGGGCTGTGCGGTGAACAACCACACACCGGGTGGCGACTGCATTACGGTCGACAGCTGTGGCGATGCGGCGTCGGTGGTCAATGGCGGCCTGGGCGTCTTCACCGTGGTGGCCGACACCACCATCACCGGGGCGAACGGCACTACGCTGACTACCTGCCAAGTTCGCCGCGGCACGTCCGGTCCGACCAAGAACTTCACCGCCATCAAGGCGGGCACCTGAGACCTTTTCCCACGCCGTCTCCAATGCGTCCCGGTACGGGGGCGGCAGGGTAACAGCCTGCCGCCCCCGTTTCGTCTCGGAGTTGCGATGAGGTCGCGCCCTTTTCCCTGCCATCCCCGGGTTGCTCTTGGCTTCACCCTGTTGGAGTTGGTGGTGGTGCTGGTGCTGCTCGGGGTGCTGGCTACCCTGGTGCTGCCGCGCGTGCTCGAAGGCAGCTTCCGGGATGCTGCCTTCGCCGAGCAGGTGGCTACGGCTTTTCGTTACGCTCAGCGTCTGGCGGTGGCCACGGGCTGCGAGATCGAGGTGCAGGTGGATGCCGGCACCTCCAGTTATGCCGTGCGCCGCCGGGCCGACGGTACCGACACCCTGTGCGGTAGCACCGGTCCTTTTACTCTCGATGTGCCAAACCCGGGCAGTTCAGGGCCTTTCGCCGGCACCGCCACGGGCGGCGTGCAGGTGACCCAGGGCCTCACCCTGCGCTTCGATGCCCAGGGCCTGCCCACGCCGAACGGCGGCACCGTGGTGGTGGGGGGGCGCAGCATCGTCATCGAGCCGGAGACCGGCCATGTCCGCTGAGCGTGCTGCCGGCTTCACCCTGCTGGAACTGGTGGTCACCCTGGTGATCATCGGCGTGGCCTTCGCGGCAGTGGCCGGACTGGTGGCCACGCTCGGGCGAGGCAGCGCCTCGCCGGTGCTGCAGACCCAGGGGCTCTACATCGCTGAGGGCTATCTCGAGGAGGCCATGCTGCGCGCCTATGCCGATCCGGACGGGGTGGCGGAAGGCTGCGGCGTGAGCCGCGACCTGTGGGACGACATCGGCGACTACGCCTGCCTTTCTACCCCGGCCGCGCCCACCGATCCTTCTGGTGCGGCCCTGCCGGGCCTCTCGCGCTTCCGCGTGAGCATGACGGTAGAGGCGCCCAGCGTGGTGGGCGGAGCTAATACCCGTCGCCTCGAGGTGCGGGTCACCCATGTGGATGGCGGTTTCGACCTGCGGCTTGCCGCACTGCGAGCGGAGTACTGAGCATGCGCGTGCAGCAGGGGTTCAGCCTGCTCGAACTGGTAGTGGTGCTGGTGCTGCTCGGCGTGCTGGCCACCATCGCGGTGGCGTTGATCCGCCAGCCCATCGATGCCAGCGCCGACGTGCAGCGACGTGCTCGACTGGCCGACGCTGCCGACCAGGCCATGTCGCGGATCAGCCGCGATGTGCGGCTTGCCTTGCCGAACAGCGTGCGGGTGAGCCCGGATGGCCGTGCCATCGAGATGCTGATCGCGCCAATGGCTGGGCGCTACCGGGCCAGGCCCACCGCTGCTGGTGGCGGTGATGTGCTCGACTTCACCCAGCCCGACGCCAGCTTCGACCTGCTCGCGCCCCTTCCGCAGGCGCCGGCCGTCGGGCAGTGGGCCGTGGTGTACAACCTCACGGCGGACGGCTTGCAGGCGAATGCCTGGGCGGGCGACAACCGCGCGGCGATCGGTAGCGGCAGTACCGACTCGCGCCTCGTGCTGGCGGTGCCCTTCCAGTTCCCTTTTCCTTCACCGGGGCAGCGGGTGTACGTGGTAGATCGCGCCGTGCAGTACCGCTGCACGCCAGACGGCCGCTTGCTACGCCATGCCGGCCATCCCCCATCCGCCGCCATGGCCGTGCCGCCGGCCTCGGCTGGCGCCCTGCTGGCCGAGGGCGTGAGTGCCTGCAGTTTCCGCTACCAGGCCGGTAGCGCCAGTCGCCGCGGCTTGGTTTCGCTCTCGCTGGGACTGAGCCGCGAGGGCGAAACCCTCAATCTGCTCAAGTCCATCCATCTCGCCAACCAGCCATGAGCTTCCGCCAGTGCCAGCAGGGCTTCAGCCTCGTCGCCGCGGTCTTCGTGATCGCCGTGGCCCTGCTGATCGTGCTGGCAGCCGTGCTCACGCTCAGTGCGCGCAACCGCAGCACGGTACAGACCCTGGAGGGCAGTCGTGCTCTGTTCGCCGCGCAGAGTGGCCTCGACATTGCGATCGCCCGGGCGCTTTCCGGCGGCTGTGGAGCGGTGCCGGCCAGCCTCGACATCGAAGGTTTCTCGGTGGAACTCGGCTGCGTTCGTACGGCAGTGGATGAAGCCCCCGATAGCTACGGTATCTACACCCTCACGGCCCGCGCTCAGCGTGGCCGTTTCAGTGACCACAGCTTCGTCTCGCGCCGCGTGCGCGCCACGGTGACGGAATGAGCCTCTATCGTATTTTCCGATTTTTTTTCCGTTCCCTTCTGGCCGGTGGCCTGGCGCTCGTCTCGATGGCTGATGCATGGGCGCAAGATACCGTTCGCGATGATTTCGAGACCGCGAGTTGGGGGGAAAGCTCGGGCACGCGCCCCTGGCTCATTCCATGGCAGACCCGTGGCAATGCCGTCCGTACCGGGGGCGAGGCGCGACTGCGCGTCAATAACACCTCGATTACGCGATCGGCGGACCTTTCGGGTTATGACGTAGCGACGCTCAATCTGCGTGTCCGGTCCTCGCCCGGGCTGGCCGCCAATGCGGCATTGTCGATTCAGGTGGCGACAACCCCGGTTGGGCCTTTCACGACCCTGCAAACAGTGAGCGGAGCAGTCGGGCCAACCGATTTCAGCATCGTCATCACGCCCTATCTTTCGGCGACTACCACGCTGCGTTTCCTGGTTACCAACACTAATGGTGTGAATAACTTTTATGCGTTGGAGTTTGTCGAGGTGCGAGCGATTTTGCCGAGCTGCTTTAGTGACACCTTTTCCGCTGTGACTTTAAATTCCACCGATTGGGCAACGAATTCGGTGAGTGGCAGCTTCGGTCAACCGCGTATCGAAAATGGTCGTCTGCGCCTTACCAATGCCTCAGGGAATGTCTCGACGGCGGCTAGTCTGCGACGCCAGTTCCCTGGTTCTGATAATCGGGTTGTCGTCGAGTTTGATTATTTTGCGTATGGGGGCAGCGGTGCCGATGGGGTGGTCATCACACTCTCTGACGGTAATGTGAATCCGGTTGCCGGCGGCTTCGGAGGCTCGCTCGGTTACGCTCAGCGTAGCGGTGTGAATGGCTTTGCTGGCGGCTGGCTTGGGGTGGGGCTGGACGAATTCGGGAACTTTTCGAACCCCACCGAAGGCCGTGTCGGTGGGCCGGGTTTCAGGCGGGATTCCATTGCGCTGCGCGGATCGGGCAGCGGTACTTCCGGGTATAATTATCTCGCTGGCACTGGTACGTTGAGTCCAGGGGTAGACATCTCGGGTAGAACCCCAGGCCCCAGTCATCGCTATCGGATCACGGTCGATAGTCGTATTGGCGTTACCTCAGGAGCACTGATCAGCGTTGAGCGGCGTATCACACCAACTGGGCCATTTGTGACCTTGGTGGCTCCCTTCAATATATTTTCCGTCAACCCTTCGCAGGTACCTACGCCGGGGAACTTCCGGCTTTCCCTTACGGGTTCTACTGGCGGCTCGACCAATATCCATGAGATCGATAATTTCCAGGTCTGCGCCACCCGGATCGACTCGGTCGTTGAGATCGACCATTTCCGGTTCTTCCATGACGGTCAGGGTCTGACCTGCGGGCCGGAGAACATCGTGGTACAGGCCTGCTTGGATCCGGCATGCACTCAGCAAGCGAGTGGACCGATCCAGATCACCCTGGCGCCCTCGGGCTGGGTGGGCGGAGATACTCAGACCATCGTTTCCGGTCAGACCCTGCAGTTGCGGCGCACCACGCCAGGCAACGTGACCTTTGCCGTTTCGGCAAGCAACCCGCCGCGCCGTCCCTTCACCCCCGACCGTTGCTTCATCGGTGGGGTACAGCAGGCGAACTGCAATTTCAATTTCGCCGACTCCGGCTTCATCCATGATGTATCCAACCACGTCTCGGCAGTGGAGCAGGTGCTGAAGATCAGTGCGGTGCGCCGAGACGATGCCAGCCAGCGCTGTGTGCCGGGCTTCGCCAACGTGACGCGCACCGTCGGCTTCTGGTCGAGCTACCTCAATCCGACGAGCGGCACGCGCCCGGTGGTGGTGAACGGGACCAACATCGGCACCACATCGCCTGGCACCAATCTGGCGCTGGCCTTCGACAGCAATGGTGAGGCCGAGCTCCGTGTGCGCTATGCCGATGTGGGTTCGGTGCGACTGTTCTCCCGCTATGCCGGCAGCGCCGCCAATGGGGATGCCGGCCTCGTCATGACCGGACAGGACGATTTCGTCGCCAAGCCGAAGGATTTCGTGCTCTCGGGCATTACCGGCTCCCTCGGGGCGGGTGGGGCGACGAACAGCTCGGGGCCGCGCTTCCACACCGCCGGCCAGCCCTTCACGGTCACGGTGACGGCGCGCAACAACGATAACCAGGCCACGCCCAATTTCGGCCGGGAGCTCGTTCCGGAGGGAGTTCGCCTCGAATCGACCCTGCAGGCACCCACCGGGGGCGCCAACCCGGCGCCGGTGGCCTCGCCCGGCTTCGGCAGCTTCAGCAACGGAGTTGCCAGTGGGCAGTGGCGCTGGGACGAGGTGGGCATCATCAGCCTCGTGCCGCGCCTTGCCGATGGCGACTATCTCGGTTATGGCATGCCCGCGCAGCCGGCACCGGGCAATACTCCCGATGTCGTGGGCAGCGCATTGCCGAACGTGGGCCGCTTCATTCCCGCCCGCCTTGCCATCACTCCGAACACGCCCACGCTGATGCCGGCCTGCGCGGCCGGCGGCTTTGGCTACACCGGCCAGGCGTTCGGTTTCGCCGCTGCGCCCGAGCTCACGGTGCGGGCGCTGAATGCTCTGGGTAACACCACACAGAATTACGTCGATGCCGGGCCGGGCAATGCCTTCTGGAAATTCCCCGGTGCGATGGCGAACCGCAGCTACACCAGCACGGCCACCGGCACGGCGGCGGTGCTCTCACGCACCACCGATGGCGGCAATGCCACGCTTTCGGAGCAGACGGCCGCGCCCTTCGACGGCATCGGGCGGGTCACCATCAGCGGCGATTGGCTGACCTATGCCAAGCCGGCGACGCCCGAAGCCCCCTTCGAGGCGCAGATCACCTTGACCCTGCCGGTGGCCGACCTCACCGACAGCGATGGCGTCTGCCACGACGTGGCGCCGTTTGGCAGCTGCGATCCTTTGACCGTCCCCGGCATCGCCGGCGCCCAGCAGCGCTGGGGGCGCATCGCGCTCGGCAATGCCTTCGGGCCGGAGCTTTCCGATCTGCAGGTGCCGATGCGCGCCGAGTTCTTCAACGGCACCACCTTCGTGCCGAACTCCAATGATGTCTGCTCGGCGGTGGCGATCGCGCCCTTCGTCGATGTGAACGCGGGCGACACCCTCGCACCGGCCGATACCTGCGTGCAGGACAGCGGCAGCCCCGGCGCCAGCGGCCAGGGCTGTACGCTGGCCGGCCCGCTGCCGCGGCGCTTCACTGCCATGCCGCCTATCGGCGCGGGCGGACAGTTCGTGTTCTGGCTGCGGGCGCCGGGGGCCGGGCGCGTAGGCGTGCTGGACGTGACGGCCACGGTTCCCGACTGGCTACGCTTCGACTGGCGCGGCACCGGACCGGTGGCCCCGACCGCACGCATCGGCTTCGGCGTGTACCAAGGCGACCGTCGCGCCATCCACGAGCGCGAGGTGTACTGAAGGCGCGCGATGCCGGCTCAGGCCTCGTAGCGCACTGCTACCACGATGAAGCGTGTGGGCCCGGCGGGCAGGGGCGCCTCGAACTCCTCGTCGACGCGTTTCTTGAGGGCGGCACGGGCCAACGGCGAGTCGATGCTGATCCAGCCTTTCGCTGCATCGATCTCGTCCGGACCGACGATGCGGTAGGTGGCCTGTGTGCCATCGTCCTCGCGCTCCAGGGTGACCCAGGCGCCGAAGAACACGGCCTCGGGGTCGGAAGGCCGCCCCTCCACCACCTTCAGTACCTCGATGCGCTTGGCAAGGTAGCGCACCCGCCGGTCGATCTCGCCGAGCTGCTTTTTCCGGTAGGTGTATTCCGCGTTCTCCGAGCGATCGCCCTCGGCCGCAGCGGCGGCCAGGGCCTTCACCACCTCGGGGCGGCGCACTCGCCACAGCTCGTCGAGTTCGGCCTTGAGGCGCTCGAATCCCTCGCGGGTGACGAGCGCCGTGGATGGCCCCTGCGGTGGCCGCCAGCGACCCATGCCGGTGTCAGCCCGCCTGGCCGGCGCCCGTGGTGGGCAGGTAGTGGAGCGGGGAGTCCGGGCCGATCGGTAGCTCCAGCCAGATCCAGACGCCGAACATCGCGCTCCAGCCGATGAGGAACACCAGCGAGTAAGGCAGCATCGTGGCCACCAGGGTGCCGATGCCGGCCTTGGGGTCGTAGCGCTGGAAGAAGGCGATGATCAGGGCGAAGTAGCTCATCATCGGCGAGATGATGTTGGTGACGCTGTCGCCGACGCGGTAGGCCACTTGCGTCATCTCCGGCGAGTAGCCGAGCAGCATGAACATCGGCACGAATACCGGGGCCATGAGCGCCCACTTCGCCGAGGCCGAGCCCATGAACAAATTCACGGTGGCGGTGAGCAGGATGAAGCAGATGAACAGTGGGATGGTGGGCAGGTTCATGGCCTTCAGGAACTCGGCGCCCTCCACCGCGAAGATCAGGCCGAGCTGGGTCCAGTTGAAGAAAGCCACGAACTGCGCGGCGAAGAACACCAGCACCAGGTAGCCCCCGAGGGTGGCCATGCTGGCCGACATGCCCTTGATCACGTCGTTGTCGGAGCGAATGGTGCCGGCGCCGATGCCGAAGGCGATGCCGGCGAGCACGCCGTAGAGGAAGATGATCACCACCACGCCGCTGAGCAGGGGCGAGCGCAGGATGTCCTGCTTGTCGTCCAGCAGGAAGCCCGAGCCCGGGACCTGCGGCAGCTGCAGCACGCTGCCGAACAGTTCGAGGCTGGCGCCGTGCGCTGGGTAGCCGCCCCAGACGACGAGGGCAGTGAAGGCCAGCACGGTGGCGATGGCGTAACGCATGCCGCGGCGCTCGGCTGGGCTCAGGGCCTGGTCGTCCGGCCTGGCATCGGCGGCCAAGGTGAGCGTGGGCAGGTCGGACCCGGCGAAGCGCGGGGCCACGATCTTCTCGGTGACGAACCAGCCGAGCAGGGTGATCACCGGGGTGGAGGCGATCATGAAATACCAGTTCGCCAGCGGGCTTACGGTGTAGTCGTGGTCGACGATCCGCGCCGCTTCCTGTGAGAGGCCGGAGAGTAGCGGGTCGATGGTGCCGATCAGCAGGTTGGCCGAATAGCCGCCCGAGACGCCGGCAAACACCGCAGCCATGCCGAGGATGGGGTGGCGGCCGGCGGAGAGGAAGATCAGTGCGCCGAGCGGCACCAGCAGTACATAGCCGATCTCGCTCGCCATGTTCGACATCACGCCGGCGAAGACCAGCACCGGGGTGAGCAGGAAGCGCGGGGCCGAGAGCACCAGCAGGCGCAGCGAGGCACCGATCAGGCCGGAGTGCTCGGCCACGCCGATGCCGATCAGGGCCACCAGCACCACGCCCAGCGGGGCGAAGCCGGTGAAGTTGGTGACGGCCCCGGTGAGCATGCGGTGCAGACCGTCGATGCTGAGCAGGTTGACCGGGGTGACGGTCGCGCCGGTGGCGGGATGGGCCACGCTCAGTTCGGCCAGCGAGGCGAGCCAGGAGAGCAGCACCACCACGAGGGCCAGCACGGCGAACAGGGTGGCCGGGTGGGGCAAGGCGTTGCCGCCGCGCTCGACGATGGTGAGGAAACGGTCGATCGCGCCTTTGCGCGGGGCGGCGTTGCCGGGGGCCGGCGTCGGGCTGCCGGTGGTGGTCTGGCTCATGCGGACGGTGGTCCTGTTCGGTTCAAATCCCCGATTGTGCCGCAGCCCGGGCCGCGCGGGCGGCTTCGGCGAGGCGCGGCAGGCCGGCGCGCTCGGCGGCCTCGATCAGTGGATCCCAGTCGGCGGGATCGGGCAGGGTCAGGGCGGGATCGAGTTCGAGGCATTCCTGCAGCAGTGCGAGCGCGCCGCGGGCGTCGTTTTCCAGCACCCGCTGGTGCAGCCACTGCCGCCCGTGCGCGAGCAGGGCGCCGACCTCGTCCTCCAGCCGATAATCCCGGTTCAGGCGCAGGCGCTCCGGTTCCTCCGGGCCTTCGGGGCTGAAGCCCAGCACGTCGCGGTACTGGAACACCAGCCGGCCGCAGAAATGCGCTGCCATGAAGAGCACCCACAGTGCCAGCGCCATCGACACCATGGTCCCGAAGAAGGGCGGCAGCATGCGGTCCAGCCAGCCGGCGCCGGAGAGACCCAGGCCGAGGCCGATCCACACCATCGCCGCGGCGCCGAGGTAGGGCAGGCCGATCCGCAGCAGTACCTCGACCCAGAACACCGGGTTGATCGCGCGTCGCACCTGCTCGTCGATGGCCAGCGACATCGCTACCAGCGGCAGCACCGAGGCCATCAGCAGACGCCAGGCGGTGGCGGCCGCCGGCGGGGCGAAGGACTGCAGGGCGAGATGCACCACGGCGAAGGCCAGCAGCAGGAACAGGCTGGCGAAGGTGCCGATCACCGGGACGATCTGCACCGAGGCGATGATCGACAGCAGGCCGACCACCATACGGTTGCTGCCGGCCAACGGATAGCGGGCGACCGACGGCAAGTCGCGCCACCAGGGGACAGGTCCTCGAGACCGCGGTGGTAGGCCTCGCCCCGTCCCCTCATCGCCGCCCGCCGATCAGGCCGCCCAGAAGGCCGCGGAGCAGCTGCCGGCCGAGCTGGTTGCCGACGGTGCGGGCGGCGGACTTCGCCATCGCCTCGACCGCGCCTTGGCGGCGGCCCGTGCCCCAGAGGAAGTCGCTCACCGCGCTACCGCTCTTCGTGGCCGGGGGCGTGGTGGTGCCGCGTCCTGCCGGAGCATGCGTGCTTGCCGGGGCGGGCGCGGCGCTGGCCTGTGCCGCGCGGGCGGCCAGCACCTCGAAGGCCGACTCGCGGTTCAGCGGGGCGTCGTACTTGCCGCCAAGCCCGCTCTGCGCCCGCAGCGCGGCGCGTTCGGCGGGACTGATGGCACCGAGGCGGCAGCCAGGCGGGGCCATCCGGGTGCGCTCCACCGGCATCGGCCGCCCGCCGGCCTGCAGGGTGGAGACGAGGGCCTCGCCCACGCCCAGCGCCGAGATCACCCGCGCCACGTCGAGCGCCGGATTGGGCACGAAGGTCTCGGCGGCGGTGCGCACGGCCTTCTGGTCGCGCGGGGTGAAGGCGCGCAGGGCGTGCTGGATGCGGTGGCCGAGCTGGGAGAGCACCACGTCGGGGATGTCGCTGGGGCTCTGGGTACAGAAGTACACGCCCACGCCCTTGGAGCGGATGAGCCGCACCACCTGTTCGATGCGTTGCTGCAGCGAGGGCGGGCAGTCGGCGAACAGCAGGTGCGCCTCGTCGAAGACGAAGACCAGCTTCGGCTTGTCCAGGTCGCCTACCTCCGGCAGCTGCTCGAACAGCTCGGAGAGCAGCCAGAGCAGGAAGCTGGCGTAGAGCCGCGGTTTGAGCACCAGGGTCTCGGCGGCGATCACATTGACCATGCCGCGGCCGTCGGCGGCACAGCGCATCAGGTCTGGTAGCGCGATGGCCGGTTCGCCGAGCAGGCTGCGGGCACCTTCCTGCTCGAACTTCAGCAAGGCGCGCTGCAGGGCGGCGAGGCTCTGCGGCGAGACGAGGCCATAGGCCTTCGATACCGCTTCGCGCTGCTCGCCGATATGGGCGAGCACGGCGCGCAGGTCGTCGAGGTCGAGCAGCAGCAGGCCCTCGGCATCGGCCAGGGCGAAGGCGATGTCGAGCACACCGGCCTGGGCCTCCGAGAGTTCGAGGATGCGCGAGAGCAGCAGGGGGCCGATCTCGCTCACCGTGGTGCGCAGCGGATGGCCCTGCTGGCCGAACAGGTCCCAGAAGGTAACCGGTAGGCCGTCGAAGGCCATGCCCTCGAGGCCGATCTCTTTCAGGCGCTGCTCGATGCGCGGATTCATCGCGCCGGGAAGGCCGAGACCCGCCACGTCCCCTTTCACGTCGGCGATGATCACCGGCACCCCGGCCTTCGAGAAGCCTTCCACGAGGCGCAGCACCGAGACGGTCTTGCCGGTGCCGGTGGCCCCGGCGATCAGCCCGTGGCGGTTGCCGAGGCGCAGCGGCAGGGTGATGGGGCCGGTATCGCAGGCGCCGAGCAGCAGGGCATCATCGGGGATGGCGGTCACGGTTCGCGTCCTTCGGGGCTTGCCGCGAGTGTAGGCGGCGTGGAATGGGCGCGGCCAGCGCTTGAGGCAGGGGGAAGGGCGGGGCTAGGCTGCAAGGCCTTCGTTCCCCGTGGTTTTTCCGGATGCGTCTGCGTTTCCCGTTCCTCGTTCTTGTCTCGGCTCTGCTCTTCGTTTCCGCATCGGCCGCGGTGGCGGCTCCGACGAGTGCCGACCCGGGCGCCGAGGCCGAATACGAGAGCGTGTATTCGGCTTTCGAGGAGGCGGGGAAGGCCTACCGTGAGGCCATTGCGCAGGCGGCGGCGGGGGATCGCCGTGGCGGGCGACGGGCGGGGCAGCGTGCGCTCGAGCGCATGCTGGATGCGGTGGACGTCTGTGCCCGCACCACGGGCTGCGATCGCGAACGCCTGCTGGCGCGCTTCGATGCCCTGATGGGCGGCGGCGTGCGGGTGGCCGGCGAAGAGCAGGAGCGCGAGGGGGCGGTGGAAGCGATGTCGGCAGAGGCCGGATCGCCGGTGCTGGCGGCCTTTCCGGAGGCGGGGAGCACGCTCACCCAGCTCAATGGCCGCGACCTGCGCGAGCTCATCGTGCACAACGAGGCGGTACGCGCGGCCATGGCGGAATGGCTGACCACGCTGCGCCCGCAGCTCATCAATGCCCATGAGCAGTACCAGTACCTGCGCTTTCTGATGTGGCCGGAGTATGAGCGGGCGGGCCTGCCCGAGGCCCTGCTGTTCGCCATCATGGCCCGTGAGTCCGGCGGGCGCGTGCATGCCATCTCGCCGGCCGGTGCCGCCGGCCTGATGCAGTTCATGCCGGCCACCGGGCGGCGCTTCGGCCTCAGTTGGCAGGAGGGTTTCGACACTCGCTTCGACCCGCAACTCGCCGCCCGCGCCAGCGTGCAGTACCTCAACGAGCGCTTCGCCGAACTGGGCCACGACCTCGAGCTGGCGCTGGCAGCCTACAACGGCGGCGAGGGCCGGGTGGGGCGCCTCGTGCGCCAGTACCCCGGTAAGGGCTTCTGGGACCGCAAGATCTACGATGCCCTGCCGAAGGAAACCCGTGATTACGTGCCCTACATTCTGGCAGCGGCTTGGTTGTTCCTGCATCCCGAGGACTACGGCCTCGAGTTCCCGCGGGTGAACGGCGCCGCCACCCTGCTGACCCTGCGCCAGCCGGCTTCGATCAACCAGCTCACCATCTGTCTTGGCAATGGCGGCACGCGTTACGGCTGGTTCCGTGCCCTGCGCAATCTCAATCCGCGCTGGCTGCCGGAAGCGGAACTTCCGGCGGGCACTGAGCTGCGCGTGCCGGTGGACGTGGTGCCGCTCTACGAACGCCACTGCCTCGAAGGTGAGCGCGCCACGCAGGCGCTCGCCCTGGTGCAGGCCCGCAAGCCCGGCCCGCCGCCTGCCGTCGCCGGCGCGGCGCCTGGCTCGCGTTACACCGTGCGTGCCGGCGATACACTGAGCGCAATTGCCCGCCGCCATGGCTGCGATGTGGCGGCAGTGGCGCGCGCCAACGGTCTGCGCGCGCCCTATGCCCTGCGGCCCGGCCAGCACCTGCGGCTGGACGGCTGCCGGGCCTGAGGCAGCGGGCGCCCGTGGCCGCCGTCCGTTTTCTCCTTGCCGGTTTCGCCATCTCGGCGCTCGCCTATGCGGCATTGCTCGGGCTGCTCTATCTCAAGCAGCGCAGCCTGCTGTTCTACCCGCAGTTCACCCGCAACCCGCCCCTGGCCCCGGATTTCGAACTGACCGTGCAGGACGCCGTGTTACGCGGCTGGGTGGTGAACCCCGGCTGCGGCCCGGCCCTGCTGTATTTCGGCGGCAATGGCGAGGATGTATCGCTGGCCCGCGACGAGGTGGCGCGCTGGGCTCCCGGCCATACTAGCTACCTCGTTGCCTACCGCGGCTACGGACACAGCAGCGGTGAGCCTTCCGAGGCTGCGTTGGCGGCAGACGCGAAGGCCCTGTTCGACCACGTGGCGGCCCGGCACACCGCCGTAGACGTATTCGGGCGCAGTCTCGGCAGTGGCGTGGCGGTGCATGTGGCCGCTGCGCGGCCGGTGCGCCGGCTTGCGCTGGTCACGCCCTTCGACAGTGTGCTGCGGGTCGGGCAGGCGCATTACCCGTGGGCGCCGCTGCCCTGGCTGCTGCGCGATCCCTTCGAGAGCTGGCGCCGTGCGCCCCGGCTCACCATGCCGACCCTGGTGGTGATCGCCGGGGAGGACGATGTGATCCCGCCCCGGCACAGCGAGGCTCTGGTAGCGGCCCTGCCACGCCCTCCCGAACGGCTGTATCTGCCGCGGGCCCAGCACAGCAATGTGCAGGTATTCCCGGAATATGCGGCGGCGCTGCGCGCCTTCTTCGGAGCGGAGCCCGGATGCTGATTGCACTCGCCGGCCTGCCGGGGGCGGGCAAGTCCACGCTGGCGCGCGGGTTACAGGCAAGCCTGCAGGCCGAGATCGTCTCCCGCGACAGTATCCGGCTCTCGCAGTTCCCGCACTGGGAGGAGACAGCGGCGAAGCGGGCGGCCTTCGAGATCATGTACCTCGATGCCGCGATGCTGCTGCGCGCGGGCGCCACCGTCATCGTCGATGGCGCCCCCCTGGCGCGGGTGGCCGAGCGCCGGACCTTGCGCGAACTCGCGGCGGGCATCGGGGTGCCGTTCTGCCTCTTGTGGCTGGACCTGCCAGCCGTACTGGCGGCGATCCGTATCGCCGGCGATCGGAACGAGGCGCCCGCCGACCGGGTGCCGGCACTCGCCCATGCCGTGGCGCAGCGCTTCGAGGCGCCGCAGGCGGCGGAGGGCGCCCTGCGTCTGGATGCCCGCCAGCCCGCCAGCGCCGTACTGGAACAGGCTCTGGCGGCGATCCGCGCCGGCCAGGCCGGACACGAAATGGGCACGGCGAAATAAAGAAGGGTTCCAGCCAGGGGGCAGGAACCCTTGATTCTGCTGGTGCCGGACGTGGGACTCGAACCCACACGCTTTTGAGGGCGGCGGATTTTGAGTCCGCTGCGTCTACCGATTCCGCCAGTCCGGCTGGCAGGGGAAGTATAGCCGGCCCGTGCCGGCACCGTGACTGGCAGCAGGCATCGATGTTCAGTGTTCGAGAAACTCCCGCACCGCGGGCCCGAAGCGGGCGAGATCGACGAGGAAGGCGTCGTGGCCCTGGGGCGAGGGAAGGGGGAGGAAGCGGCTGTCCGTACCGCCTTTGCGGAACCCTTCGGCGATCTGCTCCTGCTGCTGCAGCGGGAACAGGATGTCGGTATGCACGCCGATGGCCAGCGCCTGCTCCAGCGGCACCGTCGAAAGCGCGGCGATCACCTTGGCGTCCTCGTCGCCGCCATCGCCGCGTGCCGTGCCCGGCGCGTAGTCGGCGGCATCGAACCAGTCCATCGAGCGCGAGAGGTAAAGGTAGCTGTTGGGGTCGAACTGGCGCACGAAGCGACGGGCATGGCCCTCGAGGTAGCGCTCCACCTCGAACTCTGGGCCGAAAGGATCGTCCTCGCGGCATTCGGCCTCGAACTTCACCCGGCCGAAGCGGCCGTCCCACTCCATGGCCGAGCGGTAGGTGATGACGCCCAGTTTGCGTGCCATGCGCATCCCGTTCTCGGGGTAGCGCGCCTCGTCGTAGCGGCCCTCGTTCCAGTTCGGGTCGAGACGGATGGCCTCGCGCTGCAGCGAGCGGATGGCGATGGAGAAGGGCAGGGAGCGGGCGCTGCCGCTGATGTTGACGTGGCGGCGGGCGATGCCGGGGTGGCGCAGCAGCAGGGCGAGCGCGCTCATGCCACCCATCGAGTTGCCGATCACCGTGTCGAGGCGCTCGATGCCGAGGGCGCGCACGAGGTGGGCGGCAGCGTCGGCGCCGTCCTCGATGCTGAGGTCGGGGAAAGCGCAGGCGGTAGGGTTCGCCGTCTTCGGGGTGCGGCGAGGCTGCGCCGGTCGAGCCCTTGCAGCTGCCCAGCGGGTTCACGCAGATCACGAACCAGCGCTCGGTGTCGATCGGCCTGCCGGGGCCGAGCATGCCTTCCCACCAGCCCGGTTCGGGATTGCCGGCGTTGCGGGCGGCATGGGCATTCGGCGAGAGGCCGGGCAGGATCAGCACGGCGTTGTCCCGCGCCGCATTCAGCGTCCCCCAGGTCTCATAGGCGAGGCGCGCGCCATGCAGCGCGCCGCCGCGCCGCATCGGGAAGGGCGAGGGCAGGGCGAAGAAGCGCGTGCCGGGTGGGATGAACTCGCTCATGGGCCGAAGGTCGGCGCGCGCGCGGCGTCGGTGGGCGTCTCGCTGGGGGCGAGGCGCAGGCGGATCGGCCCGGCATTGGCGACCTCCACTACCACCGGCGCGGCCACCAGATCGCCGGCCTCGGGCTGCACTGTGCCGGAGCGGGCGAAGCGGGCCGAGACCTCGACCTTCGGCGTGGCCGAGAGCGTGGCCGTGGGCATCAGCCGGTCCTCGTCGCTCAGGGTCACCGTGAGCGGCAGGCGGGCCGCCGGAATCCGCTTCGCCGCCACCGGCGGGCCCGCGGCCTCGGCATTGCGGGCGAAGACGAAGAGCACGGCCTGCGGCGGCAGGGTGGCGAGGTCGGCCGGGTCGGCCTCGAGGGTGACCTGGAGCGTGCGTGAAGCGGCGGCCGGGGGCGTGGCCGGGGTCTCCACCGCTGCCTCTGCCGGCGGCAGCCCGGCCATGCGGCGGGCGCCGTCGATCTGCTCGCGCAGGGCCTCGGCGGTGGCGGCGTCCACCTGCGGCAGCAGGGCTTCCCAGCGGGCCACGGCGCCGGCGGCGTCGCCGGACTGCAGGGCGGCGATGCCACGGAACCACAGCGCGCGCTGGTGGTTCGGCACCTTGGCCAGTGCTTCGTCGAGCAGGGCCGTGGCCTCGGGGCCGAAGTTGCGCTCGGCATTGGCCAGCGAGATGGCTTCCGCCGTTTCCACCAGCAGGTCGGTCTCGTGCGGCGCGATCGCCAGGGCGCGGCGGAAGGCCTGGGCCGAGGCGGCGAAATATCGCCATGGCCTCGTCGAAGCGACCGGCGGCGGCGGTTTCGCGGCCCTGGTTCTTGCGGGTGCGGCCAAGCAGCACCCAGCCCTCGAGGCTCTCCGGCTCGCGCTGCAGGCGGCGCTCCAACTGCGCCACGGCCTCCTCGATGGTGCGCGGCGGGGCGCGGTTGCCGGGGTCCAGCGCATCGGGGTTGCCAAAGCGCAGATAGAGCAGGCCGGCAGCGAGCGGCAGGGCGATGGCGAGCGCGATCGCGCTGCGCCGCGCCGTGTTCCACAGAGCAGGCAGCACGAAGGCGAGGGCAAGGGCCACGAGGGCGGCGGCGCCCAGCAGGAACGCAGTCATCGGGTCACCATTCCTGGGAATCGTCCGCGGGCGGCTGGGCGGGGGCGGCGGCACGCTGGCGGCGCACGATGGCCACCAGCACGCCCGCTCCGGCCAGGAGCAGGAGGGCGGGGCCGAACCACAGGGCCCAGGTCACCGGCTTCACCTGCGGGCGGTAGAGGATGAAATCGCCGTAGCGGGCCTGGAACCAGGCCTTGATCTCGGCGTCCGACTTGCCCTCCCGGATCAGCACCAGCACCTGCTGCCGCATGTCGTCGGCCACGCCGGCCGGCGAATCGGAGAGCGACTGGTTCTGGCACATCACGCAGCGCAGTTCGCGGGCGATGGCGCGGTAGCGCGCCTCTTCCTCGGCGTCGCGGAAGTCCTTCGGATGCAGGGCGGACGCGCCGGCGGCGAAGGCCAGCAGCAGGGCGGCGGTCAGGATCTGCCAGGGGCGGCGGGTCATGGGCCGGCCTCCAGCGCCGAAAGCCGGGGCAGCAGCTCGCGCTGCACCACCTCGGGGGTGACCGGGCCCACGTGCTTCCAGCGCACGATGCCCGTGGCATCGACGAGGAAGGTCTCCGGAGCGCCGTAGATGCCCCAGTCGATGGCGGCCCGGCCCTCCACGTCGGCGATGATGCGGTGGAAGGGGTCACCGAACTGCGCCAGCCAGCGCGCGGCGTCGGCGGGATCGTCCTTGTAGTTGTAGCCCACCACCATGACGCGGCCGCTGCGTGCCAGCTCGGCGATCACCGGGTGTTCGATGCGGCAGCTCGCGCACCAGCTCGCCCAGATGTTCAGCAGGTAGGGCCTGCCGAGCAGGTCGGCGCGGGTGACGGTGGTATCGGGGTCACGGAAGTCCGGCAGGGCGAAATCGGGTGCCGGTCGGCCGATCAGCGGCGACTGGATCTCGGTCTGGGTCTTGCCGGCGTTCATCACCACGCCCACGCCGAGCAGCGCGGCGAGCGCAGCGAACAGCAGCAGGGGCAGCCAGCGGCCCATCAGCGCAGGGCCTCCGCCCCGTCCTTCACCGGTTTGCGGAAGCGGCGGTCGAAGGCCACCACGAAGGCGCCGATGGCCATCATCAGGGCGCCGAACCAGATCCAGCGGATGAAGGGTTTCACGTAGAGCCGCAAGGCCCATTCCCCTTTTTCTGCATCGAGGGGGTCGCCGAGGGCGACGTAGACGTCGCGGAACAGTCCGGCATCGTAGCTGGCCTCGGTCATCACCTGCCGGGCGGCATTGTAGAAGCGCTTCTCGGGCTTCAGCACCGCCACCTCGCGGCCCTCGCGGAACAGGCGCACGGTGGCCACGTCGGCGTCGTAGTTGGGGCCGCGCTCGGCCGCCACGCCCTCGAAGGCGAAGGTGTACTCGCGCACCTCGAAGCGCATGCCCGGCGCGGGCGGCCACGTCGCGCTCCACCATGGTGCTCTCCAGCACCAGCACGCCGATCACGAACACCCCGATGCCGGCATGCGCCAGCAGCATGCCCACCATCTCGGCGGTGAGGCGCTGGCGCTGCACCCTGAGGCGCCGCCACAGGAACACGCCGGTGCCGGCCAGCACCCACAGCCCGCCGCCGATGCCGGCCGCGGTCTTGAGGGTGCCGGCAGGCCAGGTCAGCGCCACCAGCACGAGGGCGATGAAGGCCAGCGCGAACCAGGGCGCCAGCAGCCGCCCCAGGGCCCCGGCATCCTCGCGGCCCCAGCGGGCCAGCGGGCCGAAGGGCAGCAGCAGCACCAGGGGCGTCATCAGCAGGGTGAACATCAGGCCGAAGTAGGGCGGGCCCACCGAGATCTGCCCCAGCTTCAGCGCATCGACGAGCAGCGGGAACAGGGTGCCGAGCAGCACCATGGCGGTGGCGGCGGTGAGCAGCAGGTTGTTGGCGAGCAGCAGGGTTTCGCGCGAGCTGGCGGCGAAGGGCTGGGCCTGCAGGTTGCGCGGCGCCCGGGTGGCGTAGAGCGCCAGCGAGCCGCCGACCACGGCCACGAGGAAGCCGAGGATGTACAGGCCGCGCTCCGGGTCGCTGGCGAAGGCGTGCACCGAGGTGAGCACGCCGGAGCGCACGAGGAAGGTGCCGAGCAGGGAGAGCGAGAAAGCGGCGATGGCGAGCAGCAGGGTCCAGCCATGGAAGCTGCCGCGCTTCTCGGCCGTGGCCTGCGAGTGCAGCAGGGCGGCCCCCACCAGCCAGGGCATGAAGCTGGCGTTCTCCACCGGGTCCCAGAACCACCAGCCGCCCCAGCCCAGCTCGTAGTAGGCCCAGTAGCTGCCAAGGCCGATGCCGAGGGTGAGGAACCCCCAGGCGACATTGGTCCAGGGCCGCGACCAGCGCACCCACTGCGCGTCCACGCGGCCGTCGAGCAGGGCGGCCACGGCGAAGGCGAAGGCCACGGCGAAGCCGACGTAGCCGGTGTAGAGCAGGGGCGGATGGAAGATCAGCCCGGGGTCTTGCAGCAGCGGGTTCAGGTCCTGCCCGGTGCTGGCAGCCGGCAGCAGGCGCTCGAAGGGGTTGGAGGTGAAGGCGGTGAAGCTGAGGAATCCCACGCTCACGAGGCCCATCACCGCCAGCACGCGCGAAACCACCGGCAGGGGCAGGGAGCGCGAAAAGCGCGCCACCGCCGCGGTCCAGATGGCGAGGATCAGCACCCAGAGCAGCAGGGAGCCCTCGTGGCCGCCCCACACACCGCTGATCTGGTACATCGCCGGCAGGTCGACGTGCGAATTGCGCGCGACGTAGGCCACCGACAGGTCATGGTCGATGAAGGCCCAGGTGAGCAGGGCATAGCTGATGCCGATGAGCAGCAGCTGGCCATGGGCCAGGGGCCGGGCCAGCCGCATCCAGGGCTCGATGCCGCGCTGCGCACCGAGCAGGGGCAGCACTCCCAGCGCCGCGGCCAGCAGCAGCGAGAGCAGCAGGGCGAGATTGCCGAGTTCGGGCAGCATCGGTCAGGCGCCCGAAGCGGGCTGGGCAGCGCTGGTGTCGGCGGTGTCCGCTGCGGGGCTGGATCCGGCCGGCGTGTCGCTGCCGGCAGCGTCTTCGTTCCCGGCGGCCGATGCCGATGCGGCGGCGGCCGCTTCCTTGGCCTTGGCCGCGGCGATGGCATCGGCCACTTCCTTCGGCATGTACTGCTCGTCGTGCTTGGCCAGCACTTCGTCGGCCACCAGCACGCCATCGCGGATGCGGCCGGTGGCGATCACGCTGGTGCCCTCGCGGAACATGTCCGGCAGGATGCCCTCATAGACCACCGGGAAATCATTGAAACGGTCGGTGACCTTGAAGCCGACGCGCAGCGAGCCTACCTCACGCTGCACGCTGCCCTCGAGCAGGATGCCGCCCAGGCGGAAGCGGGCACCCTCGGGCACCTTACCGGCCAGCACTTCGGTGGGCGAGTGCAGGAAGGTGATGTTGCGCTGCAGGGCCCAGACGATGAGGGCGGTGCCGACGGCGCCGGCTAGCAGCACGAGGAGGACGGTCCAGAGGCGGCGGAGGCGAACGGGATTCATGGCGTGTCGGCAGGGGCGTTGGAACGCTGCTCGCGCCGGCGGATGGCGCGCAGCAGCGCAGTGAACCGGTACCGCGGCAGCAGGGCATCGACGGCCAGCATCACGGCGAAGAAGGCATAGGCGGCGGCCACGAACCAGCCATGCAGATGTTCCATCAGCAGGCCTCCGTGGCCAGGGCCCGGGCCCAGGGCTGGGCGCTCTCGTGCTCGAGGTTCATGGCCCTGGCGCGCTGCAGCAGCGAACCCACGTACCAGGCCTTGGTGGCTAGCACCCCGAGGATCAGCGGCCAGAGCATCAAGGGATGCATCTGCGACTCCCCGCGCACGATGCTGATCGTGCGGCCCTGGTGCAGGCTGTTCCACCAGTCCACCGAGAAATGCACGATCGGCACGTTCACGAGACCGATGAGGGCGAGGAAGCAGGCGGCGCGGGCGGCGGCGCGGCGGTCCTCGATTGCGCCGTGCAGGGCGATGACGCCAAGGTAAAGGAAGAACATCACCAGCATCGAGGTGAGTCTGGGGTCCCATTCCCACCAGGTGCCCCAGGTGGGGCGGCCCCAGATCGCGCCGGTGACCAGGGTGATGGCGGCGAAGATCGCGCCCACCGGCGCGCTGGAGACCGCCAGCACCTCGCAGAGCTTGATCCGCCAGACGAGGGCGATGAAGGCCTGCACCGCCATGGCCACGAAGATCGACATCGCCGCCCAGGCCGCCGGCACGTGCACGTAGAGGATGCGGAAGGCATCGCCCTGCTTGTAGTCGGTGGGCACCACGAACAGGCCGCCAAAGACCGCCGGCAGCAGCAGAACGAGGGCGATGCCGAAGCACCACGGCACCCAGCGGGCGGCGAAGCGGTCGAAGTTCGGCGGCGAACCGGTGCGGTGGAACCAGAGCAGCAGGGCGTTCATGCGTGGGTGATCCGGAGGGCCGCTGCCGCCGCGAGCGGCGCCAGCACCAGGGCGAGCACGAGGCCGCCGGCCAGCAGCAGCAGGGCGCCGGCCGGATCGAAACCCTGGGCGGCGGCCGCCACGCTGCCCGCGCCGAAGACCAGCACCGGCACGTAGAGCGGCAGGACGAGCAGGGGCAGCAGGATACCAGAGCGCCTCAGGCCCACCGTGAGCGCCGCGA
Organism: Silanimonas sp.; assembly: GCA_026005095.1. GTDB lineage: Bacteria > Pseudomonadota > Gammaproteobacteria > Xanthomonadales > Xanthomonadaceae > Silanimonas. The sequence continues at coordinate 153,680 of BPKK01000003.1, read as the reverse complement.
CGACGGCGCCGATGAGGCTGAGCAGCGGAGTGCCGAGCAGCAGCGAGCCGAGCAGCACCGGCAGCAGGCCCGGGCCGAGCTGCAGCATCTCGGCGAGCAGCGGCGAGAGCAGGATCAGGGGCAGGGCGGTGGTCAGCCAGTGCACGAGGATGCGCACCGCCAGCAGCAGGGCGAGCGGCGCCGGGGAGAGCAGCATCTGCTCCAGCGTGCCGTCCTCGGCATCGCCCCGGTACAGGGCGTCGAGCCCCAACACGCCGGCCAGCAGCACACAGACCCAGACGATGCCGGCGGCCAGCGGGGCGAGCTTCCCCGGCTCCGAGCCGAGGGCGAGCGGGAACAGGCTGGCCACCATCAGGGCGAAGAGCAGGGGCTGCAGGGCATCGCCGCGGCGCGCCCAGACGAGCCTGAGATCGCGTCGCAGTTGGGCGGCGGCCACCGCGGCGGGGCCGGGGCGGGCCTGGAAGGGGGCATCGGCACCGTTCATCCGGTCCGTCCCGTGTCCATGTCCAGGGTCCGCACCCGCCCGGGCGGGGCGGCGTAGGCGCCGTGGGTGGTGATGAAGGCCGCGCCCCCGGCCGCGGTATGGGCTTCGACCAGGCGGTCGACGAGGGCGATGCCCTCGAGGTCGAGATTGGCGTAGGGCTCGTCCATCAGCCACAGCCGTCCGGGATGCAGCGAGAGTCGGGCCAGGGCGAGGCGCTTGTTCTGTCCGGCGCTCATCCGGCCGGGCGGGGTGTCTTCGTAGCCGGCGAGTCCGACCCGCGCCAGGGCGGCCTCCAGCGCCCGCAGGGGGACCGCCCGGCCCTGCAGCAGGGCGGCATAGCGCAGGTTCTCGAGGGCCGGAAGCTCGGCCTTGTGTCCCGGGCGGTGGGCAAGGAAGCCGCAGTGGCGGGCCAAGTGGCGGCCGTCCACCGGCCGGCCGTCGAGGGCCGCGCTGCCCGCCGTGGCCTCCAGCAGCCCGGCGAGCACCCGCAGCAGGGTGGTCTTGCCGGCCCCATTGCCCCCACGCACCAGCAGGGCCTCGCCGGCGAAGACCTCGATGTCGAGGGGGCCGAAGATCCGGTCCTGGTTGCGATGGTAGGTGAGGCCCCGGGCGACGAGCAGGGGCGCCGCGGCGCGTGTCATGCGGCGCGATGCTATCGGCCGGGGGCGGTGGAAGTCCATGCGGGCCTCATGCCGTTCCGGCAGGATGGATTTCCGCTCCCGCATGGATACACTCGGCTTGGTTTCCTCCCCCCTCGGATTTTCCCCATGCGACACCTCGCCCTTGCCGCCGCCATCGCGCTGGCGCTCCCGTTTGCCGTCTCCGTCGATGCCCGGGGGCCAGGCCATCCGGCCGAAGCCATGGCCAGGGCAGACTCGCGCTCGACCTACATCGTGAGCTTCGTCGAGCCGGCGGCGCCGCAGTTCCGTGGCTTCCAGGCCAAGGACGGAAAGCGTCCGGCGCTCGCCCCGGTGTCGATCGCGGTCACCGGCCAGCCCAAGTACGATCCGGCCCGCCCCGAGGCGCAGGCCTATCTCGATTATCTTGCCGACCTGCGCGAGCAGCGCCTCGCCGCCGCCGTCGCCCTGCTGGGCCGCCCGCTGGAGCCGCTGTTCGTCTATGAGCACGCGCTCAATGGCGTTGCCCTCGAACTCACCGCTGAGGAAGCGCGGCGTCTCGCCAGCCTGCCCGGCGTGCGTGCCGTCACACCGGATTTCGAACGCTTCGCCCTCACCGACCGAGGCCCAGCCTGGATCAAGGCGCCCGATCTCTGGTCGGGGGCGGCCGGTGTCACCAGCCGGGGCGAGGGCATCGTGGTCGGCGTGATCGACTCCGGGGTGAATGCCAGCCATCCCTCCTTTGCCGCCGTCTCGGGCGGCTTCACGCATTCCAATCCGAAGGGCCGCTTCTTTGGCTGGTGCGTTGCCAACCCCGGCAGCTGCAATACCAAGCTGATCGGCCTGTATGACTTCGTCGCCGGCGGCTCCGACGGCACTGGCGCCAGCGGCGCCGACCCCGATGGCCACGGAACCCACGTCGCCAGCACCGCTGTCGGCAACCCGGTGAATTCCACCTTCAGCGGCCAGCCGATCACCATCAGCGGGGTGGCGCCGCGGGCCAACCTGATTTCCTACCGCGGCTGCGGCTCCACCCCCGACAACCGCTCCTGCGGCTCCGGGGCCCGCCTGGTCGCCTCGATCAACCAGGCGATCGCGGACGGGGTGGATGTCATCAACTACTCGATTGGCGGCAGCGCCTATGACCCCTGGCTGACGGTGGGGGGGGCGATCAACTCGGATACCGAGGCCTTCCTCGCCGCCCGTGAGGCCGGCATCGTCGTGGCGGCCGCAGCCGGCAACGACGGCCCCAATCCGGGCACGCTGGGCTCGCCGGCGAACTCGCCGTGGGTGCTGGGGGTGGCCTCGGTCACCCACAACCGCAGCGGGCAGGGGGATGTGCTCGCCAGCAGCAGCGGCCGTGGTCCGGTCGTGCCCAGGAACGTGATCAAGCCCGACGTGGCCGCTCCGGGCGTCCAGATCCGGGCTGCCAGCAACACCGACAACGGTGTCCGCCAGATGAGCGGCACTTCCATGGCCTCGCCGCACGTGGCCGGTGCCGCGGCCCTGCTCAAGGCCGCGCGGCCCGGCTGGAATGCCGACCAGATCATCTCGGCCCTGATGCTCACGGCCCGCCCGGATACCGTGGTCGATGCCAATTTTGCGCCGTCCAATCCCCACCAGCGGGGCGCCGGCACCCTCGATCTTTCCCTGGCGGTGAATGCCTCTTTGGCGCTTCGCCATGCCGCAGATGCTTTTCGTAATGCCAATGCCGGCAATGCCTCGGCCTTGAATCTTCCTTCGCTGGCGGCGGAGAACTGTGTCGAGTCCTGCACGCTCACCCGCAGTTTCTCCGCCATGCCGGGGACCAGCGGCGGGACTTACCAGGTCATCGTCAACATGCCCGCAGACGTAGTGACCACCGGCACTCCGTCCAGCCTGGTGGTGCCGGCCGGCGGGGCGGGGGCGAGCATCAGCTTCCAGTTCGCTGCCGCCAGCAACGCCACCCTGAACGAGTGGAAGTACGGCTCGGTGACACTGCGCCGTTCGGGGGGCGGCACCCCGGACCTGCGCCTGCCGGTGGCCATCTACCTGTCCTCTGGCACCGTGCCGCCGTTGCAAGAGCGGAACGTCAGCGGCGAGCGTGGCTATGTCGATTTCGAGCTCGGTGGAATCATCTCCCTGCCCAACGCCCGTTTCGGTTCGACCGAGCTTGCGGCACCGGAGGTGCGCGAGCAGGCACTGTCCCAAGACAGCAACCGCACAAGCCCCTACGACAATCTTTCCGATGGGGTCACCTTCCTCACCCGCACGGTCAACTTCAGTGATGGCCAGTCCCGGACGGTGACCGTCCAGAGTTTCTTGCGTCCTTCGGCAAGCCCGGGAGCCCAGGACCTCGACCTCTTCATGGGCATCGACGCCAACGGCAACGGCCAGCCGGACGAGGCCGAGGAACAGTGCGAGAGCATCAGCCCGGGAGCGATCGAATCCTGTACGCTCACCTTCACTCACTTCGGCAACAATGTGCCGGTGCGGGTCTGGGCCTTGGCCCAGAACTACCAGGCCAGTGCCGTCGGAGCGAGCGACCCGGTGCAGCTGGAACTGGTGGCCATCGATAGCCGCCCCTCGGCGCGGCAGAAGGCCACCGGTCCTGGCAATGTGCCTTCGAACACCGCCTTCAAGGCCCGCCTCGTCTACGACGATCCTTCCTTCCTGCCCGGCCAGTCGCGCTACGGCTTCCTGCTGGTCGACCGCGGACCCGGCCAGAACGCGATCCGCGTGCCGTTCAAGCTCAACCGCACTTCGTCCACGCCGGCGCCCTTCGCGCTCTCGGCTGGGGTCGACCGCAGCGTGGTGCTGCCGGCCAACGCCGCGCACGAATACCTGTTCATCGACGTGCCGGCAGGCGCCACCCAGCTCGTCGCCACCACCAGCAGCGCCGCCAATGTCGATCTCTACCTCGCGCACACGCCGTCACCGGTGCCGAGCGAGGTGCTACCGAGCATCGCGGCTGCGCCGGCTCGGGGGAGTGCGAATCCCAGCGGCACCTCGCCGGGCGGCAATGAAACCGTGGTAGTGAACGACCCACAGCCGGGCCGCTGGTACATCACTCCGGTGAACACCACCGGCAGCCCGGCCGAGGTGGTGGTGCGAGCCAGTGTCACTGGCACGGCACCCAGCATTCGCCCTGGCGGCTACTTCAACCCAGGGCGCTCCGGCCATGGCCTGTTCCTGTTCCCGGCACCGCCGGTGCTGGCCGGGGTGTGGTACACCTACGAGGAGGATGGCTCGCCCACCTGGTACTACATCCAGGCCGATGCTCCGGGAGCCAACGGCATCTGGCCGGGTGTCCTCTACCGCAGCGCCTGGAATGGCTCGGCGAACGTCCTGGTGGAGGTGGGCACCCTGATCGTCACCCCAACCGCTACCGACGAGTTCACCTTCACTTACAACCTCGACGGCCAGACCGGCTCCGAGGCCTTCCGCAGCATGGGCGGCGGCTGCCCCAGCTTCGCTGGCGCACCGCTGAACGTGAGCTCGCACTGGTTCAACCCGGCGCGTTCGGGCAGCGGGTACAGCGTGCTCATGTACCCGAACTACGAGTTCATCGCCTCCTTCGTGTACGACGGGCTCGGTCGTCCGCGCTTCCTGCTGATGGAGCGAGATAGCTTCGGTGGCGCCACGGCAAGTGGTGCGCTCGAACAGCTCACCGGGTTCTGCCCGCTCTGCCCGCGCAGCGGCAACCCCAGCCGTACGCCGATCGGTACGCTTTCGCGCAGCTTCGCCAATGGCACCTTCACCAACATCACCCTCAACGGCACCTATGTAAACGGTGTCCCCGGCAGCTGGAGCGGAAACGAGTCGGTGATCCTGCTCGGCGGTACGCCCGGCCTGCGGGGTTGCCCGTAAGGAGAACGCCATGCGTCTGCCACGCCGCCACCTCCTCGCCACCGGTCTTGCGCTGGCCCTGGGGGGCGGCGCGGCGACCGCCGCCGGAGTCCAGGAGCCGGCGGATACCGGCGGGGTAATGGCGACCGAGCGCTGGATCGTCCGTTTCGAGGAGCCGGCGCTCGCCTCCTATGCCGGCGGCGTGGTGGCGAAGCGTGGCGGCATGGCGCTGGCGGCCACCTCGCCACTCGTCACCGGCGCGGCCCGGCTGGATGTGCAGGCTCCCGCTTCGGTGGCCTACCTCGCTGAGCTGGCGCAGCGCCGCGAGTCGCGGCTTGCCGAGGCCTCGCGGCGCCTGGGCCGCGCCCTGCAGCCGGTGTTCGTCTACGACGTGGTGCTGAACGGCGTGGCGCTCGAACTCGATGCGGCGGAGGCGGCCGTGCTCGCCCGAGTGCCTGGAGTGGTGGCGGTCGAGCGCGAACGCATCGAACGCCCGCAGGACGATGTCGCCACGGCCTGGATCAAGGCCCCGGAGCTGTGGTCGGGCGCGGCGGGCATCGCCGCGCGCGGCGCCGGGGTGGTGGTGGGCGTGATCGATACCGGCATCAATCCCTCGCATCCTTCCTTTGCCGCGGTCTCGCCCACGGATGGCTATGTGCACAGCAACCCGAAGGGGCGGTTCTTCGGTCTGTGCGCCAGCGGGCAGGCAAGCTGCAATGCCAAGCTGATCGGCATCTGGGATTTTTCCACCGGCAGCGGCGATGCGGAGGCCAACAATGGCCTCGACCTCGATGGTCATGGCTCGCATGTGGCCGGCACGGCGGTGGGCAATCCGGTGGACCGGGTGCGCAGCTTCCCCGGTGGCGGCACGCTGAACTACCAGATCCGCGGTGTGGCGCCGCGCGCCAACCTGATTTCCTACAAGGCCTGCGAGAAGGACGCTTGCGCGGGCAGTTGGACACTCGCGGCCCTGAACCAGGCGGTGGCCGACGGCGTCGATGTCATCAACTACTCGATCGGCGGCGGCAACGTGAACCCCTGGGGCAGCAGCAATGCTTTGGCCATGCTGGATGCCCGCAATGCCGGCATCGTGGTGGCGGTGGCCGCCGGCAACCGCGGGCCGGACGTGGCCACGGTGACCAGCCCCAGCGATGCGCCCTGGGTGCTTTCGGTGGCCAACACCACGCACGGGCGACGTTTCGTCAATCGCGTGCGCTTCTCGGGCGGCGGTCTGCCGCTGCCGGGGGGCGGCGTGCTGGAGGGCGAGGGGCTCACCGGCGGCACCGGCCCGGCGCCGCTGGCCCGCGACCCGCTGCATCCGCTGTGCAGCCAGGGCAGCGGCGATACCACGCTGCCGGTGACCGGCGCGAGCAATCCCTGGGGGCCGGGGCGCTGGAATGGCCAGATCGTGGTCTGCGACCGCGGTGTCCAGGCCCGGGTGGCGAAGAGCAACAACGTCCGGCTCTCGGGCGGCAGCGGCACCCTGCTGCTCAACACTGCGGCCGAGGGCGAATCCACCGTCGCCGACGAGCACAGCATCCCCACCGTGCATCTCGGCTATCAGGACGGGCAGGCCGTGCTGCAGTGGCTGGCTTCCGGTACCGGGCACCGCGCCTCGATCGATGGCGTCAGCGCCGAGGTGCAACCCGTCTTCGCCGACGTGCTCAACGGCAGCAGCGGTCGGGGGCCGTCCAGTGCCGTACCTGCGGTGCTGAAGCCGGATCTCGCTGCTCCCGGCACCAGCATCCTCTCGGCCGCCCACCAGGGCAGCGGTGATGCCACCCTGACCGGTACCTCGATGGCCTCACCGCATGTGGCCGGCGCTGCTGCCCTGCTGCGTTCCGCCCACCCGGCCTGGCGTGCCGACCAGATCATCTCCGCCCTCGTCACCACCGCCCGCCCGGCCGTGCGGCGTGATGCCTCCGGGGCTGCCGCCCATCCCCACGAGCAGGGGGGCGGGGTGATCGACCTCGCCCGTGCCGTGCGCGCCGCGCTGGCCCTCGAGGTGCCGGCAGGACAGTTCTCCGGCGGCAGCCTGGCGCCCGCGGCCCTCAACCTGCCCTCCCTGGTCTTCGATAACTGCGAACCGGCCTGCGCGCCGCTCAGCCGCCGGGTCACCGATCTCGCCGGTGGCGGCAGCTATGCCGTGGAGTTCGAACTGCCGGCCGGGGTGAGCCTCACCAGCCCCACGAGCGGCTTTGTCCTTGCCGCCGGTGCCTCGCAGACTCTGCAGTTCTCGGCCCGCATCGACGACCCCGGCCTCTACGGGCGCTGGGTGTACGGCGCCATCGTGCTGCGCCGTATCAGCGGCGATGGCCGTCCGGATACCCGCCTGCCCGTGGCCCTGCGCGCCCCGGTCTCGGGCTTGCCCGGGCCGCAGAGCCGTTCGCTGACGAGCGACCAAGGCCATTTCGACGTGCTGCTGCCGGGGCTCTCCCTGCCCCTGCCGCGGGCTCGCTTCGCCGGCACGGCCCTGGTGGGCCTCACTGCCACCCCCTACACACTCGGGCCCGATCCCACGCCGACCGAGCGCTACGACAACCTCAGCAATGGCGTCGGCTGGCATCGCATCACCGTACCCTCGCTGGGGCAGCCGGCCCGCTATCGCATTGAGGTCGACCTGCAGGTACCGGGTGGCACCCAGACCTCACTGCTGGTGGGCAATGGCGGCAGCCCGGGGTCGCGCAACCAGCTGTGCGAATCGGCCACGCGCTGCGTGCTCGAGGTCGAGCATCCCGGTACTGGGGGGGCGCGCAGCTACTGGGCGATGGTATGGAACCGCAGCGGTACGGGCAGTTTCACCGTCACCCACAGCGTGCTGCCGCTGGTACCGGCCGCCGGGGATGCGCCGGCGCGGTTGGTGGTCACCGGGCCGGGCACGGCAGCGCCGAACGAGGCGTCGGCCCTGCGTGTCGGCTGGATCGACCCTCACGTCCAGCCAGGGGAGGTGCGCCGGGGGGCCTTGCTGGTGTATGCCGCCCCGGGCGAGCAGCCGATGGGCGTGGTGCCCTACACCTTCACCCGTGCGGCCGGCCCGATGGCGCCGCTGGCCCTGGCGAACGACCGGCCGCAGTCCTTCACTCTGCCGGCGGGTGGCAGCCACGAACTGCTTTTCATCGATGTGCCGTCCGGCAGCAGCGAACTCGTGGTCGAAACCTCGGCAGCGGCCAGCCACGACCTGTTCCTTGCTCTGCGCCCCTGGGCGGCCCTGCCCGATACCGATTCCGGCATCCTGCCGGCCCCGCCGCGCGGCGAGGCTTTGCGCAGCGCCACCGGCCCCGGGGGCAGCAAGCGCATTACCGTGACCCAGCCCACGCCGGGGCGCTGGTATCTCACCCCGGTGAACACCAGCGGCCAGCCCCTGACGCTGGAGGTGCGGGCCAAGATCCAGGCCGTGGCCCCGGAAGTGCGCCCTGGCGGGTACTTCAACACCGGCCGTTCCGGACACGGCCTGTTCCTCTATCCGGCCGGCAGCGAGATCGCCGGGGTCTGGTTCACCTACCTGCAGGACGGCACGCCGACCTGGTACTACCTGCAGGGACCGCAGCCCGGCGCGGATGGCCTCTGGCGTACCCCGATCTACCGCAGTGCCTGGGACGGGACACGCAATCACCTGAGCATCGTCGGCGAGGGCAGGCTCACTCCGGTGCAGCGTGACCGTTTCCGCTGGACCTACACCCTCGATGGGCAGACCGGCTCGGAGCCTTTCCTGCCCTTCGGCCGTGGCTGTCCGACGGTGGCGGGCGGCACGCCGGATGCCAGCGGCAACTGGTTCGACCCGGTGCGTGCCGGTACCGGCTACAGCGTGCAGCTCTTCCCGGTGGCCGAGTTCTACGCGGCCTTCATCTACGATGCCCGTGGCGTGCCGCGGTTCATCGCCGCCCAGATCGACAGCGGCAGCAATACCGCCATCGAAACCCTGCCGGCCCTGCAGTACAACGGCTTCTGCCCGCTCTGCCCGCGTCTTGGCGAACCCGTGAAGCGGGCTTTCGGCAGCCTCGTGCGTACCTATGAGGGCGGGGTGCTGCGCCGTATCCGCCTGCAGGGCAGCTTCGGCGCCGGAGTGGCTGGTAGCTGGGATGTGGACGACGCCGTGATCCCGCTCGGCGGCCTGCAGGGCTGCGCCATCGACTGAGGCGGCGGGCACTGCGTTTATCATCGCCGGCCGGCCTCGAGCCGGTCTCCTCGCTTCCGGGCATCCGCATGCAGATCGACACCAAGCTGCCGAAGGTTGGCACCACCATCTTCACCGTGATGAGCGTGCTCGCCGCCGAGCACGGAGCCGTGAACCTCGGCCAGGGCTTCCCCGATTTCGAGGTGCCAGTGCCGCTGCGCGAGGCCCTGGCCCGTGCCATGGCAGAAGGCAAGAACCAGTACGCCCATATGGCCGGGGTGCCGGCCCTGCGCCAGGCTATCGCCGACAAGACCCTGCGCTGTTACGGCCGGCGTCCGGACCCGGAGACCGAGATCACCGTGACCTCGGGAGCCAGCGAGGCGATCTTCGATGTGATTGCCGCCGTCGTCCGGCCGGGCGAGGAAGTGATCGTCCTCGACCCCTGCTACGACTGCTACGAGCCGGCCATCGATCTTGCCGGCGGTCGCGCGGTGCATGTCCCGCTCGATCCGGCCACCTTCGCCGTGGACTGGCCCGCGGTGCGCGCCGCGGTGACGCCGAAGACCCGGCTGTTCCTGTTCAACACGCCGCACAACCCCTCGGGGGCGATGTTCGACGCGGGTGACATCGCCGAGCTCCTGCGCTTCGTGGCCGATTTCCCGCAGGTGCTGCTGCTCTCCGATGAGGTCTATGAGCACATCGTGTTCGATGGCCGCGTTCACGAGAGCGTGCTTCGCTATCCCGAGCTTGCCGCGCGTGCCTTCGTCATCAGCAGCTTCGGCAAGACCTACCACTGCACCGGCTGGAAGGTGGGCTACTGCGTGGCCCCCCCCGCGCTCACCGCCGAGTTCCGCAAGGTGCACCAGTACAACACGTTCTGCACCTTCACTCCGGCGCAGTGGGCCTTCGCCGAGATGATCGAGAAGTACCCGGAGCACTACGAGGAACTCGGCGCCTTCTACCAGGCCAAGCGCGATCGCTTCGCGGCTCAGCTGTCCGGGACGAAGCTGAAGCCCCTGCCGGTGCCGGGGGGCTACTTCCAGCTCGTCGATTACTCGGCGGTGAGCGATCTGGACGATCTTGCGTTCTGCCGCTGGCTCACCATCGAGAAGGGTGTTACCGCCATCCCGCTGTCGCCGTTCTACGAGCGGCCGCCCGCGGGCCAGCGCCTGGCGCGCCTGTGCTTCGCCAAGAACGAGGCCACGCTGGATGCCGCCATCGAGCGGCTGATGCGACTCTGAGACCTTGCCGATGTCTGCCGCCGCGTCTTCCCCCGATCCCGAGCGCGACCTGCGCGTTGCCCTGGTGCAGGGCGACACCCGCTGGCACGACCCGGCGGGCAACCGCGCCTACTACGGTGGGCTGATCGCGCCGCTCGCCGGCCGCAGCGATCTCGTGGTGCTGCCGGAGACCTTCACCTCGGGCTTCAGCAACGAGGCGCTCGCGAGCGCCGAGGACATGCAGGGCCCGACCGTGGCCTGGATCAGGGAGCAGGCGAAGGCGCTCGATGCCGCCGTCTGCGGCAGCGTGCAACTGCGGGTGGAGGGCGCGCAGGCCGAGGCCGAGGGTATCGCGCCGGGCGTCTACAACCGCCTGCTGTTCGCCACGCCGGAGGGCGGCCTCGTGCATTACGACAAGCGCCACCTGTTCCGCATGGCGAAGGAGCACGAACGCTATGCGGCCGGAGGCCGGCGCGTGTTCGTCGACTGGCGCGGCTGGCGGATCTTCCTGCAGATCTGTTACGACCTGCGCTTCCCGGTGTATATCCGCAACCGTTTCGATGCCACCCGCCCGGGCGCCTTCGACTACGACCTCGCACTTTTCGTGGCGAACTGGCCGGCGGCACGGGCATACGCCTGGACGACCCTGCTGCGCGCTCGTGCCATCGAGAACCTGGCCTGCGTGATCGGCGTGAATCGCGTCGGCACCGACGGCAATGGCATTGCCTACCGCGGCGATTCCGTCGCGCTGGATCCGCTCGGCCAGCCGCTGGTCGAGGGCGATGCCGGGGAGCGTGTGCTGGAAGCGGTGTTCAGCGCCGAACAGCTCCGCGGGCATCGCGAGCGCTTCCCGGCGCAGCTCGATGCCGACGACTTCGTGCTGCGTCTCTGACGATGCGGCCGGGCTTCCAGATCCTCCACTGGGCCGCGCTCGCCCCGGGCCTGCGCGAGGCCGGGGACTGGCAGGCCTGGGCGCGCCACCCCGTTCCCCCCAAAGGGGCGCTGGAGGCGCCGCTGGCGGCGATGCCGGCGATGCAGCGCCGGCGCGTGGAGCGTGTCGGCCGGCTGGCCCTGGAAGTGGCCTATGCGGTGGACGGGCAGGGCGAGGCCCCCGACTTCGCCCGCCGCCCCATGGTCTTCGCCTCCCGCCATGGCGATGTGCTGCGCAGCGTGGGCCTGCTCGAGGCCCTGGATCGGGGCGAGCCGCTCTCGCCCACCCAGTTCGGGCTCTCGGTACACAACGCCGTGGCCGCGCAGTACGGCATCGCCCGCGGCAGCACGGCGCCCTACAGCGCCGTGGCCGGCGGCCGCTGCAGTGCCGAGGCCGGGCTGTGGGAGGCGCTGGCCTACCTCGACGAGGGCCATCACGAGGTGCTGCTGGTGGTGTTCGACGAGCCGCCGCCGGCCTTGTTCGCCCGCGATGCGGACGAGCCTGCCATTCCCTTCGCTTGGGCGTTGCGGATCGCGCCGGCCCCTACGGGCGGCTTCCAACTCCAGCCCGGGGCAGGGGAGAGGGGGGGCGCTGTCCCCGGGGTGGCGGATCTGCCGCATGGGCTGGCCGTGCTGGCCTACCTGCTCGCCCCGACAGCGGTCTGGACGGTCAAGGCCGATGACGGGGGCTGGTGCTGGCGGCATGCGGGCTGAACTCGACCGGGCCTGGCGCATCCTCGCCACGGGCTTCAGTTTCCTGAGCTTCGGCCTCGGCGGGCTGCTGTTCTGGGCCTTCGTCTTTCCCTGGATCCGCTGGCGCCACCACCGCGATCCGTTGGCCCGCCGGCTGGCCGCCCGGCGGGTGGTGCAGCGCAGCTTCGCCGCCTTCATCGAGGGTATGCGCCGGCTCGGTGTGCTCACCTATGAGTTCCACGGCGAGGAGAAGCTGGCCCGGTCGGGCCTGCTGGTGCTGGCCAACCACCCGACCCTGATCGACGTGGTGTTTCTGATCTCGCGCCTGCCGAACGCCGACTGTGTGGTGCGCGCCGGGCTGTTCTCCAATCCCTTCACCCGCGGGCCGGTACGTGCCACCGACTACATCAGCAATGCCGGTGGCCCGGAACTGGTGGAGGACTGCATCCGCTCGATCCGGACCGGCAGCTGCCTCGTCATCTTTCCCGAGGGCACCCGCACCCGCCCCGGACAGCCGCCGGTGCTCCAGCGGGGTGCGGCTAACATCGCCGTACGTGGGAGGATCGATATCACTCCGGTGACGATCCGCTGCGATCCTCCCACCCTGAGCAAGGGCCTGCCCTGGTATCGGGTGCCAACACGCCGTTTTCACGTTACGATTCGGGTGCATGACGACATTTCCGTCACATCCCTGACCGATCCGGGACGGGGAGAGGCCGCGCAGGCCCGGGATGTCACGGACTGGCTGAAGCGGTTTTTCTTCGAGGTTGGAGCGGATGGACGCACTGGTACGGGAGATCAAGGAGCTGATCATCGAGTCGCTGGCGCTGGAGGACCTTCGGGTCGAGGACATCGATAGCAGCGCCCCGCTGTTCGTGGATGGCCTTGGGCTGGACTCGATCGACGCCCTGGAACTCGGTCTTGCCCTGCAGAAGCGCTTCGGGGTGCAGCTCTCCGCCGATGCCGCCGACAACCGCCGGCATTTCGCCTCGGTCGACAGCCTGGCGGCCTTCATCACCGCCCAGCGCGCCGCCTGATCCCGCGAGGAGCCCCGGCCATGACCCAGGACCAGATCTTCGAGCGGATCGTGCAGATCCTTGGCGAGACCTTCGGCATCGAGGCCGAGCGCGTCAGCCGCAGCGCGCGGCTGGGCGACGACCTCGACATCGACAGCATCGACGCGGTGGACCTCATCGTGCAGCTAAAGCCGATGATCGGCAGCAATCTCCGTCCGGAGGCCTTCAAGTCGGTGCGGACGGTCGGCGATGTCGTCGATGTGGTGCATTCGATGATGCACGCCACAGCCTGAGCTGCAATCCTGTGTGGGTGGCGCTCACGGCGCTGGTGACCCTGGCCTATCCGCTGGCGGTCTACTGGGGCCTCGGCCATTGGGAACCGCGCGTGCTGGCCGGCCTGCTGGTGCTGGTGGCCCTGCTGCGTGCCGTCGCCAGCCGCGACCGGCTGTGGCGGGGGGCGGCGCTGGGGGCCGCCGCGCTGGCGCTCACATCGATGCTCGGCAATGCCCTGCTGCCGCTGAAGCTCTATCCGGTGCTGGTGAACGCGGTGCTGCTCGCGGTCTTCCTCTACAGCCTGCGGTACCCGCCGACGGTGATCGAGCGCCTGGCACGCCTGCGCGAGCCGGCGCTGTCCGAGCGGGGCGTGTGCTACACCCGCGGCGTGACCCGAGTCTGGGCGGGCTTCTTCGCCCTCAATGGCAGCATCGCGCTCGGCACCGCCCTGTTCGCCAGCGAGGCGGTGTGGGCCCTATACAACGGCTTGGTCGCCTACGGGCTGATGGGCCTGCTGTTCGCCGGCGAATGGCTGGTGCGGCAGCGGGTGCGCCGGGGGATCGGGGCATGAGCCGCCTGCGTTCCTTGGTCGACATGGTTCATGGCAGCGAGGGGGCCTTCGGCCGGGTGGTGGCGCGCTCGGCCAGCAAGGCCGCTCGCGGGCCGGTGGACCTCGCCCTATTCGAGCCCGACCCCCTGCGCTTCGCCGCCGCCCTGCTCGGGGCCTGGCGGGCCGGCCGGCGGGTCTGGCTGGCCCCGGATCGGCAGCCGGCCACGCTGGCCGCCCTGCGGGCCGCGGGGGTGGCGCTTTGGGACCCCGGCGAGGCGGGAATCGATGCCGACGGGCCGGCGCCGGCCTCGCCGATGACGGTCGCGGCCCTCGATCCGCAGCGCGAGTGCCTGGTGCTCTTTACCTCCGGTTCCACCGGGGCTCCCGAACCCATCGGCAAGTCCCTGCGCCAGTTGGATGCCGAGATCGCGGCCCTCGAGGCCGTGTTCGGCCTCCGGATGGGAGGCGCGCGGGTGCTGGGCAGCGTCTCGCACCAGCATATCTACGGGCTGCTGTTTCGGGTGCTCTGGCCGCTGGCCTGCGGTCGGGACTTCGCCGCGCCCCGGCTCGAGTTCCCCAGCCAGTGGCCGGCGCTGGCTGGGGCAGGGGAGGTGCTTGTGACCACGCCCTCGGTGCTGGCGCAGTGGCCGGCTGCCGCTGCCCGCCCGGCGCCCCGGCTGGTGTTCTCTTCCGGCGGCCCCCTGCCGCCTGAGGTGGCCGAATGCTGTGCCCGGCACTTCGGCGCCCCGGTGCTGGAAGTGTTCGGCAGCACCGAAACCGGCGGCATCGCCTGGCGTGAGGCCACCCCCAGCGCGGCCTGGCAGGCCCTGCCCGGGGTGGACTGGCGGATCGAGGACGGACGGCTCTGGCTGCGTTCCCCGCATTTGCCGGATCCGGCCGTTTGGCGGGATACCGCCGACCGCGCCGCCCTGGAGCCGGAGGGGGGCTTCCACCTGCTCGGGCGCGCCGACCGCATCGCCAAGATCGGCGAGAAGCGGGTCTCGCTGGACGGGCTGGAGCGGCAGCTTCTCGGTACCGGCCTGCTCACGGAGGTACGGGCCCTGCTGGTGCCGGGCCTGAAGCGGGCGCTGGCGGTGGTAGCGGTGCCCGATGCCGCGGGCCGCGCCCTGTGGCAGGTCGGCGGGCGACGGCGCCTCGCCGCAGAGTTGCGGCACCGCCTGCTGGCCGAGCTCGAGCCGGCCCAGGTGCCGCGGCATTGGCGCTTCGTGGCGGCCCTGCCGCGCAATGCCCAGGGCAAGGTTACCGAGGCGGCACTGGCTTCCCTGTTCCGGCCCTGCGAGCCGGAGCGGCTGGCGCGTTCGCTGGAGGGGAATGTGGCCTGCCTCAGTCTGCGCATCCCCGAGGATCTACGTTTTTTCGATGGCCATTTCGATGCCGCGCCGGTGGTGCCCGGGGTGGTGCTACTCGACTGGGCGATCGCCAGTGCGGCCGAAACCTTCGGGCATGCCCCTGCGCTCAGTGGGCTCGAGGTGCTGAAGTTCCAGCAGCTGGTGGCACCCGGCACCATCCTGCAGCTGCGATTGGAGGCCGGGCCGGCGCCGGGCCAGGTCGCGTTCCGCTACGAATCGGCGCTGGGCAGCCATGCCAGCGGCCGGCTGCGCTTCGCTGTGGGGGACGGGGCATGAGCGGCATCCGGCCCATGGTGGTGATCCCGGTCTACGACCACGAGCATGCGATCGGCCACATGGTGGCGGCCGTGCGCCGCCACGGGCTGCCTTGCCTGCTGGTGGACGATGGCTCCGCGGCGTCCTGCGCCCGCGTGCTCGATGCCTTGGCGGCAGGCGATGAGGGGGTGCACCTCGAGCGCCTGCCGCAGAACCGTGGCAAGGGCGGGGCGGTGATGGCTGGCCTGCGTGCGGCGGCCCGCCTCGGGGCCAGCCATGCGGTGCAGATCGATGCCGATGGCCAGCACGATCCGGCGGATCTCCCAGCCTTCCTCGCCCTTGCCGAACGCCATCCGGCGGCCATCGTCTGCGGCGTACCGCGCTACGACGCCTCGGTGCCGAAGGCGCGGCTCTACGGCCGCTACCTCACCCACGTCTGGGTGTGGATCAACACGCTGAGCCTCGACATCCGCGACTCGATGTGCGGCTTTCGCGTCTATCCCCTGGCCTCGGTACTGCCCCTCATCGAGGCCGAGCCGCCGGGCGAGCGCATGGAGTTCGACCCCGAGTTGCTGGTGCGCGCGCACTGGCGCGGTATCCCGGTGGTGAACCGCGAGACGCGGGTGACCTATCCGCTGGACGGCGTCTCGCACTTCGACGTGCTGCGCGACAACCTGCGCATCTCGGCCATGCATGCCCGGCTGTTCTTCGGCATGCTGCGGCGCCTGCCGCGCCTGCTCTGGCGCCGGGTGGCGGGATGAGCGTGGCCGCCTCGTCGCCGGCGCGGCCGATTCCCCACTGGGCGCGGCTCGGCGAGAGCACCTTCGTGGCCGGGGTGTGGTTCCTCTACGGCTGCTACCGGCTGTTCGGGCGCTGGCCCTTCCGCCTGCTGCTGCTGCCGGTGGTGGCCTGGTACTGGGCCACGCGGCGGCTGGCGCGCAGGGCCTCGGCGGACTATCTCGGCCGCCTCGCCGCAGCCACCGGCCAGCCGCGCACGGCGGGCAGCTTCGCCCATCTGTTCCGCTTCGCCGACACCCTGCTCGACAAACTGGTGGCCACCAGCGGTCGCCTGCCGCGCGGCGCGGTGCGCTTCGAGGGTGCCGGTCATGTCGAGGCCCTGCTCGAGGCCGGCCGTGGCGGGCTCTTCCTCACCGCCCACATGGGCTGCCTCGAGGCCATGCAGGCGGCGGCCGGCTGGCGGCGTGGCCTGCGCATCAACATCCTCGTGCATACCGCGCATGCCGAACGCTTCAACCGGGTGCTGGAACGGCTGAACCCGGGTGGCCAGGTGCGGCTCCTGCAGGTTACGGCCCTGGGCCCAGAGCTGGCCCTTGATCTCGCCCGGCGGGTGGAGGCGGGCGAGTTCCTCGCCATCGCCGCCGACCGGGTGCCGGTGCAGGGCGATCGCGTGGTGCGGGTGCCCTTCCTCGGCCAGCCGGCGCCCTTCCCAGCCGGGCCCTACCTCGTGGCCTCGCTGCTGCAGTGCCCGGTGTTCACCCTCACCTGCACCCGCGCCGCCGATGGCCGGGCCTACGAGGCCCGCATCGTCCCCTTCGCCGAACGCATCGTGCTGCCGCGGGCGCGCCGCGAGGCTGCACTCGCGGAACAGGCCGCCCGCTTCGCCGCCACGCTCGAGGCCGCCTGCCGGCGCTCGCCGCTCGACTGGTTCAACTTCTATCCATTCTGGGACCAAGCCACCGATGGACGCCTGCCCGCGCCCTGATCTTCCCGCCATTCCCGTCGGCGAGCGCCCGCTCACCATCGGCGAGGTGGCCGCCATCGCCGGGGGCCATGCCCGCGTCCGGCTTTCGGACGATGCCGCCTTCATCGCGCGCATCGAGCGCGGCGCCGCCTTCGTCGAGCGCCTGATCGCCGAGGATGGCGTGATCTACGGTGTCACCACCGGCTACGGCGACAGCTGCACCGTGGCCATCCCGCCGACTCTGGTGAACGAGCTGCCGCACCATCTTTTCGCCTACCACGGCTGCGGCGCCGGCCGCCTGCTCACGCCGGAGGAGACGCGCTCGGTGCTGGTGGCGCGGCTGGTCTCGCTGGCCCGCGGCATGTCCGGCGTCAGTCTCGGCCTCCTCCGGCAGATCGAGGCCTTCCTGCACCACGACCTGCTGCCGCGCATTCCTGCCGAGGGCTCGGTGGGGGCGAGCGGCGACCTCACGCCCCTGTCCTACCTCGCCGCCGCCCTCTGCGGCGAGCGCGAGGTGTGGCTGGCTGGCGAGGTGCTGCCCGCCGCCGAGGCCCTGCGCCGCGTCGGCCTCGCACCGTTGCGTCTCAGGCCCAAGGAAGGCCTGGCGCTGATGAACGGCACTGCGGTAATGACCGGGCTGGCCTGCCTCGCCTTCGAGCGCGCCCGCTACCTCGCCGCGCTCGCCACCCGGATCACGGCGATGAACGTGTTCGCCAGCGCCGGCAACGCCCACCACTTCGACGAGGGGTTGTTCGCCGCCAAGCCGCATCCGGGGCAGGGGCGGGTGGCGGCGCGCCTGCGCGAGGACCTGGCCTCCGACCGTCCTCCGCGCAACGAACAGCGGCTGCAGGACCGCTACTCGCTGCGCTGCGCCCCGCACGTGATCGGCGTGCTCGAGGATGCCCTCGACCTCGTGCGCGGACTGATCGAGACCGAGCTCAACAGCGCCAATGACAACCCGCTGATCGACCCCGATCGCGAGACCGTGCTGCATGGCGGGCACTTCTACGGCGGGCATATCGCCTTTGCGATGGACAGCCTGAAGAACGCCATCGCCAACGTCGCCGACCTGCTCGACCGCCAGCTCGCCCTACTGGTGGATGCCCGCTACAGCCACGGTCTGCCGGCCAACCTCTCGGCCTCGACGGGCCCGCGGGCGGCGATCAACCACGGCCTGAAGGCGGTGCAGATCAGCGTCTCGGCATGGACGGCGGAGGCCTTGAAGCAGACGATGCCGGCCTCGGTGTTCTCGCGCTCCACCGAGTGCCACAACCAGGACAAGGTGAGCATGGGTACCATCGCCGCCCGCGACTGCCTGCGCGTGCTCGAGCTCTCCGAGCAGGTGGCCGCCGCTCTGTTGCTGGCCGTACGCCAGGGCGTGACGCTCCGCCGGCGCCTCGAGCCCGGCCATGCCCTGCCGGCGCCGCTGGCCGCCATGCAGGCCGAACTCGAGGGGCGCATTCCACTGATCGAGGAGGACCGCGCGCTCGACGGCGAGCTGTCCGCCCTCGTCGCCGCCATTCGCCAGCGCGTCTGGGGGCTGTATGCGTCCTGAGTGGAGCCATGTGGTCGAGCTCAGCCCGGCCTTCCACGATCTCGATCCGATGGGCATCGTCTGGCACGGCCATTACTTCAAGTACTTCGAGATCGCCCGCTGCGCCCTGCTGCAGCGCCTCGACTACGACTACGAGCAGATGCGCGACAGCGGCTATGCCTGGCCGGTGGTGGACCTACGCACCAAGTACATCCGCCCGCTGCGGTACGGGCAGGCCCTGCAGGTGGAGGCGCGCATCACCGAATGGGAGAACCGCCTGCGGGTGGACTACCTGATCCGCGACCGCGTAAGCGGCCTCGTGCACACCCGGGCGCATACCCTGCAGGTGGCGGTGGAACTCGCCAGCGGCGAGCTGCAGCTGGTGACACCGGCGGTGTTCCGTGAGCGGCTGGGAGTGGCGGCATGAGTCCCCGTGCTTCGGCGCTGCTCGCCGCCGTGCTCCTGCTCTGCCCGCTGGCAGGGGCGGCCGCGCCCGTGCGGGCGGTGGTCGCGTCGCCGCCGGGCACGGAACCGGCGGCGTCCGCCCTGCCGGTATCGCCGGCCGCCGTACTTCGCGCCGGCTTCGTGCAGGAGCGCCGGCTGCCGGGCTTCCGCCAGCCGCTGCGCTCGCAGGGCGAATTGCTGCTGGTGCGCGGAGAAGGGCTGCGCTGGGAGGTGCAGGCGCCTTTCCCCAGCACCACGATCCTGCAGCGCGGCCGGCTGCGCCTGCTCGATGCCGAGGGGCGGGAGCAGGCCCCGGGGGTTGAGGCCGGGGCGGGTCTGGCCCGGTTGCTGCAGTCGCTGCTGGAGGCCCTGCTTTCGGCCGACCGCCAGGCCCTGGCGGTGCACTTCGTGGTGGAGGAGGCCCCCGCGCCGCGCGAGGGTGCCTGGGCCCTCGTGCTGACACCGGCCGACCCCTTGCTGGCCGCGGCCTTCCGCCGTATCGCGGTGGAGGGTGCCGCGCAGGTGGAGAGCCTCCGCCTCCAGGAACGCGAGGGCGCCGAAGTGCTCCTGCGCTTCCACGACACCCGCACCCTGCCGGTGGCAGGGGACGCCGAGCGCCACGCCCTTGACTGAGACCAGACGCTACCGCTGGCAGCAGGGGCTGGCCGCCGCCTGGGGTCTGGCCGTGCTGGCGCTGGCCATTGGGCTTTGGCAGTTCCTGCGCATGCCGGCGCTCGACACCGATGTGCTGGCCCTGCTACCCACGGAGCAGCGCGATGCCCGCATCGCCCAGGCCGCCGAAGCAGTAGCTGGGCAGGGCACGGGCGAACTTCTGTTCCTGCTGCGCGCCTCTGACGCAGCGGCAGCGCGGCGGGCGGCTGAGGTCCTGCGCGGGGTGCTGCGCGAACGCCGCCTGCCGCTCGAGGAACTTGTCGCCGCCCCGCCGGCGGCGGAGGCTCTCGACGGACTGCGCCCCTGGCAGCGCGGGCTGGTGGCCGAGTCCCTGCGCGAGCCCTTGCGCTCGCGGCCGGTGGAGGCTTGGGCCGAGACCGCCTTGGCCCGGCTCTATTCGCCGCTCGCCTTCGCGCCGGGGCCGGACGTGCTCGAAGACCCGCTGGGTCTTGCATCGGCCTGGTGGCAGGCACGGGCGCGCGGGTTCTCGTACACCCAGGGCGAGTGGCAGCGGTCGTTCGCGGACGGGAGCGAGGCCGTGCTGCTGCGCTTCCGTCATGCCGGGGGCGCCTTCCGGGTAGATGGTACGAGCCCGCTGGCCGGGGCAATTGCGGAGGCGCGAGAGCGGATCGCCGCCCTCGATGGCGAACCGGTGGCCCTGCTGGCGGCGGGCGTACCCCTGATCGCCGAAGCCGCCGCGGCGCAGGCGGCCACCGAGATGAACACCATCGGTCTTGGCTCCCTGCTGGCCGTAGTACTGCTCGTCGCCCTGTGCTTCCGCAGCCCCTTGCCGGTGCTGCTGGTGGGAAGCGCCTTGCTAGTCGGCGTGGGCACCGCCCTGGTGGTCACCGGCTGGGTATTCGGCGAGGTGCATGTGCTCACCCTGGTCTTCGGCGCCAGCCTGGTCGGCGTGGCTGAGGACTATGGCATCCATTACTTCGCCGCCCGGCAGGGCGATCCTGCGCGCCCGGGCATCGTCCAGCTCGACCGCCTGCTGCCGGGCCTGCTGCTCGCTCTTGCCACCAGCGTGCTCGCCTATGCCGCGATCGGCCTCGCGCCCTTCCCGGGCCTGCGGCAAATGGCGCTGTTCTCGGCAGTGGGGCTGCTGGCGGCTTTCCTCACCGTGGCCTGCTGGTTCCCGCTATGGCCGAAGCAGGCCCCGGCGCCCTCCCGGCTCTCGCGCTGGGTATCGCAGAGCCTCGCCGCCTGGCCGCGGCTTGGCCGAGGTTCCTGGACTTCGCGCTGGCTTGCCCCGGCGCTGCTACTGGGCACGCTGGTCATCGCCATCGTCGGCCTGCTCCAGCTGCGGGCCGACGACCAACTGCGTGCGCTGCAGGGCGTGCCGGCTGACGTGCTGGAGGAGCAGCAGGCGCTGGCCCGGCTGCTCGATTTGCCGAGTCCGGCGCAGTGCTTCCTCGTCGAGGCCGCGGACATCGAGGCCCTGCTGCAGCGTGAGGAGGCGCTCATCGATGACCTGCGCCGGCTTCGTCATCAGGGCGTGCTGAGTGGCTGGCAGGCGCTGGCCGAGGCCGTGCCCTCGGCGCGGCGCCAGCGCGAGGACCGGGAGGCGGTGGCCGTGCTCGAATCGGCCGTGCGCCAGCGCCTGGGAGAGGCCCTGGGCCAGCCGCTGTCGCCTCCCGCAACCGATGCCGTGGGCAGTCCCGAGGCCACGCTCAGGCTCGAGGACTGGCTGGCCTCGCCGCTATCGCAGTCGGAGCGTTCCCTGTGGCTTGGCGAGCAGGAGGGCCGCGTGGCCAGCCTGGTGCGGGTCTCCGGCATCGGCCCCGAAAGCCTGCCGGCGCTCGCGGCGCTCGCCGACGAGGGCGTGCGCTGGGTCGACCGCAGCGCCGAGTATTCCCAGCTGCTTGCCCGCTACCGCGTGCAGATCCAGGGCTGGCTGGCGCTGGGCGTGGCCGGAGTGGCCCTGCTGCTGTGGCTGCGCTTCGGCCGCCGTGCCTGGCGGGCCCTCGTTCCGACCCTGCTCGCCGGGGCGCTGGCGCTCGGCGTGCAGGGCCTGCTCGGCGAACCCCTGCAGCTGTTCAATGTGCTGGCCCTGATGTTGCTGCTCGGTGTTGGCATCGACTACGGCATCTTCCTGCTCGAGCACCAGGACGATGGCGCGAGTTGGCTTGCCGTGTCGCTGGGTGCGGCGAGCACGCTGCTCGCCTTCGGTCTGCTCGCGCTTTCGCAAACCCCGGCCCTGCGCGGCTTCGGTCTGACCATGCTGGTCGGCGTCGGGGCGGTCTGGGCGCTCTCCCCGCTGTTCCGTCCACCGCCGCGGGATGCGGCGCTCCTACTCCGTTCCAGGGATCCTTTCCATGCGTCATGAAACCGCCGATATCCTGATCATCGGCGCCGGTCCGGCCGGCGCCGTGGCCGCCGGCCTGCTGCGCCGGCAGGGCCGCGAGGTGCTGATCCTCGAGCGCGAGCAGTTCCCGCGCTTCTCCATCGGCGAGAGCCTGCTGCCGCAGAGCATGCAGTTCATCGAAGCCGCCGGTATGCTGCAGGACGTGGTGGAGGCCGGCTTCCAGTACAAGAATGGCGCCGCCTTCGTGCGTGGCGACCAACGCACCTTCTTCGATTTCCGCGACAAATTCAGTCCCGGCTGGGGCACCACCTACCAGGTGCAACGCGCCGATTTCGACAAGGTATTGGCCGATGCCGCCGAGCGCGCCGGGGCCCGGGTGCGCTACCGCCACGAAGTGACGGCAGTGGATCTGAACGGCGGGACGCCCATCGTCACCGTGCGCGACAATCGCGAGGGCGAAACGCAGGGCGAGGTCTACCAGGTGCAGGCCCGCTTCCTGCTCGATGCCAGCGGATTCGGGCGCATCCTGCCGCGGCTCCTGAAGCTCGAGACGCCCTCGCGCTTTCCTGTGCGCGGAGCGATCTTCACCCACGTCGCCGACGGCACCGCGCCGGGCAGCTGGGACCGCAACAAGATCCTGATCAGCGTACATCCCGAGCAGTGCGACATCTGGTACTGGACCATTCCTTTCTCGAACGGGCGCTGCTCGCTCGGCGTGGTGGCCGAGACGTCGGTGCTGGAACGCTATGCCGGCACCGAGACCGAGCGCCTCAAGGCCATCGTCGACGAAGAGCCCGGCCTGCGCGCCCTGCTCGCCAATGCTACCTGGGATACGCCGGCACGCTCGATCATCGGCTACTCGGCCAACGTCAGTTCGCTGTGGGGCCCGGGCTTCGCCCTGCTCGGCAATGCTGGCGAGTTCCTCGACCCGGTGTTCTCCTCCGGCGTCACCATCGCCTTCAAGTCGGCGCATCTCGCGGCCACCTGCCTTGAGCGCCAGGCGCGCGGCGAGGCGGTGGACTGGCAGGCCGACTATGCCGATCCGCTGCGCCGCGGTGTGGACACTTTCCGCGCCTTCGTCGAGTCGTGGTACGCGGGCGGCTTCCAGAACATCATCTTCCACCCCACGCCCTCGCCCGACATCCGCCGCATGATCAGCTCGATTCTCGCCGGTTACGCCTGGGATCGGTCGAATCCCTACGTGGCCGACACCAAGCGCCGCCTTGCCGTGCTGGAGGAACTGTGCAGACGCTGAAGGCCTTGGCCGCCGGTGCACCCCGCCGCCCATGTGCCTTCGCCCTGCTGGCGGGCTTGTGCGCGCTGCTGCTGGCGGCCTGCGCCAGTGTGCCGCGCGGCGCGGCTCCGTGGGCGCTCTCGCCGCGCGATCTGCAGGCGCCCCTGCACCTGCAGCAGCAACTGCGGATCGAGCGGGGCGGCGAGTCGCGCCAGTTCGAGGCCCTGCTGGAGGCCGATGCCGACGCCGTACAGCTTGCCGTACTGGCCTTGGGGCAGGTGGCTCTGCGCCTGCGTTGGGATGGTGAGCGGCTCGAGGAATGGCGCGCTGCCTGGCTGCCGCCGCAGCTCGAGGGGCAGGGTGTGCTGCAGGACCTGCAGTTCGCGCTTTGGCCGCTCGCCGCCCTTCGGCGTGCCGCGCCGCGAGGTTGGTGTGTGGAGGAGCAGGGGGGGCAGCGGACGGTGTGGCAGGGCCGGGCACGGGTGGCGCGGATCGAGGCCGGCGAGCCTGGGCATTGGCGCATCGAGCGGCCTCGGGCCGGCTATGTGCTGGAGATCCGCTCGGTGGCGGCGGCGGAGGACAGGCCATGAGGGAAAGCACCGTGGCCCGGACGCCGGTCTACCTCAATGCCCTCGGCCTGTGCTGCGCGCTCGGCCCCCGGGCCGAGGCGGTGGCGGCACGCCTCTTCTGTGACCTACCGGAGCCCGGCGTGCAGCCGTCGGCGGCTTACCTCGGGCGCCGGCTCATGGTGGGCGAAGTGCCAGGCGAACTGCCCACGCTCGACGAGTACCCGCTGCCCCTGCGCGGCCGGAACAATGCCCTGCTGCGGCTGGCGCTGGACGATCTCGGTGCGGCCCTGCCGGCAGCGCTGGAGGGGGTGGCGCCGGAGCGCGTCGCCATCGTGCTGGGCAGCAGCACCTCGGGCATCGGCGAGACCGAGCGCGCCTTCCGGCAGCGGGAGGCCCACGGCGGCCTGCCCGCCGACTTCCATTACGCGATGCAGGAAATGGGCACGCCGGCGCGCTTCCTCGCCCATGCGCTCGGCCTGCCGCAGGCGGCGCAGAGCGTGATCTCCACCGCCTGCTCCTCGGGTGCCAAGGCGCTCGCCACCGCGGCCCGGCTGGTGCAGGGCGGGCGGGCCGACCTGGTAATCGCCGGCGGTGCCGATTCGCTTTGCGGCTTCACCCTGGCCGGGTTCTCGGCGCTGGAGGCGGTGTCGGAGGAGCGCTGCAATCCGTTCTCGGCGAATCGCCGCGGCATCAATATCGGTGAGGGGGCGGCCCTGTTCCTGGTCTCGCGTCGGCCCGGCCCGGTACGGCTCTGCGGTTGGGGTGAAAGCGCCGATGCCCATCACATGTCGGCGCCCGATCCGGCGGGGCGTGGCGCACGCCTCGCCATCGAGGCCGCCCTGCGCAGCGCCGGTCTCGAGGGCTCTGCCATCGACTACGTCAACCTGCATGGCACGGCCACAGCGCAGAACGATGCGATGGAGGCGCCGGTCAGCGCGGCGCTCTACGGCGGGCAGGTGCCGATGAGCTCCACGAAGCCGCTCACCGGGCATGCCCTGGGCGCCGCAGGGGCGATCGAGGCGGGGTTGTGCTGGCTGATGCTGGCGCGCAACCCGGGAGGCTGGCTGCCGCCCCAGCTCTGGGATGGCCACCCGGACCCGGCCCTGCCGCCGCTGCGCTTCGTCGCGCCCGGTGAGCGTGTCACGCGGCCGCTGCGCCATGTCGTCAGCCATAGCTTCGCCTTCGGCGGTAGCAATGCCGCGCTGGTGCTGGGGGTGGCATGAGCGAGCCGATCGCCCCGCTGATGCCCCACACCCGCGGCATGTGCTGGCTGCATACCCTGCACGAAGCCAGCGAGGAGCACGTGCTGGCCGAGGCGCTGCCCGGCTTCGACCATCCCTTCGCCACACCGGAGGGCATCGCCATCTGGCATGGCCTCGAATACATGGCTCAGGCCGTGGCCGCTTGGGCTGGCTGGCAGGCCCGTCGGCGCGGCGAGCCGCCGGCCATCGGCTTCCTGCTCGGTACCCGGCGCTATGTCTTCGGGCCCTCGCACATCACGCTCGACCGCCCGCTCCTCATCCGCGTGCGGCGCGAATTCTTCTCCGACAACGGCCTCGGGCAGTTCCGCTGCGAGCTGGAGCAAGGGGGGCAGGGCATCGCCAGTGCCTCCCTCTCCGTGTTCGAGCCGCCCGATGCCCAGGCCTTCCTGCAAGGAACCCCCAGCCCATGAGCTCCACCGACTCCCGGCGCACGGTGCTCGTCACCGGCGCCAGCCGCGGTATTGGCCGCGCTATCGCCGAACGCCTCGGCCGCGAGGGTTATGCCGTGGTCGTGCACTACCGTCGCAGCCAGGCCGAGGCCGAGGCCGTGGCTGGCCGCATCCGCGAGACGGGCGGCGAGGCGCGCTTGCTCGGCTTCGACGTGGCCGACCGCACCGCCGCGGCGGCCGCCCTCACGGCCGACATCGAGGCCCATGGCGCCTACTACGGCGTGGTCTGCAATGCCGGCATCGCCCGCGACAACGCCTTCCCGGCCATGAGTGGCGAGGACTGGGACGCCGTCATCCACACCAATCTCGATGCCTTCTACAACGTGCTGAACCCGCTGGTGATGCCGATGGTGCGCCGGCGCGCCCCGGGGCGGATCATCACCCTCGCTTCGGTATCCGGCCTCGTCGGTAACCGCGGTCAGGCGAACTACAGCGCGGCCAAGGCCGGCATCATCGGGGCCACCAAGGCACTCGCGGTCGAGCTCGCCAAACGCGCCATCACCGTGAACTGCATCGCGCCGGGCCTGATCGACACAGAGATGCTGAGCCCGGAGATCGTCGAGGAGGCCCTTGCCATGGTGCCGGCACGCCGCCTCGGACGTCCCGAGGAAGTGGCGGCGCTGGCGGCTTTCCTACTTTCCGACGAAGCAGGCTACATCACCCGGCAGGTGATTTCGGTGAATGGAGGCATGGTCGGATGAAGCGAGTCGTCATTACCGGGGCCGGCGTGCTCTCGCCTTTGGGCCACGACTGGGCCAGCGTGCGTGCGCGCCTCGAAGCCCGCCGCAATGCGGTGCGGGTCTTTCCCGACTGGGCGCAGTACCACGGCCTCAATACCCGCATGGGCGTGCCTTGCGAGCCCTTCGAGCTGCCGCCGCACTACAACCGCAAGACCACCCGCAGCATGGGGCGCGTGGCCCTGATGGCGGTGCGCGCCAGTGAGCTCGCGCTGGCCGATGCCGGCCTGCTCGACTCGCCCCTGCTGCGTTCCGGCAAGCTCGGCATCAGTTACGGCTCTTCGGCCGGAACGCCGGCCTCGATGAGCGATTTCGGCCGCATGGTGCTCGAGAAGACCACCGACACCATCAATGCCACCACCTACATCAAGATGATGGCGCACACCGCGCCGGTGAACATCGGGGTGTTCTTCGGCATCACCGGCCGCATCATCACTACCAGCAGCGCCTGCACCTCCGGGAGCCAGGGCATCGGCTATGCCTATGAGGCGATCCGATCGGGCCGGCAGGTCGCGATGCTCGCCGGAGGCGCGGAGGAGCTCGACGTCACCGATGCTGCGGTGTTCGACGTGCTGTTCGCCACCAGCTGCCGCAACGAAGCCCCGGAGGCCACGCCACGGCCCTTCGACGCGAAGCGCGACGGCCTCGTGATCGGCGAGGGCGCCTGTACCCTGGTGCTGGAGGAGCTGGAGCATGCCCGGGCGCGCGGCGCCCGCATCCTCGCCGAGGTCGTCGGCTACGGCACCAATTCCGACGGCCAGCACGTGACCCAGCCGAACGCCGCCACTATGGCGCAGGCTATGCGTCTCGCTCTCGAGGATGCCGGCCTGCCGCCCGATGCCATCGGCTACGTGGCGGCGCACGGCACCGCCACCGAGCACGGCGACATCGCCGAGAGCCTGGCCACACAGGAAGTGTTCGGGTCGCGGATGCCGGTGAGTGCGCTGAAGAGCTATACCGGCCATACCCTTGGCGCCTGCGGCGCCCTCGAGAGCTGGGTGGCGGTGCAGATGATGCGTGAGGGCTGGTTCCATCCCACCCTGAACCTCACCGAGCCCGATCCGCGTTGCGGCGAGCTCGACTACCTCGTGGGCGCGGGGCGTCGCATCGATACCGAGTACGTCGTCAACAACAACTTCGCTTTCGGCGGCATCAACACCTCGCTGGTGTTCCGCCGCTGGTCCTGATCCCCCCGCCCCGGGGAGTCCGGGGCATCCACCACCCAACGGAGTGACCGATGCGTTCCATCCTACTTTCCGCCCTCGTCCTTGCCGCCGCCTGCGCCAGCGGCAGTGCCGATGCCCGCAATACCCGCCACGAGATCGATTTCGCCGCCACCGTGGAGCGCGGCCTGCGCGAGGGCGTGCTCGACGGCAGCGTACGCTTCTTCCTCGCCGGGCAGGCGCATCCGGCGGTGCGCCAGGCTCTCGGCAATGGCACCAGCAGCCGCAAGACCAATGCCGCCAACAAGAGCGACGAGGAGGCCTGCCAGTGGGCCGCACTCACCGTGCTCAAGGCCTTCCAGCAGCAGGCCAAGGCTCGGGGGGCGAACGCGGTGGTCAATCTCGTGAGCAACTACGACCGCGTCGAGTTCCGTGGCGAGGGCACTTACGAGTGCCGTGCCGGCGCGATCATGGCCGGCGTGGCGCTGAAGGGTGAGTACGCCCTGCTGGCCGACTAAAGGCCTCAGTCGACGTCCGGAGCGCCTTCGGGCAGGCGCGGCCCACGTCCGCCCCGGCCCGGACGGCGCTGGCCGCCGCGCGGCCCTTCCTGTCCGGCCTTGCCGAAGGGGCGTTCGCCGCGCGGCTTGCGCGGCGGCGCCACCCGGGAGACGGTGTCCACGCCTTCCGGCACATACCAGCTGCGGAAGGCCCCCGAGGCGCTGTCGACGCCGCCGGCCACGGCCTTCGGTCCGCGGCCCTTGCCGCCGAAGGGTTTGGCGCCGGGCCCAGCCTTGCCGGCCGCGGGTTTGCCTGCGGCGGCCTTCTTGCCAAAGGCCTTCTTGCCTGCCGCCTTCCCGGTGTTCCGGGGAACGCGCCCATCCACCGGCAGGTCGGCGCCCATCGGGCCGACGAAGGCCTTGGCTCCCTTCTTGCCGTAGACCTTGCCGCCGGGACGCCCGCGCCCTCGGGACGGGCGCTCCTCGTGGAGGTGGTCGAAGCGGCGCAGTTCGCGCTCTTCTTGGTCGAGGCTGCCATTCACGTAGGCCGGGCCGCGCTGCTCGCGACGCACCTCGATCGCTTGTTTCGCGGCGCGGCGCTGGCCGATCACCGGCTGCAGGGTGAGCACCGGGGCCTGGTCCGTCAGCCCGAATTGGCGGCGCAGGGTCTCCACCTGTCCGGCCGGCATCTCCATGCTCTGGCCGCGCAGCAGTTCGCGCGGCAGCACCACGCTGCCATAGCGCACCCGCTTGAGGCGGCTCACGGTGAAGCCCTGGCTGTCCCAGAGACGGCGCACCTCGCGGTTGCGGCCCTCCTTGATGACCACGCGGAACCAGGCGTGTGATTCGCTGGCGCCGATGGCCTCGATCTCGTCGAACTTCGCCGGGCCGTCATCGAGCTGCACGCCGCGCTTCAGGCGCTCGATCACCGCTTCCGGTACTTCGCCGTGGATGCGGCAGACGTACTCACGCTCGACGCCGTTCGAGGGGTGCATCAGGGCATTGGCCAGCTCCCCGTCGGTGGTCAGCAGCAACAGGCCGGTGGTGTTGATGTCGAGCCGCCCCACGGCGATCCAGCGCGCGCCCTTCAGACGCGGCAGCGATTCGAAGATGGTCGGCCGGCCCTCGGGGTCCTCGCGGGTGGTCACCTGGCCTTCCGGCTTGTTGTAGAGCAGTACCGCCGGCGGTTCGGTGAGGGCGGTGGCCACGAAGGCCTTGCCGTCGAGCTCGATGCGGTCGCCGCCGCGCACGGTACGGCCCAGCTCAGCCACTTCGCCATTCACCCGCACGTCGCCGCGGGCGATGCGTTCCTCGAGTGAGCGGCGCGAGCCGAGGCCGGCCTGGGCCAGCACTTTGTGCAGGCGTTCTTCGATGGCCGGCGTGGCCGGCGGGGTCCCGCGCTTCAGCGAGAGGGTCTTGCGTTGGATTTGGTCGTTCATCGGGATCAGGGCGCGTCATCGCCAGCGGCGGGCGCGCGTTCTTCGGGTTGGGGCTCGGACGTCGCTGCGACGTCGGTGGGATCGCCTGCGTCATCGGCGACGGGGGCGGGTTCCCCGGCCGGGGAGCCGGGGGCGGAAGGGGCGGGCGCGGCAACGCCGTCCGCCGGCATCGCCGCGGCGAGGACCTGCACCGGCAGGGGCGCCTCGAGCGGCAGCTGCGGTTCCAGTTCGCCGATGTCGCGGATCTCCGACAGCGGCGGCAGTTCGTCCAAAGACTTCAGGTTGAAGTAGTCGAGGAAGGCGCGGGTGGTACCGAACAGGGCCGGCCGGCCCGGCACGTCGCGGTGGCCGACCACCCGGATCCACTCGCGTTCCTCGAGCATCTTGATGATGTTGGCATTCACCGCCACGCCGCGGATCTGCTCGATCTCGCCGCGGGTGATCGGCTGGCGGTAGGCGATCAGGGCGAGCGTCTCGAGGGTGGCACGGGTGTAGCGCTGCGGCCGCTCGGCGAACAGCCGCGAGACCCAGGGCTGCAGCTCGCGCTGCACCTGGAAGCGGAAGCCGGAGGCCACCTCGACCAGGGCCACGCCGCGCTGGGCGCAGGCCTCCTGCAGAGCGGCGATGGCCTGTTCGATGCTGCCGCGTGGCGCCGGCTCGTCCTCCGGGAACAGGGCGTAGAGCTGGGCCAGCGTGAGCGGCTGCGGCGAGGCCAGCAGAGCAGCCTCGACGATGCGCTCCACCAGGCGCCCGTCGGCGAGCGGTATTTCCTTCGGCGGGGGCTCGAGGGCGAAATCGGCAGGGAGGTCTTCGGTGCTCATCGTCACGCAGGAAAGAGGATCAGGCCGGAGAGAGGCCATCGTCACCATCGGCGGGGAGGGCGGGCTCGGCATCCCCATCGCCGGTTTCCATGCCGGCGGCCGAGCCGCCGTCCTTGTCCAGGCGCTCGGAAAGCGCCCGCACATAGATCGGCGAGAGCGGCGCTTCCTGCACGATCTCGATCAGACGCTCCTTGGCCAGTTCGAGGATCGCGAGGAAGGTCACCACCACGCCCAGTCGTCCTTCCGCCGGTTCGAACAGGGCGGTGAAACCGGTGAAGGCATCCGCCGAGAGCCGCCCCAGCACCTCGCCCATGCGCTGGCGCACGCTCAGGGCTTCGCGCTTGATGGCGTGGCGGCTGAACAACTCGGCGCGCTTCAGAACGTCGCGCAGGGCCAGCAGCATCTCGCGAAGTTCCACCCGGGGCGGTTCGCTGCGCAGCGCGCGCTCGCCCGGATCGGCATGCGCCACCACGGTGTCGCGCTCCAGCCGGGGCAGGGTGTCGAGATCCTCGGCCGCCTTCTTGAAACGCTCGTATTCCTGCAGCCGGCGCACCAGCTCGGCGCGCGGATCGGCTTCCACACCTTCTTCCGCCGGTGGCCGCGGCAGCAGCATCCGCGACTTGATCTCGGCGAGGATGGCGGCCATCACCAGGTACTCGGCGGCGAGTTCGAAGCGCAGTTCCCGCATCACCTCGATGTAGCCGATGTACTGGCGGGTAATCTCGGCCACGGGGATGTCGAGGATGTCGAGGTTCTGCCGGCGGATCAGGTAGAGCAGCAGGTCGAGCGGGCCCTCGAAGGCCTCGAGAATCACCTCGAGTGCGTCCGGCGGGATGTAGAGGTCCTGCGGCATCTGCAGGATCGGCTGGCCATGGACGATGGCCAGCGGCATTTCCTGCTGCTGCGGCGGCGTCGGGAAGACGTCGGCGGTGCTCGGCACGCTGTCGCTGGGGACCACGGGCCCTCCGGGGCACTGGGTGGCGGGAGTGGGGCCGGGGTCAGCCGGCGTCCACGGCTTGGAATCCTTGGCGGACCACCTCGGGGGTGGGGCCGGTGCAGTCGATGATGCTGGTCGGGCCGGGCTCGCAGTGGCCGGCATCCAGCATCACGTCCACCGCCTGCAGCCAGTGCCCGGCGACTTCCTCTGCCTCATGTCCGAGGAAGGCGGCCTCGTCGGCGTCCATCCCGGGCGGCCTTGGCGTGGCGGACAGCAGCACGCCGCCCGAGGCCTCCAGTAGCGCCTGCGCGACGGGATGGCCGGGGATGCGAATACCGATGTCGCGCCGCTTGCTTCGGCTGCCCTGCTTCAAGCGGTTCGGAAGCTGGCCGGAAGCCGGCAGGACGAAAGTGACCGGCCCGGGGCTCAGGCGGCGCAGCAGGCGGAAGGCCGGATCATCGAGCCTTGCAAACCGGCTGGCGTCGCTAATGGACCGGCAGCATAGGGTGAAGGGATGGTGTTTGTCCAGTTGCCGCAGGCGGCGCACCCGTTCCTCCGCCGCAAGGCCGTCCAGGGCCCAGACCAGGGCATAGCCGGCATCGGTGGGGCAGAGCACCAGGCCGCCGCCCTCCAGCACGCGGGCGGCGCGGTCGATGTGGCGGGCATGCGGCGTGGCAGGGTGGACCTCCAGCCGCTGGGCATCGCCGCGGACCACCTAGAACCGCGTCCCGGGCATCATCAGTGCCTGCATGCCGCTCAACGGCGGGCCGTGGCCGGCTTCTTGGCCAGTTCGTCCACCATCGGGCCGAACTCGATCGGCTCGGGCGGCGCGAGCGAGCGCACCCGGTCGCGGGCCTGCGGACGGCCCCCACCGCTCACCGAGGCGATGCTGAAGCGCTCCTGCACCGAGACCACCTGCACCTCGCCCACCGGGGTCTCGGTCGAGCCGAGCGAAATCCCGGTCTCGGGGTCGATCAGGGCCTCGCCGGGGCGAACCACGGCGAGGCGGTCACCCACCTCCACGGCGCCGGTGCCGAGGTTGAGGTAGGCCTGCTTGCCCTCGACCTTGATGATGCTGCCGGTGGCCGGCTTGGCGCCGATCTGCTTGGCCAGCTCGAACACCGCCTCGTTGATCGAGGCCATCACCGCCTGGCCGATCGGGGTGCGCGAGTAGGCGCCGACGAAGCCCCCCAGGGCGCCACCGCCGCCGAGGGCAAGGCCGCCGAAGGCGATTCCCGATTCCGTCACCGTGCGCTCGATCTGTTTGGTGAATACCACCTCGCTGGTGGTGGCGTCGATCAGGCGGATGTTCATGCCGAGCGAGGCCGAGCCGGATTTCACGTTGACGCCGCTGGCGAGCGCCCCGAGCCCACCCAAGCGGCTGCCGCCCAATGCATTCGCCAATCCGCCCAGATTGGTGGTCTGGGTATTGGTGCCCGGGTCGTAGGCGGTGATCACCGCCTCCACGAGGTACTCAGCGCCGAGGATCTGGCCCATGCCGGCCGCCGAAGGCGTGGCCACCCGGCCGCTGGCGCCGAAGTCCTGCTCCTGCAGCACATTGCCGATGGCCTGGCGCTCGACGAGGCGGAAGCGACCACTCTGGTTGAGGGCATCGGTGATCATGGCCTCGATACCGTTCACCGGCACCGTGCGGTAGGCCCATTCGATGTTGCTCGAGCCGTACTGGTCCATGGCGGTGTAGCTCGCCACGGTCGAGGTGTTGTCGATCTTGCTGACCGCCACGCGGGCCTTGCGCCCGGCATAGGGCGACCAGCGCAGCTGCACGAGGCGCAGGGTGTTCACCGGGCCGAGGTCGCGGGGCAGGGCGATCTCCCGGCCGCCCACCGTGGAGTAGGCGAGCGGTTCGGCGGCCACGCCGGAGGCGGCGAGGCTTGCCAGGAAGGCGAGGAGCAGGGGGCGGAGCGGGGGGCGGAAGGACGGCATTCGAAGACTCCCGGCAGGAGGCAGGGCGGAGGGGAGGGGAAGACGTCACCCGGCCAGTCTAGCCCAAGGCACGCCGCCCGCTACACTGGACGGATGCCGACGAGCGCAATGCCTACCCGCCACTACCTCATCCTCGGACGCGATGCCGCGGGGACGGCCGAGCGCCGTGCCGCGGCTCGCCCGGCCCATCTCGCCCGCCTCGAGGCCCTGCGTGCCGAGGGGCGGCTCGTGCTGGCCGGCCCGCTGCCGGCCCGGGATGGCATACCACCGGCCGAGGGCGGGGCCCAGGGCAGCCTGATCGTGGCCGCCTTCGAGGACCTGGCCGCCGCCCGGGCCTGGGCCGAAGCCGATCCCTACGTGGCCGCCGGGGTCTATGCCGCAGTCGAGGTGCTGCCCTTCGTGCCGATGCTGCCATGAGGCCGGAGGAGCGCGTGGCGGCCATCGAGGCGCGGCTGCGGGCCGCCCTGGCCCCGCTCGAACTGGAGGTGCAGGACGAGAGCCACCGCCACCGCGGCCATGCCGGGGCGGCCGACGGGCGGGGGCATTTCGCCGTTCGCCTCGTCAGCGAGGCTTTCCGTGGCCAGCGGCCGCTGGCCCGCCACCGCCTGGTCTACGCGGCGCTCGGAAGCCTGATGGAGACGGACATCCACGCCCTCGCCATCCGGGCGTTCGCCCCCGGAGAGGGCGAGCCGCTAGACTGACCGGCCGTCCGATCCGGCCCCCGCCCTGCGCATGCGCCTGTCCACCATCAAGCTCGCCGGCTTCAAGAGCTTCGTCGACCCGACCACGCTGCATCTGCCCACCAACATGACCGGCATCGTCGGTCCGAATGGCTGCGGCAAGTCGAACATCATCGACGCGGTGCGCTGGGTGATGGGTGAGAGCTCGGCCAGCCGCCTGCGCGGCGATTCCCTGACCGACGTGATCTTCTCCGGCTCGTCTTCGCGTAAGCCGGTCTCGCAGGCCACGGTCGAGCTGATCTTCGACAACAGCGACCAGACGATCGGCGGCGAGTTCGCCAAGTACAACGAGATCTCGGTGAAGCGCAGCGTCTCGCGCGACGGCCAGAGTAGTTATTTCCTCAATGGCGCGCGCTGTCGCCGCCGCGACATCACCGATCTCTTCCTTGGCACCGGCCTCGGGCCGCGCAGCTACTCGATCATCGAGCAGGGCATGATCTCGCAGGTGATCGAGGCCAAGCCCGAGGAACTGCGGCTGTTCCTCGAGGAGGCGGCCGGCATCTCCAAGTACAAGGAGCGGCGCCGGGAGACCGAAAACCGGATCAAGAGCACGCGCGACAACCTCGACCGCCTGAACGACCTGCGCGAGGAGATCGACAAGCAGCTCGAGCACCTCAAGCGCCAGGCCCGTGCCGCCGAGCAGTACCAGGCTCTGCAGGCCGAACACCGGGAGAAGGACGCCCAGATCAAGGCGCTGGAGTACCGACGCCTGCAGCGCGAGGCCGAGGTCCTGCACGCCGCTCTGCTGGAGGACGAGACGACGCTGCAGGGGTTGCTGGCCGAGCAGCGCGCCGCCGAGGAGCAGGGCGAGCTCACCCGCGAGCAGCATGCCGGGGCCAGCCAGGCGCTCGGCCGGGCACAGGCCGAGAGCTACCGCATCGGTGGCGAGCTGGCCCGCGTCGAACAGCAGATTCAGCACCAGCGCGAACTGAAGCGCCGCCTCGAGACCGCCCGCGCCGAGGCCGACGAGGCACTGGCCGAAGTGCTGCGCCACATCGAGGCCGATGCCGCCCAGCTCGCGCAGCTCGAGGCGCAGGTGGCGGAGGCCGAGCCGCGTCTGGAGGCCCTGCGCGAAGGCGATGCCGAGCGCCAGGAGGTACTGCGCGAGGCCGAGGCGCGGCTTGCCGACTGGCAGCGCCGCTGGGACGACTATGCCCGGGCCTATGCCGAGGCTTCGCGGGCGGCCGAGGTCGAGCGCACCAAGATCGAGTTCCTCGAGCGTCAGTCGCTGGAGGCCAACCGCCGCCGCGAAGCCCTCGCCACCGAGCGCGCCGGCCTCGACGTAGCGGCCCTGCGCGAGGCCATGGACGCACTGGCCCTCGAGCACGAGACCCGGCGGGCCCAGCTCGATACCCTCGCCGAGCAGCTGGAGGCGAAGAAGGCCGCCCTGCTGGAGCTGCAGGAACGGCAGCGCCAGCAGCAGGCCGAACTGGCCGAGGTGCGCAAGGCGACCCAAGCCGCGAAGGGGCGCATGGCCTCGCTGGAGGCCCTGCAGCACGCCGCGCTCGGACAAGAGAAGAACGGGGCGCTGGACTGGCTGAAGGCGCAGGGCCTCGCCGACCTGCCGCGCCTTGGCGAGGTGCTCGAGGTCGAGCCGGGCTGGGAGAGCGCGGTGGAGGCCGTGCTCGGCCACCTGCTGGAGGCGGTGGTGCACGACGACGTGGGCAGCCTGCGCGAGGCCCTGCCCGGGTTGGCGCAGGGCCGGGTGGCGCTGGTCGATAGCGATTCTTCCGGGCTCGCGGTGCCGGAGCACAGCCTGGCCGCCCGGGTGAAAGGGCCGCGTGCCATCCGTGCCTTGCTGGCCCCGCTACGGGCCGTCGAGTCCCTGGGCGCGCCCGAGGCCGCGGCATTCCGCGCCAGTCTTGGCGAGGGCGAGTCGCTGATCGACCGTGCCGGGCTCTGGGAAGGCCGCGGCTGGCTGCGCTTCACCAAGAGCGGCGAAGCCCAGCAGGGCGCACTGGCCCGCGAGCGCGAGATCCAGGAACTGCGCCAGCGCATCGCCGAGCTCGCCGCCCGCGAACAGAGCCTGGTCGAGAGCCAGCATGCCCAGCGCGATGCCCTGCTGGTGGCCGAGCAGGCCCGCGAGGATGCCCAGCGCAGTCTCTACCTCGCCCACCGCAGCGTCTCCGAGATGGGAGGGCAACTGCAGAGCCAGAAGGGGCGACTGGAGAACGCCCAAGGGCGCCTGGCGGCCCTCGAGGCCGAGCTCGCCGAACTCGCCGCTGCGATGGATGCCGCCCAGGCCGAGGTGCGCGAGGCGCGCGGGCGGCTCGAGGTGGCGACCGAGCGCATGGGCGAGCTCGAGGTTCAGCGCGGCATGCTGGAGAACGAGCGGCGGCTGTTCACCGAGCAGCGCGAGGCGGCCCGGGCCGCCGCCCGCGAAGCCCGCGAGGCCACCCACCAGCTGGCGTTGGCGCTCGAGGCCCAGCGCACCCGCATCAATGCCCTGAACCAGTCGCTCTCCCGCCTGCGCGCCCAGCAGGGGCAGCTTGCCAGCCGCCGCGACGAGCTCGCCGCACAGCTGCAGGAGGGCGATACCCCGATCCACACCCTCGATGGCGAGCGCCAGCTGCTGTTGGAGCAGCGCCTGATCGCCGAGAAGGATCTCGCCGCCGCCCGTGCCGCCCTCGATGGCATCGAGCAGGAACTGCGCGGCTACGAGCACAAGCGCCAGCAGCGCGACCAGGCCGCGCTGGCCCAGCGCGAGCGCATCGCCCAGCGGCGCATGGAGGTACAGGCCCTGGAGCTCAAGGCGCAGCAGCAGGCCGAAGCGATCGCCCATGCCGGCCTGGAACTCGAGGCGGTGCTGGCCGGCCTGCCAGACGGCGCCGATGCCGCCGCCTGGGCGCGCAGCCTCGCCGAGCTGGAAGGGCGGATGCGCCGCCTGGAGCCGGTGAATCTCGCTGCCATCCAGGAATATGCCGAGCAGAGCGAGCGCAAGGCCTATCTCGATACCCAGAACGCCGACCTCGTGGCGGCGCTGGAGCAGCTCGAAGAGGCGATCCGCAGGATCGACCGCGAGACCCGCGGCCGCTTCAAGGAAACCTTCGACCGCGTCAATGCCGGCGTGCAGGAACTGTTCCCGCGCCTGTTCGGCGGCGGCCACGCCTATCTCGAGCTCACCGGCGAGGATCTGCTCGACACCGGCGTGGCGATCATGGCCCGCCCGCCGGGCAAGCGCGTCTCCAACATCACCCTGCTCTCGGGTGGCGAGAAGGCGCTCACCGCGGTCTCACTGGTGTTCGCCATCTTCCGCCTGAACCCGGCGCCGTTCTGCCTGCTCGATGAGGTGGACGCGCCGCTCGACGAGGCGAACGTGGGCCGCTTCTGCGCCATGGTGAGCGAGATGAGCGAGAAGGTGCAGTTCCTTTTCGTCAGCCACAACAAGGCCACGATGGAAGCCGCCAAGCAGCTTGCCGGCGTCACCATGCGTGAGCCGGGCGTGTCGCGCCTCGTCTCGGTGGACCTGGCCGAGGCCACCCGCCTCGCCGGTGCGGCATAATCCGCGGCATCCCCAACCCAGCGACCTTGCCACGGAGCACCGCGGATGGACCTGTCCAGCCTGAGTGAAGCCACCATCCTGCGCCTCGCCATCGCTGGCGCCTTCCTCGTGCTGATCGTGGTCATCCTGCTCACCGGCCGCCGCAGGTCCGACCAGGGCGTGCGGCGCGAGCCGGAGGTCGCCGCCAGCGAGCGCACCCGCGAGCTCGCCTCGGGCTTTCCCGGCGCCCTGCGCGAGTCCGCACGGCGCGAGCCCACGTTCGGCGAGGCCCTGGCCGGCGCCGATGGCGAGGGGCCGGCCCTGGAGGCCGAGCGCGGCATTGCCATCGACGACCCGGCACCTGCACCGCCCACCCGTTCGACCCTGGGGGCGCGGCCCGAGGCCGACTTCGACCGCATCGTCACCCTCTACCTCGCGGCCCGCGCCGGCGAGGTGCTGCATGGCAGCGACATCGTGGTGGCCTGCGAGAAGGCTGGCCTCGTCTATGGCCATATGGGCATCTTCCACCGGCTCGACGACAACCATCCGGAGCGCGGGCCGATCTTCAGTCTCGCCAATCTCGTCAAGCCCGGCTCCTTCGACCTTTCGCGCCTGGGCGAGATCCGCACGCCGGGCGTCAGCCTGTTCATGACCCTGCCGGGCCCGCTGCCGGCGCTGGATGCCTGGGAGACGCTGCTGCCCGCGGCCCAGCGCATGGCCGAGTTGCTGGATGCGGTGCTGCTCGACGAGGAGCGCAATGCGCTCGGCCGCCAGCGCATCGCCCACATTCGCGAAGAGATGCGCGCCTACGACCGCCGGCGCGAAGCCCAGAATCTCCGCCTCTGAGGGCCGCGGGCGCTGCCCGCCAGGCCGCAACTCGAATGAGCGCCCCTGATCGCATCGACGAACTGCGCCGGCTGATCGCCGAGGCCGACCACGCCTACTACCAGCTCGACGCCCCGCTGGTCCCCGACGCCGAATACGATCGCTGGATGCGCGAGCTGCAGGCGCTCGAGGCCGCCCATCCGGAGCGCGTCACGCCGGATTCGCCGACCCAGCGGGTGGCTGGCGCGCCTGCCGCGGTTTTTGCTGAGGTGCGGCATGCCGTGCCGATGCTGAGTCTCGCCAACGCCTTCAGCGATGAGGACGTGGCCGACTTCGTGCGCCGTGTCGTCGAAGCTACCGGCGAGACCGCGCCCGCCTTCTCGGTGGAGCCGAAGATCGATGGACTTGCCATCAGTCTGCGCTACGAGCAGGGCCGGCTGGTACAGGGCGCTACCCGCGGCGATGGCACCACCGGCGAGGACGTGGTGGCCAACCTGCGCACCATCCGGGTGATTCCGCTCGCCCTGCGCAATACGCCCGACCTGCCGCTGCCCGAGGTGCTGGAAGTGCGGGGCGAGGTCTACATGCCGAAGGCCGCCTTCGAACGCTTCAATGCCGAGGCCCTGGCGCGTGGTGAGAAGCCGCTCGCCAACCCGCGCAATGGCGCCGCCGGTTCGCTGCGCCAGCTCGATCCGCGCATCACCGCGAAACGTCCGCTGGCCTTTTTCGCCTACGGCGTGGGCGAAGTGCGCGGCCTCGAGCTGCCGCCCACCCACTCGGCCTTGCTGCACCTGCTGGGCCGCTATGGCCTGCCGCTCTCGCCGGAGATCGACGTGGCCCTGGGCCTCGAGGGATTGCTGGCCTATTACCGGCGCATCGGCGCAGCCCGCGATGCGCTGCCCTATGACATCGATGGCGTGGTCTACAAGCTCGACCGCCGGGATTTCCAGGAACGCATGGGCTTCGTCGCCCGGGCGCCACGCTGGGCCATCGCCCACAAGTTCCCAGCGCAGGAGGAGCTCACCGTGCTGGAGGGCATCGACCTGCAGGTGGGCCGCACCGGGGCCATCACCCCGGTGGCACGGCTGCGGCCAGTGCGGGTGGGCGGGGTCACCATCACCAATGCCACCCTTCACAATGCCGACCAGATCGCCAGGCTCGATGCCCGGGTGGGCGACACCGTGGTGGTACGCCGCGCCGGCGATGTGATTCCGGAAGTGCTGCGGGTGCTGCACGAACGCCGTCCGCTCGGCGCTGACGGTACGCCGCTCTCGCCGCCCTTCGTGATGCCAGCAGCCTGCCCGGAGTGCGGCTCGGCCATCGAGCGCGCCGACGGCGAGGCGGTGGCGCGCTGCACCGGCGGGCTTTACTGCCCGGCCCAGCGCAAGCAGGCGCTGATCCACTTCGCCTCGCGCCGGGCCATGGACATCGAGGGCCTGGGCGAGCGACTCGTCGAGGACCTCGTC
This sequence comes from Silanimonas sp., assembly GCA_026005095.1. Taxonomy (GTDB): domain Bacteria; phylum Pseudomonadota; class Gammaproteobacteria; order Xanthomonadales; family Xanthomonadaceae; genus Silanimonas. The sequence continues at coordinate 114,106 of BPKK01000003.1, read as the reverse complement.
GACTTCGGCTATGTGCAGACGGTGGCCGATCTCTACCGCCTCGACCTCGACGATCTCATCGCCATGAAGCGCCGCGCGGATGCGCGCGACGGCGTGACGCCGGAGACGGTGAAGCAGGGCAGGATCGCCACCCGCTGGGCCGAGAACCTGCTCGCCGGAATCGACCAGAGCCGCCACGCCACGCTGGAGCGCCTGCTCTTCGCACTCGGCATCCGCGATGTCGGCGAGGCCACGGCCAAGCAGCTGGCGCGCTGGTTTGGCAGCCTCGATGCGCTGATGGCCGCCAGCCTCGAGGAACTGCAGGCGGTGCCCGACGTGGGGCCGGTGGTCTCGCAGCGCCTCCACGGTTTTTTTGCCGAGCCGCACAACCGCGAAGTGATCGCCGCCCTACGCGCCGCCGGCGTGCACTGGCCGGAGGGGCCGCCGCAGCGTGCCGCAGAGGGGCCGCTGGCAGGCCGGACCGTGGTGCTCACCGGAGCGCTGGCCGCGCTGACCCGCGACGAGGCGGGGGCCCATCTCGAGGCCCTGGGCGCCAGGGTGGCGGGCAGCGTGTCGAAGAAGACCCATCTGGTGGTGGCGGGCGAGGCGGCCGGCGCCAAGCTCGACAAGGCCCGCGAACTCGGCATCGAGATCTGGGACGAGGCCGCGCTGCTCGATTTCCTGCGCGCCCACGGGCGCTGGCCGCCGGCATGAGCGGGCAGGGCGGGAGCGAGGCGCTGGGGCGGCGCCATGCCGCGCTGCGGCTGCGGGCGCGGCTCTATGCCCTGCTGCGCGGATTCTTCGCCGAGCGTGGCGTCACCGAGGTCGAGACCCCGGTGCTGAGCCGCTTTGGCAACACCGATCCCAACATCGCCAGCTTCCATCTCGAGTTCAGCGGACCTTCGCAGGCCGGGCCGCGTCGGCGCTGGCTGCGCACCTCGCCGGAGTTTCCGCTCAAGCGCCTGCTCGCCGAGGGCTTCGGCGACTGCTACGAGCTGGGGCGAGTGTTCCGCGATGGCGAGGCCGGCGGCCGGCACAACCCGGAGTTCACCCTGCTAGAGTGGTACCGCGTGGGTTGGGACCACCACCGGCTGGCCGCCGAGACCGTCGAGCTGGTGCGCCAGGCCCTGGCCCTCGTGGGGCGTACGCCGACCTCGGTACGGGTGCTCGATTTCGCCAGCCTCTACCGCGAGGCCTTCGGCTTCGATCCGCACAGCGCCGATCTTGCCACCCTACGGGCGGCCCTGGGCCCGCTGGAGATCGATCCTGCCGGCCTCGAGCGCGAGGACTGGCTGGACCTGCTGATGACGCACCGCCTGCAGCCCAGGTTCGCCCGCGATGCCATCACCGTGGTGCACGACTGGCCGGCCGCACAGTGCGCGCTGGCGCGGATCCGTCCCGGTCAGCCGCCGCTCGCCGAGCGCTTCGAGCTGTATTTGGGGCCCCTGGAGCTCGCCAACGGCTACCACGAACTCACCGATGCCGCCGAGCAGCGTGCCCGCTTCGAGCGCGATCTGGCGCGGCGGGCCGCGCGCGGTGCCCCGCTGCCGCCGATGGACGAGGCCCTGCTCGCGGCCATGCCGGCCATGCCGGCCTGCGCCGGCGTGGCACTGGGGGTGGACCGGCTGATGATGGGCCTGCTCGGCACCGAGCACATCGCCGAGGTGCTGGCCTTCGATTTCGCCCGGGCCTAGGTTCGCGCTCCGGCTGAATGGCCGGCATCGGCCCAGCGCTGTCCCGATTCACTCCCCCTCCGGTTGCCCGGCGGTTCAGACCGCGCCCCCGAAGCTGTCGCGGCCGTTTCCCTCATTGCTCGCCGCTCCGGAGGAATCGCCATGGCCCTGCTCGTTTCCCCGTCCGTCTTCCCGGTACTGGCTCTCGCGCTCCTATCGGCCGGTGCCGTTGCCGCGCAGTACCGGGGCTATCCGGAACCCGACCATGTGCGCTGCGAAAGCCACGAGGGGCGGGTGGCGTTCTGCCCGCTCGATACCCGCGGTGGCGTCATGCTGGTGCGTCAGCACTCGCGGGCGCCCTGCATCGAGGGACGGAGCTGGGGTGTGGACCGTCGCGGGGTGTGGGTGGCCGAGGGCTGCCGGGCCGAGTTCGAGAGTGCCGGCTGGCGCTCCTGGCCTGGCGATGGCGGGTATGGCGCTGGGCGTGATCCGCGCCATGGCCGGGGCTGGGGCGAAGGATACGGCTACGGCGGGGGCTACTGGTATGGCGCCGGCCCCGCGCGGGTGGTGCGTTGCGAATCGCACGAGGGCCGGCTGGCCTGGTGCCCGGTCGGCCGGGTGCGCGACATCCGCGTGCACCGGCAACTCTCTCGGGCCGCCTGCCACGAAGGCCATAGTTGGGGCTGGGATCGCGGGAATCTCTGGGTCGACCGCGGCTGCCGCGCCGAATTCGCGCTCTGGTGAGCCTGCGCGGCGGCCTAGCGTGCGCGTTTCCGTGCCGGCTTTCGCGGCGCGACAGGGGGCGATGAGCGTGCCGCCTTCGCCGCCGCCGAGGCCACGCGCCCGGAGGCGCGCAGCACCTGCCCTCCCCAGGCGGCGGCCAGCTTCAGCGGCGGCAGGGCCATGGTCAGGGCCTCGGCGCTGAAGTCACGCAGCTTCGAGGGCGCGATCTCCAGTGCCTCGCCGAGCGGTGCGGGCAGCCAGTCCATGCCGGCCTTGCGCACCCGGCACACGGCATCGGCGTAGCGCCCGGCCGCCCAGGTGGTGGCCACCGCGCGCGCGGTCTCCGAGACCAGTGGATCCACCGGCGTGTAGCGCAGCAGGGGCTGGATGAGCGGTGCGGGCAGCCATTCGCGCAGCAGCTCGCGCAGGCCGTCCTTGCGAGTGAGCGGACTCAAGCGCGCCTGCGTCTCGGCCACTGCCAGCACGCTCTCCACCTCCCAACGCGCCGGCTTCAGTCCGTGGCGCTCATAGACCGTGCGCACCAGGGCGCGCCGCACCGTGCCGGGTTCCATCGCATCGGCGGCGTCCATCAAGCGCTTCGGGATGAAGGGCCGCAGCAGCGGCAGGGTGTGCAGGGCCACGCCGATGGCGGCCCCGGCGCCGGCACGTACCGAGGCGGCATGCAGGCGGGCTTCGGTGCCTGCCGTGCTGGCAGGGGCGCGGGTCGCTCGCGTCGGGGTGCGGGGCATGCGGGTAGCATAGCCGCATGAGCATCCACATCGATTACGACCGCTACGACCGCATCCGTCCCATCGACTGGCAGGGCGACCACCTGCGCCTGCTCGACCAGCGCCGGTTGCCCTTCGAGGTGAGCTACCTGCGCTGCGACAGCGCCGCCGAGGTGGCCTTGGCCATCCGCGAGCTCGTGGTGCGCGGCGCCCCGGCCATCGGCATCGCCGCGGCCTGGGGCGTGGTGCTGGCCGGGCAGGGCATCGAGGCCGCCGACGGCGCCGAGGCGGAGCAGGCGCTGGCCTCCCAGTTCGAGGCCCTGAACGCCTCGCGGCCCACGGCGGTGAACCTGATGTGGGCAATCCGACGTATGCGCGGCGTGCTGCGCGCCGCCGGTGCAGACTGGCTCGCCGTGATCGCCGCCGAGGCGGCGGCCATCGCCCGCGAGGACCTGGCGGCCAACCGCCACATGGGGCGGCTCGGGGCAGCCCTGATCGCCCCGGGCAGTGGCGTGCTCACCCATTGCAATACGGGCTCGCTGGCCACCGCCGGCTTCGGTACCGCGCTGGGTGTCATTCGCGCCGGCGTGGCGGAAGGCCGCATCGCCAGGGTGTACGCCGGCGAGACCCGGCCCTGGGGGCAGGGCGCCCGGCTCACCGCCTGGGAACTGCAGCAGGACGGCATCCCGCCCACCCTGATCGCCGACTCGGCCGCCGCCCATCTGATGAAGACCGGTGCCGTGCAGTGGCTCATCGTCGGCGCCGACCGCATCTGCGCCAATGGCGATACCGCCAACAAGATCGGCACCTATGCCCATGCCATCGCCGCGAAGTACCACGGAGTGAAGGTCATGGTGGTGGCCCCGGCTTCCACCGTGGACATGGCCACGCCGCAGGGCGAGGCCATCGAGATCGAGCTGCGCGAGCCCCGCGAACTGCTGTACGTCGGCGGGCAGCGGGTGGTGGCGGAGGGGGTGGCGGCCTGGAACCCGGTGTTCGACGTGACGCCTGCCGGGCTGATCGACGTGATCGTGACCGAGAAGGGCTTGATCGAGCAGCCCGACGAGGCCCGGATGCGGGCCGTTTTCGCTTCGTAAGTGATTGATTTTTTGGAGAAACAGGCCGGCATCGCGGCCCCCTTTCTGGTACACTCGGGACTTTCGCCCAGCGCTTAAGTCCGATGTCCGATCTCGCCAAGGAAATCATCCCGGTCAACCTCGAAGACGAGATGCGCAAGAGCTACCTCGATTACGCCATGAGCGTGATCGTGGGCCGCGCGCTCCCCGACGTCCGGGACGGCCTGAAGCCGGTCCATCGCCGCGTGCTGTTCGCCATGGACGAGCTCGGCGCGCACAGCAACAAGCCGTACTACAAGTCGGCGCGCATCGTCGGCGACGTGATCGGCAAGTACCACCCGCACGGCGATACCGCGGTGTACGACACCCTGGTGCGCATGGCCCAGCCCTTCTCGCTGCGCTACATGCTGGTCGATGGCCAGGGCAATTTCGGCTCGGTGGACGGCGACGCACCCGCAGCCATGCGCTACACCGAGGCGCGCATGTCGCGCATTGCTCACCAGATGCTGGCCGACATCGACAAGGACACGGTCGATTTCCAGCCCAACTACGACGAGAAGGAACTCGAACCCACGGTGCTGCCGACGCGCTTTCCGAACCTGCTGGTGAATGGTTCGGCGGGCATCGCGGTGGGCATGGCGACCAACATCCCGCCGCACAACCTCGGTGAGGTGGTGGATGCCACCATCGCCCTGATCGATGATCCTGAGGCCAGCATCGCCGATCTGATGCAGTACATCCCGGGACCGGATTTCCCCACCGGCGGCATCATCAACGGCGCGGCCGGCATCCACGCTGCCTACCACACCGGCCGTGGCCGGGTACGGGTGCGCGCCAAGGCCGAGATCGAGGTGGCGGCGAACGACCGCGAGGCCATCGTGGTCACCGAACTGCCCTACCAGGTGAACAAGGCCCGGCTGATCGAGAAGATCGCCGAGCTGGTGAAGGAAAAGAAGGTCGAGGGCATCTCGGAGCTGCGCGATGAGTCCGACAAGGACGGCATGCGCGTTTACATCGAGGTGAAGCGCGGCGAGTCGGCCGAGGTGGTGTTGAACAACCTCTACGCCCAGACGCCGATGGAGTCGGTGTTCGGTATCAACATGGTGGCTCTGGTCGACGGCCGGCCGCAGACCCTCAACCTCAAGCAGCTGCTCGAGGCCTTCGTGCGTCACCGCCGCGAAGTGGTGACCCGGCGCACCCTGTTCGAACTGCGCAAGGCCCGGGAGCGTGCCCACATCCTCGAGGGCCTGACCGTCGCGCTGGCCAACATCGACGAGATGATCGAGCTCATCAAGACCTCGGAAAGCCCGGTGGTGGCGAAAGAGCGCATGCTCGCCCGTACCTGGGCGCCAGGCCTGGTCTCGGCCCTGCTGGCTGCCGCTGGCGCCGAGGCATCCCGCCCCGAGGACTTGCTGCCGGGCTTCGGCTTGGTCGAGGGTGGCTACCGGCTCTCCGAGGCGCAGGCGAGGGAAATCCTCGAGATGCGCCTCTCGAAGCTGACCGGCCTCGAGCAGGACAAACTCACCGACGAGTACAAGGGGCTTTTGGAGACCATCCGCGGACTGATCGAAATCCTCGAGGATCCGCAGGTTCTGCTGCGGGTGATCCGCGACGAACTGCTCGCGGTGAAGGAGGAGTTCAACGACCCCCGCCGCACCGAGATCCGCGCCAGCGAGGAGGACCTCGACGTCCTCGACTTGATCGCCCCCGAGGATGTGGTGGTCACGCTCTCCCACACCGGCTACATCAAGCGCCAGCCGGTCTCGGCTTACCGGGCGCAGCGCCGTGGCGGCAAGGGCCGCTCAGCCACGGCGGTGAAGGATGAGGACTTCGTCGAGCGACTGTGGGTGGTCAACACCCACGACACCCTGCTCGCCTTCACCAGTGCCGGGCGGGTGTTCTGGCTCTCGGTGTACCAGCTCCCCGAGGCTGGGCCGAACGCCCGCGGCCGGCCGATCGTCAACTGGATCGCGCTGGAGGAGGGCGAGAAGGTGCAGGCGGTGCTGCCGGTGCACGAGTACCGCGAGGATCGCTTCGCTTTCTTCGCCACCCGCAGCGGCACGGTGAAGAAGACCCCGCTCTCGGAGTTCGCCTTCCGGCTGGCCAGGGGCAAGATCGCCATCAACCTCGAGGAGGGCGATGCCCTGGTGGACGTGCAGGTCACCGATGGCAGCCGCGACGTGATGCTGTTCGCCAGCGGTGGCAAGGCGGTGCGCTTCTCCGAAGAGGAAGTGCGGCCGATGGGCCGCACCGCGGCTGGCGTGCGCGGCATGAAGCTGGCCGAGGGCGACCGTGTGGTGGCCATGGTGGTGGTGGACGGCGAGGGCGACATCCTCACCGCTTCCGAGAACGGCTTCGGCAAGCGCACCGACGTGGCCGAGTATCCGCGCAAGGGCCGCGGCACCATGGGCGTGATCGCTCTGCAGACCAGTGAGCGCAACGGCGCGCTGGTGGGAGCCCTGCAGCTCTCCGAGAAGCATGATGTGATGCTGATCTCCGACCAGGGCACGATGGTGCGCACCCGTGCTGCCGAGATCGCCCAGGTGGGCCGCAACACCCAGGGCGTGACCCTGATGAAGGTGGCTCCCGGCGAGCGCCTAATCGCGCTCGAGGCGATCGAGGTGGTGGAGGGCGAGGGCGGCGAGCCGGGCGAGGGCGCCGAGGCCGCGGCCACGCCGGATTCCGCCGCATGAGCCGTGCACGCTGCCTGCTGCTCGGCGTGGCACTGCTGCTGGGAGGCACGCTGGCAGCCCGGCCGGCCGGGGGCGGATCCGTGCCTGAGACCGCGTCCGTCGGTCGCGGCGAGCTCGCCGATGTCCTCGTCGCCCGTGCCCGCGACGCGGTGATGCCGCATGTGGTCAGCATCCTCGTGGTGCGTGAGGACTTCGAGAACGGCGAGCCCAAGCTCAGTGTCTCGAGCGGCAGCGGCACGGTGATCAGCGCCGATGGGCATGTGCTCACCAATGCTCATGTCACCGACCGCGGGCGCAGCTTCCGCGTGGTATTCGGCGATGGCCGCGAGCGCGAGGCGCGGCTCGTCGGCCAGGACGCCGCCACCGATCTTGCCGTGCTGGAAGTGCAGGGCGAGCCGCGGCCGATGCCGCATGCCCGCTTCTCGCCGCGCCAGACGCTGCGGCCGGGCGAGACGGTGCTGGCGATGGGTGCGCCCTGGGGGTTGTCGAACTCGCTCAGCGTGGGGGTCGTGAACAATCCGCGGCGTCTGCTCGTCTCGCTGTTCGGCGACGAGGCCGAGTACGAGGACCGCATCGACCAAGATCAGCCTACCGGCCGTTACTACGCCTGGATCCAGCACGATGCCGCGATCGCACCGGGCAACTCCGGCGGTCCGCTGGTGGATCTCGAGGGCGGCATCGTCGGCGTGAATACCCGCGGCATGCTGTTCGGAGGCGATCTGGCCTTCGCCATCCCGGCCGTGGAGGCCGAGGCCGTCAGCCGCCAGCTCATCGCCGAGGGGCGTGTGCGCCGCAGCAGCCTCGGCCTGCGCCTGCGCTCCCTGCGTGGCAGCGGCGAGACGCGCGGCGTCTTCATCAATGCTGTGGAAGCCGACGGTCCGGCGGCCCGCGCCGGGCTGCAGCCGGGCGAGCGCCTGCTCGCCATCGACGGGGTGGCGGTCGATGCCCCGCAGGGGGTGGACGTGCCCGCCATCCAGCGCCGGCTCGCCGAACTGCCACCGGGTCGCGTAGTGGAGCTCCATCTCGCCGGCAGCCGTGGCGAACGCCGCCTGCAGCTGGTGCCGGAGCCGGTGTCGGAGCCGCGCGGACAGAGTGCGGCCTTCGCCCCCTTCGGCATCGCCGTGCAGGCGCTCACCCCGGCCATGGGCCGCCAGCGCCGCTTGCCGGTATCGAGCGGACTTCTGGTGACGAGCTTGCGGCCCGGCGGCCCGGCAGCCACGGCACGCCCGCCGCTGCCGGCCGGCGCGGTGATCCTTTCGGTGGACGGTACGGCGGTGGCCACACCGGCCGACCTCGCGCCCTGGGCCCGCGCCCGGCGCCCGGCGAAGCCGGTGGTGCTCGAATACCTCGCCAGTGGCGAGCGGCGGCTGTCGGCGCTCACGCCGAACTGGCAGGACCGCCAGCGCGACCCGCTGCCGGAGCTGCCCAAGGCCTGGGCCGGGGTGGAGGTACAGCCCGTGCCGGCCTCCCTGGCCGCCCTGCTCGGTCTTCCGGCGCCCGGCTTCCGCATCACCCGGCTCTATCCGGGTAGCGCCCTTGGCAAGGCCGGTGCCCGGGTGGGCGATCTGCTCACGGCGCTCGACGGTGCCCCGCTGGAGGCGCTGAACGATACCCGAGCCGAGCTCTTCGAGCAGCGGGTACGCGAATCGGCCATCGGCGATGTCGTGCTGTTCGAGGGCTACCGTGATGGCCAGCCACGGCAGTGGCAGGTCACCCTCGGGCCCTCGCCGGTGCCCGAGGCCGGCCTGCGCAGCCTCGAACTCTCCCTGCTGCGCGCGCAGTTCCGCGAGCTCGGGTTCCACGACCGCGTGGAGCGCGAACTGCCGATGGACCAGGCCGGCGTGGTGGTGCAGGGCGTGGAAGCCGGCGGCGCTGCCGGCCTTGCCCATTTGCAGGCCGGTGACGTACTGCTGCGGGTCGGCGGGCGGCGCGTCGATGGCCTCGATGACCTGCGCCCGGCGCTGGAGGCCGCCCTGGCCGAGGGCGAACGCGTGCCCCTCGAGATTCTCCGCCGGGGCGACCGGCGTATCGTCCACCTTGAACGCCGCTGGATTCCGGAGTCTCCCCGATGAAGCCCCTCGCCCTTTTCCTTGCCGTCTCGGTCCTCGTCTCGCCCCTCGCCCGCGCCGCCGAGACCGAGCCGCGCAGCGACTACACCGCGGCCTACCGCACCCTGGTCGAGCAGCGCGCCGCCAGCGTGGTGCCGGTGAAGTACGTGGTCACCGTTTCCGCCGGCGGGCAGGAACAGCGCAACGAGGACCGCACCCAGGGCGTGTTGGTGAGCGCCGACGGCCTGGTGCTGGTATCCGGCCGCGCGGTGAGCCTCGATCTCAGTGCTCTTGCCGGCGGCCGCGGGCCGGCCGGCGCGATCGTGGCCAATGCCAGCGAGTTCCGCGTGCGCCTGCCGGGCTCGGACGAGTGGCGGGTGGCCGACCTCGTGACCCGCGATACCGAGCTGGGCCTTGCCTGGCTGCGGGTGCGCGGGGCGAGCGGCCAGCCCTACATCGATTTTGGCAGCCTCTCCCAGCCGGCCCCCGGCCGGGTGTTCTACACCCTGCTGCGCACCTCCGACGAGTGGGGGGCGGTGCCGCTGGTGCGTCCCGGCATGATCCTCGGCGAAACCCGGGTGCCGCGCAGTTCGCTGCTGGTGGACGGCATGCCGGGCCTGGCCTTCGATGCCGAAGGGCGTCCCATGGGCTATGTCGATCTCGATCTCGCCGCCCTGGCCCGCTCCCAGAGTCGGGGCATTGGCTTCGACATGGCCGACATGGTGATGCACATGCTGCCGGCCCGCCGGGTGGCCGCTGCCACCCGGCTGGCGGCCAGTCTGCCGGTCGCGTCGGCGGAGGCGGCGGCAGCGCAGCCCTGAGCGCCCGGCCATGCCCGCGCTCTCGGTCTTCGTCACCACGTTCAACAACGGCCGTACCCTCGAGGCCTGCCTGGCCTCGGTGGCCTTCGCCGACGAGATCGTGGTGCTGGACTCCGGCAGCCGAGACGAAACGCTGCAGATCGCCCGGCGCCACGGGGCGCGCATCGAGCACCAGCCCTTCCTCGGCTATGGCCGGCAGAAGCAGCGGGCACTCGAACTCTGCCGCCACCCCTGGGTGCTGCTGCTCGATGCCGACGAGGCGCTCTCGCCCCAGGCCCAGGCCGAGGTGCGGGCGTTGATGGCGGGCACGCCAGAGGCCGCGGGCTACCGGTTCCCGCGCCATGAGCAGCGCTTCTGGCGCATGTGTCACCCCGGAGTGCGGCACAACCGCTTCCTACGCCTGTTCGAGGCCGCCCGGGGCCGTATCAGCGAAGAGCCAGTGCACGCCGCACCGGTGGTGGACGGCAAGGTCGTCAACCTGTCCGGGCCGCTCTACCACTTCGGCGAGACCAGTGTGCGGGTGAAGCTCGCCAAGGTCTCGGCCTATGCCGCTGGCCTGGTGCCGGCGAAACGAGCCCGAGGCCGGCGCGCACGGCCCTGGATGATGCTGCTCTATCCGCCCTTCGTCTTCCTGCGGGCCTTCCTGTTCAAACGCCTGTTCCTCGACGGCTGGGCGGGCTTCATCGCCGCCGTGGTGATGGCGCAGTACGCCTTTCTCAAGCACGCCCTGTGGTACGAGGCGGAATCCTTCGAGCGCGAGGCGGGGCGCGGGATGCCCGAGGGCGCCCCTCCCCCCCCGCCTCCGGAGCACGGGACCGGCTGAGATGCCGGCCTCAGGCCGGCAGGTGCTCCAGCACGTACTCGGCGGAAGACACCCGGAACTCGCCGGGGGCCTCGATGTGCAACTGGCGCACGATGCCGTCCTCGGCATAGAGCGCGAAGCGCTTGGCGCGGATGCCCATGCCAAAGGCGCTGGCATCCAGTTCCAGCCCGAGGGCGCGGGTGAAGCTGCCGTTGCCGTCCGAGAGCATGGCGATGCCCTCGGGCACGCAGGCGCTCTTGGCCCAGGCGCCCATCACGAAGGCATCGTTCACCGCCAGGCAGGCCACGTCGATGCCACGGGCGCGGAAGGCGTCGAGATGCTCGATGAAGCCTGGCAGGTGCTTGGCCGAGCAGGTCGGGGTGAAGGCTCCGGGCACCGCGAACAGCACCACCTTGCGACCGGCGAAGAACTCCCGGGTATCGATGGCCTGGATGCCGTCTTTGACGAGATTGAGGGTGGCCTGGGGGATGGCGTCGCCGATCGCGATGGTCATGGGGCTGATCCGTGGGAAGGGGAAGGGCAGTGTAGCCGCCGGGAGTGATGCCGGCGTCCGTGCCGGTTCGGCAGTGCCGCTTGTTTCCTGCCGGCTCTGGCCCCATTAAGGTGCCGCTATGGAATTCAAGGATTACTACGCCGTATTGGGGGTCGACCCGGGAGCGGGCGACGCCGAGATCAAGCAGGCCTTCCGCCGGCTGGCGCGCAAGTACCATCCGGATGTCAGCAAGGAGGCCGGCGCCGAGGAGCGCTTCAAGGCCATCAACGAGGCCTACGAGGTGCTGCGCGACCGCGAGAAGCGCGCGCAGTACGACGCCCTGCGCGCCAGCGGCTTCCGCCCGGGCCAGGATTTCCGGCCGCCGCCCGGTTTCGAGGGCATGGGCGCCGGGGGCTTCGATTTCGGCGGGCCTTCGGCTTTCAGCGAGTTCTTCGAGGCCTTTTTCGGCGCCCGGGCGCGGCAGCGCCAGCCGCGGGGCACGGGCAAGGCCCGCGCCCGCGAGGACCTGCGGCTGTCCCTCGCCGTGCCGCTGGAGACGGCCTATGCCGGCGGCAGCCGGCGGATCGAGATCGAGGGGCGCACTCTCGAGGTCAAGATCCCGGCCGGCATCCGCGCGGGGCAGGTGATCCGGCTGGCCGGGCAGGGCCCCGGGGGCGGCGATGTGCTGCTCGAGGTGGAGTACGCCCCGCATCCGCAGTTCGAGGTGGATGGCCGCAACATTCTCTACGTGCTGCCCGTGGCGCCCTGGGACGCGGTGCTGGGCACCACGGTGACGGTGCCCACTCTGGGCGGGCCGGTGGAACTCAAGGTGCCCAAGGATTCCGATGCCGGCCGCAAGCTGCGGCTGAAGGGCCGGGGCCTTCCCGGCCCCCCCCCCGGCGATCAGATCGTGGAGCTCGAGATCACCGCGCCGAAGCCCGAGACCGAGGCCCAGCGCTCGCTCTACCGGCAGATGGCGCTGGCCTTCGGCGGTGTGGCCTGAGGCGTTCGCCCCACGGCGCCCGGAATAAAGGAAGCCCCGCGCAGGGCGGGGCTTCGGCAGGGCGGATCCGGGCGGCGGTCAGCCGCCGAGCGCGCCGTTGATCGCCTCGGTCAGCTGAGCGTCGGTAAAGGGCTTGGTGATGTAGGCCTTCGCGCCTTGGCGCATGCCCCAGACCTTGTCGGTCTCCTGGTCCTTGGTGGTGACCAGGATGATGGGGATGTGCCCGGTTTCCGGGTCCTTCGAGATCGCGCGGGTGGCCTGGAAGCCGTTGAGGTTCGGCATCACCACGTCCATCAGGATCAGGTCGGGACGTTGGGCCTTCGCGACTTCGACGCCGCTGGCGCCGTCCTCGGCGGTGATCGCTTCGTGCCCGAGCTTCTCGACGATGCGCTTCATGCTGACGAGCTGCGACGGCGAATCGTCGACGATCAGGATACGTGCCATGGAGGTCTCCAAGAGTGCTCTGGCGATTGTATGCCCCCTTGCGCCCGCGTGGGCAAGACGGCGGTCACAGGCCCGGCGCGCCCTCCGGGGTCGGGGGGGCGGGGCTCAGGGCAGGCGCACCAGGGTCCGCCCCCGCGAGTTGCCGGCCAGCATGTCCTCGAACACCGCCGGCAGCCCTTCCAGCCCCACCTCGCGGGTGGCCAGGGCCTCCAGGTGGGCGGGCTTCCAGTCGGACGAAAGGCGGCGCCAGACCTCGTCACGCTGACCGCGGGCGGTGCCCGCCGAGGCCACGCCGATCAGCGAGACCCCGCGGATGATGAAGGGCATCACCGAGGTGGCGAGCTCGGGGCTGGCGGCCAGCCCGGCCGTGGCGACATTGCCGTAGGGAGCGGTCTGGGCGAGCAGGGCATGCAGCATCGGCCCGCCTACGTTGTCGAGGCCGCCGCCGAAGCGGGCGGAATCCATGGGCCGCGTGGTCGACAGGGCTTCCCGTCCCAGCACCTCGGCGGCCCCCAGCGAGCGCAGCCAGTCGGCCTGGTCGGCCTTGCCGCTGACCGCATGCACCGTGTAGCCGGCGCGCGAGAAGATGGCGATGGCAAGACTGCCCACGCCGCCACTGGCCCCGGTCACGGCCAACGGGCCGAGATCTGGCTGCTGGTGGTTGTCCTGCATGCGCAGCAGCGCGAGCCCGGCGGTGAAGCCGGCGGTGCCGAGCACCATGGCCTCACGCAGATCGAGGCCGGCAGGCAGCGGGATGGCCCAGCGTGATTCCAGCCGCGCATACGCGGCATAGCCGCCGTCGCGGGTCTCCGAGAGCCCGCAGCCGGTGCACAGCACGGCATCGCCCTCCCGGAAGGCCGGATCGCGGCTCTGCACCACGTGGCCGGCCACGTCGATGCCGCCCACCAGCGGGAAACGGCGCAGGATCTTTCCGCGTCCGGTGCCGGCCAGCGCGTCCTTGTAGTTCACCGAGGAGTACGCGGCCTTGATGACGATTTCGCCCGGCGCGAGTTCGTCGATGGACAGCGATTCGATGCCGCTGCGGTGGCCGGTAGCATCGCTGTGGATGCGGAAGGCGGGGAAGGTGGCGGGAATCGACATTGGCATCTCGTCAGGCTGGAAACGATGGGGGCGCCCTGAAGGCGCCCCCGAAGTATCGCCGATCCTGGAGGATGCGCTTTTCAGTTCACCTTGTGGATCGCCCGCTTGTGTACGGCCATGGCGGCATCGTGCACGGCCTCGCTCATCGAGGGGTGGGCATGACAGATACGCGCGAGGTCGTCGGCGCTACCCTTGAACTCCATGGCCAGCACGCCCTCGTGCACCAGCTCCGAGACATTGGCGCCGACGAGGTGCATGCCGAGCACGGTATCGGTCTCCTCGTGGGCGATCACCTTCACGAAGCCGGCCGGCTCGGCCATGGCCACGGCGCGGCCCACGGCGGCGAAGGGGAAGGTGCCGACCTTGTAGGGGATGCCTTCGGCCTTGAGCTGCTCCTCGGTCTTGCCGACCCACGCGATTTCCGGCTCGGTGTAGATCACCCAGGGGATGGTCTCGAAGTTGACATGGCCCGGCAGGCCGGCGATCAGCTCGGCCACCGCGATGCCTTCCTCGAAGCCCTTGTGCGCCAGCATCGGGCCGCGCACGCAGTCGCCGATCGCCCAGACGCCCTCCACGCCGGTGTGGCAGTGCTCGTCCACCACGATGCGGCCGCGCTCGTCGAGCTGCACGCCGGTGCCTTCGGCCAGAAGGCCCTTGCTCGCGGCCTTGCGGCCCACGGCCACCAGCAGCTTGTCGAACACCAGGGTCTGCTCGCCGTTGGCATCGGTGTAGGTGAGGTGCACCTCACCCTTCTTCACTTCCGCCTTGGTGCACTTGGCGCCGAGGCGGATGTCGAGGCCCTGTTTCTGGAATTCCTTCAGCGCCACCCGGGCCGCATCGCGGTCGGCGGCAGCGAGGAAGTCGGGCAGACCCTCGAGGAGGGTGACCTGGGCGCCGAGGCGGTTCCAAACACTGCCGAGCTCGAGGCCGATCACGCCGGCGCCGATCACGCCGAGCCGCTTCGGTACTTCGGTGAAGTCGAGCGCGCCCACATTGTCGACGATATGAGTGCCGTCGAACTTGGCGAAGGGCAGTTCGATGGATTCAGAGCCAGCGGCGAGGATCACGTGCTTGCCTTCCAGCACCACCTCGCTGCCATCGTGCTGTTTGACCAGCACCTTCCTGCCTGGCTGCAGCTGGCCGAAGCCGTAGAAGGCCGACACCTTGTTGGCCTTGAACAGCTGGGCGATGCCGCCGGTGAACTGCTTCACGATCTTGTCCTTGCGGCCGATCATGGTCGAGATGTCGATCGCAGCACCCTGGGTGCTGATGCCGTGCTCGCCGAAGAGATGGCTCATGTTCCACCACTGGCGCGAGCTGTCGAGCAGCGCCTTGGAGGGGATGCAGCCCACGCGCAGGCAGGTGCCGCCAAGTGCCGGCTTGCCGTCCTTGCCGAGGGCGGCATCGATGCAGGCGGTCTTCAGGCCGAGCTGGGCGGCGCGGATGGCCGCGTGGTAGCCGGCCGGACCGGCCCCGATCACGACGACATCGAATTGTTCGGACATGCGGAGAACCTCAGGAGAGAGTGGGGGAGGAGTGAGTAAAGGGTGGGGGTGCGAGGACCATGACGCGTTCCTCTCTACGCCCCACCCGTTTCTCCGTTACAGGCCCAGCAGCATCCGGTGCGGGTTCTCGAGCTGGTTCTTGATATCGACCAGGAACTGCACCGCGTCCTTGCCGTCGATGATGCGGTGATCGTAGCTGAGCGCGATATACATCATCGGCGCGATCACCACCTGGCCGTTCTCGGCGATCGGGCGCTCTTTGATGGCATGCATGCCGAGGATGGCACTCTGCGGCGGGTTCACGATCGGCGTGCTCATCAGCGAGCCGAAGGTGCCGCCATTGGTGATGGTGAAAGTGCCGCCCTGCAGTTCCTCGAGGCCCAGTTTGCCCTCGCGCGCCTTCTTGGCGTAGCCGGCGATGGCCGCCTCGATGTCGGCGAAGGACATGCGTTCGACGTTGCGCAGCACCGGGGTCACCAGCCCCTTGTCGGTGGCCACGGCGATCGAGATGTCGGCATAGCCGTGATAGATGATGTCGTCGCCGTCGACCGAGGCATTGATGATCGGGAAGCGTTGCAGCGCGTTGGCGGCGGCCTTGGCGAAGAAGCTCATGAAGCCGAGCTTGATGCCATGGGTCTTCTCGAACTGTTCGCCCATGGTCTTGCGCATGGCCATCACCTCGCGCAGGTTCACCTCGTTGAAGGAGGTGAGCATGGCGATGGAGTTCTTCGACTCCATCATCCGCTCGGCAATGCGCTTGCGCATGCGGGTCATCGGCACGCGCTCCTCGGGACGCGCACCGCCGCCCTTGGCGAAGTTCACCAGGTCTTCCTTGGTGACCATGCCGCGACGGCCGGTGCCGGTCACTTCGGCAGGGTTGAGGTTGTTCTGTGCGGCGTAGAAGGCAGCGCCCGGCGGCAGGCCACTCTCGGTCTTGGCGGCCGGAGCGGGGGAAGCGGCCTTCGCCGGCGCGGCGGCCGGGGCTTCCGCCTTCGCGGCGGCGGCCTCGGCCTTGGCCGGCGCCGCCTCGGGCTTGGCGGCCGGGGCAGCACCTTCCTCGACCAGGATCAGCAGCTGGTCGGAGGTGACGGTATCGCCCACCTTCACCTTCAGTTCCTTGACCACGCCATCGACGGTGGAGGGCACTTCCAGCACGACCTTGTCGGTCTCGAGGTCAACCAGGTTCTCGTCGCGGCGCACGGCGTCGCCCACCTTCTTGTGCAGGGCGGCGATCACGGCATCGGAGACGGATTCGGGCAGCGGCGGAACCTTGATTTCAGTGGCCATGGTGGGCGTTCTCGGTCGGGGTTCGGAAGGGGGTGGGGAGGATCACTCGGCCACGGCGTGGACCTGCGGGCCGACGAGCGCGGCTTCGAGCAGGGCGGCCTGTTCGGCGTTGTGCTGGTTGAGGTGGCCGCAGGCCGGGGCAGCCGAGCGGGCGCGGCCGGCGTAGCTCAGGGTCTGGCCCTTGGCGAGGCAGGCCTCGATGTGGTGACGGATCTGGTACCAGGCGCCCTGGTTCATCGGCTCTTCCTGGCACCACACCACTTCCGCGGCCTTGCCGAAGCGCTTCAGCTCGGCGGCGAGCTCGGCACGCGGGAAGGGATAGAGCTGCTCGACGCGGACCAAGGCTACGTCCTCGATGCCGCGCTTCATCGCTTCCTCGACGAGGTCGTAGTAGACCTTGCCGCCGCAGACCACCACGCGCCGGGTCTTCTTCGGGTCCTGGGCGGTGCTGTCGGGGATCAGGGTCTGGAAGCCGCCCTTGGCGAGGTCGTCGAGCGTGCTCACCGAAAGCTTGTGGCGCAGCATCGACTTTGGCGTCATCACCACTAGCGGCTTTCGGGTGCCGCGCAGCATCTGCCGGCGCAGCATGTGGAAGCTCTGGGCCGGGGTGGTGGGCGTGACCACCGAGATGTTCTGGTGGGCGCACAGCTGCAGGAAGCGCTCGAGGCGGGCCGAGCTGTGCTCGGGGCCCTGGCCTTCGTAACCGTGCGGCAGGAACAGCACGAGGCCGCAGAGCCGGCCCCACTTCGCCTCGCCGGAGGTGATGAACTGGTCGATCACCACCTGGGCGCCATTGGCGAAATCGCCGAATTGGCCTTCCCAGATATTGAGGGTGGTGGGCTCGGCGGTGCTGTAGCCGTACTCGAAGGCCATCACCGCCTCCTCGCTCAGCAGCGAGTCGACGACGAGCGCGTGCTCGGGGTTCGAGACCAGCTCACGCAGCGGCATGTAGGCCTCGCCCGTCACCTGGTCGTGCAGCACGGCATGGCGGTGGAAGAAGGTGCCGCGGCCGGCGTCCTGGCCCACCACGCGCAGCTTGAAGCCCTCCTTCAGCAGGGTGGCGTAGGCGAGGTTTTCGGCGAAGCCCCAGTCCATCGGCAGCTCGCCCGCGGCCATCTTGCGGCGGTCCTCGTAGATCTTGGCCACGCGTGGGTGCAGGCTGAGCCCTTCTGGCAGGGTGTTGATCTGCCTTGCCAGCGATTCCAGAGTCTTGCGCGGCACCGCGGTCTTGACTACGTCGTCCAGCGAGCCCTTGAAGTAGGGCGACCAGTCGACACTGACGCTGTCCTTGGCGGCACTGGTGACATCGGCGGTGACCTCGCCCTTGTCGAGCTTGGTGCGGTAGCCGTCGACCATCGCCTGCGCTTCCTCGGCGCTGAGCACGCCGGCCGCGACGAGACGGGCGGCATAGAGCTCGCGGGTGGTCTTGCGGGCGCGGATGTTCTTGTACATCAGCGGCTGTGTGGCCGCCGGCTCGTCGGCCTCGTTGTGGCCGTGGCGGCGGTAGCAGACGAGATCGATGACGATGTCGCGCTTGAACTCCTGGCGGAAGTCGAAGGCGAGCTGGGCGCAGAAGGCCACGGCCTCCGGATCGTCGCCGTTCACGTGCAGCACCGGGGCGCCGACGATCTTCGCCGGGTCGGTGCAGTACAGGGTGGAGCGGGTGTCGTCCGGGCGGCTGGTGGTGAAGCCGACCTGGTTGTTGACGACGATGTGCACCGTGCCGCCGACAGTGAAACCGCGCGCCTGCGACATCTGGAACAGTTCCATCACCACGCCCTGGCCGGCGAAGGCCGAGTCGCCGTGGATCAGCACCGGCACCACCTGGGCGCGCTCCCGGTCCTCGCGGCGCATCTGCCGGGCGCGCACCGAGCCGGCCACCACCGGATCGACGATCTCGAGGTGCGAGGGGTTGAAGGCGAGC
The DNA here is from genome assembly GCA_026005095.1 of Silanimonas sp. Taxonomy (GTDB): domain Bacteria; phylum Pseudomonadota; class Gammaproteobacteria; order Xanthomonadales; family Xanthomonadaceae; genus Silanimonas. The sequence goes on along the minus strand of BPKK01000003.1, from coordinate 95,806 downwards.
GCGATGTGCACCGGGCCGCCTTCGGTGGCGATGTCGGCGGAGAAGCCCATGTGGTACTTCACGTCGCCGGAGTGCGCCGGGTCATGCGGGTGGTCGAAGCGGCCCTCGAACTCGTCGAACAGCTTGGAGGGCGGCTTGCCGAGCGTATTCACCAGCACGTTCAGGCGGCCGCGGTGGGCCATGCCGATCACCATGTCCTTGACGCCAGCGGCGCCGGCGCGGCGCACCAGCACGTCCATGGCCGGGATCAGGCTCTCGCCGCCCTCCAACGAGAAGCGCTTCTGGCCCACGTAGCGGGTGTGCAGGTAGCGCTCGAGGCCTTCGGCGGCGGTGGTGCGCTCGAGGATGCGGCGCTTCTGCTCGGCGCTGAAACCGAAGTTGCCGGCGGCCTTCTCCAGCCGTTCCTGCATCCAGTGGCGCTGCCGGGCATCGCTGATGTGCATGAACTCGGCGCCGATCGGGCCGCAGTAGGTGGCGCGCAGCTTGGCGAGCAGATCGCGCAGCCGGAACTTCGGTGCACCGAAATAGGTGTTCACCGGGAACTCGGTATCGAGGTCGGCCTTCGACAGGCCATGGAATTCGAGCTCGAGGTCGGGCGCCTCGGGCTTCTCGGCCATGCCGAGCGGGTCGAGGTCGGCGCCGAGATGGCCGCGGGAGCGGTAGGCGGTGACGAGCTTGCTCGCCGCCATCTGCTTTTTCGCGGTTTCCTCGTCGACACCGCCGGCAAGCCCCTTGGCCGCCAGCATGCCAGCCACCTGCACGCGGGCGATGGCATCGGAGTGCGGCACGTCGCCGCTGCCGCCGAAGCCGTCGAAATACGCCTTCCATTTCGGATCGACCGAAGCCGGGTCGCGCAGGTACTGCTCGTAGAGGTCTTCGACGAAGGCGGCGTTGCCGCCGGAGAGTTGCGAGGACTGGGCGAAGGTCTTGAGCAGGCTGGCCACGACGATCCCTTGGCGTCCGTGCAGGCGGACGGATTTAAGTGCTTGATTGGACTGGAAATGCCCGAGGGCAACGGCGAAACGCGCAGCGATTATAGACGCTTGCCGGGGAAATAGGCTTGACGCCGGCCTTCTGTATTGGATTATTGATACACATGGACATGACGCAGTGGCAGATCGATCCGGCCTCGCCAACCCCGCTGTTCCGGCAGATCGCCGCCCAGGTGGCAAGGCTCGTCGCCTCCGGCCAACTGCACGAGGGCGAGCGCCTGCCCTCGGTGCGCACCATGGCGGCGCGGCTGGGAGTGAACCCGATGACGGTGAGCCGGGCCTATGCCGGCCTGGTCGAGGATGGCGTGCTGCTGCGCCGCCGCGGCGCGGGGATGGTGGTGGCCCCGCGCCCGGCCAGGGCCGGGCTCACTGCCGAGGCGCGGATGCGGCTCTTGGAGTCGCGGATGCGCGAGCTGATCCGCGAGGCGAACGATCTCGGACTGGCCGCCGGCCCGGTCTGTGAGCGCTTGCACGCCCTGTTCCTGACCCCCCGCGCGGGAGGCGTCCCGGCGAAGGGTCTCAAAGCCCGAGCGCGCGCAACTCGCTGAGTTCCCGGGCGCGCTCCCAGCGGCGGTCGAAGCTCTCCGCGAGCTGCCGCGCCCGCGCCGGGCCGTCGAGGCAGGCCACGCCCTCCGGCCGGGTGGCGAGGGCGCGGAACACATAGGCCGTTTCGTCGGCCAGGAGGAAACTCTCGGCAGCCTGCCGGTCTTCGGGGTCGACCGGGGTGCGCAGGGCGAAGACCGAGCTCAGGCGCTGGGCCAGCGGCAGCAGGGCATGCCCGCTCGCCGCCAGCCCTTCCGGCTCGACCACGAGCAGGCGCACCGAAGGCTGGCGGCCGTGGGTGGCGAAGTGCCGGAAGGCCTCGACGAGCGCGCTCTGGGCGTAGAGGCCGGCTTCGAGGTCGCGGGTGAAGACGCGGATCTCGCGCCGGGCCCGGGCGATCACGGCAAGGCTGGCCTCGCGCAGTTCGGCCTCGCTGGCGAGTTCCTGCAGCGCGGCATCGCCGCCGGGGGCCGGCCGCGGCCGCCGGCCCGGATCGGGGGCGCCGAGCAGCCGGCGCATCTTGCGGTGCGGGATGCCGGCTTCCATGAACTCCTCGCCGAAAGCCTCGAAGCCGTAGCGGGCATAGAAGGGGATGGCGTGGGTCTGGGCATGCAGCGTGACCTCTGGCCAGCCCAGGCGCCGCGCCTCGTCCAGCAGGGCCTCCAGCAGAGCGCCGCCCACGCCCTTGCCACGCCACTCGGGCAGCACCGCCATGCGGCCGATCTTGCGCTCCGGCGTGAGGCGGCCAGTGCCCACCGGGCGGTGCTGGGCATCGCGGGCGATCACGTGCCGGCAATGCGGGTCGAGTTCGTCCCATTCCTCCTCGAGCGGCACCCGCTGCTCTTCCACGAACACCGGTTCGCGCACGGCACGCAGGTCGGCGAAGTCGGTGCGGTAGTCGGCGGGTTCGACGCGGAAATCGGGAGTCATCGGGGTCTCCGTGGCCATGCGCGAAGCCTAGCGCCGAGGGGGGGCGGCGGTCAGCCCTTGGGCCGCCTCGTGCGTGCTTTCGCCGCAGGCAAGGCCCGGTAGTGGCCGAGGGCCGCGAGGGCGACCACGGCCTCGCGGGCCTGCTCGCCGAGATGGGCCCAGGCCGCGGCATCGAGTGTGTCCTGCCGGCAGAGCCGGGCGGCGTCCGCGGGACGCAATCCCTCGATGTCACTGCCGCTGACGAACCACAGGGCTTTCGTGCGTCCTTCGCGCAGCCAGGCCACGCGCGAGAAAGGATGGCGTTGCAGCACGCCCCCGGCCGCCAGCGTGGCCTCGAAATCGGCGCGGCTCGGGGCGCGGCGCGGCGGGCGGATGTCGCCCGAGGCGCGGTAGCGGGTGATGAAGCGGCCGAACCAGCGGCGCAGCAGGGCCTCGTCGCCCGCCTCCGCCATGCCGCCCAGGGCCTGGCGCACCCGGGCGAGGGCCCGGGCATCGATCTCGAAGGCATCCGCCGGCACGGCGAGGTCCGGATCGGCATAGCGCTCTTTCTCGCCAATGCGGCTGGCCAGTTCCAGCGCGAAGTCCTCGATCAGTTCGGCCCGGGCCGGGGCGCGCATGCCGAGCGAGAAGGTGAGGCAAGGATCGAGCGCTACGCCATGATGGCCGAGTCCGGGCGGCAGGTAGAGCATGTCACCGGGGGCGAGCACCCACTCGTGGCTGGGGGTGAAACGCTTCAGCAGCTTGATCGGCGCATCGTCGCGGAAGTCGACGGGCTGGCTTGGATTGGCATCGATCTGCCAGCGCCGGTGGCCCATACCCTGCAGCAGGAACACGTCGTACTGGTCGATATGCGCACCCACCGAGCCGCCCTCGACGGCAAAGCTGATCATCACATCGTCGATGCGCCAGCGCGGCAGGAAGGGGAAGGCCTCGATGAGTTGGCGGACGTCGGCATCCCACTTGTCCACGTCCTGCACCAGCAGGGTCCAGTCGCGTGCCGGCACGCGTTCGAAGCGGTCTTCCGGCAGCGGACCGGTCTCCACCGTCCAGCGGTCTTTCTTGCGGTCCCAGAGGATCAGCCGCGAGAGCGCGGCAGGCTGCAGCGAGAGCGCGCCGAGGTCATCGGGACTGATCGGGCTTGCGAAACCGGGGAAGGCGTTGCGGATCAGCAGCGGATGCTTCTGCCAGTAATCGCGCAGGAAGGCTTCGGCCGGCATGCCGAGCGGGCCTTTGCCGCAGGCATCGATCTCGATCGGCAGGCGGGAGGCGGCGGGACGCCGGGGCGGACGCAGCATGGCAGGACGATCGCGGCGCGGCAGGCGTCAGACCGACTTCGCCAGGGCTTCGGCGCGGCCGGTGTAGGTGGCCGGCGTCAGCGCGAGCAGGGCGCGTTTCGGTTCGTCGGGCAGATCGAGGCCGGCAATGAAGGCGCGGATCGATTCCCGGGTGATGGCCTGGCCACGGGTGAGGGCCTTGAGCTGCTCGTAGGGGTTGGGCAGGCCATGACGGCGCATCACCGTCTGCACCGCCTCGGCCAGCACTTCCCAGCTGGCATCGAGGTCTTCCGCCAGCCGCGCCGGGTTCACCTTGAGCTTGCCGATGCCACGACCCAGGGCCTCGTAGGCAACCAGCGTATGGCCCCAGGCGGTGCCCAGGGCGCGCAGCACGGTGGAATCGGTGAGGTCGCGCTGCCAGCGGCTGATCGGTAGCTTGGCGCTGAAATGCTCGAACAGGGCATTGGCGATGCCGAGGTTGCCTTCGGCGTTCTCGAAATCGATCGGGTTGACCTTGTGCGGCATGGTCGAGCTGCCGACCTCGCCTTCCTTCAGGGCCTGCGAGAAATAGCCGAGCGAGATGTAGCCCCAGGTATCGCGGGCGAAGTCGATGAGGATGGTGTTGATGCGGCGCTGCACGTCGCCGAGCTCGGCGATGAAGTCGTGCGGTTCGATCTGCGTCGTCCAGGCATTGAACCGCAGGCCCAGCGACTCGACGAAGCCCTGTGCGAGGCGCGGCCAGTCCACGTCCGGATAGGCGGCGAAATGGGCGTTGTAGTTGCCCACCGCGCCATTGATCTTGCCCAGGATCTCCACCTGGACGAGCTGCTGGCGCTGGCGTTTCAGCCGCGCCACCACGTTGGCCAGCTCCTTGCCCAGGGTGGTGGGGCTGGCGGTCTGGCCGTGGGTGCGCGAGAGCATCGGCTCGTCGGCGTATTCGTAGGCGAGCTTCTTCAGGGTTTCGATGAGGGCATCGAGCTGCGGCAGCATTACCTCGTCGCGGGCCTGCTTCAGCATCAAGGCATAGCTGAGATTGTTGATGTCCTCCGAGGTGCAGGCGAAGTGCACGAACTCCAGGGCGGCCTTGAGCTCGGCGTTCTCCGAAAGCCGCTCCTTCAGGAAATACTCGACCGCCTTGACGTCATGGTTGGTGGTGCCCTCGATCGCCTTGACCCGCGCGGCGTCTTCCACCGAGAAGCCGTCGGCGAGGCGTTGCAGCAGCGAGGCGGCGGTCTCCGAGAAGGGCGGCAGCTCGCGCACGCCCGGCTCGGCCGAGAGGGCGAGCAGCCAGGCGATCTCCACGCAGACGCGGGCGCGGATCAGGCCGTACTCGGAGAAGATCGGCCTCAGGGCATCGACCTTGCCGGCATAGCGGCCGTCGAGCGGGGAGAGGGCGGTGAGGGCGTGGGACATGGCGGGGCCGGAAGACGGGCGGCAGGGCCGCGGAAGCCCGCCATTCTACCTGCCGGGTAGGATGGACGCCCCGTCCAGGAGGTCTTCCGATGTCCGCCACCCGCATCGAACGCGACAGCATGGGCGAGCTTGCCGTGCCCGCCGGGGCCCTGTGGGGCGCCCAGACCCAGCGTGCCATCGAGAACTTCCCGGTCTCGGGCTGGCGGATGCCGCGCGGCTTCCTGCGCGCCCTCGGCCTCATCAAGGCCGCCGCCGCCGAGGCCAATGCCGGGCTCGGCCTGCTCGACCCCGGGCGGGGGGCGGCGATCCGTGAGGCCGCGCTGAAGGTGGCGGCCGGCGAGTTCGACGCCGAGTTCCCGGTGGACGTGTTCCAGACCGGCTCGGGCACCTCGAGCAACATGAATGCCAACGAGGTGATCGCCCGCGTGGCGCAGTCGCTGGGCGGCATGGCCGTGCACCCGAACGACCACGTCAACCTCGGGCAGAGCTCGAATGACGTGGTGCCCACGGCCATCCAGGTGGGCGCCTGCCTGGGCCTGCGCGAACGCCTGCTGCCGGCGCTCGCGCACCTGCGCGAGACCATCGTCCGCCGCGCGCATGAACATCGCGGCACGGTGAAGACCGGGCGCACCCATCTGATGGATGCCATGCCGCTCACGCTGGGGCAGGAGCTGTCCGCCTGGGCAAGCCAGGTGGAGCAGGTCGAGGAGCGTCTGGGAGATGCCGGACGCCGCCTGCACGCGCTGCCGCTCGGCGGCACGGCCGTGGGCACCGGCATCAATGCGCATCCCCAGTTCGCCGAACGCGCCTGTGCCGGGCTTGCGCGTCTTTCCGGGCTGCCTTTCACGCCGGCGGCCAATCCCTTCGCCGGCATCGCCGCGCAGGACGGCGCAGTGGAACTCTCCGGCCAGTTGAACGGCCTTGCCATCGTGCTGATGAAGATCGCCAACGACCTGCGCTGGATGAATTCCGGGCCGCTGGCGGGCCTGGGCGAGATCGAACTGCCGGCCCTGCAGCCGGGCAGCTCGATCATGCCGGGCAAGGTGAACCCGGTGATTCCGGAGGCCGTGGCGATGGTGGCCGCGCAACTGATGGGTATGCACACCACGGTCTCGGTGGCTGGACAGAGCGGCAATTTCCAGCTCAATGTGATGTTGCCGCTGATCGCCTACACCCTGCTCTGGGCCATCGAACTTGCCGCCAGTGCCGCGCGTCTGCTCGCCGACCGCGCGATCGCCGGTTTTGCCGTGCGCGAGGATCGCCTGCAGGCGGCGCTCGCCCGCAACCCCATTCTGGTGACCGCCCTGAACCCGCTGATCGGCTACGAGAAGGCCGCCGCGATCGCCAAGAAGGCCTATGCGAGCGGGCGGCCGATCCTCGAGGTGGCGGTGGAAGAAACCAGGCTCGACCGCGAACGGCTCGAAAAGGCGCTCGACCCCCTGGCCCTGACCCGGGGGGGCATCGTCGAGGGTTCACCCGGGAGTGGCTAAGGCCTCACGCATCGCGTACTTCGAGCGCCCGTGCCGGCGAGGCGCCCCCGAGGGCCGCGGCGATGAGGTCCTGCTGCGCGGCGCTGGGGGCAAGGCCCTGCGCCGCCAGCCAGGCATCGTCGTAGTAGGTGTCGAGATAGCGTTCGCCGCCATCGCAGATCAGGGTGACGACGGCGCCGGTCTCGCCCTTGGCCTTCATTTCGCCCATCACCTGCAGGGCGCCGACGAAATTGGTCCCCGTGGAGCCGCCGACCTTGCGCCCCAGCAATCCCTCCAGCGCGCGCATGGCGGCGAGGCTCAGGGCATCGGGCACCTTGATCATGCGGTCGATGGTGTCGGGCAGGAAGCTGGGCTCGACGATGGGCCGGCCGATGCCCTCGATGCGCGAGCCGCGGTCGATGCGGTGGCAGCGCTTGCGGTCCTTGAAGGCATCGAAGAACACCGAGTGCTCGGGGTCGACCACAGCGAGCCGGGTGCAGGCGTTGCGGGCAGGCTGGTAGCGGATGTAGCGGCCGATGGTGGCGGCCGTACCGCCGGTGCCGGCAGAGACCACGATCCAGCGCGGGCAGGGGTGGGGCTCAAGCCGCAGCTGCTGGAAGATCGATTCGGCGATGTTGTTGTTGCCGCGCCAGTCGGTGGCCCGCTCGGCATAAGTGAACTGGTCCATGAAGTGGCCGCCGAGTTGGGCCGCCAGCGCGCGCGAGGCGGCGCTCACGTCGGCGCCTTCGATCATGTGGCAGCGCCCGCCGTAGAACTCGATGCGCGCCACCTTCTCGCGCGAGGTGGTGTCCGGCACCACGGCGATGAAGGGCAGGCCGATCAGACGCGCGAAATAGGCCTCCGAGACCGCCGTGCTGCCGCTGCTCGCCTCGATCACGGTCTGGCCTTCGCGTAGCCAGCCGTTGCACAGGGCGTACAGGAACAGCGAGCGGGCGAGCCGGTGCTTCAGGCTTCCGGTGGGGTGCGAGCTCTCGTCCTTGAAGTACAGCGGGATGCCCGGGTAGGCCGGCAGGTCGAGGCGGATCAGGTGGGTGTCGGCCGAGCGCTGGAAATCGGCTTCGAGGGCCGCAATGGCGGCATTGACCCAGTGGCGTGACATGGCGGCGGGGCGGGCCCATCGGGGGACAGGCCCGCATTCTCGCCGATGTGGCGCCGGCAGGGACTGCTGTGCGCGGGTTTGCCGAAGGACGCCCGCTCAGGCCGCCGGCCCGCCGGTCGGCGGGCAGTCGGTTTCGAGCATGACCGCCTTGGCATAGGGGCGGAATTCCGGGACGAGTTCGGCAAACCGTGCCTGTGCCGACTCCAAGCCTTCGAGATCCTTGCACAGGGCCAGGGCGGCTTCCTCGATTTTCTTCGCCTCGGCTTCGATACGGGTTGCGGCCTCCTCGGCCTTGCCGGTGAATAGGCCACCGAGCACCTGCGTCACCGCCTGGCCGGCAATGGCGGCACCCTGCTGCCCAAGCCCCATGCCCGCCTCGGCCACCTTCAGCAGCTCGGTGCGGTAGGCGAGGGCGGCCTCGCGCTGCGCCTCGTCCATGGGCACCGCGGTGCCGCCGATCAGCAGCTCGCCCTGCGGGGTGAGTTCGGCCTTGGGCAGCCCTTCGCCACCGAGACTGAGGTTTTCCTCGTGCAGCTTTCGGCGGGCTTCGGCGAGGGCCCGGGCGACCGTACCGCCCTCGGCGGTGGCCGTCTCCACGGTTTGCCGAGCCTCGGAAAGACTGCGCTCGATCTCGGCACGGTCCTGGCCAGTGCAGGCACTGGTGGCAGCGAGGGTGACGAGAAGCCATGCCGCGGCGAACGGATGGCGACGCACGGGAGCAAGGGAATACATGGCGGACTCCGGGGCGGAAGGGAATGCGGTCGGTGCGGCTCAGCTGGCGTCCTCGCGCCAGCGGCGCAGGCGGATGGCAAGGGCGATGAGGACAGCACCCACGGCGAGGCCGATCCACAGCGCCGGCGAGCTCAGACTGGCATAGCTCTGGGCGACGAGTTCCAGCACGCTGGACTCGCCCGGTGTAAAGCTGTCCAGTCCCCCTTCCCGGACGTCGAAGGCGAACCAGAGGCCGGGGATGAAGCTGCCAAAGAAACGGCCGACCACATGCTTCCAGAAGCCACCGGCACCCAGCGCGACATCGAACATGGCCTCCTGCCAGGAAAGCAGCACGCCGGCGCCGAGTGGGAGGCCCACGGCCCAGAGGAAGGGCGCACGCCGCGCCCAGGCGGAGACCGCCATACACCAGGCGATGCTGGGAAGCACCCAGAGGGCATACACCGGCACTAGGGCCACGATGGCGAGGGGGGTGAGATAGAGGTCGGGCGTGGCGAGGACCCGGCCGAGAATGCCGGTCCCGAGCATGTTCGCCGCGAGGGCGATGGCGAGCACCAGCACCACACCGAGCAGGCCGCCGATGAGCGCCGTGATGAGCGGCGCGACCACCAGCATCGAAGCCAGCTTCGAGAGTACCGTGGCAGTGTCGGAGACCGGCATCGACTTCCAGAACAGCACGCTGCGGTCCTTGCGCTCGTCGTAGAGCGAGCCTAAGGCATAGAAGAACAGCACCAGAGCCAGCACTCCGGCCAGCGGTGCCATCGAGGGAAGGGCGGCGAACACCATACCGCTGGCGATCTTCGCCTGCGCCGTCGCGTCGATGAGCTGGCCGTCGACGACGATGTGCTCGCCATTCATCGTGAAGGCACCGCCTTTGAAAGCCAGACCGAGCAGCAGGCTGCCGAGGGCGAACAGCAGCAGCAGGCCGCCGACCACGACCGGCGCCCAGAGCATGCCGCCCTTGTGTTCCCAGAACTCACGCTTCAGCAGGGTGGGGAAGGTGTTCATGCATAGGTTCCTTTCATCGTGGCGACGAACAGGTCGGCGATGCCAGGAGTGCGCAGCTCGCCCAGGGCGGCGAGGCGCTCGCGCGGCTGGCCGTCGAACAGGAAGACGCTCTTGCCGAATACGCTGCGCTCGTCGATGGGCCCGAGTGCCCGGGCCTCTTCGGCGCGGTCGCTGGCGACCATCACCTCGAAGAAGCGCTGCTCGATCTCGTCCATGCTGGCGCGCAGCACCAGTTTTCCATCACGGATGAACAGGAGATCGGTGAGGATGTGCTCGATCTCCTCCACCTGGTGGGTGGTGACGATGATCGTCTTCTCTTCGTCGAAATAGCGCTCCAGCAGATCCTTGTAGAACTGCTTGCGGTAGAGGATGTCGAGGCCAAGGGTGGGCTCGTCCAGTACCAGCAGTTTGGCGTCGATGGCCATGACGAGAGCGAGGTGCAGTTGCACGATCATGCCCTTCGACATCTGCTTGACCTTCATCTTCCGGTCGAGCTTGGTGTGCGAGAGGAAGTCCTCGCACTTGCGGCGGTCGAAGCGCGGGTGCACGCCGGCGACGTAGTCGATGGCCTGGCCGACGCTGATCCAGCGCGGCAGCACGGCCACGTCGGCGATGAAGCAGACTTCGCGCATCAAGGCGTCGCGTTGGGTGCGTGGGTCGTGGCCCAGCACGTGCAGCTCGCCCTCGAAGCCGGTCAGGCCGAGCAGAGCCTTCAGCGTGGTGGTCTTACCCGAGCCGTTCGGGCCGATCAGGCCGACGATGCGCCCAGGCGCGATGTCGAAGTCGATGCCGGCGACGGCCGTGGTCTTGCCGTAGCGTTTCTCGAGGCCGCGGGCGGAAATGGTGGGGGTGCTCATGCCGATGCTCCGTTCTTCGGCCGGGTGGCCAGTAGTTCCTGCGGCGTGAGGCCGAGGCGCTCGATGCGCGCCAGGACCTGCGGCCATTCCTCCTTCAGGAAGCGTTCGCGCTCCGAGGCGAGCAGGCGCTGCCGCGCGCCCTCGACGACGTACATGCCAAGTCCACGCCGTTTTTCCACCAGGGCCTCGTCGGCTAGTTCCTGGTAGGCGCGCGAGACGGTGATCGGGTTGAGCTGGAATTCGGCGGCCACCTGCCGTACCGAGGGCAGGGCATCGCCTTCCTTCAGCTCGCCATCGAGCACCATGGCCACCACGCGCTCCTTCAGCTGCCGGTAGATCGGCGTGCCCTCGCTCCAGGTGATGCTCATGACCGGGCCTCGCGGCTGCGCTGGCCGAAGGAAAAGTAAGGCATGGCAAGACCGATCTGGGCCCGGGGGCGTTCCAGCCCAGGGGCGGTTCCTTCGGCGGGCGCCGGGGCGGAGCCGGCGGGAGGGAGAGTGCCGAGCGCGAGGGCCAGAGCCAGGCTGGCCAGCCCGAGGGCCAGCAGGCCGGAGCGGGGGCGGAGTCGGAAGGACATGGCGGGCCTCGGTGAGGTGATGGGCTGGTGTTGTAGTTGACTATAACACTAAATTCGCCAAGGTCAACACCTCCTGCACGCCCTGACGCCCAAACTGATGGCATAGACCGGCCTATCGCCGGATTTCGGGAGGAACTCAGGAATGAAGGCGTGGATCGCGGCCCTGTTCGTGGGCCTGGGCGTGGGGCTGGCGGCGCAACCGGTGGCCGCCGCGAGCGTGTTGCAGCACGAATACCGCCGGCTGGCGAGCCAGGAGCGGGTGAACTTGGCCGAGGCCTATGGGGGAAAGGTGCTGCTGGTGGTGAACACCGCCAGCAAATGCGGGTTCACGCCGCAGTACGAGGGGCTCGAAGCCCTGAATGCCACCTACGGGCCCCAGGGCTTTGCCGTGCTCGGCTTTCCTTCCAACGATTTCATGGGCCAGGAGCCGGGCAGTGAGGAGCAGATCCAGGAATTCTGCACGCTCACCTATGGGGTGAAGTTTCCGATGTTCGAGAAGGTGGTGGTGCGCGGCCGTGATGCCACGCCGCTCTACCGCGAGCTTGCCGCTGCCACCGGCGAGCAGCCGGGCTGGAATTTCCACAAGTACTTGATCGGTCGCGACGGCCAGGTGCTGGGCAGCTTCGGCAGCCGGGTGAAGCCGGACGCTCCGGAGCTACGGGCGGCGATCGAGAAGGCGCTGGCGGCGCCGGTGCCGGCCTCTGCCCCGGCCGTCTCGCGCTGAGGGCTTTACCGGCAGTGGGCCGGCGGCGGATGATCGCCGGCTCGCGCGAACGGATCGATAGGGGATGCCATGGGGCATGGCGAGACCGGCCTGCGTCGGGAATGGATGAAACTGCAGGATCTCCATCAGCCGCCCCTGCCGCAGGCGGCCCACTGGCTGACCTGGGCCGGGCTGCTGCCTTTCCTCGGCGCGCTTCTCGCCTGGGGAGCCGCCCTGTGGCTCGCCGAGCCCCGGGCCGTGGCCGTCGCCGCTCGGGCCTTCCTCGTCTACTCGGCGGTGATCCTGAGTTTCCTCGGCGGCCTGCGCTGGGGCCGGGCGATGAGCGCTGGAGCCCCGCCCTCGGCTTATGTGCTGGCCGTGCTGCCGAGCCTCTGGGCCTATCCGGCGCTGTTCCTGCCGCGGCCCTGGGCCGTGGTGGCCCTGGGCATGGGGTTTGCCCTCGCCCTCTGGTTCGACACCCGGGCCGACCACCTGCCGGCAACGCCGGGGTTCCGTGTCTTGCGCGCGAAGATCTCGGCCGCGGTGATCGCGGCGCACGGGCTGGCCCTGGGGTTTGCGCTTGGCAGCGCCTGATTGCCGAACCGGGGCCGTGGGGCCACAATCGGCGGCCCGCCGCGCCGCGGCGGTCCCGACCGACGGAGTGCTTGCCCCCATGCTGAATCCCCGCCCCTTGACGAGTGCCGTGCTGCTCGGCCTGAGCCTGATCGCCGGTAGCGCCTTCGCCCAGGCCCCGGAAGCTGCTCCGGCCGCTCCGGCCACCCTCGAGCTTCCGGCCATCGAGGGCCTGAAGACCGACAACGAGAAGATCAGCTACATGATCGGTCTGCAGATGGCCAACAGCCTGCAGCAGGTGAAGGAGTACGTCGATGCCGACGCGCTCGCCAAGGCCGTCAAGGCCGGGCTCTCTGGCCAGGGCCGGCTGATGACCGACCAGCAAGCGCAGGAAGTGGGCATGGCCTTTGGCACGTTCCTCCAGCAGAGGGAGATGGCGCGCCGTGCCGAGCAGGGCGCGAAGAACCTCGCCGAGGGCGAGGCTTTCCTGGCCGCCAACAAGGGCAAGCCCGGTGTGCGCACCACCGAGAGCGGCCTGCAGTACCAGGTGCTGCGCGCCGGCTCCGGAGCCCGTCCGAGCGCCGCCGATACCGTGAAGGTGCACTACCGCGGCACCCTGCTCGACGGCAAGGAGTTCGACAGCTCCTATGCCCGTGGCGAGCCGGCCACCTTCCCGCTGGCCGGCGTGATCCCGGGCTGGACGGAGGGCGTGCAGCTGATGCCGGTGGGGTCGAAGTACGTGTTCTGGATCCCGGCGGCGCTCGCGTACGGCCAGAACGGCGCCGGCGCCGAGATCCCGCCGAATGCCACCCTCAAGTTCGAGGTCGAGCTGCTGGAGATCGTCTCCTCCGCCGCTACGGAGTGAGTTCCGGCGCGGCTGTCATGCAAGGGTCGCGGGATGCCGCGACCCTTGCGCGTTTCCAACCTCTGGGAGGACGCGCATGCGCGTCAGTGTTTTTGGTACCGGCTATGTCGGCCTGGTGACCGGTACCTGCCTCGCGGAAGTGGGGCACCAAGTGACCTGCGTCGATGTCGATGCCGCCAAGATCGAGGGCCTGCGCCGCGGCGTGGTGCCAATCTTCGAGCCTGGCCTGGAGGACATGGTGCGCGCCAACCACGCCGCCGGCCGGTTGCACTTCACCACTGATGCCGCAGCGGCCATCGCCTCGGCGCGCATTGTCTTCATCGCCGTGGGCACGCCGCCCGACGAGGATGGCAGCGCCGATCTGCGCCATGTGCTGGCCGTGGCCCGCACCCTCGGCGAGCACCTGGCCGAGCCCACCGTGGTGGTGAACAAGAGCACGGTGCCGGTGGGCACCGCCGACCGGGTGCGTGAGGTCATCGCCGAGGGCCTCGCGGCGCGTGGCGTGGCGGTGGAGTTCCAAGTGGTCTCCAATCCCGAGTTCCTGAAGGAGGGCGCGGCGGTGGCCGATTGCATGCGCCCCGACCGCATCATCCTCGGCAGCCGCGACGCCCGCGCCATCGAGCTGATGAAACGCCTGTACGCGCCGTTCAACCGCAACCACGAGCGGGTGATCGTGATGGACGAGCGCTCGGCCGAGCTCACCAAATACGCGGCCAACGCCATGCTGGCCACCAAGATCAGCTTCATGAACGAGATGGCGGGCATCGCCGAGCGGGTGGGCGCCGACATCGAGGCCGTGCGTCACGGCATCGGCTCCGACCCGCGCATCGGCTGGCACTTCATCTACCCTGGTGCCGGCTATGGTGGCAGCTGCTTTCCCAAGGACGTGCAGGCGCTCGAGCGCACCGCCCGCCAGCACGGCATGCAGGCCGAGATCCTCGCCGCCGTCGAGCGGGTGAACGGCCGGCAGAAGCAGAAGCTCTTCGAATTGATCCAGCGCCACTTCGGCGGCGACCTTGCCGGCCGCACCTTCGCGCTCTGGGGGCTTGCCTTCAAGCCCAATACCGACGATATGCGCGAGGCACCGAGCCGCACCCTGCTCGCCCATCTGTGGGCGGCAGGCGCCCGGGTGCGAGCCCACGATCCCGAAGCGATGAGAGAGGCGCGGCGGATCTTCGGTGAGCGCGAGGACCTCGTGCTCTGCGATACCCCGGAAGCGGCCCTGTCGGGTGCCGACGCCCTCGTCCTCATCACCGAGTGGAAGGCCTTCTGGAGCCCGGATTTCGAGGCCTTGAAGCGCGAGCTGCGCGCCGGCGTGGTGTTCGACGGCCGCAACATCTACGATCCTGCCGAAGTGGAGGAAGCGGGGCTGGCCTATTACGGCATCGGCCGCGGCCGCAGCCTCGCCCGGAACTGCCATGCCAAGCCCTGACCGCGATCTCCGCGCCGAACGCAGGCTCACCGAGCTCGAGACCCGTCTCGCTTTCCAGGAGCAGGCGATGCAGGAACTCTCGGAAGCGCTGGCCGAAGCCCGCATCGAAGGCCAGAAGAACCGCGAGCTGCTCTCCCGCGTGCTCGAAGACCTAAAGCAGCTGCGCCGGGCCCTGATGGCCGATCCCGCCTCGGAACCCCCGCCGCCGCATTACTGAGCCGCCCCACGTTCCTCCTGATCCATGAGCGATAGTCTGAAAGACCAACTCCTCGGCCTTGGCTTCAAGCCGCTACCGAAGGCTCCGAAGCCTGCCAAACCGGCCCCTGGAACTCGCCCTGGCGGCGGGGCAGGGCGGGATCGCAGAGGCGGGGACAGGCCTGGGCGTTCGCAGGAGGAGATCGATCTCGCCAGGGCCTATGCGCTGCGCGCCGAGGTCGAGAAGCGCGAGCGCGAGGCCGCCCAGCGCGCCCGCCAGGAGGCTGCCCGCGCCCGCCGCGAGGCGAGGGCGAAGCTGGATACCTTCCTCGTCGGCAAGGCACTCAACGATCCCGCCGCCGAGCATGTCCGCCACTTCCCCTACGGCGGCAAGATCAAGCGCGTCTATGTCACGGCCGAACAACTGCGCGCACTCAATGCCGGCGAGCTCGGGGTAGTGCAGAGCAATGGTCGCTACCTGCTGGTGACCGCGGCCGTGCTGGCCGAGGCAAAAGCGATTTGCCCCGAGGCGATCGCCCTCGAGGTCGATCCCGCGGCTCCGGCCCCGGAGGACGATTACAGCGATCCTAGGTACCAGGTGCCCGACGATCTGATCTGGTGAACCACGTCGCTTGCCCGCCGCCCTGAAGCGGCGCAACATTCCAAGAATGATTCCGCTTTCCGCTGGAAAGCTGTGTTCCTCTGAGGAGGCGATGAGCATGGCGGCACAGGCGCGCGTGATGGATCGGGAGAGCCTGCGGCAGCGACCGGTCACCGGGGTCGAGGTGCCGTTTCGTGACGGCGAGACCATCGTCTCCGCCACCGATCCGGAGGGCAGGATCACCTACGTCAACGGTTATTTCATCGAGATCAGCGGTTATTCGGAAGCCGAACTGCTCGGCCAGCCGCACCGCATCATTCGCCACCCGGACATGCCGGCCGCCGCCTTCGCCGACATGTGGGCCACCCTCAAGCAGGGGCGCCCCTGGGTGGGGATGGTGAAGAACCGCTGCAAGAACGGCGACCACTACTGGGTCGAGGCCAATGTCACCCCAATCTACGATGCCGCTGGCCGGCTTGAGGGCTATGTCTCGGTGCGCCGTAAGCCGAGCCGGGCACAGGTGGCCGAAGCCGAGCAAATCTACCGCGAGATCCGCGAGGGCCGGCTCACCCGCTTCGAGATCGAGAACGGGAGGGTGCACCCGCCCAGCCTCGGGCGGGCCCTGAACCCGCTATGGCGGCTGTCGCTCACCGTCCGCCTGTTCCTGCTCGCCCTGTTCGGCGTCGGTCTTGCTGCCGGCCTCCTCCTTCTGCAGGCCCAGGGGGCCGGCGTGGGGCTGCTCGCCGGCCTGCTGGCGGCGGGGGCGGCCTTCGCCGCCTATTCGGCCTGGTGGTTGTCGCGTGACGTGGTCGGGCGGTTGTCGCGGGCCCGGGAACTGTTCCGCGAGATCGCCGCCGAGAAGCATGACGGGCCGGTGGACATCTCGCGGGCCGACGAGGTGGGTGCGGTGCTGCTCGGTCTGAAGTCGATGCAGGTGCGGCTGGAGTTCAGTACCCAGCGCCTGCGCCGCCGGGCGGCCGAGGCCTTGCGCATCAACCAGGCCTTGGACCGGGCCGAGACCAACATCATGGTGGCGGACCGCCGTTTCACCGTGGTCTTCGCCAACCGCGCGGTGCTCGAGACCTTCCGCCGCCACGAGGCGCGCATCGCCTCGGTCATCCCGGGCTTCCGCGCCGACGACATCGTCGGCTCCTCGATCGACCGCTTCCACCGCGATCCGGCGCATCAACGCGCCATGCTCGAGGGCATGACCGAGCCCCACCATGCCCGGATCGAGATCGCCGGCCTCATCTTCGACCTCACCGTGACCCCGGCCTTCGGCCACGAGGGGCGGCTCATCGGCTACGTGGTGGAATGGAAGGATCGCACCCTCGAGCTCGCCATCGAGCGCGAGGTGCAGGACGTGGTGGAGGCCGCCACCCGCGGCGAACTCGGTCACCGCATCGATACCGCCAGCAAGGAAGGCTATGTGCGCGAGCTCGGTCAGGGCATCAACCGCGTGCTGGAGATCTTCGAGGACATCACGGCCAATCTGCAGGGCTTCATGGCCGGGCTCGCCCGGGGCGATCTGAGGGTGCGGATGGACGAGAGCCGCTATGCCGGCAGCTTCGCGCGCATGGCCGCCGACGCCAACCGCACGGTGGCGGAGCTGGCCGATATCGTGGGGCGTATCCAGCAGGCCGTGGAGGTGTTCCGCACCGTCTCCGCCGAGCTGGCGGCCGGCAACAACGATCTGCAGGCGCGCACCGAGCAGCAGGCGGCCAGCCTCGAGGAAACCGCCTCCTCGATGGAGGAGCTCACCAGCACCGTGCAGCAGAATGCCGAGAACGCTCGCAGCGCCCGGCGCCTCTCCGAGGGCGTGGGCCGCATCGCCCAGGAGGGCGGCGCGGTGGCGGAAGAGGCGGTGGCCGCCATGCACGAGGTGGCGGAGGCCTCGTCGAAGATCGAGGACATCATCACCGTCATCGATGGCATTGCCTTCCAGACCAACATCCTCGCCCTCAATGCCGCGGTGGAGGCGGCGCGCGCCGGCGAGCAGGGCCGCGGCTTTGCCGTGGTGGCGGCCGAGGTGCGGGCGCTGGCGCAGCGCTCGGCCGCTTCGGCGCGCGAGATCAAGGCACTGATCGGCCATTCGGTGGAGGCCGTGCGTTCCGGCACGGCCAAGGTCTCGCAGGCCGGCGAGGCGATCCGCAGCCTGGTGGGCGAGGTGGAGAAGATGGGCCGGCTGGTGGCCGAGATCAGCGCCGCCAGCGAGGAGCAGGCCCAGGGCATCGTCACCGTGAACCAGACGGTGAGCCAACTCGACACCGCCACCCAACAGAATGCCGCCCTGGTGGAGGAGGCCAGCGCCTCGGCGCGGGCGCTGGAGGAGCAAAGCAACCAGCTTGCCGAGGCGGCGTCGAGCTTCCGGCTTCCCTGAGCGCCGCGGTCTTCAGTCGGGGTCGTAGTCGAGGTTGGTGGCCAGCCAGCGCTCGGCCTGTGCCAGCGGCACGCCCTTGCGCCGGGCATAGTCGGCTACCTGCTCGCGCGAGAGCCGCCCCACCACGAAGTACTGACTGTCCGGATGGCTGAAGTACAGGCCGCTCACCGAGGAGGCCGGGTGCATGGCGAAGTTCTCGGTGAGTGAGAGCCCGATTGCCGCCTCGGCGCCGAGCAGATCGAAGATCGTGCGCTTCTCGCTGTGCTCCGGGCAGGCCGGATAGCCGGGGGCGGGGCGGATGCCACGGTAGTCCTCGCGGATCAGGGCCTCGTTGTCGAGCGCTTCGTCGGGGGCGTAACCCCAGAGGCGCATGCGCACCTCGCGGTGCAGCCATTCGGCCGCGGCCTCGGCGAAGCGGTCGGCGAGCGCCTTGAGCAGGATGGCCGCATAGTCGTCGTTCGCCGCTTCGAAGCGGGCGACCCGCGGCTCGAGCCCGAGCCCGGCGTTCACCGCGAAGGCACCCACCCAGTCCTGGTGGCCGGCTGGCGCGATGAAGTCGGCCAGGGCGAGGTTGGGTCGGGCATCGGGTTTGTCGACCTGTTGCCGCAAGGTGTGCAGGGTGGCGAGCCGGTGTTTGGGCTGCGCGGGGTCGAACACGGCGATGTCATCGCCCTCCTGGGCGGCGGGCCAGAGCCCGGCCACCGCCCGCACGCCCAGCCAGTGCTCTTTCAGAAGTCGCTCCAGCATGGCCTGGGCATCGCGCCACAGCTCGCGCGCCTGGGCGCCGACGACAGGATCGTCGAGGATGGCCGGGAAGCGGCCGGCCAGTTCCCAGGTCTGAAAGAAGGGCGTCCAGTCGATGAAGTCGCGCAGGGTGGTGAGGGGGACATCCTCGAAGACCGTTACGCCGGGCACGCGTGGCTGCGGCGGCGCATAGTGGCTCCAGTCCGGCATGAACCGCTTGGCGCGGGCGCGCTCCAGCGGCAGCAGGGGCTTGGCATCGCCGCGGCTGGCATGGCGCCGGCGTACCTCCGCGTAGTCGGCTTCGATCGTCGCCATGAAAGGCCCGCGCAGGTCTTTCGAGAGGAGCGACTGCGCCACGCCCACCGCGCGCGAGGCATCCTTCACCCAAACCACCGGCGCATCGTAGTGCGGGTCGATCTTCAGCGCGGTATGGGCGCGGCTGGTGGTGGCGCCGCCGATCAGCAGCGGGATGGAGAAGCCCTGGCGCTTCATCTCCTTCGCTACGTGGCTCATTTCCTCGAGCGAGGGGGTGATGAGGCCGGAAAGCCCGATCAGGTCGACCTTCTCCTCCCTCGCCCGGTCGAGGATCGTCTGTGCCGGCACCATCACCCCGAGGTCGATCACCTCGAAGTTGTTGCAGCCGAGCACCACGCCGACGATGTTCTTGCCGATGTCGTGACATCGCCCTTCACCGTGGCCATGAGGATCTTGCCGCGGGTCTTCGCCTCCCCGCCGGCCGCCGCCTTCTCCGCCTCGAGGTGCGGCAGCAGCACCGCCACGGCCTTCTTCATCACCCGGGCCGACTTCACCACCTGGGGCAGGAACATCTTGCCGGCCCCGAACAGGTCGCCCACCACGTTCATGCCGGCCATCAGCGGGCCTTCGATCACCTCGAGCGGGCGGCCGAGATGGCGCAGCGCCTCTTCGGTGTCGGCCTCGATGAAGGCATCGATGCCGTGCACCAGGGCGTGGGTGAGGCGTTCGCCACCGGCAGGTCGCGCCAGCCCGTGTCCTCGGGGCGGGTCTCGCCCTTTTTCGCCCGGTAGCGGTCGGCGATGGCGAGCAGGCGCTCGGTGGCGTCCGGGCGGCGGTTCAGCACCACGTCCTCGACCCGTAAGCGCAGTTCAGGATCGAGATCGTCCACCAGCACCAGGGTGCCGGCATTGACAATGCCGAAATCCATGCCGGCGCGGATGGCGTGATAGAGGAAGACGGCATGGATCGCCTCGCGCACTGCGGTGTTGCCGCGGAAGGCGAAACTCACGTTGGAGACACCGCCCGAGACATGCGCCAGCGGGAAGCGGGCCTTGAGTTCGCGGGTGGCCTCGATGAAGGCCACGGCATAGCCGGCATGTTCCTCGATGCCGGTGGCAATGGCGAAGATGTTGGGATCGAAGACGATGTCCTCGGGAGCGATGCCGGCCTCTTCCGTGAGCAGCGCGTAGGCACGCGAGCAGATCTCGACCTTGCGCTCGAAGGTGTCGGCCTGGCCCTGCTCGTCGAAGGCCATCACCACCACGGCGGCGCCGTAACGGCGCAGCAGGCGGGCCTGGCGTAGGAACTCGGCCTCGCCTTCTTTCAGCGAGATCGAGTTGACGATGGGCCTGCCCTGCACGTTCTTCAGCCCGGCCTCGATCACGCTCCATTTCGAGGAGTCGATCATCACCGGTACCCGGGCGATGTCCGGCTCGCCGGCGATCAGGCGCAAAAAGCGCGCCATCGCCGCCTCGGCATCGAGCATGCCCTCGTCCATGTTGATGTCGATGAGCTGGGCGCCGTTCTCCACCTGCTGCCGGGCCACGGCGAGCGCCTCGTCGTAGCGGCCTTCGAGGATCAGCTTCTTGAACTGCGCCGAGCCGGTGACATTGGTGCGCTCGCCGACATTGACGAAGTTGCTCTCCGGGGTGATGACGCGTGGGTTCCAGTCCGGCAAGGCGCATGTGCGGGGCCAGGGCGGGCAGGGGGCGCGGAGGCAGGCCGGCCACGGCCTTCGGCGATCGCGGCGATGTGCTCCGGGGTGGTGCCGCAGCAGCCACCGACGATGTTGAGCAGCCCCGCTTCGGCGAATTCGCGCAGCACCGCCGCGGTTTCCACCGGCTGCTCGTCGTAGCCGCCGAAGGCGTTCGGCAGCCCGGCGTTCGGATGGCAGCTGATGGCGCAGTCGGCCACCGAGGACAGGACATCGATGTGGGCGCGCAGGTCGCGGGCCCCGAGCGCGCAGTTGAGGCCGACCGACAGGGGCCGCGCATGCCGCAGCGAGTACCAGAAGGCCTCGGCCGTCTGGCCCGAGAGCGTGCGGCCGGAGCGGTCGGTGATGGTGCCGGAGAGCATCACCGGCCAGCGGGCGCCCTGTTCCTCGAACAGGGTTTCGAGCGCGAACACCGCCGCCTTGGCGTTCAGGGTATCGAAGATGGTTTCGACCATCAGGATGTCCGCGCCGCCCTCCACCAGCGCCTCCGCGGCCTCGCGGTACTGGGCCACCAGGGTGTCGAAGTCGATGTTGCGGAAGGCCGGGTCGTTGACATCGGGCGAGATCGAGGCGGTGCGCGGCGTGGGACCGAGTACCCCGACCACGAAACGCGGCCTGCCGGGATCACGGGCTTCGAACTCGGCGCAGGCGGCCCGCGCCAGCCGCGCGGCCTCCCGGTTCAGTTCCGGTACCAGGTGTTCGAGCCGGTAATCGCCCTGCGCCACCCGGGTGCCGTTGAAGGTATTGGTCTCGATCAGGTCGGCACCGGCCTCGAGGTAGGCGCGATGGATGCCGGCGATGAGGTCCGGCCGGGTCAGCACCAGGAGATCGTTGTTGCCCTTGAGATCGGTGCCGCAGCCGCAGCCCTCGCCATGCACATGGCCGGGGGCGAGTGGGGCGCGTTCATGGCCCGACGGCACATCGGCGGCTTTGCGACGCGGACTTCGGCGCGAACTGCAAGCCATCGTAGCCATGCTTGAAGCGCTCGCCTCGGTAGTCGGCCTCGGTGAGCCCATGCTTCTGCACCATGGTGCCCATGGCGCCGTCGAGCACCAGGATGCGGCTGGCCATCGCATCCAGCAGCTGCCGGACGCGGTCGGGGTGCTTCCAGGGCAAGGCGCTCATCCGCGCTTGCGCTCCTGCGGCACCGGGCCGGGCTTGTGGGCGATCAGGCTGATGACCTCGAAGTGCGGGGGGCGCTTCTCCTTCGCCACCACCTCGCAGACCCGCACCTCCAGCCCGGCCTTCTCGGCGAGCTTGCGCAGTTCTTTCTCGGTGAAGCCGAGATTGAGATGGCCGTAGGGCTCGACCACCGCCTTGTGCTCATGCTTTGCAAGGCAGGTGGCGAGCAGCCGGCCGCCCGGGCGCAGGGCCCGGGCAGCCTCGGCGAGTGCCTTGGCCGGCCGTTCGGCATAGGTGAGGGCGTGCATCAGCAGCACCAGGTCGAAGGCGGCGTCCGGGCAGTCGATGGCGTGCATGTCGCCCTCGCGCAGTTCCACGTGGGCGTACTTCGACAGGCGCTCGCGGGCGGCGGCGATCACCTTCGGGCTGGCATCCACACACAGGTAGCGGCGGGCATGCGGCGCCAGCATCTCGGCCATCAGGCCGTCGCCAGAGGCGATGTCGAGCACGTCCACGGGTTCCAGCAGCGGCAGGGCACTGCGCGCCAGCGCCTCCCAGGTGCGGCCCGGCGAGTAGTGTCGCTCCATGTCGCCGGCCACCGAATCGGCCCAGTTCTGGTCGGCGGCACGGGCTGCCAGCACCTGTGGCAGGCGTTCGGCGTCCTGGCGCAGCAGGGGGTCCTTGGCCCCGTCGCGCAGGGTGCGCCAGAGCGCGGCCTCGGCCTCTTCCATGGCGTCGTTGAAGCGGTAATAGGCCGAGACTCCGGCGCGGCGGTCCACCACCAGGCCGGCCTCGCGCAGCTTGGCGAGATGGGTGGAGACCCGCGGCTGGGCGAGGTGGGTGATGGTGGCGAGTTCCGCCACCGTGAGCTCCTCGCGCTCGACGAGGGCCAGGAGGCGGACGCGGGTGGGGTCGGCGAGCACCTTGAGGCAGTCCGACCAGGCTTGCAGGTCCATGTGTATCTTTGCATCCGAATCCAGCGATGAATCAGTCTGGAGGCTGGCCGGCGGCCGGTCAAGGCGGGCCTTCACCCCGGCACCATGCCGTGGGGTATGGCCAAGCGGTTACACTCGGGGCTTTCCCTAAATCCGACCCGGGGTGTGCTGTGGATTTCGCTTTCACCGAAGAGCAGTTGATGATCCAGGACGTGGCCCGCCGCATCGCGCAGGAGAAGATCGCGCCGAGCGCCGAGCACTACGACCGTACCGGCGAGTTCCCGCTGGAGAACATCCGCCTGCTCGGCGAGAACGGCCTGATGGGCATCGAGGTGCCCACCGAATACGGTGGCGCCGGCATGGACCCGATCAGCTACGTGCTCGCCATGATCGAGGTGGCGGCGGGCGACTGCGCGCACTCCACCATCATGTCGGTGAACAACTCGCTGTTCTGCAACGGCATCCTGAAGTTCGGCACCGAGGCGCAGAAGCAGAAGTACGTGCGGGCCATCGCCGAGGGGCGCGAGATCGGCGCCTTCGCGCTCACCGAGCCGCAGTCCGGCTCCGATGCCACGGCCATGCGCTGCCGCGCGGTGAAGCAGGCCGACGGCACCTTCCTGATCAACGGCAAGAAGAGCTGGATCACCTCCGGCCCGGTGGCGAAGTACATCATCCTGTTCGCCATGACCGATCCGTCGAAGGGGGCCAAGGGCATCACCGCTTTCATGGTGGATACCGCCAAGCCGGGCTTCTTCCGCGGCAAGACCGAGCCCAAGCTCGGCATCCGCGCCTCGGCCACCTGCGAGATCGAGTTCCAGGACTACGTGGCCACCCCGGACGAGGTGGTGGGCGTGGAGGGCGAGGGCTTCAAGATCGCCATGGGCGTGCTGGACGCCGGCCGCATCGGCATCGCCTCGCAGGCCGTGGGCCTGGCCCGTGCCGCCTATGAGGCCAGCGTGGCCTACGTGAAGGAGCGCAAGAGCTTCGGCCAGCCGATCGGCTCCTTCCAGATGATCCAGCAGAAGATCGCCGACATGAAGTGCAAGCTGGACGCTGCCTACCTGCTCACCCTGCGGGCGGCCTGGGCCAAGGCGCAGGCCGACCGGCATGGTGGGCGCTTCAGCACCGAGGCCTCGGTGGCCAAGCTCACTGCCTCGGAGGCGGCGATGTGGATCACCCACCAGGCGGTGCAGATCCACGGCGGCATGGGCTATTCGAAGGAGATGCCGCTCGAGCGCTATTTCCGCGACGCCAAGATCACCGAGATCTACGAGGGCACCAGCGAGGTGCAGCGCATGGTGATCGCCCGCAACGAGACCGGGCTGCGCTGAGCGGGCACGCCACCGCGAACGGCGGCCCGGAAATGACGAAGGCCCGCGCGAGCGGGCCTTCGCGTTTCCGGCGATGGTGCCGGACCTTCAGCCGAAGTCGTAGTTCATCGCCGGCCCGGCGGCGGCGAGGAAGTCGCCCTCCACGTAGTCCACGCCGATGCCGAACAGGATGGTCATGCTGGCGGCATCCTGCACGTAGTGCACCACGCAGGTCTTGCCGAGCTCGCGGGCCTTCTCGGCGAACTCGCGCACCTTGGCCTGGTTGTCGGGGTTCTTCGCCAGGTCGGTGATGTAGCTGCGGTCGACCTTGATGATGTCGGCATCGACGTGCTGCAGCAGCTGGAAGGAATTGAGGCCGGTGCCGAAGTGCTCCAGCGCCAGCCGCACGCCTGCGGCATGCAGGGTCTGGGCGAAGCCCTGGATGGCCTTGAGATGGGTGAACACCGAGGGTTCGTGCAGCTCCAGCACGAGGCGTTCGCCCGGGACGCCAGCCCTGCGGATGGCCTCCACGATCTCGGTCCCCAGCTGGTCGTTGCCGGCGATGGTTTCCGGGGTGAGCTTCACGTAGAGCGTGGTGGCCTTGCCGGCAGCATGGCGTTCGGCGATCACGGCGATGGCGCGGTGGATCACCCAGCGGTCGATCTCCGGGCCGAGGCCCTGCTCGATGGCCAGCGGCAGGAAGGTGGCCGGGGAGACGATCTCGCCGGCGTTGCCTTTGAGCCGCAGGTAGGCCTCGTAGGTTTCGCCGGGCTCGCCGTTGAGCGAGATGATCGGTTGGTAGTACAGAGTGAAGCCATCGTTGGCCAGTGCTTCACGCAGGCGCTGCACCCAGGCCTGGATGCGTTCCTCCTCGGCGCGGTCGCGGGCGGCAGGATCGTAGATCTCGACGCGGTCACCGCCCACGCCCATGGCCGACTGCAGGTTGGCCTCGGCGCGGCTCAGCACCTGGCCGATCTGCGCGTTGCGCTCGCCGATCTGCACGCCGCCGATGCTCACGGTGAGCATGAGCGAGCGGTCGCCGACCTCGAGGATGCGGCCGCGGAAGGCCGCCAGCAGGCGCTCGGCGCGTTCCTGGGTGGCCTTGTGGTCGTGCAGGCGGCAGATCACCGCGAAGCGGTGGTCGGAGAGCCGGCCGGCGAGGGTGCGCTCGTCCAGGCACTCGCCATCCGCGCCGCAAAGGCCTTCAGCAGCGCGTCGGCCTGGGCAAGCCCGATCGAGCTCACCATGGCGTCGTAGTTGTCGGGCTCCACGAGCAGCAGGGACTGGTGGTGGCGGCCACCAGCCGCCGCGGCCACCGCCTGCTCGAGTTCGCCCATGAAGTGGGCGCGATTGGCAAGGCCGGTGAGCGGGTCCCGCACCTTGAGCTGCTCCAGTTCGGCGGCGATGGCGGCATCCACCATCTGCGGCCGGAACACGATCTGCAGGCAGGGCTCGCCCTCGTAGGAGGCGGCGGCGAACTCCATCAGGGCGTCGAAGTCGTTGCCATCGGCGCCGGTGGCGCGGATCTCGAGCTGTTTGGGCGGCGCCTCGCCCTTGGAGAGGCGCTTCAGCAGCTGCTTGAACTCGTCGGCATGCGAGGGAGCGATGAGGTCGAGCACCGAAAGCCCTCGATGTCCTCGAAGCTCTCATAGCCGAACATCTCGAGGTAGGCCTCGTTGGCGCGGATGTGCATGCCTTCGTGGATGTAGGCGATCGGATCGCGCGAGGAGGCGATCAGGGCATCGCAGCGGCGCTCGGTCTCGCGCAGCTGGGCCTCCAGCACCCGCACCTCGCGGCGGGTACGCACGCCCTCGGCCTCGATACGTACGATGGCCTGGGCCTGGGCCGGCTGGTGGCGCAGGACCACATCGCGGGCGCCGGCTTTCAGGGCCTCGACCACCGCGGCTTCGCTGAGCGAATCGAGCAGGGCCAGCACCGGCACGTCCTTGCCCGAGGCCTCGACCTCGGCCACGGCCGAGGCGAAGGGGATGAGCCGCCCGGCATGGGCCGCTACCAGCATGTCCACGGTCTGGGTGGCGAGCAACTCGCGCAGGGCTTCGAGGCTCTCCGGGCGCTGCGGGCGCACGGCCATGCCGCCATTGCGCAGCATGCTGGTGAACTGCTCGGCGTCCTCGAGGCGGTCGTCGACGAGGATCAGGCGCAGGACGGCGTCGTTGGTGGACATTCAGGCCGGTATCAGGGGGATGTCCGCGGCAGTATACGGGCCATGGCGCGGCGCACCAGCCGCCGCCGCGGTCAGAGCGGAGTCTTGGCGGGTTCGCCGGCCACTTCGCGCACGAGCTTCGGCACCAGAAAGCCGGGCAGCCGCGCCCGCAGGGCTGCAAGCAGGGCCAGTGACTCGGCCTCCGGCACTTCGAAATGCGCCGCGCCCTGCACCCGGTCGAGCTGGTGCAGGTAGTAGGGCAGCACGCCGGCGTCGAACAGGGCTTCCGACAGGGCCTCCAGCGCCTCCACGCTGTCGTTCACCCCGCGCAGCAGCACCGCCTGGTTCAGCAGGTGCGCGCCGCGGGCACGCAGGGCGGCACAGGCTTCGCGCACCGTGGCATCGATCTCGTTGGCATGGTTGGCATGCAGCACCAGCACCGCCGGCCAGGGCAGGGCGCCGATCCAGTCGAGGAACTCGGCATCGATTCGTTCCGGCAGTACGATCGGCAGGCGAGTATGGATGCGCAGCCGCGTGATCTGCGGCAGGGTGCGCAGCGCGCCCGTCAGCTCGGCCAGTTTGGCCGTGCCGAGGCTCAAGGGATCGCCGCCGGAGAGGATCACTTCCCGCACCGACGGGTGGTTTCGCAGGTAGTCGATGGCCGAAGCCCAGCCGCTCGACGCAGCGGTTTCCTCGGCGTAGGGGAAGTGGCGGCGGAAGCAGTAGCGGCAGTGGATGGCGCAGCTGCCGGTGGCGATCAACAGGGCGCGGCCGTCGTACTTGTGGATGACTCCCGTGCCGCCCTTCGCCGCACCATCGCCGACGGCATCGAGGCTGAAACCCGGCACCCGCCGATCTTCCTCGTCGAGTGGCAGCACCTGGCGCAGCAGCGGGTCGGCAGGATCGCCATGGCGCATCCGTGCCACGTAGCTGCGCGGCACCCGCAGCGGGAACTGCGCCTGCGCCGGGGCGGAGAGGCGCGCGGCGAGTGCGGGCAGGCCAAGGCTCTCCAGCAGTTCCCGGGGGTCGCGGATGGCCTCGCGCCAGAGGGTCTGCCAGCGGGCAGGCTGCCGGGCGGGGGCGGGAACGGGTATCATCTCGAGTCTTTCACCGCGGCCCGGGCCGGGCCGTGAACCCCGCATTGTAAAGGTCCAGGAGCACCCGCATGGCCAGCTACGGCATGAATGACGTCAAAAACGGCATGAAGATCATCGTCAACAACGAGCCGTGCGTCATCACCGAGACGGAGTACATCAAGCCGGGCAAGGGCCAGGCCTTCACCCGCGTGAAGTACCGCTTCATCAAGACCGGCCGGGTAGTGGAAATGACCATGAAGGCCACCGACAGCGTCGAGGCCGCCGACGTGGTCGACACCGACATGCAGTACCTCTACAACGACGGTGAGTTCTGGCACTTCATGCAGCAGGAGACCTTCGAGCAGGTGCAGGCCGATGCCGCCAGCGTGGGCGATGCGGCCAAGTGGCTGAAGGGCGAGGAACCCTGCGTGGTCACGCTCTGGAACGGCAGTCCAATCGCCGTGCAGCCGCCGAACTTCGTCGAGCTGAAGATCGTCGAGACCGACCCGGGCGTGCGTGGTGACACTTCGGGGGGCGGCGGCAAGCCGGCCAAGCTGGAGACCGGCGCGGTGGTCCGCGTGCCGCTGTTCGTGGCCCAGGACGAGGTCATTCGCGTCGATACCCGCACCGGTGAGTACGTCAGCCGGGTCAAGTGAGCGCTGCCCGGCGACGGGGGTGTCCCGAGCGCCGGAACCGTCGTCGCCGGCCCGTTGCCGCGGGCCGGCCATCCTCGCGGCGCGCCCCTCCCGGCGCGCCGCGTCCATGTCCGGGGAGCGAACGTGCTGCAAGCCTGCGACCTGTTGATCGAAGCCGGTTGGGTGGTGCCGGTGGCACCGAAGGGTGTCGTGCTGGCCGACCATGCGGTGGCGGTGGCGGGGGGGCGCATCCTCGCCGTGCTGCCGCGCACCGAGGCCCGCGCCCGCTTCCTGCCCGCCGAGGTGGTGTCGCGCCCGGAGGGCGTCCTGATCCCGGGCCTCGTCAACCTCCACACCCACAACCCCATGACCCTGCTGCGCGGGCTGGCTGACGACCTGCCGCTGATGCCCTGGCTGCAGGAGCACATCTGGCCGATCGAGGGGGCGGTGATGGCGCCGGACTTCATCGCCGACGGCATCGAGCTTGCCGTGGCCGAGATGCTGCGTGGCGGCACCACTGCCTGCAACGAGAACTACTTCTTCCCCGACGTGCAGGCCCAGACCTACGCCCGGCTCGGCTTCCGCGCCACCGTCGGTCTGCCGGTGATCGAATTCCCCTCGCCCTGGGCGCGGACGACCGCCGAGTACTTCGACAAGGCGTTGGAGACCTTCGATGCCTGGCGCGGCCACCCGCTGCTGCGTTTCGCCTTCGCCCCGCACGCCCCCTACACCGTCTCGGATGCCAGCTTCGAGCGCATCGCCATGCTCGCCGGCCAGCTCGATCTGCCGGTGCACTGCCATGTGCACGAGACGGCGCAGGAGATCGAGGACTCGCGCCGCGAGCACGGCCAGCGTCCGCTGGCCCGCCTCGACCGTCTCGGCCTCCTCGATGCCCGGCTGATCGCCGTGCACATGACCCAGCTCACCGAAGGCGAGATCCGCCTCTGCGCCGAGCGTGGCGTGCACATCGCCCACTGCCCGCAGTCGAACCTCAAGCTGGCCTCCGGATTCTGCCCGGTGGAGGCCCTGCGCCGGGCCGGGGCCAACGTGGGCATCGGCACCGATGGCTGCGCCAGCAACAACGACCTCGACATGGTGGAGGAGATGCGCCATGCCGCCCTGCTGGCCAAGGCCGTGGCCGGCGATGCCCGGGCGCTGGACGCGGCCTCGGCGCTGGAGGCTGCCACCCTGGCCGGTGCGCGCGCCCTCGGGCTCGAAGAGGAGATCGGCTCGATCGAGCCGGGTAAGCAGGCCGACCTCGCCTGCATCGAGTTCTCCTCGCTCGAACTGCAGCCCTGCTACCACGTGATCTCGCATCTGGTATACGCCGCCAGTCGCCGTGATGTGCGCGATGTCTGGATCGCCGGCCGGCCGCGGCTGCGCGACCACCGCCTGGTCGATGTCGATGTCGAGGCGCTCGGCGCCAAGGCCCGGGCCTGGGCCCGGCGCATCGCCAACCTTCCCCGCCCCGGAGCTCCGGCATGAACCCCGTCATTCCCGCGGACCGCGCCCGGCCCAATGCCGACCCCGCCGAGATCGCGAAGTTCTCGGCGCTGGCCCACCGCTGGTGGGACCCGCAGGGGCCGCAGGCGCCCCTGCATGCCCTGAATCCGGCACGGCTCGCCTACGTGGCCGCGCGCCAGCCGCTGCGCGGCGCCCGGGTGCTCGATCTCGGCTGTGGCGGCGGTCTTCTGAGCGAGGCCCTGGCCCGGGCCGGGGCCTCGGTACTGGGCATCGACCTCTCGCCGGAACTGATCGACATCGCCCGCCTGCACCTGCTCGAGCGCCGCCAGGCGGGCGAGCCCCTGGCCGTGGAATACCGCGTGGCCGATGTCGAGGCGCTGGCCGAGGCCGTGCCGGGCAGCTTCGATGCCATCACCTGCATGGAAATGCTCGAGCACGTGCCCGACCCGCGCCGGGTACTCGCCGCCTCGGCCCGCCTGCTGAAACCCGGTGGCCGGCTGTTCCTCTCCACCCTCAACCGCACACCGGCCGCCTTTGCCCTCGCCATCGTCGGCGCCGAGTACCTTGCCGGCCTGTTGCCGCGCGGCACCCACGACTACCGCCAGTTCATCCGTCCCGCGGAGCTCGCCGCCGGGCTGCGCGAGGCCGGCCTCGAGCCCGAGGATGTGAGCGGTCTTCGCTACGACCCGCTGCGGCGCAGCGCCCGGGTCGGCGGGGCGCCCTCCGTGAACTACCTGTGCGTCGCCCGGAAGCCGGAATGAGCGGCCGGGCCTGCCAGGCGGTGCTGTTCGATCTCGACGGTACCCTTGCCGACACCGCCCCCGACCTGATCGCGGCCGTGAACCGGCTGCGGGCCGAGGCGGGCAGGGCAGCCCTGCCCGCGGCCGCCCTGCGCCCGCTGGTGTCCAAGGGTGGGCGAGCGCTTCTGACCCGCGCCTTCGAGGACCTCGAGGAGGCTGCCCGCGAGGCCCTGCTGCCGCGTTTCCTCGCCCACTACGCCGGGGCGCTGGCGGTGCGTACCCGGCCGTTTGCCGGCATCGAGCCGCTGCTGGCAGCGATCGAGGCACGCGGCCTGCGCTGGGGCATCGTCACCAACAAGCCCGAGGCGCTCGCCCGCGCAGTGGTGCAGGGCCTGGGTTGGGCCGGCCGCAGCGCCGCCCTGGTCGGCGGCGATACCCTGCCGGTGCGCAAGCCGGCTCCCGATCCGCTGTGGCTGGCGGCGCGCCAGTTGGGACTCGCTCCGGGCGACTGCCTGTACGTGGGCGACGATGCGCGGGACATCGAGGCCGCCGTCGCCGCCGGCATGCCGGGCATCGCCGCGCTCTGGGGCTACCGCGAGGCCCACGAGGATCCGCGGGCCTGGCCCGCCGCGGCCTGGATCGCGGCCCCCAGCGAGCTCCTACCGCACCTCGGGGAGGCGAGCGCATGAGCCGTGCCGTGCCGGGCAGCGAGGGCCTCGAGGAAGGGCTGCGCGCCAGCTTCGCCAAGGCCGCGGCACGCGAGCCGCTGCTCGGCGCCGGCCTCGGCTTCGTGCCGCCGGAGTCGCGTCCGGCCTACGCGGCCTGGTGTGCCCTGCTGGGCGAGCTGCGCGAGTGCCTGTTCGAGCGCAGCGACCCCAGAATCTCGGGGCTCAAGGCCAGCTGGTGGGCGGAGGAGTTGCGGGGCTGGGGGCAGGGCGCCTGGCGCCATCCGGTGGGCCGCCCGCTGGCCGCCCTCTCCGGGCTGGGACCGGCCTTCCCGCGCATCGCCGCGCACCTCACCGCGGTGGCCGCCGATTCCGATCCGCCGGCCGACGAATCGGCGGCCTTCGCCGCCCTGCGCCCGCTGGCCGAGGCCGTCGTGCAGGGCGAAGCCCGGCTGTTCGGGGCGGCCTGCGATGCCGCCACGGTCGACGCACTCGCCACCCATTGGCTGCGGCAGCGTCTCGAACATGGCCTCGAGGCGGCCGACCGTGCCCGGGTGCCGCTGGTGTTCTTCGCCCGCCACGGTCTGCGCCGTGAGCAGCTACCCGCCCCGGAGGCCGCGGCCCTGCGCCGCGACTGGGCCTTGCGCCTGCGCGACCGGCTACCGGCTGGCCCCGTCACCGGGCTTGCCTACCCACGCCAGCTCAGCCTGCGCGGCGACCGTATCGCCCTCGAGGCACTCGCGGTGGGGCGGGACGTGCCGGGAACGTACGCGCTGGGCCGTGTCTGGCGGGCCTGGCGGCTCGCCCGGCGCAGCGCCATTGCGACACAGTGTTCCACCGGCTTGACATCCACTGCACCGCCACCCACCTAGGGTGGTGCCATCTCCCCCGAGGACCTTCCATGTCCCCCACCCGCGAGAACGTCGTCCGCATCATGCCGGACATCGCCAACGAAGCCCGTCCCGTCGCTGCCGGCCAGCTGGCCTGGGTGGGCATGGGCGAGATCGAGGCGCCGGTCCGCATCGCCTCGCCCGAAGGCGGCGAGACCGTGGCGGCGGCGCGCGTCAATGCCTTCGTCAATCTGCACCGCCCCGATGTGCGCGGCATTCACATGTCGCGGCTGTACCTGCACATCGACCGCCACCTTGCTTCCGAGCCCCTGAGCGCCGCCTCGCTGCGTCGCCTGCTGCGCGACTTCCTCGACTCGCATGCCGAGCTCTCGGACCGGGCGATGGTGGAGCTGCGCTTCGACTACCTCGTGCGCCGCAAGGCCCTCATCAGCGACAACACCGGCTGGAAGGCCTATCCGGTGACAGTGGCCGCTACCCTCGATCGCACGGGCTTCGAGCTCGAGCTCGGGGTTCGCGTGGCCTATTCCAGCACTTGCCCCTGCTCGGCGGCGCTGGCGCGCCAGCTCATCCAGGAACAGTTCCGCCAGGATTTCGGCACCGACCGGCCACTGGATCCAGAAGCGGTGCTGCGCTGGCTCGGTTCCGAGCAGGGCATCGTTGCCACCCCGCACAGCCAGCGCAGCCATGCCGATGTGAAGGTGCGGCTCTCGACGCATGCCGCCGAACTGCCGGTGATCGATCTCGTGGACACCATCGAAGGCGCGCTCAAGACCCCGGTGCAGACGGCGGTGAAGCGCGAGGACGAACAGGCCTTCGCCCGGCTCAATGGCCAGAACCTGATGTTTTGCGAAGACGCCGCCCGGCGCATGCAGGCGGCACTCAATGCCGACGAGCGCGTGACCGATTTCTGGATCCGCGCCTCGCACTTCGAGAGCCTGCACCCGCATGATGCCGTGGCGGTGGCGGTCAAGGGCGTCGAGGGCGGCTACGGCCCGCGCGGCTGAGGCCTTTCAGGGCACCGGATCGTAGCCACCCGGGTGCAGCGGGTGGCAGCGACACAGCCGCTTCGTTCCCAGCCACACGCCGCGGAGCGTGCCGTGCTTCAGCACCGCCTCGTACATGTACATCGAGCAGCTCGGGTGGAAGCGGCAGTGCTGGCCGAGCAGCGGGCTGATGAAGCGCTTGTAGCCACGCAGGCTGGCGAGGACGAGGCGTTGCACGGAAGCGGGCGAGGGGCGTAAGGCGGGTTGCCCCGCAGGTGCCGACAGGCTATAACACGCCGCCCGAACGGCTCAACGAATCCAGAGGACACTCGTGGCTGCCAAGAAACCCGCGAAGAAGGCCGCCAAGGCACCGGAGAAGAAGGCCAGTGCCGTTGGCAAGGTGGCGAAGGCCGTAGGCAAGGTGGCCCGCGCGGTGAAGAAGGCGGTCTCTGCCCCGGTGAAGAAGGCCGCGCCCAAGTCTGCAGCCAAGCCTGCGGCGAAGCCGGCCCCGAAGGCTGCGAAGCCGGCAGCGAAGAAGGTGGCGAAGCCCGCCGCCAGGCCCGGCAAGGCCCCCGCGGCGAAGCCGGCCCCGAAGGCTGCGAAGCCGGCAGCGAAGAAGGTGGCGAAGCCCGCCGCCAGCCCCGCCAAGGCCGCTGCGGCGAAGCCGGCCCCGAAGGCCGCGAAACCGGCCGGGTCCGCACCCAAGGCGCCTCCGGCAAAGCCTGAAGCGGCGGGCAGTCCGGCCGCCGCCGCGCCGAAGCCGCCGGTCGCCCGGGCCCCCGAATCCGCGTCGCCGCTCCTCCAAGGCGCCGGCCCGTTCCACCGACTCCCGTACCACGGGTGCCCGCGCCGGCTACGTCAAGCCGGAGCGGCCCCGCGAAGAACCCAAGCGACCCGCCCCCGTGATCGAACGCGTCACCCTCCCGGCCGGCTACAAGCCCTCGCCGACCGAGGAGTACATGAATCCCTACCAGCTCGAATACTTCCGCCAGAAGCTCCTGGCCTGGCGCCAGGAACTGGTGGAGGAGTCGCAGCAGACCATCGAGAACCTCAAGGACGAGGTGCGCGACGTCGGCGACGAGGCCGAGCGTGCCACCCGCGAGACCGAGAACGCGCTGGAGCTCCGCACCCGCGACCGCTACCGCAAGCTGATCAACAAGATCGACAGCACCCTGCGCCGGCTGGAGGAGGGTGACTACGGCTACTGCGTGGACACCGGCGAGCCGATCGGCCTCGAGCGCCTCGAGGCCCGGCCCACCGCCGAGCGCACCCTGGACGCCCAGGAGCGCTGGGAGCACATGCAAAGGCAGATGGGCGACTGAAAAGCCCCGGCCGGCGCTCTTTAGCGGGCGCTGGCGTTCGCTGCCGAGTCAAGGAAGCGCCACGCCTGCCGTGGCGCTTCGTTTTCCACCCGGTCGAACAGGCGTTCGCGCAGCAGGTAGATGGGCATTGAGCCCTCGCGCAGCACGCGGTCGTGGAACTCGCGCTCGCTCCAGCCACCCTGCCGCACCCGTTCCTCGTGCAGGGCACGGAACTGCCAGCCACCCACCAGATAGGCCACCTGGTAGAGCGGGCCATAGTCGCCAGCGATCGAGCGGCGCACTTCGGCGCGGGCGTTCTCCGGCTCGTGACCTACGCGTTCCACCAGCAGGCGCACTGCCTCTTCCGGGCTCATGCGGCCAGACTGGATCCCCAGCGAAAAGAGGATGCGGGCGGCGCGGTGGCTGCGCCAGAACAGCATGCCCACGCGGTCCTCGGGCGTGGTGGCGAAGCCGAGATCGTAGAGCCGGAGTTCCCAGTACAGCGCCCAGCCCTCGTCCCAGAATGGCGAGCCGAAGCCCTCGCGGTGGCGGGCATGGCGCTGGGCATACCAGTACTGCAGATGGTGGCCGGGGACGAGTTCGTGGTGCACCACGGCCCGGGAGAAATGCCGGTTATTGCCGCGGATGGCATTGAGCTTGCGTTCGTGCGGCATGCCGGCGGCCGGGTAGGCTACCCAGACGTCGCGACCGCCGAGGAAGAAGGGTGCCTGCAGCTGCCATTCCGGCGAGAGCATGTTCATGCGCCAGCCGCGGCGGGTGCCGGGTGGCACGGTCACGAGGTCGCGTGCCTCGAGGAAGGCCATGGCCTCGTCGGCGAGTTCCACCACCAGGGCGGGCTGGCCGCCGGGGGGCAGCTGCACCTGTTTCACCCGCTCGATGGCCTCGCGCCAGTCGCGGGCGTCCATCGCGCGGGCTGCCTTCTCCAGTTCGGCGCGGCACCAGGCCAGTTCGCGCTCGGCCGCGGCCATCAGTTCGGCGGGCGAGTAGGGAATGCCCTCGGCGCGCAGGGCGCGGACGATGGCTTCATCGCCGATCGGATCGGCGCTCAGGGCCTCGGCGCCGCTGCCGCCGCCCAGGGTCTCGCGCAGCAGGCTGATGTGCTTGCCGAGCTGTTCGTCCAGGGCCTTGTAGGGCGCTTCCACCCACCAGGCGAAGTCCGGATCGAAGCCGGCTTGGTGGGCCTGCCAGTCGGCCAGGGCGCGCTTCAGCGCCTCGGCGTGCTGGGCGGCGCGCAGCGCGAGGGTGGGCGAGGGCGGCGTCTTGGCCTGCGACAGTGCGGCATGGGCCTCGGCGAGCTGGAGCCGGACTGCCTCGAGGGTGTCGGCAGCGGCGCGCCCCTCGGCTTGCCGGAGGTCGCGCCGCGCCTCGAACAGGGCCACGAGGGCCTCGTAGCCAGGCAACAGCGGGCGGATGGCCTCGAAGCGCTCGCGTTCGAAAGCCTCGGCCTCGAGGGCGAGGGTGATGTCGCGCTGCAGCAGCAGGCGGTCGAGGCGGTCGTCCTGCGAGAGCCCATCGGCGGGGAGAGTCTCGAGCATGCGCTGCCAGGAGGTGAGCAACTCGTGGCGCAGGGCATTCCGGCGCGGGGCGAAGAGCGGGTCGCTGGCCGCGTCGGCCAGGGCCCGCACGTGTTCGAGCGTGCGGCGGTCGGCGCGGTAGCGTTCCACCAGGGGCCGCAATCGCGATCCGGCTTCGGCGGGCAGGGCCGCGAGCGGCGGCGCGGCGAAGTGGGCCGGCGCACCCGGCGCCTGCGCTGGCGCGGCCGGTAGGGGGCCGGCCAGCGGCAGGAGGGCGGCGAGTGCGAGCGGCAGCAGGGCGCGGCGCGGGAGGGGAGATTTCGGGGCAGGGCTCACGCGGACTCCATGGCCCGCCGGGCCTGGTTCTGGATGAAGGCGAGCAGGGCGGCGAGCCCGTTGCTGCGGCTGGGCGAGAGGTGCTTGGCCAGCCCGATGGCGGCGATGTAGTCGGGCGTGGTGGCGAGGATCTCGGCGGCGCTGCGCCCCGAGTAGACGCGCAGGGCGAGGAACACCAGCCCGGAAACGATCGCAGAATCGCTGATGGCATGGAAATCGAGCCGCGCAGCATCGCCGCGGGCCACGATCCAGACCCGGGACTGACAGCCCTGCAGGCGGTTTTCCTCGGTCTTCCAGGCCTCCGGCAGGTCGGGCAGCTTACGCCCGAGGTCGATCAGGTACTGGTAGCGCTCCGACCAGTCGCCAAAGAAGCCGAACTCCTCGGCGATGGCGGCCTGGGCCTCGGCGGCCGAGGCCTCCATCGGGAAGGGCGAGGCGGGGACCGGCGGGCAATCCGTGCTCATGCCCGCTTCCTCGACCAGCGCACACCCTGCGGGGTGTCCTCGAGCACGATGCCGGCCGCGGCGAGTTCCGCACGGATGGCATCGGCCCGGGCGAAATCGCGGGCCTGTTTCGCCGCCGTGCGTTCCGCCACCAGGGCCTCGATCCGGGCCTCGTCCTCGGCCCCGGCGCCGTGGCCGAACCAGGCGGCCGGTGCCTGCTGCAGAAGACCGAGGGCGGCCCCGGCGCCGAGCAGCCGGGCCTTGGCCGTGCGCGCCCGGGCGGCGGCCTCGGCCTTGGCCAGGCCTTCCGGCGCCTGCGCCCAGTCGCGCTGGGCGGCCCTGGCCTCACCGGCCAGCCGCGAGAGCTCGGCAAGTGCTGCCGGGGTGTTGAGATCGTCGGCCAGCGCCAGTTCCACGCTCTCCGGCAGTTCCGGAGCGGCGGCGATGGCCTCGAGGTCGCGCAGGGTGCCGTAGAGCCGGTCGAGGGTGTGGATACTCTGCTCGATCAGTGCCGCCGACCAGTCCAGCGGCTGGCGGTAATGCGCAGAGAGCAGGGCGTAGCGCAGGGCCTCGGCCGGATACTCGCGCAGCAGTTCGTGCACGGTGCGGATGTTGCCTACCGATTTCGACATCTTGCTGCCATCGAAGGTCAGCATGCCGTTGTGCAGCCACCAGCGCGCGAAGGTGGTGCCGTTCGCGCACTGGCTCTGGGCGATCTCGTTCTCGTGGTGCGGGAACTGCAGGTCTACGCCGCCGGCATGGATGTCGATGGTGTCGCCGAAGTGGGCATGGCACATCGCCGAGCATTCGATGTGCCAGCCCGGCCGGCCGCGTCCCCAGGGCGAATCCCAGCCCGGCAGCTCCGGCGGCGAGGGCTTCCAGAGCACGAAATCGCCCGGCTCGCGCTTGTAGGGCGCCACCTCGACCCGGGCGCCAGCCAGCATCTCGTCCGGGCTGCGGCGGGAGAGGGCGCCGTACTGCGGGAAGGTGGAGACCTGGAACAGCACGTGACCCTCAGCGGCATAGGCATGGCCGCGGGCGATCAGGCGCTCGATCATGGCGATGATGTCGGCGATGTGGTGGGTGGCGTGCGGCTCGAGATCCGGCAGCTTCACGCCGAGAGCCCCCATGTCCTCGCGGTAGATCCGGGTGTATTTCTCGGTGATGGCGCTGATCGGCACGCCCTGCTCCAGTGCCGACTGGTTGATCTTGTCGTCGATGTCGGTGATGTTCCGGGCATAGACGAGCTTCGGGAAATGCCGCCGCAGCAGGTCGGCCAGCACGCCGAAGACCACCGGACCACGGGCATTGCCGATGTGGGCGTAGTGGTAGACGGTGGGCCCGCAGACGTACATGGTCACGCGGTCCGGATGGGCAGGACTGAACTCCTCGACCTGGCGCGAGAGGCTGTTGAAAAGGCGAATCGGCACGGGCGCGGCCCCTGTCTGAACAGGCCGTGGAGTGTAGCAACGCGCCCGGTTTGCTTAACGGAAATCTTAGGCCGGGGTTCAGGCGCCCGGTGCTGCAATCGAGGCCATCCGATCCCCGTGGAGCCTCCGATGAACCGACGCCCGATCCATGGCCTCGCCCTCCTCGCGCTCGCCGCCGCCGGCTCTGTTCCGGCCCAGTACCGGGGCGAGGTGGTTCCGGTGACCGCTTCCGGATCCGAGAACGTCACCTATGCCTACGCCCAGGTCATCCGCGTCGATCCGGTTTACGAGACCGTTCGCACCCGGGTACCGGAAGAGCGCTGCGATGGCGAGCTCGTGCGCGATGGCGGCGACCCTACCGGCGGCACCGTGATCGGCGCGATCGCCGGCGCCGCCCTCGGCAACCAGGTGGGCAAGGGCGACGGGCGCAAGGCCGCCACCGTGGCCGGCGCCATCGTCGGCGGCGCCATTGGCCGCAACATCGACCGCAATGATGGCTCGGCGAGCCGTGGCGGCTGCCGCATCGTCGAGGTCGAGCGCGAGTCCCGCCGCGTGGCCTCCTACGACGTGGAATACGTGCACCAGGGCAAGACCTACATGTCGCGCCTGCCCTACGACCCGGGCGACCGCCTGCGGGTACGGGTGTCCGTCACCCCGGTGGATGAGGGCATCGGCTACCGCTGATGCCGGGTGCTCGTCCGGGCCCCTCGGTGGGGCCGGTTCCAAGCGCTTGCATGAGCGGTTCGGTTCTGCGAACCTGGAGCCCTATGGCCATTTTCCTGCCCGCGTCCGGTGTCCTGACCTCCGCCTACATGGCGGCGGGCATGACCTCGCGCGCGCGCCGACCGGAAGCCCACGTTCCCGCTGGGTAACCGGCCCGTTTCGTTTTTCTGAAACCGCCAACGCCCAGCTTCGTGCTGGGCGTTGGCGTTTTGCGTTCCTGCGTTTGTGCCCCCTTGATCCGACACCCCTGGAGTCCCACCCGATGAAGCACTTCCTGAACACCCAGGACTGGTCCTGCGCCGAACTCGATGCCCTGCTCGACGAGGCTGCGGCCTTCAAGGCCTCGAAGTTCGGCCAGCAAATGGCTGGCAAGAGCATCGCCCTGGTGTTCTTCAACCCCTCGCTGCGCACCCGCACCAGCTTCGAGATCGGGGCACGCCAACTGGGGGGGCATGCCGTGGTGCTGGCACCGGGCAAGGACGCCTGGCCGATCGAGTTCGAGGTGGGCGCGGTGATGGACGGCGAGGCCGAGGAGCACATCGCTGAGGTGGCGCGGGTGCTCTCCCGCTACGTCGACCTGATCGGCGTGCGTGCGTTCCCGAAGTTCGTCGACTGGTCGGTAGACCGGCAGGACCGGGTGCTGATGGGCTTCGCGAAGTACGCCACGGTACCGGTGATCAATCTCGAGACCATCACCCATCCCTGCCAGGAACTGGCGCATGCCCTGGCCCTGCGCGAGCGTTTCGGAAACGACCTGCGCGGCCGCAAGTACGTGCTGACCTGGACCTACCACCCCAAGGCTCTGAACACCGCCGTGGCCAATTCGGCGCTCACCATTGCCACGCGGCTCGGCATGGACGTGACCCTGCTATGCCCGAACGAGCAGTACCTGCTCGACGAGCGCTACCTGGACTGGGCCAGGCAGAACGTGGCCGAGAGCGGTGGTTCGCTCACGGTCTCGCATGACATCGACGCGGCCTACCGGGATGCCGACGTGGTCTACGCCAAGAGCTGGGGCGCGCTGCCTTTCTTCGGCAACTGGGAAGCGGAGAAGCCCATGCGCGACCAGTACAAGCACTTCATCGTCGATGAGCGGAAGATGGCGCTCACCCGCGACGGCGGTCGAGGCCTCTTCTCGCATTGCCTGCCGCTGCGCCGCAATGTCAAGGCCACCGATGGGGTGATGGATTCGCCGAACTGCATCGCCATCGACGAGGCCGAGAACCGCCTGCACGTGCAGAAGGCCGTGATGGCCCGCCTCTTGCGGGGGTGATCCAAGGGGGCAGGCGCCGACGCGGGGCGCCGGTCTCGCGACGCGCGCCCTCCTCACCCTCTCCTCCCACACGCGTCCCTCTCTTCTCCTCACTTCTTCCTCTTCACTTTTCTTCCCCACGCCCATGACCAAGAAAATCGTCCTTGCCTTCTCCGGCGGCCTCGATACCAGCTTCTGCGTGCCCTACCTGCAGGAACGCGGCTGGGAAGTGCATACCGTGTTCGCCGACACCGGCGGCGTCGACGCCGAGGAGAAGACCTGGATCGAGGCCCGCGCCCACGAGCTGAAGGTGGCGAGCCACGTCACCGTCGATGGCGGCCCGGCGATCTGGGCCGGCTTCGTCAAGCCCTTCATCTGGGCGGGCGAGCCCTACCAGAGCCAGTACCCGCTGCTGGTCTCCGACCGTTATCTGATCGTCGAGGCGGCGCTGAAGCGCTGCACCGAGCTGGGTACCAAGGCCATCGCGCATGGCTGCACCGGCATGGGCAATGACCAGGTGCGCTTCGATCTCGCCATCAAGGCGCTCGGCGACTACGAGATCGTGGCGCCGATCCGCGAGATCCAGAAGGAGCACACCGAGGTCCGCGCCTACGAGCAGGCCTACCTCGAGGCCCGCGGCTTCGGCGTGCGCACGAAGCAGAAGCACTACACCATCAACGAGAACCTGCTCGGCGTGACCATGAGCGGCGGCGAGATCGACCGTTGGGAAGCGCCGGGGCCGAACGCGCGGGGCTGGTGCGCACCGCGCAGCGAATGGCCGGAAACCCCATTGGAACTGACGCTTGGGTTTCGAGAAGGGCGAGGCGATCTCGCTCAATGGCGAGCCCCTGCCGGGCCATGTGATCCTGGCCAGGCTCAATGCCGCGCTGGCGCCCTACGGCGTCGGCCGCGGTCTGTATACCGGAGACACGACGATCGGGCTCAAGGGCCGGATCATCTACGAGGCCCCGGGCCTCACGGCCCTGCTCACCGCGCACCGGGCGCTGGAGGAGGCCGTGCTGACCAAGCAGCAGAACCGATTCAAGCCGGAGATCGGCCGCAAGTGGACCGAACTGGTCTACGAGGGCTTCTTCCATGATCCGCTGAAGACCGATCTCGAGGCCTTCCTCGCCTCCTCGCAGCGCATGGTCAACGGCACCGTGACCCTGCGCACCGAGGGTGGCCGTGTGGATGCGGTGGCCATCCAGTCGCCGCACATTCTCAATGCCAAGGGCGCCACCTACGCGCAGGCCGCCGACTGGGGCGTGGCCGAGGCCGAGGGTTTCATCCGTCTCTATGGCATGAGCAGCACGCTGTGGGCCGAGGTGAACCGGTGAGCGAGGCCCTTGCCAGCACGCTGAAGCACCTCGAGGCCCTGGTTGGCTTCGATACCCGCAATCCACCGCGGGCCATCGGCACCGACGGGATGTTCGACTACCTCAAGGCGCACCTGCCGGGCTTCCGCTTCGAGCTCACCGACTTCGGCGCCGGCGCGGTGGCTCTGCTGGCCGTGCGCGGCAGTCCGCGGCGCGTGTTCAATGTGCATATGGACACCGTGCCGGATTCCTCGGCCTGGACGGCCAGCCCGCATGTGCTGCGCGTGACCGCCGACCGCGCCATCGGCCTTGGCGCTTGCGATATCAAGGGCGCGGCGGCAGCGATGCTGACGGCGGCGGCTTGCACCTCGGGGGATGCGGCCTTCCTGTTCACTACCGATGAGGAGGCCAACGACGCCCGCTGCATTGCCGGCTTCCTTGCTCAGGGGCAGGGGTTTGCCGAAGCCATCGTGGCCGAACCGACGAATTGCGAGGCGGTGCTGGCGCACCGCGGCATCGCCTCGGTGCTGATGAAATTTCAGGGCCACGCAGGCCATGCCTCGGCGGCGGATGCGCTGAAGCTCTCGGCCCTGCACCAGGCCATCCACTGGGGCGAGGCGGCGCTAGCCTTCGTGGAATCGCAGGCGCACCAGCGTTTCGGCGGCCTTACCGGCCTGCGCTTCAACATCGGCCGCGTCGAGGGTGGCATCAAGGCCAACATGATCGCTCCCAGCGCCGAGGTCCGCTTCGGCTTCCGACCATTGCCCTCGATGGACGTCGAGCACCTGCATGCGCACTTCCAGAGCCTTGCCGACCCGGCTGCGCTGGCGCATTACGAGCCGACCTTCTTCGGCCCTCCGCTGCCGGCCGGCGACGTGGCTGCGGCCGAATCGAAGCGTCTTGCCGCCCGAGACCTCGCCGATGGGCTCGGCCTACCGATCGGCAATGCCGTGGACTTCTGGACCGAGGCCAGCCTGTTCTCGCAGGCCGGCATGACGGCTCTGGTCTTCGGCCCCGGTGACATCGCCCAGGCCCATACCGCCGACGAGTGGGTCTCCCTCGGCCAGCTCGCCACCTATACCGACCATCTGATCCGCCTGCTTTCCCGCCATGACTGACCTGCGCACCACCATCGTCCGCCTGCTGTCCAACATGGCGAGCGCGAAGGAAATCCAGCAGTACCTGAAGCGTTTCAGCGCCGTGGATGCCACCCGTTTCGCCGTGGTGAAGGTGGGCGGTGCGATCCTGCGCGATGACCTGGAGTCGCTCGTATCCTCGCTGTCCTTCCTCCAGCAGGTGGGGCTAACGCCGGTGGTGATCCACGGCGCCGGCCCACAGCTCGACGAGGAGATGGCGGCGACGGGTATCCCGAAGCAGGTGGTCGACGGTCTGCGCGTGACCCCGCCGGAGGTGCTGGCGGTGGTGCGCCGTGTGCTGGTGCGCGAGAACCTGCGCCTCGTCGATGCCCTGCAGGAGGCTGGTGTGCGTGCCACCTCCATCCAGACCGGCGTGTTCGAGGCCGAACTCGTCGACCGCGAGCGCCTGGGCCTGGTGGGCGAAGTGGTGCGGGTCGAGCGTGAAGGCGTGGTGGCCGCGATCCACGCCAACTCCATCCCGGTGATCTGCTCGCTCGGCGAGACGAAGGACGGCCAGATCGTCAACATCAATGCCGACTGGGCCGCCAACGAGCTGGTGAAAACCCTGCAGCCCTACAAGATCATCTTCCTCACCGGTACCGGCGGCCTGCTCGATGGGGAGGGCAGGCTGATCGACTCGATCAACCTCAGTACCGACCGCGAGCGTCTGATGGCCGCACCGTGGTTGACGGGCGGCATGCGGGTGAAGATCGAGCAGATCGCCGATCTCCTCGATGCTCTGCCGCCGTCCTCGTCGGTGTCGATCACCCGGCCGGATGAACTCGCCAAGGAACTGTTCACACACCGCGGCTCGGGCACTCTGGTGCGTCGCGGCGAGGCAATCCATCTCTACCGGCACTGGGAGGAGCTCGATCTTCCGCGGCTTCGCGCCCTGATCGAGTCTGGCTTTGGCCGGGCGCTGACCGCGGATTACTTCGAGCGCACCCGGCCGTGGCGGGTCTATGTCTCGGCGAACTATCGTGCGGCCCTCGTGCTGACCGAAGAGCAGGGCATTCCACATCTCGACAAGTTCGCCGTGGCCGAGGACGCCAAGGGCGAGGGCCTGGGGCGTGCCGCCTGGGAGGTGATGCGGGCGCAGACGCCGCGCCTGTTCTGGCGTTCGCGCAGCACCAATCCGATCAACGAGTTCTATTTCGAGCAGAGCGACGGTGCGCTGAAGGGCGATCCGTGGACGGTGTTCTGGTACGGGTTGGAGCATTTCGACGAAATCCGCTTCGCCGTCGAGCATTGCCGCACCCGCCCCGCCACCCTGAAGCTGGGGGCGGCGGCATGAGCCGGATCCGGATCGGCCTGGTCGGGGCCCGGGGCCATGTGGGCAGCGAACTGATCCGCCTGCTGGCCCGGCACCCGGCCTTCGAGATCGCTTTCGTCTCCTCGCGCGAGCGTGCCGGGCAGCCCCTGTCTGCGCACGAGCCGGCCTACCGCGGGGACCTGTGTTATTCCGCCCTCGATGCCGGGGCGGTGGCGGCGAGCGGCGTCGATGCGGTGGTGCTCGGGCTTCCCAATGGCCTGGCGGCCCCGTATGTCGCCGCGGTCGAGGCCGTGGCCCCGGACATGGTCCTCGTCGATCTCTCGGCCGACTTCCGTTTCGATGCGGCCTGGACCTACGGCCTGCCGGAGCGGAACCGTGGCGCGCTCGCCGGCGCCAAGCGCATCAGCAACCCGGGCTGTTATGCCACGGCCATGCAACTGGCGCTGGCGCCGGTCCTCGGTCTGCTGGACGGCCCGGCCCAGTGCTTCGGTGTCTCTGGTTACAGCGGTGCTGGCACCACGCCCAGTGAGCGGAACGATCCGGCCAGGCTGCGCGACAACCTCATGCCCTATTCACTGGTGGGGCATGTGCACGAGCGCGAGGTGACACGCCATCTCGGCCATGCCGTGGAGTTCCTGCCGCACGTGGCGCCGCATTTCCGTGGCATCACCATGACGGTCAACGCACATCTGCACACCTCCATCGGCCTCGATGCCTTGCGGGCGCGCTACGCCATGGCCTATGCCAGCGAGCCCCTGGTCCGCCTGGTGGACGAAGCGCCCTGGGTCTCGCGGATCGCCGGCCGCCACGGCGTGGAGATCGGTGGCCTGGCACTCTCGGCGGATGGACGGCGGATGGTGGTGGTGGCTACCCTCGATAATCTGTTGAAAGGCGCGGCCACACAGGCCCTGCAGAACCTCAACCTGGCCTTCGGCCAGCCGGAGACCTTGGGCATCCCGCAGGAGGACGCATGAGCGGCGTGCTATGGGCCAAGCCGGGCATCGACATCGATGCCGACATCCAGCGCTTCTGTGCCGGCGACGACGTGGTGCTCGACCGCGAGTTCATCCGTTACGACATCCGTGCCAGCGCCGCCCATGCCGAGGGCCTGCGCAACATCGGCGTGCTCGACGAGCGGGAATGCGCCTCCCTGCTGGCCGAACTGGAGCGCCTGGATGCCGATGTGGCCGAAGGCCGCTTCCTGCTCGATGCGCCCTTCGAGGACATGCACTCGGCCATCGAGGCGCGGCTGATCGAGCGCCTGGGCGATGTCGGGAAGAAGATCCACACCGGG
The DNA here is from genome assembly GCA_026005095.1 of Silanimonas sp. GTDB lineage: Bacteria > Pseudomonadota > Gammaproteobacteria > Xanthomonadales > Xanthomonadaceae > Silanimonas. The sequence continues at coordinate 51,448 of BPKK01000003.1, read as the reverse complement.
CGCAGCCGCAACGACCAGGTACTGGTGGCCTCGCGGCTGTGGCTGCGCGACCGCCTGCGGCATGCCGAGGCGCTCTGCCTCGAGGTGGTGGAAGTGGCCCTGCTGCGCGCCGAGCGCGAGCAGCATCTGCCGTTGCCGGGCTATACGCATCTGCAGCGGGCCATGGTGAGCAGCGCGGCGATGTGGTGGGCGGGCTTCGCCGAGGCCTTCCTCGATGATGCCGAGCGCCTGCGCGCCACCACGCGCTGGATCGACGCCAACCCGCTCGGCTCGGCCGCGGGCTATGGCGTGAACCTGCCGCTCGACCGCGACCACACCACCGCGGCGCTCGGCTTCGGCCGCCTGCAGGTGGCCGCCACCTATGCCCAGCTCTCGCGCGGCAAGTTCGAACTGGCGGCGCTGGAGGCCCTCGGCTCGGCCCTGCTCGACCTGCGCCGCCTGGCCTGGGACCTCTCGCTGTTCACCAGCGCCGAGTTCCGTTTCGTCAGCCTGCCGGCGAAGTACACCACCGGCAGCTCGCTGATGCCGAACAAGCGCAATCCCGACGTGGTGGAACTGATGCGCGGCGCCTACGCCTCGGTGGCCGCGGCGAAGATCGAGGTGGAGCAGCTGCTCAGCCTGCCGTCGGGCTACCACCGCGACCTGCAGTTCTCGAAAGGCGCACTGGTGCACGGCTTCGGTCGTGGGCTGGCCGCCCTCGGCCTGCTGCCCGGCCTGCTGCGCGAGCTGCTGTGGATCGAGGACCGCATGCGCGCGGCCATCGAGCCGTCGATGTACGCCACCGATCTCGCCGTGGAACTGGCGGCCTCGGGCCTGCCCTTCCGCGATGCCTACCGCGAGGCGGCGAACCCGGAGCGCTGGGCCGAGCGCGACCCGCAGGCCAGCCTGATGGCTCGCACCTCGCCGGGCGCGGCGGGCGACCTGCAGCTCGGAGTGCTGGCAGCCCGCTGGGAAGCGATGAAGCAGGGCTGAAGCCCGGCGCCGCTTCCACGCCCTAAGGGTGCCCCTGCCCGTGCTCAGGCACGGGCCAGGGGAGGATCGGGTCAGGGACGCGGCGGTCGGGGTTTCGCCGGAGGTTTCGGGCGCGGCGGCCGGCGTTTCCGGCAGCGCTGCCGGGGCCGCTTCGGGGGCGTCCGGGGCTGCCGGCGCGGGCGCGGGTTCCGGAAGGGGGGCGAGGGCGCCGAGCAGGTCGGCCTGCTGCGGCAGGCCGCGGGGGCCGCGGCCTCGAGGCTGGCCGGGACGGTGGCCCCCCCCTCCGCAGGGACCGGCGGTTCCGCGGGAGTGGCGGCCGGGGCCGGTTCCGCCGGAGCCAGGGTTCCGCCGGCGCAGGGGCAGTGACGGAGAGCGGGGCCGGGTCCACCGGAACCGCGGCGGCCGCAGGGGGCGGCAGATCCTCGAAATCGCTCTCGGCCACCGTCAGCACGGCGGCAGCGGCCGCCGGCAGGCTGGCCGGACGCGGCGCATCGGCCTGACCTTCGTCTTCCTCGGCGCCGTCCTCGTCTTCATGCAGCGCGGTCGCCAGCGCCCCCTCGGCCGCAGCGCCCTCGCCATTGCCACGGCGGCGGCGGCGGCCGCCCCGGCGACCACGCCGGCGCTTGCCGCTGGCTTGGGCTTCGCTGCTGCCTTCCGCCGTCCCGGCCTCGCCGGCCACGGCCTCGGCCGGCGCCGTGGTGCTGGTCAGGGGGGGCATGCCCTCGGCTTCCGGGCTGGCGGCCGGAGACGGGGTCGGGGGGGCTGCGGTTTCACCCGCCGGGGCGGAGGCCGCAGCGACTGCCGGTGCAGCAGCGGCGCGCTCGCGCGCCTCCTGCTGGCGGCGGGCCTGTTCGGCCTTGCGCGCCTCGGCCTTCTCGGCCTCGCGACGCTGCTGCTCTTCGCGACGCTGCTGCTTTTCCAGCCGGCGCTGTTCTTCCAGACGGCGCTGCTCCTCGATGCGCTTCTGTTCTTCCGGACTGCGTTCGGGCTTGCCGTTGCGCTCCTTGCGGCCGCGTTCACCGCGTTCCTGGCGCGGGCCGCGTTCGGTCGCGGTTGCCGCGCTCCTCGCGCTTCGGGCGCTCGGTCCGGGGCTCGCCGGCCGGCGGGGCCGCCGGCGTGGCGGGGGCTTCGCCGGCATCGCCGGTGAAGACCGAGAGCAGGCGGCTCCAGAAGCCCCGCTTTGCCGAAGCCGGAGCCGGGGCTGCGGACGGCGGCGCCGCGGCCGGAGCGGGGGCAGGGGCCTCCTCGCCCTCGAAGGTCTGCACCGGGCGGCTCGGCATCGGCTGCGCCGGCTGCACCTTGGTCACCGCCGGCGCGGGCGGGATGTTGAGCTGGTTCTTGGTGAGGGCATGCACCTCGAGGCGGCGCGGCACGGTGCGCTGGTAGCTGGGGCGCGAACTCTCCTCGCCCAGCTCGCTCTCGCGGATGCGTACCACGTTGTAATGCGGCGTCTCCAGCGCCGGATCGGCGACGATGACGATCGGGGCGTCGTGGCGCTGCTCGATCTCGATCAGGGCGCGGCGCTTCTCGTTCGAGAGGTAGTTGGCGATCGGCGGCGGCACCTGCACCAGCACCTGGCCGGTGTTCTCCTTCATCGCATGCTCTTCCACCACGCGCAGGATGGAGAGCGACAGCGATTCGACGCTGCGCACCCGGCCATGGCCACTGCAGCGCGGGCAGACCATCTGGCTGCTTTCCCCGAGGCTGGGGCGCAGGCGCTGGCGGCTCATCTCCAGCAGGCCGAAGCGCGAGATGCGGCCGATCTGCACCCGGGCGCGGTCGTGCTTCAGGGCCTGGGCGAGGCGCTCCTCGACCTGGCGCTGGGCCTTGCTCGAGCCCATGTCGATGAAGTCGATGACCACAAGGCCGCCCAGATCGCGCAGGCGCAGCTGCCTTGCCACCTCGTCGGCAGCCTCGAGGTTGGTCTGCAGGGCCGTTTCCTCGATGTCGCCGCCCTTGGTGGCGCGGGCCGAGTTCACGTCGATGGCGGTGAGGGCCTCGGTCTGATCGATCACCAGGGCGCCGCCCGAGGGCAGGCGCACATTCCGCTCGTAGGCGTTCTCGATCTGCGACTCGATCTGGAAACGGTTGAACAGCGGGATCGGGTCTTTGTAGAGCTTGAGCTTGCGCAGGGCGTTCGGCATCACCTGCTGCATGAACTCGCGCGCTTCCTCGTACATCGGCTCGGTATCGACGAGGATCTCGCCGATGTCGTTGCGCAGGTAGTCGCGCAGGGCGCGCACGATCAGCCGCGATTCCTGGTAGATCAGGAAGGGCGCCGGCTTCGAGAGCGCGGCCTCGCAGATGGCGCGCCAGACTTGCAGCAGGTAGTTGAGGTCCCACTGCAGTTCCTCGGCATCGCGGCCGACACCGGCGGTGCGGATGATGACCCCCATGTCCTCGGGGATGCTGATGGCATCGAGGGCTTCCTTCAGGGCCTGACGGTCCTCGCCCTCGATGCGGCGCGACACCCCGCCGGCGTTCGGCGAGTTCGGCATCAGCACCATGTAGCGGCCGGCCAGCGAGATGAAGGTGGTGAGGGCGGCGCCCTTGTTGCCGCGCTCCTCCTTGTCCACCTGTACCACCACCTCCTGGCCCTCGCGCAGGCACTCCCTGATCGAGTTCTTGTCGGGGTGGGTGCCGGGCTGGAAATACTCGCGGGCGATCTCCTTCAGTGGCAGGAAGCCGTGGCGCTCGACGCCGTACTCGACGAAGGCGGCCTCGAGGGAGGGTTCGAGGCGGGTGATGCGGCCCTTGTAGATGTTGGACTTGCGCTGTTCCTTGGCCGACTGCTCGATGTCGATGTCGTACAGGGTCTGCCCGTCCACGATCGCCACGCGCAGTTCTTCGGCCTGCGTGGCATTGATCAGCATCCGCTTCATTGTTCAGGTTCCTCACGCGCTCTACCGCGAGGAACGCCGGCTCGGGGCCCGTCATCCAGCGCTGCGGGGCAGCGCCTGGCACCTTGTCCAGCGCATCGGACCGTCGGGCCAGGCCCGCGGGAGCGCTACTTGGTATTCCATGGTTCCGGCCCCCGTCCCCACAGGGACGGCACCGGTGCTAGCCGCCTGGCCGTCGGGCTGACCCTCGGGGCAGATGGGCAGGGGGCGGGTTTGCCCGCACGAAAGTCGCTAACATGACCGCCCCCGTGGGGCGTGGTCGCGTTTCGGCGGGAACTCCCGGGAGGGGGCTTTCGGCCAACTCCCAAGCGAATCAGAACCTTAGCCTGCGCGCGGACTTTAACAGATGCGCCCCGGCCCGCCCAGTCCATCGGTCTTGCCCATGAATGAGCCTTCAGGCGGCGTGCGTCTCGTCCGGGTCCCGGACGACCGCGACGGCCAGCGCCTCGACAACTTCCTGCTCGGCCAGCTCAAGGGAGCACCGCGTTCGGTCGTCTACAAGATCGTGCGTTCGGGCCAGGTGCGGGTGAACGGGGGCCGCGCCAGGCCCGAGACTCGGCTGAACGGCGGCGACGAGGTGCGCATCCCGCCGGTGCGGCTCGCCCCGGAGGGCGGGGCCAAGGCCCCCCCCCGCAGCCTTCTGGACCGGCTGGCGGCCAGCATCGTTTTCGAGGACAGAGCCATCCTCGTCCTCGACAAGCCCGCCGGGATTGCCGCGCACGGTGGATCGGGGGTGGGCTTCGGGGTGATCGAGGGCCTGCGGGCCCTGCGGCCGGGGCGGACGCTCGAACTCGTGCACCGCCTCGACCGCGATACCTCGGGCGTCATCGTGCTGGCGAAGAAGCGCTCGGCCCTGCTGGAACTGCAGGCCCTGATGCGCGGCGGGGAGGACGACGAGGGGCCGGGCAAGCGCTACCTCGCCCTGCTGGTCGGGCGGGTGCCGGATGGCACGCTCACCGTCGATGCGCCGCTCAGGAAGTCGGTGCTGCAGGGGGGGGAGCGCATGGTGCGGGTCGATCCGGCAGGCAAGCCCTCGGTCAGTCACATTCGGGTACTGGAGCGGCGCGGCGGACACAGCTTCTGCGAGATCCGCATCGAGACCGGGCGCACCCACCAGATCCGCGTGCATGCGGCGCACATCGGGCATCCGGTGGCCGGGGATGCGAAGTACGGCGACCGGGAGGCCAACCGGCGGCTGGCCGAACAGGCCGGGCTGAAGCGATTGTTCCTGCATGCGGCCTCGATGGAGTTCGCCCTCGACGGCGGCGCCACGCCTTATCTCGTCACCGCCCCGCTGAGTGAGGAGCTGCGGGCGGTGCTCGACCGCCTCGCCTGAACCTCCGGGTGTCCGCCGCGCCGGGGCGTCGGCTCAGCCTTGCAGCAGGGCTTCGGCCTTCGCCGCGCAGATGAAGTCGTTGAGCGAGAGCCCGCCCACGTCGTGGGTGGAATAGCGCACCACGCAGCGGTCGTAGTGCACGCCGAGGTCGGGGTGGTGATCCTCGGCATGGGCGATGAAGGCCAGGGCGTTCACGAAGGCCATCGTCCGGTAATAGTCGTCGAAGCGGAATGTCTTGTGGATGGCTTTGCCGTCCTCGATGCGCATCCAGCCCTCGGGTAGCAGGGCAAGCAACTCGGCCACGCGTTCGTTCGGCAACTGGTGCTCGAGGCCCCGGAGCGGGGTGCAGCGGGCGCGACAGAGGTCGTGGTAGGTCTTCATGTCAGTCTCCGGGCAAGGGCGCCTAGAATAGCGGCATGATCCAGATCACCGAATCCGCCCAGACCCATTTCCGCCATTTGCTGCAGACCCAGGGGGGCGATGCCATCGGCATCCGCCTCTCGGCCCTGCATGCCGGTACGCCGCGTGCCGACGTACGGCTCGAGTTCGCCGAGCGGGGCGATCTCGATGGCAATGAGTGGGCGGTGGACTGCGAGGGCTTCACCCTGTTCGTGGATGGCGACAGCGCCCGTTACCTTGATGGCGCCGAGATCGACTACCGCCGCCACGCCACCGGTGGCGAACTCAACATCCGTGCGCCCCGGCTCAAGGGGCAGGCCCCGGCCGAGGGGGCCAGCCTGCCGGAGCGGGTGCGCTGGCTGCTGGACAACGAGATCAACCCGCAGCTCGCGGCACACAAGGGCCATGTCCGGCTCGATTCCATCACCGCCGACAATGTGGTGCTGCTGCGCTTCGGGGGCGGCTGTCATGGCTGCGGCATGGCCGATGTCACGCTCAAGCAGGGCATCGAAAAGACGCTGATGGCCAGGCTGCCGGAGATCCGTGCGGTGCGCGACGCCACCGACCACAGCACCGGCGACGCCCCCTACATTCCTCGCTGAGCAGCCATCCGCCCGCTGAACGGGCGGTGCGGCGGGCAGGAGCTTTAACCCGGGCTTACGAGGCGCCTCGCCAGCATCGCCGCTTTCGGATGAAGGCGAGGTGGCATGCGGGACGAGGGCAGGACGTTCTCTTTCAGGCGCAGCATCGCTCTGGCGGTGACCCTCGGCCTGCATGCCGGTGCGCTGCTTCTGATCACTCGCCCCCTGCCGCCGGAGCCTACGGAGAGGGCAGTGGTCGACCCGGCCTGGGCGGACAACTGGGTGGCTGTCGAGGTCGGGCCATGGGACGGGCCGCCGCGGCGCAATACTCCGGCCCGCCCGGCCGGCGCCGACGCTGGCCGCATTGCCGCCCGCGCCCGGACGGAGCGGCGTGCGCGTGCCCCGGCGGCGCTGAAGCGCCGCCCCTCGTCGCCGGCGGCGGGGGTGGCCACTGAACCGCCGACGCCACGGTGAGACTTCCCGATTCCGCGCGCCCTTGAGCAGCGGCCTGGTGGGCGTATGACGGCATGGCACGACCACAGCTGCCCTACGAGCCGCTCTACGGCGATGGGCCCAAGGCTGCGACGGCGGACTTCTACACTCCGGGCGACGGCAGCGAGGACGAGGTGTTCTACCGCCCGCGTGCCATCGAGCCTCGGGCGACACGTTTCGCCAAGGACCTGGCGGGGCGATACCACCCTCTTGGACGAATGGCTGGGGACACTGATCGAGGCCACTTCGGGCGAGGTGAGCGTGCCGCTCAATCCGAAGTTCAACCTGGTGTGCCGTGCCAGTCTCGCCGGCCTGGGCGGCGAATGCCGGATCCTCCGCAATGCCGGCAGCGGCGTGATCGTCGAACGTCCCCCGCCGGCGCCCTGGGAGCGCTCGACCCGGGTGCAGTGCGCAGCGCTTCGGGAAGGGCTGGCCCGGGCCACGGACGAGGACGAGGTGCTGCGACTGCTGGAGCGCCTCTCGGCGCTGTGCAGCGGAAACGGAGAAGCCCGGCGTGAGGCCGGGCTTCCCGTCGAGCGCTAAGGGCCTGGACGGCCGGATCAGCGCGAGTACTTGTAGACCTGCACCGCCTCGCGCTGTGCCGCAAGATAGGCGGCGATGTTGGCAATGTCGGCATCGCTCAGCTGGTTGGTGCCCTCAGGACCGACCTGGGCATTCATCAGCACGTTGACGCGGGCGCCGGAACGGTAGTCCTTCAGCGCCTTTTCGAGATAGTCGGCGTACTGGCCGGCGAGCAGGGGCGTATTGCCGTCGATCGACTTGCTGCCCCCCTCGAGATGGCAGCTGGCGCAGCTCTGGCCGCCTTCCGGAGTGGCTTCGAAACGCTGCTGGCCGGCGGCGGCATTGCCGCGCGGGCCGCCCACGGCGAGTGCGCCGCCGGCGAACAGGGTGGCGAGGGCGAGGACGAGGATCTTCTGGCTCATGGGGCGCGGCTCCTTGCTCACTGGGCCTTGCGGGAGGCGAGGTAGGCCGCGAGGTCGGCCAGATCCTGATCGGAGAAGCTGCTGGCCTGCGCCGACATGGTCGGGTGCTGGCGGTCGCCGTTGCGGTAGGCCTTGAGAGCGTTCAGCAGATAGCCCTCGTTCTGGCCGGCGATCTTCGGCACGCGGTAGCTCGGGTAGGCATTCTTGTAGTCGGGAATACCATGGCAGCCTGCGCAGGTGTAGGCGAGGGTCTTGCCGTTCTCGGCATTGCCGGCGGCCTGGGCCGGGGACAGCAGCAGCGCAAGCGCAGCGCCGGTGAAGGCGGGCAGGAGTCGACGCATCAGACGATCCAGGGAAAGGGTGGGATTCGCGGCGGGAGTATAGCCGCCGCCTGCCGCGCTGCGACAGCCTGCGTTCCTCACAGCCCCCGCACGAGGTCATGCTGACTCTTGGCATATGCGGCCCGGGGAGGGCAGGAATTAGTGTTGTATCAAACCAGCACACCTGACCCGATCATGAACCGCCCCGCCCGTTCTGCCACGCCTTCCCGCCTGCTGCTCGCCGCCGCACTGGGCCTCTCCCTGCTGCTGACTGCCTGCGCGAGGGGGGAGGAGGAGGCTTCGGGCGAGGCGGCGGGCGAGACCCGCTCCGGGCGCTCGGGAGGGAAGCCGGGGGCGGCCGATCCGGTGCCGGTGGAGGTGGTGCCCGCCACTACGCGCCGCATCGCCGCCCGTTACACCGGCACCGCCAACCTCGAGGTGCCCGCCGATGCCCAGGTGGTGGCCAAAACCAGCGGCGTGCTGCTTCGCGTGTTTGTGGAAGAGGGCGATTCGGTACGGGCCGGACAGGTACTGGCCCAGCTCGACCCCGAGCGGCCGCGGCTGGAGCTGGCGCGTGCCGAGGCCAGCTTGCGCCGGCTGGAGAGCAACTTCGCCCGTTCAAAGGAACTGTTCGAGCGCAAGCTGGTGAGCGCCGAGGCCAACGAACAGCTGCGTTACGAGTACGAGTCGGCCAAGGCGGCCTATGAGCTGGCGAAACTGGAGCTGAGCTATACCACCATCACCGCGCCGATCTCCGGCGTGGTGGCGCAGCGCCTGGCCAAGCCGGGCAACCTGATCACGGTGAATGCGCCGCTCTACCGCATCGTCGACAACTCGCGGCTCGAGGCCGTGCTCAATGTGCCGGAGCGTGAGCTCGCCACCATGCGCCCGGGGCTGCCGATCCGCATGGCGGTGGACGCCCTGCCCGGGCAGTCCTTCGAGGGTGTGGTGGACCGGGTGAGCCCGGTGGTCGATTCGCAGACCGGCACCTTCCGCGTGGTTGGGGTGTTCCGCGACCAGCCGCAGCTACGTCCCGGCATGTTCGGTCGTCTTGCCATCGTCTACGACGAGCGCGAGGCTGCGCTCACGGTGCCGCGCGAGGCGCTGGCGGAATCGGCCGGTGAATCGGCGGTGTTCGTGGTGAAGGACGGCAAGGCCGAGCGGCGCGTGCTGCGCCTCGGTTATGCGAATGGCGAGTATGCCGAGGTGCTGGAAGGCCTGGCGCCGGGCGAACCGGTGGTCACCCAGGGCCGCATCGCGGTACGCGACGGAGTGCCGGTGGAGGTGCTGAACGCCGCGGCACTGGCGGCCAAGGGAGGCGTGGCCGGCAGCGACGCCACCACGCCCTGAGGCCCTTGCCATGAGCCTGATCGAACTCGCGACCCGCCGCCGCGTGACGGTGGCGATGGCCATGCTGACCTTGGTGCTCTTTGGCCTGATCGCGCTGAAGGACCTCAAGGTCAACCTGCTGCCGGACCTGAGCTATCCCACGCTCACCGTGCGTACCGAATACACCGGCGCCGCGCCCAGCGAGGTTGAGGCGCTGATCACCGAGCCGATCGAGCAGGCGGTGGGCGTGGTGAAGGGCTTGCGCAAGCTGCGTTCGGTCTCGCGTACCGGGCAGAGCGATGTGGTGCTGGAGTTCGCCTGGGGCACCGACATGGACCAGGCCAGCCTCGAGACCCGCGACAAGATCGAGCTACTGCGCTTGCCACTGGAGGCCAAGCCGCCGGTACTGCTGCGCTTCAATCCGAGTACACAGCCGATCCTGCGGCTGGCGCTGGCCTCCTCGGGAGCGCAGGCCAGCGAGGCGGAGCTGATGACGCTCAGGCGCTATGCCGAAGAGACGCTCAAGCGCCGGCTCGAGCCGGTGCCCGGCGTGGCGGCAGTCAAGGTGGGCGGCGGCCTCGAGGACGAGGTGCAGGTACTGATCGACCAGGAGAAGCTCTCCCAGCTCAACCTCGATGTGAATGCGGTGATCCAGCGCCTCGCGCAGGAGAACGTGAACCTCTCCGGCGGCCGCATCGAGGAAGGAACGCAGCGTTATCTGGTGCGGACGGTGAACCAGTTCGCCACCGTGGCGCAGATGCGCGAGCTTCTGGTGGCCACTGTCAATGGCGTTCCGGTGCGCCTGGGCGACATCGCCACCGTGGAGCAGGGGCACAAGGAGCGCGAGGCGGTGATCCGCATCGGTTCGGCCGAGGCGGTGGAACTCGCCATCTACAAGGAAGGCGATGCCAATACCGTGGCGGTAGCCGAGGCCGTGCGCAAGGCGCTGCGCGCCATGGAGCAGGATGCGGCCCCGAAGTTGCCGGGAAACCGCCGGCCGACATCGGGCCGGGCCAGTGCCGACCCGAATGTCTACGTGATCGATGGCATCGCCCTGCGGGTGGTGGAGGATCAGTCGGTATTCATCCGCGCCGCTCTGGCCGAGGTGCGTACCGAGGCGGTACTGGGCGGTTTCTTCGCCATCCTCGTCATCTTCTTCTTCCTGCGCGATTCGTGGAGCACTTTCGTCATCGCGCTCTCGCTGCCGGTGTCGATCATCGCCACCTTCTTCTTCATGGGGCAGCTCGGGCTCTCGCTGAACGTGATGTCGCTGGCCGGACTGGCGCTTGCCACCGGCATGGTGGTGGACGATTCCATCGTGGTGCTGGAGAACATTGCCAAGGCCCGCGAGCGCGGTCTGGGGCTGCTGGAGGCGGCCATCACCGGCACCCGCGAGGTCGGCATGCCGGTGGTCGCCACCACCCTCACCACGGTGGCGGTGTTCCTGCCACTGGTGTTCGTGGAGGGGGTAGCAGGGCAGCTGTTCCGCGATCAGGCGCTTACCGTCTCGATCGCTCTGCTGATCTCGATGGTGGTGGCGCTCACCCTGATTCCGATGCTGAGCTCGCTCAAGGCCACGGCACCGATGGGCTTTCCGCTGGAGCGCGAGCCCGGGATGCTCGCCCTGCCCCGCGAGCGGGCGGCCTTCTTGGCTTACCTGCGTGCTCCCTTCGCCGCGGTGGCGGGCCGCCTGCCGCGCCCCTGGGGCGTCGTGCCAGGCGCGCTGGCCTTCCTGCTCGCGCTGCCCTGGCTGTTGCTGCGCTGGGGGCTCGTCGCTCTCGGCACCGTTCTGGTGCGCGCCGCCTTGCTGGTCTGGCGAGCCTTCCTGCAAGGCGTGCTGCCGCTACTCGGCCGCCTCGGCGCCTGGCTGCTCCGGCCCTATGAGCGGCTGGCACGGCTCTATACCCAGCGTCTGCTGCCAAGTGCACTGCAGCGCCCCGGCCTGGTGCTGAGCTCGGCCGGGGCCGCCTTCGCCCTCTCGCTGCTGCTCGCCACCACGCTCGGCACCGACCTGATCCCGCAGCTGGCGCAGGACCGCTTCGAGATGACGGCACGTCTGCCACCCGGCACTCCACTGCGCGACACCGACCGCCTGCTTTCCGTGGTGCAGGGTCGCTTCGAGAGCGATTCGCGCATCCAGGCCCTGTTCGGGGTCAGTGGCACCGGAACCCGGCTGGACGCCAATCCCACCGAGTCGGGCGAGAACATCGCGCGGATGTCGGTGGTGCTGGGCCGGGGGTACAGCCGGGCCACCGAGGAGGCGCTCACCGAGGAGATCCGGGCCTTCATGGCCCAGTACCCCGGCGTGGAGGTGAAGTTCAGCCGCCCGGAGCTGGTGAGCTTGTCCACGCCGCTGGAGATCGAGGTGCGCGGCAGCGACCTTGCCGCGATCGAGGCCGCGGGCCGCCGGGTGGCGGCCATGCTCGAGGCCTCGCCGCATTTCGCCGACGTGAAGTCCAGTGTGGAGCAGGGTTTCCCCGAGGTACAGATCCGCTTCGACCAGGAGCGTGCCGCCGCCCTTGGCCTCACCACCCGGCAGATCGCCGACGAGGTGGTGCGCAAGGTGCGAGGCGAGGTGGCTACCCGCTACAGCTTCCGCGACCGCAAGATCGACGTGCTGGTGCGCTCGCGCGAGGCCGACCGCGCCTCGGTGGAGGCCATCCGCGACCTGATCGTGAATCCACAGAGCGAGCGCCCGGTGCCGCTCTCGGCGGTGGCCGAGGTGGTGCAGACCGTGGGGCCGGGCGAGATCAACCGCGTCGACCAGACCCGGGCCGCCATCATCTCGGCCAACCTGCGCGGCATCGACCTCGGCACGGCGGTGGCCGAGGTGCAGCGGATGGTGGCCGAGCAGCCGCTGGGCGCCGACCTGCGGCTGGCCTTCGGCGGCCAGAGCGAGGAACTGGAGCGTTCGATCCAGTCGCTGCTGTTCGCCTTCGGGCTTGCCATCTTCCTCGTCTACTTGGTGATGGCCTCGCAGTTCGAATCGCTGCTCCACCCCTTCGTCATCCTGTTCACCATCCCGCTCGCCATCGTCGGCGCCGTGCTGGCCCTGGTGCTGAGCGGCTCCACGCTCTCGGTGGTGGTGTTCATCGGCCTGATCCTGCTGGTCGGCATCGTGGTGAAGAACGCCATCGTGCTGATCGACAAGGTGAACCAGTTGAGGCTCTCTGGCCTCTCCAAGCGCGAGGCCCTGGTCGAGGGCGCCAGTACTCGCCTACGGCCGATCATCATGACCACGCTCACCACTCTGTTCGGCTTTGCCCCGCTGGCCTTCTTCGGCGGCGAGGGCGCCGAGGTGAAGGCGCCGATGGCGATCACGGTGATCGGCGGCCTGCTCGTCTCCACCTTGCTCACCCTCGTGGTGATCCCGGTGGTCTACCTGCTGCTCGACCGCAGCACCGACGAGGCCTGGGCCCGCCAGGGCGAGCGCCTGCGCGCGATCGCCGGGGCAGGCCGCGGGACAGCAGAGGCGACGCCATGACCCTGGCCGAGCTCAGCCTGCGCCGGCCGGTCTCGGCCATCATGTTCTACGTCTCGCTGCTGGTGCTGGGACTCATCGCCGCCTGGAAGCTGCCGCTCGAGCGCTTTCCGGCGGTGACTGCTCCCTTCCTCTACATCGACCTGCCGTATCCCGGCTCGACACCGGAGGAGGTGGAGCGCACCGTGGTGCGCCCCGTGGAAGAGGCGCTCGCCACCTTGCCGGGTATCAAGAACCTGTACTCCCGCGCCAGCGCCGACGGCGGCGGCGTGTTCATGGAGTTCAGCGACTGGAGCCGCAATACCAATATCGCCGCCTCCGAGGCCCGCGACCGGCTCGATGCGATCCGCTCGGAGTTGCCCGACGACTTCCAGCGCTGGTTCGTGCTCAAGTTCTCCACCACCGACGAGCCGGTGCTGCGCCTGCGCTTTTCCAGCGAGCGCGACCTACGCGGCGAGTACCCGATGCTGGAGCGGGTGTTCAAGCGCCGGATCGAGCGTATCCCCGGAGTGGCCCGGGTGGATATCGTCGGCGTCGAACCGCCGGAGGTGGAGATCGGCATCGACCCCATCCGCCTTGGCGCCCACAACGTGGCGCTGAACGAACTGGCGGCGAAGCTGCAGGCGATCAACTTCTCGGTCTCGGCTGGTGAGATCGACGATGCCGGGAAGCGCATCCGGGTGCAGCCGGTGGGCGAGATCCGCGATCTCGACGAGCTGCGCAACCTGGTACTGAACCCGCAGGGGCTGAGACTCTCCGACATCGCCTCGGTGGAACTGAAACCACGCCGGAGTACGGTGGGGCGGCGGCTCGATGGCCGGCCCGCGGTGGGCATCGACATCCAGCGCGAGGCCGACGCCAACCTGGTGGAGATGGCCGCGGCGGTGCTGGCGGAGATGCGTGAGATCGAAAAGCTGCCGGAGCTGCATGGCATCCGGCTGTTCATCGCCGACAACCAGGCCGACAGCGTGAAGAGCTCGCTACGCGAACTGGTGAATGCCGGCATCATCGGCTGCCTGCTCTCGGTGCTGGTGCTGTTCTATTTCCTGCGTCACTGGCCGAGCACCCTGATGGTGGCGCTGGCCATCCCGATCTGCATCGTGATGACCCTGGGGGTGATGTACTTCCTCGGCATGACCCTCAACGTGCTGACCATGATGGGCCTGCTGCTCGGGCTTGGCATGCTGGTGGACAATGCCGTGGTGGTGGTGGAGAGCATCCACCAGTACCGCGAGAAATATCCCGGCGACCCCTACCGCTGCGCCATCGAAGGCACCCGTAGCGTGCAGCTGGCGATCAGCGCCGGAACGCTCACCAGCATCATCGTCTTCGTGCCGAACCTGTTCGGTGCGGTGAACCAGATCAGCATCTTCCTCGGCCAGGTGGCGCTCGCCATCACCATCGCCCTCTTGGCCTCCTGGCTGGTGGCGGTGAGCCTGATCCCGATGCTTTCGGCGCGCATCCAGAGCCCTGCCGATTTCGAGCGCCGCCAGGGCTTCATCCACCGCCTGCAGGAGCGCTATGCCAAGGGGCTGCGCTGGTCGCTGCAGCACCGCACTGCCTCGGTGGCGGGGATCGTACTGATCGTGGCGGCCAGCCTGGTGCCGGTCGTCACCGGGATGATGAAGGTCGACATGTTCAAGAACGATCCGGGGCGCGAGCTCAGAATCTTCTTCAACTGGAACGGTGCCTATCGTCTAGAGCAGATGATGGAGGAGATGCTCAAGGTCGAGGCCATCTTCGATGCCGAGCGCGAGGCGCTGCAGATCGAGCAGATCTTCACCGTCTGGAGCGAGCAGGGCTGGGGCGGCATCACCCTCACCCTGCGCTCGGAGGGGCCCGACCTGCTGCCGGTGGAGGAACTGGAGAAGCGGGTACGTGAGAAGCTGCCGAAATCGGCGCTCGCCGAGATCGGGTTGCGCGGCAGCGGCCCCGGTGGCGGCGGTGGTGCCGGCGGCGGACAGGGTCAGGGCATCCGGGTGAGCTTGCGTGGCGATTCCAGCGAGGAGCTGCAGGCCCTGGCTGGCGAGATCGTGCCCCTGCTCGCACGGCGCCCGGAACTGCGTGACGTGCGTATCGATGAGGGCGACGAGAGCAGCGAGATCCGGGTGCGGGTAGACCGAGAGCGGGCCGCGGCGTATGGCTTCAGCACACGTGAGGTGGCGCAGTACCTCGCCATCGCCCTGCGCGGCCTGCCGCTGCGCGAGTTCCGCCGCCCGGGGCAGGAGGTGCCGATGACAGTGCGCTTCGCCGGCAGCGAACAGTTTCGCACCGAGGACCTGGCCTCGCTCTCGCTCACCCGCCGCGATGGCAGCCGGGTGCCGCTGATGTCGATGGTGGACGTGGAGGTGCGGCGGGGCAGCGGCCAGATCAACCGCGAGAACCGCCGCACCTCGCTTGGCATCGTGGCCAACCTCGCCGAGGGCAGGACTACCGAGGACGCACGTAAGGCGATGGAGGAGGTGCTCGCGCGTGTGACCTTCCCGCCGGGCTACGGCTATGGCTATGGCGGCGATTTCAGCCGCAACGAGGAAGCAGGGCAGCAGATGGCCTTCAATACCGTGGTGGCCATCGTGATGGTCTTCATCGTGATGGCGGCACTGTTCGAATCGCTGCTCTATCCGCTCGCCATCATGAGCAGCATCGTGTTCTCGGCCTTCGGCGTGTTCTGGTTCTTCGTATTCACCGATACCACCTTCACCATCATGTCGGCCATCGGCATCCTGGTGCTGATGGGCGTAGTGGTGAACAACGGCATCGTGATGATCGAGCACATCAACAACCTGCGGCGCGCCGGCATGAACCGGCTCGATGCTCTGGTGGAGGGCAGTCGCGAGCGCCTGCGGCCGATCCTGATGACCATGGGCACCACCATCCTCGGCATGCTGCCGCTCACGCTTGCCGGGGCACAGATTGGTGGCGATGGCCCGGCCTACTACCCGATGGCCCGCGCCATCGTCGGTGGTCTCCTCTTCTCCACCGTGGTGAGCTTGCTGTTCCTGCCCACCATCTACGCCCTCCTCGACGATGTCGGCAACTGGGCCGGCGCGGCCTTCCGCCGCGCTCAGGTGGCCACGGGCGTGCGGGTGTGACCCTCGCCCTCGACCACCCACTTCTGAGTGGTCAGAGCCTCGAGGCCCATCGGGCCGTAGGCGTGGAGCTTGGTGGTGGAGATACCGATTTCGGCGCCGAGGCCGAGCTCGCCGCCGTCGTTGAAGCGGGTGGAGGCATTCACCATCACTGCCGAGGCATCGACTTCGCGGCGGAAGCGCGCCGCGAGCGTCGGATCACGGGTGGCGATGGCCTCGGTATGCAGCGAGCCGTGGCGGGCGATGTGGGCGAGCGCGGCGTCGAATCCATCCACCACGCGCACCGACAGCACGAGGTCGAGGTATTCGCGATCCCAGTCCTCCGCGCTGGCGGGTTCGGCGCCCGGCAGCAAAGGCAGGGCGGTGGGGCAGGCGCGCAGGCGCACGCCGCGGGCGGCGAGCGCGGCGGCGGCGCGGGGCAGGAAGCCGGCGGCGATCGGGGCATCGACCAGTAGGGTCTCGAGCGCATTGCAGGCAGCGGGGCGGGCGCACTTGCCGTCGATGAGCAGGCGCAATGCGGCCTCGGGATCGGCGCTGCGCTCCACGAACAGATGGCAGACGCCCTTGTAGTGGCGGATCACCGGCACCCGGCTCACCGCCGCCACCTGGCGGATCAGGCCTTCGCCGCCGCGCGGGATCACGAGGTCGAGACAGTCGTCGTGGCGCAGCAGTTCCGCTACCGCCTCGCGCCCCGGCACCGGCACGCCGCTCGCGGCCTCCGGCGGCAGCCCGAGGCCTTCCAGCGCGGCTTGCACGCAGGCGAGCAGGGCGGCATTGCTGTGCCGGGCCTCGGAACCGCCGCGCAGCACGCAGGCATTGCCGGCCTTGAGACAGAGCACGGCGGCATCCACGGTCACGTTCGGCCGCGACTCGTAGACCATGGCGATGGCGCCGAGCGGGGCGCGCAGGCGGCCGATCCGCAGGCCGTCGGGGCGGGTGCGTTCCCAGGCCACTTCGCCCAGCGGATCGGGCAGGGCATTCACCGCCCGCACGGCGGCGATCAGGGCCTCGAGCCGCACAGGGTCGAGGGCGAGGCGGTCGAGCATGGCGGCACCGAGGCCGGCGGCGCGGCCGGCCTCGAGGTCGCGGGCATTGGCGGCGAGGATGGCCTCGCGCCCGGCCTCGAGTTCGCGGGCCACGGCCTCCAGCAGGGCCTCGCGGGTGGCGGCATCGGTGGCGGCCATGCGCCGCGCGGCGGCACGCGCGGCCTCGGCGCAGCGGCGGATCAGCAGGGTCTCGTCGGGGCTCACAGCAGCACCAGGTCGTCGCGGTGGATGGCGGTTTCGGGGCCCTCGTAGCCGAGCAGGGCGGGGAACTCGGTACTGGGGCGGCCGGCGATGCGCCTAAGATCGCTGGCATCGTACTGGGCGATGCCCTTGGCGAAGGGGCGTTCCTCGCCTTCCGCCAGCACCTCGACGGCATCGCCGGCGCGGAAGCTGCCCTGCACCTCGCGCACCCCGGCAGGCAGCAACGAGGCCCCGCGCTCGCGCAGTGCGCGCACGGCGCCGGCATCGATGCGCAGCCGGCCCTCGCAGCCGAGCGCGTGGTGCATCCAGTGGCGCTTGGCGCTCACCCGTGAGGCGGTGGCGGCGAACAGGGTGCCCGGGCATTCACCGCGGGCCAGCGCCTCCAGCGCCATGGGGCAGCTGCCGCGCGCCACCACCGTGGCGATGCCGCGGGCGGCGGCCTTGGCCGCGGCCTCCAGCTTGGTCCGCATGCCGCCGGTGCCCACCGCCGAGCCGGCCCCGCCCGCGAGGGCCATCACCGCCTCGTCGATGGCCTCGACGCGGGCGATGCGGCCTGCCCCGGGGTGGCGGCGCGGATCGGCCTCGTAGAGCGCATCGACATCGGAGAGGATCAGCAGCAGGTCGGCATCCACCAGCACTGCCACATGGGCGGCGAGGTTGTCGTTGTCGCCCACCCGGAGCTCGTCCACCGCCACCGAGTCGTTCTCGTTGACGATCGGCAGCACACCGAGTCGCAGCAGCTCGCGCAGGGTGTTCTTGGCATTGACGAAGCGGCGGCGGTTGCGCAGGTCGTCGTAGGCCAGCAGCACCTGCGCGCTGGGGCCGTCGAAGAGCCGTGCCCAGGCCTCGAACATGCGTGGCTGGCCGAGGGCGGCCAGGGCCTGCTTGGCGGGGATGGCGCGGCCCTCGTGGCCGCCGAGCAGGGCGCGGCCGGCCGCCACGGCGCCGGAGGACACCAGCACCACCTCGCGTCCGTCCTCACGCAGGCGGGCGATGAGGCGGGCGATACCGAGCAGGTGGCGGGTGGACAGCTGCCCGCCTTCCGGGGCGATCAGGCTGCTGCCCACCTTCACCACCGCCCGGCTCCAGCGTGGCAGCGCCACGCGCTCTCCGGACGGGGCGTGGGAGGCGGCGGGCAGGGGCGGGGGCGTCGAGAGCACGGCGCGGGCTTCCAGCAGGCGGGCGCCCGAGTTCACCCCAGTGCGCTGGAGCCGTCAAATCACCGCGGGTTCTTTGCGCGTGCTCAGAGCAGTTTCGCCAGCATGCCGGCGCCGGCCACCCACACCGCCAGCGCCGTGCCGAGCGAGGTGAGGAAGAAGTTGAGCAGGGTGCGGGCCACGCGGTTGCGCCACCAGCCGCTGAGCCGACGTGTGTCCTCGCGTAGGGCGAGGAAATCGGCATAGCCCGGGCTGCGTACCCAGGCCTCGACGAGGGCGCTCACCGTGCCGGAGCCGAGGGCCGGATGCAGGGGGGTGAGCGGCGAGGCCGCGGCGGCGGCGAGGATGCTCAAAGGGTGCCCACCGGCAGCGAGGCAGCCCAGTGCGCCGCCGGCGGCAGTGACGAGCACCCAGTGCAGCAGCACCGCGCCGCCGGTCTCGATGCCGCCCTGCTGCCAGCCCCAGGCAAAGCCGCCGAGCAGCAGGGCGGCGAGCAGCAGGGTGAACCAGGGAACACGGCTACCTTGCGGCAGGGCCTCGAGCGACGCGATCTCGGCCTCCGGTGCGCCGTCCCCGTGGGCCAGCGCCTGGGCGAGACCGGCGAGATGCCCGGCACCCACCACCGCCAGCACGCGGCTTCCGGCGGGCAGGGCGGCGGCGCGCAGCTTGGCCGCCATGTAGCGGTCGCGTTCGGCGATCACGGATTCATAGAGCTCGGGGCTCGTACCGGCGAACTCGGCGAAGCTGGCCTCCAGCACGTCGCCCTGCTTGAGCTTCTCGATCGCTGTGTCGTCCACCGTCTCGTCGACCACGAGGCCGGTGGCGATGCCCGCCCCGAGCATGGCCCGCTTCCAGAAGCCCAGTCGGGCCCAGGCGCGCCGGAAGGTGGTGCCGATGTCGCGGTCGATCAGCAGCAGGGGCAGGCCACGGGCCGTCGCTCCTTCGGCAGCGACCTTGAGCTCGGCACCGGGTTCGATGCCGAGTTGCTCGGAGAGCCGGCGCTGGTAGGCGGCCAGTGCGAGGTTGGCGGCCAGCAGCCCGGCTTTGCCGGACCGGATCGCCGCCACCAGGTCGAGCGAGGCGAGGGCCTCGGGCGCCACGAGGGCGCGGTGCCGCGCCGGATCCAGCTCTACCGCCACCACGTCGAAGGCCCCGCTCTCCAGCGCGCCCTGCACCGCCTCCACGCTCTCCTTCGAGACATGGGCGGTGCCGAGCAGGGTGTAGTGCACGCCCTCGCGTTCCACCCGGGCGAGGGGCTGGCCGGCCAGCGCGGCCGGGAGGGAGTGGGTGTCCATGGCGGCCGGCGCTCAGTCGCGGAAGCGCTTCACGAGATCGCCGTAGGCATCGATCCTGCGGTCGCGCAGGAAGGGCCAGATGCGGCGAACCGCCTCGCCGCGGGCGAGGTCGACCTCGCAGAGGAGTACTTCTGCGGCATCGCGCGAGGCTTCGGCCAGCACCTCGCCCTGCGGGCCGAACACGGCGCTGGAGCCCCAGAACTGGATGCCCGGGCCGCCCACGGGCGAGGACTCGAAGCCGGTGCGGTTGCAGGTGAGCACAGGCAGGCCGTTCGCGACGGCGTGGCCGCGGTGCGAAAGGATCCAGGCCATGCGCTGGCGCTCCTTCTCGGCCTCGGCATCGCGCGGATCCCAACCGATCGCGGTCGGGTAGAGCAGCAGGTCGGCGCCGGCCAGGGCCATCAGCCGGGCGGCTTCTGGATACCACTGATCCCAGCAGACGAGCACGCCAAGACGCCCCACCGAGGTATCGATCGGGGTGAAGCCAAGATCGCCCGGGGTGAAGTAGAACTTCTCGTTGAAGCCCGGGTCGTCGGGGATGTGCATCTTCCGGTACTTGCCAGCGAAGCGGCCATCGGCGTCGAAGACCACCGCCGTGTTGTGGGCGAGGCCCGGCGCCCGGCGTTCGAACAGCGACCCGATCAGCACCACCCCGTGCCGCTTCGCGAGCGTGGACAGGCGCGCGGTGCTGGGGCCCGGGATGGGCTCGGCGCGGTCGAATTCGTCGACGCTCTGGTGCTGGCAGAAGTAGGGGCCGTTGTGCAGTTCCTGCAGCAGCACCAGCTTCGCACCGCCGGCAGCGGCCTCGGCCACGCGCTGCTCGATGCAGGCGAGGTTGGCTTCGGCATCGCCCCGGTTGATTTCCTGGACGAGGGCGACTTTCAGCATCCGGTTCATGGGCTTGCTCGCGGGAGAGGGGGAGTGTGTTGCGGGATCAGGCCAGCAGGCCGGCGGGCAACTGCATGGTGATGCAGTGCAGGCTGCCGTTCTGCCAGATCAGCGGGCGGCAGGGCACGGGCACGATGGCATGGTGCGGGAAGGCGTTGCTCAAGCTAACGGCAGCGGCGGCATCCGCCCTGTCGCCATAGGCCGGCATCAGCACGGCGCCATTGATGATCAGGAAGTTCGCGTAGGAGGCGGCGAGGCGGCGGCCTTCGTCGATGATCGGCCGTGCCCAGGGCAGCGGGTAGAGGCGATAGGGCCGGTTGTCCGTGGTACGCAGGGCGGCGAGCTCCGCCGCCATGGCCTTGAGGCCGGTGTAGTGCGAGTCGGCAGGATCGTCGCAGTCCTGGAACACGATGGCGTCGCGCGCGGCGAAGCGGGCGAGGGTATCGATATGCGCGTCGGTGTCGTCGCCCTCCAGTGCGCCGTGGTTCAACCACAGCACGCGCTGCTGCTGCAGGGTGTTTTCCAGCTGCCAGGCGATCTCTTGACGGGTGAGCCCCGGGTGGCGCTCGCGCAGGCATTGCCAAGTGGTGAGCAGGGTGCCCGCGCCATCGGTCTCGATGCCGCCGCCCTCGAGGGCGAAGTCGATGCGCTGGTGCTTCGCGCGCTTGAACAGACCGGCTGCGACGAGCTGGGAAATGAGCGCGTCGTCTTGCGCCGCGCCGTACTTCCCGCCCCAGCCGGTGAAGCGGAAATCGAGCAGGCGGAATACCTCGCCCTCGCGCAGGGTGATCGGGCCGGAATCGCGCAGCCAGGTATCGTCATAGGCCGCGTGAACGAAGCGCAGGCGAGCGAGGTCGGCGCCCGCCGCAGCGAGCAGGCCGCGCGCATGGGTCTCGAGCGCGGCGTCGGCCACGATGATGACCAGGCGCTGGAAGCGCGTGATGGCCACGCCGAGCGCCACATAGGTCGATTCGACCTCGGGGAGGCGTTCGGCCCAGTCGGTGCCGGCATGCGGCCAGGCAATCAGGACGGCGTCCTGGGGTTCCCATTCGGCGGGAAAGCGGAGGCTCATCGGCATCACCAAGAAAAAGGCGCGGCGTCGAGCCGCGCCTCGCAGGACATCGTCGGGAGATCAGCGGGCGCCGACGGGGGCCGGGCCGGTCTCATTGGGGGAGGCGCGGTTCAGCACCGCGTTCACCACGCGGTCGCGCTCGAAGTAGACGGTGAACTGCGGATAGACCCAGCGGTGGATCACCGGCCACTGCGGGCGCTGGCCGCCGCGCGGTTCCAGTTTCTGTGCCGGCGCGCCGAACCGGGCCTCGACCTGGGCCATGGTCATGCCCCGGGTCGGCAGGTTGGCGGCCTCGGCGGCGCGGGTGCGCTCGATCAGCAGGCGGTCGGCATGGGCCGGAGCGGCGGCCCCGAGCAGCAGCAGGGTGGCGATGAGGGCGGTACGCATCATGGAATCGGTCTCCGTGGCCGAGGGGCGGGCCGATTGTGGCACTGCGGCGCGGCTTCGCCAAACCCCGGAAACGGCGACGCCGGCACGGGGCCGGCGTCGCAGGCGCAGGGCCGTGTGCGGGTCAGCGCTGGCGGGCCTTGAAGCGCGGGTTCGACTTGCAGATCACGAAGACCTTGCCACGGCGACGCACGACCTTGCAGTCGCGGTGACGGGCCTTCGCGGACTTCAGGGACGAAAGGACTTTCATGCGGCACCTGTGGGCGAGAGGGAATTGCGGAAAGCGCGCGAGTATGCGGCATCGGCGGCGGGATGTTCAAGGCGCTGGCCGGCGTGCGTTCAGGATCTTCCCGCGTCTCGCCGGGCGGGGGCTGCCCGCGCTTCCCGTGGCAGCAGCGAGCGGGCGCGTGACGCAGATCACGGCGGGCCCTGAACGCCGGCTTGCCGCGGGCGGTCCCGAATCGTGACGCGCATTCGCAGATTCCATGCCCTGGCGGCGATTTTCAACGGATGTCAGCGGAAGCTTGCGATAGCGCACGGTTTACAGGCGTTGACATCAGGAAAGTGCGGCTCACCAGAAGGACGCCCCCGGTTCTTGCGAGAGCGGGGTTGGCCGATGGGACGCCACCCGGTCGGGGTGGCGGAGCGCTGAATCGCGCACGGAATGGGCCGGCATGGCCCGATGAGGTTCGCCGAGGCGGACCTGCTTCCGGATCCCGACGGCCGCCACGGAGTGCGCCGCCCTCCCGGCCCCGCATTCCGGCCATCCAAAGCCCTCGACGCGGTTCGCCGCCGCCCGTCCCTGCCCCCGGCAGGGCGTGTCGCGGCGTGCTGCCAGCCCGAATCAGGAATCCGAGCCATGAACGCCACCGCTTCTTCCCTCCGCCGCCTGCCCATCGCCGCCGCCCTGCTGACCCTGCCGGTGCTGGCCCAGGCCCAGACCCTCTCGGCCACCGGCGCGGCCACACCCTCCACCAACCTCATGCCCGGCGACTGGGTGCTCGTCACCGTCAGCACCACCAAGGCCTCCAATCCCACCAGCACCGGGCTCAGTGTCACCGCCGACCTGAGTGGATTCCTGCGCAGCCATGCCCAGGAACTGAACGACAATGGCGTGAACGGTGATGCGGTGGCTGGCGACGGCATTTTCAGCTACCGGGAAAACATCGCCTCGGCGGCCACCCTGGGTACCAAGACGATCACCGCCACGGTGCGCGATGCCCAGGGCCGTTCGGCCACCACCAGCTTCACTGCCACCCTCGGTTCCGGCAGCGGCGGCGGGACGCCGCAACCGGCCGCTGTGCCGCTGTCGGTGGCAGCTTCGGCCTCGCCGGGCAGTGTCGCTCCGGGCGAGACGGTGCTGATCACCGCCCAGGTCACGCCTGCCAGCAATCCCGTCAGCACGAAAATCGGCGTGGTGGCCAACCTCGCCGCGCTCGGCGGAAACAAGAATCAGCGTCTGCGCGACAATGGAACGAACGGCGATGCGGTGGCCGGGGACGGCATCTTCAGCGTCCGCCACACCGTGCCGGCAAGCCTCACGAGCGGTGCCAAGTCGGTCCGCGTGCTGGTAAACGATGCCCAGGGCCGTTCGGCCATCAGCAGCACCAGCGTCAACGTGGCCAGCGTGCCGAGCGTGGCGCCCTTCGGTACTGCGGCAGCCAGCCCGAGCAGCCTGCTGGCCGGTGAGTCGAGCCTGCTCACTGTGCAGGTGACGCCCGGCAGCGGACCTGCCAGCACCGGCATCGCCGTGAGCGCCGATCTTTCCTCGCTCGGTCTCGGCGCCGCCCAGGCCTTCAACGACAATGGCCAGAACGGCGACGCGACGGCCGGCGACGGCATTTACAGCTTCCGTGCCACCGTGCCGGCCGGCACTTCGGCGGGTACTCGTACGCTCTCGGCCCGCATCAGCGATGCCCAGGGCCGCAGCAGCAATGCCGGTTTCAGCCTCACGGTCAATGCCGCTGCCGCTCCCACCGAGCCGCCGGCCACCGGCAGCACTCTGCCGCCAGCGTGCGCGAACTTCTATGCGCCGAACTTCAGCCTGGTGCAGGGCAAGGTGGTCTCCACGGTGCCCACCCTCGCCCGACCCTTGAAGGGGGCGGCCTGGAGCGATCCGGTGCATGGCACCTGCGGCATCCGCGTGACCGACCATGCCAACGAGCCGCCTTCGGGCTTTGCCCGTCACGACTATTCGCGGCGCCAGGCCTTCAATGCCGACAACAGCTATCTTGTGGTGAATGCCCAGAACGGTTTCTGGCATCTCTACGATGCCAATACCATGGCCTTCATCCGCACCTTGAACGGCCCGGCGGGCGATGCCGAGATCCAGTGGCATCCCATCGACCCCAAGTCGCTGTACTACTTCGATACCAATGGCGGCATGACCCTGCGCCGCCTCAATGTCGATACCAACACCTCGACGGTGGCCGCCAGCTTCAGCGGCAAACTGCCCTGGGCCGACGTGGCACGGGTGTGGACGAAGTCCGAAGGCAGTCCCTCGGCCGATGGTCGCTACTGGTGCCTGATGGCCGAGACCAGCAACTTCACCATCCGCGGCGTGTTCGTCTACGACCTGCAGACCCAGACCGTGGTCGGCACCCGTTCGCTGAGCGCCCGTCCGGACCATGTGAGCATGTCGGCCTCCGGCCGTTGGTGCGTGGTCTCGCACCTCTCCGGCCAGGGCGGTACGGTGGCCTGGGACCGCAGCTTCACCATCTCCCGGCAGTTGCACCACACCTCGGAGCACTCCGATCTAGCGCTGAACGCCCAGGGCGAGGACATCTACGTGGCCCTGGACTACCAGAGCAACGCGGGTGACTTCTTCATGCACAACATTGATACCAACACCCGCACGGTGCTGTTCACCACCTACCTGCAGGGCACGGCCACGGCCTACCACGTCTCCGGCCAGGCCTTCGCCAAGCCGGGCTGGGCGCTGGTCTCGACCTATGCCAGCGGCTCGCCCAACCAGTGGCTGCACAACAAGCTGTTCGCGGTGGAACTGAAGCCCAACGGCCGGATCCTCAACATCGGCCATCACCAGAGCCGCTTCAATGGCTACTGGACGGAGCCGCAGGCCACGGTGAACCGCGATTTCACCCGCATCGTCTGGGCCTCCAATTTCGGCACTACCTCGGACAGCGACATCGACACCTACATGATCGCGTTGCCGTCCGGGGCCATCCCCGACGCCCAGTGAACCCGGGCGCTCAGGACTGATCGCGACCACCGGCCCGGCCTGCCAGCAGGCCGGGCCGGTACCCGTGCAGGACCAGGCCGGCCAGCAGGCCAAAGGCATTGCGTGCGAGATCCGCGAGATCGGCCTGCCGGCCCGGCACCCAGGACTGCAGTCCCTCGGTGGCCAGCGAGATGGCCAGACCGGCGAGCGCGATGGTGATGAGGCGCCGTCGCAGGGGCCAGCGGCGATCGAGCAGGTCCTCGGCCCACAGCCAGGCCAGCAGGGCGAACACCGGCACATGGGCGAGGTTGAAGAGCCACTGCCAGGCCGGGTGCTCACCCATCGGCATGAACAGCGCCAGCAGGATGACGAGGCTCAAGCCCAGCGCCAGGGCGTCGAGCCGCCGGAACCGGCGCCGGCTCATGGCGCGTCCGGTGCGCGGGGGACTGCGCCACGTGCGGTACGGGAGGGCACGAGGAACTTGGCGTCGAGGAATTCGAGGCGGCCGTGCCGGGCATAGGTGTGGCAGCCCCGCAGGCCGGGGGCCCAGACAGGGTCGAGGCGGCCGAGCGGGCGTTCTTCATAGGTGGTTTCGTCGAGCCTGAGCACTTCCTGGAAAACGATGCGGTGGCCGTATTCGAGGGTGCAGTCCTGGGCCGGACGGATGAGGCGGCCGTCGTGTTCGAACAGCGGACCGGCGGGTCGTGCCCGGGCCACGCCGCGCACCACCGGATTGCCCGGATGCGGCTGCCAGGGGCCGAGCGGATCGTCGGCATGGAAGAGGAAGAGTTCGTTGAACTCGCGCCCGCCGTCGTCGAAAGGCGTTTCCGCCACGCAGGCAAACAGCCACCAGCGACCGGCATGGCGGTGCAGGGTGGCATCGACGATGCGCCAGCCCTCGAGCAGGGTGGCGACGGCGCGCCAGCGATCGGGCCAGCGTTCCGGGCGCCAGGCCTCGAGCCGACGGGACTCCGCGCATTCCACCAGCATCAGGGGCTCGCCTCCGTGCTCGACGAGGAAGGGATAGGAGCGGTGTCGGCCGTCGGCGATGACGGTGACGGGAGGGGAGGGCTGGCCATCGGCATCGATCCGGGCCATGTGGATCTCGCCCACGCCGCTGGCATAGGGCAGGGCTTCGAAGAACACCAGATCCTCGCCACCGCGGGACCAGGGGAAGGGATCGGCCCAGAACCAGCCTGCGGGTGGCGTCCAGCAGCGGAAGCCGTGGGCATCCGGAGCGTCTGGGCGTAAGGGGTGGCCATTGCGGCGGAAGGCCAGCGTCCAGCGCTCGAGGCGGCCCAGCCGGGGCAGGCGCCGGCGCAGGCCGCGCAGGGCGAGGGCCAGGCAGAGCCGCAGGCTGGCGAGCCGGCCGGGGGGGCGTGGCACGCTGATTGGCAGGGCCTCCAAAGGCTCATCGCGATGCAGATGGCGCAGGGCCCGGAGCAGTTGTGCCGGGGCCTTCTGGAGCTGGTAGGCGCTGTTGCGGGCGAGGCTGAGCTGGGCCACCGAAACGTCGGTGGGCTCCAGCAGCAGGTGTCGGCCGAGGCGATCGTCGTGGACCGGCAGCCCGGAAACGGTGCCGGCCTCGCCGCGCAGGAAGGCGGGAAGCAGATGCAGCAGGGCGCCGTCGGCGTGGCAGGCCTCGGCCGGGAGCGACCAAGCAGCGCGGCGCGCCAGCGGCCAGAGTGCCACCGGCGCCGGCGAGCGACCGAGACAGAGCAGCACATCGGGCGTGGTGGCGGCGACGGCCCGGGTCAGTGCGCCATCGTCGAACAGCGGGGCAGCCGCGAGGGAGGGGCGCAGGGGCCGGGGGGCGAGCACGGAGGACAGGCTGCCTAGCAGGGCGCGGTCGCCACGGTAGAGGCAACGCCAGAGCAGGCTGCCCTGACGGCGCGCCGGGGCGGGCGGGCTCCGCAGCAGGGCAAGCTCGATGAAAGGCGCGGCCTCGAGGGCCGCCAGGGTTTCGTCCAGCCAGCCGGGCAGGGCGTGGCAGGCCAGCACTACGGTGACCCGCAGGCGTGGCCGCCCGGTATCGTGCGGGTAGAGCGGCGAAGGCGGCGACGGAGTGGACGGGTTCATGCGGCGTCCGTGCGTGGCGTCGGGGAGCGTCCGGACATCAGGCGCAAGGCGTGAGCCGCTCGCGCAGCCACTGGCGCAGTTCGGCGATGAGCCGATCCCGGTGCGCCGGCTGCATGAACAGGTGGTCGCAGTCGCGCCAGTGGCGGAACCGCACCGCGGCATGGCGGCTGGCCGGGCCGTAGCCGGCATGGAACTGGCGTGGGTGGGTGAAGTAGCTGGCCGCGCCGCCGGTGTAGAGCGCGAAGACCTCGGTGCCGCGCGCCACGAGGGCGGCGAGTTGCTCGGCTTCTTCGCCCGGCGCCGGCCAGTCGCGTAATTGCTCGTTGCCGAAGGCGACCGCGCTCGCCGGGCGCAGGCGCTTGGCCAACGCCTCGGCCATGCCCGCCGGGCCACGGGCCAGCAGCAGCTGGAGCTGGCCCCAGCGAAAGCCCGGTGCCGTACGGCGGGCCAGCGGATCGAGCAGTACGAGACCGGCGATGCGCGGCTCCTGGCTGGCCCAGCGCCAGGCGAAATCGGCGGCGCTGCAAATGCCGCCCACCGCCCAGCGGCGGCAGCCGGTGCGCTGCTCGAGGGCATCCAGCACGCTGCTCGCCACCGCCTCGGGCGCGCGCTGGGCGCTGGCGAGGTGGTCGCCTACGCCGGGCAGGTCGATGCGGGCGCACGGCCAGCCGTCGGCGGCCAGGGCCCGCGAGGCCTCGACATGCAGGCGGAAGGGCCCGGCCATGCGGATCGACCCGGCATTCAGCCAGAGCAGGCCGCAGTTCCGGCCGGTGTCCTCGGGCCAGTCGAGGAAGCCGATGTCTCGGCCCTCCACATGCAGCACGGCGCTCATGCGCGGAGTGCCTCGGTCACGGGACCGGGGCGCAGCAGGGCATCCAGCCGCGCTGCGAGCGCGGCCACTGCCGGCAGCGGATGGCTGCCCTCGATGTCGATCTGGCCCACCCAGTCGGTGAAAGCCGGTTCCAGGGCGAAGGCAGGAGACGAGGCGAAGGCCGGGCGATCGAAGCTGCCGAGTGCCGGCCTGCCCGGCCGCAGGCCGGCCAGGGCCTCGAAGAAGCCGGGGGCGAGACGAAAGCCAAGGCAGCTGCCGGGATCGGCGGGCAGAGGGCGGCGGAGATACGGGAAACGCTGGCGATTGCCCCGCTCGCGGGCATCGAGGGCCTGCAGTTCCGCGGCATGGTCCGCGCCGGCGTGGCAGGGCTGCCAGCCCCACCAGTCGCGGCCGGCGCGTTCGGCGGCGAGGGCGGCGAGCAGCGCCCCGCCGCGGATGCCGAGCAGGCGTGCCGGCACCCCGGCCTTCTGCTCCAGCACGGCGAGGGCGGCCAGGGTGTCCTCGAGGGCACGGCCCGGCGTGAAGTCCGTGCTTTCGCCGCTCGAGTCCCCGCTGCCGCGGTAGTCGAAGCGCAGCACCGAAATGCTGCGCTGGCGCAGGGCGTCGGCCAGCAGCGCGAACAGCCGGTAGCTGCGCTGCCACTCGTGGAAGAAGGGCGGCACCAGCAGCAGGGCCGGCTGCCCCGGCGCGGCCGCGCTCCAGCGTGCCATCACCGTGCCGCCGCCCACCGGCACGGCCAGCAGGGCCGATTCACCTGGCCTCATGCGCTGCCCCGCAGCAGGCGGCGCAGCCAGCCGCGCATGCCGCCCGTGGCGGCTTGCCGGAGTTCGCCACCGGTGACATGGCCGTCCTTGCCGTTATCGCGGCGCTGGCCGTCCACCTGCGCCTGCAGGGCGCCCAGGCTTTGCTGCGCCACCATGACCAGCGGCAGGCGGATGCCGGTGGCGGCCTGCACGCGCTGCACGAACTGCAGGGCCAGCAGCGAGTGGCCGCCAAGAGCGAAGAAGTTGTCTTCGGCGCGGACGGAGGAAAGGCCCAGCATCGCGGCGCAGAGGGCGAGCAGATCCGCGTCGTCGGTCGCGGGGCTACCGGCGTCCGGCGCCGCCGTGGCGGGCGGCGGAATGGTCGGAAGGAGAGTCGGGGTCGTTGCGGTGGCAGGAGCCGTGCCCACTCCCTCGACGGCCGAGAGCGGCTGCGCGGGATCCTCCACCAGCCGGTCGAGGACCGTCTTCAGGCGCTCCAGTAGGGAATCGATTTCCGTCACTGCGAACAGGGCGGGGTTGTAGTTGGCGAGCAGGTGCAGGCCGGTCGAGGTCAGCACCATGTTGAGGGCGATGTCCTCGGTCACGCCCTGAGAGGCCGGGTAGTAGCGCGAGTGCTCGAGCTCGCCCCAGGTAGTGGGGCGGCCGCGCACATCCTGGAAGGAGAACACCGCCTGGTACATCGGGCCTGCTTGGGCGCCAGCATCCACCCGCAGCAGGTCGACGAGGTCTTCCAGCAGTACGTCCGCCGAGGCGAGGGCCTCCTGGGTGGCATCGCGGGCCTGTGTCACCAGTGCCGACAGCGCCCGCTCCGGCTGCACGCCGAGGGCGATCGGCACCAGGTTCACGAAGTAGCCCACCACGTCTTCCAGTTCGGGCAGATTGCGGCCGCGCATCGGGGTGCCCAGCAGCAGACGCTGCAGCCCGAAGCTGCGCTCGATGGCAGCGGCGGTGCCGGCCAGCAGCAGGTGGAACAGGGTGGCGTCGATCTCACGGGCGCGCTGCTCGAGCCGCGCCACCTGGGCCATGGGCAGGCTCAGCAGCCGGTCCTGGCTGGCGCCGCCCATGCGGCCGGCGCGCGGGCGATCGCCGGTGAGCGCCCGCCACGGGCCGGCACCACGCAGACGCTGGCGGGCGGCCTCGCGCTGCCGGGCATACACCGGCGAGCCGAGGAAGCCGGCATGCCAATGGGCGAAATCAAGATAGCTGCAGGCCGTGGGCGCCACCGGCCCCTCGGGCGGTGCGGGGTAATCGCGGGCGAGGTCTCGGTAGAGGATGTCGAAGCTCCAGCCATCCCAGATGGCGTGGTGCGGCATCACGAACAGGATGTGGTCGTCGTCGGCGAGCCGGAACAGGGCGATGCTGGCCATCGGCGCCCGGTCCAGGGGCACCGGGCGACGCACCAGTTCGGCGAGACGCTCGTCTACCCGGGCGAGCCGCGTGGCCTCGTCGGGCAGGGCGCTCACGTCCTCTACTGGGGGCAGGCGCCAGCCGCCGGGCGGGGCCACACGCTGCACCCACTCGCCCTCCTCGCGGCACAGGGTGGTGCGCAGCGCCGGGTGGCGGTCGATGAAGGCCGCCAGTGCCCGCTCGAGGCGCGCCACGTCGAGTGGGCCGCGCAGGCGGTGCGCCGACGGCATGTTGTAGCTGTTCGAGGCCGGATTGAGCTCGAGGATCTGCACCAGTCGCGCTTGCATCGCGCTCAAGGGGCCTCGTCCCTGTTCTGCCTGCACCGGGATGTGGCGGGCCGGGGCTGGCGTCGGGACTCGCGCCCCCGAGGCGCTTCGCCAGCGCGGCAGCGGTGCGCAGCTCGAAGACCTCGCGCATGGTGAGATCGCCGCCGACTTCCCGGTTCAGCCGGGTGGCGAGCTGGATGGCCAGCAGGGAGTGGCCGCCGAGCTGGAAGAAGCTGGCCTCCGGGTCGACGGCCTCGACGCCCAGCAGCTCGGCCATGATCCGGCACACCGTGGCTTCGGCGGCATCGGCCGGGGCGCGGCCGGGCGCGGTGGCCGGCTGCTCCGGCGCCGGCAGGGCCTTGCGGTCCACCTTGCCGCTCGGCAGCAGGGGGAAGGCGGCCATCGGCACCAGGTGCTGCGGCAGCATGTACTCGGGCAGTTCATCGCGGCAGCGGGCCAGGGCCTCGCCGGCATCGAAGCGCGCGGCATCCACCCGCAGATGGGCCACCAGCCGCTGGTCGCCCGGCCGGTCCTCGCGCACGCTCACCACCGCTTGCAGTACACCCGGCGCCTGCTCCAGCACCGCCTCGATCTCGCCCAGCTCGATGCGGTAGCCGCGCAGCTTCACCTGCGCATCCATGCGGCCGAGATGCTCGAGCGTGCCATCCGGCAGCCAGCGGCCACGGTCGCCGGTGCGGTAGGCGCGTTCGCCGCCCGGCAGGCGCACGAAGCGCTCCGCCGTGAGTACCGGCAGGTTGAGGTAGCCATGGGCCACGCCGGCGCCGGCGATCACGATCTCGCCTTCCTCGCCGGGCGGCACCGGCATGAGCGCGGCATCCAGCACCTGCAGGGTGGTGCCGGCGATGGCCTCGCCCACGCTGATGCGCTCCGGGGCGTGCGGCACCCGCCAGCAGCTCGACCAGACCGTGGTCTCGGTGGGGCCGTACATGTTCCACAGGGCCTTGCAGGCCGGAGCCAGGCGGCGCGCCAGGGCGAGCGGCAGGCCCTCGCCGCCGAGCAGCAGGGTGGTGTCGCGGAAGCGCTCCGCCGGCGCATCGCCGAGCCACATCGTCAGCACGCTCGGGGTGGCCTGCAGCAGGCTTGGCCGTTCGCGCTCGAACAACGGCCAGAAACGGTCGGGGTTGCGGGCTTCGTCCTCGCTCGCCAGCACCACGCAGGCACCCACGCTGAGGGGCAGGAACAACTCCAGCACCGAGATGTCGAAGGCCGGGGTGGTCACCGCCAGCAGGCGGTCGTCGGGCGTGATGCCGGGGCGCTGCCGCATCGCTTCGAGGAAGGCCGCCACATTGCCCTGGCCGACCTCCACGCCCTTCGGCTTGCCGGTGGAGCCCGAGGTGTAGAGCACATAGGCCGGGTGTGCCGGCGCCAGGGCCGGCCGCTGCCAGCCCGGCGGCGCCTCGCCGATGCGGTCGAGAGCGAGCACCTGCCGCCCCGCGCGCAGGCGCTCCGGCACCGTGTCGGCGCCGTCGGCAAGGATCACGGTGATCCCGGCGTCCTCCACCATGTGGGCGAGCCGTCCCGGCGGCAGGGCGGGATCGAGGGGCACGTAAGCGGCGCTGGCCTCCCACACGCCGAGCAGGGCGGCGGGCAGGTCGAAGCTGCGGCGCACCGAGACACCCACGCGCCCGCCCGGGCGTACCCCGGCCGCCTCGAGGGCGGCGCCGATGGCGCGGATGCGGGCATCCAGCGTGGCGTAATCGCGGCCCTGTCCGGCAAAGCGCAGGGCAGTGCGCGCCCCGGCCTCGCGCCGTGGGCCATCGAGCAGGGCGCGGGCGGTGGCGCCGACAGCGGCGTCCGCGGCCGGCGCCGGGGGCGCAGCCGGGGCATGCGTGGTGGCCATCGCGGGTGTCGCCGCCGATACGGCGTGGGGCGCCGACGCACCGCCGAGGCGCCGGGCCAGGGCCGCCACCAGCGCCTCGATGCGCCCGGCGCTGAAGAAATCGGTGCTGTAGTGCAGGTCGAGGCGCAGGCCCTCGGGCAGTTCGTAGAAGTTGAACATCACCTCGCCGAGCAGGCCGGGTTTCTCGCCTTCGGCGAATCGTGCCGTCAGGCCGGGGAAGTCGAGGGCGGGCAGGCGCGGGTTGAGGTTGAAGTACACGCCACCGAAAGGCGGCCGGTCGCCCAGGCTTTCCCGCCCGACGAGTCGGGCGGCGAGGCCCTGGGTCATCAGGGGGTGCTCGAGCGCATCCAGCAGGACCGGGCGGCAGCGGGCGAGCAGGGCCGCCGCATCGAGGGCGCCGCCGGTGCGCACGCGCACCGGCAGGTCGAGCACGGCATCGCCGATCACCCGCGGCGCGCCCACGGCGTTCTGGCCGGCGTAGGGCAGGCAGAGCACGAAGTCCTCGCGGCCAGTCTCGTCGGCGAGCAGGGCGGCGAGTTCGGCGAACAGCCACTGGAACAGGCTGCATTTGGCCTGCCGGGCGCGCCGCGCAGGGCCTCCAGTACCGCCGGCGGGAACAGCCGGGCATGGGTGCCGGCACCGAAGTGCCTGCGCACCGGCTCAAGATCGCCCAGCGACAGCGGCGCGGGCGGCGAGGCCAGGGTGCGGGTCCAGTACTCGCGCGCCGCGCGTCCGGCATCGCCGGCGAAAGCCTCGATCAGCGCCTGCGCGAGCGTGCCCGGGTGTCCGGCCGGCGGGAGGGCCGGCGCTCGTCCGTCGCGGCGGGCGGCATAGGCGCGTGCAAGGTCGTCGAGGAAGACCGGACTGGCCCAGCCGTCGAACACCAGGTGGCTGGCGCGCACGTGCAGCACGTGGCGCTCCGCGCCGAGCCGGTACAGGCTGGCCGCCACATGGCCGGCGGTATCGAGCGGCACGGTCTGCGCCGCCGCGGCGCGCAGGCATTCGCCGAGCCGGGCCTCCGGGTCCAGCATGCCGGTGAGGTCCTGCACTGGCAGGGTGGGCGCTGCGGCCGTCGGGAGCACACGCTGGCGCGGCTGTTCACGGTCGAAGGCGAGGCGGAAGGCCGGATGGTGGCCTGCCACGTCGGCGAAAGCCGCCTGCAGGGCCGGCAGGTCGAGCGGCCCGTCGAGCGCGAGGCAGAAGGTTTCGTTGAGGGCACGCGCGGCCCCGGCATCGAAGTTGGCGGCCATCCAGCGCTCGGCTTGGCCGGGGCTGAGCGGAGCCCATTCGCCTTCGGCGGGGCTTGCCTCCGCGATGGGCACGGTTCGCGTGGTCGGCAGGGCGGGCAGGTGCTCCACCGCGGCGCCATCGCGGCGCGGGATGAAGCCCTCGGCCATCAGCTCGTCGAGGCAGGCGAGGAACACGTCGCCGATCCGCTCGATCACCGCCTCGTCCATGGCGTCGGTGACGAAATGGCCGAACTGCTCGTAGAGATGCAGGCCGTGGAAGCGAGCAAGGTAGTAGAACAGGCTGACGAAGCGCAGGCCCTCGTCCCAGTGCAGGCGCCACAGGCTGGCGCAGTGCACCGCCCGCACCGGGGCATGGCGTTCGGCAAAGCCCCGGTTGAGCCGGTCGACGAGGCGCTGGGTGCGGCCGTTGAGGCGGTCATACAGCGCCGGGCCCTCACGCTCGAGGTGCTCCAGTGTGGCCTTCGCCGCGGCCAGGGCCAGCGGATGGCGCACGAAGGTGCCGGCGAAATAGGTGACGCCGGCCTCGGGGTAACTCGCGTCGCCGTAGCGCCAGAATCCGCCGTCCAGCGCGTCCATCCAGGCCGCACGACCGGCGATGGCGGCCAGCGGCAGGCCGCCGCCAATGATCTTGCCGTAGGTGCAGAGGTCGGCGCGCACGCCGTAGAAGGCCTGGGCGCCGCCGGTGCCGAGGCGGAAGCCGGTGACCACCTCATCGAAGATCAGGGCGCAGCCGCCGGCATCGGCGATCTCGCGCAGGGCCCGGACGAACGCATGCGGCTGCAGGGTCGGGAGCTTGTTCTGCACCGGCTCGATCATGATCGCCGCCAGTTCGTGCGCGCGCTCGCGCAGCACCCTGAGCGAGTCCTCGCTGGCGTAGTCGAGCACCAACACGTTCTCCACCGCCGAGGCGAGGATGCCAGGGGCGGCGGCCAGCGAGCGCAGCTGGCGCGTGCCGCGCACGATCACCTCGTCGAAGATGCCGTGGTAGCTGTTGGTGAAGATGGCGATGGTCTTGCGCCCGGTGACGGTTCGGGCGATGCGCATCGCCCCCATCACCGCCTCCGAGCCGGTGTTGCAGAAGGCCACGCGCTCGTGGCCAGTGAAGGCGGCGATGCGCTCGGCCACCTCGGCCGCCAGCGGGTGTTGGGGGCCGACTTCGATGCCGCGATCGAGCTGGGCATGCATGGCCTCTACCAGCGCCGGCGGCTGGTAGCCGAGCAGGTTGGCGCCGAAACAGGAGAGAAGATCGATGTAGGTGTTGCCGTCGAGGTCGGTGATGGTGGCGCCCTGGGAGCGCTCGGCCACGATCGGGTAGACGAGGTCCTTCCACTGCGGGTTGAAGCCGGTGACCACCCGGGGGTCGGCCATGCGCGCGCGGTGTTTCTGGCTGAACTCGCGCGAGCGACCGGTACGGGCGAGGTAGCGGCGGGTGAAGTCGGCGAGCCAGCGGGCCTGCGATTCGCCGAGCGGCTCCTGAGCGCGCAGGCTGATCCGCGCCGAGGCGCCGAAGGGCTGGGCCTTGAGGTCCGGCGTGGCTGGAGTCTCGGGCCGCGTGGTCTCCGGTGCCATCGGAGCGGCAGGAGGCGCGGCAGGCGCCAGCGCCGCGCTTGGAGCCGGGGCCGGCGCCGCGGCGGCGGGAGCGGCAAGGGCAGGGGCGGGAGCCGCCGCGGGGGGAAGCGCGCCCTGCCCGACGAGGGCGAGGGTCTGCTGCATCAGGGCGAGCTGCTGCTGCATCAGGCCGATGAGGTCGCTGGGCGCGACCATGGCCGGCGTGGCCGGCAGCGCCGTCACCGGCCCAGGCCCGATGGCGACGGGCGCGGGCGCCGCCGCCGCCGCCGGTGACGGTGCCACGGCCGGGCGAAAGGCCTCGGCTGGCAGCTGCGCATCCAGGTGACGCGCGAGGGCCTCGACGGTATCGAGGTCCTCCATCAGCCGCCGGAAGCGCAGCTTCTGGCCGAACACGCGCTCGATCTCCAGTGCTGCCTGGGTGAGGGTGAGCGAGTCGAAATCCTGTTCGACGAGGGGCGTGGCCGGGGCGATCTCCGCCGCCTCGAGGCCGGCGATGCCCGCCAGCAGTTCGCGTAGGCGGAGGACGAGGGCGGGGAGGCGGTCGGTCATGGCCGGGGGCGTCATCGGGGACGGGGGGGCGGGGGGCAGGGAAGGTGCCGTGGTCGTGGCGGGGGCCACGGCCGGGCTTGCGGCCGGGGGGGCGCCCGCCGATGCCGCTGCGCGGGGGAAGTGGCAGGCCGGACCATCGAAGGGATAGACCGGCAGACGGGCGCGGGGGGTGTCGGCGGGGATGGCCCAGTCGAGGTCCACGCCATGGCACCAGAGCCTGCCCAGGGCCTCGAGGGCGTGCGGCCAGGCGGGTGTCTCGCGGCCGGCGGCCGGCAGCAGGGGCAGCACCCGCAGTGGGGCTTCGCGCGCGTCGCGCATCTGCCGCACGAGGGCGCTCAGGGCCTGGCCCGGGCCGAGTTCCACGAACACCGTATCGCCCTCGCCGGCGGCATGGCGGATGGCCTCGGCGAAACGCACCGGCAGGCGCAGCTGGCGGGCCCAGTAGTCGGGGTCACGGAGGCTGGTCGCGTCGTGGGGGCGACCACTGACGCCGGCATAGAGCGTGGCGCTCGCCGGCCGGAAGGTGGCGCCCGCCATGGCCTCGCGTAGTGGCGCCATGGCCGGTTCCATGGCGGCGCTGTGGAAGGCGTGCGAGACCTTGAGCCGGGTAGTCTCGAGGCCTTCCGCGGCGGCACTCGCCAGCCAGGCCTCGAGCGCCGTCTCGGGGCCGGCCACCACGCAGAGGGCGGGGGCATTGAGGGCCGCGATCTCCAGTTCCGGCGGCAAGCGCGGCTCGATGGTCTCGGCCGTGGCCCGCACCGCCGCCATCGCGCCGGGCGGCAGGGCAGCCATGGCCTGGGCCCGCACCCGCACGCAGCGCAGGGCATCGCGCAGGTCGAGCGCTCCGGCGAGGCAGGCGGCGGAGAATTCGCCGATGCTGTGGCCGATCAGGGCATCGGCACGCACCCCCTGCGCCGCCAGCCAGCGCCCCATCGCCACCTCGAACAGCAGCAGAGCGGGCTGGGCCAGCGCGGTGTCGGCCAGCCGGACGGCCCCCTCGGAGGCGGCGGGATCGAGCAGCAGCGCGCGCAGTTCGGCGGCCTCGTCGGCGGGCAGGCTGGCAAGGCCCTCGTCCAGGGTCTCCCGCACGATCGGCGAGGCGGCATGGAGGGCGGCGGCCATACCCGGGTGCTGCGAGCCTTGGCCCGGCAGCAACCAGACCACCCGGGACCGGGGCAGGGCGCGAAGGCCACCCCCGAGGGCGCGCAGGGCGCCCGCCGCCCGGGCGGCACTGTCCGCCAGCACGCAGGCACGCTGCGGCAGGGCGGCCCGCCCCCGCACGAGGGTGGCCTGCACGGCGGGGAGGCCGGCTTCCGGGTGGGTTTCGAGCCACTCCGCGAGTTGCGCGGCGCGGGCCTTGAGTGCATCGGGGCTAGCGGCGGAAAGCGGCAGCAGCCGCGGCGCCGGCACCGCTTCGGCCATTTCCGAGGCTGGTGCGCCGGCCGGGCGCGGGGGCGCCTGCTCCACGATGAGGTGAGCATTCGTGCCACCAACCCCGAAGGAGCTCACGGCGGCGCGGCGCGGCCCGGGGATGGCCGGCCACGGCAGGGCCTCGGCCGCCACCCGCAGGCGTGAGCCGGCGAGCGGCAGGGCCGGGTTCGGCTGGCGGAAATGCAGGGTGCCGGGCACCCGGCCCTCGCGCACCGCTAGCACGGCCTTGAGGAAGCCGAGCACACCGGCGGCGGCGATGGTGTGGCCGAAGTTCGATTTCAGCGAGCCTACGAGCAACGGCGGGTCGCCAGCGCGGCCGCCGTAGACCGTGCGCAGGGCCTCGACCTCGATGGGATCGCCCAGCGCCGTGCCGGTGCCATGGGCCTCGATGAAGCCGAGGCTCGCCGGATCGATGCCGGCGTCGGCCACCGCACGGCGAATCGCTTCCGCCTGGCCTCGGGCGCTGGGCGCGGTGAAACTGGCCTTGTCGCCACCATCGTTGTTGATGCCCACGCCACGCACCACGGCATGTACCGTGTCGCCGTCGGCCAGCGCCGCCGAGAGCGGCTTCAACACCACCATGGCCGCCGCACTCGAGAACACCGTGCCGGAGGCGGCAGCGTCGAAGGGACGGCAATGGCCGTCGCCGGATTCCATGCCGCCTTCCACGTGCAGGTAGCCCCCGGCTTGCGGCACCAGCACGGTGGCGCCCCCGGCCAGGGCCACGGCGCAGCGCCCGGCGCGCAGGGCCTCCACCGCCTCGCCGATGGCGACGAGGCCGGTGGAGCAGGCGGTATGCACGCTCACCGCCGGGCCGCGCAGGTCGAGGCGGTGGGCGATGCGGGTGGCTGCGTAGTCCTTTTCGCTGGCCAGCATCAGGGCGAATTCGCCGGCCTGTTCGACGAGCTGTCCAGCTTCCCGGCGCAGCAGGGGGGCGTAACCGTTGTTCGCCGTGCCGGCCCAGACGCCGATGTCGGGCTGGCGGCGCGGGTCGATGCCGGCATCCTCGAGCGCCTGCCAGGCGAGTTCGAGCAGCTGCCGCTGCTGCGGATCGAGCAGCACGGCCTCGCGCTGCGGCAGGCCGAAGAAGGCGGCGTCGAAATGCTCGGCACGCTCCAGCACGCCGCGCACCGGTACGAAGTTGGGGCGCTGGCGCCAGTCGGCGGGCACGGCCGGATCGAGTTCCCCGGGCGCGAAGCGGCGCAGCCCCTCGTGGCCAGCGAGCAGGGCCTGCCAGAAGGTCTCCACGTCGGGGCAGCCGGGGGCCCGCAGGGCCATGCCGATGACGGCGATGGGCTCATCGACCCGGCCTACGCGCCGGGCACCCTGCGGCGCTTCCAAGGAGGCCTGTCGGGCAAGGACGGCACATTGCCCGGCCACGGTGGGATGGTCGTAGATCTGGGCGACCCCAAGGCCCTCCAACCCCGCCTCGCGCAGCCGGGCCAGCACCCGCAGCACCAGCAGCGAGCGCGCGCCGGCCTCGAAGACCGAATCATGCTCGCCGAGCGCGGGCTGCCCCAGGGCTTCACGCCAAAGGCGCAGCAGCAGCTCGCGGGGCGTCTCCGGCGTGCTGGTGCCTGCCACGCCCGGTGCCTCTTCGGCCTCGGGTGGTGCCGGCGTCGGTGCCTTCAGGGCCTTGCGGTCGAGCTTGCCGCTCGGGGTCTTGGGCAGGGCAGGCAGCTCGAACAGGTGCAGCGGCACCCAGGCCGCGGGCAGGCGCTCGGCGAGGGCGGTACGCAGGCTGGATGCGGGCGGGCCACCGGGCTCGCGCACCACCCAGGCCGCCAGCGAACGCAGGCCGTCCTGCTCGATCGCTCCCACGGCCGCCTCGCGCACACCGGGGCAGCCGAGCAGGGCCGCCTCCACCTCGCCCGGCTCGATGCGGAAGCCGTCGATCTTCAATTGCTGGTCGCCGCGGCCTTCGTAGCGCAGCGCGCCATCCGCTTCGATGGCGACGCGGTCGCCCGTGCGATAGGCCCGCCCCAGGGCCGGATGCTCGATGAAGCGCCCCGCCTCCAGTTCGGGGCGGCCAAGATAGCCGTGGGCGAGGCAATCGCCGCCGAGCAGCAGTTCATGGCCCTCGTCGGCGGGTTCGAGATGCACCCGCACATGGGGCAGGGGCTGGCCGATCGGCGCCACGGCCGGCCAGGCCGAGACCGCCTCCGGCAGGCACTGGGCGGTGACCACGTGCGACTCGGTGGGACCGTAGTGGTTGTGCAGGCGGGCTTGCGGGTTGGCCTCGAACAGGCGGCGGATCGCCGGCGAGAGCACCAGCTGCTCGCCGGCGCTGACCACGTCGCGCAGTGGCAGGCGGCGCCCGCCCGCCGCTTCGGCCAGCAGTTGCAGGGCGACATAGGGCAGGTAGAGCCGTTCCACGCCCTCGGCCTCGATCAGGCGCAACAGAGCCTCGGGATCGCGGCGCACCGCATCCGGCACCAGTACGAGGCAGCCACCGGTGGCGATGGCGCCCAGCAGTTCCTGGAAGTGCACGTCGAAGGAGAAGGGCGCGAACAGCAGGGTGCGGGCCGGCTGCCCCAGCCGCCCGTCCGCCGCCTGCCAGGCGATGAGGTGGGACAGCGGCCCGGTGCCCATGGCCACGCCCTTGGGCCGCCCGGTGGAGCCCGAGGTGAACAGCACATAGGCGAGGTCGGCCGCGGCCGCATGCCGGGGCGCGGACGCTGCGGGAGACGCCAGGCCCGGCAGCGGACCGAGAAGGCCGGCGAGAGCCTCGAGGGCGGCCGGCGGACCGACGAAGGCACGCGGCGCGGCGTCCTCGGCCATGGCCGCGAGTCGCGCGGCGGGGTAGTCGAGGTCGAAGGGCACGTAGGCCAGCCCGGCCTCGAGCGCGGCCAGCATCCACACCAGGGTGTCGGGGTGGCGGCTGGCGGCGATGCCGAGGCGGTCGCCGCCCCCGAGCCCGCCCCCGCGCAGCGCTTCGGCCGCCGCCACTACGCGGGCAGAAAGCGCCGCATAGTCGAGCCGGGCGCCGCCTGCCACGTCGACGAGGGCCGTCCGATCGGGGTGCCGGGCCGCGGCCCGCGCAAGCCATGCGGAGAGGGGAGGCGGTCCGCCGGGGGCGGGGGCGCCATCCTGTGCGCGGGTCGTCTCCATCCTTCCTGGCCTCCCGTCTCAGTCCACCCGGTAGAAATCCCGGTACCACTCGACGAAGCGCCTCACCCCCACCTCCACCGGCGTGCTGGGCGAGTAGCCGGTGTCGCGCATCAGGGCCGAGACATCGGCCTCGGTGTCGGGCACGTCGCCCGGCTGCAGCGGCAGCAGGCGTTTCTCGGCACGGCGGCCGGTGGCCTCCTCGATCAGCTCGATGTAGCGCGAGAGCTTCACCGGGGTGTGGTTGCCGATGTTGTAGACGCGATAGGGCGCGCTGCTGCTGGCCGGCGTGGGCGCCATCGGGTCGAAGGTGGGGT
Organism: Silanimonas sp.; assembly: GCA_026005095.1. Taxonomy (GTDB): domain Bacteria; phylum Pseudomonadota; class Gammaproteobacteria; order Xanthomonadales; family Xanthomonadaceae; genus Silanimonas. Next base: position 10,945 of record BPKK01000003.1, on the reverse strand, counting down.
CCGGGCCGGGCACGCGGTCGAGCGTGCGCACCACGCCCTCGACGATGTCGTCGATGTAGGTGAAGTCTCGGCTGTGGTTGCCGTAGTTGAAGACGTCGATCGGCTCGCCGGCGAGGATCTTCCTCGTGAACAGGAACAGCGCCATGTCCGGGCGGCCCCAGGGGCCGTAGACGGTGAAGAATCGCAGGCCGGTGGTGGGCAGGCCGAAGAGGTGGCTGTAGGTGTGCGCCATCAACTCGTTGGCCTTCTTGCTGGCGGCGTACAGGCTCACCGGGTGGTCCACGCTGTCCTCCACCGCGAAGGGCAGCTTGCGGTTGTTGCCGTAGACCGAGCTAGAAGAGGCGTAGACGAGATGCTCGACGCCCTTGTGGCGACAGGCTTCCAGGACGTTCAGGAAGCCGACGATGTTGGCATCGACGTAAGCCCGCGGGTTCTCCAGCGAATAGCGCACGCCGGCCTGCGCCGCGAGGTTGACCACCCGCTGCGGCCTGAACGTGTCGAAGGCGGCCTCGAGCGCCACGCGGTCCTCGAGTGCTGCCTTCACGAAGGAGAAGCCCGGGCGCGGCGTCAGGCGGTCGAGTCGCGCCTGTTTCAAGCGCACGTCGTAGTAGTCGTTGAGGTTGTCGTAGCCGAGCACCTCGTCGCCGCGGTCGAGCAGGCGGTGGGCCAGCGTCGAGCCGATGAAGCCGGCGGCGCCGGTGATGAGGATGCGCATCGGGAACTCCAGGGGGCCGCGTCATGCGGCCGGGCGGGGGCGTTTGGAGGGTCAGCCGGGAAACGATACCCCGGCCGCAAGGTATTTTGATGACTCCGTCACACTTTTTGACGGGCGATTCACAAGCGATCGTCGACGGCCGCGCGGGGCAGGACGCATTTCACGTCGAACAGCACGCCCCCGGGGCGGGTCAGGGCGCGGACCGCCTCCGCCCCCAGGGCCTGGAACTCGCGGTGGGCCACCGCCAGCACCACGGCATCGTAGCGGCCCGGTTCCGGCGTACCGGCCAGCAGTTCGAGCCCGTACTCGGCCCGGGCCTCGGCCGCGTCCACCCACGGGTCCCAGACCTCCACGGCCATGCCGAAGCCCGCGAGTTCGTGGATCACGTCGATCACCCGGGTGTTGCGCAGGTCCGGGCAGTTCTCCTTGAAGGCAAGGCCCATCACCAGCACCCGCGCGCCGACGAGGTGCAGGCCGCGGCGGCTCATCAGCTTCACCACCCGGTGCGCCACGTGGGCGCCCATGCCGTCGTTGATGCGGCGGCCAGCGAGGATCACCTCGGGGTGGTAGCCCACCTCCTGGGCCTTGTGGGTGAGGTAGTAGGGGTCGACGCCGATGCAGTGGCCACCCACCAGCCCGGGACGGAAGGGCAGGAAGTTCCATTTGGTGCCGGCGGCCTGCAGCACCTCGTGGGTGTCGATGCCGAGGCGCGAGAACAGCTTGGCCAGCTCGTTCATCAGTGCGATGTTGAGGTCGCGCTGGGTGTTCTCGATCACCTTCGCGGCCTCGGCCACCCGGATGCTGGAGGCCTTGTGGGTGCCGGCGCGGATGATCCGGCGGTAGAGCGCGTCCACGGCTTCCGCCACCTCGGGGGTGGAACCGGAGGTGACCTTCACGATGTCCGGCAGGCGGTGCTGCTTGTCGCCGGGGTTGATGCGTTCCGGGCTGTAGCCGCAGAAGAAGTCCTCGTTGTAGCGCAGGCCGGACTCGCGCTCGATCACCGGCACGCAGACCTCCTCGGTGGCCCCGGGGTATACGGTGGACTCGAAGACCACGATGTCGCCGCGCTTCAGAGTGCGGCCCACGGTGCGGCTGGCGCCGAGCAGGGGGCCGAAGTCCGGGCGGCGGGCCGCATCGATCGGGGTGGGGACGGTGACGATGTAGACGTTGCAGGCCCGGAGATCAGCCATCTCCGTCGAAAACCGCAAGTTCGTTGCCGAACGCAGCTCTTCCGGATCGACCTCCAGAGTGTGGTCGATGCCCTCGCGGAGTGCCGCAATGCGCCGGGCGTCGATGTCGAAGCCCAGGGTGGGCAGCTGTTTGCCGAACTCGACGGCAAGAGGGAGGCCGACATAGCCAAGGCCGATGATGCCGACGTGGGGGGGGCCGTGCTCGTTCATCCGTGGGGCCCTACTTGTGCCCGTAATGTGATGGGGGTCTCATAGTATCGGTGACAGGCTTCACCTTGGCTACACGCCCTTTTGGTGCGGCCTTCAGCGGTTTTCCCGGTGCCGGATCGCCTCCGCCGACCTGCGCACTTTGGGTTCCGCCGAAGGCGAAAACTGGCCGGTTTCCCGTCGCCCCCCGGAACTTTTGCAGGAATTTGCGATGCGCACCCTCGCCGACGCCCTCCACCCCGCCCGTCGCTGGACCCTGCTGCTTGCCCTGGCCGAGTTCCTGGCCCTGTTCCTCGCCTTCCAATTCGCCGTCTTCGTGCGCTTTTTCGGCGATGTCGCGCTGATTGAGGCTGCCTTCGGCGACAGCCTGGCGCGGGGCCTGCTGTTCGCCTGCGTGCTGATGCTGGCAATGACTTCGATGGGCCTGTATGCCGGCCAGAGCCGCGACGGCTGGAGCGGGCATGCCGTGCGGGTGCTGGTGGCCTTCGTCGGTGGTGGCCTGGTGCTGCTGGCGGTCCTCTATGCCACCCCGGTAAAGGACGTGGGCCGAGGCGTGATGGCTATCGCGCTCGCCAGCGGTTTCGTTGCCGTACTGGCCCTGCGGGCGCTGGCCCTGGCGGTGGGCCGCGGCGAGTTGCTACGTCGCCAGGTGCTGGTGCTCGGCACCGGCGAGAAGGCCGATTTGATCCATTCCCGACTGCGTCGGGCCAGCGACCGCCGCACCTTCGGCATCGTTGGCTATGTGCCGATGCCGGGCGATGCCCCGCGGGTGCCGGTCGAACTGCATCTCGATGCCTCGCAGGGCCTCGTTGCCCTGGTCGATCTGCTCGCCGTGGACGAGATCGTGGTGGCGCCGGACTGCCGCCGCGGCACCCTGCCGCTCGACGCGCTGATGGCCTGCCGGCTGCGTGGCGTGTTGGTCAACGAACTGCACGATTTCCTCGAGATGCAGACTGGACGGGCCCAGATCAACGTACTGAGCCCGTCCTGGGTGGTGTTCGAATCCGGATTCGACCGCGGCGTGGTGCGCTCGGCGAGCAAGCGGGCCTTCGACATCCTCTCGGCCTCGGCATTGTTCGTCCTCGCCCTGCCGGTGATGCTGCTGACCGCACTCTGCATCAAGCTCGAGAGCGGGCCGCGCGGCCCGGTGTTCTACCTGCAGGAGCGGGTGGGAGAGGGCGGGCGGACCTTCCGTGTCATCAAGTTCCGCAGCATGCGCACCGATGCCGAGCGCGATGGTGTGGCGCGCTGGGCCACCAGCGACGACGACCGGGTGACCCGGGTAGGGCGGGTGATCCGCAAGCTGCGCATCGACGAACTGCCCCAGGTGGTGAACGTGCTCAAGGGCGAGATGAGTTTCGTCGGTCCGCGCCCCGAGCGTCCGGCCTTCGTCGAACAGCTGGAGCGCGAGATTCCCTACTACGGCCTGCGGCACGTGGTGAAGCCGGGCATCACCGGCTGGGCGCAGCTGCGCTACGCCTATGGCGCCTCGGTGAAGGACGCCGAGGAGAAGCTCAAGTACGACCTGTACTACGTGAAGCACCAGAGCCTGATGTTCGACCTGCTGGTGCTGCTGCAGACGGTGGAAGTGGTGCTGTTCGGCAAGGGGGCGCGCTGATCACTCGGTCGGCGGCTCCGGGGAGGCATGCGGCGTGGCGACGGGCAGGGGGCGAAGCGGAGAGCTGTACCAGCCGGCTACCCGGCCGTGCGCGAAATGGACGCTGGAGGGGCCGTATTCCCAGCGCCCGTCGCTGCGGAACACCGGGCTGCCGAGCAGGCGTTCGACCTCGGCCTTCGACATGCCGGGCACCAGCCGGCGCGGTGCGGCTTCCGGGGACGGGCGGGATGCCGGCGCTGTGGCCTGCGCCGGGGTGCCGGCGGCTGCGGCCGGCGGGCCGGAAGCGTGGATGAGCGATTCCGTCTCCGGGGCCGGCGCGGGAGCGGGCGGCTGTGGCCAGAACACGAATACCCCGGCGGCCAGCAATGTCAGCACGGCAGCCGCCCGGCGCCCTCCGCTGCGGGCGGGCCGGGAGGGCGCTGCCTCGAGATCGGCCGGGCCGGGCAGCCGGCCGTGGACGCGGGCGAAGGCCTCGAGCCGGGCCAGGGCGGCGTTCGCCTCGGCCAGGGCGGGAGCGGCAGTGCCGCCATGGCGGTCTGGGTGCAGTTGCGAGGCGACCCGCCGCCAGGCCGGCTTCAGTGCGGACACGGGGGCGCCGGGAGGAAGGCCGAGGCGGCGCAGATCGTCGAGCAGGCGGGTGGGCATGGTGAAAAACTGTGATCCGTTGCTCAAAAACCCTTGCGGCCAGCGTATCATCACATTTCCCCCACCCCACGGCCGTGCGCCCGGCCGCGAGGCGCGGTCCCCCCGGGCGCCCAAGGAGCAGGGCATCGCATGTCCATCGTGAGTTTTCCCCACCGCCTCCTGATCCTGCGGTCTTTCTCCTCCTTCGTCCTCGCCCTCGGACTGCTTCCGGTGGCCGGCCATGCCGCCATGGCGGCCGAGCCGCCTGCCGCGGCGGAGTTTTCCGAGGTCTACCGCATCGGTGTCGACGACCGGGTACAGATCGCGGTCTGGCGCAACCCCGAACTCAGTGTCACCGTGCCGGTGCGCCCCGATGGAAGGATCTCGGTGCCCCTGCTCGGCGACGTGATGGCCGGCGGCCGCACGCCGCAGGAGGTGGCGGCAGACATCGAATCGCGCCTCGCCACCTATGTGCGTGATCCGAAGGTGGCGGTGATCCTGGTGGAGTTGCGCAGCCACGAGTTCATTTCCCGGGTGCGGGTGACCGGCGCGGTGCGGCAGCCGGTGTCGGTGCCCTACCGCCAGGGCATGACGGTGCTGGACGCCGTGCTGCAGGCGGGCGGGGTGAACGATTTCGCCGCCCCGAACCGTGCCCGCCTGCATCGCCGCCGCGCCGATGGCGGGGTCGAGACCCGCGACCTGCGGCTGGGCGACATCCTCAACGGCGGCCGGCTCGAATCGAATGTCGAGGTGCGGCCGGGCGACGTGATCACCGTGCCGGAGCGTGCCCTGTGAATGCCCCCCTGTTGCTTGAAGGCCCGACCCGTGCGCCGGACTGGCTTGCCCTGCTGCCGGTGCTGCTGGGCGAGCTCCGGCGCCGCGCCCTCGGCCTCGGCGTCGGCTTCGCCGCCGTGGCGCTGGCAGCGCTCGCCATCGGCGCGGTGCTGCCGAAGAAGTACGTTTCCAGCACCACCATCCAGGCCAGCGAGACCAACATCATCGCCCCGCTGATGGAGGGACGTGCCGTGCCCACGGGCGTGGCCGACCGGGCGCGCATCGCCCGCGAAGTGATCTTCAGCCGCAAGGTGATGGCCGAGATCCTCGAGGCCGGTGGCTGGGCGGCCGAACTGCCCGATCCGATCGCCCGCGAACGGGCCGCCGAGCAGATCAAGTTGCGCACCAGCGTCTCCAGCCCCGGGCCCAACCTGATCCAGATCAGCTATGCGGACAAGGAGCCCGAGCGCGCCTTCCGGGTGGCGCAGCGCTTCGCCGAGCTGTTCATGCAGGAAAGCCTGGAGGCCAAGGAGCGCGAGAGCCGCGAGGCCTATGAGTTCATCGATTCGCAGGTGGCGGAGTACCACGCCAAGCTCACCGACGCCGAGGCCCGCCTCAAGCAGTTCCGCTCGGAGAACCAGGATGCCGCCCCGGGCAGCGAGACCGACGTGCGCAGCCGCATCGCCGGCCTGCGCACCAGCATCGAGCAGGCCCGCACCCAGCTCTCCGAGCTGCGGATGCGCGAGGCCTCGCTGGCAGGGCAGTTGAGTGGCGAGGCCGAAATCAGCGGCGCGCGCACCCGCTCCGGCGAGATGCAGGTGCGGCTCGCCGATCTGCAGGGCCAGCTCGACCGCCTCCGCCTCGAATACACCGACGAGTACCCCGACGTGGTGCGCCTGCGCCATCAGATCGAGGACCTGCAGGCGGCCATGCTCGAGGCCCGCGCCAGCGAGCGCTCTGGCGAGCGTGATGAACTGGCCGTGATGCGCAATCCGCTCTACCAGGAGCTGCGTTCCGACCTTGCCCAGGTGCGTAGCAACATGGCCGGCCTTGCCGCCCGCATCACCGAGAACGAGGCCCTGCTGAAGGCCGAGCTGGAACGCGGACGCCGGGTGGCCGATTCCGAGGCGCAGCTCGCCGAGCTCACCCGCGACTACGAAGTCAACCGCGATCTGTACCAGGACCTGCTGCGCCGCCGCGAGAATGCCCGGGTCTCGATGAACCTCGATGCCGAGAAGCGCGGCCTCACTTTCCGCGTGCAGGAGCCCGCGGCCCTGCCGCTGCAGCCCAGCGGTCTTAGGCTCATGCACTTCGCCGTGGCCGGCCTGGTGCTGGGGCTGCTGGCGCCGCTCGGCCTGCTCGTCCTCTACCTGTTCTACGACCCGCGGGTGCGCACCGCCCCGGCCCTGGCCCAGCAGCAGCCGCTGCCGGTGCTGGTGAGCATCCCCGAGTTGCGCACGCTGGCCGACCGCCGCCGCGAGCAGCTGCGTCTGCTGCTCGCCGGCCTTATCGTGGCCACGGTGTTCGGCATCTACCTCATCGTTGCCATCCAGCGTGGGAGCATCCTGCTGTGAGCCTGTCCTTCGGTGAGCGTTTCGCGCTGCCGGCCCCCTCATCCGGGCGCCCCCTGCCCACGCCCTTCAATCCGGCCCAGCGCCAGGCGCGGCGCATCGTCGGCCACGACATGCCGGACCCGCGGCCGGCCGATGCCTTCCGCGACCTGCGCACCCAGCTGCTGGCGCGCGCTCCCTCGGAGAGCATGGTGGTGCTGGTGGCCTCGGTGCGGCGGGGCAGCGGTGGCAGCTTCGTGGCCACCAACCTTGCCGCGGCCATCGCGATGGACGAGAGCCGCAGCGCCATCCTCGTGGACGGCAATCTGCGCTCGCCGGTGCTGCACGAGCGCCTCGGTCAGGAGGCAAGCCCCCGGCCTGGTCGATTTCCTCGAGGGCCGTGCCGAACTGCCGGCCATCGTCCACCCGACCGCTCTGCCGCGGCTGTGGCTGGTACCGGCCGGCGCCCGCCGCGAGGCCTCGGGCGAGCTGCTCTCCTCGGCCCGGATGCGCCATCTCGTCGAGGCCCTGCGCACCTCGGGCGAGCGCATCACGGTGGTGCTCGACAGCGCGGCGGTGGCCAACGCCCCGGATGCCCGCATCGCCTCGCAGTTCGCCGACCTCTCGGTGCTGGTGGCCGGCTACGGCCGCGATACCGCTGCGGCAGTGGCCGATGCCGGTGCCGTCTTCGATCCCGCCCGCCTGGCCGGCGTGGTGTTCAACAAGGTGCCCTGACGATGCTCCGTGCGATCCCTCTCGCCCTTGCCACACTCGGCCTGCTCGGTGCCACCGGCGTGGCGGCCCAGGGCGATCCCCAGGGGCTGAACTATCGCCTCGGCATCGGCCTCGACCACAGCGACAACATGGCTCGGCGTCCGGTCGCGGTGCCGGATACCGCGCTTACGCCCTCGCTGGGCTTCGCCTGGGTGCACGAGGGCGCCTCGGGGGAGTTCGAGGCGGCGGGCAACCTTGCCTACCGCCACTACCTGCGTGGCCGTTTCGACGACGAATGGCTGGGGCAGGTAGGGGCGAGCGGGCGCTGGGTGATCGCGCCGGAGCGCCTATCCTGGGCCTTCCAGGCGGTGCTCACGGACCAGCCGCTCAATCCCTTCAGTGTCGATGCCCCGGACAACCGCCAGCGCGCCGAGGTCATCCTTACCGGGCCCACCCTGGCCTTGCGGCCTTCGCCCACCACTCGGCTGGTGGGCGAGTTGCGCTACCTGCATACCGGGGCCGATCGCAGCGCCGATTTCGATGGCCGCCGGATGGGGGCTGCGGTACGCGGCCTGTACGAGCTCGACGCCCTGCGCACCCTGAGCGCCGAACTCGAAGGGCTCGAGGTCGACTTCCGGGCGGCTTCCACGGCCTCCGACTACCGCCGTGGGAATGGGTTCCTCCGTTTCACCCGGCGCGGCCCGAGCAGCGACCTCAACCTCGATGCCGGCTACAGCCGGGTACGCTTCGAGCGGGTGATGCCGGGGGAGGCGGAGGAAGAGTCACTGCCCTTCCTGCGTTTCCGCCTCGCCTACCGCTTCAGCGATCTTGGGCAGTTCGAGGTGGATGCCTCGCGCGGCTTCGGCGATAGCGCCGAGGATCTGCTGGAGGGGGCGCCGGACCCCCGCGATTATGCCTTGCCGGTGGCTCGCTTGGCCTTCCGCAACACCCCCCTGAGCGGCGACTTGTTCGAGCAGACCGGCGGGCGTCTTGGTCTGTCGCGTCGCGATGAATCGCTCTATCTGCGGCTCGACGGCCAGTGGCGGCGACAGGAGTACCTGCGCGCCAGTGGTCTTGACCAGACGGTGCGCGGGCTCTACGTCTCGGCCAGCCGCCAGGTGCGTGCCACTTTCTCGCTGGCGGCCCAGGCCGGCGCCGAGTGGCGGCGCTACGAGGCGGTGGACCGTAACGACCGCGACACCCGCCTCGCCCTCATCGGCCAGTGGCAGACCTCCCGGCGCAGCGGGCTCAGCCTCGAGCTGAGCCGGGGGGAGCGCCAAAGCAGCCAGGCGGCGCAGGCGTACACCGACCACCGCGTGCTGCTTGCTTTCACCCTGGTGCGCTGATGCCCTGCGCCCTGGCCCTGATGTTCCATGGCATCGACGGTCCGCGTGCGCGGGCCGCCGGTTATGCAGCCGACCCGCACTACAGCATCGAGGCCGGACGGTTCGCCGCCCTGCTGGATGCCCTGGTGGCCTCGGGTCATCGGGTGGGTGCGGCACGCGACCTGCTCGACATGGACGATGGCCTGCCGCAGGTCTGGATCACCTTCGACGACGGCGATGCCAGCAATCTCGAGGAGGCCCTGCCCCTGCTTGCCGCCCGTGGCCTGAAGGCGGATTTCTTCATCAACCCTGCGCGGGTGGGACGGCCGGGCTTCCTCGACTGGGCCGGGGTGCGGCGCCTCGCCGCGGCTGGCATGAGCCTGCAGTCGCATGGGCAGACCCATACCTATTTCACCCACCTTACGCCGGCCGCTCTGCGCGAGGAGCTCAGGGTGTCGAAGGCGCAGATCGAGCAGGCCACCGGCGTGCCGGTGAGTCTGCTCGCTCCGCCCGGAGGGCGGGTGCCGCGCGGTCTGGTGCCGCTCGCCCGCACGCTGGGCTATCGCGCAGTGCTTGGGTCCTGCCCGGGGATGGTCAGGAGTGAGGCTCCGGCCGGAGAGCAGCCACTGCCAAGGGTGGCCGTCATCCGCCACCACACGGTGGGCGAGGTAATGCGCTGGGCAACTGGCGGGCAGCCGGCCCTGCGCCACCTGCGCTGGCGTTACCGTGTCCTGGAATCGGCCAAGACCCTGCTCGGCGATGCGCGCTACGAGCGCTGGCGGGCCCGGGCACTCGGGAGCGGGGCATGATGTTCTGGGAGGGGCTGCTGGCGGGCTGCCTTCTCCTGCTCGCCTGGACTTTCGTCGGCTACCCTCTGGCCATGCAGCTGCGTGCCCGTCTCTGGCCGCGCCCGGTGCGGCCGCAGCCCTGGCTGCCGCGGGTCAGCGTGTGCATGGCGGTGCACAACGGCGAGGCCCATCTCGAGACCAAGCTGCGGGATCTGCTCGGCCACGACTATCCTGCCGACCGGCTCGAACTGGTGGTGGTGTCCGATGGCTCCTGCGATGGCACCAATGCCATCCTGCGGGCCTTCGCCGGGCCGCGCCTGCGGGCAGTGGAGGCTCCGCTGCGGCGCGGCAAGAGCGCCTGTCTGGCCGATGCCATCGCACTCGCGGAGGGCGAGGTACTGGTGTTCACCGATGTCCGGCAGCGGCTGGCGCCGGGCAGCATCCGGTCCTTGTGCGAGGCCCTGGCCGGCGGACTCGCCGCGGCGGGCGGACTGTTGCGGCTGGAAGATGCCCATGGCTATGCCCTGGCCGTGGATGCCTATTGGCGTTACGAAACCGCCCTGCGCCGCGCCGAGGCGGCCACCGGTTCGGTGGTGGGAGTGAGCGGTGCCCTGTACGCGGTGCGTCGCGGCGACATGCCGATCCCGCCCCCGGGACTGGTGCTCGACGACCTGTGGGTGCCACTCGAGATCGCCCGCCGTGGTGGCCGGGTAGGGCTGGTGGAGGGGGCCGTGGCCTACGACCGGGCCTCGCCGAGCGCGGCGGTGGAGTCGGCCCGCAAGCGGCGCACCCTCGCCGGCAACTGGCAACTGCTCACCGCCCGGCCATCGCTGGCCTGGCCTGGTGCGCATCCACTGGCCTTGCGCTTCCTCCAGCACAAGCTGTTGCGCTTGGTCGCACCGCTGCCACTCGCCGGGGCCCTCGTCGCCAACCTGGCCCTGCTCGGCAGCGGGCCCTGGGCCGGGGGGCTGCTCGCTGCCCAGCTGGGGGCCTATGCCCTTGCGCTGGCCGGGCTTGGCTGGCCCGGCCTGCGTGCCCTGCTGCCGGTGAGGCTCGCCTCTTCCTTCCTCGAGATGAACGCCTACGCCGTGCTTGGCTTCCTCGATTTCCTCCGCCGCCGTGATGCTCACCTCTGGCGCACGGCGCCCGTCCCGCTCGACAAGGCCCCCCGATCCCCGTGAGCCCCGCCACCGCCGCGCCGGAGCGCGTCCTGTACCTCGTCTCCCTGTTTCCCTGCTGGTCGGAGACCTTCATCGTCCGTGAGATCGAGCGCCTGCTCGAGCGCGGGGTGGATGTGCGCATCCTGTCGCTGAAGCCGCCCAGCGAATCCCTGGTGCAGACCCGGGCGCAGGCCCTGATGCCGCGGGTGATCGGGCCGCGCAGCCTGCTTCGGGAAGCACCGGTCGTGCTGCTGGAGGTCCTGCGCCAGCCGTTCGCCCT
>BPKK01000002.1 GCA_026005095.1 Silanimonas sp. | reverse complement strand
TCGCCACCCAGGCTGCCTTCGGCCTGCGCTGCGAGCACATGCGCTACCTGACACTGCACGATCTGATGGCCATGACCGCCATGCAGTACGAGCACGCCGGCCTCGGCGCGCTCTGGCCGATGGTGGAATCGGCGCTGTTCGGCGACGACGAGGAGATCCTGCTCGACGCCCCGCCCGAGCCGCTGGTGCGCTATGCCGGCGGCGCCGTGCGGATCGCCCTGCTGGATGCCGATGCCTGGGCACTGGGCGGCTTTGCCCCGCCGGGCCTGGACGCCGAGGGCCTGGAACGCGCCTTCGCCCGCTTCGAGGCACGGCAGCGGCAGATCGCCGCGGTACTGGCCGGGCACGGCCTCGAGGTGACCTTCGACCACTGCCCGGTGGGCAAGGACGCCCGCGCCATCCTGCGCGCCTGAAGCACCGCAACATTCCTTTGCCGCCGCCCGGGGCTATAGTCGCGGCCGAGGGAGCTTGGCGGAGGGCGCCAGCATGGCTGGAGCGGGAAGCAGGCAGACGGGGCGGGAGGGAATCCACATCGGCCGGCGGCATGCCCTGGCCGGCCTGGCGGGGCTGGCCACGGCAGCCCTGCTGGGCTGTGGGCGCGGCGGCAACGGCGCCTCGCCGCGGATCTTCACCCTCGCCCACGACATCTGGCCCGGCTACTACTCCGGCGCCCTGGCCGATGCCCTGGGCCTGCTGGCCGAGAGCGGGCTCGGCCTGCGCATGATCGCCCCGGGCACCACCGACCGCATGTTGGCCGAGTTCCACGCCGGCCGCCACGATCTGGTCGCCTGCTCGATCGGCGACATCATCCCGATGGCCGGACGCAGCCGCGACATCGCCATCGTGCTCTCCAGCGACGAATCGGCGGGCGGCGACCAGGTCTTCCAGCGCCGGGACTTCGACCCCGGCTCAGCCAGCCTGATCCGCATCGGCACCGATTTCAGCGGCTTTGGTGAGCTGTTCATGCGCGACTACCTCGCCCATGCCGGCCTCACCGACCGTCCTTTGCAATGGCTGCACATCGATGCTAGCGAACTGCGCTACGCCCTGGATGCCGGCAGCATCGACATTGGCAATACCTGGGAGCCCTATGCCAGCGCCACCGCGCGGGCCGGGCACCGCCGGGTCTTCGACAGCTCGCAGACCCCGGCCCTGATCACCCAGGTGGTGGTGGCCAAGCGGCGGCTGATCGAGGCCGAGCGGCCGCGCCTTGCCGCCTTCTGCGCCGCCTGGCTCGAGGCCACCGAGCGCTGGCTCGCCGATGTGCCGGCCGGACAGAAGACGATCGAGGCCCATCTCGGCCTGGAACCCGGCGCCGCCTCGCTGGCGGGCATCCGCCTGCATACCCTGGCCGACAACCGCCGTCTGCTCGATGGCGAGGCACCCGCCCTGCTGCCGGTGCTGGAGCGCTTCCGCGCCTTCTTCGCCGAACGCGGCGAGGACCCGGGCGATCTTCGCTTCCTGCTCGAAGCGGATCTGTTGCCATGAAGTACGCCACCCGGGTCACCCTGCTGATGCTGGCGGTGGCGGCCCTGCCGGCGAGCCTGCTGCACTGGCGCAGCTTCGAGGCCGAGCGCGAAGCCCGGGCCGCAGCCGCCGACCGGGTGCTCATTGGCAATGCCGAGGAAGCGGCAGCCCTGCTGGATGCTGCCCGCCGGCGCTGGCTGGATGGTGTGCGCGCGGATGCCCGCCTGCCCGGCATGGACGCCATCCTGCGCTCCCGCAACGCCTTCCACGATGGCATGGGAACGCGCTTTTTCGCCGCGATCGCCGGCCGCGACCCGGTGAACGTGGGCGCGGTGGGCCTGCTCGACCTGGAGGGTCGGGTGGTGCTCGATTCCCGTGCCCTCAACCTCGGTCGCCACGAGGGCGCCGAGCCCTATGTGCGCGCCGTGCTGGCCAGTGGCCAGCCCTTGCTCTATGGCCCCTACCGCCCGGCCGGCGAGCGGATGGCCGGCCTATTCGCCGTAGCTCTGGTGCGCGATGCCGAGGAACGCCCGACCGGCCTGCTGCGGCTGCGTTACGAGCCCAGTGTGCTCGGTCAGGTAATGGGAGGAAGCCTCGGCACTGCCGAGGGGCTCTCGGCCAGCCTGCTGGACGGCGAGGGCCGGCTGCTCTGGGGTGTGGGGCCGGCTGGTGAAAACCCATTGCCGTCGCTGCCGGCATGGAAGGGGGGCATGCCTGCGTTCGGTCTCGGCAATGAGCGCGTGGCCGTGGCCGAAGTGCCGACCAGCGATTGGCAGGTGGTAGTGCGCCAGCCGCTCACCGAGTGGCAGGCCCCGCAGCAGGCGGCCATGCGGCTCTGGTTGCAGCAGTCGGCGGTCGTGCTGGTATTGCTGCTCACGGCCTCGCTCCTCCTGGGCCGTTGGATCGCCCGGCCGTTGGCGGCCTTCAGCAAAGCGGCAAGACGCATGGCCGAGGGCGATTTCCAGCCGGTGCCGGCCTGGCGCGGTGCCATCGAAGCGCGCGCACTCGGCGAGGCTTTGGATCAGCTCGCCACCCGCCTGCGCGAGACCATCGGCGCGCTCTCGGCGGAACTCGAGCAACGCCGCGCCACCGAGCAGGCCCTGCGCGAGAGCCGGGCCGAGTTCCGCGCCCTGGTCGAGCAGCTGCCTGGCGCCGTGTATCGCTGCGCCAATGCCAAGGACTGGCCGACGGACTATTTGAGCCCACAGATCGAGGCCCTCACCGGCTACCGATCGGAGGAGCTGCTGGCCGGCGACGGCACCGGCTTCACCGCCCTCGTCCTGCCCGAGTACCGCAAGGCCAACGAGGAGGCGGTAGAGCGCTCACTGACGAGCGGCGGCCGCTTCGAGCTGCGCTACCGCCTGCGCCATCGCGACGGCAGCCTGCGCTGGATCTGGGAACTGGGCTGCGTGCATCTGGACGAGGCCGGGCGGCCTGTCAGGCTCACCGGCCTGCTGTTCGACACCACCGAAAAGACCACCGCAGACCAGGCCATGGACCTGCTGCGTGGCGGGATCGAAACACAGCTCGGCGGCGACTACTTCAGGGCGCTGGCCGCCGGCCTGGTGAAAGTCTTGGATGTCGATTACGCGATGATCGGCCGCTTCCTCGACTGGCCGCCGACACGGGCTGCGGTGCTGGCGCTCGTCGACCGCGAAGGCAAAGTTCGCCAATTCGAGTTCGATCTCGAGGGCACGCCCTGCCGGGAGGTACTGGCCCACGGCCACCTGGAAGTGCTCGAGAAGGCGAGCGAGCGCTTCCCTGCCGATACCGTCCTCGTCGAGATGGGCCTGCAAAGCTACATCGGCCGGCGGCTCGATGACCGCAAGGGCAACCCGATCGGGTTAGTCACCCTGCTGAACACGCGCCCCTTGGCCGGGAGCAACGCGGCTGCACGCATGCTCGACCTGTTCCAGGCCCGCGCCGCCGCCGAGCTGGAGCGGCTGATGGCCGAGGAGGCCCTGCAGCGACTGGCCGAAACCCTGGAGAACCGGGTCATCGAACGCACCCGCGAGCTGCAGGAGGCCAACGCCACGCTCTCACAGGCCATGGACCAGCTGGTACAGCGCGAGAAGCTGGCCTCGCTGGGCAGCCTGGTGGCCGGGCTCGCCCATGAGCTCAACACGCCGATCGGCAATGCCCTCACCGTCTCCACCGCACTGGGCGACCTGCACCGCCAGCTCACCAACCTGCTCGCGAGCGGACAGCTCAAGCGCTCGGCGCTCGAGCAGTTCCTTGCCGAGAACACCGAGGCGGCCAGCCTCATCGAACGCAATCTCGAACGCGCCGCCACCCTGATCAGCCATTTCAAGCAGGTGGCGGTGGATCAGGCCAGCATGCGACGACGGCGCTTCGAGCTCGCCGAGCTGGTACAGGACGTGCTCTCCACCCTGAGCCCGCGGCTGAAGCGCTCGCCGCACCGGGTGGAGGTGGCAGTGCCGAAGGGGCTGTCACTCGACAGCTACCCGGGCCCACTGGAGCAGGTGCTCACCAATCTGCTCGAGAACAGCCTGGTGCATGCCTGGGACGAGGGACAGACAGGCTGCATCCGCATCCATGCCGCTCCATCCGGAGAGGCGGAGGGCGATGGCGTGAGCCTGATCTACGAGGACGATGGCTGCGGCATCCCGAAGGCATCGCGGCAGCGCGTGTTCGACCCCTTCTTCACCACCCGCCTCGGCCAGGGCGGCAGCGGCCTTGGGCTCTACCTCGTGTACACCCTGGTGCACGGGCGGCTGGGTGGCCGCATCCGCCTGCTCGAACGGGAGGGCGGAGGAGTACGCTTCCAAATCGACCTGCCGACCAGGGCGCCGGCCGGGGCCACGGAGCCCGGAGTATGAGCGAGGAATGGATCAGTTTCGCCAGCGAGGCCCCGCCGCCGCAGGCGGAGGGCGGGCCCCGGCCCTGGTGCGTGGTGGTGATCGACGACGACCCGGAGGTGCACGAGGCCACCCGCTTCGCCCTGCGTCACGTGCAGGTGAATGGCCGGCCGCTGGCCCTGGTGCACCTGCATTCCGCCGCCGAGGCGCGGGCCGCGCTGCCCGCGTTCGGCACCCCGGCGGTGATCCTGCTCGACGTGGTGATGGAGACCGAGGATGCCGGCCTCAGCCTGGTGGATTTCATCCGCGGCGACTGCGGCCTGTCTGCCACCCGCATCGTGCTGCGCACCGGCCAGCCCGGTTACGCACCGGAACTCAGCGTATTCGCGCGCTACGACATCAACGACTACTTCACCAAGGCCGAGCTTTCGCGCACCCGGCTGATCACCGCCATCACCTCGGCGGTGAAGAGCCATGAACAGATCCGCACCATCGAGGAGAGCCGTCGCGGTCTCGAGCTGATCGTGAAGAGCTCGGCCGAGCTCCTGCAGCCGCAGGCGCTGACGAGCTTCGCGCAAGGCGTGCTCACTCAGGCCCGGGCCCTGCTCGGCGGCCCGATCGACGGCATCGTCTGCGCCCAGCGCGGCTCGCCGCTCGACCCTTCCGACGAACGCCTGTACGTGGTGGGAGCGGCCGGCGCGCTGGCCCACGAGGTCTGGCATCCGCTCTCGGAGGTGCATGCCGAACCGGTGGTGGCGGCGATCTCGCAGGCCCTGCGCGAGCACCGCAACCTGCATGGCGAGCACCACAGTGTGCTCTACCTCTCCACCCTGGAGCGCGAGGCGGCGATCTACGTCGCCACTTCGTCGCCGCTCGGGGCGGTGGAGCGGCAGCTGCTGGAGGTCTTCGCCGCCAACCTCGCCGCCTGCTTCAGCAATCTGCAGCACTTCGAGGAGGTGCACCGGCTGGCCTTCCGCGACCCGCTCACCGGGCTCGTCAACCGTGCCGGCCTGCTGCGCGAACTCGACGGCGTGGCCGGACGCACCGACCTGCGCCTGGTGCTGGCCGACATCGACCACTTCACCGACTTCAACGATGGCCTCGGGCAGGAAGCCGGCGACCTGCTGCTTTCCGCCGTGGGCGCGCGCCTGCGCGAGCGCCTCGGTGGCCAGGCCACGCTGGGTCGGCTCGGCGCCGATGTCTTCGCCCTGATCGGCGATCGCGAGGCACTGGCGCCGGAAGCGGTGCTGGCGGTGTTCGACGAGCCCTTTTCCTTCGGCGAGCACCGGACGCCGGCGCGCGTCTCGCTGGGCCTATGCGATCTCGGCGACTGCGGCGATGGCGTCTCCGCCCTGCGCCACGCCAATATCGCGCTCAAGCGCGCCAAGCGCGGTGCCGATGGCCAGCCCTGGGTGGCCTATGCCCCGGCCATGGCCGAACACACCCGGGCGCGGCTCGACATGCTGGGGCAACTGCGCCGCGACCTCGAGCACGGTCGCCTCGCGCCCTGGTTCCAACCGCAGATCGATCTCGCCGACGGCCGCGTGGTGGCCGCCGAAGCCCTGCTGCGCTGGCCCGATGGCGTGGGCGGCTGGGTGCAGCCGCCGGATGTCTTCATTCCGCTCGCCGAATACTCCGGGCTCATCGTGCCAATGGGCGAGTTCGTGCTGGACCGCGCCTGTGCCTTCTTGAAGTCGCTGGAGGGCCGGCCGGGTGTCCCCGCCGCCATCGCCGTGAATGTGGCCATGCCGCAACTGCGCGAGCGCAGCTTCGTGGCAATGGTGGAGGGCACCCTGCGGCGACACGGACTGCAGGGCCGCCAGCTGGAGCTGGAGATCACCGAATCGATCGCCATGGACGAGGCGCAGGGCCTCAGGCGGCGGCTCGAACATCTGCGCGAGAGCGGCGTGCGCATCGCCATCGACGACTTCGGTACCGGCTATTCCTCGCTGGCGCAGCTGCGCGAGCTGCCGGTGGATGCGCTGAAGATCGACCGCCGCTTCGTCTCCGAGTTCAGCAGCGGGCCGGACGAGTCCTTCGTCGAATGCATCCTGATGCTGGCGCAGCGCCTCGGCCTCGTCACCGTCGCCGAGGGTATCGAGGACGAGGTGCAGGCGGCACTGATGCGCCGCCATGGCTGCGCGCTCGGCCAAGGCTGGTGGTTCGCCCGGCCCATGGCTCCGGCCGCGTTTGCCGACTGGCTCGGCGCGCGGCTCAGCCGCGGCTGAAGCCGGCCTCGAACACCCGGTAACGGGCGTCCTCCATGCCGAGCGCGGCATAGGTGGCCTGGGCGCGGAGGTTGTCGTTCTCGACGTAGAGCCGCAACCCGCAGACCCCGGGGGTGGCCCGGGCCAGCCGCTCGGCCTCGGCGTAAAGGGCGCGGAACACCCCGCCGCGGCGTGCCGCTGGAACCACGTAGACGCTCTGGATCCACCACCACCAGGCATTGCGCCAGTCGCTCCATTCGGTGGTGAGCATCAGGGTGCCCACGGGCTCGCCGGCATGCGTCGGCAACGAAGTAGCGGGCCTTGGCCGGATCGGCGAGGCCGGCCGCGATGCCGGCACGCACGGTGGCCGGATCGAGGCGCTTGCCCTCGGTCTCGAAGGCCATGGCCTCGGCCCAGCGGGCCAGCGTGTCGAGCTCATCGGCGCGGGCAGGGCGAACGGTGATCGGGGCGGGGCTCATCGCGGCAGGGCGGGTTCCAGGAGACGAGGGGGACGAGGCGCGGCTCAGCCCGGCTTGCGACCGCGGCGGCCGGGGCCCAGCTTGCGCGCCACGGTATTGCGGCCGATGCCGAGCTGGGCGGCGGCGAGCTGGCGGTGGCCGTGGTGGTATTCCAGCGCGGCGGCGAGCACGGTGGCCTCGAAGGCCTCGCGCAAGGGCGCGGCGATGCCCTGCTCGCCGGCGGCGAGACGTTGCCGCACGGCCTCGGCGAGTGCTGCACGCCAGGCGGCATCCGCGCCCTCGCCGGGTATTGCCGCAACCCCGGCCTCACGCAGCGCGGCCTCCACCGCCGCCGCCGGGATGCGCTCGCCGGCAGCCAAGGCCACCAGGCGCATGCAGAGATTGCGCAGCTCGCGCACATTGCCCGGGAAGGCATGCCGCTCGAGCCGTTCCAGCGCGGCCGGAGCGAGGCGCCGTGGGCCGAGGCCCATGGCCCGGGCCGCCTCGGCCACGAAGCGGCCGGCCAGCAGCGGAATATCGCCCTGGCGCTCGCGCAGCGGCGGCAGGCTGAGCCGCAGCACGTCGAGGCGGTGCAGCAGGTCCTCGCGGAAGCGGCCCTCGCGCACGCGGGCGGCGAGGTCCTGGTGGGTGGCGGCGATCACCCGCACGTCCACCCGGATCAGCTCGCGGCCGCCGACGCGGAAGAACTCGCCCTCGGCCAGCACCCGCAGCAAGCGGGTCTGCAGGCCGGGCGGCATATCGCCGATCTCGTCGAGGAACAGGGTGCCGCCATCGGCCTGCTCGAAGCGGCCGATGTGGCGCTTGCTGGCCCCAGTGAAGGCCCCAGCCTCGTGACCGAACAGTTCGCTCTCCAGCAGCTCGGCGGGAATGGCCGCGGTGTTGAGGGCGACGAAGGGGCGCCCGGCGCGCGGCGATTCGGCATGCAGGGCGCGGGCCACGAGCTCCTTGCCGGTGCCGGTCTCGCCAGTGATCAGCACCGAGAGCGGCAGCTGGGCATAGCGGCCGATGGCGCGGAACAGGGCGCGCATCGGCGGGCTCTCGCCGAGCAGGGCGGGCGGCCCCTCGGGCATGGCCGCAGCCTCCGTCGCGGTACGGGGGGCCGTGGCCGCAGGCCGGTCCTTCAAAAGCTCACGGGCCAGCTGCACCGCGGCATCGAGGTCGAAGGGCTTGGGCAGATAGTCGCGGGCCCCACCGCGGAAGGCCCCGGCCGTGGTGGCGACATCGGTGTAGGCGCTCATCACCACTACCGGCAGGTCGGACTCGCGGGCGCGCAGGGCCTCGAGGAAGCCCAGGCCATCGGTGCCCGGCATGCGCACATCGGTGAACACGAGGTCGACGCGCTCGCCGCCTGCCAGCGCCGCGAGCGCGGCATCGGCGCTATCGAAGGACTGCACCACGAAGCCGGCCTCGCGCAGGGCCTCGGCCAGCACGAAGCGCACGGCACGGTCGTCGTCGACGACGAAGAGGCGCGCACTCACGGGCCGCCCTCCACCGCCGTGCCCGGCCCGGCATCGACCGGATCGGGCAGGGGCAGCAGCAGGGTGAACACGGTATGGCCCGGCCGCGAGCGGTAGGCCAGCGAGCCGCCATGTTCGCGGGCGATCTGCTGCGCCAGCGGCAGGCCGAGTCCCGTGCCCTCGGCCCGCCCCGAGACCAGGGGCAGGAACAGGCGCTCGACGAGATCCTCCGGCACGCCGCGGCCGTCGTCGGCCACTTCCACCCGCACCGCCAAGCGGTGGCTGCGCTCGCCGATCAGCACCTGGTGCTCGGCGCGGGTGCGCAGGCCTACCTGCGAAGCACCGCTCTCCAGCGCGTTGCGTACCAGGTTCCACACCGCCTGGGTCAGGCGGTCGGCATCGCCCTGCAGGTGGGGCAGGCTGGGGTCGTAGTCGCGCACCAGCTTCACCGCCCAGCCGGCCTCGGCCTCGGCCAGCTGGCGCACCCGCTCCAGCACGGCATGGATGTTGACGGACTCGAAGGGCCGCGGCGGTGCCGGGGTGAGGATACGCTCGACCAGCCCGTTGAGGCGCTCCACCTCACTGGCGATCAGCGCCACCAGCTCGCGGCTCTCCGGGTCGGCCGGGCGGCGCGAGAGCAGCTGCGCCGCCCCCTTCAGCCCGGCCAGCGGATTGCGCAGCTCGTGCGCCAGCCCGCGCAGAGAGGCACTCAAGGCCTGCGGCAGCACGGTGACCGGATCCTCGCCGGGGAATTCCTCCACCGGGTGCAGTTCCAGGCGCAACCCGGCCTCCTCGCGCAGGCAGAGCACATCGGCGAACTGCACCGGCCCGCTGCCGAAGCCGAGGCCCACCCGCTGCAGGCGCAGGGGCTGGCCATCGGCCGGCACCCGCGGCAATGCCGCCGCCAGCCGCTCGCCGCCCTCCAGCGCCGAAAGGCCGAGGCCCAGCAGGCGGCGGGCGCTCACCCCGAGCCAGGCGGCGAAGGCAGTGTTCAGAGCCTCGAGCCGCCCCTCGGCATCCAGCCAGGCAAGCGGCGTGGCGAGGCGGTCGAAGGCGGCGAGGTCGCGGGGCATGGCGGCAGTATCGCACCACGCGCGGGCATTTTTGCCGGGCGGGTTCCTGCGGCCTGCCGTGCCGCCACGGCGCTCCTGCTCAGGGAGCGGCCAGCGGGCCCGCCACGGGAAGCCGCGCCTCTGCCTCGACGGCCGTGCTGCGCGGCGCACGCAGGGGCACCACCAGTACCGCATTGCCGTCCGGCGAGGTTTCGAGGCGCAGGGGGCGCGGGCCCTCGCGCAAGCCGGCGGGCAGGGCGGCGAAGCGCTGCTCCGGCCCGAGGGCGGGATCCCCCTGCGCCATCTGCAAGGCCGCCGCCAGCAGGCGGCGCAGGGCGAGGAAATCGAGCTGCCGCTCCTGGTAGGGGCGCCAGAAGGGCTCACCGAGGCCGAGCAGCCAAGCCGAAGCAGGGTAGGCAATGTGGTCGACCCAGCGCACTGTGCCCGGCGCGAGCTCGATGGGTCGGTCGGCGCGCGCGGCCGCCACCGCGGCCTCACCGCAAGCGATAGCGAAGGTCTCGGCCCGCACCGCCTGCGCCCACTCGCCATCGTGCAGCAGCCCGTTGGGCAGGAAGCGCCACGGCCCTTCCGCCTGTCCGGCGGCCTCCCGCTCCAGCGCAGGCATCAGGCGCTGCACGTAACGCCACTCGCCACGCAACGCCGGGCAGAGCAGGCCCTCCTGCGCCGGGTCCGGCGCCTCGGCCAGGGCGGCGCAGGCCGGGGGCAGGGGGTCGGCGGGCGCGCGGCGGCGCATCTCGGCGATGAGGCCGCCGTTCTGGCGGAAGGCGGCGATGCCGACCATGCCCTGGATCAGGGATTCCGGCTGCGCGGCCCAGCGCAGGGCCCCGCGGGTGTCCTCGCACAGGGCGGCGAGGGCGCTCGCGGTCTCGCCGCGGGCGAAATCGAAGGCGCGCAGGCTGTCGATGTCCATCACCCGCTGGAAGGGCGGAAGCTCGTCGCCAAGCTCGACCGTTTCGCGCTCATCGCGGAACATCGGGGCGCGCAGGGCGCGGGCGGCGGCCTCCAGGGCCGGACGCCAGGCCTCGAGGGCCTCGCGCTCGGCCGGGGCCAGCGCCGCCATCCGCTCGAGGCAGGCAGCCGCCTCGGCCTCGGCCTCGGCGCAGCGCAGGGCCTCGGGCAGGGCCGGCGTGGGCGCCGGAGGCTGCGCCCGCAGCAGCGCGAAGCCGTTCTCGCCCTCGGCCGCCGGCAGGGCCTGCATCGAGCGCCACCGCGGCGCGCTGGGCCGCGGTGGGCGAGGTGAGCCGGCCATAGGCCCAGAGCGCGGCCAGGGCCAGCAGGAGGGCGAAGAACACGAGGAACAGGCGCCAGATCCAGCGTCGCAGGCTCGCCATGGGGCATCCATGTCATCGGGGGGAAGCCCGCAGGCTAGACGGCCGCGGCACCGGCGATCAAGCCCGCCCCTTCGCCCCATAAACGCCGACGGCCCGCACCTGCGGGCCGCCTGCGTCGACGCCTGGCGCCGGGAACCGCGCCACCGCTCCCCCGGCGGCGCGGGCGCGATCCTCAGATCGCGTAGTACAGCTGGTACTCGAGCGGATGGGTGGCCGCGCGGAACTTGGTCACCTCCTGCATCTTGAGCTCGATGTAGCCGTCGATGAAGTCATCGGAGAACACACCGCCGGCCTTGAGGAACTCGCGGTCCTTGTCCAGCGCCTCGAGCGCCATGTCCAGCGAGTGGCAGACCTTGGGGATGTTCTTCTCCTCCTCCGGCGGCAGATCGTAGAGGTCCTTATCGGAAGGCGCGCCCGGGTCGATCTGGTTCTTGATGCCGTCGAGGCCGGCCATCATCAGCGCAGCGAAGGTAAGGTAGCCGCTCTGCATCGGGTCGGGGAAGCGGATCTCGATGCGGCGCGCCTTCGGATTGCTCACGTACGGGATGCGGCAGCTCGCCGAGCGGTTGCGGGCCGAGTAGGCCAGCATCACCGGGGCCTCGAAGCCCGGCACCAGGCGCTTGTAGCTGTTGGTGGTGGAGTTGGTGAAGGCATTGATGGCACGGGCGTGCTTGAAGATGCCGCCGATGTACCAGAGCGCGATCTGCGACAGGCCGCCGTAGCCGTCGCCCGAGAACAGGTTCACCCCGCCCTTGCTGAGCGACTGGTGCACGTGCATGCCGCTGCCGTTGTCGCCGACGATGGGCTTGGGCATGAAGGTGGCGGTCTTGCCGTTGCGGTGCGCCACGTTCTTGACGATGTACTTCAGCGTGGTGAGCTCGTCGGCCTTCTTCACCAGCGAGTTGAACTTGACGCCGATCTCGCACTGGCCGGCATTCGCCACCTCGTGGTGGTGCACCTCCACTTCCTGGCCCACCGAGGCCAGCACCTTGCACATCTCGGCGCGCAGGTCGTGCAGCGAGTCGGTGGGCGGCACCGGGAAGTAGCCGCCCTTCACGGTCGGGCGGTAGCCGTGGTTGTTGCCGTCCTGCTTCTGGTTGGTGGCCCAGGCGGCCTCGTCGGAGAAGATCTCGTAGCCGACCTTGCCCATGTCATTGCTGAAGCGCACGCCGTCGAAGATGAAGAACTCGGGCTCCGGGCCGAAGAAGGCCTGGTCGGCGATGCCGCTGGCCTTGAGGAAGGCCTCGGCGCGCTTGGCCACGCCGCGCGGGCAGCGCGAGTAGCCCTGCATGGTGGCCGGGTCGAGCACGTCGCAGATCAGCACCAGGGTCGGGTCGGCGTAGAACGGATCGACGAAGGCGGTGGCGGGATCCGGCAGCAGGATCATGTCGCTCTCGTTGATGCCCTTCCAGCCGGGAATGGAGCTGCCGTCGAACATCTTGCCGTCCTCGAACAGGGCGGACTCGACGATGCTCGCCGGGAAGGTGACGTGGTGCTGGGTGCCGCGCATGTCGACGAAACGCAGGTCGACGAACTCGATGGCGTGGTCCTTGATCAGCTTGTTGACGGTCTCGATGCTCACGGAAAGGCTCCGGCGGGGGTGGGAAACGCCAGGGAAGAGAGCAAGCGCCATGCCAAGCGCCCTGCGAATCCGCAAGTCATTGATTCTTATGGGGCACGGTGGGGTTTCCGATGGCAGATTGCGCCAGATGGGGGCACACATGGAGCAAATGGGTGCATTTCCGAAGCATGCCGCCCGGATGGAGGCCTCCTGCCCGGCCCGCCACCGGGACAGACCGCCCACCCGGCACGTCCCGCCCGCCCGACCCACGCGGGGCCGGCCTGCCGCTAGACTCCGGCCTTTCCGCCGCGATCCTGCGCCTTGAACGAGCTGCTCATCGCCCTCTTGCTCGGCATCCTCGAGGGCATCACCGAGTTCCTGCCGATCTCCTCCACCGGCCACCTGCTGATCGCCCAGCACTGGCTGGGCCCGCAATCCGACCTGTTCAACATCGTGGTGCAGAGCGGGGCCATCCTCGCCGTGCTGCTGGTATTCCGCGCCCGCCTGCTGGCCCTGGCCACAGGCTGGCGGCAGCCGGCGCAGTTCGATTACCTCGTGAAGCTGGGCACGGCCTTCGCGGTGACGGCGGTGGTCGGCCTGGTGGTGCGCAAGCTCGGCTGGAGCCTGCCGGAGACGGTCTGGCCCGTGGCCACGGCCCTGGTGCTGGGGGGGCTGCTGATGCTCGCCATCGAACGGAGCGTGGCCAGGCGGCCGGCGCCGCCGGAGCCGGCGCTGCCCGCCATCGGCTGGAACGTGGCGGTGTGGGTGGGGCTGGCGCAGGTGCTGGCCGGCGTGTTCCCCGGCACCTCGCGCTCGGCGGCGGCGATCTTCGCCGCCCTGCTGGCCGGGGCGCTCTCGCGCCCGGCGGCGGCCGAGTTCGCCTTCCTCGTCGGCATCCCCACCATGTTCGCCGCCAGCGCCTACGCCTTGCTGGAGTACGCGGGCAACCCGGCGGCCCCGCGCGAGGACTGGGCGGCACTGGCCATGGCCTTCGCCGCGGCGGCGGCCACCGGCTTCGTGGTGGTGCGCTGGCTGCTCGGCTACGTGAAGTCGCGGCCCTTCACGGTGTTCGCCCTCTACCGCATCGCCCTCGGCCTCGGGCTTTTGCTGTTCCTGCCGCGCGGGGCCTGAAGGCCCCGCGGCCCGCGGGCAGGGACGGGCCTCATTCGGCGGGATAGCCGAGGCGCACCGCCAAGGGCGACAGGGTCGCGAAAGCCGGGGCCAGCACACCGGCATAGGCGCGCCAGCTGCCAGCGGGCAGCTCGACCGGCACCGCCACCGGCGCCGGCACCACGGCCGGCGGCGGGGCGGCAAGACCGCAGGCCGCGGCCAGGGCCTCGGCGAAGCCGGCAGGGTCGCTGGCAAGCCCGTCGGCATCGAGACGGAACACCCGCGCCGGATCGGCGGCCTCGGCCTCCAGGTACTGGCCGAGCACAGCCGAGAGCCAGGCCGTGGCGGCCTCCACGCCGGGGAAGGGGTAGCCGCTCGCCGAGCCCTCGGCCAGCCAGGTGAGCAGGAGATCACGCGGGTCGCGCAGCAGGGCCACGAGGCGGGTGCCGTGCAGGGTGGCGTGGGTCCAGCCGTCCCAGTGCGGCAGGCCGTCGATCATGGCCGCAGGATCGAGAGCCATTGGCCTCCAGCGGCGCCCGCCAGCGCGCGGCCGTGCCGGCCGCGGCATGGTCCGGCGCCACCCGCAGGCGATTGAAGCCGTCGTCGCGCCGGGTGTCGGCGAAGCGGTCCAGCAGCACCCGCTCGGGCGCGGCGGCGGCCAACAGGGCGTGAATGGGCTCGAGACGCACACCGGGCGGGCCCCAGAGCAGGCAGCCAGCGCCGCCGTCGGCGGCCGGGCGGGCGGCGCTCGCCGGCACCGGCTGCGGTAGGCGCGGCAGGAAGCCCTCGGCCCAGAACTGCTGCCAGGCGGCAGCCGCTTCGGCCACCCGGCCCAGCCGGTGCAGGGCGGCGCCATACCAGGGCAGCAGGGCATGGCGCTGGCCGGGCGAGACCACGCCGTCGAGCAAGGCCTGGGTGGCGGCCATCGCCGCCTCGGCCGGCTGCCGGGCGGCGGCACGGGCGAGGATGCGCCGGGCCTCCATCAGCCGCGGCTCGAGGGTCAGGGCCTCGCGGGCGGCCGTCTCGGCCGCGGCCAGTTCTCCCTGATGCTCGCGCAACGTGGCCTCGGCCTCGAGGGCATGGCCGGAGGCGGGATCTGCCGCCCGCCAGGCCGCGATGGTGGCCTCGGCCTGGGCAAGATCGCCGAGCCCGAGCAGCAGGCGCCAGCCCTGGGTGAGCCCGGGGCGCTCGGCCAGCCGGGCCTGCAGGCGGGCCACGGCGGCCTCGGGACCGCCGAGATGGTGGTTGAGCTGCAGTTCCAGGGCCAGCGCCGGGCCATGCTCGGGGGCCTCGGCCAGCACCGCCTCGACCCCGGCCGAGGCCTCCTCGAGACGCCCCGCAGCGGCGCAGAGCCGGGCATGAGTCCAGCGCGCCGCCACCGAGGCCGGCGCCGCCTCCACCCAGGCGATCGCCGCCTCGAAGGCCTCCGGCAGGCGCCCCTGGGCTTCGAGGCAGGCCACGAGGGCGCCGTGCAGGTTGGGCGCCGCTCCGCTCAAGGCCAAGGCATTGCGCAGGGCCTGCTCGGCGAAGGCGAGGTGGTTTCGCTGCAGGTAGGCAAGGCCGAGCGCGGCCTGAGCCAGCGGGTCGCGCGGGGCGCGCTGCACCGCAGCGCTGAGCAGGGCCAGGGCGCGCTGGCCATCGCCGGAAAGCTCGGCGAGCTGGGCCTCGGCCAGCAGCAGGCGCGGGTGCTCGTCGTCGATCCGTTTGGCCAAGGCCACGAGGCGCTCGGCCTCGGCGCGGTCGCCGCGGCCGAGGGCGAGGTGGGCCAGGGCCAGGTAGGCGGGCAACTGGTTGGGGTCTTCGGCCACCGCCGCGCGGAAATCGGCGGTCGAGGCCTCGAGGTCGCCGCCCTGCAGATGCAGGAAAGCCCGGGTGGTGATGAGCCCGGCATGGCCCGGGGCGAGGGCAAGACCGCGATCGATGGCGGCGGCGGCGGCGGCGGTGTCGCCGGCCGCGCCATGGGCCTGGGCCAGCCACTCGAAGGCCTCGGGGTTGGCCGGCTCGGCGGCCACCCAGCGTTCGGCGGCGGCACGGGCGGCCGCGGCATCACCGGCGCGCAGCGCCGTCATCACGTCATGCAGCATGGAGATCCCTCGGAAAAGGCCCGGCCGGAGGCCCCGGCCGCTTTATCAGGAAACGCCCAGTGTAGCGGCATCGGTCGGCTGGCCCGCCGCCTGCCCGAGGGCGGCGAGGAAGCGGTCGCGAATCCAGCGCTCGGCAAAGCCCTCCAGCGCCGCGTTCAGAAGAAAGCCGCAGTGCCCGCCGTAGGGGCTGATCTCCAGCCGGGCCGAGGGCGGTAGGCGCAGGGCATGGAAATCGGCCACCGGAATCACCGGGTCGTCCGCCGCGGTGAGGATCGAGGCCGGCACCGCGAGGTCGGAGAGGCGGTCGCCGGCGATGGCATAGCCATCGAGATAGGCCTCGAGGCTGGGGAACTCGGTGTAGTGCTGCACGAGATAGCGAGTGAGGCTGCGCATGTCGCGCTCGAGCTCGGCCGGCGAGAAACGGTGCCGCTCGGGGAAGTGACGCTGCTTGAGCACGAGCGAGCGCCGCCACTTCCTCATGAAGTACCAGTGGTAGAGCGGCAGGCCGGTCTCGAGGGCGCGCAGGCCGGATTCGCCATGCACCACCGGGCAGACCGCTGCCACATGGGCCAACCGCAGGCCCGCTGCCGGGGCGGCGCGGGCCACCCGCAGGGCGAAGTTACCGCCCAGCGAGAAGCCGGCCGCCATCCAGGGCCGGCCTGGCAGGCGTGCCTGGGCCGCCTTCGCCGCCAGTACCACCTCCTCAAGCCGGCAGCTATGGAAGGGCTCCGGGTTGAGATGGTGGGTATCGCCGTGGTCGCGGAAGTTGAGCTGCACCACCTCGAAGCCGGCCTCCAGAAGCTGGTGGGTGGTGTGGCGCACATAGCTCGAACGGTGGCTGCCCTCCCAGCCATGGAACAGCAGGGCGACGGCCCGCGGGCCGTGCCCGGGCAGACGGAGGTGAAAGGCCTGCAGCACCGCCTCGCCGGCCGGCAGCCGCCATTCCTCCACCTGCGGTGCCAGCCGCGCCAGGGCCCGCTCGCCGGCGATACGCCGGGGCGGGGCAGCCGAGAGCAGAGACTGCAGGTGGCCGTTGCGCAGCCAGGCGGGCGGGCGGTAGTCGGCGGCGCTCAGCATCGGGGGCCTTTAGCGGGCGAGCACCGCAGCGATCCGCTCGCGGCAGGTCTCGGCCATGCGCCGGCGGCCGTCCTCGCTGGGCGGCACCGGGTCGAGGAAATGCACTTCGGCCACCCGGTTGGGCTCGCCGAGCAGGCGCACGAAACTGCCCATGAAGCTCTCGCCCGGCGCGAAGGCGACGATGCGCTGTGCCTCCCCCCCCGCGCCGTAGCGCAGGGCCACCGGCTGGGCCGGCACGTTCGCTACCACTGCGGGCTGGAAGATGCGGGCATGGAACACGCCCAGCGCCTCACCGCTGGTGGTGCGGCCTTCCGGGAACACCGCCACCGGCCGCCCCTCCTGCAGGCGTTGCACCATCTGGTGCATCACCCCGTGCAGCGAGTCCTGATTGCCGCGGTGGTGGTAGATGGTGCCGCCCAGGCTGGCGAGCCAGCCCACCAGCGGCCATTTCTCGACCTCGGCCTTGGAGACGAAGCCGGCCCAGAGCTGGCTGTGGAACAGCTCGATGTCGATCCAGCTCACATGGTTGGCCACGAACAGCACGGCGCCGCGCAGCGGCGTGCCATAGCGGCGCACGCGCAGGCCGAACACCCGCAAGAGACCGCCGGACCAGGCACGGATCAGCCGGGCATGCAGATCCTCGCCACCCCAGGCGATGCGCCGGGTGCCGGGCAGCACCAGCAGCAGCACCACGAGCGGCAGGAACAGGCCGAGGTGCACGGCCAGGAACGGCAGGCGGGCAAGCATACGCAGCCAGCGCATGGCCTCAGCCCCGGCGGACGGCGAGGGTGAGCCGGCTGGCGCAGACCAGGCGGCCCTGCTCGTCCTCGATACGGATGTCCCAGACCTGGGTGCTGCGGCCGACGTGCAGGGGGCGTGCCGTGCCCACCACCCAGCCCTCGGTCATGGCCCGCACGTGGTTGCAGTTGAGTTCGAGGCCCACGGCCTGCCCGGCGCCATCCTCGAGGCAGAGGTTGGCGGCGATGCTGGCCAGGGTCTCGGCGAGCAGGGCCGAGCTGCCGCCGTGCAGCAGGCCGTAGGGCTGCTTGGTCCGCGCATCCACCGGCATTCGCCCGCGCAGGTAGTCGGGGCCGAGCTCGGTGAGCTCGATGCCGAGATGGCCCACCGCGCAGCCTTCGCGCTGCGCGTTCAGCACCTCGATCGGCGGGCGGCGGCGGAAGGGGCTCTCGGAGTTCGCCGGCATCATGCGCCCGTCAGCGCAGGTAGGTGGAGGGCCGCCAGACGTTGGCAAGGTAGCTGCGGCGGCCATAGCCCGAGCTGGCGCCATAGCCCACGCCGACATCGCGCTGGCGACGCACGTGCATGCGCTCGAGCAGTTCGGCCCGGCGGCCTTCCAGCCAGTCGGCCACGCCCACCTGGGCGGGATCGAGACCCCGACGCCGGGCCTCGGCGCTGCGGTATTCGCAAAAGTCGTCGTAAGCCTCGATCTCGTGGCGCAGACCGCGGGTGGCCAGTTCGATGGCGATGGCATCGTCGAGGAAGCCGAGCACCGGCACGTGGTCGGGAATCAGATCCTTCGGTTCGGCAAAGTAGGCAAGGGCCCCCAGGATGCGCTGCTGATCCTCCGCGGGCATCGCCCAGGCCGAGTCCTTGAGCATGGCGATCAGGGTATCGAGCAGATCCAGCCGGTCGGCGATGAAATCGGGCACCGCCACGCCCTTGGCCTTGGCGAGCAGGGCGCCGGAGGCATCGGCCACCTCGGCCGGACTCTTGCCGGCGGCCGCATTGCGGGCCTGCTCCATCGCCTTCGTGAAGTGTTCGAGATCGCGATCGGAGAGCTCGATAGTGAGGGTTAGGGACATGGTCGGGCCTGAGGATCGGAGTGATAAGGCGAGAGCAGCCTAGGCCCGCCCCCCGATGGCGTCAAATGAAGAAGGTCATTCCCTAAAGGATGGGCACGAGACCGGCGCCGAAACCGGTGAGGATGCGGGTGTAGATGCGCTTGCTGCCCACGCCCACCTCAGGAAAATCGCCCACGTCGCGCCAGCAGTCGTGGAAACGCGGGTCGCCCCAGGGCAGCGGCTCGCAGCCTTCCACCAGCTCGTAGCTGCGGGCGTAGGGAAAGGGCCAGACCCAGAGGTCGAACACTGGCAGCGCCTCGGAGAGCCTGCCAAGGCCGTAGCTCAGGCCGGAGAACAGCGGCGGCTTTGCCCGCGGTGCGATCAACCAGGCGTTCTCTGGTGCCATATCGCGCTCGATGATCCGCGCCAGCGCCGCGGCGAAGGCGGCATCCTCGACGATCACCAGGTTCTCGGTATTCCAGTGGTCGGAACGCGGGTCGAAGTTGTGGGTGCCGACCACCGCCACCCGCCGGTCCACCACCACCGACTTGGCATGCAGGCCGGTGCGCACCCCGGCCCGGCGCAGCGGCACCGGCCCGCCCTGGCGACGCACCGCCGAGCCGCTGCCGAACAGCGGGAAATCGGCCGCCGCACGCTCGCCGAGCGCCCCGGTCGAGGCCGGATCGAGTGGGGTGTCGGTGGGATAGGGCTTGTACTCGTGGATCACGAAGCCCAGCTCGCGCAGATAGGTGCGCTTGTACTTGTGGCTCATGGCATACACCGGGAAGGCATCGGTGGCGGCCAGCGAATTGGTGGAGATGCGCACCGCCGGCGGTGGGTCGCGGTGCTGCAGTTCCTGGAACAGGCGGCGCGCGGAACGGGAGAGCACGAGGTAGGGCGTCTGCAGCACCACTTCCTCGCGGGCATCGGCGATCAGGCGGCGCATCGCCTCGCTCGCATCCTTGCGCGCCGCCAGCTCGTCCTCGTGCTTGTCGGGCCAGTCGGCGATGAAGCGTACCGCCCCCACCTCGAAGCTGGCTTCGGCCAGCCGCGCCAGCAGCGCATCGCCATCAAGGGCGGCGCGGCGCATGCTGCCCTGCCGTCCTTCCTCGAGCGCTTTGCGCCAGTCCAGACGCCCGGGCGGAGCCCCGCCATGGGAGATCCAGCGCTGCGCCACGTCGGCGAGCTGCTCGGCCGGCACGCTGCGCTCGGCCCCCCAGAAACGGTCGAAATCGGCCTGCATTTCGCGTACTGCCGGCCCCGCCACTACGAGGTCGCGATCGCGGTAGTTGAACACCGGGTCCCAGTCGAAATAGCGGTCCTGCACATTGCGGCCGCCGGTGATGCCCACCACGCCGTCCACCAGCAACAGCTTGCCGTGCATGCGCTGATTGAAGCGACGGAAACAGCAAACGATGCCGGCGGCGAACTCTAGCGGCTGGGTGCGGGCCTCCTCGAAGGTGGGGTTGTAGAGGCGCAACTCGAAGTTGGCATGGTGGCTGGCCAGTGCCGCCTGCAGGTTGGGATCATCGAGGCCGTAGAGCTGGTCGAGCAGCACCCGCACCTTCACCCCGCGCTCGGCGGCATCGAGCAGGGCATCCAGCACCAGCCGCCCGCCATCGTCGAGCTGGAAGATGAAGCTCTTGAGCTCGATCCGCTCGCGGGCGGCGCGGATCAGGTGCAAGCGCATGGCCAGGGCATCGGCGCCGTTCTCGAGCAGCACCAGGCGATGGCGCGGCGCCGTGGGGGTCGAATCCGCCACCCGCCGGCGCCCGGCCTCCAGCAGGGCCGAGGGCACGGCACAGCGGTCGGCGGCCGCGCAGTCCACCGCAGTGGCCCGCGCCGCCACCATGGCCCCGGCCGCCTCCTGGCGCTGCGCCTTGGGCAGCCCGGCACAGGCCGTGAGCCCCGCGGCCAGGACGAGGACGAGGGCGGCGCGCCAGCCGCAGACAGGAAGGGAAACGACGCTCATCGCGCCTCCGCGAAGCGGATCCCGAACTCGAAACGCACCTCGTCCTTCACTGTGAAACGGTAGGCCTGCATGCCGAAATCACGCCGGCTGACGCTGCCCTGCACCCGCAGGGTGCAATCCTCGCCGGGCCGCGGACAAGACGGGGTGAGCAGGAGGAAGTCCACCGGCCGCTCGCGGCCGCGCAGGCGCAGGCGGCCGCGCACTGGCCCGCCCTCGTGCAGCCTGGCCGGGGGGAAGGGCTGAGAGACGAAGCCCACCTCGGGATGCGCCCCGGCATCGAGGAAGGCCGGCGAACGGGTGAGTTTCGCCATCCACTCCGGCCCTTCGTAATCCACGGTATCGGCGCGCAGCCGTACCTCCACCTCGCACAGCCCGCCGTCGGCCGGGCGCAGTTCACCCGCCAGCTCGGTGAAGCGGCCCTCGGCACGGATCGGCAGGCGCACGTCCACCACGAACCGGGCCGATGAGGCGGCAGGATCGATGCGGGCGGCGCAGCCCGCGCCCAGCCCGGCCCCGGGCAGCAGCGCGCAGGCCAGCGACAGGCCGAGCGCCGGCAGGCCGCCGCACCCGGCACCGGGCACGCAGGGCCCGGCCGGACATTCAAGGCCACCAGAAGCGGGTGAGGCGGCCGATGCCTGGCTCCACCGGCCCTTCGGCCGGCAGTGCGAGCACGGCGATGCCAGCAGTCGGCATGCCCCGAAAATCGCTGCTCTGGCCGCTGTGCAGCAGGGCCGCCACCTGCTCGAAGCCGGGGTTGTGGCCCACCATCAGCAGCCGCCCGGCCTCGGCATGTTCCTCGACCAGGGCCATGAGCGTGCCCGGCACGGCCTCGTAGATGCGCGGCTCATAGCGCACGTCGACATAGCCGAGCACCGAGAGCACGCGCTCCAGGGTCTCGCGGGTACGCCGTGCCGGCGAGCAGAGCACCCGCACCGGCCGCAGGCCCTCCTCGGCCAACCAGCGGGCGGCGGCCTCGGCCTCGGCCTGGCCGCGCAGCGAGAGCGGCCGTTCGGCATCGGCCTGACCGGGCTGGGCCGGTTCGGCATGGGCATGGCGCAGCAGGATGAGTTCGCGCATGGGGAGGTTCAGGCGTGTTTCTTGAGCCAGCGGTAGATCGGGGCGAAGTCGTCCTGGTGGCCGCGCATCTGCTCCGAGCGGTAATCGTCCACACAACGGCCGAGTGCTGCCAGCAGCACATAGGCCTGGGAATCGCGGAGCTGGGCCACGAGCGGGTAGGGCCAGGTGCGCAGTTGCTCCAATGCCTGCTGGCTCACCGAGGTCCAGGCCTTGATGCGGTTGGCCACCAGGCCCACCGGCAGCCGGCCCTTCTTCACCCGCGGCACCTGGGCCAGGGAGTTCAGGAAGGGCACCGTGGCCTCGAGGTCGATGGCCGAGGGCAGCGCCGGCACCAGCACGGCATCGGCCAGCTCCAGGAAGGGCTCGAGGTCGGCGGCCATGGCACCGGCCGGGGCGTCGATCACCACGCGCTCGGCGTCCTCAGGGAGGTGCTTGCGGAAAGCGCGGGCATGGCCATCCACCGGCAGCACCGCTGCCTCCATGCCGGCCCGCTTCTCGCACCAGCGGGTGGACGAGGCCTGCGGGTCGGCATCGACCAGCACCGTGGCCTTGCCGGCGACGGCAAAGTGCCCGGCGAGCTGGGTGGCGAGCGTGGTCTTGCCGGCACCGCCCTTGGAGCTGGCCACGAGGATCGTCTGCATGCGCGAGCTTCCCTTCCGAGCCTGCGCCGCACTCTAGCAAGCGGGCCGCGCGGGCGCACGGGCGGAAAATCAGTAGCCCGCCGCCTGCCCGTCCTTGCGACTCTCGCTGGCGCCGACCCAACCGCCGTTCGGGTTCTTCATGATGGCCTGGTAGCCGCCGTAGGGGCCGTCGGCGAACTCGACACGGTGTCCTCTGCGCATCAGGCCGCGGATCGTCTCGTAGGGGAAGCCGCTCTCCAGCTGTAGCACGCCGCCGTCGGCCATCGGCGTGACCGCGCCCACCGGCTCGTCGCTGCCGTCGTGGTGCCAGCGCGGGGCATCGCCGGCCTCCTGCAGGTTCATGCCGAAGTCGACGAGGTTCATCACGATCTGCACATGGCCCTGCGGCTGCATGGCTCCGCCCATCAGGCCGAAGCTGATCCAGGGCTCGCCTTCTTTGGTGATGAAGGCCGGGATGATGGTGTGGAAGGGCCGCTTGCCCGGTGCGTACTCGTTAGGGTGGCCGGGTTTCAGCGAGAACTGCTCGCCGCGATTCTGCAGGATGAAGCCGAGACCCGGTGGCGCCATGCCACTGCCCATGCCGCGGTAATTGCTTTGGATCAGCGAGACCATCATGCCGCTGGCATCAGCGGTGGTCAGATAGATGGTATCGCCCTCGTCGAGCGAGGGCGGCGTGCCGGGGGCCACCACATGCTGCGCCCGTTCGCGGTCGATGCGCGCGCGCTGCGCCTCGGCATAGGGCTTGGAAATCAGCTCGGCCACCGGCGCCGGGTGGAAGGCCGGATCGGCGTAATAGCGGGCACGGTCGGCGAAGGCCAGCTTCTTTGCTTCGGTCACGAGATGCAGGTGCTCGACACTGCCGAAGGGAATACGGCTGAAATCGAATCCTTCGAGGATGTTGAGCATCTGCAGGGCGGCAATACCCTGCCCGTTCGGCGGTAGCTCCCAGACCTCCACACCACGGTAGCTGACGCTCACCGGCTCCACCCACTCACCGCGGTGGGCGGCGAAATCGGCCGCCGAAAGGAAGCCGCCCTGCTCGCGCACATAGGCTTCGACGATGCGCGGCAGTTCGCCCTCGTAAAAACCGGCACGGCCCTGGCGGGCGATGCGCTCATAGGTGCGCGCGAGATTCTCGTTCTTCCACATCTCGCCGGTCCGCGGCGCACGGCCGTCGATCGTGAACTGCTCGGTGAAGCCAGGGAACTGGCTCAGGCGCGGCACCGAGCGCTCCCAGTAGTAGGCGATGGTTTCGTGCACCGGATGGCCGCGGCGGGCGTAATCGATGCTCGGCTTCAACAGCTCGGCCATGGGCAGCCTGCCGAAGCGGCCGTGCAGGGCGAACCAGCCATCGACCGCGCCGGGCACGGTGACCGGCAGGGCACCGTGAGAGGGAATCAGGTCCATGCCCTGCGCATCGAACCATTCACGGGTGAGGCCCTGCGGCGACCGGCCGGAGCCGTTGTAGCCGTAAAGCCGCCGCGTCTTCGGATCCCAGACGATGGCGAACAAATCGCCGCCGATGCCGCAGCCGGTGGGTTCCATCAGGCCCAGAGCGGCATTGGCGGCGATGGCGGCATCCACCGCCGTGCCACCACGGCGCATCACCTCGAGGGCGATCTGGGTGGCCAGTGGGTGCGAGGTGGCAGCCATGGCCTGCGGGGCATAGATCTCGGAGCGGGTGGCGAAGGGCCGGCCGGTGATGCGGTCGGCGGCGAGGCCGGACAGGGGGCCGGCCATCGCCAGAATCGCCATCAGGGCGGCGAGGGCGGCACGCGTGCCGGAACGGCGGGGATAGACTCGGGCTTCCACAGACAGCTCCTCGGCACAGACCATGGCCCAGATCTCGGCGATGTTCGCGGTACCCGTCGTGTTTGCCAAGCATCCCGCCCCCGGGCCCCTGAATGCCGCCCTGAAGTCTCTGTTCCTCGAATGCGAGAAGCAGGGGAAGGCCTCCGCGAATCCGGTGCCCCTCGTGGCCCGGAACGACGCGGTCTTCGAGAGCCGCTTCAATCTCTTCGACTGGCCCGATGCCCCGGTGCAGGCTCTGCGCACTTTCTGCTGGCAGGAGCTCTATGCCGCGATCCGCGAACTCAACGGCTACGACCTCGAAACCCTGAAGCGCCTCGAGATTGCCAACGACGCCTGGTTCCACATCACCCGGCGCGGCGGTTTCTTCGGCATGCACAACCATGCCATGGCGAGTTGGAGCGGGGTCTACTGCGTCGATCCCGGCGAGGACGACGGCAGTTACGCCGAAAGCGGGCAGCTCACCTTCCTGCACCCCAACCCGCACGTGAGCATGTTCATGGATCGGGCGATCAGCCATCTTAGGCCCCCCTACCATTACGGCAACCGGGCTTATTCACTCACGGCCGGCGACCTGATCCTCTTTCCCTCCTGGCTGCTGCACGAGGTGCGACCCTTCATTGGCGAGGGCACCCGTATCACCGTGGCTTTCAACTGCTGGTTCCGCTACCGCGATCCGGGCCCGGCAGCCTTGCGCTGAGCGCCCTCTGGCACACCCCTATACGGCGTCCGCCAGCACCGCGTCGGTGTAATGGCGTTGTCGTAGGCGTTGGTGATTTCCTCGCGGCTGCATTCGCCCAGCTCGTTGCGCTCGCAGGCCCTTGACCCGGCCGCAAAACCGGGACGGGCTATAATCTTGAGTCTTTGCTCGAATGCCCGCGAGGGGCCTGCCGATGTCCGCCGTCCTGCCTACCGCCACGGACCGTTCCACCGCCATCGTCGATGGCGGCTACACGCTGGACCACAAGTACACCCGCACCGAAGGCCGCATCTACCTCTCCGGTGTGCAGGCCCTGGTGCGGCTGCCGCTGATGCAACAGATGCGCGACCGCGCCGCAGGGCTCAATACCGCCGGCTTCATTTCCGGCTACCGCGGCTCGCCGCTCGGCGGCTTCGACCTCGAGCTATGGAAGGCTCGCAAGCACCTCGCGGCCTCGGGCATCCACTTCCAACCGGGCATCAACGAGGATCTCGGCGCCACCATGGTCTGGGGCAGCCAGCAGACCAATCTGTGGCCGGGCGCGAAGTACGACGGCGTGTTCGGCATGTGGTACGGCAAGGGCCCGGGGGTGGACCGCTGCGGCGACGTGTTCAAGCACGGTAACGCCGCCGGCACGAGCAGGCACGGCGGCGTGCTGGTGCTGGCCGCCGACGACCATGCCTGCCGCAGCTCCACGCTGCCGCACGGCTCGGAGGGCGAATTCGTCAGCGCGATGATGCCGGTGCTGAATCCGGCCGGTGTGCAGGACATCCTCGACATGGGCCTGCTCGGCTGGGCCATGAGCCGCTATACCGGTCGCTGGGTGGGCTTCAAGACCATCGCCGAGACGGTCGAGAGCTCGGCCTCGGTGAACGTCAATCCGCACCAGCTCGACATCGTCATCCCCACCGACCTCGAACTGCCGCCCGGCGGCCTCAACATCCGCTGGCCGGACCCGCCGCTCGAGCAGGAGATGCGCCTACACCAGTACGCGGTGAAAGCGGCGCATGCCTTCGCCCGGGCCAACCGGCTCGACAAGATCATCTACGACTCGCCCAAGGCCCGGCTCGGCATCGTCACCACGGGAAAAAGCTACCTCGACGTGCTGCAAGCGCTCGAGTACCTCGGCATCGACCACAAGGACGCCGAAGCCATCGGCATCCGCGTCTACAAGGTGGGCATGACCTGGCCGCTCGAGCCACAGGGTATCCGCGCCTTCGCCCGCGGCCTCGAGGACATCGTGGTGGTGGAGGAGAAGCACGCCTTCATCGAGGCGCAGATGAAGGAGCAGTTCTATAACTTCGACGGCCAGCGCCCCAGCATCGTCGGCAAGTACGACGAGAACGGCGAATGGATCCTGCCCAGCACCAGCGAGCTCACGCCGGCACGCATCGCCCGGGTGATCGCCCGCCGTCTGCAGCGCTTCTTCACCAGCGAGGCGATCGAGGCGCGGCTGAAGTGGATCGCCGAGAAGGAACAGGAACTGGCCCTGCCGCGCCCGCTGTTCCCGCGCGTGCCCACCTACTGCTCGGGCTGCCCGCACAACACCAGCACCGTGGTGCCGGAGGGCCACCGTGCGCTGGGCGGCATCGGCTGCCACTACATGGTCACCTGGATGGACCGCCGCACCGACACCTTCACCCAGATGGGCGGCGAAGGTGCCACCTGGTGCGGCCAAGCGCCCTTCGTGGAAACACCGCACGTCTTCCAGAACCTCGGCGACGGCACCTACTTCCACTCCGGCTCGCTGGCCATCCGCCAGGCGGTATCGGCCAAGGTGAACATCACCTACAAGATCCTCTACAACGACGCCGTGGCCATGACCGGCGGCCAGCCGGTGGACGGCACGCTCACCGTGCCGGACATCGCCCGGCAGATGCGCGCCGAGGGTATCCAGACGATCGTCGTGGTATCCGACGACATCGAGAAGTGGTCGGACCCCTCGATCTTCCCGGACGGCGTGCAGTTCTTCGACCGCAGCGAGCTGGAATCGGTGCAAAAGCGCCTGGCGCAGGTGAAGGGCGTTTCCATCCTCATCTATGACCAGACCTGTGCTGCCGAGAAGCGCCGTCGCCGCAAGCGCAAGCTGATGGTCGACCCGCCGAAGCGCGTGGTCATCAACTCGCTGGTCTGCGAGGGCTGCGGCGACTGCTCGCTGAAGTCGGCCTGCGTCTCGGTGCTGCCGAAGGAAACCGAGTACGGCCGTAAGCGCGAGATCGACCAGAGCAGCTGCAACAAGGACTTCAGCTGCGTGAAAGGCTTCTGCCCGAGCTTTGTCACCGTGGTCGATGCGCCCCTGCGCAAGAAAAAGCCGAAGGCCGCCGTGGACTTCGATGCCCTGCCGATGCCGGCCTTCCGCTCCAGCCTCGAGCAGCCCTGGAACATTCTGATCACCGGCGTCGGCGGTACCGGCGTGGTCACCATCGGCGCGCTGCTCGGCATGGCCGCGCATCTCGAGGGCAAGGGCGCCTCGGTGCTCGACCAGACCGGCCTCGCCCAGAAGGGCGGCGCCGTCACCACCCATGTCCGCATCGGCAAGACTCCGGCCGAGCTGCATGCCGTACGCATCGCCGCCGGCGAGGCCGACCTGGTGCTCGGCTGCGACATGGTCGTCGTGAACGACTACTGGTCGCTGTCGAAGATCCGCGCCGACCGCACCGAGGTGGTGCTCAACACCTATGAGGCGATGCCCTCGTCTTTCCTGAAGCAACCCGACCTACAGTTCCCGGCGCAGGCCATTGTCGAGACGGTGCGCAAGAGCCTGGGCGGCCGCGCACCCTTCACCGTGGATGCCACCCGCCTTGCCACCGCGCTCTGCGGCGATGCCATCGCCACCAATCTCTTCATGCTGGGCTATGCCTGGCAGCGTGGCCTGGTGCCGGTGTCGCTCGAGGCCCTGATGCGGGCGATCGAACTCAACGGTGCTGCCGTGGAGATGAACCGCCAGGCCTTCGGCTGGGGCCGGCTCGCCGCCCTCGAGCCGGTCAGGGTGGTCGAGGCCGCCGGTGCGAAGACCGCGACGCGCGAAGGCATGGCCCCGCCGCTTGCCGACGACCTGCTCTCGGCCTCGCTCGAGGAGCGGGTGGCGCGCCGGGTGGCCTTCCTCACCGATTACCAGGACGCGGCCTACGCCCGCCGCTACAGCGATCTTGTGGCGGAGGTGCGGGCGGCCGAGGCGGCGAAGGTGCCGGGCAGCGAGGCCCTGACCGAGGCGGTGGCCCGCTATGCCTTCAAGCTGATGGCCTACAAGGACGAGTACGAGGTGGCGCGGCTCTACACCTCGGGCGAGTTCGAGGCACGGCTCAAGGAGCAGTTCGAGGACGGCGGCCGCCTGCGCTTCCACCTGGCCCCGCCGCTGCTGGCGAAGAAAGATGCCCAAGGCCACCTCGTCAAGGCCGAATACGGCGCCTGGGTGTTGACCGCCTTCAGGCTGCTCAAGCGCTTCAAGTTCCTGCGTGGTACGGCGCTCGACGTCTTCGGCCATACCGCCGAGCGGAAGATGGAGCGCCGCCTGCGCGACGAGTACATCGAGACCATCCGCGGGCTTCTGCCCAAGCTCTCGCCAGAGAACCATGCGCTGGCGGTCGAGATCGCCTCCGTGCCGGAGCAGATCCGCGGCTTTGGCCATGTGAAGGAAGCGCACGTGGCGAAGGCCGAGAAGCACCGCGCCGAGTTGCTGCGGCGCTGGGCCAGGCCGGGTATCGCCGTCAGCGTGGCGGAGGAGGTCTGAGGGCCTCTTCCGGCGCCGCCGCCTCTGGCGCGGCGCAGCGCGGGAAGTCCGGGGCCATCGGGCAGGGGAAATGGCGCTCCCAGAGCGCCTTCAGCGTGCCGTCGGCCAGCATCGCCCCGATGGCGGCATCGGCGGCGGGGATGCGGGCCGAGGCCCCGCTGGCGCGGCTGAAGGCGAAGTGCACCGGCTCGCTCGGCAGTTCCAATACCGGCGTCAGCGCGCCGGCCTCGACCAATCCCTTCCTGATCGCCAGGGCCGCCGAAAACTCATCGGCGATCAGACCGTCCACCCGGCCCGCACCCGCCATCCGCCACATCGCCTCGCGGTTGGGGATGAAATGCAAGCGGCGCTGGACACCCGGGTCGGCCAGGAGACGCGCATAGGCGCCGAAGCGCGCGCTGCCCAGCACGGCGATGCGCAGCGGACTATCGGCGAGCGCGGCGAGTCCGGCGGGGTACCGGGAGGCCGGCACGTCGGCGCGGAGATAGAGCCAGTAGCGGGCTTGGCCGACCGGACGGCCGAAGGCAGCAAAGGCCTCGCGCTCCGGAGTGCGCAGCATGGGGCCGGCCACGTCGAGTCGGCCGGCGCGCAGCTCCTCCATGGCCCGCGCCGGCGTCATCTCGATCCGCTGCAAGGCGCAGCCCATGCGCATGGCGATTGCCTGTAGAAGTTCGCGGTCATAGCCGCGCGGGGTGCCCGGCTCCGATTCCGGGGCCAGGGCGCGGTGCTCGGCATCGGCCCGCAGGACACAGGCGCCCCCTGCCGGGCCAGCGGCCGGCAGCAGGCCGGGCAGGAACAGGAGCATGGCTCCCGCCATGCAAGCGAGGCGGGAGCGGCGCGGTCGGCGGCTTGAGGGCATGCCAGGCATCCTCACATGAAAACGCCGCCCGTTGGGGCGGCGCTGCGGCGGGGGCCTGGCATGTCCACTCAGAACAGCTCGATCTCGCCCTCGTTCATGCTGTTCTGGGTCACCGGCTTGTGCGGCGGCCGCTCCCACTCGCCGCGGAACTCGCGGATCCGCGCCGAGAGACGGCGCAGGGCCATCAGCAGTTCTTCCTCATTGCCCTCGCCGGCCTTGTTCAGCAGTTCCTGCAGGCCCATGGCCTCGCGGTTGATCGCCGAGAGCCGCTCCATGTGAGTCAGCGCCGAGCCGAGCGCCTGGGTGGCGATATCCTCGAACTGCAGCGAGCGCACCGCCTCGCCGACGTGCTGCTCCATCGCCGAGCCGGCACTCTGGATGTCGCGCATGCCCTCGCTCAAGGTGCGCTGGATCTGATCGACCTGGCGCAGCATGTTGGCCGACTCCTCCTTGGCATGCCGCGAGCGGTCGAGGTCGCGGCTGGCCATGGTGCTCACCGTCTCGCGCACCTTGTGGATGGCTTCCTTGGAGTTGTAGGCCAGCTTGCGGATCTGTTCGTTGAAGGCCGTGCTGCGCTCGGAGAGATTGCGCACCTCGTCGGCCACCACGGCAAAGCCGCGGCCCGCCTCACCGGCGCGCGCCGCCTCGATGGCGGCATTCAGGGCCAGCAGGTTGGTCTGGTCGGCGATCGACTTCACGTCTTCCAGCAGGGCGAAGATGCCGTCGAGATGCTGGGCCATGAGGTCGATCTGGGCCACGGTGGCGCTGCTCTGACCGCTCACTTCCTCCAGGGCCTCCACGAGGGTGCTCATCTGCGAGGCCGCCTGATGGGCGAAGCGCTGCACATCGACACCGCCGCCATCGCTGCGGTCGACGATACGGGCCACGGCACCAGCCTGCTCCTTGGAGCGGCGCATCATCGAATCGAAGCTCACACCCAGCTTGGCCACGGCCTCGCGGATCAGCTCGCGGGTTCGGTTGACCTCGCCACGGGTACCCTCGATCTCGTTGGAGACGAAGCTGCGCAGCTCGCCGAGCAGGGCGCGTTCCTCGGCGATCATCCGCATGGCGTCCTTGCTGCGGCCGCCGGTGGCGGCGAGCCAGCCCACCCCCGCCGCCCAGGCCGCCAGCGTCACCAGAAGCAGCGCCCATTCCAGCGCAGGAGCAGCCCCCATGGCCTTCGCGAGGATCAGCAAGAGCGAGAGCACGAGGGGCGCGGCGACGAATTTGAGCAGGCGCTGGATCATGGCGGTTTCCTTCAACTCTCCCCGGCGGTATCGGCGCTTGGCCGAGGTTCTTTAGTGTCTTTCTCAAGTACGGGGCAGGGCATCGAACCCCTGCAAGCGGCGTGCCGTCAGGCGCTACGGGCCAGCTCCAAGAGCCGTGGCGCGATCCGCTCGAGCGGCAGCACCTCGTCGGCGGCACCGAGGCGGTAGGCGGTGCCGGGCATGCCCCAGACCACCGAGGTGGCCTCGTCCTGCACCACCGTACGGATTCCGGCCTGACGCAGGGCGAGCAGCTCGCGGCTGCCGTCGTCACCCATGCCAGTGAGCAGGGCGGCCACGCAGTTGGTGCCGCAGGCCTTGAGCACGGAATCGAACATCACCCCTACCGAGGGCTTGTGGCGGTTCACCGGTTCGCCATCGCTCACCCGGCAGCGCCAACGGGCGCCATCGCGCACTACCTCGAGATGCTTTCCGCCCGGGGCCACGTAAGCATGGCCGGCGAGGATGGGCGCACCGTCCTCGGCCTGCATCACCACCATCGCCGAGTGCCGGTTGAGGCGCTCGGCGAAGGGCCGGCTGAACTCGGCCGGGATGTGCTGGGTGATGACGGTGGCCGGAGCATCCGGCGGCATCATCTCCAGCACCACGCGCAGGGCCTCGGTGCCACCGGCCGAGGCACCGATGGCGATCAGCTTGTCGGTGGTGCGGAAGGCCATGGCAGTGGCCGGGGCGGCGGCCACCGGCTTGGGCACGGCCTGCGGCGGCCGGGTGATGATGCGCGCCTTGGCCGCCATCTTCACCTTCTCGCACAGGATC
Source organism: Silanimonas sp. (assembly GCA_026005095.1). Taxonomy (GTDB): domain Bacteria; phylum Pseudomonadota; class Gammaproteobacteria; order Xanthomonadales; family Xanthomonadaceae; genus Silanimonas. The sequence goes on along the minus strand of BPKK01000002.1, from coordinate 227,068 downwards.
GGGCCGTAGGCGGTGAGGCCCTTGGCCACGTCGAGCTTGGGCTTGGTGACGAAGTCGATGGCCCCGAGCTCGAGGGCCTTCAGGGTCACGTCGGCCCCGGCCTCGGTGAGGCTGGAGACCATCACCACCGGCAGTGGGTGCAGGCGCATCAGGTTGGAGAGGAACTGCAAGCCGTCCATGCGCGGCATCTCGACGTCCAGCGTGAGCACGTCGGGCTTGAGCTGCTTGATCTTCTCGCGGGCGATCAGCGGATCGGGCGCCACGCCCACCACCTCGATCTCGGGATCCTTGGACAGGATCTCGGTGAGCAGCTGCCGCACCAGGGCGGAGTCGTCGATGATCAGGACCTTGACAGGCATCAGAAGAGCTCCACGGAGCCGGCGATCGGCGTCTGCCGCAGCCGTTCCTTATAGGCGGTTTCCTCGGCGGCCACGGCATCGTCGTGCGCGTGCGGCAGCAGCTTCACCATGGCCTTGCCGGTGGTGGGGAAGTAGCAGATCTTGCGTGGGTGGATGCCGCCCAGGTCCTTGGCCACGACGTTGATCTTCTCCTCGCGCAGGAACTCGGAGACGAATTGGGCATTGCGCGTGCCCACTGGCGTGGAAGTGAAGCTCTTCAGCACGTTGCCGCCGCCGAACACCTTGGCCTCGAAGCGCTCGCGCCGCGCTCCGGCCTTGATCAGTTCGTTGATCAGGAGCTCCATCGCGTGCAGGCCATAGCGTGCCGGCGCGCCATCGCTGGTATCGCCGTCGGGCAGCATGAAATGGTTGATGCCCCCCACCGCGACTACCGGATCGCGGATGCAGGCGGCCACGCAGGAACCGAGCACGGTCATCAGCCCCACCGGCTGATCGGTGACGAAGTACTCCGCCGGCAGGATCTTGATGACATCGGCATTGAGCTGGGCGTCGCGGTAAACCAGCGGCGAGGCGCGCGAACGCGCCGAGGCCTCGGCATCCAGGGCGCGGGCGGCGCGGATCTTCATCCGGCAACCCCGGCACGGCGGTACAGCGAGCGGCCGCAGGGCACCACGATGTCGGCCGCGTGCATGTAGTTCTCGGAATGCCCGGTGTAGAGCAGGCTGTCCGGACCCATCTTCTGCACCAGCCGGGCGAGGATCTCGCGCTGGGTGGGCTTGTCGAAATAGATCATCACGTTGCGGCAGAAGATCGCTGCGAAGGTCGGGGTCTTGGGATAGCTCGCATCCAGCAGGTTGAGCGGGGCGAACTCCACCAGCTCGCGCAACGCCGGCTTCACCCGTACCAGGCCCTCGTTGGCCCCGGTGCCACGCAGGAAGAAGCGCTTCTTGCGCTCCTCGGAAAGGCTGGCCACGCGGTCGATGGGATAGATGCCGCGTGAGCCAGTCTCCAGGACCTGGGTATCGACATCGGTGGCCCAGAGCCGCACCGGCGGCTTCATCGAACCCCAAACCTCACAGGCAGTGATCAGGATGGAATAGGGCTCCTCGCCGGTGGAGGCGGCACAGCACCACAGATCGACCTGCCCCCCGCGGGCCTTCAACTTCGCAAGCTGCTCGGCCAGCACCTCGAAGTGGTGGCTTTCGCGAAAGAAGCTGGTGAGGTTGGTGGTGAGGGCGTTGGTGAACTGCTGCCACTCCTCGTCCTCCTCGGGCCGGGACTCGAGGTAGGCGAGGTAGTCGGCGAAGCGGGGCAGGCCGAGCGCGCGCAGCCGGCGGCTGAGGCGGCTGTAGACCATGTCACGCTTGCTGTCGGTGAGAGCGATGCCGACGCGGCGGCGGATCAGCTCGCAGACCCGCCTGAAGTCGCGATCGGTGTAGTCGAAGTCCCGCTGCACGAGGCCGGCCACGGCTCAGCCCCCGTCGCCGTCCTGCGCCAGGCGGAAGCGCGAGACCATACCGACCAGGGCCACGGCCTGGTCCTCCATCGAGCGCGCGGCGGCGCTGGCCTCCTCCACCAGGGCAGCGTTCTGCTGGGTGGATTCGTCGATGGCGAGTACGCTCTGGCTGACCTGCTCGATGCCCCGGCTCTGTTCCGCCGAGGCCGCCGAGATCTCACCGATCAGGTCGGTGACGCGGCGTACCGAGGCCACCACCTCACCCATGGTGCTGCCGGCCTTGCCGGCGACGGCGGCGCCCCCGGCGATCCTGCGGTTCGATTCCTCGATGATGTGGCGGATCTGCTTGCTCGCCTCGGCGGTGCGCTGGGCCAGCGAACGCACTTCGCCTGCCACCACCGAGAAGCCGCGGCCAGCCTCGCCGGCCCGTGCCGCCTCCACTGCCGCATTGATGGCGAGGATGTTGGTCTGGAAGGCGATGCCGTTGATGGTGCCGATGATGTCGCCGATCTGCCGGGCGCTGGCCTGGATCTGCTGCATGGTGGCCACCACCTCGTCGACGAGACGCCCACCCTCGGTGGCCCGGGCAGCGGTGTCGGCCGAAAGCCCGGCGGCCTGGTGCGCGGCCTCGGCGTTCTGTTTGACCGAGGCGGTGAGTTCCTCCACCGAGGCTGCGGTGCGTTCCAGGCTGGCGGCCTGCTGCTCGGTGCGATCGGAGAGGTCTTGGTTGCCGGCGGCGATCTCGCCCGAGGCGGTGGTGATCGATTCGGCGGCCTCGCGGATGGCGGCGATCACCTCGCCGAGACGCTCGGCGCTGGCATTGGCGTCGTCGCGCATGGCGGCGAACACGCCGCGCAGTTCGGCAGTGGAGCGGTAGGCGAGATCGCCCTCGGCCAAGGCATGCAGGATGCCCTGCACCTCGGCCACGCCGGCACGGGTGGCGGCGAGCAGCTCGTTGATCGCCGATGCCAGTTCGCGCAGGAAGCCCTGCTTGCCCTCCAGCGCCAGCGACACCGAAAGATCACCGGCGGCCGCGGCGGCGACGATGCGCTGCACTTCCTGCTGCACGGCCAGCTCGGCGGTGCGCTCGCGCCAGGTGACGACACTGCCGCGGTAGTTGCCCTCCTCGTCGAACCAGGGGCTCAGCTCGAGCAGGAAATGGCGGTCGCCGAAACGCTTCTCCAGGCTCTCCGGGCGGTTCTTCAGCCCCACCATGGAATGGAAGCGGCCGAAGTCGTAGCCCAATACCTCGGCGGCCCGGAAACCGGGCGCGGCAGCGGCCAGCGCCGGCTCGGCCTCGGCAAGCAGCCGGGCCATGGCCCGGTTGACGTAGCGGATGGCATGTTCGCGGTCGGTCATCATCACCGCGCTGCTGGCGGCATCGAGGGCATTGGCGATGGCCGAGGTCTGGTCCGCCAGGCGCTTCATCTCCTCGGCGGCGCGGCGCTCCACGTCCTGACGCTCGCGCAGCCGGCTCACCATGTCGGCGAGCGCGCGGTTGAGCGCACCGATCTCGGCGCGGGCCCCGGCATCGGGGCGGGCCTCGAGGTCGCCGGCCGCCACCGCACCAGCAAAGGCCACCACCTGGCCCAGGGGCTGGGCCACCAGGCGACGCGAGAGCCAGGCCACCGCGACCGCGATCGCCACGGCGCCGAGCACCGAGAGCAGCACGATGCGCCAGCCCAGGGCGCGGGCGTCGGCCAGCACCGCCGATTCCGGCACCTGCGCCATCAGCCGCCAGCCGAAGGGTTCGAAGGTGCGCAGCACCACGCGATGCGGCAGCAGGTCCACGCGGCCCTCCGCATCCCAGACCGGCAGGGCAACGCTGTGCACGCCATCGGCAAGGGCAAGCGCCTGGACGAGGGGGGCGGCCGCCGGGTCGGCACCCTCGCCCTGCAGGGGCTGGCCGGCCAGCACCGGGTGCGCGGCAAAGCGCGCATCGGGGCCGCTGCCCTGCACCACCACCAGCCGGCCGCCATCGCCGAGATCGAGTTCGCCGAGCCTGGCCGCCAAGGACTCGAGGGCACGCTCATAGCGGATACCGACCATGATGGCGCCGATCACCGCACCTTCGTCGTCGCTGGTGCCACTGGACGAGAACAACGGCTCGTAATGGGTGATGTAGTCGGTACCATGCAGGCGCTCGCCGCCGGTGTGCGGCTCGGCCTCGAGCAGCTTGCGGTAGGCCGGGTGCCCATGGTCCAGCACCTCGCCGAGCGTGCGGTTGCCATCGGCGTCCATCAGCGAGCTGGCGACCTGGACGAAATCCTCGCCGTCGAGCACGAAAATCACCGCCGCCGCCTCGGTATTGGTGGTGAAATCGTCCACCACCGCGGTGTCGGTATTGATCAGGCGTTCGTCCATGCGCAGGGCCGGGGCATCACGCTCGCCCGCGGGATGGCGTTCATCGGGATCGCGGGTGATCACGTTCTGCGGCAGGGTGCCGAGGAAGGCGCCGTACATGCGCACGGCATCCTCATCGAGCACCTCGCGGTACACCGCGAGATTGGAGAGCACCGCATCGGTGGAACCGGCCAGGCCCTGTTCGGCCTTGCGCGCGAGCGCTCCGGCACTGGTCTGCGAGGCCACCACTGCAATCAGGCCCAGCACCAGCACCACCACCGCCCCGGCGAGCAGGCTGAGCCGTCCGCCGAGACTCAACCGGCCATCGGCGCCCTGGAAGGCCGCCATGCCGCGTCGCAGGCCCTCGCCGGCGCGGGCGAGCAGAGGCCGCAGCCAGGCCAGGGCCGGATGCCGGACAAGCCCACCCATGACGGCGGTCAACCGCGAGCCCAGGGCGCCCAGGCGGGAACGCAGACGAGCAAGAAACGCATCGCGGGCCTTGGCTGGCGTGGCAGGCATCGGCATCCTCCCCGCCCGGCCTCAGGCCGCCGCGGGCGTGATGCCCGTGATGTCGGCACTCAGGATCAGCGATTCGATGTCGAGCAGGATCAGCATGCGCTCACCGACGGTGGCGATGCCGGAGATGAAGCGGGTATCGATGATGCCGCCGAACTCCGGCGTCGGCCGGATCTGCTCGGCCTCGACCTGCACCACGTCGGAAACGCCATCGACCACGGCGGCGATCACCTTGCCCTTGAGGTTGAGCACGATCATCACCGTGAACTCGTCGTACGCCGCCTCGCCGAGCCGGAATTTCAGGCGCAGGTCCACCACCGGCACGATCACGCCGCGCAAATTGATCACGCCCTTGATGTAGTCGGGCGCCTCGGGCACCCGGGTCACGGTGTCGTAACCGCGGATCTCCTGCACCGAGAGGATGTCGACGCCGTACTCCTCGTGCCCCAGCTTGAAGGCGAGGAACTCATGGCTCGGGGCATTGCTGGTCGTGGTGCTCATGGTCGGGTTTCCTTCGAGGAAGATCGGTGAGGCTCAGTCCACCAGCGCCGGCTGCCGTGCTGCCGTCGCATCGTCTCGCAGCACGAAGCGGGCGGTGAGCTCGGCGAGCGCCGCAGCCTGGTCGGCCATGGCCTTGGCGGCGGCAGTGGCCTCCTCCACCAGGGCCGCGTTCTGCTGAGTGGCGGAGTCCATCTGGGTGATGGTCTGGCTAACCTGGGAGATGCCGGCGGCCTGCTCGGCCGAGGCCTCGGCGATCAGCTGCATCAGGCCATTGACCTTGCGGATCGCCGCCTCGGTGTCCTGCATGGTGCGGCCGGCGGCATCCACTACTTGCGCCCCCTCGTCGACACGCCGGTTGGACTGCTGGATCAGGGCCTTGATCTCGCGCGCCGAGGCCGCCGAGCGCTGGGCCAGGGCCCGTACCTCGGCAGCCACCACGGCAAAGCCCCGGCCCTGCTCGCCGGCACGCGCCGCCTCCACCGCGGCATTGAGAGCGAGGATGTTGGTCTGGAAGGCGATGCCGTCGATGGTGGTGATGATGCTCTCGATCTGCCGTGCGCCCTCGGCAATGCCCTGCATCGAGGTGATCACCTGCTGGATCTCCTCGGCGCCGCGGCCGGCCACGTCGGCCGCCTGCGCCGCCACCTCGCGGCCGGTGCGGGCCGAGTCGGCATTCTCGCGCACGCTGGCAGTGAGCTCTTCCACCGAGGCGGCGGTCTCCTCCAGGTTGGCCGCCTGCTGCTCGGTGCGTGCCGAGAGATCGGCATTGCCTGCCGCGATCTCGTCGGAAGCGGTATGGATCTGCTCGACCGCGATCTTGATCTGCGAGAGCACCTCTTCCAGCGCGTCGGCGGTGGCATTGGCATCGTCGCGCATCTGCGCGAACACTCCGTGCAGCGGGGCATTCGAGCGCACCGTGAGGTCGCCGGCGGCCAGCGCCGCCAGCACCCGCTGCACTTCGGCCACGCCGGTGGCGGTGGCATCGAGCAGGCGGTTGAGCGCCGTGCCGAGCTGGAGGAAGAAGCCCTGCTTGCCGGCAAGCGCGATGCGACCATCGAGCCTGCCTTCCGAAGCGGCGCTCACCAGGGCGTTCACTTCCTGCTCGGTGCGCACCTCCTCGGTGCGGTCGGTCCAGTTGGCCACCAGGCCGGCCAACCGGCCCTGCTCGTCGCGCAGGGCCGCCAGTGCCAATTGCACGTGGTAAGGACCAAAGCGCAGCTCGGCCACCCGCACGGCCGCGTCGCCGGCCACGGCCTCGGCCTCGGGATGGAGCCGGTACAGCGACTGGCCTTCGGGCGCCAGAGGATCGAAGCCCGGAACACCGGCCTGGATGGCCGCGGCCATCTCGCCCAAGGAACGCCGTGCCGCCTCGTTGGCATAGACCAGGGTGCCGCTGGCATCGGCGATCATCACCCCGGCGGCGGCACCATCGAGGGCGCGGCGCACCCGCAGGTTGATGGCCGCCACCCGGCGCTCCTCCTCGATCCTCGCCCCGAGGTCGCGCTGCATCTTGCGCAGGGCATTCGCCACCTGGCCCACCTCGTCCTCGCCGCTGCCGGCGATCGGATGGTCGAGCCGGCCCTGGGCCAGGGCCGAGACATCCACCACCGTCTGCGCCAGCGGCCGCTTCACCAGGCGTACCAGGATGAAGCGCACGGCAAAGGCCAGGGCCAGGGCCGAGACGAAGCCGATCAACAGCACCCGGTTGCGTACCTCGCGCACCCCGGCCAGCACCACACTCTCGGGTGCCGAGACCATCAGCACTGCCGGCGGGCCGGTGTCTTGGCCAATGCGGAAGGGCACGAAGACCTGCAGGGCAAGACCGCCGGCGGCGGCATCCTCCTGCCGCGAGAAGAACACCTCGCCGCGGCCGGCTGCGGCGAGAATGGCCTCGCGCTCGGGATGGGCGAGCGCCTTGGTGATGTGATCGGTTTCCGGCCCGGCCAGCAGGTTGCCGCCTTGCGAGATGAGCCGGATTACGCCGCTGCCGTAGGGACGGTTGGCGGCCAGGCGCTGCTGGATGGCGGTGAGCGAGACATCGGCGCCGGCCACGCCGATGAACCGGCCCTCGCGCTTCACCGGCAGGCCGAGGCTGGTCATCAGCACATCCACCCCGTCCACCGGGTAGAGATAGGGCTCGACCATCACCTCGCCGTCGCGGTCGCGCGGAGCGGTGTAGTACTCGGCCGCCAGCACATCCTCACCGTCGTTGGCCGGCTGCAGCCGCGCCACGCCGTCGCTGCCGCGGGCAAAGTAGATGCTGATGCGGCCCTTCGCGTCGGCATAGTCTCCCTCACGGCTGCCGAGGAACTCGCGGTCGCGGCCATCGAAGCCATCGGGCGCCATCTCGAACCAGTAACCCAGGGCCTCGGCATCGCGGGCGATATTGCGCTCGACGAGCTGCCGCAAGCGCTCGCGGGAGGGGCGCGGCAGGCCCGCCTCGACCTCGGCGGCAGCTGCCATACCGCGCACCTGGGCCATGTGGTTCTCGAGGCTGCGACCCACCGCTTCTGCCTCGCGATGGGCGAGGGCAGCCAGCTCTCGCCGGGCCGAGGCCTCCTGGACGCTGCCCACGCTGCGGGTGATGAGCCAGGCGGCGAGCGCAAAGGCCAGGACGGCAAGGGCACCGATGGCGAGGGTGGTGCGTGCTGCAACGGAATGGAGCTTCATGGCGAACCTCTCTTGCCCCTTGCCGGGGTCTTAAGGATTCAGGCGGCCTTGCCCACACTACGCCCGCGCACCAGGCCGGGCACGTCGATGATCAGCGCCACCCGGCCATCGCCGAGGATGGTGGCGCCGGAAATGCCATTGATGCGGCGGTAGTTGGCCTCGAGGCTCTTCACCACCACCTGCTGCTGCCCGATCAGCTCGTCGACCTCGAGCGCCAGCTTCTGGCCGTCGCCCTCGACGATCACGGTGATCTCCGGGCGCTCGGCCCCGCCCATGCCGAAATGCTGGCCGAGATGGACCATCGGCAGGTATTCGCCGCGCACCTTGAGCACCCGCCCCTCGCCACTCACCGAGCGCACGTTCTCCGGCAGGGGCTTCATCGATTCGATGACGTAGCCGAGCGGCAGCACGAATACCTCCTCGCCTACCTTCACGGTCATGCCATCGAGGATGGCGAGGGTGAGCGGCAGCTTGATCGTGACCTTGGTGCCCTTGCCCGGCGCACTGTCCAGCACCACCTCGCCGCCCAGGCTCTGGATGTTCTTGCGCACCACGTCCATGCCCACGCCGCGGCCCGAGAGGTCGGTGACCTGGTCGGCGGTGGAGAAGCCGGGGGCGAAGATCAGGTTGAAGACCTCGGCATCGCTGGGGTTGTCGGGCACCGGGATGCCCTTCTCACGGGCCTTGGCGAGGATCTTGTCGCGGTTCAGGCCCTTTCCGTCGTCGCTGACCTCGATGACGATGTTGCCGCCCTGGTGCGAGGCCGCGAGGACGATGGTGCCGGTGGGGTCCTTGCCGGCCCTGATGCGGTCCTCGGTGGTCTCGAGGCCATGGTCGATGGCATTGCGCACCAGGTGCACCATAGGGTCGCTGATCTTCTCGATCAGGCCCTTGTCGAGCTCGGTGGTCTCGCCGAAGGTCTTCAACTGCACCTGCTTGCCGAGGCGGCTGGCGAGATCGCGCACCAGGCGCGGAAAGCGCCGGAACACCGCATCCACCGGCAGCATGCGCACGCTGATGACGGCTTCCTGCAGGTCGCGGGTATTGCGCTCCAGGGTTTCCAGCCCGGCCATCAGGCGCTCGGCGAGCGGCCCTTCGATGCCGCTGCCCACCTGCTTCAGCATGGCCTGGGTGATGACCAGCTCACCCACCAGGTTGATCAGCATGTCGACCTTGCTGGCCTGCACGCGGATCGAGGCATCCTCGCCTCCGCCGGCCGCCGCTCCCGCCGCCGCGGGCGGCGTGCCGGCGCCCGGCACCGCGGCGGGCGCGGGGGGGGGGCGTGGACGCCGGCGCCAGTGCCGGCTCGGCCGGTGCCGGGGGGGTCGGTGGTGCCGGCGCGGTCTGCGCTGGAGCCGCCGCGGCACCATCGCCATTGATCGAGAGCTCGCACTCGTCCTCGACCCAGGAGAAGGCATCGCGGATCGCCGCCTCGCTGGCCGAACCCGGCAGGGTGAGCGTCCACTTGAGGTAGCTGGTGCTGGGATCGAGGGCCTCGAAATCCGGCAAGCCCGAAGCATCGCACTCGACCTTCATCTCGCCCAGCTCGGCCAGCTCGCGCAGGATGCGCAGCGGGTCGTTGCCGCTCAAATACATCGAGGGCTTGGGCGCGAAGGCGATGACGAAGCGGTCTGGTGCCTTCGGCTTGGCGGCCGCCGGCGCCGTGCCCGCGCCGGCGCCCACGGCGATGGTGGCCTTGCCGGTGAGCACGGCATTGAGCCGGGCGACGATGCCGGCGCCGTCGTCGGCCGGGGGCACGCCGGCCTCGGCCGCGGCGAGCAGGCCGCGCAGCACGTCCACCGAGGCCAGCATGGCATCCATGGCATCGGTGGTGAGCGGGCGCTTGCCGGCGCGCAGCTCGTCGAGCAGGGTCTCGAGCACATGGGTGAGCTCGGCGACCTTGGTGAAGCCGAAGGTGGCCGAGCCGCCCTTGATCGAGTGCGCGGCGCGGAACACCGAGTTGATGGTGTCGGCGCTGCCGCGCCCGGCCTCGAGATCGAGCAGGCCGGTCTCCATGGCCTCCAGGCCTTCGCGGCTCTCCTCGAAGAAGGTGGCGTGGAATCGCTTGAGGTCGTTGCTCATCGGAAACCCCGGGGTGCCAACCGCGAATGTGTGGGGGCGCCGGCGTGCGGCCGGCCACCCTGTCAGCCGAGCACTTTCTTGACCGTGGCGACGAGCTGGTCCGGATTGAAAGGCTTGACCAGCCAGCCGGTGGCGCCGGCGGCCTTGCCCTCGGCCTTCTTGTCGGCGCCGGCCTCGGTGGTGAGCATCAGCAGCGGCGTGAACTTGTAGTCCGGCAGCTCGCGCAGGTGCCGGATCAGGGTGATGCCGTCCATGTTCGGCATGTTCACGTCGGTGACCACCGCGTTGAACTTGGCGTTCTTGGCCTTGTCGAGGGCGACCACGCCGTCCTCGGCCTCGGTGACGGTGAACCCGGCGCCCGTGAGGGTGAAGGCGACCATTTGCCGCATCGAAGCCGAGTCGTCGACGACCAGGATGTGCGCAGTCATGGGGGAATCCTCGATGGATGACGTGGGATTACGGTTGAGGAGGTGCAAGACCCAGTTCGGCGGCGATGCCGAGCTGCACGGCGGCATCGCGCAGGCCGTCGGCGCAGGGTTCGAGGCGGGTGGCTAGGCCCGCCGCACGGCGGCTGCGGAAAAACGCGGCGAGCACCTGCAGCGAGGCGCTGTGCACGCGGCTGGCGGCCGGGGCGGCGAGCACCACCTCGTCGGCGTCCCCGAGGTGCGGGGCCAGGCGGGCCTTGAGGTCGGCGGCGGCCTCGATGCCCCATTCGGGACTGAGCTCGACGTTCGGCATGTGCTCCCTCCCCTCCGCGTGCAGGTACAACCGGCTGCCAGCCGGCCGGCAGGCCGGTGGAGACGGCGTGAGTTTCAGCCTAGCAGCCCCGCCGCGTCGAGGAGTATCACAGGTTGTGAATTCAAGCGGGTGACCCCGCTCAACATCGCGCTTTCCGGGGCTGCCAGGGTGTGTTCCGCCGGCTCGATGTCGGCGTCGGCGATGGCATGCACGTCCAGCACCGCCGTGACCTTCAATGCCAGGCACTCGCCATTCTGCTCCAGCACCACGTAGCGCGTCTGTGGCGTGTCCTGCACTTCCTCGAGCCCGAGCCAGAGTCCGAGGTCGAGCACCGGCACCACCACCCCGCGCAGGTTCATCACCCCGAGGATGGCCGGGCTGGTGTCGCGCATGGGCAGCACCGGCACCGGCAGCAGCACCTCCTGCACCTTCAGGAGTTCGACCGCGTAGTCCTGCTGGTGCACGTGCAGGCGCAGCCAGCGCGAGCTGCGGCGGCTGGCGCGGCGCTCCTGGCCACGCCAGGCCCCCTCGCCCGCGGGTTCCGGATCGCCCGCCTCCCCGGCCTGCCGCCCGCCCTCGGGCTGGCCGGCACGGGCGGCGGCCACGGCGACCGCCGCCGCCGCGGCGAGCGGCGAGGCCGGCGCCGAGGCGGGCGGCGAGGACGCCCCCGGCGGCTTGTCGCCATGCAAGGCATCCAGCAGGGCCTCGAACTCGTCCTCGGTGATCTCGTCCGGGTTCGCCGGCGCGGCCGGGGCAACGGGTGGTCCCGCCGCAGCCACCGGAGCGGGCGAGGACGCCCCCGGCGGCTTGTCGCCATGCAGGGCATCCAGCAGGGCCTCGAACTCGTCCTCGGTGATCTCGTCCGGGTTCGCCGGCGCGGCCGGCACGGGGGCGGCGGGCGGTTGCGGCGTGGCCACGGGGGGCTCCTGCGCAGGGGTGGGCGGGGAATCGGGCGCGGCCGGACCGGCGGCCGCGGCCCCGGAGGCCGGCGCCGCCGGGCCGGAGGCCGCCCCCAGCAGCTGGGCGAGATAGTCGTCGACGAGGCCGCCACTCATGCCGGCAGTCCCTCGGGGTGCGGGGCCTCGCGCAGCAACCAGGCCAGGGCCCGCTGATAGGCATCGTAGCCCCGGCTCTGTAGCACCTCGGCCGGCAGTTCGGCACGGACGAGCTCGGCCACGTCGCGCAGGCGGGTATCGAGCGGCACCGCCTGCACCCAGGTGCGCTCCGGCTGCGCCTCGCGCAGGCGGTCGAGGGTTTCGGTGCAGGCGCGGGTGCGGCGATCGAACAGGGTGGGCAGGATGCGCGCCGGCAGGGCGCGCTTGCGCGAGCGCTCGACCATCTGCGCGGTGCGCAGCATGCCCTCCATGCCGTGTACCGCCAGCGGCTCGGTCTGGGTGGGGATGACGAGCTGGTCGGCGGCGGCCAGGGCATTGACCATCAGCAGGCCCAGGGTGGGCGGGCAGTCGAGCAGGGCATAGTCGTAGTCGGCGGCCGCGGCAGCGAGCCCCTGGCCCAGGGCAAGGCCGAGGCCGGGCGCGGTGGCGCTGCGCCGCTCCAGCGTGGCCATGCCGGCCTGGGCCGGCAGCAGCCGCAGGCCGGCGATGGGCGTGGGCCGCGAAACCTCGGCCACCGCCTTCGGCGGCTGCTCGAACAGATCGAGGGTGCCCGCCGGCGGCGGCTCGCCGGGAATGCCAAAGGCGCGGGTGAGCGAAGCATGCGGGTCGAGATCGGCGAGCAGCACGCGCTGGCCGCGGGAAGCCAGCAGCCGGCCGAGCAGCAGCGTGGTGGTGGTCTTGCCCACCCCGCCTTTCTGGTTGGCGATCGCCCACACCTGCATCAGTCGTCCTCGGGAAGTGCACGGGGCACCGAAACCGGCGCGGGCGGTCGCGCGGCCTCGGTGGCGGGAACGGTTCCGGTCGCCGCCCCGGATTGAACGGCCGGCGCGGCAGAAACTTGACTGGCGCGCGCCGCCTCGCGGCCGGTGCCGGCAAGGATCACCAACACCACACGGCGGTTGGCGGCCCGTCCCTCGGGAGTGGCATTGCTGGCCGCCGGGCGCTTCTCGCCATAGCCGATCGCGGCCAGGCGCCGCGGGTCGACGCCGCGGCTCTCCAGCAGGCGTACCACGCTGGCGGCACGGGCGGTGCTGAGCTCCCAGTTCGAGGGATAGAGGGCGCTGGCGATCGGCTGGTCGTCGGTATGCCCCTCGACGCGCACCTCGTTCGGCAGCTCGCGCAGCACGCCGGAGAGCTGCTCGATGGCCTCGCGGGCTCCGGCCGAGAGCGCCGCCGAGCCACTGGCGAACAGCACGTCGGAACGGATGTTCACCTCCACCCACAGGCCTTCGCGGGTCACGGTGACCTGATCGGAGAGGATCATCGGCCCTAGCACGCGCTCGACCTGGCGCTGGATGGCATCGAGCTGCGCCCCGGCCTGCTCGGATTCCTCCTGCAATCGCTTCATCTCGATCGGGCTGATGAGGGCATCAGCGCGCAGGCGCTCGGCGAGGTTGATCATCTCCTCTCGCACGCCCTGCCCCGGCGTCGCCGGGGCGAGCTGGCTGGCGCGCACCGGATCGCCGACCTGGATCGGGGCGATGCGCCGCGCCTGACCGTCGAAGGCGGCGCTGATCGACTCCGAGGCCACCCGGTACTTGCCCTCGTTGAGGGTAGAGATGGCGTACATCACCACGAAGAAGGCCAGCAGCAGGGTGATGAGGTCGCCGTAGGGGATGGCCCAGGCCTCGTGGTTGACGTGCTCCTCGTGGCGGCCGTGGCGGGCCATGGCAGCTCCTCAGCCGTGCAGGAACCCGCCGAGGCGGAGTTCGATGTTGCGCGGGTTCTCGCCGTGGGCGATCGAGACCAGGCCTTCCAGCACCAGTTCGCGGTCGCCGGCGCGGCGGCGGATGATGGCCTTGAGCTTGCTGGCCGCCGGCAGGAACAGGCAGTTGGCCGAGGCGATGCCGTAGATGGTGGCGGTGAAGGCGGCGGCGATGCCGCTGCCGAGCTTGGAGGGGTCGGCGAGGTTCTTCATCACCGACATCAGGCCGAGCACGGCGCCGACGATGCCGAGCGTGGGCGCGTACACACCGGCGGCCTCGAACACCTTGGCGGCCTGGGTGTCGGCATGCTCTTCGGCGGCGATCTCGATCTCCAGCATGTGCCGCAGGGTCTCCGGCTCCACGCCGTCCACCAGCATCTGCAGGCCCTTGGCGATGAAGCGGTCGGACTGCCGCGCCACCTGCGACTCGAGGCCGAGCAGGCCCTGCTTGCGCGCGGTGCCAGCCCACTCCACCACCTGAGCGATCAGCCGTTTGCGGTTGTCCGGCGGCGGCTGCACGATCCAGCGCGCCAGCTGCAGGGCGCGCTTGAAGGTAGGCAGGCCGCTTTGCAGCAGCACCGCGCCGGTGGTGCCGACGATGACGATCAGGAAGGCGGCGAAGTTCCACAGCGCCGAGAGGCCCGCGCCCTTGGCGAGGCTGCCGCCGACGATGGCGACGAGGGCGAGGACGAGGCCCGCGAGGCTGAGGATGTCCATGCCGCGCCGCCCCTTCAGGCCCGCCGCAGGCGGTCGCCGCTGCGCATGCTGCGCAGGATGCCGTCCACGTCGAGGATCAGGGAGAGCGTGCCATCGCCGATCAGGGTGGCGCCGGCATAGCCGGGGATGCCGCGCACCCGCTTGGGCAGGGCCTTGATCACCACCTCCTCGCGGCCGCGCACCTGATCGACGACCAGGCCATAGCGGAAATCGCCGCTTTGCAGCACCACGATGACCTCGCCATTGGCGCAGGGTTCGAGGCGCAGCCAGGCGCGCAGCCAGACCAGGGGCAAGGTGGTGGAACGCAGGTCGAGTACCGGCTGGCCATCGACATAGTCGGGCTTCTGCTGCGGCATCGGCAGCACCTCGACCACGCGCGAGAGCGGCAGGGCATAGGTGGTGCCGTCCACCCGTACCAGCAGGGTGGGCAGGATGGCGAGGGTGAGCGGCACGCGGATGACGAAACGCGAACCCTGGCCCAATTCGGACTGGATCTGGATCTGGCCGGAGAGCTCGCGGATCTTCGACTGCACCACGTCCATGCCGACGCCGCGGCCGGAGATGTCGGTCACCTCCTGCTTGGTCGAGAACCCGGGCAGGAAGATCAGCTGGAAGCATTCCTCGGCGCCCAGCCGGGCCGCCGCCTCGGGGGTGAGCAGACCCTTCTCTACCGCCTTGGCGCGCAGCTTCTCCGGGTCCATGCCGCCGCCGTCGTCGCGGATCTCGATGGCGACGTTGTCACCCTCCTGGCGCGCCGAGAGGAGACCTGGCCAACCGGACTCTTGCCGGCGGCGCGGCGTACCTCGGGCTTCTCGATGCCATGGTCGATGGCATTGCGCACGAGATGCACCAGCGGATCGGCGAGCGCCTCGACGAGATTGCGGTCGAGCTCGGTCTCGGCGCCCTCGAGCGTGAGCTCCACCTGCTTGTCGAGCTGGCGGGCGACGTCGCGGGCCATCTTCGGGAAGCGCTGGAACACCCGGCTCACCGGCTGCATGCGGGTGCGCATCACCGAGCCCTGAAGGCGGGCGGTGGCATGGTCGAGGGCGGTCACCGCGCGGTGCAGGTCCTCGTCCTTGAAGCGGTCGCGCAGCACCTTGAGCCGGTTGCGTGCCAGCACCAGCTCGCCGGTGAGGTTGACGATGGCATCGAGGCGCTTGGTGTCGACGCGGACGGTCTGCTCGGCCTCGCCGCCGGCCTTGGCCGGGGCCGCGGGCTTGGCGACGGCAGACGCGCCGGCGGCGGGCCTGGCCGCAGGAGCCGGCTTGGCGGGCTTGGTGGCGGCCTGCCCCGAGGCCCAGGCCTTGATCGAGGCGATCAGCTCCGGCTCGGCGGGCGGCAGTTCCTGCCCGGCGGCGAGGGCCGCCATCTGCGCGGAGAGGGTGTCGAGGCAGCGCTGGGCGTAGTCGAAAGCATCGTCGTCGAGCAGGATCTTGCCGTCGCGCGCCTTGTCGAAGGCGTCCTCGAGGGCATGGCAGAGATCGACCATGGGGGTGAGGCCAAGGAAGCCGGCGCCGCCTTTGATGGTATGAAAACCGCGGAAGACCGCGTTCAGCAGGCCCTTGTCGTCGGCCGCCTGCTCGAGCTGCACCAGCTGCTCGCCGAGGCGCTCGAGGATCTCGCCGGCTTCGACGAGGAAATCGGCGGCGATGTCGGGCGAGACGGCAGCCATGGGCGCTCCTTCACAGACCGAGGTCGGACAAGAGGTCGTCGGCGTCACGCTGCGAGGCCGCCGGCCGGTCCAGCCCTGCAATACTCGGGCCAGCGCCGGCAAGCGGATCCTCGTCCTTCTTCCGCCCCCCTCCCGGCGGCAGGCCCATGGCGCTGAGCTGGTCGTGCACCCCGCGCACGATGCCGGCCACCTTCTTGATGATCTGCCCGGTGAGATCCTGGTAGCTCTGCGCCAGGCCATCTCCGAGAGATTCCCGCGCAGGGCCTTCAGCAGTTCCTCGTGGTCGGCGCTCGGCACCAGCAGGCGCTCCATCAGCCGCTGCGAGTCCTCGACGAGGTCGAGGGTGCGGTTGGCGGCCTGCTCGCTCATGGCCACGGCATGGTCGAGGCGGGCGCAGGCATCGGGCAGTTCGCCCACCGCCGCATCCACCGCCGGCAGCTCGCCGAGCGCCTCGCCGAGCTGCTGGCTCAAGCGCGCCAGGCCCTCCACCAGCGGCCCTTCCTGCCATTGCAGGATGGCATTGAGTTCGGCGCGCAGGCTGGCCTCGTCGGCCTGGCCGATGGCCTCCAGCGCCGCCCGCAGGTGGGCGGCGAGGTCGAGGTTGCGCGCCGTGTCGCTCATGCCGCTGCGCTGCCCAGGCGTTCGAAGATCTTGTCGATCTTTTCCTTGAGGGTGGCGGCGGTGAAGGGCTTGATGATGTAGCCGTTCACGCCGGCCTGCGCCGCTTCGATGATCTGCTCGCGCTTGGCCTCGGCGGTGACCATCAGCACCGGCAGGGTCTTCAGCTTCTCGTCGGCGCGGATCATCTTGAGAAGCTCGATGCCGGTCACGCCCGGCATGTTCCAGTCGGTGACGACGAAATCGAAACCGCCCTGCTTGAGCATGGTGAAGGCCACGCCGCCGTCCTCGGCCTCGGCCACGTTGGTGAGCCCGAGGTCGGCGAGCAGATTCTTGACGATGCGGCGCATCGTCGAGAAATCGTCGACCACCAGGATGCGCATGTTCTTGTTCACTCGGAATCCTCGTGTTGCCGGATGCGGCGATTCTAGAAGCCCCTGGCCTCAGGCCTCCGTGTCCTTATCGGCAGAACCGAAGTCGCCTAAATGGGCGCGCAGGCGCAGCATGGCCTGGCCGTGGATCTGGCAGACCCGCGATTCGGAGACCCCGAGCACGGCGCCGATCTCCTTGAGGTTCAGCTCCTGCTCGTAATAGAGGGAGAGCACCAGCTGCTCGCGCTCGGGCAGGCGGCCGATGGCTTCGGCGAGGCGATGGCGGAACTCCTCGGCCATCACCTGGCGGTCCGGGGCGGCCGTGCTGTCGCAGGGCAGGTGGGCCTCGCCATGGTCCTCGAGGTGGGAATCGAGGCTCAGCAGCTGGCCGGAGACGGCATCCTCCAGCAGCCGGGCGTACTCTTCGGGGCTCAGGCCCAGGGCCTTCGCCACCTCGGCGGCGGTGGCAGCGCGGCCGGTGGCCTGCTCGATGCGGCGGATCGCCTCGGCGGCCTCGCGGCTCCTGCGGTGCACCGAGCGCGGGGTCCAGTCGCCCTTGCGGATCTCGTCGATCATGGCGCCGCGAATGCGGATCGAGGCGTAGGTCTCGAAGCTGGCGCCCTGCTCGCTGTCGAAGTTGGAGGCGGCCTCGATCAGGCCCAGCATGCCGGCCTGCACGAGGTCGTCGATCTCGATGCTGGCGGGCAGCCGCGCCGCCAGGTGGTGGGCGATGCGCCGCACCAGCTCCGTATGCCGCTCCACCACCTCGAGGAGGGGGCCTCGCTGGACGGCTCGGTACTGGGCGGCAGGGGCGATCATGCGCGGGCACCTCCGGCCTCCAGCATACGCTCGAGGAAGAACTCCACGTGACCACGCGGCGTGGAGGTCCTGGCCCAGCGATGGACGCGGGTGGCGAGCTCGCGGAAGGCGGCGGCCGAGGGCGAAGTCGGGAAGGCCTCGACCACCGGTTTCTGGCGCTGCACGGCACGCCGCAGGTGCTCGTCCTGGGGGATGGCGCCGAGGTAGGCCAGCGAGGCCTCGGGCAGGAATTTCTCCACCACCCGGGCCAGCTTGTCGTAAAGCGCCCGGCCCTCGACCGGGCTGCGCACCAGGTTGGCCACCACGTGCACCCGGCGCAGCCCGCGCTCGCGGCACAGCACTTTCACCAGGGCATAGGCATCGGTGATCGAGGCCGGCTCGTCGCAGACCACCACCAGCACTTCCTGTGCCGCCTGGCAGAAGGTGAGCACGGCATCGTTGATGCCGGCGGCAGTGTCCACCACCAGCGTATCGAGCGGGCCCTCGTAGGCCGAGACGGCCTGGACGATGCCGGCATGCTCGGCCGGGCTCATCTCGGCCATGTGCCGCTTGCCGGAGGCCGAGGGCACGATCTGTATCCCCCTCGGCCCGGGCAGCAGGATCTCGGCCAGCGCGGCGCGGCCGGCCACCACGTCGGCGAGGGTGAGCTTCGGGGTCAGGCCGAGCAGCACATCGACGTTGGCGAGGCCGAAATCGGCATCCAGCAGCATCACCCGCTCGCCCAGGGCGGCGAGCGCGGTGGCCAGGTTCACCGAGACATTGGTCTTGCCCACGCCGCCCTTGCCGGAGGCGACGGCCAGCACCCGCACCGGGCCGGCGGCCTCAGGCGGCATCGGCGCCCTCCACCTCCAGCGGCCGGTCGCCGGCGCGGCGCAGCTCCTCCAGCCGTAGCACCAGATGGCTGGGGTCGGCGGCGGCGATGTCCTCGGGCACCCGCTGGCCGTCGGTGGTCCAGGCCAGCGGCAGGCGGTGGCGCACCAGCACCGAGAGCGCGGCGCCGAGCCGGCCGGTCTCGTCCAGCTTGGTCAGGATGGCCGCTTCCGGGGCGATGAAGCCGAAGCGGCGGACCACCTCGTCGAGGTCGGCATTGTGGGCATTGGCGGGCATGACCAGCATCGTCCGCACCTTGCCGGCATGGCGCAACCAGTTGAGCTGACCCACCAGGGCGCGGTCGCGCGGGCCATGGCCAGCGGTGTCGACCAGCACCAGCGGGTAGGCGGAGAGCCGCCCGAGGGCGGCGTGCAGGGCCTCCTCGCTGCCGGCCTCGACCACGGTCAGGCCGAACTCCCGGCCATAGGCATGCAGCTGCTCGCGGCCGCCCGGGCGCTGGGTGTCGGTGGTGATCAGGGCGACGTCGCGCGGGCCGTGCTGGGCGGCATAGCGGGCCGCCAGCTTGGCCACGGTGGTGGTCTTGCCGGCCCCGGTGGGGCCGACCAGGGCCACCACGCCCGGGGTGCGCAGGGGGTCGCGGGTGGCCACCGGGACCAGGTGGGCGAGCTGGCCCAGCATCAGCCCCCGGGCCCGGGCCGGCTCGGCATCCGCCGGGATCTTGGCGGCCACCTCGCGGGCCAGGGCGTCCTCGCAGCCGTAGCCGGCGAGGGTATCGAGGGCGAAGGCGCGGGCCGGGCTGCTACGCAGGCGTTCGCCAGCCATGCGCTGCATCTCGCGCTCGATCATGCCGCGCATCTCGGCGAGCTCGGCCCGCACCTCCCCCAGCGCCGGGTCCTCGTCCCAGGGCGAGATCCGCACCGGGCGCGGCCCGGCGGGGCGGGCTTCCGGCGGCGGCGCCAGGTCCTCGGCCGCCCGGCTGGCGGCCGCGGCCCAGTCCTCGCTGCGCGGGCGGGGGGGCGGAGCGGGCTCGGGGTCCATGAAGCCGGCGCTGGGCCGAGGCCGCGGCACGGCCTCGGCGGCACGGACGATGCGGTCCTTGGCCTCGGCGAGGAAGGCCGAGAAATCGGCCCGGCGGCCGGCGGCGGCGGGCTTGGCCGGCGCGGGCGGCGGCGGGGCGGCGGCGCGCAGGGCCTTGGCGAGTTCCCCCGGCAGGCCGACATCGGCCGCCGGCGCCTGGTCGAGGGCGGTGGCCGGGCGGGTGGGGATCAACGATTTGAGGGCATCCTGGGCCAGCTGCTCGTCGTAGTCGGTGGCCGCCACCACCTCGATGCCGCCCGGCACCGGCCGGTTCGAGAGGATGACCGCGTCGGCCCCCTGCTCCTCGCGGACCATGCGCAGCACCGTCCGCATGTCCGGGGCAACGAAGCGCTTGATCTTCATGGTGGTCTACTCCGGCGGCGGCGGCCGCGTATGGCTCGGTGTACCTGAAGGCCTCAGCCGATCGAGCCGACCAGCTTCAGCCGTTTGTCTTCCGGGATCTCGCCGTAGGCCAGTACCTGCAGCGAGGGGATGCCGTGCCGGAACATCCGCGAGAGCACCCCGCGCACGCCGCCCGGCACCAGCAGCACGGCGGGTTCGCCGCGGGCTTCCTGCCGCTGCACGCAGTCGGCGAGGCTCTCCTGCAGGCGCTCGGCCAGGCCCGGTTCGAGCGCGGCCGTGTTCCCGTTGATCGAGTCCTGCAAGATCCGTTCCAGCTGCGGGGCCAGGGTGTAGACCGGCAGCTCCGGGTTCATGCCGTTGATCTCCTGCACGATGAAGCGTCCCAGCGCGGTGCGCACCGCGGCGGTGAGCTGGGCCGGGTCCTGGGTGGCGGCGCCGTGCTCCAGCAGGGCCTCGGCGATCTGCCGGATCTGCCGGATCGGCACCTTCTCGGCCAGCAGGTTCTGCAACACCCGCGCCACCACCGCCAGCGGCAGGGTCTTGGGCGTGAGGTCCTCCACCAGCTTGGGCGCGGATTTCTTCAGGGTATCGAGCAGGGCCTGCACTTCCTCCAGGCCCAGAAGCTCGCTGGCGTGCTCGCGGATCAGGTGCGAGAGGTGGGTGGCGATCACCGTGGCCGGATCCACCACCGTGTAACCCAGCGATTCGGCCTGCGCCCGCTGCGCCGGCTGCACCCACACCGCCTCGAGGCCGAAGGCCGGGTCGCGGCCGGGGACGCCCTGCACCTCGCCGAACACCTGCCCTGGGTTCAGGGCCATCTCGCGGTCCGGGTGCACCTCGCCCACCGCCACCGGCACGCCATGCACCAGCACTCGATACTGGTTCGGCGGCAGGTCGAGATTGTCGCGAATGTGCACCGCCGGCACCAGGAAGCCGAGGTCCTGGGTCAGCTTGCGGCGGATCGCCTTGATCCGCGCCATCAGGTCGCCGCCCTGGCCCTTGTCCACCAGCGGGATCAGGCGGAAGCCCACCTCCAGGCCGAGCGCATCCACCGGCCGCACCTCGTCCCAGCTGAGCTCGGCCGGCGCCCCCGGTGCCGGGCCGGCCACCAGCTGCCGGGCGGCCTCCTCGGCCTGCCGCGTGGCTTCGGCGCGCTCGTGCTGGTGCATCCGCCAGGCCAGCCAGCCGAGGCCGGCGGCGAGGGTGAGGAAGGCGAGGTTCGGCATGCCCGGCACCAGGCCCACGAGGCCGATGATGCCGGCAGTGATGGCGAGCGGCTTGTACTGCCCGAACACCTGCCCGACCATGGCATTGCCCATGTCCTGCGAGCGCGACACGCGGGTGACGATCACCGCCACCGCGGTGGAGACCAGCAGGGCCGGCAGCTGCGCCACCAGGCCGTCGCCGATCGAGAGCAGGATGTAGGTCTGCGCCGCATCGGCCGCCGACAGGCCGTGCTGCAGGGTGCCGATGGCAAACCCGCCGAGGATGTTGATGAACAGGATCAGGATGCCGGCGATGGCGTCGCCGCGCACGAACTTGCCGGCGCCATCCATCGAACCGTAGAAGTCGGCCTCCTCGCGCACCTCCTCGCGCCGCGCCCTGGCTTCCTCGCGGGTGAGGATGCCGGCGTTGAGATCGGCGTCGATCGCCATCTGCTTGCCGGGCAGGGCGTCCAGGGTGAAGCGCGCCGCTACTTCCGAGACACGGGTGGCGCCCTTGGTGATGACGATGAAGTTGATGATGGTGAGGATGGCAAAGACGATGATGCCCACGGCGTAGCTGCCGCCCACCACGAACTGGCCGAAGCTGGCGATCACCTGGCCGGCCGCCTCGTGCCCCTGGTGGCCATTGAGCAGCACCACGCGGGTGGAGGCCACGTTGAGCGCGAGGCGCATCAGGGTGACCAGCAGCAGCACGGTGGGGAAGATCGAGAACTCCAGCGGCCGCTTGACATAAATCACCGCCAGCAGCACCACCAGCGAGGCGGCGATGTTGAGGGTGAACAGGGCATCGAGGGCGATCGGCGGCAGAGGCACCACGATCATCGCCAGCAGGCCGAGCAGCACGATCGGCACCGCGGCGCCCTGCTGGATCAGTTGGCGGGTGCGGCTGAAGGCGGGACTCACGGCGGCCATCGGGCATCGTGTCCGGGCATGGGGTCGAGCCGGTCATGCAAGAGGCGTGCCGGGACGCGGGCCCATCGTGCGAGCCTGCCGGCTGCGCGGTGCATTCGCTCCTCCCTCGGTCGGGGCTGGCCGCAGCCTTGCAGGGAGCCCGCTCAGCCCGGCCCCGGCGCCTCCAGGTCGCCGAAATCCGGCAACGTCGGATAGGGCCCGCGGCGCGGCGTCCACACCTTGAGCTGGTAGACGTAGCTCAGCACCTGCGCCACCGCCTGGTACAGGGCCACCGGAATCTCCCGGCCGAGCTCGCCCTGGGCATGCAGCACGCGGGCCAGCGGCGGGGCGGAGACGACGGCCACGCGGTGGGCCTCGGCCACCTTGCGGATGTTGAGCGCCACCTCGTCGATGCCCTTGGCCACCACGATCGGGGCGCGGTGGCGGTTGCCGTCGTACTTCAGCGCCACCGCGTAGTGGGTGGGGTTCACCACCACCACGTCGGCGGTGGGCACGGCCTCCATCATCCGGCGGTTGGCCACCTGCTGCTGGAGGCGGCGGATCTGCCCTTTCACCTCGGGGTTGCCATCGGTTTCCTTCAGCTCCTCGCGCAGTTCCTGCCGGGTCATCTTCAGCCGGCGCTTCCAGTTCCAGAACTGGAAGGGCACATCGGCGGCGGCCAGCAGGCCGAGGCCGAGGCCCATGGCCAGCAGCAGGCCGAGGATGAAGCCGAAGCCTCGGGCGGCGGCGGCGGCCACCGGCAGCTGCGAAAGCGCCAGCAGCCGGTCTTCATAGAGCAGGAAGTAAGCGCTGCCGATGCCGCCCAGCAGCAGCACGCGGAACAGGGATTTCACGAGCTCGCCGAGCGCCTGCATGCCGAAGAGCCGCTTCATTCCCTGCAGTGGCGAAAGCCGCTCCGGTTTCGGCGCCATGGCCTCGGCGCTGAAGCGCACCCCCAGCACTGCCGGCGCCACCAGGGCGAAGAGCAGGCACATGGCCATCAGCGGGGCGATGGCGAGCATGAGCTCGCCAAGCGAAAGCAGACCACGGTCGACGAGGTCCTGGCCCATGCCCCGGCCCTCGCCGGCACGGGCCAGGCTGTTCTTCATCCAGGCCAGGGCATGGCCGGCCATCCAGTCGCCGAACAGCATCAGGCCGAGCACGGCGCCACTGAACACCGCGGCCGTGGCGAGTTCCGGCGAGCGCGGGTTGTCGCCTTTCCTGCGCGCATCCTCCAGCCGTTTCGGGGTCGGGAGTTCGGTTTTCTCCTGGCCGCTCTCGCTTTCCGCCATGGCGCTACCCCAGCAGTCCGAGGGCCTGCCCGAAGGCCTGTTCGAGGAGTTCGCGCACCGGCCCGAGCAACTGGCCGGTGAGGGTGCCGATGAGGATCAGGCCCACCAGCAGCGAGGCCGGCAGGCCGAGCTGAATCGGGTTGAGCGAGGGCGCGGCGCGCGCCATCACGCCGAAGCTCAGGTTCACCACTAGCAGGGCCAGCACCACCGGCAGGGCGATCTGGATCGCTACCACGAACATCTGCTGGGCAAAGTCCGGAATGGCACGCAGGGCCTCGGCATCGGGCAGCCAGCCGGAGGAGAGCGGCACCGCGCGCCAGGAATCGGCCATCAGCTCCACCAGCATCAGGTGACCGTTGAGCGAGAGGAAGATCAGCGAGAAGCAGAGGTAGAACCACTGGCCCACCACGCCGGCGTTCACCCCGCGCATCGGGTCGGCCAGCACGGCGAAGGACAGGCCGGTGCCCTGGGCGATGTACTCGCCGGCCAGCGCCCCGGCCTCGAAGGCAAGCCTCAGCACGAAGCCGATGCCCACGCCGATGAACAGCTCGCGCGCCACCACCAGCACGGTGAGTGGGTCGATGCCCGGCAAGGGCGGCGGCGGCCCGGCCAGCGGCGCCATGGCGAAGCCCAGCGCGATCGCCAGCATGGCCTTGACCCGGCGCGGCACCGAGCGCGTGCCGAACAGCGGCGCCACCATCAGCATGCCGCCGAGGCGGATGCTGGCCCAGAGCGTGGCATTGATGACGGCCAGCATGGCCTCGCCATCCAGCACGATCCCCGGGATGCCCTGCGCCGCCATGCCCGCGCGCCCCGCGCTCAGCCGACGATCTGCGGGATGCGCTGGAACAGCGCGATGGTGTAGTCGACCAGCATGCCGATCAGCAGGCTGCCCATGGCCGCCAGCGCCACCACCATGGCAATGGCCTTGGCGACGAAGGCCACGGTGGGCTCGTTCACCTGGGTGGCGGCCTGCAGCAGGCCCACCACCACGCCCACCGCCAGCACGGCCAGCAGCAGCGGGCCACCCACCATCAGGGCCAGCTCCAGCCCGGCGCGCAGTTCGGTGATGGCGGTCTCCGGGCTCATCGCTAGCCCGCCATCGGGTTGAAGCTGCCGGCGAGCGTGCCCACCACCAGCACCCAGCCGTCCACCAGCACGAACAGCAGCACCTTGAACGGGGCCGAGATCAGCATCGGCGACATCATCATCATGCCCATCGACATCAGCACGCTGGCCACCACGAGGTCGATGATCACGAAGGGGATGAAGATCAGGAAACCGATCTCGAAGGCGGTCTTCAGCTCGGAGGTGATGAAGGAGGCGACGAGCACGCCGAAGGGCACGTCGGCCGGGCTGGCGAAACCCTCGGTGTGCCCGGAGAGGTTGGCGAAGGTGATCAGGTCGTTCTCGCGCACCTGGGCCAGCATGAAAGCGCGGAAGGGTTCGGAGGTGGCGGCCCAGGCATCGGCGAAGCTCAGGGAGCCCTCGAGGTAGGGCGAGAGGCCCTGGGTCCAGGCCTGATCCATCACCGGGGCCATCACCATCACGGTCAGGAACAGGGCAAGGCCCACCAGCACCTGGTTGCTTGGCGTCTGGCCGGTGCCCATGGCCATGCGCAGCAGGGCCAGCACCACCATGATGCGGGTGAAGGCGGTGCAGGCCAGCAGCAGCGAGGGCAGCAGCGTGATCGCCGTCATGCCGAGCAGCACGGCCAGGGAGACGCTCACGTCCTCGCCCCCGACATTGGCCACCGTCAGGTTGGGCAGGCCGCTGGGCTGCGGGCCGCCGGCCGCCGCGGCCGCCAGCGAGGGCAGCAGGGCGAGCAGCAGGATCGGCAGCGAGGAGAGGAGGCGGGAGGAGGGCGTTCGCACGACGGGCATCCGGCGGGGATGCCGAGGCCATGCAAGCGGCGTGCCAAGAAAACCGCATCACGCCCCCGTCGGCCGAGGCCAGGTGTCGGGGAATTACTCAACTTGTACACGCCAGTAATCGAATGTGTGCACATTGACGCCGTGCCTTTCGCACCACGCTCGCCGGCTCAGGCCGCTGCCTTTCCACGACGTGATGCGCGACGACCACAACGCCTGCTTGCTCGACCCTGCCATCCGCATGCTCCTTGAGCAGAGCGCCCGAGCATCAGGCCGCGGGATGGCGAAGGGAATGTGGTGTCAACGGACGCTTACGATCGAAGCCCTACCGATCGCGAAGCAGCGCGCCATCGTCCAGGTGCTCGATTCGGTCATCGCCGGGCATCAGTAACGCTAGCCTAAGCCTGAAACGCCAAGCCCGCCGAATGGCGGGCTTGGAAGTAGAAATAATTGACGGTCTCTACTGTCTTTCCTTGAAGATACTAAGCGCAATCCAAAGTCCAAGTGCCATCTGGGAAAGCAGCATGAGGATCGTAAGCCCGTAGTGGATCGATGATTCCTTTCCGAGAAACGCGTAGCTGCCGCCGTTGACAAGCGAAGCGAAGAATGCAAGTGCGAGAAACCCCAATTTCTGTCGAGGCGAAAGACGCATTAGAGCGACCCCGATGAACGCCACGACTAGTAGCGCAATGCCGATAAGCCAGTGCGCGAGCGACATTGCGACAGGCGCGCCAATACCGGCGTTGATTCCCAGCCAAGACCCAATCGACGCATAGGAACTTCTGTCCCGACTACTTGCAGTGAGCATGATCCGCTTTTCCTTATCGCTGCTTTTCGTCTTCGGGTGGCTTTGGCTCAACAACTTGGCGAACGAGCTCAGCGGTTGCAGATGCTCTTTGTACGCCCGTCACCGTGGCGTCACCCAAGGCTCCTCCAACGACATCACTTATCGCGCCTGCTGCAGCTTCCTGCGCAGGCGCTGAATTAGAGGATTCTAGTGCGATGTAGGCCTTTGCAGCAGCACCTACGACCTTCGCACCAACGGAAACACTTCGCAGCGGCGGAAACTTAGATTCATCGGCGGCGATCGCTATTCCATCTGCTGCCATAGCCACGACCGTAGCGACAGCTACACGCTCCTCAGAACCAAACGTAGCGTAGTCAGCCAAGCTGTCTTCTCGAGTTGCCATCGTCATGATCGCATCAGGTGCTACCGATGACGCCATAAGCATTTGCTTCCCGTCACCCCGCGTGACCAGCGTGCAGCCTGGGCACTCCTCTTGACGCTGACCGAAATCACCTACGACTTGCCGTCCGTCAGGATCGATATCGCTGGTGTAACGCAACACACCATCCAGACTGTACACGTCCATCTTTCCCGTGCCGTCTTGCCGCCAGCTCATGGTACGCCGGCCGTGGCCGTCGTACTCGTAGCTGGCTCCTCCCGCGCCACTCACGCTGAGCAGGCGGTTGGCGCGGTCGAACACCTGGGTTCGGCCGCCCCGCCCGGTCTGGTTGCCGCGCACGTCATAGCTGAATGACTGTGGGTTCAGGCCCGAGATGCTCGCCAGTTGCCATTCGGCGTTGTAGTGGTAACTGCTGACCTGGCTGCCCCACTGACGGCTGCTCAGGTTGTCGAGCACGTCGTAGCTGAAGGTCTCGGTCGGTGCGCCACTGATCTGGGCGCTCAGCAGCCGGTTGCGGGCGTCATACGTCAGGCTGCGATCGCCGCCAGCCAGATTCAGCTGGTCGTCCTGGTTCGTGAGGTTGCCGTTGGCGTCCCAGGTGAATCGGTCATCCAGGATCGTCACACCGCTCCGGATGTCGGCGATCCGGCTGGGCAGCCGACGCGTATTCTGCTCGATACTGCGCACCGAACCGTTGCCATAGGTGAAGCCTTTCAGCTGGCCATCGGGGAAATAGGTGGCGCCCGTGGTAAATAACGCGATTCGGCCAGAGAATGCGCGACAACTGCGATCGCCAGAACATCAGCTCGTGCTGGAGCACGAATCCCGCCGACGAGGTGACTTTCCGCCCGCCGCCAGCATCGACGACAAGAACGAACTGAAACGACAAGCCCGCCGAATGGCGGGCTTGGCATTTCTGATATCCGGTACGTAGCCGCTACGCCACCTCGCGCGTCGCCATGCGGCGACGAAACACCTCTCCAAAAGCGTCGGCCACCACTACGCTGAGGATTCCGACAGTCAACAACACAACCCATGTCCACGTGATGTCGTGACCGAACAGAAGGGAAAAAAACACATAGCTGCCGACGAATAGCAGAACACTAACGAGCAATCGCCGAGGCCGCGGCCACTTTCTCGTAAGCAGAACGTAGGAAGCCAGGAATATCAGCAGATATCCGGACATCACAAGGAAGTACCCCGCAAACACGAGTGCATGCCAAGCCCTTGAAAGCGCATCAGCCTCAAAGCGTGGCGTGCCAAGGCCATCAACTATCCGATGCACCTCCAGCGCAAGCGCGAGAAGCACTAGGAGGACGGAAAGAAAGATCAGGGGGAATACGAGCGAAGAAAATCGCTTCAACATGAGCTAATCCTCGTGCCTGTTCTTGTGCAGGCCCCAGAACTCCGAAGCGATTTAATCAGCGCGTTTCCTATCGCCTCTCGATCAGATTGCTTGCCAAAATCAATGGCACGACCCAAGCCCTTCTCGACTCCGTCAAGAACCCTGTTGTAGGCTCTGTCTGCCGGATGGCTTCCCGCAAGCGACCGCGCCCCGAAACTGGAGTTGATAGAACCGATGATTCGATCTCGCTGCTCTGCAGGCAGCGCATCTAGCGCAGCTTGAACCGCTGTTTGCTCCATGTTCACGAGCTTTGCGTCGAGCCCCGATCCCGAAAGAGAGCCGTCGAGGATTTGCGCGTAAGTCTTGGCATTGAGCGAAAAAAGCGCGCTGCTTACACCATCCAAGAAACCGTTCGCTTCCGGACTAATTCCAGCGCCCAGGCTTCCGGCAAATCTAACTCCCGGAAGATCTCTGTTGGCTAAGTACTCAACGGTCATCGCAGCAGCGCCAAAGAACCGCGTTGATCCGGATGCACCGCGATCAAAGTTTCTGTAGATGTCGCGCCTCATGCAGTAGACGCTATCGCCGTTCGCGACTACGCATCGGCGCCCATCGGGATCAATGTTCGCGTACGGGTTGTTCGCCGCGTAGTGATATCGACCGAAGCTCGTAATCGGGTCTTCCAACGGCCCCACGGGGTCCACGGACAGGAACCTTCCGATGGCGGGGTCGTAGTAGCGCTGAACACTCTGACCCGACGTGCATCGCCGGCGACGACGATGCGATCGCTTGATGCGGTGCGGCTCAGCGGTGGCAAGCGCGGCTGACACGGTTCTCAGCGATTCCGAAAAAACCCTTGATGCGGGTTTGGCGACGATGCCGCGACTCAGGACGCGTTGTCCACCCGTTGCCCACCCCGGATGCTGCGCATCCCCCGTCGCGGGGGATTGATTGAAGAATCCCCCGCGACGGGCTGCGGGCGTGGACAACACGTGGGCAACGCCCGATCACCTCGTCAGTTTCGACGGCACGAAGTCCGACTCAACGGGACGCTCAGCCAGCGCGATCAAGCCGGGGCCGCAAAGCGCTTTGCCCCTTCGATGTTTCCCGCGGGAAACATCGGCGCCTCGCTATCCGCTGATTTCCCCATGGGGAAATTCTCCACGTGGAGAGTCGGCCCTAGATGCCGACGATCTGCGTCCGGCCGTAGAAGGCCGCTCAGACGGTTCAGCGGGGCATGGGCGGGGGCAGCGTCCCGGCAAGGATCGCGGCGATCGTCTCGGCTTGATCGACCCGAAGGGCCTTCCTGACGACCTGGATCGCCTCCAGATGCTCACGCAGGGCCTCGACCGGCTCGCCGGCAGCCTTGGCCGCCCGGTGGGCGTGGAAGGCCTCGCCGTAGCGGCCAGCCAGCGCCTCGACGGCCCGCTCGAAGTCGATTCCGTAGTTGATCGGCGTGTTGTCCAGGGTGCGGATTTCAGCCGCGGCCGGCAGATCGATGTCTTCCGATAGGTCAGTCATGGCGTATCACGTTGTATGCATGGTGGGTGACCCTCTTTATACACCACCTTCCGCTCACACCAGCCCGGCATGGCCATCTCCGACGACGACCGCGCCTTCTTCATCGCCCTCGGGGCGCGCATCGCCGCCCAGCGCAAAGCGCAGGACCTCACCCAGGTCGAACTGGCCGAACGGCTCGGCATCTCGCAGCAGGCGATGAACTCGTTCGAAAAGGGCCGTCGGCGCGTGCCGGTCTCGTTGCTGCCGGTGATCGCGAACGCGCTCGACACGACGCTCGATGCGCTCGTCGCACACGATGCCGCGCCGGCCGTCGCACCAAAGAAGCGCGGCCCGCAGAAGAAGCTGCGTCAGCAGCTCGAGATGATCGAAGCGCTACCGATCGCGAAACAGCGCGCCATCGTCCAAGTGCTCGATTCGGTCATCGCCGGGCATCAGTGACGAATGCCGACGACTGAAACAACAAGCCCGCCGGAGGCGGGCTTGTTGGTCGATCACGGACTGCGTGCTGAAGCTAGGCGAACACTCGACAGTCCATCGACCCTTAGGGCCATGTCGCTACAGGCGCCTAACCGCACGATCCGCCCGCCTTCCGTGGCATCACTGGTGAAGGTTCCAGTGATCTCTACAAATTCCCCATCAAAATTCGCTGCGTAATCACGAAGATCGTCATAGCCACTCAAAGATATGCATCGTGCTGTGTTCCAGTTCTCTCGGTCGGATGGCGTTGCCCAAAGATTCCAGTCTTCGTGGCGCATAGAAACCCAGCCCTTCAATGTCACGACCTTGCCGTTATTGCGGTCCGGAGAAATCAATGCCGACAGAAACGCCTCATCAGCAGCTGCGTTCCTCAAGCCTGTCGATGTTGAACATGCGGGGAGCAGCATTGCGATAGCGATCAAGCTGGACATGAAACGCATGACTAGTCCTCTTTCGGCTTCATGAAACCGGGCTGTCTCTGCTGCAAGTCCAAGCTTCTTTGCAATCGACGCGATTCACCGTCCGTCATTCGCCCATCTAGCATTCGGAATTGAAGCCGCCCATCAACAATTTCTGTCACACCAACGCGCCCTTCGCTGACGACCCCATTTGGCAGCCCCTGCTTAAGTGGGCCTGCATCACCGGGGCTAACTACACCATCAGTTCTACCGTCGATGTGTCCATGAATCACGGCCGCGGCGCCTGCCGGGATCGTTGCCGATGCGGAATCGGTTCTGGAGCTTCTCCCCGTAGTGGCGTCAGCAGCGGCCTGAACCTCGTGACCACCACCCTCCGAGGGAACCACAAAACCGATCTTCTCGACGCGACCCCCGGGGGGAACAGCGACTACGTTCTTTCCATCGACCATTGCTTTGGCAACTGACTCCGAAGCTTGCGTGGTCTGGCCGGTTGATCGCTCAGGTTTAAAGGAATCAGCGCGGATGCATTGGCTTCGACTGGATCCCGGACATGCCGATAGACCATCCGGATCGGTGTAGCGATACGGATTGTTGTTGGCGTAGTGGTATCGCCCGAAGTGGTTGATGGGGTTCTGCAGCGGCCCCACCGGATCGACGCTCAGGAACCTTCCGATGGAGGGGTCGTAGTAGCGCTGCTGCATGTACACGAGGCCCGTCCCCGGATCCTCCATATGCCCCGTGAACCCCGGGGCCTCGCGCTTGCTGCCGTCAAGCGCTTGGCCAAAGCTGTAGCTCCGTTCGCGCTCGATGATCGCACCCGCCGAGTCCGTACGTGCGACCGAGCTGCCCACCAGGTCGCCGTGGACATAGGTGATGGCGGCATTGGTGCCGTTCCAATGGGCGAAGCGCTCGGCCACCAACTGCGTGCCCAGATGCACGTACACCGTTGCGCCGCCCCGGGCACTGTCGCTGGTGTAACGCAACACACCATCCAGACTGTACACGTCCATCTTTCCCGTGCCGTCTTGCCGCCAGCTCATGGTGCGCCGGCCGTGGCCGTCGTACTCGTAGCTGGCGCCTCCCGCGCCACTCACACTGAGCAGGCGGTTGGCACGGTCGAACACCTGGGTTCGGCCGCCCCGCCCGGTCTGGTTGCCGCGCACGTCATAGCTGAATGACTGTGCGTTCAGGCCCGAGATGCTCGCCAGTCGCCATTCGGCGTTGTAGTGGTAACTGCTGACCTGGCTGCCCCACTGACGGCTGCTCAGGTTGTCGAGCACGTCGTAGCTGAAGGTCTCGGTCGGTGCGCCACTGATCTGGGCGCTCAGCAGCCGGTCGCGGGCGTCATACGTCAGGCTGCGATCGCCGCCAGGGAGATTCAGCTGGTCGTCCTGGTTCGTGAGATTGCCGTTGGCGTCCCAGGTGAAGCGGTCATCCAGAATCGTCACGCCGTTTCGGATGTCGGCGATCCGGCTGGGCAGGCGACGCGTATTCTGCTCGATACTGCGCACCGTACCGTTGCCGTAGGTGAAGCCTTTCAGCTGGCCATCGGGGAAATAGGTAGCACCCGTGGCGAAGGTGCCCGCGCGGGTGGGTTGGCCGAGGGCGTTCGGAGCGTAGTCAACCGTGATGCCGGAGGTGACACTGGTCCGGTGCCCAAGGGCGTTGTAGGTCCAGTCCACCGGGTAGGGGTAGACCAGACCTTGGTAGGTGTGCTCCAACAGCTCCCGCGTGGGCAGGCGCAATCGATTGTAGGTGTACTTCCAGACATGAGGCCCCGCGCCCAGGGTGCTCACCAGGCCGTCCGGCGTGTAGGTGGTGGCGATGTCCACCGTCGCGTCCGGAAAATCGACCAAGGTGACGCGATTCATCGCGTCGTAGTGGCGAACGGTCTTTTCCGCAGAGCCAACCCATTCCCGGTCGCAACTGCGCGCCGTGGACAGGCTGATGCCCGCCGCCGACCAGGTGAGGTTGCCGGCCGCGTCGTAGCCGAACACCGAGGCCCTCGTCTCCGGCTCCACCTGTTTGCAAAGGCGCTGGTCTCCGTCGTAGACGTAATGCCGGGTAACCGAGACACCTGCCCCGGAACGAGTGATCATCTCCGGCTTGCCGAACACATCGCGCTGGAAGCTGGTGTCCACCCCACCGGGCCCGGCGATGACCATGGGCCAGTCCGTGGCGGGCTGGTCGTAGGCCAGATAGCGCGTGACCGTGGAGTTCCCCCTCGGGTCGGTGACCTGCTGCCGGAACCCCGGCAGGTAGGTGTACGTAGTAGTCAGGGTGCCCAGCTCAGAACTGCGGCTCACGGTCGTGGGGCGACCGAGGGCGTCGTACAGGGTGCTGGTGCCGGTGGTGAAGGAGCCGATGCCGGTCGCCGTGCTGCGCGGGTCGCCCTCGAAGGCCAGCCGCCCGGCTGTGTCGTAGGACCATGCACGGAAGCGCTGCGTGCCGGTGACATTGGCGTTGTCCCACTCGCGCTCGATCACCGGACGCCAAAGGCCGTCGAAGTAAGTGACTTTGCGATAGTTGCCGCGGGTCTCGGTGCGCTGCCAGTGGCCGGCCGGTAAGCCGTAGGCACTGCCGACTGATCGGCTGAAGTTGATCGTGGTGCCGGCCCAGGCCACGGTGTCGCCCGTGGGCGGGGTCAAACTGCTCAGGCGGCCCAAGGCGTCGTAGCCATAGCCGGTCTCAAAGCCGTTCTGGTCGGTCACCGAAGTGACCCAGCCCTGGGTGTTCACGACGGCCGACTGGCTGGTACCGTCGGGGTAGCCGATGGCACGCGGTACGCCCCGATACCAGTTGCCCAGCGTGGTGGTGAAGTTGCGTGCGTCCGTCGCGCTCGCCACGGTGCCATCGGCGTTATAGGCCAAGGTCTGCATCCGGCGCCCGTACTGGAACACGCGCAGCAGGTTGGCGGTGCTGCTGTCGTACTCGCCGCGTGCCACCTCGATGCCATCGACCCACTTGCTGGCCAGTTGGCCGCGCACCCACTTGCCCGCATGGTCGTAGTAGGTCAGCGTCTCGGTCTTGCTGTAGTTCGGACTGCCGTGCCCCATCTGGCTGGAGCGCTGTATCTGGGTGGGGCGGGCCTGGGCATCGAAGCAGCGCTGGGGCCCACAGGTGCCTACCGACCACTGGAACACTGCGCTGTCCCGAGTGATGGTGTTGCTCCACTGCGGTCGGTGGAACTCGGTCTGGAAACCGTCGACGTTGATCCGCAAGCTCGTGCCGTAGCGCGCCGGGTAGTTGCGATTCGTTCGCGCCAGATCGAAGCCCTGCTCCACCGTTTCGAGCACGGCCCCATCGCTCGAGCCACGCTCGATCCGCAGCAACTTACCCTCGTTATACTGCCAGCTGTTGCCGAAGACATAGCGCTCCCAATGGCCGTCCGGTCGCACAATGAACGTCTGGGCGGTGCCGGCGCAGGCGTCGCTTGTGCATGCGGGCTGGAAGCACTGAGCTCCGATACACACCGGAAAGTCCGGCGTGGTGCCTGGGTACAGATGAGCCCAGATATCGGAAGAATAGTCGTAGGTCCAGACCATCGAAGGCAGCCCAGGACCTGTGATTTCCTTGCGTAGCAACGACCAACTGTAAGCGGAAACGACGAAGAGGTTCACGTCGTCCAGCGGATCGTTACCGGTGCCGGGCGGCGCAGTACTGGGCGTCGTCGTTACTCCGCTGCATGAGAGCGTGACATTGCTTCGTCCATGCTCACGAATACCGACGTGGAAGGTGCCGACCGCGCCGGAGGGATGGACGATGCTGCCCTCCACCTCGGAAAAGAGATTCTCGGGTGTCGCCAGCGACAGGCAGCTGTGATCGTCACCGTCGTACTGCGGGATGATTGGCGTATGCGACAGGGCGCTGAAGTTGATCTGCCAGGTCGAGTTGTCCGGTCGGGTCACCACACTCAGCCGCGGGCGACCCGCACCATCGGTGCCGTAGGTGTAGCTCCAGGTGCGGCTGCCATCGGAGACCGAGGTGATGCGCGGCGTGTTGCTGTAACCGATGGTGAGTTCACGACCATCACTGGCGTGGATCCGGGTCAGCCGCGGAAGGTCGGTGGCGGCGTTGGTGTAGGTGTACTCGACCCAGTTGCCATGACGGTCCTCTACGCGGGTCGCGTACAGACTGTACTCATGGATCGGCATGCGATAGATGATGGTGGCACCCGCAGGATCCTTGGATTTCCGGAAGATCCGGGGGATCGAACGCCGCGCCATCCAGTCGAAGGTGTACCGGGTGCCATCCGGCGTCACAGCGTGGAAGCCCTCGCCACTGCCGTTCTTGATGGTCGACAGGCAGGACACATGGGTCTGTCCATCGCCGGTGACCCAGACGTAGGTGCGGCCGTCGGTGGGCTTGGCCACGCCAGCGGCGGTCAGCAGGAGGTCGCCTCCGCCCCCGGGGACCTCCAGCCGGATGCCGTTCCAGAACGCCGAGATGTCGAAGATGCCCACCACGTCGGAGGGCACCGCAGGGCCCCGCGTATCGCTACAGCGCTGCGTCGAGGTGCCGGCGGTCAACCACTGATCGGCGAACTGGCCGGTGATGCGGGGCAGCGACACCTGCCAATCGGCCATCAATCGGTTCGCCGCTTGGCCACGGGTATTGCTCAGTGTCCATCCGCGGGTGATCGCCACCGGAAGAGCATTGTTTCCGGGGATCGAAACGTCCGTCACGGAGAAACTGAGAACACCGTCCTGAAGGCTGATCGAATCCCCGAAGAGGTCATCCCCCAGCTTCTGGACCGTCTTCGTCGAGTCGACCCGCTTGTCGTAGGTCTCCCACTGGTACAGATCCTGTGCCGCAGCGCCGAGGGCCGCAAAGCCCAAGACGAGCCCGAGCGCGGTGGAAGCAGCCGAAGTAGGAGACGAACGCATCCTTGCCATACACGACTCCTGGAGTGCGGGGGGGCCGTTGGGGGGAAACCCCACGCACGTCGTGTCGCGGCAGGGCAGTAGGTCGATCCTGTTCAGCACTGTCGGTGTTTGTCAAGCTTGATGCTTGTTCGACCCTCGGGGCTGTGCCAGCATCAGTCCTCCCCCCATCGACGATTCTGGAGAGAGCCATGCCACGGATGTGCACCCTTCTTCTTGGCGCCTTCGCGCTTTTCGCCACGGTGCACGCCGCGGCGCAGGCGACGCCGAGCGTCGAAGTCGCGCTGCAGCCAGCGAGCACCACCGTGAGGCTCGACGGCGCCTTCGTCTTCCATGCCCTGATCCGCAATACCGAGCGTGCCCGCACTGTCGTCTTGCGCGGCATGCCCGGGTTCAACCCTGGCGGCGGCTTGGAGTTGGTGGTGGTCGATCCGGCTGGGCAGCGGCGCACTGTGGCCCACCCAGCCGGCGCACGCTCGGTGGAAGAGGCCACCCGCGACGGCCGGGCAAGGCCTCTGCGTCCCGGCGAAGCCCTCGCCGTGCGCCATCGGGAACGTGCCAGCGGGCTGTTCCCGGCGCCCGGCAAGTACGAGGTCCGCGTGCGCTACACCAGCCCCTCGCGCGGCGCACAGCCGATGATCTCCGGCGCCGTCGAGGGCGCGAGCGCAGAGTCGGAGCCGGTGATCATCGAGGTGCTCCGCTAGGCGACTCGCCGGGCTAGGCCGAATCCCGCGCCCTCAGCCGCGCCAAGAGTTCGGCGAAGCCGGCCTGCGTGGGCGCATCGAGCAGGGGCTCGGGCAGGGTGTGCAGCAGGTTCACCGTCTGCTGGGTCACCCCCAGCAGCAGCTGCTGGCCGCCGCAGTCCACCAGCACCACGCGCTCGCGCGGGCCGATGGCGAGGCTCGCCACCACCCGCAGGCCGGGCAGGGGCCTGAGGCCGCCCCCGGGCAGGCGCCGCAGCGCCCAGGCAAGAAGCAGGATCAGGCCCACCACCAGGCCCAGGGCCAGCAGGGTGCCGCCGAGGCCGGCGCCCTGCGGCACGCCCTGCCCCACCTGCACGGCCCGGGCGGCGGCCGGCGCGGCACTGGCGGCGGCGAGCAGGAGAGCGTCCATCAGCGCAGGCGCTTGATGCGCTCGGAGGGACTCACCACCTCGGTGAGGCGCACGCCGAAGCGGTCGTTCACCACCACCACCTCGCCCTGGGCCACCAGGGTGCCGTTGACGTAGACGTCGAGCGGCTCGCCGGCGGCGCGCTCCAGCTCCACCACCGAGCCCTGGTTGAGCTGCAGCAGGTTGCGGATGGGGATGCGGGCGCGGCCCACCTCGAGGCTCAGGGTCACCTGCACGTCGAGGATCAGGTCGAGATTGACGTCGGCGCTGGCGGCCGGGGCGGCCTGTTCGGGGCCAGGGGCGAGATCACCCCACATGGCAAGATCGGCGGCGTCTTTTTCGGTGCTCATGGAGGGGTCCTTTCAGTTCGCCTTCGGCTTCGTCTGCGTGGGCGTGATGCGGTTGATCTTCACGGCATGCTTGCCGCCGTGCAGGCCGAACTGGCCTTCGAACAGGGGCAGGCCCTCCACCACCAGCGGCGTCTGTTTCGGTACGTCGATGGGCAGGATGTCGCCCACCTTCAGCGCCACCAGCTGGCGCACGCTGAGCCGGCGGGTGGCCAGCACCCCGGCCACGTCCAGCTCGACGAGGTTCAGGCCTTCGCGCAGCTGGATGGGGAAGTTCTCGTCCTTCTCCGAGCGGTCGGAGGCGATGCCGGCATCCAAGAGCTCGCGGATCGGCTCGAGCATGGCATAGGGCAGGGTGACGTGCATCTCGCCGCCGCCGCCCTCCAGCTCGACGTGGAACTTGCTCACCACCACGTATTCGCGCGGGCTGACGATGCTGGCGAAGTGCGGGTTCACCTCCGAGTTCGTGTACTCGAACTCGAACTGCATCACCGGCGACCAGGCCTCGGTAAGATCGATGAAGGCCTGCTTGAGCATAAGCTGGATCACGCGCATCTCGGTGGGCGTGAACTCGCGGCCCTCGATCTTGGCCGGAAAGCGCCCGGCGCCGCCAAAGAAGTTGTCGAGCACGGCGAAGACCAGGGTGGGCTCGAAGACGATCAGGCCGGTGCCGCGCAGCGGCTTCATCTTGATCAGGTTGAGGTTCGTCGGCACGTAGAGCGTGTGCAGGTAGTCGGCGAACTTCATCAGCTCGACGCCGCGCACCGAAAGATCGGCGGAGCGCCGCAGCAGGTTGAACAGGCCCACCCGCCACATGCGGGCGAAGCGCTCGTTCACCATCTCCAGCGTGGGCATGCGCCCACGCACGATGCGGTCCTGGGTGGCGAAATCGTAGGGCCTGGCCTCGCCGGCATCGACGCCGGTCTCGGCCTCGACCGCGCCCGAATCCACGCCATGCAGCAGGGCGTCGATCTCGTCCTGGGACAGCAGATCGCTCATGGCCTCCGCCTCACTGGGTGACGAAGCTGGTGAACAGCAGGGCGCTTACCAGATCCTTCTGCCGGGTCTCGCCCTCCAGCACGCGGTTGGCCTCGGCCAGCGCCCGGCCCTGCAGGGTGACCATCGCATCGGGCTGGGCCAGCTCCTCGGCGGTGGTCTGGCGCAGCATCACCAAAAGCGCGCTGCGAATCGCCGGCAGGTGGGTTTCGATGGCCTTCTGCCCGGCCTCGCTGCGGGTGGCGAGCTGCACCTGCACCTGCAGGTAGCGGGCGCCGCCGCCGCTCAGGTTCACCACCAGCGGCTCTTTGACCTCGATGTAGCGGGTCTGGGCCTTCGGGTCGGGCGCGGCGTGGGCGGCCTCTTCGCCCTCGGCGGCCGGCGCCGGCGGCGCCTTGGGCATCAGGAAGAACATCAGGCCGCCCACCAGCAGGGCCGAGCCCAGCGAGGCACCGAGGATCGGCACCAGGGGCAGGCCGGGCTTGGCCTCGGCGGCAGGGGCAGCGGGAGCGGGCTTCTTGTCGGCCATGGACAGTCCTCGAGGCGTCGGCAGCGGGCGTGCAAGCGTCGTGCCGGGGCTCCGTCCCGGACACTGCCGGGAATCCGTCGCGCCCGGCACGGACGGGCGGCCCGGGCTAGTAGGCGCCGAAACGGCGGCGGGATCAATCGGTGGAATTTGTACTTTGCTGACAAAGCCGGGGAAAAGTTCCGGCAAGCTTCGCCGCGTCCCGTTTCTCCGGGATGGAAGGGCCCGGACGGCCCGGCGGCATGGCGCTCGGCCCCCCCGGCCACGGTTCCCGACCCTGCCCTGCGCCCCGCGCCCCGGCCCCGGCGCCCTTCCCGACCCGGCCCCCCGCGGCCGGGTTCTTCTTTATCCGGCCCTGCGCGCGGCTTCCCAAGGCCCCGGGGGCTTGCCACACTGCCGCGATGATCTGCCTCTCGCCCCCTTCCCGCCGGCCCGGCGCCGGCGCCTGCCGGCCCCGCGGGCCCGGAGGGTCCTGAACGCATGAGCGCCGCCCCGGGAACGGGCGGCCCGGGCCTGCGGGTGGCCCTGGTCGAGGACGACCGCGGCGAGGCCGAGCGGGTGCTGGCGGCCCTGGGCGGGGCCGGGCACCACACCGACTGGTATCCGGATGGCACCGGCTTCATGGCCGAGGCGCGCGACGGCCGCCACGACGTCTTCCTGATCGACTGGAACCTGCCGGACGGCGAGGGCGTGGCCCTGGTGGGCTGGCTGCACCGTGCGGTGGGTCGGCGCGCCCCGGTGATCATCTTCAGCCGCTTCGACGACGACGAGCGCATCGTCGAGGCCCTGGCCGCCGGGGCCGACGACTACATCACCAAGCCCACCGCCGGCCGGGTGCTGCTGGCGCGCATCGCCGCGGTGCTGCGACGGGCGCAGCCGGGGCCGGCCCCGGCCATGGCCCTGGAACACGGGCCGTTCCGCCTCGACGCCAGCCTGCGCGAGGTCTACCGCGAGGGCGAGCGGATCGAGCTGCAGCCCAAGGAGTTCGATCTTGCCTGGTACCTGTTCCAGCACCGCGATCGGCTGATCCGCCGCGAAGAGCTGGCGGCCGCGGTCTGGGGCCGCGAGGTGCCGGGGCGGGCGCGCACCCTCGATACCCACCTCTACACCCTGCGTCGCAAGCTGCGCTTCGCCGAGCACGGGATGCGGCTCGCCAACGTCTACCGCGAGGGCTACCGGCTGGAGACCGCGGGCAGCGAGAGCGAGGAAGCGTCGGGCGGCTCAGGCGGCTGAGGCCTTCTGCTCGCGCGGCAGCTCGATGCGAAACTCGGCGCCGCCGCCGGGGCGGTCGTCCACCACCACCGTGCCGCGGTGGCGGGCCACCACGCTCATCACCATGGCAAGGCCCAGGCCCATCGAGCGGGCGTCGCCATGCTCGCGCCGGGCCAGAGGGCCGAAGCGCTGGAACAGCTGGCTGCGCCGCGAGGGCGCGATGCCCGGGCCCTCGTCGCGCACCACCACCGCCAGCCGCTCGCCTCTCGCTTCCAGCCGCACCTCGACCGTGCCCCCGGCCGGGGTCACCTTGAGTGCGTTCGACAGCAGATTCTCCGCTGCCCGGCGCAGCAGAGCGGCATCGCCCAATACCCAACCGGGCTCGTCCTCCTCCAGCACCAGGGCGATCCGCACGCCCTTGGCCCGAGCCGCGGGCGAGCTGGTTTCCACTGCCTCCACCAGTACGTCGCCGAGCAGCACCGGATCGGCGCGGGTGAAGGCCTCGGGCGAGGCGGCACGCACGTAGTCGAGATAGGTGGTGGCCATCTGGGCCAGCTGCTGGGCGAGGCGTTCGGCCTGCTGCAGCAGGGCGCGGGTCGGCGCCGGCAGCTCCGGCCCGGCCTTCACCCCCTCGCAGAGCTGCACCAGGGCATGGGCCGGAGCGCGCAGGTCGTGGGAGAGGAAGTCGATGGCGGCCTGGCGCTCGCGCTGCTCAGCGAGCAGACCAGAGACCTCGGTGAGGCAGACCAGGGTGTCGTGCCGGGTCGGGTCATGGACGGGCGGCAGCGGCTCGAAGGCCACGATCACCTCGCGCTCGCCGCAGCGGGCGAGCAGGCGGGTGCTGCCACTGCCGAGGTACTGCGGAAGCTGGCCCGGCAGGGCAAGGTCGATGGCCTGCAGCCACTCACGCAGGGAACTGCTCGCCGCCTCGGGCGGCTGGCGCCAGGCCAGGGCCTGGGCATTGGCGAGCCGCACCCGCTGCTCCGCATCGACCACCAGGATCGCCGCCGGCTGTAGATCGAGCAGCCGGTGCACGTACTCGCGCTGCTGGCGGATGCTGGCGATGGCCTCGCGCACGGCCGCCAGGGCCTCGTCGAAATCGAAGCCGCGCCGCGGCGCCGGGGCTCCCGCCGCCTCGCGACGCAGCACCGCCAGTTCGGCGGCGAGCTGGGCGGCCGCCCGCGAAAAGCGCCGCGCCAGCTCCACGCCGAGCTGCACCGGCAGGGCGATGAACAGGGCTACCGCCGGCACCCAGAACAGCAGGCGGTAGGCGAGGAGATGCAGGCCGACCACGGCGAGCAGGCCAAGCCCCCCCAGCAGGGCGGCACGGCGCTGCGGCAGGCGGTGCATCAGCAGGGCGAAGCCGAACAGCAGCCCGCCGATGCCGAGCGCACTGGCCCAGGCCGGCGGCACCCGGAACACATGCCCGGTGAGCAGAGCGGCCGCCGCCTGGGCCTCGAACTCGTCGATGGTGAGGTCCTGGGCCCAGCCGGAGACCGGAGTGGTGAGGTTGATCTCGGTGTCCTGTTCCGACTGCCCGATCAGCACGATGCGGTCGCGCCAGGCATCGGGGTGCACCTCGCCATCGAGTACGTCGCCGGCATTGATGGTGCGGATGCTGCGCGCGCCGCCGAGGAAGGCGAAGACGTAGGGCTCGCTCGCTGCCGTGGGGGATTCGAAGGCGGCCCGCAGGGCGACACGGCGCGGTGCCGGCACGAGGTCGCCGGCCTGCTCCAGCAGGGCCAGTGGGAAGGCCGGGCGCAGCGCCCCGGCAAGAGGCATGGCGTAGTAGCCGCCGCGGATCACGTTGTCCTCGCCGGTGGCCACGAGCTGCACGCCCAAGGTGCGGAAACCGAGCTTCTCGGCATGGCGGAAGCCCTCCTCGGCGCTCATGTGCGCGCCGTCCGCGGCGAATGCCTTGCCCACCGTATTGCCATGCCGAGCGAGCGCCTCGCGCAGCACCGGCAGGCCTTCGCGGTCGCGCGGGTCGCGCGGGTCGAAGTGCAGGTAGACGCCGATCACCCGCGGCTTGACTTGGTTCAGGCGATCGACGAGACGGGCGAGTGCCAGCGGTCGGCGGTCGATGAAATCCGGGTACCGGCGCTCTGCATCACCATCAATATGCAGCAACACGATTTCCGGAGGCGGCGCGACGGCTGATGCAGGCGCATCCACTGGTCGTAGAGCCGGGTATCGAAAGGCCCGAACACGTCGAAGCCGACCAGCAGGGCGGCCAGCACGGGGACCACGAACAGGTGGAGGGGCAGCCGGCGCATGCTCAGCGGCCGCGCAGCACCGCCTCGCCGTGCAGGGCCTCGAGGGCCACCGCCAGCATCGAGCGCAGGCCCACCTCGAGCGCCGCCTCGTCGAGCAGGAACTCGGGCGAATGGTTCATCGGCGCCCGCCGCGGATCGAGACCGGGCGCGGTGCTGCCGACGAACCAGTAGAAAGTGGGCGCCACCGTGCTGAACTGCGAGAAGTCCTCGCCGATGGTGAGCAGGGGCATCTCCACCACCGCCTCCTCGCCCAAGGCCGCGCGCAGGGCCGCGCCGCCGCGCTGCGCACGCTCGAAGGCATTGGCGGTGAGCGGGGCATTGAGGTTCACCGTGAGCTCGGCGCTGCCGCCCGCCGCCTCGGCGATCGCTTTCGCAGTCCGCTCCATGCGGGCGATCACGTCGCGCCGCACCTCGGCATCGAAGGCGCGCAGGGTGCCGGTCATCACCGCCTGGTCGGGAATGATGTTGAAGCGCACCCCGGCCTGCACCTGGCCGGTGGAGAGCACCACCGGCGAACGCACGGTATCGACCTGCCGCGCCACGATGGCCTGCAGGGCAAGCTGCACCTGCGCCGCGATGGTCACCGGATCGACGCCGTCCCAGGGCCGGGCGCCGTGCGTCTGCCGCCCGCGCAGGCGCAGTTCCCATTCGTCCACCGAGGCCATGGTGGGGCCGCCGCGGTAGCCCACCCGCCCTGCCGGCAGGGCCGACCAGACATGCAGGCCGAACACCGCCTCCGGCGTCCAGTCGGCGAACAGGCCCTGGTCCAGCATGGCCTTCGCGCCCACCACCTGGCCCGGCTGCGGCGGGCCCTCCTCGGCCGGCTGGAACACGAACATCACTTCGCCGGGCAGCGTCTCGCGCATCCCGGCCAGCACCTCGGCCACGCCCATCAGGATGGCGACATGAGCATCGTGGCCGCAGGCATGCATCACCCCCACCTCCTGCCCGCGGTAAGTGGTGCGCACACTGGAGGCGAAGGGCAGGCCGGTGGCCTCCGTCACCGGCAGGGCGTCCATGTCGGCGCGCAGGGCGATGCGCGGGCCGGGCCGGCCGCCCTTCAGCAACCCGGCCACGCCGGTGATGCCGAGGCCCTCGCGCACCTCGAGGCCGAGGCCGCGCAGATGGGCCGCCACCTTGGCCGCCGTGCGCACCTCGAGGGTGCCGAGCTCCGGGTGCTGGTGGATGTCGCGGCGCCAGGCGGTGACGGCCGGCAGCACGGCCTCGATACGCTGGTCCAGATCGCCCGGTGCCGTGCCGGCCGCGCATGCAGGGGCGGTGGCGAGCAGGGCGGCGAGCAGCAGGGCCGGGAGCCGGAGGACGGCCGAAAGAACGGAAACGCGGGGCTGGGGCATGGCGGCCGGAACCGATGAGCATGGCCCCGAAGCATACGCAGGAAGGCGCGGCCCCGCGGCCCCCGCACCGCGGCCAGCCGCCGCTACTCGTAGCGCAGCGCCTCGATCGGGTCGAGCCCGGCAGCCTTCGAGGCCGGCATGATGCCGAAGGCCACGCCCACCAGGGCGGAGAAGCCGGCCGCGGCCACCACCACCCAGACCGGCACCGAGGCCGGCGGGAAGCCGGGGATCAAGGAGGCCACGCCGATGCCCGCGCCGATGCCGAGCAGGATGCCGATGACGCCGCCGAGCAGGGCCAGCAGCGCGGCCTCGAGCAGGAACTGCACGAGGATGTCGCGGCGGGTGGCGCCCAGCGCCTTCAGGATGCCGATCTCGCGAGTGCGCTCGGTCACCGAGACCAGCATGATGTTCATGATGCCGATGCCGCCGACCAGCAGGCTGATGCCGACCACGCCGCCCACCACGAAGGTGGCGGTGGCGGCCACCTGGTCGAACTGCTTCACGAAGGCGTCGGCGGCGTCGATCTTGAAGGTGTCGTCCTCGCCCGGCGGGGTGCGGCGGGCGAGGCGGATGGCGCGCTTCGCCCGCTCGCGCACCGTGTTCACCTGCTCGAGGTCGGGCACGGTGAAGCTCACCTGCATCATCGGCCGGGTGCTGTTGCCGCTCATGGCCCGGCCCACGTCGAAGGGGATGATGAGGTAGTTGTCGAGGCTGAAGCCGAGCAGATCGCCCTGCTTCTCCATCAGGCCCACCACCTTGAACCACTCGTTGCCGAGACGGATGAACTCGCCGATGGGGTCCTCGGGCAGGCGCAGGTCGCTCCGCAGCTTCTCGCCGATCACCGCCACCCGGCGCCGGCCGAGGTCATCGGCCGGGGCGAGGAAGCGGCCCTTGGCCGGCCAGCGGCCGTAGACCGCCGCGTAGTCGGCGTTGCTGGCCTGCACCTGGGCCGTGACCGTGCGGCCGCGGTAGCTCACCCCGGGCACCGGCACCACCAGCACCGGCGAGACCTGGCCCACGCCCGGCACGCGGTAACGCAGCACGTCGAGGTCGTCGAAGGTGATGTAGTTGAAGCGGCCGCTCTGGAAGTTCTCGTTGGTGTTCACCGCCTGCAGGGTGAGCGTGCTGCCGCCCAGCTCGGCGAGCTGGCCCTTGATCGAGGCGGAGAAGCCCTGCACCAGCGAAACGACGGCGATCACCGAGCCGGTGCCGATGACGATGCCGAGCGTGGTGAGCACGCTGCGCAGGCGGTTGGCCAGCAGGCTGGCCAGCGCGGCGCGGAAGGCTTCCAGCAGGGCCTGCATCTCAGGCCGCTCCGGCCGCCGCGCGCGGCGGGTTGGGGTGATCCCCGACGATGCGGCCATCCATCACCCGCACGGTGCGCCGGCAGTGCGCCGCGATGTCCGGCTCGTGGGTGACCACCACCAGCGTCTGGCCCTGGGCATGCAGGGCGTCGAACAGGGCCATGATCTCGGCCGAGGTGCGCGAGTCGAGGTTGCCGGTGGG
The DNA here is from genome assembly GCA_026005095.1 of Silanimonas sp. Classification (GTDB taxonomy): domain Bacteria; phylum Pseudomonadota; class Gammaproteobacteria; order Xanthomonadales; family Xanthomonadaceae; genus Silanimonas. The sequence continues at coordinate 182,675 of BPKK01000002.1, read as the reverse complement.
TTCGTCCGCCAGCAGCAGCGAGGGCTCGCCCACGAGGGCGCGGGCCACCGCCACGCGCTGGCGCTGGCCGCCGGAGAGCTGGTTGGGCCGGTGGTCGAGACGATTGCCGAGGCCCACCCGCTCCAGGGCCTCGATGGCACGGCGGCGGCGCTCGGCCCGCGGCAGGCCGCGGTAGACCAGGGGCTGCATCACGTTGTCGAGCACGCTCATGCGCGGCAGCAGGTGGAAGCTCTGGAACACGAAGCCCACCTCGCGGTTGCGCACCCGCGCCAGCTCGTCCTCGGTAAGCTGCGCCGTGTCGCGGCCGTTCAGCAGGTAGCGGCCCGAAGTGGGGGTATCGAGGCAGCCCAGCAGGTTCATCAGGGTGGACTTGCCCGAGCCCGAGGGCCCGACGAGGGCCACGTACTCGTTGCGGCCGATCACGAGGTCCACGCCGTCGAGGGCGCGCACCTCCTGCTCGCCCATCCGGTAATGCTTGTGGATGGCGGAGAGCTCGATCACGCGTCCGCGTCCGCCTCGTCACCGGCCTCGTCGGCCGCGGCCTTCGGCGTGGCGGCCTTCACCGCCGTGCCCTCGGCCATCTGCCGCAAGAGGCGGGCCGGGCCGGCCACCACCACGTCGCCCTCGGCCAGGCCGGAGGCGATGCCCTGCCAGCGGTCGTCGGCCTCGCCGAGGCGCACCTCCACCCGGCGGGCGCGGCCATCGACCACGGTCCAGAGGTGGTGGACGATCCGGCGCGGCTCGGGCTCGCTGCTCTGCACCGCCTCCACCGGCACGGCCAGGGTCTCGCCACCGTCGCCGAGGAAGACGTTGGCGCGGGCGCTCATGCCCGAGCGCAGCGACAGGCCGGCGGGCGGATCCAGCTCGGCGATCACTTCATAGGAACGGCCCTGGTTCTCGACGAGCGGCGAGAGCGCCACCCGCCGCACCGTGCCCGGCACCGCGGTGTCGGCGTGCGCGGCGGGGAACACCTCCACGGCCTGCCCCACCGCCACCCGGGCCACGTCGGCCTCGTCCACCTTCAGCCGCGCCTCGATGGCGCTGGTGTCGGCGATGCGCATCAGCTGCGCCCCGGCGAAGGCCTGGGTGGAGGGCACGGCGGTCTCACCCACCTTGATCGACACCGCCACCACGGTGCCGTCGATCGGCGAGACCACCTCGGTCTTCTGCAGCAGCTCACGGGCCTCGGCGAGCACCGCCTCGGCACGGCGCAGGGCCTCCTCGCTGCTCTTGAGCTCGATGCGCGCCAGCGCGAGCTGGTTCTTTTCCTCGTCGAAGCGCGCGGCATCGATGGTGCGGGCGGCCATCAGCCGCTCGAAGCGCTCGAACTGCTTCTCGCGCAGGGCCAGGGCCGCACGCTGGCGCTCGATGGCGAGCACGGCCTGCCGGCGCGTGGCCTCCTCGCGCTCGATGGCATTGCGGGAGGTCTCCGGATCGAGGCGCAGCAGTACCTGGCCGGCGCGCACCTGCTCGCCCTCTTCGACCAGCACTTCGGCCACGCTGGCCAGCACTTCAGAGGTGAGGTTCACCTCGGTGCGGTACGCCAGGGTGCCGGAGGCGAGGATGCTCGGGCGGATCGCCTGCGGCGCCGCGGTGGCCAGGGTCACCTCCAGGGCATCGCCGCCACCGCGCTTCACCAGGAAGGGCAGGGCCAGCACCAGCAGGATGCCGCCCGCCACCAGGGCTTTCTTCGGGATGGGCATGGGCGAGGGGCCGGCAGGGTCAGAACAGGGCGATCAACAGCCAGATGCCGTAGATAAGCACTGAAGGCAGCGCCGCCACGATGACAGCCGAGCCCCAGCCGCTGCGGGTAAAGGTCTTCCAGCCGATGGCGCCAAGCGCGATGGCCCAGAGGCCCAACAGGTCGAAGCCCTTCGCCAAAGTGCTGAGGTCGTGGTCGAAGGGCAGCTGCACGAGCAGTGGGTCAATACGCGTCAGTGAGATCGCGTGCAGCGGCGTCTGCGGAGCCATCATCAGCGCACCGATCAGGCCGACTAGCGCACCTAGGGCCGACGGCATGCTGCTCCAGGCAACCAACGCGAGGGCGTGCTTGTAAGACAGGTCGGCGCCCGCGACCTTGCCGACGAGGAAGTAGTAAAGGGCGAACACGGCATACATGATCGGCACAAAAACCAGCGTCGCACCGGCACCGATGTAGCCCTGCATCTTGGCGCCGGGCATGAACTGCTTGGCCTGCGCGATCTCAGCCGGGGTCATCTCCTGCCCCATCATCGTCACCGAGAAATCCTGAAACCACGCCGGATCGACGCGCAAGTAATAGGCCAGGATCATCGCCGCTGACAACGCGATCATGATCGCCATCGGCAGCAGGAAGGTGGGATTGCCCTTCTCGGCCTCGAAGGCCTTGGAGGGTTCAAGGAAGATATCGACGAGTTGCATTCGCGCATTCCCCAATGCGTGGAGGGGGAGTCCTCGCGATCAGGTTGCGGCCTGACACCGCGATGTGAAAGTGACGGAGGTCATGACGGTGGGTGGAGGGACTCGATCAGGCCTGCCTCGATGGATTCGCAGGATGCACCATTCGCGCGCCAGGCGCGGAGATCCACCGGGAGCCCGACCGTTCCATCGACCATCTGGAGCGCGATATCGAAGTAGCGAGCTACCCGGTCGATGCCATGCAGTGACGCCAGGATGGTGCGACCCGCATCCCGAAGCTCATCAAGGCACGCCTGCAGTTCTTGGGCCGCCAGGGCGTCGAGTCCATTGAAGGGCTCATCAAGGACGAAGAGATCGGCATCAACCGCCAGGGCGGCGACCAATGCGATCTTCTGGCGCGTGCCAAAGGAGAGGCCGGCGATGGGCACATGGACGTCACCGCCGCAACCGAACCGGTCGGCGAGCATCGCGGCCTTGACGTCAAAGCGCGCGTCCCGTCGCGCTTGGCCGCAGAACCCCCAGAATTGGGCCGGCGTCAATCCTGGCGGAAGCGATGCCTCCGGAACCATGAATCCAATCCGCGACCGTACACAGACCGGTGCGTTGTCCAAGGCGACCCCGGAGACGGCAATCGTCCCGGATTCCACGGCGATTAGTCCGACGATGGCCTCCATGAGCGTGGTTTTGCCCGCGCCATTGGGCGCGATGAGCGCTGCGCTGATCCCCCGGGCCAAGCTAAGGTCAAGCCCACGGAGGACAGGGCGATGCCCTCGCGCGACCCAGAGCCCGCGCACCTCGAGGACGCTAGGCGAATGCATGGCGGCGGGGACGTCGCCCAGTGGCGATCAGCGCAAGGAGGATGGCCAGCACGATCCCGAAAGGGGGCAGTGCTGCCATGAGGGAGAGGCCACCGGCATAGGCGATATTCCCTCGCCAGGGGGACTCTGGAAACGCGTAACGCACCAGCATCATCCAAAGATTCAAAAGGAGCACGCCTACATTCAGGAGCAGCGCAGTGGCCACACTGGGAACGGTCCCAAAAAGCAGAATGGCCGGCACTTGTGCAAACGAGGCCGGGACGAGCGCCATGGCCGCGAAGAGCCTCCTCCGTCCAAGAGGCAAGACGACGACGGCAGGGGACACCCTGATCGCGGGGTCGAACAAGAGCCATGCGGTGAGATGCGACGCCACCAAGGCACCGGCAGCGGCAAGCATTGGCGCAGCTTGCAACGCACCAAGCACGAAAAGCAGCAGCCCACCAAGGATGATCACCCCGAGGATGGGTCCTTCTGCCGCCGAACGGGAGCGCTCGGCCATCCAAACCGCAAGATACACGGGAAAGGGCCAAGGATGTCGGGTGGCGATTAGAGGCGTGCTGGATCTCCCCGGCCTCCGGCGCTCCACCGGAGGAAATTGGACCACGAACGGCATGACAGCTGCCGAGGCAAGAAAAACCGCGGCACCCGCCAACGCATCACGACAAAACGCCGCGCCGGCGGCGAACACCATGGCAGCAAACAGCGCCACGGCCAAGTCTAGGCCAAGCCGCCTTGCGATGAGCCGACGATGGGCGCGCGACACAAAGCGGGCCTCCAATGGAAGCACTCGCAACCAAGAGCCATCGAACCGCCGCTGAACATCTTCCTGCGCGACGCGGACGCGCCACACCCCGGCTGCGATGCCGAAGGCCGCGCTACATGAAAGGGCTAACCCGAGTGGGGGAGACGTAGCTGCCAAGCGCGCACCCATCATCCAAAGCAAGGCGGCAGCGAAGACAGTGGCAAGAAAGACAAGGGTCGCCACGAGGCACAAGCCAAGCCGGCCGAGCGCTGCACGCTCGTTGTTCCGGTAATTCAGACGCAATGGATCGAAGTCACGCATGGTCGAAATGCCCTGCCGGATGGCGCCGGCAGGGCGAGGCCACTCAGTGGGCTTCGCGTGGCCAGAGGGCAATCACCACGATGGCGATGCACACGGGACCACCGACGGCGTCGGAAGCGCCAGCCGGCGCAATGTCGTTCTCGAGATCTTCGATGATGAGGGGGTTCATTCACGCTCCTTGGAGGTTTCTTGAGAGGCTGGCGGGGGATCCTCGCATCGGCGCGGCCAGTTCGCGCTCGATTCTCATGGTCGTTTGCCTCAAACGGCGGCGGCGCGGACACGCGGCGCGAGCCCGGGATTACGGGAGATTTGCGCCAGCGCTTCGCGAACGGAAGCGTCCGGCAAGAGTGCCGCGGTCCGGAGCATCTGCGCCTGACGGCTGATCTTGTTGCCTTCCGGGTAGCCAGTAACCCTCAGATGGTCGGATTCGACATCGAACCAGTACTGCTCCTGCGATGTCAGCGCCGGATGGTTGAACATCAGGTTGATGGACAGCGAAAGCTTTGCAGGGGGGCGCTGAATATGTGCGTCGACATGGGCGCGATAGAGCATCACAGAACCCGGCTCCAACACCGCCTTGCGGCGCGCAACGATGCGAGCACGATCGCCGATTGCGCCCGTCAGCGTGGATGGATCAATCTCGAAAAGCTCCGTCTCATAGCCCGGTCCCGAGTACCCATAGGTCAGGAAGTGGAAGTTATGGTCATGGGCACGGTGGTACGAAAAGACCTCTTCCTCGCGGCTTCGCAACGGTCCCAGGGATGCCGTGGGCATCCACAGGTTCCCGCGGAGAAGGACGTGCTGGTGCGAGGCGATGACGAAGGACTGCGGCGAATAGAACGGTAGTGGCTTGGCATCGACGAGATGGGCCAACGCCTTCGATGCCAAGTGGGCGGCAAGGCCAGGCCGAGAGGCATAGGCGACGAACACGTCGGCGATGGAGGCGATGCTGGCCGCACAGCGACCATCGATTTCGCTGGCTGCGATGCGGAGAAGGGTTTCCGCGTCCACGGCCGGCCCGGGACGTACGTCGATCTGCAAGGCCATTGTCATCCAACCTCTTGGAGTTTGTGCCTTTCGACCAGCTTCGACGCCATCGCAGCGATCTCCGGGTGGCGATCGTCGGTGAAGTCTCGAAGTCGCCGTCCAGCCTTCTCGCCGTCGATCAGCCCAAGTGCCTGAAGCGCAGCCCAGCGGACGAAGTGTCGCGGATGGGAAGTCAACGCGATCAGGGCGTCCGTCGCTGAGGGGTCACCAAGCGCACCGAGTAGCTTCGCAAGCGACACCAGCTCGGAATCGAGTTCGCGTGCCGAGATCGCTGCCACCGGAATGCGGGATACGGGATCGAACTGCCACTGCAGGTCATGGATGGGCTCGCTGAAGAGTCGAAGTGCCAGCGTCGGCTCGGGAACATCGATCTGAATCGCGTGGAGGTTTCCGTCCACGCACAGGCTCTCCCCTGCCCGTAGTGATCGCCGGAGGCCGGGACCGAGCTTCCGGCTCCGGTCGAATACCGCGTGATCGAACGAATCACCGAGTTCAAAGAAGGTGATGTCGAGCCTCCCCGCGATGACGGCGAACGCAGCGAGGTAGGGGAGCGAGAATACGTTTGGCGATCCCCGGTCATAGCGCTTGAGATGAAGCGACCAGCGGAGCTCGGCGATGAGAATCCGCTCGCCGGAGGCCCAGGCGATGGCCTCGGAGGCCGGATCCGCATCGAGCCCCCGGAGCTCCTGGCACATCCAAGTCGGAATAACCTCCGAGTGCGCCAAGGCGTCGAGAAGATCGCAGCAATCCAAGACGGATTGCCCTTCAGAAAGACGACGAGAAACCGCGGTCTTGAAGGTATCTAATGTCGGCAACATCGCATCCGGGGGAATGCGTGGGGGGGGGGGGGGGGGGGGGGCAAACGTATGTGCTTTGCTGTGGAAGTGTCAAGACAATCGGCGATCGGCGCGCATCGACTCAGAAGCGCCCGGCCCGCTTGATAGCGAGGTAGTGCCGCACCAGCGCGGCCAGCAGCTGTTCACAGCGACGCCCAGCGCGTTGATACGCCGCGCGCGCAACTGAGCATAGGCGCACCTGCGCGACGCGAGGGGCCGCTGGAAACCACAAGCCCATCACCAGCGTCATCTTCGCCATCATCAGTGCGGCCATCCGGAGTGAGAGCGGAAGCCACGACATGCGATCGCGTCGAATGTCGCGGCGCCACTACCGGGCAGGTTTCTCCACCTCAGGCGTAAAGATCGAGCAGGCCGTCGCTGGTGCTGGGCGGCGGCCGGACCACCAGTCCCTCGCTCTCACCGGCGCCGCTGCCGCGGTCCTGTACCGCATGGCCTGCGCTCCCCGCAAAGCCCCGGTCACCGGCCTCGCCGCCGCGCGATGGCATGCGCTCGCCGACATCGGCCTGGCCCAGGCTCAGGCCCTGCTGCGCCAGCAGCTCGCGCAGCCGCGGCAGGGCCTGCTCGAGGGCGTGGCGGGTCTCAGCCTGGGCGGCGTGGAAGCCGAGATCGACCCGGTCGCCCTCGAGGCTAAGACGGATCTCGACCGGGCCGAGTCCCTCGGGCGCAATGCGCAGGGTGGCCTCGCCGCCACCGCGCCCGGCCATCCACTGCAGGCGGGCGCCGAGGTCTTCGCTGAAGCGCGCGCCATGCAGCGGCGGGGCCTGCGGGAAGGCGGCGTGCAGGTCGAGGCGCGGCAGGCCGGTGCCGGAAAGCGGAGGCGGCAAGCCCGTGGCCAGGGCGGCCACCGCGGCGGGGGGCGGTGCGAGGCCGGACTCGCCCTCGCCGCGGCGATCGACGCCGGCGGGCAGGACGAAGCCCCGGCCCGCGGCAGTCAGCGCCATGGTGAGCGGCGCTGCACCCGCCGCGAGGGCAGCGGCCGCGCCCCCCACCCGGGCGCCGGTAGCTCCGGCCCCTGCGCGCGCCCCTGCCGCCACCGGCGGGGAGTCCGTCGCCGCCACGAGAACCGGGGCCGGCTCTGCGGCTGCCGGAGACGGGCGTCGTTGGCAACGCGGGCGTCGCGGCGGCGGGCAGGGCCACCGCTCCGGGCGAGGCCGGTGCCGCGACCACGGTGGGTGCGGCGCCGTGGCCGGCGAACAGCGGCACGGCGGGGAACAGGGAGGACAGGCCGGGGGGCGGCCAGGCGGCGGGAGCCGCATCGTTCATGGGCGAAGCCGGACCTGTCGTCGCAGCGGTCGTGGTGACGGGCGATGGCACGACGGCCTCCGCGGCCACGGGGGCGAGGGATGGCCCCGCGAGGGGGCCGCCTGCCGCAACGAGCAGGGTGGCGGCGGCATCGCCGCGCTCGGTCGGTTCGGCGGGCGCGGCCTGCTGCAAGGCGGCGGCGAACAGGCCAGCAGGCACGGCCGAATCGACCGGCGTGGCCGGATCGGGGGGCGGCGCCGGGGCGGCGATGGCCTGCGGGCGGAGATCGGGGGCTTTCATCGGCCGTCCTCCGGCGAAGGCCGGCGGTGCTGGCGGGCCGCAAGCTCGTCCAGCACCGACTGCTCGCGGCGCTCCTCGAGCTTGCGCTCGGCCAGGCGGTAGCTGGCGGCCAGCTTCTCCAGCACCAGTTTGTCGCGGCTGGCGAGCATGAGGCGGGTGCGCTCGATGGCCAGGGCTTCCTCGCTGCTGGCGAGCTGCTTCGCCTGCAGGGCCACGGCCTCGTCGATCTTGGCGAGAAAGGCAGCGCGGTTCTTCAGCAGGCTGGAACTGAGTGCGGTGCCGGGGGCCGGCGGGGCCTCGTATTCGGTGCGGAAACGCGCGAGATCCTCAAGGCGGCGCGCCTGCTGCTCGTGCGCCTGCACTTTCTTCGCCAGCTCTCTGGCCAGCGTGTCCTCGCGCTTCTCGGCGCGGCGGATCAGGGGATCGAGGCGCTTCGAGTTCATGTCGGGCCCTCCAGCAGCTGCAAGAGCGCGGCCTTGCTGTCCTCGAGGCTGGCAGCCTCATGCACGTCCTGGGCGAGGAAGGCCTGGATGGCCGGCCAGCGGGCGATGGCCTCGTCCACCAGCGGGTCGGCGCCGCGCTGGTAGGCACCGATGGTGATCAGGTCGCGCTGCGCCGAGTGCGCGGCGAGCAGGCGCTTCAGGCGGCGGATGCGCTCGCGCCAGGCAAGGTCGGCGATCTCGGTGACCACGCGGGACACCGAGCATTCGACGTCGATCGCCGGGTAGAGCCCGGAATCGGCGATGCGGCGGTCGAGCACGATGTGGCCGTCGAGAATGGCGCGGGCGGCGTCGGCGATCGGCTCTTGCGGATCGTCGCCCTCGGTGAGCACGGTGTAGAAGGCGGTGATCGAGCCGCGCCCGGCCGGCCCCATGCCAGCGCGCTCGCAGAGCGCGGGCAGCCTGGCGAACACCGAGGGTGGATAGCCGCGGGTGGTGGGCGGCTCGCCGATCGACAGGCCGATCTCGCGCTGGGCCTGGGCGAAGCGGGTGAGCGAATCCATCAGCAGCAGCACGTCGAGGCCCTGGTCGCGGAAGTACTCGGCGATCGCGGTGGCGCGCAGGGCGCCATGGATGCGCGCCAGCGGCGGTCGGTCGGCCGGCGCCGCCACCACCACCGCGCGTTTGAGGCCATCGGGACCGAGGGTGGCCTCGACGAAATCGCGCACCTCGCGGCCTCGCTCGCCGATCAGGCCCACCACCACCACGTCGGCGCGGGTGAAGCGGGTCATCATGCCGAGCAAGGTGGATTTGCCGACACCGGAACCGGCGAACAGGCCCACGCGCTGGCCGCGGCCGATCGGCAAGAGGGCATTGATGGCGCGCACGCCGACATCGAGGCCCTGGGTGATCGGCTCGCGCGAGAGCGGGTTGATCGGCAGGCCGGTGAGCCCGAGGTAGGCATCCGGGCGCGGCGTGGGCCGGCCATCGAGGGCATGGCCATCGCTGTCGATCACCCGCCCGAGCAGACCTTCGCCCACCGCCACGCGGCCGCGCGCCCAGCCCGGCACCACCCGCGCCCGTGGCAGCAGACCATGCAGGTCGGTGGTGGGCATGAGATAGGTCTTGTCGCCGGAAAAGCCGACGACCTCGGCCTCGACGAAGCCGCCGCCCTGGGCCTCGATGCGCACTGCCGAGCCGAGCGGCACCTCGCAGCCCTCGGCCTCGAGGGTGAGGCCGATGGCCCGGCGCAGCACGCCCTCGCGCACCAGACCCTGGCGCTCGATGGGCGGCAGGGGGGCGGCGAGCCGGGCGGCGAGGCGGGCGCCGCGGTGTTCCAGCAGCAGGCCGGTGGCGGTGTTCATGGCAGGCTCCCGGGCGCCTGCAACACGGCGGCCAGCGCCGCCTGCAGGCGGGCATCGGTGCGGGCATCGATGCGCACGCCATCACCATGAATGCGCACGTCGGCGCGGGCGAGCTGCGGATCGGGCACCACCCGGGCATCCGGCCATTCCGGCAGCCAGGGCTTGAGCAGCGCGGCATCCTCGGGATTGAGGCGGATCTCGAGAGTACGCTGCCCCGGGCCCACGGCCTCGAGGGCGGTGCGCACCAGCTGGGCCAGCAGTTCCGGCTCGGCCTCGTAGGCGCGGCCGAGCAGGGCCCCGGCCACCCGCACCGCCATCTGCGCCAGGGCCGCATGCACTTCGTCCTCGAGCCGACCGAGCGGCCGGGCCATGGCCTCCACCACACCCTCGATCTGCGCCACCAGCCGCCGCACCTCGGCCTCGCCGGCCTTGAAGCCCTCGCGCCGCCCGGCCTCGTAGCCCTCGCGGCGCGCGGCCTCCTCGATGCGCGAGAGCTCCTCGATCGAGGGCGGCTTGGGCGGAGGCGGGGCATCCAGCACCGGCGCCCGCCACAGGGCGGGTTCGGCGCTCATACCATCTCCTCCTTGGCGCCGCCGAGCGAGATCGTGCCCTCATCGGCAAGGCGGCGGACGATGGAGAGGATCTCCTTCTGCGCCGCCTCCACCTCGGAGAGCTTCACCGGGCCGCGGTCTTCCATGTCTTCCTTGAGGATCTGCGCGGCGCGCTGCGACATGTTCTTCAGCACCTTCTCCTTCACCTCGGGGGAGGCGCCGCGCAGGGCCAGCGGCAGACGGTCGCCCGGCACCTCGCGCAGGATGGCCTGCATCGATTTGTCGTCGATGCCGGCAAGGTCGTCGAAGACGAACATCAGTTCCTGGATCTGGTCGGCGAGGCCCTGGTCGACCTTGCCGATGGCGCCCAGGATCACCTGGTCCTGTCCGGTATCGACGAAGTTGAGGATGTTGGCCGCGGTCTTCACTCCGCCGATGGTGGTGGCCTTGCTGCTCTGCGCGCCGGCGAACTGCTTTTCCATCACCTCGTTGAGCTCGTTGAGCGCCACCGGCGGCACGTTGTCGAGGGTGGCCACGCGCAGCAGCACGTCGGCGCGCACCCGCTCGGGGAAGCACTTGAGGGTCTCGGCGGCCTGGTCGGGCTCGAGGTGCGAGAGCACGATGGCCATGATCTGCGGGTGCTCGTTGCGGATGAGGTCGGCGATGGCGCGCGGGTCCATCCACTTCAGCATCTCCATGCCCGAGCTATTGCGCCCGAGCAGGATGCGGTCGATCACGCTGCCGGCCTTGTCCTCGCCCAGCGCCTGCACCAGCACCTTGCGCACGTAATCGTCGGCACCGATGCCCACCGAAGTCTGCTTGTCGAGGGTCTGGGCGAACTCGCCCATCACCGCCTCGATCTGCTCGCGCGAGACGCCGCCGACCGTGGCCATGGCCTGGCCGACCTTCTGCACCTCCTTCGCCGTCATGTGCTTCAGCACCTCGGCAGCCTCGAGCTCGCCGAGCGAGAGCATCAGGATCGCGGCCTTCTCCACGCCGCTGAATTCGCCTTTCTTGTCAGCCATCGCTCGCGATCCATTCCTTCACGACCTGGGCGACGCGGCGCGGATCTTCCTTGACGGCGTTGCGCGCGAACTCGATCTTGCCCTCGATGCTGGTCGGCGGCGGCAGGGCCCCGGCCCCGCCCGGCTGCGCCAGGGCGAGCTGGGTGCCCGGCGCCCCGGGGGCCGTGCCTTCGGCCCCGGGCAGCATCGGGCCACCCTCGCCAGCATACGCCCGCCCGGCGCCGGCGTCCTCCGCTGGAGCCGGCGCCGCCAGCAGCTGGCGCAGCGCCGGGCGCAGCACCAGGAAGACCACCAGCAGTACCAGCAGAGCGCCCACGGCAATCCTCGCCACCTGCCAGACCAGCGGGTTCTCCCACAGGGGCGGAGCGACCTCTTCCAGCGGCTCGGGGGCGATGAAGGGCGCGTTCACCACCGTCACCACGTCACCGCGCTCGGCATTGAAGCCCACCGCCTGCTTCACCAGGGCCTCGATGCGCGAAAGCTCGTCGGCGCTCAGGGGGCGCAGGGCGCCGGCCGGCGCCTCGGGCGCGGGCGCCGCGCCTTCGGCCGGAGCGGCGAGGCGCAGTGCCGGGCAGGTTGGGGATGTTGTCCACCACCACCGCCACGGTGAGGCGGCGCACCCGGCCCACCGGCTGGCGCACATGGGTGAGGGTGCGGTCGAGTTCGAAGTTGCGGGTGCGGCTGCTGCTCGATTCCACCGGCCCTGCAGCGGCGGTGTCGGCCGTGGCCTCGGGGCCGGGCGGGGTGTTGCTGGTGGCGCCAGGGATGCCGCGGTCGCCGGCCTCGGCACGGCGCTGGTCGCTCACCTGTTCGCTGCGCAGCTGGGCGGAATCCGGCGCATAGACCTCGCGCGCCTCTTCCACGGCGGAGAAATCCATGTCCAGCGCCACCTCGCTGCGCACCCGGCCGATGCCGACCAGGGGCTCGATCAGGCTGGCCACCTTGGCGGCGATGCTGGCCTCCTTCTCGCGGGTCAGGGCGAACTGCTCGGCGCTGATGGCATTCGGCGAGTCGGGCTTGTCGCGGGTGAGCAGGCGGCCCGTCTCGTCCACCACCGTCACCCGCTCGGGCACCAGGTTGGGGATGCCGTTGGCCACCAGGTGCTGGATGGCCTGCACCTCGTCGGGCTTGAGGAAGCGGCCGGGCAGCAGGCCCACCACCACCGAGGCGGCGGCCGGCTGCTGCTGGCGGGTGAAGGCGGAGGGCCGCGGCAGGGCGAGGTGCACCCGGGCCTCGCGGATCGGCCGCAGCTGGCGGATGGTCTTGGCGAGCTCGGTCTCCAGCGCCCGCTGGTAGCGCGCCGTCTCGACGAACTGGCTGACGCCGAAGCCGGGGTCGCGTTCGATCAGGGCCATGCCCGGGCCGTCGCTGCTGCCAAGCCCGGAACTGGCGAGCGCCATGCGGGCTTCCTGCAGGCGCTCCTGCGGCACCTTCACGTCACCGGTGACGGGGTCGATCTCGACCGGGATCTGCGCCGCGCGCAGCACCTGGGCGAACTCGCTGGCGGTGGCGGCATTGGTGCCCGACTGCACCGTCACCAGCGGCGGCTTTTGGGTCCAGAAGAAGGCCCAGAGCCCGGCGGCGATCGCCAGGGTGAGCAGGCCCATGGCCCAGAGCTGGCGCGGCAGCCCGGCACGCGAGAGCTGGGCGAGGACGCCGGCGGCGGGCGGGCTGGGAGGCAGGGCGACGGCATTCATCGGTCAGCAGTCCTTACGGGGCCGCCTCACAGCGGCATGTTCATGACGTCCTGATAGGCCTGCACCAGGCGGTTGCGCACCTCCACCGTGGCGCGGAAGGCCACCGAGGAGGCCTGGGCGGCGACCATCACCCGGGCCAGATCGGCCCTGGGGTCGCCGCGTTCGAAAGCGGCCTGCAGCTCGCGGGTCTGGGCCTGCAGGGTGTTCACTTTGCGGATCGCGTTGCCGAGCGCCTCGCCGAAGCTCGGCGCCGCCACCGCCGGGCTGGCCCCCGGACCGGACGCCGCCGGCACGGCGCCGGGAGCGGCGGGACCGGCCGCGCCCGCGGCCCCCTGCAGGCTCGCCATCTGCGCCTGGTAGCTGCGGATCTGCGACAGCACGGAGCTGATGGCGTCGGTCATGGCATGGCATCGGGCAGGCAGGTGCGGGGGAGGGTGCAAGCCGCGTGCCAGCACGCCGCCGCCGCCGGGCCGACGGGAAACCGCCGGGCTGGCATGCGAGCATGCGCACATGTCAGCGCATGTCTCCGATCTCACCGCCTCGCTGCTGGCCGGTTGGGGCCCGGGCACGGTCTCGCCGTGGATCGCCGCGGTCTGGGGCGTCTACGTGCTGGTGCTGGCGCTGTGGATCGTGCGCCAGCGCCGCGAGCCGGTGGCCACCCTGGCCTGGCTGCTGGCCCTGGCCTGGCTGCCGGTGCTGGGCTGGGCGGTGTACTGGTGGCTGGGACCGCAGCGCATCCGCCGCCGCCGCCTGAAGCGCCAGCGTGCCCGCAGCGCCTTCCACCGTGCCCCGCTACCGCGCCTGGGGGAGCGGGTGGCCGATGGCCGCGAACGGCTCATCGAGGCGAGCACTGGCGTGGCTCCCACCCAGGCCTGCCGGGTCGATCTCATCACCGGCGGCGAATCCACCTTCGAGGCCCTGTTCAGCGCCATCGCCGCCGCCCGGCATTCGATCCATCTCGAGTACTACATCTTCGAGCCGGACAGCACCGGCACTCGCCTGCGCGACCTGCTCGTCGCCCGCGCCCGCGCGGGGGTGGCGGTGCGCCTACTGCTCGATGGCCTGGGCTCGCGGCGCTGCTCGCCGCGCTTCCTCGCCCCGCTGCGTGCCGCCGGGGCGGAGGTGGCGTGGTTCCATCCGCTGCGTCTCGGCCACCTGGTGTGGCGGCCCACCCTCAATCTGCGCACCCACCGCAAGATCGCGGTGATCGATGGCCGGATCGGCTTCACCGGCGGGGTGAACATCTCCGACAGCCAGAGCGAGCGCGCCTCGGCCGCGGCCTTCCACGACCTGCATCTGCGCATGGAGGGCGAGGTGGTCTCGGCCCTGCAGCTCGCCTTCGCCGAGGACTGGCATTACGCCACCGGCCGCCTGCTCACCGCCGCTGCCGACTGGCCGCCGCAGCCGCCCGGCGGCATCCGCTGCCAGCTCGTGCCCTCCGGCCCCGACAACCCGCTGGCGCCGATCCACCGGCTCTATGTCGAGGCCTTGCACACCGCGCGCCAGCGGGTATGGATGATGACCCCCTATTTCGTGCCGGACGCCGCCGTGCTGCTGGCGCTCACCTCGGCGGCCCTGCGCGGGCTGGACGTGCGCCTGCTGCTGCCCAGCCGCAACGATTCGCGGGTGGTGCGCGCGGCGGCGCGCAGCTTCTACCCCGAGCTGCTGGCCGCCGGAGTGCGGGTGTTCGAGTTCCAGCCGCGCATGCTGCACGGCAAGGCCCTGCTGGTCGATGGCGATACGGCCATCATCGGCAGCGCGAATGTCGATCCGCGCAGCTTCTGGCTGAACTTCGAGCTCTCGGTGCTGTTCCGCGACACCGCCGTGGCCGCGGCCCTGGAGCGGCGCATCGCCGCCGACCTCGCGCAGTCGGCAGCGGTGCCGCCCGGCTGGCAGCCCGGCGGCTGGCGCGCCTATGCCGACAGCTTCGCCCGCCTGCTGGCGCCGGTGCTCTGAACCCGCCGGCGCCCGCCGGCCACAGGCACTAGACACTAGACTGGAGCCCGTTCCGCCCCGAGGCCCTCCGATGCCCTGGCTCGCCTACGCCGCCGCGCTCGCCGCCTTCGCCCTCGCCCTCCTGCCCCGCCTCGGCAGCATCGCGGTGCTGGCCTGCCTCGGCCTGGCGCTCGGCCTACTGCTCGCCGGCACCCTCGCCTGGCTGCGCCAGCGCGAGGCGCGGCTCGTCTCGGCCCGGCTGGTCGACGCGGCCGAGCTGCAGCGGCTGCGGGCTCAGCTCGAGGCCCTGGGCGCCGAGCCCCGGGGCCTGCCCCTGCGGCAGGCCTCCGAGCAGTAGACCACCTGCGCCCAGTCGCGCTCCCACTTCTTCCGCCACTGGAAGGGCCGCTGGCAGGCCGGGCAGGTCTTCTCCGGCCGCGGCGGCCGCCGCGACTCACGCCTCGGCACGGACCACCCGGTTGCGGCCGAGGCGCTTGGCCTCGTAGAGCGCCTGGTCGGCCCGGCGCAGCAGGCTCATCGGCAGTTCCCCATCCGCCGGGTACATCACCGCCACCCCGATGCTGATGGTGACCCCGATCCGGGCCTGACCCACCACCTCCCGAAGCTGCTCGGCGCGCTGCTCCGCGGCCGCGGCATCGGTGCCCGGCAGCAGCAGGGTGAACTCCTCGCCGCCGTAGCGGGCCAGCATCTCCAGCGGTGGGGAAAGGCCGGTGCGCAGCAGAGCGGCCACGTCCACCAGCACCCGGTCGCCCTCAAGGTGGCCGTGGTGGTCGTTGTAGCGCTTGAAGTGATCGACATCGATCATCAGCGCCGAGAGCGGCAGGTTTTGCTCGGCACAGCGCGCCCATTCCCGGGCCAGCGCCTGCTCCAGGGCGCGGCGGTTGTGCAGGCCGGTGAGCGGGTCCTCCACCGCCATCTCCGCCAGTCGGGCATTGGCCCGCTCCAGCTCCAGGGTGCGGTCGGCGATACGCTGCTCGAGCAGGCGGTTCTGCGCCTCCACTCGCGCCAGCCGCCGGCGGCCGAGGGCCCGTGCGGCCCAGACCATCAGGGCGACGAAACCGGCAAGGGCGAGGATGCGCAGCAGGGGCTCTTCGTGCAGGCGTGGGGTCACCAAAAGGCGCAGGCGCAACGGGGCGATGGCCCGGCCGCTGGGCAACTGTCCTTCCACTTCCAGAAGGTATTCACCGGGATCGAGGCCGCGAATCGTCAGATCACGATCGGCCCAGTCGGAGAGGTCCGGCACCAGCGGCATCAGGCGGTAGCGGAAGCGCGCCCCGGGTTCCAGGCTCTTCAGGGCGAAGCGCATCCGGATCGGCTCCTGCGAGCGCAGCTCGAGGGCTCCACGCAACACCTCGCCAAGCCGGGGGGCCTCGCCGGGCGGCGTCACCACGAGCTGATCGAACTCCACCGCCAGCGGCGGCAGGGCCGGCACCGGACCGTCCGGGGCGTACTGCAGGATGCCGTTCCATACCGGCACCCGCAGCACACCGCCGCGGCTCACCCGTGGCAGGCCGAAGCCGGTACTGGCCCAGCCGCCGACATGGACCCGCTCCCAGGCGAGCGTGGCCGCCGGCCGTCGCAGCAGGTCGCGCGGCGTCACCGCGAACAGGCCCATCGGGGTTTCCACCACACTGAGCTTGCCCGGCTGCACCAGGCCGGCGACCCACTCCGGGGTCGGGGCCTCGACGAAGCGCTCGGTGCTGCGGTCGAAGCGGTAGGTGCGGCCCTTCGACCAGGCCGAGAGCTCGCCATCGACGAAGTACAGCTTGGGCCGGTCGGGGCCGTCGATGGGCAGGCCCTGGTCGGCGCCGAAGGCTTCGTCGGACTGCCGGGTGGCGGTATCGAGCTCGATCCGCCAGCGCCGCGGCGCGCCGCGGTCGTCGCTGAGCCAGAACTCGCCCGGCGCGGTCTGCACGAGGTCGATCACCGCCATGCCCTCCAGTGGCCAGCGACGGCGCAGCTGCCACCCCTCGGGGCCGGTGCGGGCGAGCAGGAAGAAGGCATGGTCGGATACCGCCACCGCAAGATCGCTGCGGCCGCGCACCGGCTGCACCAGCAACACCGCCTCGCCGTCGTGCAGCACCGTCGGCTCGCGCTGGCCCGGGCGGAGCTGGCGCAGGCCATTGCGCTCGGCCACCAGCAGGTGGCGTTCGTCGGCCAGCAGCATGTAGGTCTCGAGCTCGGCCCATGGGAGCGCCTCGGCCCGCACACCGCCCTGACCGTCCGCCTGCAGGCGGAACAGGCCGCGGGCGCTGGCCACCCAGAGCGCACCGTCGAATTCGGCGGTATCGGCCACCACCCCGCGGATGCCATGCCGGTGGTCGAGGACCGACCAGGGCGAGGGCATGACGAGGCGCAGTACCTCGGTATCGGTCACCGCCCACAACCCGCCCTCGTTGTCGCGGGCGAGGTCGAGCAGCGAGTGTTCGCCGAGCTCGACCCGCTGCCGCAGGCGCAGCCCGGCATCCACCCACAGGAGCTCACCATCCAGCGTGGAGACGAGAAAGCCCCCGCCATCGAGGCCGATCGCGGTGTACACCGACAGCGCCCCGCCCGGCCAGGGCAGGGCGAGCTCGGCGCCGTGGTCGTCGAGGCGCCAGACCCCGTTGCCGGCCACCACGAAGCGGCTGCCGCCCCAGCCCAGCACCGCCGCCACCGGGGTATCGGCGAAGGTCTCGCCCCCCGGGAACAGCTGATGCTCGCCGCCCCGCAGGAACCCCAGGCCCCGGCCCTGGATGCGGGCATAGAGCTCACCGCCGAAGCTGAGCAGCGAACGCATGTCCGGCCCCAGCGGCCAGCTGCGGGTATCGCCGCCACGCGCCGGCAGCAGGTGCAGGAAATGCTGCGACTGCAGATAGATGCCGTCCGGTGTCTCGAGGATTTCCCAGACCGGGCCGAGCCGACGGTCGGCCTCGGGCAGGCCGCTCGTGGCAAGAAGATCGACATAGCGGTAGCCCTGCAGCGGATCGAGCTCAAGCCGGCCATAGGTGTCATTACCGCCCACCATCACCGTGCCATCGGCCAGCCGCCGCACCAAGGTGGCATTCACCCCCACCGGCAGCGGCACGGTGCTCCATTCCACCCCATCGTAGATCAGCACCCCGTCGGCCGAGGCGACATAGACCTTGCCCGGCGCAGTGGCCACCGACCACAGGGAGGGTGTGGCGCGGTAGACCTCGGGGCCGATGCGCTGCAGGATCGGCGCGCCCTGCAGACCGCGGACCGCCGCCACGGGGGTCGGCTCCAGACCCGCGGCCGGGGTGGGGGCGGGCCACAGGGCCGGCAGCAGCCCGAGCCAGGCAAGGCAGGCAAGACGGCGGGCAAGGGCGGACAGGCCGGGCATGGGGCGATTATGCGCATGCCTGCTTCCGCTAGGATGCCGGGCGCCGTCACGCCCGTCACGCCCCGATGACCCTGCTCAGCGTCAACGTCAACAAGATCGCCGTGCTGCGCAACTCGCGCGGCGGAACCCTGCCCTGCCCGCGGAACCTGGCCCTGCACTGTGTCGAGGCCGGTGCTCGGGGCATCACCGTGCATCCGCGGCCCGACCGTCGCCACATCACCGCCGAGGACGTGCAGGCCATCGCCGCCGCCCTGCCCGCCGGGGTGGAGTTCAATATCGAGGGCAATCCTTTCGCCCCGCCGCGCCCCGGCTACCCCGGCCTACTGGCCCTGGCCCGCGAGGCCCGGCCGGCGCAGGTCACCTTCGTACCGGATGCCGACGGCCAGCTGACCTCCGACCACGGCTTCGACCCCTTGGCCCTGCCCCCTGCGTTGGCGGACGAGATCGCGGCCTTCCGCGCCCTGGGCTGCCGGGTCTCGCTGTTCGTCGATCCTGGCACCATTCGGCTCGATCCGATCCGTGATGCCGGGGCCGAGCGCATCGAGATCTATACCGGGCCCTATGCCGCCGCCTTCGGCCAGCCGGGCGAGGCCGCCGCCCTCGCCGACTGCCAGGCCACGGCCCGGGCCGCCCAGGCCCTCGGGCTCGGGGTGAATGCCGGCCACGACCTCTCGCAGGCCAATCTCGGGCGCTTCCTCGCCGCCGTGCCGGGCGTGCTCGAGGTGTCGATCGGCCATGCCCTGGTGGCCGAGGCCCTGGTGGAGGGCCTGGCCGAAACGGTGCGCCGCTACCGCGCCATCACCGGCGGCTGAAGGCGCAAGAAGCGCAAGCGGCACCGCGGCCCAATCCGCGCGGAAGGCCACGCCTGCGTCGCCCGGGGGCCTGCCGCGGCAATGAAAAAACGCCGCCCGGCGGGCGGCGTTTCCACTCTTGGCCCCAGGCGGCAGAGCGCCGCCCAGGCTCACTGCGGGGTCTGGTCGACGAAGGCGATCTTCTCGAGCCGGGCGTTCTTGGCCCGCGCCAGCACCTTGGCCAGCACCTCGTACTCCGCGGCCGGATCGACCTCGACCTCGATGCGCGGCTGCTCATCCACCGGCAGGAGCTGGGTACGCACCTGCGAGATGTCCTCGAACTGCGCCTGCAGGGTCGCCATCGGCGCCGGGGTGTTGTTGAGCAGCACCTCGCCGGAGGAGGTGATCTTGAGCGACACCGGCGGCGGTGGCTCCTTCGGATTCTCCGGCGGGTTGGGGCTGCGCTGCGGCAGGGTGATGTTGATCCACGAGGCCGGCGTCGGGGCCGTCACCATGAAGATGATGAGCAGCACCAGCAGGATGTCGATCAGCGGCACCACGTTCATGTCGGCCTTGGGGCCGGAACCGGAACCTGCGGAAAAGGCCATGGATCAGCTCTCCGGCTCGGAAATGTAGTTGATCGAACGCATGCCGGCCAGACGCACCCGGGTGGTCACGTCCTGGATCAGGGCGTAGCGGGTTTCCTTGTCGGCGCGCAGCAGCACTTCCGGCTGCGGCGTCTTCTGCGCCTCCACCGCCAGACGGGCGTCGAGGGCGTCCTTGCTGGCCAGCTCCTCATCGCCCCAGAACACCGTGCCGGCCTCGCGCACGGTGATGGTGATCGGCGTGACCTTCACCGAGGGCGGGCGTTCATCGACGCTCGCCTTCGGCAGCTCGACACGCACGTTCTGCGACACCGAGGCGGTGACCATGAAGATGATGAGCAGCACGAGCATCACGTCGACCAGCGGCACGACGTTCGGCTCGTTGAAGCCGCCTGCGCTGTCGGAATCGGCACTGAAGGCCATCGAGGGATCTCCCTAGGCTGGGGGCGCGAGGCGCCCCGTCAGCGCTTGTCCCCGCCCACGCGGGCGCCGGTGGCGAAGAAGTCGTGCAGGTCGTGCGCGAAGGCGTCGAACTGCGCAACCAGCTTGCGGTTGATGCGGTTGAAGTAGTTGAACGCGATCACCGCCGGGATGGCCACGGCAAGACCGATGGCGGTCATGATCAGCGCCTCGCCCACCGGGCCGGCCACTGCCTTGATCGAGCTCTCGCCCGAGGCCGAGAGGCCGACCAGGGCCATCAGGATGCCCCACACCGTGCCGAGCAGGCCGACGAAGGGCGCGATGGCGCCGGTGGTGGCAAGCCAGGTCTGGCCATCCTCCAGCGACTGCGACTCACGGGCCACCGCCTGGCGCAGGGCGCGGTCGATGAACTCGGAGCGGTTCAGAGGCCTCGGCGAGGCGGCCCTCCGACTTCTGGTGGTGGGCGGCGGACTGGGCGCAGTCCAGCGCGATCTTGGAGAACGGCTCCCAGCCCGGCTGCTCTTCCATGAAGCGGATCGCCTCCTGGGCATTGCTGGTTTGCCAGAAGGTGGTGGTGACGCGGTCGGCGCGGCCACGGATGCGCAGCAGCTTGATGGCCTTCATCACCGTGTAGTACCAGGACACGATCGACATGATCACGAGGGCGATGAAGACGGCCCAGTTCACCGGGCCCATGTGGTTCATCACGCTCTGGAAGCTGAAATCGGCCCCCGTATCCGGCTGCACCGTCTGCGCCGCAGCGGCGGGCGCGGTCAGCGGGATGTTGGTCGCGACCATGGCAGCCGCCGGGGCGGCGGCATCGGCCGCCGACGCGATGAGGGTGTTGTCCTGCGACATACGTGGGTACCTTCGGTTGGATTAGCAGGGAGGAGTGAAATTGACGGGGACGAGCACCGCACCGCCGACCGGCTGGCCATTGCGCAGGCCGGCCTTGAAGGTCCAGCGGCGGGCGGCGTCCATGGCCGCGCGGTCGAGGTTGCGGTTGCGGCTGGTGCGCTCGACATCGACCTCGAGCACATTGCCCTGGGCGTCGATGGTCACGCGCAGCATCACCTCGCCGCCGATGCAGCGGCGGGCTTCCTGCGGCGGATAGCGCGGCGGGTTCAGGCGGCGGCCGGCGATGTCCTCGGAGGGCGCGAAATCGCTCGGCGGGGCCGGCGGGGCCGGCGGGGCCGGCGGCGGCGCCTGGATGTCGAGGGCGCTGGCGTCATCGAAGACCACCGGCGGCTCTTCCGGCGGCGGCGGCACGGTGGTGGGGGTGATCGGCGTCTGCACGATCTTCTGCACCACCTTGGGCGGTTCCGGCGGCGGCGGCGGCGGCGGCGGCGGCGGCGGCGGCGGCTCGATGAAGCTGACGTTCACCACCCGCTCCACCTCCTCCTCGGCGGCCTGGTTGTTGATCGGCACCAGCAGGGCAAGGCCGCCAGCCACGTGCAGGGCGATGGCGAAGGCCAGGCCGATGGTCCGCGGCCAGCTGAAGGGCGCGGGGACGCGGGTGCCGTAGATGCGATTGTCCGTCATGCGTAGAGCCGGCTCGGGAATTGGGGACCCGCCCGCGGGCGGGCCGTCAATAGTACGGGATGAATGCGGCGCTGGATACCGCGGATAGCCCCGGAAATGTGAAGGGATCAGCGCATCTGCTGCAGCATGCGGTTGGCTTGGTCGCGGGTCTCGGCGTACTTGGCCGCCTCCTGCAGCGCGGCACGGGCGCCGGCACGGTTGTCGAGCTGGGCCTCGGAGCGGGCGATCACCATCCAGGCCTCGCCCGGTTTGGACACGCCCTTGGCCAGAGCAGCGCGGGCGGCATCACGGGCCTTGACGTCCTCACCCTCGCCGGAGAGCACCTTGGCGAGGTTGAGGCCGGTGTCGCCCTTGGGATCCAGGGCCGCGGCCTCGGTATAGACCGCGATGGCCTTGGGGATGTCCTCGGAGAAGTAAGCGGCCTGGGCCAGGGCATTCAGGGTCTGCAGGTCGCGCTTGAGGATGCCCTTGGCAAAGCCCTCCTCGATCACCGCGATGACCTCCTTCTCCTTGCCGTCGGCATTGAAGTAGAGCGAGTAGAGCGTCTGGTAATCGCGCGACTCGGTGAGCAGCCCCTTGGCGCGAGCGCTCTCGACGAGGGCGATGGCCCGATCCTGCTGGCCAAGATCGAGATAGGCCGAGGCTAGCGCGAACAGCATGCGCTTGTCGTCCGGCGCCGCGGCCAGCAGTTCCTCACCCACGGTCACCGCCTCCTGCGCCCGGTCGAGCTCCATCAGCGAGGAGAACAGCAGCCGCTTCCATTCCGGCTTCGGCGACGGGGAGAGGGCAATGGCGGTCTTCAGCGCATCGACGGCCTTGGCGAATTGCTCGGCCTGATGGTAGGCACCCGCCAGCATGTAGTGGTGGTCGGGATTCTTCGACTTCGACTCGGCGAAGAAGCGCTCCATGACGGCGATCGCTTCCGCGGCCTCGTCGTCGTTGAGATGGGCGATGGCGAGATTGAGCATCACGCCGAAATGGCCGTTGTTGTCGAGGCCATTGGCCTCGATCGCCGTGCGGTAGTAGTCCTTGGCGGCGGCAAGATCGTCCATTTCCAGCGCCGCGGTACCGGCGATCTGCGCGGCGAAGGCGCGCTCATAGGCATTCAGCCGATCCTCGGCGAGCAGGCCGTCGGCAAGGCGGCGGGCCTTCTCCGGATCGTCGTCGTCATTGATGGCCTTGACCAGCTGGTTGAACTGGCGCGAGTAGCGCGAGGAGATCTTCAACCCGGGCTCGGTACGGGTGGCCTCCGGGTAGTTCGGAGCCGCCTGCTGGGCACGGGCTTCCCGAGCCTCGCGGGCATTGGAGCGGCTGAGCTGCGCCTCGGCAGGCAGGGCGTAGACGGCCGCGGTGAACAGGGCGAGGCCGACGAGGAGGGAACGGGATACGGACATGGCGGCTCCAGGCACGGGCAGCGACGAACAAGGCTGGCGAGGGTAAGGCTTGGAGTGGCCCGTACTCAAGCGAATTCCCGCCCGGGCAAGGCCATTCAGGCCGGTATCACGCGGGCGAAACGGCGCCTTAACGAACCCGGGACGCCGGCTTCAGCCCGTGGTGGCGAAGTTCGCCCGGGCGAAGGCCACCCGCTCGGCCGGGTCCTTCGACAGGCGGCCCGCCGCCTCCAGCGCCTGCACCTTGCGCAGCCGTGGCAGCAGGCCATTGGCATTGGCCATCTGGATGGCGAGCCCGGGGCGGGCATTGAGCTCGAGGATCAGCGGGCCTTTGTGCTTGTCGAGCACGAAATCGACGCCGATGTAGCCGAGGCCGGAGAGCTCGTAGCAGCGCGCCGCCATGTGCAGCAGCTCGTCCCAGCGCGGGATCGACAGGCCGACGATGCTGTGCTCGGTGTCCGGGTGATCGCGGATGATCTCCGAGCCCCAGACCCCGCGCTTGGTGATGCCCGAGGACAGGTCGATGCCGACGCCGATCGCGCCTTGATGCAGGTTGGCCTTGCCGTCCGAGAGCCGGGTCGGCAGGCGGATCATCGCCATCACCGGGTAGCCGAGGAAGACGATGATGCGGATGTCGGGCACGCCCTTGAAGCTGACCCGCTCGAAGATCGGGTCGAACTGCACGCAGTACTCGACCAGCAGGTGGTCGGGCTGGCCGCCGAGCGAGAACAGGCCCGAGAGGCCATTGCTCAGGTGGTGCTCGAACTCCTCGCGGGCCATCAGGCTGCCGTTGGCGCGGCGGTACTTCTCGCCACGGCGGCCGCTGATGACGAGGATGCCATCACCGCCGGAGCCATGCGCCGGCTTCACCACGAAGCTCTCGCGGTCCTTCAGCTTCTCGTGCAGCTCGCCGATCTCGTGCTCCTCGCGCACCACCGCATAGAGCTCGGGCACCGGCAGGCCGGCGGCCAGGGCCAGCTTCTTGGTGATCAGCTTGTCGTCCACCCGCGGATAGAACTTGCGCGGGTTGTACATCAGCACGAACTCGGCATTGCGCCGGCCGATGCCGACGAGGCCGAGCCGGTTCAGCCGGCGGGCGATCTCGAAGGGATTCCACAGGCCCATGGTTCAGGCCTTCGGCGCGTCGGTGCCGGCGGCAGGCGGTGGCGCGATCGGATCGGCCTCGCGGGCGAGCGCGCGGAAGCGCACCAGCTCGGTGAGGCGGTAGCCGGAGTAGCGGCCGAGTACCAGGGCGGCAGCGAACAGCCAGAGCAGGAACTCAGGATAGACGTAGATCAGGTGCTCCAGCCGGTCCCAGCTCATCACGAGGTAAGCCATGGCCGCCACCACCATGGTGCCGATGCCTTCCTTGATCGCGGTGCCGGCGCCGCGCTCGTCCCAGGCCACCGACATGCGCTCGATGGTCATGGCCATGATCACCATCGGGAACAGGGCCACCGAGAGCCCGACCTCGAGATCCATGCGGTTGGCCAGCACCGAGATCAGGGCCATCAGCAGCACCACCATGATGAGGATGGCGGTGAGGCGGGGCACCAGCAGCAGGCGCAGGCGCTCGAGGTAGAAGCGCACCAGCAGGCCGGCACCGACCACCAGCACGAACAGGGTGATGCCGGCCACCAGCGCGGTCTCGCGGAAAGCCAGGGCCACCAGCACCGGCATGAAGGTGCCGTAGGTCTTGATGCCGACGATGTTGCGCAGGATCAGCATCATGAAGGCGCCGATCGGCACCAACAGCAGCACCTTGTACACCTCCTGCGCCTGCAGCGGCAGGGAGAGCAAGGACCAGCGGATGTAATTGGCGTCCTGCACCTCGAGCCGGCGCTGGGCCATGGCCATGGCATCGGCGAGGTTGTAGCCCACGGTGAAGTGCAGGCTGGGCCTGGCCTCGCTGTCGAGCACCAGCAGCGGATCGGGCGAGACGTTCCACAGCAGCAGGTCGGCGGGCAGGCCCTCGGCGGCGGTGCGCGGGTCGAGCAACCGCCATTCGGTGCCGGTATGCACCAGCAGCCAGGGCTCGATGCGGCCCTCGCCGCCGCCTTCCACGAGGCGCAGGCCCTGCACCATGCGCGCCGGGATGTTGCGGATCGCGAGCAGATCGACGATGAAGCGGGTGCGCAGCTCGTCGTCGATCTCGCCGGTGCGGTCGCGGCGGGCGTAGCGGTCGAGCAGCAGCTGGGCATCCTCGTCCGGGCTGGCGGTGAGGCGGCGGATCAGCTCGCGGGCGAAGGTGGTGATGTCGGCCGAGCGGTCGCGCACGCTGTCGAGCAGCTCCTGGGCGGCGAGCTGGTAGGGGCGCTCGAGCTCGGGCGGGGTGCGCAGTTCGGGCACCAGCTCCGGCAGCAGGGTGCCGACGGCGAGCTGCGAGCGCACGAAGGTGGCGCGGTAATAGAGGTCCTGCTCGCCCACGGCGTTGCGCGTGGCCCACACCACCTTGCGGCCCTGGGCCTCGCGCT
Source organism: Silanimonas sp. (assembly GCA_026005095.1). Classification (GTDB taxonomy): domain Bacteria; phylum Pseudomonadota; class Gammaproteobacteria; order Xanthomonadales; family Xanthomonadaceae; genus Silanimonas. The sequence goes on along the minus strand of BPKK01000002.1, from coordinate 157,352 downwards.
CCGGGATGCGCGAGTAGCCGCGGGCGACGAAGCGCTCGTCGAGCGCGATCCAGCCCGGGGTGAGGAAGGGCAGCTGCAGGTTGACCACGTTGGCGCGGCGCTGCGGCTGGAACTCGACGTGCGCCTGCACCGTCCACACCTGCACCGTCTCGTCGGGCTGCAGCGGGAACTTGAGCACCTGCCACTTGTAGACGATGGCCGCGCTGGCGAGGGCAAAGATCGCGAACGCGAGGACGTAGAGGTGGCGCTTGCTCATTCGGCGTTCCGTGTCGGCCCGCGCGGCATCGGCGCGCGGGGTCGCGGCAGTGTACCCGAGGCCCCGTGCACGGCCGGCGCGGCATCAGGCCGCCAGCACCAGGGCGAGGCCCAAGGCGTTGAGCAGGGCGTGGGCGAGGATGGCGGCGTCGACGCGCCGGGTGCGCAGGTAGAACAGGCCGAAGCCGAGGCCCATCAGCAGGTAGGTGGCAAGCGTGAGGCCCCAGGCCAGCAGCCCGCGGCCGGCCGGCAGCGGCTCGTGGATGAGGGCGAAGACGCAGGCGGTGACGAGCAGGCCAAAGAGCGCCCGCCCGGCGCGGGCGAAGCGCTCCAGCAGCACCCGGCGGAATGCCAGCTCCTCGCCCACCGGCGCCAGGACCAGCACCGCGAAGGCGGTCAGGAGCGGCGCCTCTCCGAAGGCAAGGCGGATCAGCGGCACATTGCTGCCGGTGATGGGCAGGCCGATGGCCTCCCCCAGGCTGGCAAGCCCCACGGCCAGCGCCTGCAGGCCGAGGGCGAGCAGCAGGCTGGCAAGCAGCAGGCCTGCGCTCCACGGGCCCTGCCCGGGCGCCGGCAGGCGCCGGCGGTGCAGGGCGTAGAGCACGGTGCCGGCGAGCGCGGTGCCGAGGAGGCTGAGGGGAATGAAGCGCGCCGGCAGGCCGCCGAGGGCCGCCACCGGTGGACCGGGGTCGAAGCCGAGGCGCTGGGCGAGGCCCAGGGCCAGGCCGAGCAGGAAGACCGTGACAAAGACGAGGCCGGCGCCGAACAGCAGGTCGAGGCCGGTCCAGCCGGCCAGGGCCGGGAGACTCGATGGGGCCGGCCGCGGGGGGAGGGCGGCGGCCGGCATCAGACGTCGAGATTGCCGACGCGCAGGGCGTTGTCTTCGATGAAGGCGCGCCGGGGCTCGACGATATCGCCCATCAGGGTGGAGAAGATCTGGTCGGCGGCCACCGCATCCTCGATCCGCACCCTGAGCAGGCGCCGGGTCTCGGGGTTCACCGTGGTCTCCCAGAGCTGCTCCGGGTTCATTTCGCCCAGGCCCTTGAAGCGCTGGATGGTGCGGCCCTTCTTGGCCTCCTCGAGCAGCCAATGCTGCGCCGCAGCAAAATCGCGCACCGGCTGCTGGCGGTTGCCGCGCAGCACCACCGCGCCCTCGCCCAGGGCGAGTTCGGCGAGCTGCCGGGCGGTATCGGTGAGCGCCTTGAGTTCGCCGGTGAGCAGCTGCGCGGCGGCGATGGTCTGGGTGCTGGTGAGGCCGTGGTGGCGCTTTTCGACCAGCAGCGCGCCGGGCCGGTCGCCGGCCTCGGCCTGGCCGCGCAGCCGGTACTGCGGCCGGCCGGGGCCGCGGGCCTCGAGCCTGGCGTTTTGTGCATCGCACCATGCGGCAAGCGCGCCGGCGTCGGCGAACAGCGCCGCCGAGAGCGGGGGCGCCTGGTAGATCGCTTCCAGCACCGCGGCATCGATGCGGTGACGGTGGCGCTCCACCGTCTCCTGGGCCGAGGCCACGGCCTGCATCAGGGCCTCGAGGGCGGCGCCGCGCACCGGCGGGGCGCCGGCGGCCGGCACCAGCTCGGCGCCCTCGATGGCGTTCTGGATCAGATAGGCGCTGAGCGCGTGGTCGTCCTTGAGGTAGAGCTCGGTCTTGCCCTGCTTCACCTTGTACAGCGGCGGCAGGCCGATGTAGATGTGGCCGCGCTCGATCAGCTCCGGCATCTGCCGGTAGAAGAAGGTGAGCAGCAGGGTGCGGATGTGCGAGCCGTCGACGTCGGCGTCGGTCATCAGGATGATGCGGTGGTAACGCAGCTTGTCCGGGTTGTACTCGTCCTTGCCGATGCCACAGCCCAGCGCGGTGATCAGGGTGCCGACCTCGGCCGAGGCGAGCATGCGGTCGAAGCGGGCGCGCTCGACGTTGAGGATCTTGCCCTTGAGCGGCAGGATGGCCTGGGTCTTGCGGTTACGGCCCTGCTTGGCCGAGCCGCCGGCCGAGTCGCCCTCGACGATGAAGAGCTCGGAGAGCGCCGGGTCCTTCTCCTGGCAGTCGGCGAGCTTGCCGGGCAGGCCGGCGATGTCCAGCGCCCCCTTGCGACGGGTGAGCTCGCGGGCCTTGCGCGCCGCCTCGCGGGCGCGGGCGGCGTCGACCACCTTCTCGGTGATGATCCGGGCTTCCTGCGGATGCTCTTGCAGGAACTCCTGCAGCCGGGCGCCGACGATAGCTTCGACCACCGGCTTCACATCGGAGCTGACCAGTTTCTCCTTGGTCTGGCTGGAGAAGCTGGGGTCCGGCACTTTCACTGAAATGATGGCGATCAGGCCTTCACGCATGTCGTCGCCGGAGAGGGCCACCTTGGCCTTCGCCGCGGTTCCGCTCTGTTCAATGTAGTTCGTGAGCGTTCGCGTCAGCGCGGCGCGGAAGCCGGCGAGATGGGTGCCGCCGTCCTTCTGCGGGATGTTGTTGGTGAAGCAGTACACCGTCTCCTGGTAGGCATCGGTCCACTGCATGGCGATCTCGACCGTGATGCCGTTCTGCTCGCCGCTCATGGCGATCACCTGCGGGTGCAGCGGCGTCTTCACCGAGGCGAGATGCTCGACGAAGCTCTGGATGCCGCCCACGTATTCGAAGACCTCGTGCCGCCCCTCGCCGCGCTCGTCGATGAGCTCGATGCGTACGCCGGAGTTGAGGAAGCTGAGTTCGCGCAGGCGCTTGGCCAGCACGTCGAAGTGGAACTCGGTATCGGTGAAGGTCTCCTTGGAGGGCAGGAAGCGCAGGGTGGTACCGCGCTTCTGCGAAGGGCCGACGGCCTTCAGCGGGTAGAGCGGCTCGCCATGGGCATATTCCTGCTGGTGGTGCTGGCCTTCGCGCCAGATGTCCAGCCAGAGGCGTTCGGAGAGTGCGTTCACCACCGAGACGCCGACGCCGTGCAGGCCGCCGGAGACCTTGTAGCTGTTGTCGTCGAACTTGCCGCCAGCATGCAGCACAGTGAGGATGACCTCGGCGGCGGAGCGTCCCTCCTCCTTGTGGATGTCGACCGGGATGCCACGGCCATTGTCGGCCACCGAGCAGGAGCCATCGGCGTGCAGGGTCACCATGACCCGGTCGCAGTGGCCGGCCAGGGCCTCGTCGATGGCGTTGTCCACCACCTCGAAGACCATGTGGTGCAGGCCGGTGCCGTCGTGCACATCGCCGATGTACATGCCCGGGCGTTTGCGCACGGCCTCGAGGCCGCGGAGCACGGTGATACTGGAGCTGTCGTAGGTCGGGGTCGCCGGGGTGCCGCTGGTTTGTTCCGTCATGCCTTGCTCGCAGGCCGCCGCTCGGCAGGCGCCGGCAGGCGGGATGGGGAGAGGGCCAACCGGAGGCCGGTGGAGGCCGCCTTGGCGGGGCGGGCGGAAACGCCGGGGCCGGTTGGAACGGCCCGATTATACCCCCTCCCCCCGGGGGGGCGGCGCGGCATCGGGGGCGGCCGCGGGCGCTGCCAGGTGGGCGGAAAGCGGGTGGACAGCCCCCCGTTCCACGTGGAACACCGGCCAGCGGGCCGCCTCGGCGGGGCAGGCCGTCGGCAGGCCGGTACCCGTAACGAGGCACTGATACGGGGCCCGCGCCAGCCAGTGCAGAAGCCGGCCGAGATGCCCGGCATCCAGTTCGGCCCCGAGGTCGTCGAACAGCAGCAGGCTCGCGAGGCCGCGGGCCTCCCTCAGGGCCTCGGCCTGGGCGAGACAGAGGGCCAAGGCCACCAGCTTGGCCTGGCCCCGCGACCAGTGTTCGGGCGGCACGCCGAAAGCCTCGCCGAACTGGAGGTCGGCGCGATGCGGGCCAATGGTGGTGTACCCCAGTTCCCGGTCACGGGACCGGTTGAGCAGGAGCAGGTCTTCCAGTGCCAAGTCCTCAGCCCGCCAGCCGGGCCGCAGGCCGAGGGGCGGGGGGGAATCCTCGCGCAGCCGGGGCCAAACGGCGGCCAGCGCCTGCTCCAGGCACCCGGCCGCCGCCGCCCGCTGCCGGGTCATGGCATGGGCGCAGCGGCCCAGCTCCCGTTCCCAGGGCTCGAATTCGGCATCCGGGGCGGCGGCGCGCAGCAGGGCATTGCGCTGCCGCAGGGCCCGGGCATAACGGCGGGCCAGGAGGGAAAACCCGGGCTCGAGGTGGAACACCAGCCAGTCGAGGGCGCGCCGGCGTTCTTCAGCCGGGCCCTGGGCCAAGGCCGAGGAAGCGGGGTGGAAACACAGCACCGGAAAGCCTTCGGCCAAACCTCCAAGGGTTGAAAGCGCCTCGCCGTCGCGGCGGGCCGTCCAGTGCTCGCCGCCATGGCGCAGGCCACTCACATGGCCTTGGCCGGCGCCATCCCGCCAATGGGCCACTACTTCGAGGGCCGCTTCCCCGCGCTGGATCAGGCCCTGGCCGGGCCGGGCCCGGAAGCTCCGGCCATAGCCCAGCAGGCACAGAGCTTCCAGGAGGCTGGTCTTGCCCGCTCCATTGGGTCCAGTCAGCCAGGCCGAACTCCCCGCCAGTTCGAGCTCGGCCCGGCCAATGCAGCGCAGGTGTTCCACGTGGAACCGGTCGATCCGCATTGCGCGTCCTCAGGCCTGCAAAGACGAACGCCCGGCAGGGCCGGGCGTCCGAGAAAAACGGCAAGGCAGGGAGCTCACAGGCGCAGCGGCATCACCACGTGGCGGCTGCGCTCGCTGTCTTTTTCCCGTATCAGCACCGAGGAATTGGCATCACGCAGCATCAGCACCACCGTCTCCCCCTTGAGAGCCCCCAAGGCATCCAGGAGATAGGTGACATTGAAGCCGATGGCAAGACCGTCGATCCGCGTCTCGGCCTCCAGTTCCTCGTGCGCTTCTTCCTGCTCGGGGTTGTGCGCCACGATACGCAGCTGGCCGGGTGAAGTCTCGAGTTTGACGCCGCGGAATTTCTCGTTGCTGAGGATGGCGGCGCGCTGCAAGGGCCGAGCGCAGCACCTCGCGGTCGAGCTCCACGGTCTTGTCGGCGCCGATCGGGATCACGGCCTCATAGTCCGGGAAACGGCCATCGATCAGCTTGGAGGTGAAACTCACGTCCTCGCGGCGCATGCGCACATGATTGCGTGCCAGTTCGAGTTCGATGATGCGCTCGCCGCCCTCGAGCAGCCGCTGCAATTCGAGCACGCCCTTGCGCGGCACGATGATCTGCCGCTTGGTCCCACTTCCCGCCGGGCAGAGCCGCTTCGCACAGGGCCAGGCGGTGACCATCCGTGGCCACGCAGCGCAGGCTGTCGCCGCGCAGGTCGAAGGAGCAGGCCATTGAGGTAGTAGCGCACGTCCTGCTGGGCCATGGCAAAGGCGCTGCGCTCGATCAGGTCTTTCAGCATGACCTTCGGTGAGCGAGACCCGTTCCACGCCTTCGAGGGCGTCGATCGAGGGGAAGTCGTTCGCCGGCAGGGTAGCGAGGGTGAAGCGGCTGCGGCCGGCCGAGACCGTGGCCTTGTCGCCGCTGACTCGAAACGGTGACGCGGCAGCCATCGGGCAGAGGCGCGGACGATTTCGTAGAGCTTGCGGGCGGGAATGGTGGTCTCGCCGGGCTCGGCATCTTCCACCACGGCACGGGCCACCATCTCGACCTCGAGGTCGGTACCGGTGAGCGCCAGCTCGACGCCCTGGACCTGCACCAGCAGGTTGGAGAGCACGGGGAGCGTCTGCCGGCGTTCGACGACGCCGACGACCTGCTGGAGGGGCTTCAGAAAGGCTTCGCGGGAGAGGGAGAAGCGCATGCGTCGGGGCCTGTATCCGTCGTTGGATAAATCGGTGCTTGGCGGTGGTAGAGCGCCCGGAAAGCCCGGGATAACGCATCAAACCATTGATTTTGAAGGAAAAATTTTTCTTCGCGCTGTGGGGAAGCCGAAGAACAAGTGTGTGGATAACCGTGGATGGCCGGGGCGCTGCAGCACATATCCCAAGTTTTCCACAGGCTATGCACCCCTTGATCTGCGGCTATTCACTCCGTGAGTTTGCGCACCAGCTTGTCCCAGTCCTCGCACAGCTTGCCGTCGGTCTGCATCAGCTCGCGGATCACCCGGCAGCCGTGCAGCACCGTGGTGTGGTCGCGGCCGCCGAAGGCATCCCCGATTTCCGGCAGGCTGTGCTCGGTGAGCTCCTTGGCGAGCGCCATCGCCAGCTGGCGCGGGCGCGCCAGCGAGCGGGTGCGGCGTTTCGACAGGAGGTCGGCCACGCGCAGCTGGTAGTAGTCTGCCACGGCCTTCTGGATGTTCGGGATGGAAATGGCCTGCTGCTGGGCGCGCAGCAGGTCGCGCAGGGTCTCTTGGGCGAACTCGACGGTGATCGGCTTGCCGAGGAAGTTGGCGCGGGCCGCCAGAGTGTTCAGGGCACCCTCGAGGTCGCGCACGTTGGAGCGCATGCGCTTGGCGATCAAAAGGGCCACGTCCTCGGGCAGCGGCACGTTCCGCGCCCGGGCCTTGGAGGTGAGGATGGCCGCCCGGGTCTCGAAGTCGGGCGGCTCGATGGCCACCGACAGCCCCCAGCCGAGGCGCGACTTCAGCCGAGGTTCTAGGTTCTCCACCTCACGCGGGTAGCGGTCGCAGGTCAGGATGATCTGCTGCTTGCCGTCGAACAGCGCATTGAAGGTATGGAAGAACTCCTCCTGGGTGGTGTTCTTGCCGGCGAAGAACTGGATGTCGTCGATCAGCAGCGCATCCACGGTGTGGAACTGGCGCTTGAACTGATCCATCGACTTTTCCTGCAGCGCCTTCATCATCGCCGAGAAGAACTGCTCGGAGCGCAGGTAGAGCACGCGCATGCCCGGGTTGAGCGCCAGCATCAAGTTGCCGGCGGCATGCATCAGATGGGTCTTGCCCAGACCCGTGCCGCCGTAGAGCAGCAGCGGGTTGTAGGCCCGCCCCGGGTTCTGCGCCACCTGCAGGGCGGCCGACTTGCCGAGCTGGTTGCTGCGGCCTTCCACGAAGTTCTCGAAGGTATAGGCCGGGTCCACCGTCGGTGCGAGCGGAGGCAGGGCCGGCCGCGCCGGCATGCTGCCGGCGACGGGTTCTGGGGCGCCGCCAGGTTCGCGGCCGGTACCCGGGCGCGGGGCACTGCCCACCGTCACCTGCACCAGCAGCGGGGCGCCGGCGAAGTGCGCCAGCAGCTCCTGGATGCGCGCCAGATAGCGGTCGCGCACCGTGTCGACCACGAACCCGTTCGGGGCATAAAGGGTGAGGCCTTCGGCGCGGACCTCGGCATGCAGGGGTTTCAGCCAGGTCTGGACGTCCTCGAGCGGCAGCTCGGCTTCCAGGCGTTCCAGGCAGAGGGGCCAGGCGGATTCCATAAGGCGGGGACGAGGCATTCCAGCCCGCGGCCGGAGCCGCGGCTGTGGATAAGTTGGGGATGGGCGGGCAGCATAGCGTTGCCGTCCCGCTCCGCCAAGCCGCGGATGGCTTGACGGAGGAGGCCGGGAGTGCGTAGGATCCCGCCTCTTTTCCCGCCCCATCGAACAGGTGACCCATGGCCACCAAGCGCACCTACCAGCCCAGCAACCTCAAGCGCAAGCGCGACCACGGCTTCCGTGCCCGCATGGCGACCGCCGAGGGCCGCAAGATCCTGTCGCGCCGCCGCGCCAAGGGCCGCAAGCGCCTCAGCGCCTGATCCCGGTGGCTTCGCCGCCGGCATGCGAGGCCTAGACGCCCGCTTTCCGGTCGAGGTCCGCGTCCGCAGCGGGCGCGAGTACCGCGAAGCCTTCGCCGACTGTCGGCGCGTGGCGACGCGCCACTTCAGCCTCCATCTGCGTTCCCGCGATGGGGGCTTTTGCCGTTTGGGAATGGCGGTGAGCCGCAAGGTCAGTCCCGACGCCGTGGTGCGCAACCGCATCAAGCGGCAGATCCGCGAGAGCTTCCGCCAGCGCCGCCACGGCCTGCCCGCCGGCGACTGCATCGTGGTGGCCCGGGCGGGGGCCGGGGCCCTCGGCAAGGCCGCCCTGCGCGCCGAGCTCGAGACCCTCTGGCAACCGCCTGCTCGCGTTGCCGCCATCCCCGCCCGCCGGCACAATCGCCCCGGCCGCGACCCCGGGCCCCGGGGCCCCATCGTCTCCGCACCCCGAATCCCCATCCAGCCCCGCGCGCCCAGCGGCGCCGGCGGGCGAGTGACCGAATGAACCAGAACCGCGCCTTCCTCCTGTTCGCCTGGTTTGCCCTGGCGATCCTGCTCGCTTTCGAATGGACCCGCTTCACCGCCACGCCGCCCGCGGCGCTCCCCGCGCCGGCGCCGGCCGCCGCGGCGGAGAGCAGTGATGCGGGGCTGCCGACCGCCGCCGACCTGCCGCCGGCCGCCGCGCCGGCCGCCGGGGCGGTGCCGGCCAGCGACGGCCTGCCCACCCTGGCCGATGCCCCGGCGCCGGTCCCCGCGCCGGCCAGCCTCCCTTCCGCCGCTGGCCGCGAGCTCGAGGTGCTCACCGACGTGCTGCGCCTGCGCATCGACAGCCGGGGCGGCGCCCTGGTGTTCGCCGAATTGCTCGCCTATCCGGTGGACCAGGAAGACCGCAGCAAGGGCAATGTCATCCTGCTCGACCGCGAGGCTACCCGCTTCGAGGTGGCGCAGAGCGGCTGGCTTGCCGCCAGCCCCGCCCCTGGCGGTGATGCTTTGTGGGCCTTCGAGCAGGAGGCCGAGCGCCTCGTTCTCGCCGAAGGGCAGAACCGGCTGGAGGTGCCGCTCGTCTGGCGCGACGAGGCCTCCGGTCTCGTCGCCCGCAAGATCTACACGCTGGAACGCGGCAGCTATGCCATCGGCGTGCGCCACGAGCTCGAGAACGCCGGCACGGCGGCCTTCAGCGGCAGCCTGTTCCACCAGATCCTGAAGCGCCCGCCGCCGCCGCCGGCCAAGCGCTCGATGTTCACCAACCCGGAGAGCTTCAGCTTCGTCGGCGCGGCCTGGTACACCGCCGCCGATCACTTCGAGAAACGCAAGTTCGAGGACTTCGCCGACAAAGGCTCACTCGACAAGGCCACCACCGGCGGCTGGCTCGCCATGCTGCGCCACCACTTCCTCTCGGCCTGGGTGCCGCCGAAGGACAAGGCGCACACCCTCTCCCTGCACACGGTGGAAGGCAACCGCTTCGCCATCCGCAGCGTGGGCCAGCCGCTGGCCGTGGCCCCTGGCGAGCGCCTGGCGATCGATTCCACCCTGTGGGTGGGACCGAAGCTGCAGGCGCCGATGAAGGCCATCGACCCCACCCTGCCGCTCTCGCTCGACTACGGCATCTTCAGCTTCCTCGCCCAGCCGCTGTTCTGGGTGCTGGACTGGCTGCACGCCCTGTTCGGCAACTGGGGCTGGGCCATCATCGGCATCGTGGTGCTGCTCAAGCTCCTGCTCTATCCGGTCTCGGCCAAGCAGTACCAGAGCATGGCCCGCATGCGCGCCATCGCCCCGCGCATCGAGCAGCTCAAGGAGCGCTATGGCGAAGACCGCATGAAGTTCAACCAGGCGATGATGGAGCTGTACCAGAAGGAGAAGATCAATCCGCTGGGCGGCTGCCTGCCGATGCTGGTGCCGATCCCGATCTTCCTCGCGCTCTACTGGGTGCTGCTGGAGTCGGTGGAGCTGCGCCAGGCGCCGTGGATCCTCTGGATCGACAACCTCACCGCGCCCGATCCCTACTTCATCCTGCCGGCGCTGAACCTCGCGGTGATGTGGCTGACGCAGAAGCTCACGCCCAGCCCGGGCATGGACCCGATGCAGAAGAAGATGCTGCAGTGGATGCCGGTGGTGTTCGGCGTGCTGTTCGCCTTCTTCCCCTCGGGCCTGGTGCTGTACTGGTTCACCAACGGCCTGCTCGGTCTGGCCCAGCAGTGGTGGATGACCAAGCGCTACGGCGAGACGCCGGCGCTGCCGGCGAAGGCGAAGTAAGCGCCGGAGGCGGGCCGGTGGTGTTGCGCGACACCATCGTCGCCATCGCCACGCCCGCCGGGCGGGCCGGCATCGGCGTGCTGCGGCTTTCCGGGCCGCGCGCCTTTGCCATCGCGGCGGCGTTGGCCGGGTCCGCGGAGGCGGACTTCGTGCCGCGCCCGCGCCATGCGCATTACCGGCGCTTTTGCGAGGCCGACGGCGAGGTGATCGACGACGGCCTGCTGATCGCCTTCCCGGCGCCCCACAGCTTCACCGGCGAGGACGTGGTGGAACTGCAGGGCCATGGCAATCCACTGCTCCTGGCCCGGCTGCAGGCCCGCTGCGTGGCGCTGGGGGCCCGGCCGGCGCGGCCCGGCGAGTTCAGTGAGCGTGCCTTCCTCGAGGGCCGGCTCGACCTTGCTCAGGCCGAGGCGGTGGCCGACCTGATCGCCGCCTCCTCCGAGGCGGCCCTGCGCGCCGCGCGGCGCTCGCTCGACGGCGTGTTCAGCGCCCGCGTGGCCGAGGTGGTGGAAGCCCTCACGGCGCTGCGGGTGCACGTGGAGGCGGCGATCGATTTCCCGGAGGAGGAGATCGATTTCCTCGCCGCCGCGGAACTGCACGAACGCCTGGCGGGAGTCGAGGCCCTGCATGCCGCCCTGCGTGCCGATGCCACGCGCGGCCAGCGCCTCGTCGACGGCCTGCACGTGGTGCTGGCCGGTGCCCCCAATGCCGGCAAGAGCGCGCTGATGAATGCGCTGGCCGGCAGCGAGCGCGCCATCGTCACCCCGCTTCCCGGCACCACCCGCGACCTGCTGCGCGAGGTGCTGCGGCTCGAGGGCATGGAGTTCACCCTGGTGGACACGGCCGGCCTGCGCGAGACCGCCGATCCGGTCGAGCAGGAGGGCATCCGTCGTGCCCGCGCCGAGCGCCGGCGTGCCGACCTGGTACTGGCCCTGCTCGACGACCGCGAGGCCGAAGCCGCCTTACCACGATTGGCTGCCGAGTTCGCTGGCGATGGCGAAGAGGATGGCCCGAGTCCTGACGTACTCTGGCTGCACACCCATGCCGACCTGACGGGGCGGCTGGGCGCGGAGGAGCGGCGCGCCGACGGCCTGCACCTGTGGATCGATGCCCGCCGCGGCGAGGGCCTGGAAGCCCTGCACCGCGCCCTGCGCGAGGCCGCCGCCGGCGAGGGAGCGGAGGGCAGCTTCTCGGCGCGGGCGCGGCATGTAGAGGCGATCGAGCGTGCCGGCCGGCATCTCGCCGCTGCTGCCGCGCAGCTCCGGGCCGGGCAGGGGGAGCTCGCGGCGGAGGAGCTGCGGCTTGCGCAGGCGGCCTATGGTGAGATCACCGGCGCAGTGAGCGCCGATGCCCTGCTCGGCCGCATCTTCTCGAGCTTCTGCATCGGGAAGTGAGGCCGCGACCCCGCGCGGCGCGGACGGCCCCTACTGGCGGATGACCTCGCGCCGCATCGGCGCCAGGATCGCCAGCAGCTCGTTCTGGGCCGAGAGCGGCACGCCGCGCGCGCGCATCGCATCCACGAGGTGTTCCACGAGAGCGTTGAAGTCGGCCTCGGTCAGGCCCAGCCCGGCATGTGCGGCGCGCATGTCGCGGCCGCCGTAGGTGCAGGGCCCGCCGCTCAAGGCACAGAGCTGCTCCACCAGGCGTTCGTGCAGGTTCACCAGGTCGGCTTCGACGAAGTCCTCGGCGATGCGCGGGTCGGCCACGCTGCGCGCCAGCAGGTCGAAGGTGATGGCGTCGATGCCCTCCGCGCCGCCGAGGCGCTCGTAGAGGCTGGCCTTCGGCGTGCTGGTGCTGGCGCAACCGGCCAGCAGCAGGGCGAGCAGCGCGGCGCGCAGGCCGTGCTCAGTGGCTGAGCTGCAGCGAGACATACCAGGCCTCCTGTCGGTCGAGGGTGGCGATGCTGCCGAGGTCGGCGTAGGCCGCGACCAGCGCCACGCGTTTGTTGGGAAACCAGGCGACGAACACGTCCTTCCAGTCGTGTTCGCGGGCGAAGCCGAGGTTGTCAGGCTTTTGCCGGTACTCCATGCCCAGCGCCCAGCGGGGATCGAGCAGCACCGCCATGCTGACCTCGCCCAGCAGCGAGCGACCGCGCCGCGCATCGCCGCCGAAGCCGAGCAGGCCGGTCTGGTTGGCATTGCTGCTGCGGAGCACCCCGTTGACGAGCAGATGCCGGCCCCCGGCGCCGCCGAGGAAAAGCTTGGTTGCGGCGAGGTAGACGTCGTTGCCGCTGTCGTCCACCGCCCCTACGAGGGAGGGCACGAGGAAATCGCGTTGCCGTTTGTGCTGTAAGCCCAGGCTGAGCTGTGGCCAGGGGCCATAGACGAGGTCGCCGGCAAGGCGCAGCTTGGCGTGGGCGATGTCCTGGCGGAACTGGCGGGTCGGCAGGGCCAGCGCGTCGGCCAGGGTGGGCAGGCCGAAGTCCTGGCGCGCCACGCCGATCTCCACGCGGTTGCGCCAGCCCAGCGCGATGCCGCGGCTGGTGAGCGTGTAGTCGCCGCTGTCGACGCGGGTGGCGAAGGCGGCGCCGCCCCATTGTTCGTCGGTGCCGTAGCCGGCGATCACCGCCCAGGGCACGATGCCGCCGCCGGCGCTGCCTTCGATCGTGCTGGCCCCGCCGGTGGCGAGCAGGCGACCGGCGTGGCCGATGGCCGTTGGGGTGGCGATGTCGCGGGCGGCTGCGGGCGCGGCGGTGAGCAGGGCAATGGCAGGCCAGAGCGCAAGGCAGAGAGCGAGAGCGTGTCATGCAGCGTGGTTCTCCGTCTGTTCGGGAGCGCGGGCGCGCAGCCAGTCGAGCAGGGCGTCGAGCGGTAGGGGGCGACTGAAGTGGTAACCCTGCGCCACGTCGCAGCGCAGACGCGACAGCACTTCGAGACCGGCCTCGGTTTCGAGGCCCTCGGCCACCACTTTGAGGCCGAGGGCATGGCCGAGTTGGACGATCGACTGCACGATGCGCTCATCATCACTACCGGGAACGAGTTGCAGCACGAAGCTCTTGTCGATCTTCAGCTCGTCGGCTGGCAGGCGCTTGAGCTGTCCGAGCGAACTCTGGCCGGTGCCGAAATCGTCTACCGAGACTTGCAGGCCCTCGGCGCGCAGAGCTTTCAGCGTAGCGACGGCGCGGTCGAGGTCGGCGAGTACCGCGCTCTCGGTGACCTCGATGATGACCTGGGTTGGCGGCACGCCGTGGGCGCGCAGGCGATCCATCACCGCCGCGCCGAGCTCCGGATCGGCGAGGTCGATGGCGGAGAGATTGATCGCCACCCCGTGAGAGAACCCGGCTGCACGCCAGGCGGCGAGATCGGTGAAGGCACGCTCCAGCACCCAGCGGGTGAGAACACCGACCAGGCCGGCCCGCTCGGCCAGCGGGATGAACTCGTCCGGGCCGATGCGTCCGAGGCTGGGATGCGTCCAGCGCAGCAGGGCCTCGACATGGCGCACACCGCGCGTCACCAGGTCTACCTTCGGCTGGTAGACGAGGCTGAACTGGCCGTCTTCGATGGCGGCACGCAGCTCGCCGACGATCGCCAGCTGACGCAGGTGCTGCTCATCCATGCCCTCGCGGTAGAGACCGATGCCCCGCCCTTCGCGCTTGGCGAGTTGGTTGGCGATCTCGACCCGGCGCAGCAGGGTGCGGGCGTCGGGCAGCGCGCCGTCCGCGTCGCGGGCGAAAGCCACCAGGCCGAGATCGACCTCCAGCTGCAGCGGGGCGCCCTGCACCTCCATTGGCGCGGTGAGCGCCCGCGCCAATGCTTCGAAGCGCGCCTGCGCGGCGCTGGCATCCATGGCCCAGAAGCCGACCAGGAACTCATCGCCGCCGAGGCGGGCCACCAGGTCCTCGCCGCGCACCGCGGCACGCAGCCGGTTCGCCACCTCCACCAGCGCGAGGTCGCCATGCCCGTGCCCGAGCAGGTCGTTCACTTCGTGGAAATGGCGCAGGTCGACCATTGCCAGCGTGCCCTGCATCAGGCGAGTGTCGGCGAGACGCGCGGTGAGCAGCGCCAAGGCCCGCTCACGGTTCGGCAGACCGGTGAGTGCGTCGTGTCCGGCTTGATGGACGATGCGCTGTTCGCGCTCGGCGATGCCTTGCTGCATGGCGTTGAAGGCCTCGGCGAGGGTGGCGAACTCGTCGTTCCCCTCGACTGGTACGGCGGTACCGTACTCGCCGCGGCGGATACGCGAGGCGGCCCGCGCCAAGGCGCCGAGAGGACCGCTGACGCGTCGGCTGACGAGACCGGCCGCCAGCATCGCCAATACCGCGGCGGCCAGCGACAGCGCCAGCACCTGCGCCTGCAGGCCGGCGTAGGGCGCCATGGCGAGCTGCCGGTCGGCGCCGATGAGGAGATAGACCGGGGTAAGGTGTTCGGCGGAGAGCCGCAGCGCCAGCCGCGGGTTGTCATCGTCCTCCCCCCCCAGCGCGAGGCGTGCCGCTCCCGTATCCAGCGCGGCCTGGTCGGCGCCGCTCATCGCCACGCCCTGCATCGTGCGCCAGCCGCTCCCATCGCGCAGCACGACGCGCGGGGAGAGTCCGGTGATGTCGGCCAGCTCGTCCACTTCCTCGGTGCCGAAGCTTCGCCCCAGCGCCAGCCAGCCGACGAGGTCTGGCGCATACACTGGTACGAGGGCATAGCTCACCGCCTCGCCGGACAGGGCGACGATGCCGGCGGAGAACCCGTCCTGCCGCGCTTCCGCCACCAGGCCCTGCAGGGCGGACGCGGGCAGCGCCACGCCGGCGGGAAGCCGCTGTGCCAGTAGCGTCCCGTCGGCAGCGAGGATGGCGCCGTAGGGGGCGCCGATGCGGCGTTCGGCGCTCTCCAGCACCGATTCGAGCGTGGGGCCGTCCTGCAGGGCGATGGCCTCCTTGAAGCCGAAGTCCTCGGCCAGCACCGAGACACGCTCCAGCAGCTGGCGCAGCTTCGCCTCGTGCAGCCGGGCCCAGACCTTCTCCCCCACCCGCAGCTGGGCCTCGAGCTGCTGGCTGATGCTGCGTTCCACCGCCACCCGCACCGTGAGCCAGCCCGCGACCTGTAGACCTACCACTAGGGCGGCCAGCAGCAGCACCAGCTTGGTGCCGAAGCGCAGGCCGCGTCGCGCAGGAGCCGCCGCCTCGTCCATGGTTCAGGGGCGCGGCGGGGCGCGCAGACGTTCCTGCAGGGCGCGCAGGCGCTCGTCGCCGCGCGGCGGGGGCGGCGGGGCGAGGGGGAGTTCGAGCACTTCGGCCGAAGCGGCTGGCAGCCTGATGTGGCGCTTCGGGGCGGCGTCGATCGTCGGCAGACGCTCGTGCCAGGCGGTGAGCAGGTACTCGCCGGGCGGCAGGTCCACCCGCGCCCGGCCCTCGCCGTCGCTGAGGGCGAAATACGGCGTGTCCACCACCACGATATAGCCCTTCATCCAGTCGTGGATGTTGCAGCCGAGGGTCACCACGCCGGCGCGGTCGAACACCACCGGTTCCGGCGGCGTGCCGGTATACAGCGGCAGCTCGAAGCGCTTGGCCGGGGAGAAGGAGTAGACCTGGTGGCGGATGCGGTCGCGGTTCGGGAAGTGGACCCGCGAGCCCTTGGTCACCACCAGTACGCGCGGCTCGAACTCGCTGTTCACCTGGTCCATCACCGCCTCCATCGGCGTGGTGGCGGCGGCGCGACCGACCGGGCTCAGGGTGACGACGGCATCGGCAACCGGGCGGCCTTCGCTGAGGACGCGCACCTCCACGGCGGCGGCGGGAAGCGCGATGAGGCCGAGCAGGCTGGCAAGCAGAGCGGCACAGCGGCGCGGGGACATGCACGGCTCCGGCAAGACCGAGACGGCCTGATCATAGCCGGCCCTGGAGAGCCGAGAGTGCAAAACGCGTCAGACGTCGCCGTCGTTTGACCAGCCTTCACCGGTGCCGCGGTGGAACACCCGGTCGCTGTCCAGCACCTCGCCGGCCGGGATCGTGGGCTGCCCGGCGAGCCGCGCGTAGATCGGTGCGAAATCCGGCCGGGTGGCCTCCATCAGTTGCTCGTAGCTGTCGATGACGAAGTAGGTCTTCTGGTAGGTATCGATGCGGTAGCGGGTGCGCATGATCCGCTCGAGCTCGAAACCGAGCCGGTTCGGCGCGGCGCTCTCGAGGCAGTGGATCGACTCGCCCTTCGAGCTCAGGATGCCGGCGCCGTAGATGCGCAGGCCGGCCGCGGTGCGGATCAGGCCGAACTCCACGGTGTACCAGTACAGGCGCGTCAACTGCGCCAGCGCCTCCGGGCCGAAGCCATGCGCGCGCACGCCGCCTTTGCCATAGGCCTGCATGTAGTCGGCGAACACCGGGTTCATCAGCAGGGGCACGTGGCCGAACAGGTCGTGGAAGAGATCCGGTTCGCTCAAGTAGTCGAGCTGCTCGGGCCGGCGGATCCACCAGGTCACCGGGAAGCGGCGATGGGCCAGGTGCTCGAAGAAGGTGAGTTCGGGCAGCAGGCCCTCCACCCCGACCAGCTCCCAGCCGGTGCGCGCGCGCAGCATCCGGTTCAGGTCGTCGAACTTCGGGATGCGCGCCTCGCCCATGCCCATGGCGTCCTGGGTGCGCAGGAACTCGTCCTCGGCGCGGCCCACCAGCAGTTCTCGCTGGCGGCGGAACAGCTCGGTCCACACCGCATGGTCGGTGGCGCTGTAGCTCGACCAGGGCTGCTCGACCACCGCCGTAGTGTAGACCGGCACGCTGCCCTTGTCGGTCTGCAGGTGTTCGACGCGGCGGGGCGTGGCGTTCACGGGCGGGCTCCAAGACGGGGTTCGGCCCTTACTGTGGCGCGGAAACGGGGAAACGGGGTTGCTTTGTGCAGTAGTTTCCGCCGTTTCGTGCAATGATCGTGCGCCAATGGCCATAAATACGCTCGACCGTACCGATCTTGCCATCCTCCGCGCCCTCGAGGCCGAGGGCCGGCTCAGCAATGTGGAGCTGGCACAACGGGTGAGGCTCTCGCCCTCGGCCTGCTTGCGCCGGGTGCAGCGCCTGGAGGCCCAGGGGGTGATCGCCGGCTACCGCGCCTTGCTCGATCCGGCCAAGCTCGGCCTCGGCCTGCACGCCTTCGTGCGCGTGCAGCTGAAAAGCCATGGCGCCGAGGACATCGCCCGCTTCGCCGCCGACATCCGTGCCTGGGACGAGGTGGTGCGCTGCCATGCCCTCACCGGCGACATGGACTACCTGATCGAAGTGCGCGTGGCCGACCTCGAGCATTTCTCGCGTTTCCTGCTCGACCGCCTGCTGGCCGGCGGCCAGGTGGCCGACGTCAACACCTCCTTCGTGCTGCGGGCGGTGAAGTAGCGGCGAAGGACAGACGTCTGCACCAACAAACTCAGCCGCCCTCCGGCGGCGGGCGGCGGAAGGGCAGCACGGTGCCGCGCTCCTCCTGCGGCGCGGGCCGCTGCCAGAGCACCGGCACCGCCTCGGGCCGGGGCGGCTCGTAGGTGGCGGCGTCGATCGCCCTGGCCTCGGCCAGGGCCTCGGCGGCGCGCTCCTCCTCTTCCCAGGAATAGGGCCGGCGCGGCGGCGGCGGGTCGAGGCGGCGCCAGCGCCAGGCCGCCAGCAGGCCGGAGAGCGCGCCGCCGGCATGCATCTCCCAGCTCACCCGCCACTCCTGCGGCAGCACCGTGAGCAGCATCCCGCCGAACAGCAGCACCGCCAGCATCGCCGCCACCACGGCCGGGCGGTCGCGGCGCAGCAGGGCCAGGGCGAACAGGGCGAAGAACAGGGTATGCACCAGGCCCGAGGCGCCGAGGTGCACCGAGGGCCGGCCGAGCAGCCAGGTGAACAGGCCGGCGCCCACCCAGCCGGCCAGCACGATCCGCGGCGCCGCCTTGGGGTAGACGGTGGAAACGAGGGTGCCGAGCACCACCAGGGCGAAGGCATTCGAGAGCAGGTGCCCGGCATCGGCATGCAGCAGGGGCGCGGCGAGCAGGCCGGACAGGCCGGGCAGGCTGAGCGGCACCACCCCAAAACCTCGGAGGTCGGGCCAGGCGATGGCAAGGACATGCACCACGCCGAGCAGGGCGATGAAGCCGAGCCAGCCGAGCAGGGCTTGGTGCAAGCGCCGGCGCTGGGCGAGGGCGAGTCGGCGGGGGTCGAGGTCGAGGCTAGGAGGGGCGTCCATCCCAACATCGTGGGGGCGTCCCGCCCGAGCGCAAGCCAGGCGGCGTGAACGCGGACCGGCCACGGGCAGGCGGCAGGACCAGGCCATGGCGTGACCTGCCGCCCCGACAGGAGGACAATGGCGGCCCGGGGAGCGAAAAGGATCTCGCGCGTGAGCCTCGACCTGATGAGTCTGATGCTGGTGTCGACGGCCCTGTGCCTGCTGATGGCCGGCCTGATCGGCTATGTGCGCACCGCCTTCCCGCGGCGTTACCGGGCGCCGCTCGGGGTCTGGGCCCAGGCCCTGGTGCTGCAGGGCCTGGGTTGGGGCGCCTTCGTCATGCGCGGGCAGTGGCCGGATGCGGTGACGGCGATGCTGGCCAATCTGCTGCTGCTCGCCGGCATGCAGCGCCTCGATCATGCCATCGGGCTTTACTTCGCCCGCCCGGTGCCCTGGCGCCGCGAGCTCGCCCTGCTGGGCGCCGGCTTCGCCTGGCTGCTGCTCGTCCTCTGGGTCGCGCCGGACTACACCCTGCGCCTCGTCGGCATGACGGTGCTGCTCGCCGTGCCGCTGCTGCATGCCATCGCCACCCTGCTGCGCCGCGGGCGCCGGCCTTATCCACCGGCTTTGCGCATCGTCGTGCTGTTCCTCGCCCTGCTGGTGGCGGTACTGCTGCTGCGGGCGCTGAAGCAGCTCTTCGGCACGCCGGTGGAGTCGATCGTGGCCCATGACCCGGTCCAGATCGCCTTGCACCTCACCGCCACCCTGGCGCCGGTGGCCACCGCGCTCGGCTTCGTGTTGATGGTGGCGAGCCGGCTGCAGGCGGAACTGGCCGAGGCCGCCGATACCGATCCGCTCACCGGGCTGGCCAACCGCCGCCGCGTCGAGGCCCTGGCCCGGCCCTGGGTGGAGGACCCCGAGGGGGCGCTCTCGGCCCTGATGATCGACGTCGACCACTTCAAGCGCGTCAACGACCAGTACGGCCACGACGCCGGCGACGAGGCCCTGGTCTGGCTCGGCAGCCATCTGCGGGTGCAGGCCCGGGCCAGCGACCTCGTGGGCCGGCTTGGCGGCGAGGAGTTCGTGATACTGCTGCCCGGCACGCGGCTGGCCGAGGCCCTGGGGCTGGCCGAACGCCTGCGCGCCACGGTGGCGGCCACGCCAGCCGATCTCGGCGGCGGGATCGAATGGCCGCTCACCATCTCGATCGGCGTGGCCGAGCGCCTGCCTGGCGACACCGAAGTGCGCTCGCTGCTGCGTCGCGCCGACGATGCCATGTACGAGGCCAAGCGCAGCGGCCGCAATCGTGTGGTGGCGGCTGCGGGCTGAGGCCCTGCGGCCGGGAGGCGGGCGGCAGCGCGTACACTGAGGCGATGAATGCACCTGCCGAGCCCCTTGCCGTCCGCCTGAAGATCGAGCGCCGCTCGAACCATCCCTGGATCTTCCAGAAGATGGTGGAAAAGCCACCCACCAAGCCCAGGCCCGGCAGCCTCGTCGAGGTCTACGACCGCGACGGCGCCTGGTGTGGCCGCGGCTTCTACAACGGCCATTCGCGCATCGCGCTGCGCCTGCTCACCACCGATCCGGACGAAATCATCGATGCGGCTTGGTTCCGCGCGAAGATTGCCGCTGCCGTGGCCCTGCGCCGCGAGGTGCTGCGGCTCGATGCAGTGAGCGATGCCTGGCGCGTGGTGCATTCGGAAGGCGACGGCATCTCCGGCCTGGTGGTCGACCGCTACGGTGATCTGTTGGTGGTGGAGTTCTTCTCCGCCGGCGCATTCCGCCACCGCGACTGGATCTTCGCCGCCCTCGAGGCCGAATTCCCGGGCTGCCGGATCTGGAGTTTCGCCGACGAGCACGTGCAGAAGCAGGAGAGCTTCGACCTGCATCCGCGCGAGGCCCCGGCACCGGTGGTGATCACCGAACACGGCATCCGCTTCCGCGCCGCCCCGGGAAGCGCGCACAAGACCGGCTTCTTCGCCGACCAGCGCGAGAACCGCGAGTGGCTCTCGCACCGGGTCGCGGGCAAGACGGTGCTCGACCTGTGCTGCAATACCGGGGGCTTTGCGGTGTACGCGGCGGCGCGCGGAGCCGCCGAGGTGGTGGGCGTCGACATCGACGAAGAGGTCATCGCCATCGCCCGCCAGAACCTCAAGTTGAACCCGCAGGCCGCGGCGGCGAAGACCCGCTTCGTCCATGCCGACCTCTTTCCCTGGCTGCGTGATGCCGCCGCCCGCGGCGAGGCCTATGACGTGGTGATCCTCGACCCGGCCAAGATGACCCGCGACCGCGAGCAGGTGATTCCGGCGCTGAAGAAATACCTCGACATGAACAAACTCGCGCTCGGGGTCTGCAAGCCCGGCGCGCTGTTCGCCACCTTCTCCTGCACGGGCTTGGTGAGTGAGGAGGAATTCCTCGACATGCTGCGCCGCGCGGCCTTCTACGCGAACCGCACCGTGCAGGTGATCCGGGTGGCTGGGGCTGGCCCCGACCATCCCTGGCTGGCGCATGTGCCGGAGAGCCGCTACCTCAAGGCGGTGTTCTGCCGCGTGCTGGACTGAGCGCGGTTTCGCGCCCCGGCGACGGCGGCGGCGCTTGAATGCCGGCATGGACAGCCGCGACGTGCCCGAACCCTCCCTGCCCGGCGTGCTCGACCGCTGTTGGGCCCTGCTCGCCGAAGGGCAGCGCCTGCGCCATTCGCCCTTCCACCAGGGGGTGCTGGGCACGCTGGGCAGCCGTGGTCCGGCCACCCGCTACGTGGTGTTGCGGCAGGTGGACCGCGAGCAGGGGGTGCTCGGCTTCCACACCGATCGGCGCAGCGAGAAATGGGGCGAGATCGGGCGCGACCCGCGGGTATCGCTGTGCTTCTTCGGCCAGGGCCAGCAGATCCGCGCCGAGGGCCGGGCCCGCCGCCATGCCGGGGATGCACCGGCCGAACTGGCCTGGAAGCGTACCGGCCTGATGTCGCGCCGCTGCTACCTTGCCACGCCGGGGCCGGGCACGGCGCTGCCGGGGCCGGGCAGCGGCCTGCCCGCGCATCTGGCGACCCGCCGCCCGGCAGAGGCCGAGAGCGCCGCCGGCTGGGCGCATTTCGGTCTGGTGCTGGTGGTGCTGACACGGCTCGAATGGCTCAACCTCGCCTTCGACGGGCACCGCCGCGCCCGTTTCGTCCGCGAGGGCGGGCGTTGGCGCGGTGAGTGGTGTGTGCCCTGAAGGCTGGTGCCGGCGGCTAGAATCCGCGGCATGGACCTGCCCCTGCGTCCCCTGCTGATCGACTGCCGCATCGAGCTGCGCAAGGCCCTGCGCCAGTTCGACCAGACCGATCTCTGCCATCGCATCGACGCCGCGTTGTCGATGCTCGGCAACGAGGCGGCGAAGGCCGCCGATCCCAGCCGGCCAGACGGCCCTGCCGCGCCCAGCGAGCGCACCGCGCAGCAGGTGGCCTATGCCTGGCAGATGGCGGCGCGCAACCTGAAGTCCACCCATCCCTCGCTGTATGCCGAGCTGCAGAAGGAAGTGCTGCGCCTGCTCGATGGTGCCGGCTTCGCCGATGCCAATGCCGAGATCGAGCGCCTGAAGCAGGACCTCGAGGAGGCCGAGGCCGCGGCCGGCCGCGCCAAGCTGGCGCGGATGAAGGCCACCGGCCAGCTCAACACGGTGTGCAAGGCCTTGGCCGCCGCGGCACCGCAGGTGCCGGAGAGTGGCGATGCCCAGGCCACCGCCCTGGCGCGGATCGAGGCCCTGGTGAAGGGCCAGGGCGGCCTGGCGGCGGCGGGCGGCGGGGCCGGGCCGGAGGCCCTCGATCCCGAAGCGGTGCCGCCGCCGCCCTTCGTGCTGGAACTCGTGCAGGCGGGGCAGCGCAGCTTCACCAAGGCGCAGCGGGAGTTCGCCGTGGCCGAGGCGATGATCGTCACCGGCTGGCAGTACACGCCGGTGGAACTGCTGGAGCGCGGCGAGGCCTGGCTGGCCGGCCTGCTGCTCAACCCCGACAGCCAGGCCTGAGGCGAGGGGTGCCGGCGCCCGCGCCATCGTCCGGTTTGCTGCAGCGCCTGTGGGAGAGCCCGCAGCGGCTCTCCGACAGCATCCGCGCCTCGGCGCTGTGGCTGGCGGCGCTCGACGGCCCGCCCGACCTGCGCGAACTGCACGAGGTGGGCCTTGCCCTCACCCACGAGCCCGAGGGCGTGCCCCTGCAGGAGATCGCCGAAGCCTTCGCTGCCGATCCGCTGCCGCCCGACCTGCCGCGGCTGTTCCGCTTCCTGCGCAGCCAGCGCTCGCCCAAGCGCACCGAGTTCCTGCTCGATCTCTACCTGCGGGTGGCGGCAGCCGACGGCACCCTCTCGGAGATCGAGCGCCATGCCCTCGTCTTCCTCTCCGATCTGCTCGGGGCCTCGCCCACCCTCCTGCGCGAGCGCTTCGAGGCAGTGCTGGGCCTGGAGTTCGAGCCGCCGGCCGATCTCTCCGATCCGGCCTGGTTCGAGCGTGCCGAGGCCGCGGCCGCGGCGCGCGAGGCGCGGGCCCGGCGCCTTGCCCGCGATGCCGCCCTGGCCGCCGCCGCCGAGGCGGCCCGGCGCGAGGCCCTGCTCACCCTCGGGCTGGCGCCGGGAGCCACGCCGATCGCCATCAAGGCGGCCTGGCGGCGGCTGTCGCGGCAGTACCACCCGGACCGCCAGCCGCAGGCCGATGCCGCGGCCAAGGCCAGTGCCGCCGCGCGCTTCGATGCCGTGCAGAAGGCCTGGAAGCAGCTGCAGGAGAGCGGCGATGCGTGATCTCTATGCCCGCCTCGGCCTGGGCTTTGGCGCCGACGAGGCCGCCTTGCGTCGGGCCATCGCCGCTACCCCCGATGCCGAGCTGGCCCGTCGCGCCCGCGACGTGCTCCTGGTGCCGGAGCGGCGCGCTGCCCATGATGCCGTGTATCGGGTGGCGCGACAGCTACGCGACTGGCGGGTGGAGCTGCTGCTGGAGGATGCGCCGATGGCCAGCGAGCTGGCCGAGAGTGATCTCGTGCGCCCCGATCTGCCGGCAGAGCCGCTGCGCCGCGTCGAGCCGACCGAGCCGGTCAGCGGTGTTGCCGGCCGGCTACGGCGCTGGCTCCGGCGCGGCTGAGCCAGCGGTTCAGTGCGTTTCGCCCTGCGGCGCCACCCGTGGCAGGGTGACGGTGAAGCGCGCGCCCTTGCCCGGCTGGCTTTCCACCCGGATGCGGCCGCCCAGGGCGCGCTCCACCAGGCTGTAGACGATGTGCAGTCCAAGGCCGCTGCCGCCCTCGCCGAGCTTGGTGGTGAAGAAAGGATCGAAGATCCGGGTGAGATGCTCGGGACGGATGCCCCGGCCATTGTCGGCCACGCTCAGGGCCACCTCGTCACCCTCGAGTGCCCTGGCCTCGATGCGGATCTCGCCGGCGCAGGCATCAAGGCCATGCAGCAGGGCATTCATCACCAGATTGGTGAGCACCTGGCCGAGTGGCCCGGGGTAGCTGTCCATCAGCAGGCCCGGGGGAATGTCCACGTAGACTTGGTGCGGAGTCTTGCGCAGCCGCGGCTGCAGGGTGCCGAGCACTTCGTCCACCACCTCGGCGAGATCGAAGCGCCGGCGCTGCTCCGAGGTCTGGTCCACCGCCACTTGCTTGAAGCGGCCGATCAGCTCGGCGGCGCGGCGGGCATTACGCACGATCAGGGCCTGCGCCTCGGCCTGCTGTTCGAGGAAGGCCTCGAGGGCCGAGCGCCGGAGTTCGCCGCGGGCGAGCTGGGCGCGCAGTTCTTCCAGCCCGTCGCCGAGGGTGGTGGCCACCAGCAGCACGCTGCCGAGCGGCGTATTGAGCTCGTGTGCCACCCCGGCCACCAGCGAACCCAGCGAGGCCAGGCGCTCGCTGCGCACCAGCTCGCTTTGGGTCAT
Organism: Silanimonas sp.; assembly: GCA_026005095.1. Classification (GTDB taxonomy): domain Bacteria; phylum Pseudomonadota; class Gammaproteobacteria; order Xanthomonadales; family Xanthomonadaceae; genus Silanimonas. The sequence goes on along the minus strand of BPKK01000002.1, from coordinate 133,230 downwards.
GCGTAGCTGCTCGATGGCGGTAGAGAGTTCGGTGTTCGATCGCGCCAGATCTCGGGTGCGTTCTGCTACCCGGCGTTCGAGCTCCTCGTTCATGCGCCGCAGGGCCTCGGCAGTGGCCTTGCGCTCGGTGATGTCGAACAGGCTGCCGAGTAGCATCGGCGCTTCGTCCGGGCCGAAGCGGGCGAGGTGCACCTCGGCGTCGAACTCGCTGCCATCGGGGCGCCGGTGCCGCCACTCGTAGACCTGCGGTTCGCCGCGCAGCGCCGCCTCCAGATAGGGCTTGATGGCTTCCTCGGAGGGCGTGCCGTCGTATTGCAGCGGGGCCGAGACACTGGCCACCCCGGTGCCCAGGGTGGCCTCGCGCGAGGGGAAGCCATACACCGCCACTGCGGCATCGTTGCAGTCGACGGCATGGCCGAGCCGTGGGTCGATCAGCACCACCGGCAGCGGCAGGCGCTTGAACAAGAGGTCGTTGTATTCGGCTTGCAGGCGCAGTGCCCGGGTCTGCTCTTCGAGCCGCTCGAGTGTACGATTGAAGGCTTTGGCCAGCTGGCTGATTTCGTCTCGACCTTCCACTGGAACGCGGAATCCTTCCGATACGGCGCCAGTGATGGCATCGACCGCCGCTCCGAGCCGATGGATCGGGCCGGAGATCCGGCGTTCCAGCAGCAAACCGAGCAGCAGCGCCAGCAGTGCGCCCACGCCGCCGGTCAGCGCCCAGGTATGCAACTGGGAACGAAGCCGCTCTTGCAAAGGCGCCAGGCTGGAGACCAGCAGCAGATGCCCCACGGGGTCCTCGGGTTGTACCGGCACCCGCACCCGCAGCCGGTACTCGTCTTCGTCGATCCCCACCTCGGCATAGCGGGCCGGGCAGGAAGCCTCACCCGCGACTTGGAAGCTGGCAAGCAGGCTGCCGCCGAGCTCGTAGAGGCAGGCGGCAGTGACATGCGGCAGGTTGCCCAGGGCCTCGAGGTTCTCCTGGGCGAGCGCCTGGTCGCCGAAGATCACGGCCGCGGCGCTGCGGTTGGCCACCAGCGAGGCGATGGCGGCTTGCTCGGCAGCGAGCGCGCTACGTGCGGCACGCTGCTCGGCGAGCAGGGTAAGGCCGCCGAAGACGGCCATGGAGACGAAGGTGACGAAGAGGATCACGGCCAGCAGGCGGGTGCGCAGCGAGCGTCGGGCGAGCCAGTCCTTCATCCCCGCACTCCCGGGCGGCCGTGCCGCACCTCGGCGATCTCCAGCAGCTTGGCGCTGACCCGCAGTTCGGAGGCCTGCAGGCTGGCCAGGTTGACGTGCAGCTGGATGCGCCGGCCACTGGCCACCAGGGCCATCATTCCGCCCTCACGGGCGAAGCGGCTTTCGCTCGCCACCGTGAGCAGGCGGGGGTCGAGGTCGGGGCCGCCGGCGGCGCGCCAGGCCGGCTGGGCATCGGCGGCGATATAGGCGATCTGGCAGCCGCCGAGGCCCGCCGGGTTGCTCGTCCGCCGCACCTCGATCGCCCGCCCACCCGCCCGCCGCTCTTCGAGCGCATCGAGGTGCCGGCCGAAAGGATCGCTGCCGAGCACGCAGATGCGGAACGGGCTGTCGGAGGATTCGAAGGCTGCGTCGGGCCACTGCACGAAGCGGGTGAAGTGGAACAGGAAGGCGGCGCGCAGGGCGTATTCGTCCACCGCGTTCGTCTCGGCCTGCGAAGGCGGTGGGCTGAGCGCGGCCAGCAGCGCCAGCAGCAGGCCGGCAAGGCCGGCTGCCGGGCGTTCGCGGCGCTGGCCCGGGGCCGTGCTCATGTCTGGCGGCTGGCCAGCCAGTCCGGCAGGGCGTCCACCGCCAGCGGCGGCGAGAACAGATAGCCCTGCAGCTCGTGGCAGCCGAGCGCCACCAACCGCCGGCGCTGGGTTTCCGTCTCTACGCCCTCGGCGATCACCCTGAGACCCAGGGTGCGACCAAGTTCGATGATCATCTCGGCAATGCCGCCGCTGCTCTGTTCCGCATCCAGGCCCAGGACGAAGCTGCGGTCGATCTTCAAACGGTCCGGCGCCAGCTTCTCGAGGCTGGAGAGCGAGGAATAGCCGGTGCCGAAGTCGTCGATCGCCACGCCCACGCCCAGCCGCTTCAGGGCTGCCAGCCGGGGCAGCACGATGTCCGGCGACTGCATGGCCACGGATTCGGTGATCTCGATCTCCAGCTGTTGCGGCGGCAGGCCGCCCTCGGCCAGGGCCTGCTCCACCAGCCGTTCGAAGCCCGGCACCAACAGCTGGCTCATCGAGACGTTCACCGCCATCCGCAGCCGGTACCCGGCCTCGCCCAGTGCCACCGCGCGGTGGATGGCGAGCCGCAGGGCCCAGGCTCCGAGGTCCTTGATCAGGCCGGACTGCTCGGCCAGTGGGATGAAGCGATCGGGCGGCACCAGCCGGCCATCGTCGGCGCGCCAGCGCATCAGCGCTTCCAGGCCCACGGTGCGTCCGCTCACCGCCTCCACCTGCGGTTGGTAGACGAGGAACAGGCGCTGCTGATCGAAGGCCGCGCGCAGGCCGTGCAGCAGCCGGGTGCGTTCCTTGATCTCGGTGGCCACCTCGTGCGAGTAGAAGGCCACTGAGCGGTGGCCAGCCTGCTTGGCGCGCTTCAGCGCCGAATAGCCCATCTTGATGAGTTCGCCGCCGCTGCCGCACTCGGGCGTCAGTTCCACGCCGCCGAAGGAGGCTGAGAGCGAGATATGCAGCTCATCGACCTCGAAGGGTTCGTCGAGCCGCCGCGCCCAGTCGGCCGGCACCAGGCGGTCCTGCGGGCCGAAGGCGGCGAAGGTGTCGTTGGCCACGCGCGCCACCCGCACGCTGGAATCGGCCTGCGCCATCAGACGCTGGGCCACGCCGCGCAGCAGGGCATCGCCGATGCGGTCGCCGAAGGTCTCGTTGATCTCGGAGAACTGGTCGATGTCGATCAGCAGCAGGCGCTGCGGTTCATCCGGGGGCACGCGCAGAGCGCCGTCGATGGTCTCGGCCAGTGCCGAGCGGTTCGGCAGCCGGGTGAGTCCATCGACATAGGCGGCGTCGCGCAGGCGCTCCACCAGGCGTACACCGTCGGCGGCCACCGCGGTGTTCTGCACGAACAGGTCGAAGACCTCTGGCGTGTGCTGGGCGGTGGCGCAGGCTGCCCCGAGGAAGGCCACGGCATCGGCACCGGTGCGCGAGGGCAGGTACATCGCCAGCCCGCATTCACTCTGTACCGTGCGCCGGGCGGTGAAGGCGAGCTCGATCACCCGCACTTCCGGGCAGGGCTCGATCGCGTCCAGCCGCCGCCAGGACCAGTCGGCGTAGCGGCCGAGGGCGGCCACCACCCGGCGGCGCGGGTCCTCGGCTTCCTGGGCGCGCCTGCCGTCGCTCACGAAGGCGGCGTCGGCCGTCGTCCCGAACAGCCCGGCCAGGCGTTCCAGCAGGCCGACGGCGAAGGCCGGCATGGTATTGGCCGAGAGCAGCTCGGTCTGGGCGCGCAGCAGATACTCGAGGTCGTGGCGAGTGGATTCGACCGCGGCGAGGGTCTGGTAGCTGCGCAGCGCCGAGGTCAGCACGGTGTACAGCCGGGTGCGGGTGAGCTCGCTCTTGATGCGGTAATCGTTGATGTCGTAGTCGCGGATCGCCTGCATCTCCGGCGCATAGCCGGGTTGGCCGGTGCGCAGGATGATGCGGGGCTTCTTCAGGCCGAGCTCGTTGCGGATGCAGGCCACCAGCGCGAGGCCGGCCGCCTCCGATTCCATCACCACGTCGAGCAGGATCACCGCCACCTCGGGCCGGGCCAGCAGTAGGGCGCGGGCTTCGCGCGCCGAGGCGGCATGCACGAACTCCAGCGGCCGGCCGAGGATTTCCACGCCGCGCATCGCCATGCAGGTGGCGGCGTAGACATCGGGCTCGTCATCGACCACCAGGATGGTCCACGGTGGGCAGCCCCGACCGGCGGCAGCCGCCTCGCTGGCGAACACCAGGCTGTCTTCGGCGGCATCGGGCCGGTCTTGGCTCATCCCTCCCCCCGGGGCGGCCACGGGAAGCGCTCCCGTTCCGGCCTAGCATAGCCAGCCCCGGCGCGGCCGGGGCAAGCGCGCCGGCTCAGGCCGCGCGTTCCATCCGTGCCGCCAGTTCCCGCCAGTCGGGCAGGTGCGCGGCCATGCCGCAGCGTTCCAGCCAGCCTTCGTCCACCCGGCGGTCGAAGGCCAGCGCGGTGGCCACGTGCACCGCGCCGACGATGCCGAAGCCCGGGCCGGCGAAGCGCGGGCTGCGCTGCCAAGCCACCGCCTGCTGGAGGATGCTGGGCAGCTGCCACAGGCCCAGCAGGTAGGCCGCCGCCTCGTCCTGGATCGGCGGGGCGCTCGGCAGGGGCGGCACGCCCTCGTCGTCGAGCTCGGGCAGTAGCTCGCCGATGCCGGCGAGCAGGGCCGCCGTGCCGGCGATGTCCGGATCGCTGCCCGGACCGATCAGCCGCGGCGCCAGCCAGGCGGCCAGCAGGCTGCGGCGGCGGGCCTCCTCGGCACGGGTTGCAGGCAGGCCCGCGGCCGGGGCGTAGAGCTCGGCGGCCAGCACCAGCTGGCGGATGGCCTTGAGGCCGAGCCGGGTGACTGCCGCCGGCAGGCTGGCGATCTGCCGGCCCGCGCCGTACAGCGCCGAGTTGGCGATCTGCAGCACCCGCCCGGCCAGCACCGGGTCTTCGCCGATCTTCGCGGCGATCGTGCCGAGCTCGACGTTCGGGTCCTCGAGGGCGCGACTGATCGCGAGGTAGAGCCGCGGCACGCCGGGCAGCACGGTGAGCGCGGCCACCTTCGCCCGCAGCGCCGGACGGTCGAGGCTGCGGGCGAGATCGGCATAGGCGAGCAGGGTTTCGGCCACCGCCTCCACGGGCTCGCTGGCGGCCACCAGGCCATGGCAGAGCCCGAGCAGGGTCGGCAGCACGCGTTCCCCGGGCTCTTCGCAGAGCAGCACCCGGGCGGTCTGCGGCGCGGTGTAGAGCAGGTGGCGCAGCAGCGCCTCGGCCCCGGGCAGGGCGAGGTCCACCACCACCACGTCGGCCGCTGCCTCGCCCAGCACCTGGCGCGATTCCTCGTTCCGGGCATAGGCCAGCACCTGCCAGTCGTAGCCCCGGGCGAGCAGGGCATCGGCCACGGCGCCGGGACGGTTGGGATCGGGGGTGGCGAAGAAGACGCGCATGGCAGGCAGGGTTTGCGGTGTTTGACAAATCCTAGCGGGTGCGTGGCGCGAATCTCCGCCCTGTGTCACGCCCCCGCCGCGAATGCCCGTGCGCTGGGTCACGCTTCGCGCCGCCGGCTCGTGCCGGGGGCGCGGTGGGGCCTGCTAGAGTTCCCCCACATTCCCCCAGGTGCCTGGCGTGAGCCCCCCCGAGCCTCTGGAAACCCGCGTCCCCCTGCGCTTGCTCTTCGTCGGTGCCGATGTCGCCCTGGCCGCGCGCCTCGCTGCCGGCTGTGTCGGTGCCGCCACGCTGGAGGCGGTGGACAGCGCGGCCGCGGCGCTGGAGCGGGCCGCCGCCACCGCCTTCGATGCCGCCCTGGTGCAGCCGCGCCTCGCCCAGGGTTCCGGCAATGCCCTGCTCGGTGCGCTCAAGCGCGAGCATCCGGCGGTGGTGCGCTGCCTGCTGCTCGACGATGGCCGCGATGCGCCGGCCCTGGCGGCGTTGGAGAACCTGCACCGCGTGCTGCAGCAGCCGCTCGATCCCGCGGCCCTCGTCGAGGACCTGCAGGCCCTGCTCGCCCTGCGCCGCCGGCTGGGTCGGCCGGCGCTCGCCGAGGCCATCGGCCGCGTCGGCCGCCTGCCGCCGCCGCCCCGGCTCTCGCTGGAGCTGCTGCGCCGCACCGAGGATGGTGAGACCTCGGCCCGCGAGGTGGCCGCGCTGGTGGAGAGCGACCCGGCCCTGGCCGCCAAGGTGCTGCGCCTGTGCAACTCGGCGATGTATGCCGGCCAGCGCCGCATCGAGGACATCCACAGCGCCGTGGTGCGCCTTGGCAATCTCGCCCTGCGCCGCCTGGTGCTGGCCGGCGAGATCTTCGGCACCGGTCGGACCCGTGCCGAGGATCCGGCGCAGGAGGCCCTGCGCGAGCGCAGCCTGCGCGCCTCGCGGCTGGCCGCCCGGCTGCTGCCCGGGCCGCGCGCCGACCTCGCCGCCACCGCCGCCCTGCTGGCCGGGGTCGGCCGCCTGCTGCCCGAGGTGCGCCTGCCCTGGCTGCCGGCCGCGGCTGCGGAAGCCGACTGGCCCGGCTACGACGAGGCCGGAGCCTATCTGCTGGCGCTCTGGGGCCTGCCCGAGCCGCTGGTGGAGGCCACCGCCCGCCATGTCCATCCGGGGGCGGCCGGCGAGAGCGGGCTCGGCCTCGTCGGCGCCTGCCATCTCGCCTGGGCCCTGGCCGGCGACGTGCCGCTGGATGGCGGCTGGCTCGCGGCCCAGGGCCTGGAGGGCGAGCTCGAGGCCTGGCGCGCCCTCGCCGCCGACGCTTCCGACGCCGGCTGATGGGCGGGGCAGGGCAGGACCCGGTGACCGGGCTTTCCTGGCTGGGGGCCGGGGACCCTGGCCTGTGCGAGTGGTTCGCCGCGCGGCCGCGGGCCCTGTTCGCCGAGATCGCGCTCGACCGCTTCGTCGGCCTGGTCGATGGCCTCGGCGAGGAAACCGCCGGCCGGGCGCTGGCCGCCGCCGCCGACCGCATCGCCGCCTTCGCCCTGCCGGCGGGCCGGGTCTGGCGCCTGCGCGGGGCCTGCCTGCTGCTCGCCACCGATGCGCCGGCGGCGCTCGAGGACCCGGAGGGCTTCGCCGCGCGCCTGCTGGAGGAACTCGCCGCACCACTCGCCGTGCCGCCCTACACCCTGCGGCTCAATGCCAGCATCGGTCTTGCCCTGGTGCCCGAGGACGCCGGCGATCTCGCCGCCGCCCTGAGCGCCGCCGACCGCGCGCTCTACGCCGCCCAGCGCTCTGGCGTGGGGCGCAGCCGCCGGCCCTCGCCCTGGAGCGCCGAGGCGCGCAGCGTGCCGGATTTCACCCGCGCCCTGGCCCGGGCCCTCGAGCACGACGAACTCGCACTCCACTACCAGCCCTTCGTCGATGCCGCCGACGGCCGCATCGCCGGCGTCGAGGCCCTGCTGCGCTGGCGCGCTCCGGACGGCTGCCTGCTCGCCCCGCCGCAGTTCCTACCGCGGGCCGAGCAGCTCGGCCTGATGCGCGGCATCAGCGGCTGGGTGCTCGACCGGGTGATCGCCGATGCCCGCCACTGGCGCCGTGCCGGCCTCGACGATCTCAAGATCGCGGTCAATGTCTCCACCGTGCAGCTGCTCGAGGAGGATCTCGTCGACCAGCTCGAGGTGCGGCTGGCCCGCGCCGACGTGGCCTTCGACCAGTTCGAGATCGAGCTGTCCGAGAGCACCCTGCTGCGCGACATCGAGCGCATCCGCGAGGTCCTGCGCCGGCTGCGCAGCTATGGCGTCGGCCTGACCCTCGACGATTTCGGCATCGGCGGCGCCGGCCTGGTGCAGCTGCCGCGCTACCCGCTCTCGAAGATCAAGATCGACCGCGATTTCGTCGGCGAGGTGGCGCACGACCAGGGCCAGGCGGCGATCGCCCGCGCCATCATCGCCATGGGCCGGCAGCTGCACCTCAAGGTGATGGCCGAGGGCGTGGAGACCGAGGCCCAGGTGGGCTACCTGCGGCGCGCCGACTGCGACCAGCTGCAGGGCTACCTGTTCTGCGGGCCGCTGCCGCCCGCCGAGCTCGACCCGCTGCTGCACCAGCGCTACCTGCGCCCGGAGCTGTTCGCCAAGGGGCCGGCCTCGCGCACCCTGCTGCTGGTGGACGACGAGGAAAACGTGCTGCGCGCCCTGCAGCGGGTGTTCCGCCGCGAGGGTTACCGGGTGCTGGCCACCAGCCGGGTGGCCGAGGCCTTCGAGCTGCTCGCCAGCAACGAGGTGCAGGTGATCGTCAGCGACCAGCGCATGAGCGAGCTTTCCGGCACCGAGTTCCTCGGCCGGGTGAAGGAGCTCTACCCGCGCACCATGCGCCTCATCCTCTCCGGCTACACCGATCTCGCCAGCGTCACCGAGGCGATCAACCGCGGCGCCATCTACCGCTATCTGACCAAGCCCTGGAACGAGGATGAGCTGCGCCACCACATCCGCGAGGCCTTCCGCACCTGGGAAGGGCTGGGCTGAAGCCGTCCCCGCCCGTTCAGGCCGCGCCCTCGCGCTGCGCCTGGTGCACCGGCAGCACGACGGTGAACACCGCCCCGCCCTCCGGGGCATTGGCCGCCTCGATCCGGCCGCCGTGCTTTTTCACGATGCCGTAGCTGATCGACAGCCCCAGCCCGGTGCCGGTGCCCACCGGCTTGGTGGTGAAGAAGGGATCGAACAGCCGCGGCATCACCTCGGGCGGAATGCCGGGACCGGAATCGCGTACGCTCACCCACACCTCGTCGCGTTCGTGGTCGTGGCCGCTCGAGAGCGTGATGGTGCCGCGCTCGCCAATGGCATGCCCGGCATTGAGCAGCAGGTTCATGAACACCTGATTGATCTCGCCGGGGTGGCAGTCCACCAGCGGCAGGTTGCCGAAGCGGCGCTCCACCCGGGCCCGGTACTTGAGCTCGTTCCAGACGATGTTGAGCGTGCTCTCCAGGCCCTTGTGCAGATCGACCCGGCGCCAGCCGGCCTCGCGCCCGGCATGGCTGAAGTCCTTGAGGTCCTGGACGATGCGCCGAACCCGTTCCAGGCCCTCGCGCGATTCGTTGATCAGCTCCGGCAGATCGGTGGAGATGAAATCGAAGTCGATCCGGGTGCGAACCTCCGCCAGCGCCGCCAGGGTGGCCTCGTCGAGCTTCGGCGCCAGCGCCCGCTCGTAGGCGTGGATCAGTTCCAGAAGGCCGCTGGTGTAGTCGCGCAGGCTGACGAGGTTGGAGTGCACGTAGCCGATCGGGTTGTTGATCTCGTGGGCGATGCCGGCGGCGAGCTGGCCGATCGAGGCCAGCTTCTCACTCTGCAGCAGCTGCTCCTGGGCGCTGGCGAGCCGGGCATAGGCCTGCTGCAGCTCGCCGTGGCGGCGGCGCAGTTCCTCCTGGCGGTGGCGGGCCTCGGTCACGTCGCGCAGCAGCAGCAGATGGGCCGCGGCCCCGTCCAGCTGCCACGGGTAGCGGCGCACCGCGAACACCAGGCCGCTCGCCTCGTCCCGCACCTCGCCGCGCCAGCGCTCGTTCGCCGGGGCCGTGAACAGCTCCTCGGGCAGCAGGGCGAGGAGATGCTCGGCATTGTCGGGGTCGGCCGGGTCGACGGCGAGACGGTGCGCCAGCTCACCGGCGGCGAGGTTGGCGTAGTGCAGGGTGCGGCGGGCATCGACCAGCAGCACGCCTTCCTCGAGCATCTCGAGGAAGGCCACGAGTTCCGGGTTGCCGGGGCGGCTGGGCAGCCAGAAGCGGCCGTGCGGGGAATCGGGCATGGCAGCACCGTCGGGATGACGGTGCGAGGCTACCCGGCTTTCAGGCAACGGCGATAGGCCGCGTCCACGCCCCCTGCGCACGCTGGCCGCGCGGGTCGTAGCCCTCGGCCTCGCTGCGACCGAGCTGGCGCAGGGCGAAGGCCACGGCGCGGCGGTGGCGGGCCAGCATCAGGCCGTTCTCGCGGTTGAGCTCGGCGAGCCTGGCGATCCTTGCGCGATCATGCTGGGCCGCCGGCGCGGCCTCCACAGCCTTCAGGGCCTGCAGCTTGGCCTCGGTGGAGCGCAGCAGGGCCTCCACGTCTTGGCCGGCGAGGGCCTCGCGCTCGGCGTGCAGGGCGGCTTCCAGGCGGTCGAGCAGGGCGTCGGTCATGGGCGGGTCCGGAGCCGTCAGCGGCTGAGTTCGCGCTCCAGCGCATCGAGGCGCCGGGCGATGTCCTGCGGGTCGATGCGGTAGGTGCCGGCGGCCAGGGCGGCGCGCAGGGCCTGGATCTTGGCCTGATCCATCGGTGAGGGGCCGGCCTTGGCCTGCTGCTGCACCACCCGCAGGGCCTCGGCCTCGCCGGTAAGGCGCACGTTGTCGGCCGCCACCGGCTGCACTTCGGCCACCGCCTGCGCCCGCGGGCCACCCGACCGCTCGATGGCGGCGGGCACCGGCGCGGCCGCCGGCGCGGGGGCCGGACGGGGCGGAGCGGCTCCGTCGATCTTGCTGGTCATGGTCGTGTCCTCCGGAACAGGGGGTTCCTCATCGCCGGTAACGGCCGCTGCGCGCGCGACTTTAGCCCGACCGGTGAAATTTCGTGCAAGGGCGGTCTTTGCGTGACCGGGCGCACGTTTCGCCCTCCGTGTCAGCGGCCCACCCGGACCTCGCCGGGCCCGGCCACCACGCCGGAGAGCACCCGGCGCGAGCTCAGGTTCTCGACCCGCACCACCTCACCGGTGGCGGCATCGCCGAGCGCGCGCCCGGCCATGCGCACCTCGAAGCCGCCGCCCCCGGCCACCAGCGACACCGGTTCGCCGCGCTTCACCGCGGCCGCCAGCATGAGGTCGGCGCGGGTCAGCACCTGGCCGGGCCGGCCCCCCCGGCGCAGCAGCTGGCCGATCGCCTGCGCGGGGTCGGTGAGCGGAGCAGCGCCAAGACGCGCGGCATCGCGGGTCTCCACCCGCAGCGCCGAGGCCGGGATCGGCTGGCCCGGGGCCACCGCCTCGGCCAGCACCAACACCGGCTGCACCCGCTGCACCCGTACCGGCACGAACAGGCGCCAGCCCGAGGGGCAGGCCACTTCCACATTGACGGCCGAAACCGCGTGGGCCTGAAGTGCTTCGGGGCAGGCCGGCATGCGCAGAGCGGGATCGAGATGGGCTTCCACCCGGGCTTCGGGCGAGGCGATCGCCGCCTCGGCCGCGGCGCGGATCGATTCCACGCTCTGGAAGCCACCGCCGGCGGCTGTGCCGGCGAGCAGGAGGGCGAGGACTGCGGCCACGAGGTGCAGGGTGCGCCGGGCGCGCCGCGGCGGCGGAAGGAGGGGCAGGCGCGGCGGCGGCAGCGGGGCCGGCGCCGGTAGCGGGGTGAACGCTTCGGGGCGGGACATCGGTCACTCCAGGCGCGGATCGGACGTGGCAGCCTGTGCAAGCCCCGTGCCGAGGTGGCGTCTGGCATGCCGCGTGCACGGGCCGGTTCTTCCTCAAGAAGCCCGCCATCGGGCCGACAACGACAGGGACGTTCCCGTCCATGGACGCCTTACCGCTCAGCCGCATGTCGCGTGACCTGCTGAACCGCATCGACCAGCGCACCCGGCTCGCCGGCCACAACCGGCTGGCCCTGCTGCTGTTCCGCCTCGGCGGCCGGCAGCTGTTCGGGGTGAACGTGTTCAAGGTGCAGGAGGTGCTGCGCCGGCCGCCGCTGTTCCCGATCCCGCGCCTGCCGCCGGGATTCGTCGGCGCCGCCGACATCCGTGGCCGCTCGGTGCCGATCCTCGATCTCGGCAGCGCGGTGCGCTACCCGGAGCGCCATCTCGATCCGCCTTACCTCGTGGTGACGGAATTCAACCGCTCGGTGCAGGGCTTCCTGGTGGCCGAGGTCGACCGCATCGTCAACATCGCGGTGGAGGACATCCGCCCGCCGCCCGAGTTGGGGGCCGACGACAGCTACCTTACTGCCGTGACCCGCTACGGCGGCGAGCTGATCCAGGTGATCGACGTGGAATCGGTGTTGGCCGATGCCACCGGGGCGAAGATGCTGCAGCCCATCGAGCAGCGCCTGCGCATCGGCTCCGGCGACGAGCCGGTGCGGGTGCTGGTGGCGGACGATTCGCGGGTGGCGCGCAACCAGATCCGTGGCGTGCTCGACCAGCTCGGCGTGGCTTCCACCCTGCTCTCTGACGGCCGCCAGGCCTTGGATCACCTAAAGCAGCTGGTCGCCGAGGGCGTGGACGTACCGAAGCACTACGCCATGGTGATCTCCGACATCGAGATGCCCTCGATGGACGGCTACACCCTGACGACGGAAATCCGCCGCGACCCGGCGCTGGCCGGCCTCTACGTACTGCTGCACACCTCGCTTTCCGGGGTGTTCAACAACGCCATGGTCGACCAGGTGGGCGCCAATGCCTTCGTGGCCAAGTACTCGGCCAACGAGCTGGCCGAGAAGGTGCTGGCGCGGATCGAGGCGGTGCAGGCCGCCACCGTCTGAGTCTTTCCGGCCGCCGTCCGGCACACGCTGGCACGCCGCTTGCACCGCTTCGGGCAGCCACCCTGCCCGGAGCCTGCCATGGCCGGTCCCTTCGACAATCCCTTCGGCCTTTCCGCTCTCGCACTGCCGCTGCGCGAGCAACGGCTCAAGGTGCTGAGCTCGAACCTGGCCAATGCCGACACGCCCGGCTACCAGGCCCGCGATTTCGATTTCCAGGCTGCGCTGCGTGGCGCCGAGGCCGCGTTGCATGGCCCGGCCCCGCGGCCAGCCGGCGGCAGCCCGACGCTGGCGGCCGCGGCCATGGGGCTGGCCGCCGTCCCCGACTACTCGCGCTACGTCAGCACCCGCCGTGCGCTGCAGGGCAGCCTCGACGGCAACACCGTGGACAGTGAGACCGAGCATGCCGCCTTCGGCCGGGCGGTGCTCGAGTACCGCGCCTCGCTCACCTTCTTCGAGCAGCGGGTGCGCGGCCTGATGACCGCGATCACCGGCCAGTGACCTTCGCTTTCCCGAGGACCCTGCCCATGAGCAGCCTGCCGATCTTCGATGTCGCCGGAAGCGCCCTCGCAGCGCAGTCGGTACGCATCAACACCATCGCCTCCAATCTGGCCAATGCCGAGACCGTGGGGCGCACCCCCGAGACGGCCTACCGGCCGATCGAGCCGACCTTCCAGAGTGCGCCGCTGCGTGAGCAGGAGGGTATGGCCGGGGTGAAGGTGCTGCGGGTGGAGACGCTCGACCGCCCGCCGCTCAAGCGCTACGAGCCCGGCCATCCGATGGCCGATGAGCAGGGCTACATCTACGTACCCGATGTCGATCCGGTGGCGCAGATGGTGAACCTCATCTCCGCCTCGCGTGGCTACCAGGCCAATGTCGAGGTAATCAACTCGGCACGCGAGTTGGCGCTCGCCACCCTCGCCATCGGTCGCTGACCCGGGAGCTCCCGCCATGCCCTTCGATGCCTCCCTCGCCAATGCCATCGGTTTGTCGAATCCGCCGGCCAGCCAGAGCCGGATGGGCAAGCCCGACCTCACCCAGGCCGATTTCCTGCGCCTGATGACCGAGCAGCTGAAGAACCAGGACCCGCTCAACCCGCTCTCGAACGCCGAGTTCGTGAGCCAGATGGCGCAGATGTCTACCGCCCAGGGTGTGGGCGATCTGCGCCATGCCCTGCAGGGCATGGCCGATGCCTTCAACAACGATCAGGCCCTGCGCGGTGCGGCCCTGCTCGGGCGCAGCGCCCTCGTCGAGACCGATCGCCTCGTGCTGGCGGCCGGTGCCGACGGCCAGCTCGTGGCCGAGGGCGTCACCGCCACGCCGGGCGCCGGGCTGGTGACCATCGACATCACCACGCCCTCCGGCGCGCTGGTACGCCGTTTGCAGCTCCGGGCCGAGGGGCCGGGCGACCTGCCCTTCCGCTGGGACGGCCTGAGCGACCGGGGTGAGCCCGTGCCACCGGGCAGTTACCGGATGCGGGCGACCTTCGGCGAGGGCCGTAGTGCCGTGGCGCTGGAGACGGCGGCCATGGCGCCGATCGAGAGCGTCACCCTCGACCCGCAGGGACTGCTGCTCAACCTCACCGGCATCGGCACCGCGCCGCTGTCGTCCATCCGCCGCCTGGGCTGAGCCCGGCACACCGCACTGCCACTGGAGTCACGCCATGAGCTTCCGCACCGCGCTTTCCGGCATCAACGCGGCCACCACCGACCTGGCGGTGACCTCGAACAACATCGCCAATGTCTCGACCACCGGCTTCAAGGCCGCCCGCGCCGAGTTCGGCGATCTTTATGCCGCCTCGATCTTCGGTACCTCGCGCAATACCGCCGGCTCCGGCGTGCGGGTTACCGGCATTACCCAGCAGTTCACCCAGGGCAGTGTCGAGTTCACCAACCGCAACCTCGATCTTGCTATCTCCGGCGGCGGCTTCTTCACCCTCGACAACAACGGCGCCACCGTCTACTCGCGCGCCGGCAACTTCCAGCTCGACCGCGACGGCTTCGTGGTGAACCCCACCGGCGCCCGGCTACAGATCTTCCCGCCCACCGACGGCTCGGGCCGCAACTTCGAGACCGGGCGCCTGGTGCCATTGCAGCTCGTCACCACCGACAGCGCCCCGGCCGCCTCCACCCAGGTGATCGTCGGCTCGAATCTGCCGGCCAATGCCACCGTACCGGTGGCCACGCCCTTCGACCCGAACGACACCAACACCTTCAACCACTCGACCTCGATCACCCTCTACGACTCGCTCGGCGTGGCCCATGTGCAGACCCTGTACTACGTGAAGACGCCGAGTGCCAACGAGTGGGAGCTCTACAACTACATCGACGGCACGGCCGTGGGCGGGCCCATCACCCTGCAATACGACGCCCAGGGTGCGCTGGTGACGCCGGCCACCGGCTTCGCCACCCTGCCGGCCTACACCCCGACCACCGGCGCCGCACCGATCACCCTCACCCTGGACCTGCGCAACTCCACCCAGTACGGCGAACGCTTCGCCATCAACGACCTGCGTCAGGACGGCTATACCACCGGGCGCCTGATCGGTATCGAGGTCTCGCAGCAGGGCGTGATCTTCGCCCGCTACACCAATGGCGTGGCCGACCCGCTGGGCCAGATCGCGCTGTCGATCTTCCCCAACCAGCAGGGCCTGCAGAACCTCGGCGACAACGTCTGGTCGGAGACCTTCGACTCCGGCGGTCCGCGCCGCGGCCCGGCCGGCACCTCGGATTTCGGCCTGGTGCAGAGCGGGGCGCTGGAGAGCTCGAACGTCGAGCTCACCGAGCAGCTGGTGAACATGATCGTCGCGCAGCGCAACTTCCAGGCCAATGCGCAGATGATCCAGACCACCGACCGCATCACCCAGACCATCATCAACCTGCGTTGATGAGGGCAGGAGCGCACTGAGCGGGGAGCAGGACGATGGACAGGGCCCTCTATGTGGCGATGAGCGGTGCGCAGGCCAATCTGCGCGCCCAGGCCGCCGTCTCGCACAACCTGGCGAATGTCAGCACCACCGGCTTCAAGGCCCTGCTGCACGCCACCGAGGCCTTCCCGGTGGCCGGGGGCGAAGTGCGCTCGCGGGTCTACTCGATGGGCGACGTAGGGGGCTTCGACGCCCGCCAGGGCAGCCTGCAGACCACCGGCAACCCGCTCGACTTTGCGCTGAATGGCGCCGATCTGTGGATGGCGGTGGCCGACCGCGAGGGCCAGCCGGCCTACACCCGCGCCACCGACCTCAAGCTCGATGCCACCGGCCGCCTCACCAATGGCCGCGGCCAGCCGGTGCTGGACGATGCCGGTCAGCCGATCGCCCTGCCGCCCTTCCAGAGCCTCTCGGTGGGCGGTGATGGCACGGTGGCGATCGTGCCCCTCGGCGACGCCGGCGGCGTGGCGCAGAACGTGGCCCGCATCGGCGTGGTGCGCGCCGATCCGGCCAGCCTGTCGCGCGGCGAGGACGGCCTGTTCCGCCCCGCCGAGGGCGCCGCCGAGGCCCCCCAGCCGGCCGCCGGCCAGGTGTTGATGAGCGGCATGCTGGAGGGCAGCAACGTCAATGCCACCGAACAGCTGGTGGCGATGATCAGCCTTGCCCGCCAGTTCGAGATGAACCTCAAGGTGATCCGCAGCGGTGAAGAGAACGCCCGCGCCGCGGCCACCCTGCTGCGCGCGCGCTGACGCCACCGGAACCCTACGGGAGACCCCGCCATGAACCCCGCCCTCTGGATCGCCAAGACCGGCCTCGACGCGCAGCAGACGCGCATGTCGGTGGTGGCGCACAACCTCGCCAACGTCAACACCACCGGCTTCAAGCGCGACCGCGCCAGCTTCGAAGACCTGCTCTACCAGCAGGTGCGCGCCCCTGGCGGCGCCAGCTCGCAGCAGACCAACCTGCCCTCCGGCCTGCAGCTCGGCACCGGCGTACGGGTGGTGAGCACGGCCAAGAGCCATATCCAGGGCAATCTGCTGCAGACCGGCAACGCCCTGGACGTGGCCATCAATGGCCGCGGCTTCTTCCAGGTGCTGCTGCCCGACGGCACCGAGGCCTATACCCGTGACGGCAGCTTCCAGATCAATGCCCAGGGCGAGCTGGTGACCAACTCCGGCTACCAGGTGCAGCCGGGCATCCAGATCCCGGAAGGCGCGCAGGCCATCTCGATCGGCGCCGACGGTACAGTGACGGTGCAGATCGCCGGCCAGGCCGCGCCGCAGGAAGTGGGGCAGATCACCCTCACCGACTTCGTGAACCCGGCCGGTCTGTTCGCCAAGGGCGAGAACCTCTACCTCGAAAGCGGTGCCTCCGGCCCGGCCCAGGCCGGCACCCCGGGGCAGGCGGGACTGGGCCTTCTGCAGCAGGGCTCGCTCGAGAGTTCGAACGTCAATACCGTGGAAGAGCTGGTGGCGATGATCGAGACGCAGCGTGCCTATGAGATCAACGCCAAAGCCATCAGCACCACCGACCAGATGCTGGCCTACCTCAACAACAAGCTCTGAGGCGCGCCATGAAACGCCTTCTGCTCGCCCTCGTCTTCCCCCTGCTCGGCGCCTGCGGCCACGGCGCGATGATCCGCGGCGACGTCCAGCCGCTCGCTCCCGTCGCCGTGATGCCGGTGCCGGTGCCGCCGGTGGCGGTGCCAACCGCCGGCGCCATCTACCGCGAGGGCCCGGGCCTGCGCTTGTTCACCGACCGCAAGGCCCGCGAGGTGGGTGACATCGTCACCGTCACCCTCACCGAGCGCACCCAGGCCAGCACCCGCGCCAACACCAAAATCGCCAAGGAGAGCACCACCGGCATGTCCGGCCAGCTGTTCGGTGCTCCGGTGACCCTGGGCGGCCGCGATCTGCTGAACAACTCGCTGTCCACCAGCCGCGACTTCGCCGGTGACGGCAACTCGACGCAGAGCAACCAGATCACCGGCACGCTCACCGCCCAGGTGGTGCAGAAGCTGCCGAACGGCAACCTGGTCATCCAGGGCAGCAAGGAGCTGACCCTCAACCAGGGCAACGAGCTGATCCAGGTGCAGGGCATCATCCGCCCCTCCGACATCGGCCCGGACAACACCATTCCCAGCACCCGGGTGGCCGATGCCCGGATCGTCTACGGCGGGCGCGGCCCGATGGCTCGCAGCAATGCCATGGGCTGGCTCGACCGCTTCTTCAACGGCGCCTGGTTCCCGAACTGAAGGCGCGCTGGCACGCGGCTTGCAAGTTCCGGCCCGAGCGGCCGATACCGCTGGAGATGCCCATGCCCGCCCTACCTGCCCCCGTTCCAGTCCCGGCCGCTACCGCGGCCCTTGCCGCCGTCCTGGCGCGGCGGCTGGCCCTGGGCCTCGCCCTCGGGGCCGCCCTGCTCGCCGGGCCGGCGGCCGCGGTGGAGCGGATCAAGGATCTGGCCCAGGTGGAGGGCGTGCGCGGTAACCCGCTGGTGGGCTATGGCCTGGTGGTCGGTCTCGATGGCACCGGCGACCGCACCAGCCAGTCGCCCTTCACCACCCAGAGCCTGAAGAACCTGCTCGACGAGCTCGGCGTCACCGTGCCGCCGAACGTCAATCCGCAGCTCAAGAACGTGGCGGCGGTGGCCATCCATGCCGAGCTGCCGCCGTTTGCCCGGCCCGGCCAGACCATCGACGTCACCGTCTCCTCGATCTCCAATGCCGTGAGCCTGCGCGGCGGGGCCCTGCTGATGGCGCCGCTCAAGGGCGCCGATGGCCAGGTCTATGCCATCGCCCAGGGCAACCTGGTGGTGGGTGGCTTCGGTGCCGCCGGCGCCGACGGCTCCAAGGTCTCGGTGAACGTGCCGAGTTCCGGGCGCATCCCCAATGGCGCCATCGTCGAGCGCGCCCTGCCCGATGCGCTTGCCCAGGCCGGGCAGGGCGGACGCATCACCCTGAGCCTGCGCCGCCCCGATTTCACCACCGCCACCCGCATGGTCGAGGCGCTCAACCGCGCCTTCGGCGAGGACGCCGCCACGGCGCTGGACGCCGGCACCGTGCAGGTGCAGGCGCCGCTCGACCCCGGCGCCCGCGTGGCCTTCCTCGCCCGTGTCGAGAACCTCACCCTGGAGCCGGGCGAGGCCCTGGCCAAGGTGGTGGTGAATGCCCGCACCGGCACCGTGGTGATCGGCCGCAACGTGCAGGTGCTGCCGGCTGCCGTGGCGCATGGCTCGCTCACCGTCACCATCACCGAGGCGGTGAACGTGAGCCAGCCGGCGCCCTTCAGCCAGGGCCAGACCGTGGTGGCGCCGGAATCCACCGTCGAGGCCTCGGCCGACGGCTCGCGCATGTTCCTGTTCAAGGGCGGCACCTCGCTCGACCAGATCGTGCGCGCGGTGAACGAGGTCGGCGCCGCGCCAGGCGATCTCATCGCCATCCTCGAGGCCCTGAAGCAGGTCGGCGCCCTGCGCGCCGAGCTCGAGATCATCTGAAGACTGCCGCCATGCGCGTCGATGCCGCCTTCCCGCTCTCGCCGCCCGCCCCGGGCGATGCCGCGCGCATCGACCGGGTCGCGCGCGACATGGAAAGCCTGTTCGCGCAGATGATGATCCGGCAGATGCGCGAGGCCATGCCCACCGACAGCCTGTTTCCCGGGGCGGCCGGGCAGTTCCGCAGCCTGCATGACGAGCAGCTGGCCAAGACCCTGACCCGGGGCCGGGGGCTTGGCCTGGCGCCAATGATCGCCCGCCAGCTCTCGCAGCAGGCCAGCGCCGCAGCGGCCGCTCCGGCTGGCGCACAAGGCCCGCTACCGCTCTCGCCGGCGAACCGCGCCCTGCGCCTGCTGCCGCTCGAGGGCTATGCCCGGCCGCTGCCGGCAGTCCGCTCCGACGCGCCGCCGCCCGCCGAGCCCCTGCCGGCTCGCCCGGCCAAGGCCACGGCGCGGGCCAACTGGATCCCCGCCGAGGCCGTGCCGCGCCTGCAACCCGCGGTGCGCCACGAGCCAGCCGCTGCCGCCAAGTCCGCCCCGGCCGGGAACGCGGCTGCGAACCCGCGCGTCGAGGCCTTCGTGCGCGAGGTCTGGCCGCATGCCCAGCGCGTGGCGCGCGAACTCGGCGTCGATCCGCGGGCCATCGTCGCCCAGGCCGCGCTCGAGACCGGCTGGGGCCGCAGCACGCTCTCCGGTGCCGGCGGCAAGGCCCACAACTACTTTGGCATCAAGGCTACGGGCAGCTGGCGCGGCGAGCGCGTGGAAGCCAACACCCTCGAGTACGGCGAGGGCGGCTTCCGCAGCGAGCGCGCCGCCTTCCGCGCCTACGGTGGCGCTGCGCAGAGCTTTGCCGACTACGCCGCCCTGCTGAAGCGCAGCCCGCGCTATGCCGGAGCCCTGGGCCGAGGCAGCGACATTCGCGGCTTTGCCGAGGCCTTGCAGCGCGGTGGTTATGCCACCGACCCGGCCTATGCCCGCAAGATCGAGGCCATCGCCACCGGGCCCACGCTCGAGCGCGCGCTGGCGCGGCTCGATATCGACGATGCCCGTGGCCCGGCCCTGCGCAACACCCTGTTCGCCGGCGCCGGCATCGGAGGTCTTTGATGAGCAACGTGCTCGGCAATGGCACCAGCGCCCTGCTGTCCTTCCAGCGCGCCCTGGCCACCACCAGTCACAACATCGCCAATGCCACGGTCGAGGGCTACACCCGGCAGCGGGTGGAACTCGCCAACCGGTCGGGCGGCGGCTTTGGGCCGCTCTACGTCGGGGCCGGGGTGCGCGTGGCCGGGGTCACCCGGCTTGCCGACCAGCTGGTCACCAACCGCCTGCTCGACAGCGCCAGCGAGCTCGGGCGGCTGGAGCGTCTGAACGGCTATGCCAACCGCATCGACCAGCTGTTCACCGACGGCACCACCGGTCTTGCCCGCCCCTGGTCGGCCTTCTGGGACGCCGCCCAGGGCGTGGCCGCCGAGCCTGCCTCGCAGGCGGCGCGCACCGAGCTGCTCGGCCGCGCCGAGGCCCTGGTGGCGCGCTTCGCCCTGCTGCAGCGGGGCCTGGAGCAGATCGATGGCGAGATCAATGCCGCTCTCACCGGCGGTGCCGCCGAGGTCAACCGCCTCGCCGCCGAGGTCGCCCGGCTCAATGTCGAGCTCACCCGCAACGGCCCGGGTAATGCTTCGCCCGACCTGCTCGACCAGCGCGACCGCCTGATCCAGCAGATCGCCACCCTCACCGGGGTGAGCACCGTGCCGCAGGACGATGGCGCGCTCAATGTCTTCACCGCCGGCGGCCAGCCGCTGGTGGTGGGGGCCTCGGTCTCGCGCCTCGTCGCCGCGGTGGACGATTTCCGCCCCGACCGGGTGGTGCTCTCGCTGGAAACCAGCACCGGCACCGTCCGTCTCGGCCCGGGCAGCGTTTCCGGCTCGCTGGGCGGGGCGCTCACCGCCCGCGCCAGCCTGGTGGACACCGGCCGCGCCGAGCTGGGGCGCATCGCCACTGCCCTTGCCGGCGTGGTGAATGCCACCAGTGCCGCCGGCCTCGACCTCAATGGCAACGTTGGCACCGATTTCTTCAGTCTGCCGGCACCGGTACCGCTCGCCAACCGCAACAATACCGGCAGCGCCAGCCTCGCGGTCTCGGTCGCCGATCTTGGCGCCCTCGACGGCGTGCCTCTGGAGTTCCAGTTCGATGGCGTGGCTTGGAGCGCCCGCCGCGCCGATACCGGGCAGCCGGTGCCGCTCACCGGCACCGGCACGGTGGTCGACCCCCTGGTGGTGAACGGCATCGAGGTGGTGGTGTCCGGCGCCCCGGCGGCCAATGACCGCTTCCTCGTCGAGCCCACCAGCAATGCCGCCCGCAGCCTCGGGGTGGCGATCAACGATCCCAACCGCATCGCCGCGGCCAGCCGCATCCGTCCGGAAGCCAGCCTGGCCAATCTCGGTGCCGGCCGAGTGGTGTCGCTCAGCGTGCTGGATCCTGCTGATCCGGCGCTCACCACCCCGGCCACGATCCAGTTCCTCACCCCCACCACCTTCAGCCTCAACGGCGGCCCGCCCCAGACCTACACCCCGGGCGCGGCCATCACCGCCAATGGCTGGTCTCTGGTGCTGGATGGCGTACCGCGAGCGGGCGACGTGTTCACGGTCGGGCCGAACACCGCTGGCTCCAGCGACAATACCAACATGCGGGTCTGGGCCGACCTCGACGACCGCCGCATCCTCGGTGGCGGTGCCAACTCGCTCAACGATGCGCTCGGGGCCCAGACCACCCGCATCGGCTCGGCGGCGCGGGAGACGAACTTCTCACTTGACAGCCAGAAGGCCATCGATCTTGCCCTGGTGCAGCAGCGCGACCAGCTCTCGGGCGTCAATCTCGACGAGGAGGCGGCCAACCTGCTGCGCTTCCAGCAGGCCTATCAGGCCGCGGCC
This sequence comes from Silanimonas sp., assembly GCA_026005095.1. Classification (GTDB taxonomy): domain Bacteria; phylum Pseudomonadota; class Gammaproteobacteria; order Xanthomonadales; family Xanthomonadaceae; genus Silanimonas. Next base: position 111,744 of record BPKK01000002.1, on the reverse strand, counting down.
CAGGTGATCTCGATCGCCGACAACCTGTTCCAGACCTTCCTTGCGGCCGTGCGGCGTTGATCCGGGAGACCTGCCATGAGCTTCAACCGCATCGCCAGTAACACGCTCTACGAGACCAACATCGCCCAGCTGCTGCGGCGGCAGGTGGAGCTGATCGCCACCCAGAACCAGATCGCCAGCGGTCGCCGGGTGAATACTGGCGCCGACGATCCTCTGGCCGCCGGAGCCGCCGTGGCCATCGACCGCTCGCTGGCCGAGTTCGCCCGCTTCGAGCTTAATGCCAACGTGCTGGCCAATCGCCTCAACCTGCAGGAGAGCAATCTGGCCCAGGCCGGCGATCTGCTGCAGCGCATCCGCGAGCTCACCATCCAGGCGGCGAACGCCCCGCTCTCGAGCAGCGACCGCGCGTCCGTCGCCCGCGAGATCCGCCAGTTGCGCGACAGCCTGCTCGGCATCGCCAACAGCACCGATGCCGCCGGCCGGTACTTGTTTGGCGGTTCGCAGGACGATCGCCCGCCTTTTGTGGACAACGCGCCCAGCGGAGTTCTTTACGTCGGCGACCAGGTGCAGCGCCGTGTCGATGTGGCCCCGGCCCTGGCGCTCGCCGATGCCGAGCCCGGCAGCGAGGTATGGATGCGCATCCCCACCGGCGATGGCCGGGTACGGGTGGCGGCCGACCCCGCCAACACCGGCACCGGCCTGCTCGGCACCTTCGGCGTGGTCGATGCCGCGCTCTGGGCCGCCGGCGGCAATGCCGGCTATCGAGTGTTCTTCACTTCGCCCACCACCTACGAGATCCAGGACGCTGGCGGCGCGCCGCTGATCCCGCCGCAGACCGGGACGTACAGCCCCGGTGCCACCTTGAGCTTCGAAGGGTTGCAGTTGCGTCTGCAGGGCCAGCCGGCCACTGGCGACGTCTTCACCATCGACCCTGCCAACCGACAGGACCTGTTCGCCACCCTGGACGCTCTGGTGGCGGCCCTGGAGACCCCGGCCACCACCCCGGTGGAGCGCACCCGGCAGCAGAACGCCATTTTCGTGGCCCTGGCCAACATCAGCACGGCCCAGGACCACTTCGTTGACAAGCGCGCCGCCGGCGGAGCCAGGCTCTCCGGTCTGGACGAGGCCGCCGCCCTGCGTGAGGCCACCACCGTCACCCTGAAGACCACCCTGGCCGACCTGCGCGACGTGAACATCGCCGAGGCCGCTAGTCGGCTGGCCCAGCAGAGCACCGCCCTCGACGCCGCCCAGCTCAGCTTCCAGCGGGTGGCCAGCCTATCGCTGTTCAATTACTTGCGCTGATTCACAAACTCGTGGCTCCGGGGGCTAAAGCTCCGGCCGGCGTCGCCGTTATCTAGGTCAGCAGCGGGAAGCCCAGGGCCTCGGCCCCCACCGCGGCCCCGGACGGTTCAGTGCTGTCCCGGAAACCCATCGACCCGGAGCGCAAGCCATGAGCATCATCAATACCAATGTGATTTCGCTGAACGCGCAGCGGAACCTGTCGACGAACAGTGCCTCGCTGGCGACGACGATCCAGCGTCTGTCCTCGGGCCTGCGCATCAACAGTGCCCGTGACGACGCCGCCGGCCTTGCCATTTCGGAGCGTTTCAGCACTCAGATCCGTGGCCTCAACGTGGCGGCCCGGAATGCCAACGACGGCATTTCGCTGGCGCAGACGGCGGAGGGCGCGCTGGGTGAGATCGGTTCGAACCTGCAGCGCATCCGCGAGCTGGCGGTGCAGAGCTCGAACGCGACGAACTCGGCGTCGGACCGGGCGGCGCTGAACTCGGAAGTGCAGCAGCTGATTAGCGAGATCCAGCGTGTTGCCACGCAGACCGAGTTCAACGGCACCAAGTTGCTGGACGGCAGCTTCACCGGCCAGGCCTTCCAGGTGGGGGCGAATGCCGGCCAGCTGATCACGGTGGCGAGCATCACCAATGCCCAGAGCAGCATCCTCGGTGCCACCAACTTCGCCGCCGATGTGGTGGGTGGCGCGGTTACCGATGCGGCGATCTCCGGCCTCACCATCAATGGCGTCACCATCGAGAACGTGGCGGCCCAGGGCAGCGTGGCCGCCACCGCCGCCGCGCTGGCCGGCGCCATCAACAAGCGGGTGGCCGATACCGGCGTGTTCGCGGTGGTGAACGGCTCCAACGGCATCACCCTGCAGTCGCTGATCGCCGGTCAGGCCACCGTGGTCGGTGGCACCGTCACCAACACCGGCCTCGCTGCCGGTACCACGGCTGCCAACACCGCCTTCCAGCTGGACGATGTGAACATCAGCTCCTTTGCCGGCGCACAGAAGGCCATCGCCATCGTTGATTCGGCCCTCACCAGCGTGAACTCGGCGCGGGCCGACATGGGTGCGGTGCAGAACCGCTTCCAGTCGGTGGTGGCCAACCTGACCACGAGCTCGGAGAACCTCTCGGCCTCGCGCAGCCGCATCCGCGACGCGGACTATGCCCGGGAGACGGCGGAGCTCACCCGCACCCAGATCCTGCAGCAGGCCGGCACGGCCATGCTGGCCCAGGCCAACCAGATCCCGCAGAACGTGCTCAGCCTCCTGCGCTGATCCACGCGATGAGTCCCGGACAGGAGTGATCCCATGAGCATCATCAATACCAATGTGATTTCGCTGAACGCGCAGCGGAACCTGTCGACGAACAGTGCCTCGCTGGCGACGACGATCCAGCGTCTGTCCTCGGGCCTGCGCATCAACAGCGCCCGTGACGACGCCGCCGGCCTTGCCATTTCGGAGCGTTTCAGCACTCAGATCCGCGGCCTCAACGTGGCGGCCCGGAATGCCAACGACGGCATTTCGCTGGCGCAGACGGCAGAAGGCGCGCTGGGTGAGATCGGTTCGAACCTGCAGCGCATCCGCGAGCTGGCGGTGCAGAGCTCGAACGCGACGAACTCGGCGTCGGACCGGGCGGCGTTGAACGCCGAAGTGCAGCAGCTGATCAGCGAGATCCAGCGTGTTGCCACGCAGACCGAGTTCAACGGCACCAAGTTGCTGGACGGCAGCTTCACCGGCCAGGCCTTCCAGGTGGGGGCGAATGCCGGCCAGCTGATCACGGTGGCGAGCATCACCAATGCCCAGAGCAGCACCCTCGGCAATGGCTTTTATGCCAATGATGTGGTCGGTACTGCCGCCACCCCGGGCGCGATCTCCGGCCTCACCATCAATGGCGTCACCATCGAGAACGTGGCGGCCCAGGGTACCGCGGCCCTCCAGGCCCGGGCGCTCGCCAATGCCATCAACAACCGTTCGGGCGACACTGGTGTGTTCGCGGTGGTGAACGGCTCCGATGGCGTCACCCTGCAGTCGCTGCGGGCCGGCGTGGACACGGTGGTGGGCGGCACGGTGACCAACACTGGTCTTACTGCCGGTACCACCAATGCCTCCTCGGGCACGGCCCTGCAGCTGGAAGATGTCAACATCTCCACCTTCTTGGGCGCCCAGCGGGCGATCTCGATCGTCGATCTCGCCCTCACCAGCGTGAACTCGGCGCGGGCCGACATGGGTGCGGTGCAGAACCGCTTCCAGTCGGTGGTGGCCAACCTGACCACGAGCTCGGAGAACCTCTCGGCCTCGCGCAGCCGCATCCGCGACGCGGACTATGCCCGTGAGACGGCCGAGCTGACCCGCACGCAGATCCTGCAGCAGGCGGGTACGGCCATGCTGGCCCAGGCTAACCAGATCCCGCAGAACGTGCTGGCTCTGCTCCGCTAAGCAGCCAGGACATTCTGGCGGTGACGCTCGGGCCGGGGGAAACCCCGGCCCGATGCGTTTCGGGGGTACAGGGGAGGGGCGGTCGTGGCATAGGGCTTGCAGGACGGGGCCGGGTCCGCCGGATCGTCGGCGGGCCGGCGGATGCCTTGCCGGGTCCGCATGTTCCGTGGGGCAGGCCCCGCGGGGCCTCTTCCAACCCTTGAGGATCCAACGGTCATGGCCATCATCAACACCAATACGATTTCGCTGAATGCCCAGCGCAATCTGCAGACCAACAGCGCTTCTTTGGCGACCACCATCCAGCGCCTGTCCTCTGGCCTGCGCATCAACAGTGCCCGCGACGACGCCGCCGGCCTTGCCATCTCGGAGCGGTTCACCACCCAGATCCGCGGTCTCAACCAGGCGGCCCGCAACGCCAACGACGGCATCTCGCTCGCCCAGGTAGCGGAAGGGGCGCTGGGCGAGCTAGGGTCCAACCTGCAGCGCATCCGCGAGCTGGCGGTGCAGAGCTCGAACGCGACCAACTCGGCCTCGGACCGGGCAGCGTTGAACGCCGAAGTGCAGCAGCTGATCAGCGAGATCCAGCGCGTGGCCACACAAACGGATTTCAACGGCACCAAGCTGCTGGACGGCAGCTTCACCGGCCAGGCCTTCCAGGTGGGGGCGAATGCCGGCCAGCTGATTTCGGTGACGGCGATCACCAACGCCCAAACCAACTCGCTTGGTAACTCTAACTTTGCCAATGATGTCGTGGGTGCGGCGGCGACCCCCGGCGCGATTTCCGGCCTCACCATCAATGGCGTCACCATCGCCAATGTCCCCGCGCAGGCGACCGCCGCGCTCCAGGCCCGGGCGCTTGCCAATGCCATCAATGACCGCTCGGGCGATACCGGTGTGTTCGCGGTGGTGAACGGCTCCGACGGCGTCACCCTGCAGTCGCTGCGGGCCGGCGTGGACACGGTGGTGGGCGGCACGGTCACCAACACCGGTCTCACCGCGGGGACCACGACTGCGGCCTCGGGTACGGCCCTGCAGTTGGACGACGTGAACATCTCCACCTTCCTGGGTGCGCAGCGGGCGATCTCGATCGTCGATCTCGCCCTCACCAGCGTGAACTCGGCGCGGGCCGAGATGGGCGCGATCCAGAACCGTTTCCAGTCGGTGATCTCCAACCTGACCACGAGCTCGGAGAACCTTTCGGCCTCGCGCAGCCGCATCCGCGACGCCGACTATGCCCGTGAGACGGCCGAGCTGACCCGCACGCAGATCCTGCAGCAGGCGGGTACGGCCATGCTGGCCCAGGCCAACCAGATCCCGCAGAACGTGCTCACCCTCCTCCGCGGCTGAACGCAGGCGGCACTGGCGGCGGCAGCCGGCGCGGCGTACCTTCAGATCCGCCGGCTGCTGCCGTTATTCCTGCCGACGGAGGAGGTTTTCCATGGCATCCCTTTCCAGTCCCGGCATTGGCTCAGGCCTGAACGTGAGCCAGTTGGTGGCCCAGCTGGTGGCCGCCGAGCGCGCCCCCTCGGAGCGCCGGATCGCCCGCCAGGAAGCCGACGCCCGGGCCGATCTGTCGGCCTTCACCCAGGTGCGGAGCGTGCTCTCGACCCTCCAGGGGGCTGCGGATGCCCTCGCCGGAGCGGGGGGCGCCGGGCGCCGCGCGGTCGTGCAGCAGGGTGCGGGCTTCACCGCCACGGCCAGCGCTTCGGCGGCCCTCGGCCGCTATTCCGTCGAAGTCGTCTCTCTTGCGGCAGCGCAAAAACAGCAGAGTGCTGCCGTTTCCCCGACGGCCGATCTCGGCACGGGAACGCTCACCTTCACCGTCGATGGTGAGTCCTACGAAGTGGTGCTCGATGGTCCCACCACCACCATCGCCCAGCTCCGCGACGCCATCAACACGGCCACCGCAGGCCGTGGGCTTTCCGCCACCGTGGTGCGCGGTGATGCCGGTGATGTGCTGGTTCTCAATTCCGCAGTCTCCGGCAGTGCCGGTGGCATCAGCGTGGCGGCAAGCGGAAGCATCGCCACCTTCGCTTCCTCTTTTTCCGTTACCACGGCGGCGGCGGATGCCGTGGTGCGTGTCGATGGGGTGACCCGCACCTCCTCGTCCAATCAGCTCACCGACCTGATTTCCGGGGTGACGCTGGAACTGACCAAGGCTGAGCCTGGTTCGCCCTTCTTCCTTGATGTCACTGCGGATTCGACGGCGCTGCGCAGCTCGGTGCAGGCCTTCATCGGCGCCTATAACGCGGCCCTTTCGGTGCTGCGCAATGTCAGCGCCTTCAATCCCGAGACCCGGGTGGCCGCTCCCCTCGCTGGGGATGCCGCCATCCGCGGCATCCAGCAGTCATTGCGCGGGGCCCTCGGCGATGCCGCGGCGGAGCTCAGTGCCCTTGGAATCCGCAGCAGCAAGGATGGCAGCCTGAGTCTGGATGCAGCCAAGTTCGACGAAGCGCTTGCCGCCGATCCCGCCGCGGTCCGCCGCCTGTTCGACAAGACTTCGCCACAGTCTCTGGGAGCACGCCTTGCGGATCGCCTCGGGGGAGCGGTGGCGCCGGGCTCTGGACTCCTCGAGGGCCGGACCAAAGCCCTGAATGACCGGCTCAAAGCCCTGCAGGCCGACCGCGACCGCCTGGACGTGCGCATCCAGCGCATCGAGGAGGGCTATCGCCGGCAGTTCACCGCGCTCGATGGTCTGGTCGCGCAGTTGCAGTCCACCTCCACCTTTCTCGCGCAGGAGCTGGCCCGCCTGCCCGGTGTCTCCTCACGATGATGAATACCCGAAACCCCGCCGCCACCTACCGCTCGACGGCCGTCGAGACCAAAGTCCACGAGGCCGATCCGCACCGCCTCATCGAGCTCATGTTCGAAGGCGCCATTCAGCGCCTTCGGGCTGCCGAGGGGGGAATCGCCACTGGCGATCTTGCGCGCAAGGCGAAGGCCGCGGCGGAGGCCGGTGCCATCATCGATTCGCTCTCCGGCTGCCTCGATTTCCAGCAGGGCGGCGAGATCGCCGAGCGGCTGGCGGCCCTCTATGACTACGCCTCGCGCCGGGTTGCCGCCGCCAATGCCGCGGACGATGCCGCTGGGTTTGCCGAGGTGGCCTCCCTGCTCGACGAGATCCATTCGGCATGGAAGGCGATCCGCCCGACCTGAGTGCGGAGACGGGGGCATTCGCTTCGGCGGTGGCCCTGCTCCGGGCCGCGGAGGAGGCTATCGGCCGGCTCGATCTCGCCCGGGCAGGCGAGTGCCTGCGCCGCTACGACACCCTGCTGCGTTCGGCGCTGTCCCAGGCCCCGCCGGCCCTGTCCCGTTCGGAGGCCGAGGTGCTCCATCACGCCCAGACCACCCTGCTCGGCGGGCTGATGGACGTACAGCGACGGGTGGAGCTCGAATCCAGCGCGGCGCGGAAGAGCGGTCAGGCCGCCCGTGCCTACCTCGGCAATGCCGATGGCTGAGCAGGCGGCCACATCCGCCTTGTTCGATGGGCATGTCCATGCCGATGGCGAATGGCGCTTGGCCCTGAGCCCTGAGCCGCCTGATCCGGCAGCACTGGAGTTTGCCGAGCAGGCCCTGAGGGCCATCGCCATGGTCGAGGATCTGAAGCCGGATGCCATGGGGCTGGCGGCTGATCCGGCCCTTCGCCGCCTCGAGGCCAAGCTCGATCTCGCCCTCCTATTGCTCACGCGCGCAGTCCTGCCTTCGAACCCCGGCCAGCGCCGCCGGGCGCGGATCGGGGTTTCGGGGCTCTGGATCGAGGGGGCTCCCGCCATGACCGAGGCCGCGGCCCTGCACTGGCAACCCTCGGAGATACTGCCGCTGGTGGTGCAGCTGCCGGTCCGGTTCCTCGGGCCGGAGGCCGGAGGGGGCTGCTGGGCCTTCCAGGACCTGGCACCGGGGCTTTCGGAGGCCCTTGAGCGGCAGGTCTTCCGGCTGCACCGGCGGTCTCGGGCCTCGGAGCGGGGGGCGTGAGGCGCCGACCTTCCGTCGCCCCGGGCTGGCACGGCTCTTGCATCTCGCTTCGGCACCCCGAAAGGACGTGCCGCCATGAAGACCCGTCTCGCTGCCACCCAGACTCAGTCGCAGACCCTCAATGCCCAGGTGCTGCAGTCGATCCGCCTGCTCGGGCTGACCGGGCTGGAGCTGGAGCAGGAACTCGCCGAGGCCCTGGCCCAGAACCCGATGCTGGAGCGCGAGGAAGACGCCCCCGTGGCACCAGCGCCGGAGTCTGCGCCGCAGGACCGTGCCGCGCAGGAGGCCGCAGCCTTCGATGAGCTGCCCGAATTTCCCCTGCATGCCAGCGCCAGCCGCGGCTTCGATCCTGACGAGGCCGAGGACCGCATGGCGCGGATCGCCGCGCCGCTCAGCAATGACCCGGCCCTGCGGGTGCTCGAGGGCCTGGCCATGGAGCTAAAGCCTCAGGACCTCGCCATCGCCGCCGCCTGGCTCGAGCGCACGGCCGATTCCGGCTACCTCGTGGGGGATCGCGAGGCCCTGGATGCCGAGATCAGCGCCGCCTTTGCCCTGCGTCCGGGCCGTGCCGAGGCCATCCGCCAGCGCCTGCTGCACGGCAGCCCGGCCGGGCTTGCCGCCATCGACCTGCGCGAATGCCTGATGGCGCAGCTGCACGACCTGCCGGCCGGCGAGCCCGGCGTGGCGCTGGCCCGCGACATGATCGACCGCAGCCTCGGGCTGCTCGCCGAACGCGACTGGCCGGCCCTCTCGCAGCGCCACGATGCCCCGCTGGAGGCCCTGCGCGCCGCGGCGCGGCTGATCCAGTCGCTCAACCCCCGGCCTGGCGAACCCCTGCTCGCCGAGGAACCGGTGCACGTGCTGCCCGACGTGGTGGCCTGGAAGGCCGACGGCCGCTGGCAGGTGGCGCTGAACCCGCAGGCCGCCCCGCGGGTGCGGGTGGCCAGCGAGTACGAGCGCGCACTGGCCGAGGTCGGCGACCATCCGAGCGTGCAGCACCTGAAGGCCCTGATGAACGAGGCGCGCTGGCTGGCCCGCGGCATCGCCCAGCGCCACGACACCCTACTCAAGGTGGCGCGCGCCGTGGTGGCGCGCCAGCAGGCCTTCCTCGAACGCGGCGAGGAGGCCATGCTGCCGCTCACCCTCAAGGACATCGCCGCGGAGGTGGGCGTGCACGAGAGCACCGTCTCGCGCATCACCAGCGGCAAGTACCTGCAGACCCCGCGCGGCCTGTTCGAGCTGAAGCGCTTCTTCGGCGTGAAGCTGGAGGGCAGTGCCATCGCCGGGGTGGCGGTGAAGGCCCTGGTGAAGAAGCTGATCGGGGCCGAGCGCCCGGAGGCGCCGCTCTCCGACGAGGTGCTGGTGGCCCTGCTGGCCCGCCGCGGCGTGCAGGTGGCCCGGCGCACCGTCGCCAAGTATCGTGAGCAGCTGAACCTCCCGCCGGCGCGGCAGCGGGGCCAGGCGGCCCGCGCGGCCTGAGCCGGCTCCGCCCTGCCAGAGTCCGTCCATGCGTCCCGTCCGCCTGCTGCTCGTCGACGATCACGAGGCCTTCCTCAAGGCCGCCGAGCGCCATCTGCGGCGCATCGACCACGTCGAGCTGGTGGGCCGTGGCCACGACGGCCTCGAGGCCGTGTCCCTGGCCGATGCCCTGAAGCCCGACGTGGTGGTGCTCGACCTCGCCATGCCGGGGATGGGCGGCCTGCAGGCCACCCGCCTGATCAAGGCCCAGGACGAGCCGCCTTTCGTCGTGGTGGCCTCGCACTTCGACGATGCGGAGCACCGCGAGCATGCCCGGCGGGCCGGGGCCGATGCCTTCATCAGCAAGCTCAACTACATCGCCGAGCTGCTGCCCTTGCTGGACGAACGGGCGCGGCAGGCCCGGGGCGGCGCATGAGCGAGTCGCGCATCCTCGTCGTCGAATCGGACGACGCCCGCGCCGAGCGCCTGGTGGCGCTGCTCGATTTCCTCGATTTCACGCCGAAGCGCGTGGGCGCCGTCGACGAGCTGGACCTCGCCCGCGCCAGGCCGCGCGACTGGCTGGCGATCGTGGTCGGCGGGGTGGAGGACCTCGGCGACTTCCGCCGCTTCGGCGCCTGGCTCTCGCGCTTCCCGCTGCATCCGCCGCTGCTGGTGTTGCCGGCCCTGCATGGCCTGGCCGGCGAACTCGGCGTGCACCCGGAGCAGGTCTGGCCGCTCGACTGGCCGCTGCGCCACCCGCAGCTGGAGGGCCATCTGCGTCGCGCCAGCCTGCAGGCCATCCGCAGCGACGGTTCCGGCAGCGCCCAGGCCGGGCCGGAAGGGGCCAGCGAGGCCGTGCGGCGCCTGCGGCGGATGATCGAGCAGGTGGCGCCCTTCGATACCACGGTGCTGATCCTCGGCGAGAGCGGCACCGGCAAGGAGGTGGCGGCCCGCGCCCTGCATGCCGCCTCGGCGCGTTCCAAGGGCCCCTTCGTGGCACTCAACTGCGGCGCGGTGCCGGGCGAGCTGCTGGAGAGCGAACTGTTCGGTCACGAGAAGGGCGCTTTCACCGGCGCGCTCACCGCCCGCAAGGGCCGCTTCGAGATGGCCGAGGGTGGCACCCTGCTGCTCGACGAGATCGGCGACATGCCGCTGCCGATGCAGGTCAAGCTGCTGCGTGTACTGCAGGAGCGCTGCTTCGAGCGCGTGGGCGGTACCCAGACCATCCGCTGCAATGTGCGGGTGGTGGCCGCCACCCACCGCAACCTCGAGGAGCAGATCGCCCGCGGCGGCTTCCGCGAGGACCTCTACTACCGGCTCAACGTCTTTCCGATCGAGATGCCGGCCCTGCGCGAGCGCATCGAGGACCTGCCAGCCCTGGTCGAGTCGATCGCCTCGCGCCTCGCCAGCGATGGCCGTGGCGAGGTGCGCTTCGCCGCCGATGCCCTGGCGGCTCTGGCCGCCTATTCCTGGCCCGGCAATGTGCGCGAGCTGCACAATCTGGTGGAGCGCCTCGCCGTGCTGCATCCCGGGGCCACGGTGCGGGCCGCCGACCTGCCGCAGCGTTACCGCGCGGCCTGGGAGGCTGGCGCGGTGCGGCCAGGGGCCAGCCCGGCACCGGCCATGGCAGCCGCGCCGACCCCGGCGCCCGTGGCGGCCCTGCCAGCACTGGACGAGGCCGCGGAGCGGGCCGCCGAGCGCGCCGCGCTGTTCGGCACGCCGGCTGCACCGGCGCTCGACGAGCTGCCCGAGGAAGGCCTCGACCTCAAGGAGCACATCGCCGCCATCGAGGAGAAGCTGCTGCGCCAGGCGCTGGAGCGGGCCGGCGGCGTGGTGGCGCACGCCGCCACCCTGCTGCGGCTGCGCCGCACCACCCTGGTCGAGAAACTGCGCAAGTACGGCATCGAGCGCGAGGCTGGCGAGGCCTGATGGCCCCGGCGGGACGGGCCTCAGCCCTTCGGCTTGCGCAGCACCAGCAGCACCACGCCCACGCCGATGCCGGCGAAGGCGGCCCACTTCGGCACCGCCACGTTCTCCTTCTCCTTTACCGCCAGCTCGATCGGTCCGAGCTTCACGTCCTTGCTGTCCTTGGTGTAGCTGAAGCCGCCTTCGGCCAGGGCCCAGGTGCTGGCGATGATGAGGAGCACGGCGATGATGCGCAGGGCGGGCATGGGAGCCTCGTCGGGCGATGGAGGGAGCCGCAGGATGCGCATCCCCGGCCGGCACCGCAAGCGCCGCGGCCGGCCTCAGCCGGCCCGGCCGAAAATCTGTTCCGCGCGGTTGAACAGGATCCAGCTGGTGGCGATGTACTTGTCGCCGCCCACCGGCCGGTTGCCGCGGTGGGTGTGGGTGAAGGCGGTGGGAGCGATCAGCACGCTGCCGGTCTTCGGCACGATCTTGCGCTGCTGGTAGAGGAACTCGGTCTCGCCCTCGTCGAAGTCCTCGTTGAGATAGACCGTCCACAGCAGGGTGCGGTGCAGGGTCTCGGCGTTGGCATCGCGCGGGTAGAGCTCGCAGTGCCAGTAGGGATAGCCGCCCTCGCCGGCGGTGTAGCGCTGCAGATTGATGCTGCCGGGGCGCAGCAGCTGCTGCACCAAGGCCACGAGGCCGGCATCGTCCATGGCCACGAGGTCCTCGGCGCCGAGCCGCCTGGGCGCCCCGCCGTCGGCCGGGCGGAATTCCAGCATCAGCGGTGCGACCAGGGCATAGGGATAAGTGCGCAGATAGGCCAGCAGGGCCTTCAGCACGGCGCCCATCAGAGGGCCACTGACGTCGTTCCATTCCGGCCGGCTGCTGATGTCGAGGTCGCGGCTCTTCTTCAGCTCGGGGTACACCCCGCCACCCACCCGCCCGTCGACATGGGCCGAGGCGTCGAAGCGCCGGCACACGGCGGCGCACCAGTCCGGGTCGAGCAGGCCCTCGTAGACCTCGATGAAGTCCGGGACCGCCTCGCCCCACGCACCGGCCACGGCTCAGCCCTCGCGCATGTAGCGCTCGAACACCGCCACTTCGTTTTTCGAGCCGAGCACCACCGGCACCCGCTGGTGCAGGCCAGCAGGCTGCACCTCGAGCATGCGCTGCGTGCCGGTGCTGGCCGCACCGCCGGCCTGCTCGACGAGGAAGGCCATCGGGTTGGCTTCGTACATCAGGCGCAGGCGACCGCCCTTGTCGCGGCACTTCGCATCCACCGGATAGAGGAAGATGCCGCCGCGGCTCATGATGCGGTGCACGTCGGCCACCATGCTGGCGATCCAGCGGGTGTTGAAATCCTTGCCGCGTGGGCCGGTCTTGCCGGCGACGAGATCATCGACGTAGCGCTTCACCGGGGCGTCCCAGTGCCGCGCGTTGCTGGCGTTGATGGCGTATTCCTGGGTGTCCTCGGGGATGCGCACGCCGCGCTGGGTGAGGATGAAGCTGCCGGTCTCGCGGTCCAGGGTGAACACGTGGGTGCCGTGGCCCACGGTCAGCACCAGCACGGTACTGGGGCCGTAGACGGTATAGCCGGCGGCCACCTGCGCCGTGCCCGGCTGCAGGAAGTGCGCGGTCTTCGGCTCGGTCACGCCGTCCGGGCAGCGCAGCACCGAGAAGATGGTGCCGACGCTCACGTTCACGTCGATGTTCGAGCTGCCGTCGAGCGGATCGAAGAGCAGCAGGAAGTTGCCCTTCGGGTAGGCATCCGGGATCGGGTGCGGCTCGTCCATCTCCTCCGAGGCGATGCCGGCGAGGTGGCCGCCCCAGGCGTTGGCTTCCAGCAGGATTTCGTTGGAGAGCACGTCGAGCTTCTTCTGCGCCTCGCCCTGCACGTTCGAGGCGCCGGCATCGCCGAGCACGCCGCCGAGCGCGCCCTTGCTGATGGCATAGCTGATGCCCTTGCAGGCCCGCGCCACCACTTCGATCAGCAGGCGTAGCTCGGCATTGATCTGCCCGGCGCGTTCGGCCTCGATCAGGAAGCGGGTGAGCGGGGTGCGGGCGGACATCGGGCAGGCTCCTGGGCGGGGAGCGCGCATTCTAGCCGGGCCTTCCGAGACCGGCGGACGCCGGGATGCCAGAATCGCGGCATGCTGGACGACGCCACCATCACCGGTTACCTGAGCGCTCTGGGTCTTGGCCTGCTGATCGGCGTGGTGCGCGAACGCCAGCGCGACCGCCATGGCCATGCCCCGGCCGGTATGCGCACCCACACCCTCGCTGCGCTGGGAGGGGCCGTGGCCTGGAGCCTCGGCATGCCGGTGCTGCTGGTGCTGCTGGCGGCGGTGGGCCTGCTCACCTATGGCAGCTACCGGCTCAACGATGCCTCCGACCCCGGCCAGACCGGCGAGGTGGCCCTGCTGCTGACGGTGCTGCTCGGCGCGCTGGCACTCGGCTCGCCGGGCCTGGCGGCGGCGCTGGCGGTGCTGGTGGCCATGCTGCTGCGCGCCCGTGTGGCCTTGCACCGGCTGGGTCGCGAGCTGATCAGCGAGGCCGAGATGCGCGATGGTCTGCTGCTCCTGGCCGCCGCCCTGCTGGTGCTGCCCCTGCTGCCGAACGAGGCCATCGGCCCTGGTGGGGCGCTGAACCCCCAGAAGCTCTGGCGCCTCGTGGTGCTGGTGATGGCGGTGAGCGCCCTCGGCCATGTCGCCCTGCGGGTGGTGGGGGCGGCGCGCGGCCTGGCCCTGGCCGGCTTCTTCGCCGGCTTCGTCTCCTCCACCGCCGCCATCGCCGGGTTCGGCCAGCGCCTGCGCGAGGCGCCGGGCCTGCTGCGGCCCAGCGTGGCCGCGGCCATGTTCGCTGCACTGGCCTCCTTGCTGCTGATGTTCCCGGTGCTGGCCACGGTCTCGGCCAGCCTGCTCAAGGCCGCGATGCCGATGCTGGTGGCCTTCGCCCTGGTGCTGGCGGCGGGCGGCTCGCTGGGGCTTCGTGGAGGAAAGGGCGAGGAGCCGGCCCCCACCCAGGCCTCGCGCATGTTCCGTTTCAGCCACGCCCTCTACTTCGCCGCCTTCATGGCCGGGGTGCTGTTGCTCTCGGCCGTGCTGGGCGCCCGCTTCGGCGAGGCCGGGGCGCTCGCCACCGCCTTCTTCGCCGCCATCGCCGAGGTGCATGCCGCCGCGGCCTCGGTGGGCCAGTTGGTGGCCGAGGGCCTGCTCGAGGTCCCGCAGGGCCAGCGCGCCCTGCTCGCCGTGCTGGCGGCCAGCGTGATCGCCCGCGGAATCGTGGCCTGGGCCACCGGCGGCCCGGCCTATGGCGGGCGCGTGGCGCTGGGCCTGGCCATCGCTTGGGTAGCCGCCCTGTTCGCCACCCTGGCCTGGCCCTGACCGGGGTGAGGAAATCCGCCCGCGACGGAGGGACGACGAGGTGATCGCGTCTGTTCAGCGGGCCTCGGCGAAGTCTCCAGCCAAGGCTTTGTACAGGGCCGCAAGTGCGGTGGCCCGGGCGGTCTGGGCCTGCACCGCGGCATCCTCGAGATCGATACGGGCCTGCTCGGCCTGCAGCAGGGTGAGGGCGTCGTCGGCCCCGGCCTCGAAGCGCAGGCGGGCGAGCCGCGCGGCCTCGCGAGCGGCGGCGGCGGCATTCTCGAGCTCGCTGGCGGCGCGGTTGCTGGCGCGGTAGCCGGCCAGCGCGTTCTCGGTCTCCTCCAGCGCCTGCAGCACGGTTTCGCGGTACTGCGCCTCGGCGCCGGCGGCCCTGGCCTCGGCGGCTTTCACCCCCTGCCGCACGCGGCCGAAGTCGAGGAAGCGCCAGCTGAGGGTGGGGCCCCACTCCCAGCGCTCCGCGCCGGACTCGCCGAGCGCACTGAACTGCTGGCCAGTCCAGCCGAACGCCCCAGTGAGGATGAGGCGCGGGAAGAACTGCGCCATCTCCTCGCCCACGTCGTTGCGGGCGGCGGCGAGCCGGCGTTCGGCAGCGGCGATGTCGGGCCGGCGCTTCAGCCAGTCTTCCGGCGTGCCCACGGTCTTGAGCCGCGGCAGCTCGGGGGCGCCGCGCGGTTCACCGAGACGAGCGCGCAGGACTTCCACCGGCAGGGCGGTGAGCACGGCGAGGCGTTGCTCCTGCGCCACCCGTTCGGCCTCGCGTTGCGGCAGAGCGGCTGCCAGCGCGTCGCGTTGGCTTTTCGCTCGGGCGGCCTCCAGGCCGTTCACCCGCCCGTGCTCGAACAACAGGGCGACCAGGCGCGCCGCCTCGTCGGCCGCGGCGAGGTTGTCCTGCGCCAGTGCCAGGCGCCGCTGCGCACCACGCAGGGCGAAGTAGGCCTGGGCGGTCTCGGCCACCATGCGCAGACGCATGCCGGAAAGCTCGGCGGCACTGGCCTCGGCGCGGGCACGGATGGCGCGGCTGGGATTGCGCAGGCTGCCGAAGAGGTCGATCTCCCAGCTCGCGTCGAAACCGGCGCGGTAGGTCTCGATGGTGCCAAGGCCAGGGGGCACGAAAGGATCGGCTCCGCTGGCGCGGCTGCGGCTGCCGGTGGCTCCGGCGGTGAGGGTGGGGAACAGCGAGAAGGTGCTGAGCCCGGTCAGGGCGCGGGCCTCGGCCAGCCGTGCCTCGGCCTGGGCGATACCGGTGTTGGCCTCCAGGGTGCGGGCCACGAGGAAGGACAGCGCCGGGTCGTCGAAGGCCTCCCACAGCGCGGTACCGGGCAGGGGCGCGGCGGTGGCCGCGTCTTCGTCGGCGGGCACCTGGTCGAAGCGTTCGGGCAACGCCACCTCGGGCCGCGCCTGGCGCGGGCCCACGGTGCAGCCGGCGAGCAGCGCAGCGGCGAGGGCGAGGGCGAGGGCCTTAGGCATGGGCGGTCTCTCCGTTGGCGGCGGCGCGGCGGGTGTTCCGGCGCTCCACCAGCCGACGGATCACGACGTAGAACACCGGGGTGAAGAACAGGCCGAAGAAGGTGACGCCGAGCATGCCGAAGAACACCGTCACGCCCATCACATGGCGCACCTCGGCGCCCGCGCCGCTGGCGAACACCAGCGGCAACACGCCGGCGCAGAAGGCGAAGCTGGTCATCAGGATCGGCCGCAGGCGCAGGCGGCAGGCCTCGATGGCCGCTTCGACGATGCCACGGCCCTGCGCCTCGAGGTCGCGGGCGAACTCCACGATCAGGATGGCGTTCTTGCAGGCCAGCCCCATCAGCACCACCAGACCGATCTGGGTGAACACGTTCATGTCGATGATGGTGGGCGGGGCCGCGGTCATCGGGTTGATCCAGCCGAGCAGCATCTGGGCCGCGAACCACAGGCCGTTGGCCTGGTTCAGCAGCCAGATCGCGCCCAGCGCCGAGAGCAGGCACAGCGGCACGATCAGGATCACTGCCAGCGGCAGGCTCCAGCTCTCGTACAGGGCCGCCAGCACCAGGTAGACCAGCAGCACGCACAGCGGCAGCACCAGGAACTGCGCCATGCCCTGGTTCACCTGCTGGAAGGTGAGGCCGGTGAACTCCAGTGTCATGCCGCGCGGCAGCACCTGCGCCGCCGCGTCGCGGGCGATCTCGACAGCGCGGGCCGCACTCACCGAGCTGCTGCGCGGCGCTGCCTGCAGATCGGCGGCCGGGTGGCCGTTGTAGCGCACCACCGGGTCGGGACCGAAGCTGGGCACCAGCTCCACCACGCTGCCGAGCGGCACCAGCTCGCCCTGCCCGTTGCGCACCTGCAGCCGGGCCACGTCGCCGATGTCGTCGCGGAACGGGGCGTCGGCCTGGGCGTACACCGAGTAGGTGCGGCCGAACAGGTTGAAGTCGTTGACGTAGGCGCTGCCGAGATAGACCTGCAGGGTGTCGAACACATCGGTGAGGCGCACCCCGCTTTCCTTCACCTTGTCGCGATCCACCACCGCGTCGAGCTGCGGCACGTTGGCCTGGAAGGAACTGTAGGCGCTGCCCGGGCCGAAGCCGTCCTGCTGGCTGATCGCCGCGGCCAGGGCCTGGGTTTGTTGGCCGAGCTCGCCATAGCCGGCACGGCGGCGGTCCTGCACATAGGCCTCGACGCCGGCGGCATTGCCGTAGCCGAACACCGGCGGCGGCATGAAGGCGAAGGCCAGGCCGTCCTGGATGCTGCCGAAGGCCGCCGAGAGCTCGTTGGCGATGGCGGCGGCGGGCTTGGGCAGTTCCTGCTGGGGCTTGAGGCCGATGAACATCACGCCCACGTTCGGGGTGGAGACGAAATGGAAGGCGTTGAGGCCGGGGAACTGCACCACGTCGGCCACGCCCTCGGTGGCCAGTGCGATCTCGCCCATGCGTTTCATCGCCGCTTCGGTGCGCTCCAGCGAAGCGCCTGCGGGCAGTTGCACGCCGGCGAACAGGTACTGCTTGTCCTGGGTGGGGATGAAGCCGGCCGGCACCTGGGTGAAGCCGAGCACGGTCAGGCCGAGCAGGACCGCGTACAGGGCGAGCAGGCGCGGGGCGCGGGCGATGGTGCCGCCGATGCGGCCCGAGTAGCGCTCGCCGCCGCGCCTGAACACGCCGTTGAACCAGGCGAAGAAGCGGCCGAACACGCGGTCGATGAAGCGCGCCAGCGCGTCCTTCTTCGCCCCGTGCGGCTGCAGCAGCAGGGCCGCCATGGCCGGACTCAGGGTGAGCGAGTTGAAGGCCGAGATCAGCACCGAGACGGCGATGGTGACGGCGAACTGGCGGTAGAACTGGCCGGTCACGCCGTCGATGAAGGCGATCGGCACGAACACCGCCGCCAGCACCAGCGAGATCGCCACGATCGGCCCGGAGACCTCACTCATGGCCTTGTGCGCTGCCTCGCGCGGCGGCAGCCCTTCCTCGATGTGGCGCTCGACGTTCTCCACCACCACGATGGCGTCGTCGACCACGATGCCGATGGCCAGCACCAGGCCGAACAGGGTGAGCACGTTGATCGAATAGCCGAGCAGGTAGAGTGCGGCGAAGGTACCGACGATCGAGACCGGCACCGCCAGCAGGGGAATGATCGAGGCGCGCCAGGTCTGCAGGAACACCACCACTACCAGCACCACCAGCAGTACGGCTTCCAGCAGAGTGGAAACGACCGAGTCGATCGATTTGCGGACGAATACCGTGGGGTCGTAGGCCACTTCCCAGGCCACGCCCTCGGGAAAGGTCTTCGCCAGCTCCTCCATCTTCGCCCGCACGGCGTCGGACAGGGCGATGGAGTTGGCGCCCGGGGCCTCGAAGATCACCACCGCGGCGGCGTCCTCGTTGTTGAGCAGGGAGTTGAGTGCGTAGGTGTTGGCGCCGAGCTCCACCCGCGCCACGTCGCGCAGGCGGGTGAGTGCCCCGTTCCCGTCCGACTTCAGCACGATGGCGCCGAATTCCTCCGGGGTCTCGAGGCGGCCGCGGGCGTTCACCAGCAGCTGCACCGAAGCCCCGTCGGGCTGCGGCGAGGCGCCGATGGCGCCGGCCGAGACCTGCACGTTCTGCTCGCGGATGGCGCCCACGATGTCGAGCGCGGTCAGGCCGCGGGCGGCGGCGCGGTCGGGGTCGATCCACACCCGCATGGCGTAGAGGCCGGCGCCGAAGCTCTGCGCCTGGCCCACGCCCTCGAGACGCGCCAGTTCGTCGCGCACCTGCAGGGCGGCGAAGTTCGACAGGTACAGGCCGTCGTAGCGGCCGTCCGGCGAGGTGAGGTGCACCACCATGGTGATGTTCGGCGAGCTCTTCGCCGTGGTCACGCCGAGCTGGCGCACCGCCTCGGGCAGGCGCGGCAGGGCCTGGTTCACCCGGTTCTGCACCTGCATGGCGGCGGTGTCGATGTCGGTGCCCAGCTTGAAGGTCACCGTGATCTGCACGGTGCCGTCGGAGGACGAGGCCGACTTCATGTAGATCATGTTCTCGACGCCGTTGATCGCCTCCTCCAGCGGGGCGGCCACGGTGTCGGCGATGGTCTTCGGGTTGGCGCCGGGGTAGACCGCCGTCACCTGGATGGTGGGCGGCGAGACTTCCGGGTACTCGGTGACCGGCAGGTTCGGCAGGGCCAGCAGGCCGGCCACGAACACCACGATCGAGAGGACGGCGGCGAGGATCGGGCGGTCGATGAAGGCCCGTGAGAGATCGGCGTGCGCCATGGCTCAGGCCTCGTCGTCGCTGCTGACCGTGGCGCCCTTGGCATCGGCTGGGCCGGGGGCCGCGACCACGGTATTGGGGGCTTCCATCGGCACCTCCACCGGTTGCAGCGGGGCGCCGGGGAAGAAGATCCGGCTCATGCCGTTCACCACCACGCGGTCGCCGGGCTTGAGGCCCTCTTCCACTACGACGAGACCGTCCACCGTCGGGCCGAGTCTGACATCCCGGCGCTGCGCGCCGATGTAGGGCGCGCCGCCACCGGGCGGCTGCATCTCGGCCGCCACGTAGACGTAGCGGCGGTCCTGGTCGGTGAGCACGGCCTGCGGATGCACCCGCAGGGCCTCGCGCTGGCCGGCACCGAGCAGCTGCACGCGGGCGAACAGGCCCGGGGTGAACACGCCCTCCGGGTTCGGCAGCTCGGCGCGGGCGAAGATGGTGCCGGTGGCCGGGTCGACCGCGTTGTCTACGAAGACCATGCGCCCGGTGTGTGGGAAGCCCTGTTCGTTGGCAAGGCCCACGCGCACTGGGTTCTCGGCCTCGCGCGAGCTGGGCCGGCTACCGGCCCGGGCCATGGCCTGGTAGCGCAGGTAGGCGCGCTCGTCGCCGCGGAAGCTCACGTACACCGGGTCGAGCGAGACCACGGTGGTGAGCACCGGCTCGCCCGCGCCCACCAGGTTGCCCACCCGTAGCCGGGCGGCGCCGACGCGGCCACTGATCGGGGCGGTGACGCGGGTGAAGCCGAGGTTGAGTTCGGCCTGTTCGAGCCGGGCGCGGGCCGCCAGCACATCGGCCTCGGCCTGCTGGCGCTCGTTACGGCGCGCCTCCAGCTCGCCGGTGCTCACCGCCTTGGCGGCTGCCAGCGCCTCGCTGCGCTTCAGTTCGGTCTCGGCGAGGGCGCGGCGAGCCTCGGCGCGGGCGAGGTCGGCGCGGGCGCTGGAGACCGCGGCGCGGTACTCACGATCGTCGATGGTGAACAGCAGCTCGCCCTTGCGGACGAGGCCGCCTTCCTCGAAGTGCACGCCGGTGAGGTAGCCGCCCACCCGCGGCCGCACCTCGACGCTCTCCACCGCCTCGATGCGGCCGGTGAACTCGTCCCATTCGGCGATCGGCTGCGGGCTGACGGTGGCCACGTTCACCGTGGCCGGGGGCATCGACATCTCGCCGCCGCCGCCGCAGGCGGCGAGCAGCAGGGCGAGGCCGGAGGCGAGCAGGGCGGGGGCGGCGCGGCGGCCGCGAGGCGTGAGGGGGCGCATGGGCGGGTGGCTGATAAAGATGAGAAGGGAATGAGGGAAGGGCTGGGCTTCAGTCGCCCGCCGTGGCGGGCGCGGCGGAGCCGGCGGTGGGGTCGAGGGCGCGCAGCCGGCGTTCGAGCAGGGCGGCAAGGCGGGGCCGTGCCGACTCCGGCAGCGGACTGATGCCGAACAGCCGGGTCCAGAACAGGCCGTCGGCGGCCAGCAGCAGCAGGTAGCGTTCGAGATCGGCCTCGTCCCAGCGCCAGTCGGCGAACTCTTCGCGCACGTGCTCACGCAGCGGTTGCAGCAGTTCGGGCTCGGTCATGGCGGCGCTGAGCAGGCCGCTCACGTAGCGGCGCTGGTTCTCGTCGCCATCGGCCAGCGAGCAGCGCATGTGCCCCAGCAGGCGCGCCAGCTTCGGGCAAGCAAGATCGCAGTCGGCCGCCAGTGCGCTGGCGGTGTCGTCCCACTGCGCCACGTCGGCCTCGATCAGGGCCTTGAGCAGGGCTTCCTTGGTGGGGAAGTGGTAGGTGATGCCGCCGCGGGTGACCCCGCTTTCCTCGGCCAGCGTCTCGAAAGTGAGGTGGCCGGCGCCACGCGTCTCGACGATGCGGCGGGCCGCGTCGAGCACCTTCTGCCGGGCTTTGGGAGGGCGAGTCATAGGTGGTCTAACTATACAGGATGTACTGTATAGAAACGGGGTAGACTGCCAGCAAATCTGGAACGCAGCGTTGCAATGGATCGCGAATGGCCGACGCGGCAGACCCGGGCCGGGGGCGGTCCGCCCGGGACTTTCAGAGCCCCTGGATCTCGAAGCGGGCCCGGTGCCGCCAGCAGCCGTCCTCGCGGCGGGCGGTGTACTGCCCGCCGGCGGCCGTCACCCGGTCGCGGATGGCCTCGACCGGGCCGTTCGCCGCCGGGCCGGCCGGGGCCTCGATGTCGAGCACCAGTTCCACGGCATAGCGGCCCGCCAGCGGCCGCGTTTCCAGCCGCAGCCGGAAATCCCGTCCGCCGGCGGCCAGCCCCTGCTGCAGGCCGGCCTGGGCGATGCGGTAGAGCAGGGCTTTCCAGCGTGCCGGCAGGGTCTGGGCTGCCGGGTCCACCTCGGCCTGCCAGCGCGCTCCCGCTTCCTGCGCCCACTCCCAGAGCGGGCCGTGGGCCAGCAGCTCGGCCAGCGGCCGCTGGTCGATGGCCGGTGGTTGCAGCCGCCGCAGCACCCGCTCGAGGCCATCCTGCACCTGCCAGCACTGGTCGCGCAGGCTGTCGAGCAGGCGGCCGTCGCCCCGATCGCCCAGGGCCTGCCAGGCCATCGCGAGCTGGGTGCGCAGGCTGGCGAGCGGCGGTGCCACCTGGCCGTGCAAGGCCTCGGCCACCTCGCGCTGGCCGGCCTCCTCGAGGCGGACGATGCGTTCGGCCAGTGCCTGCTGTTCCAGCATGGCGAGCCGCAGCGAAGCGTGCTGGGCCTCGAGGGCCTCGCGCTGGCGGGCGAGCTGGCTGGCTGCGGCGCCCAGCATCAGCGCCGCCGAGCCGAGCACGGCGCTGCGGGCATGCAGCTCGGCCGCCGCCTCGGGGCCAGTAAGGCCATAAGCGATGGCAAGCCCGAGGCCTGCCAGCGCAGTGGCCGCGCCCACCCAGCCGTGGCGGAAGGCCACCAGCATCAGCGGCACGAAGGCCAGCAGCTGCAGGCTGGGCAGCAGGGCCGGCTGCGTCTGCCCCAGCCGCAGCAAAGCGATCGCCACGAGCAGGCCGAGCAGCAGCTCGAGCAGGCGCTGGCGGCGCGCCAGCTCGCCAAGGCGGCCGGCGCGCAGGGCGCTGGCAAAGGGCACCAGCACCATCAGCGCGAAGTAGTCGCCCAGCACGAAATCGAGCAGGCGGCGGGCCCCCAGCGTCGAGCCGAGCACGGTGGAACCGGCATTCAGCACCAGCACTGGCGAGATGAGGAGGCTGGAGAGCAGGCAGGCGCCGAGCAGCAGGGCCATCCGTGCCGGGGCATCGGGCTCGGCCAGGCGGGTCCACCAGCGCGCCAGGGCCACCACCGCCATGCAGCCGAGGATGGGAAGGAAAGCGAGGGCCCAGGGCCCGATGCCGGTCAGGGGAGTGCCGTGATAGAGGTGTCGGGCCACCAGGGCGGCGCTGGCATCGGCCAGCAGCAGGGCCGGCCACCAGCGCACTGGCAACCACCACACCAGCAGGAAGCGTGCCACCACCGGCCAGAAGGCCAGCGGCGTGGACAGGGCCTCGAGCAGCAGCCAGAGCAGGGGATAGGCCAGCAGCGGGGCGAGAAGCCCCAGACGCCGGGCTGCCGGCAAGGCCGCCCTCATCCGGCCTCCCGGGGGCCGCGGAGGCGCGGCGCTTCGCCTGCGGGCGGCGCGCCGATATACTTCGCCGTCCATCCGGCTTCCATGCCCGTGCAGGTATTCCCGTGCGACATCACGATCTCGTCTTCCTGAAGCGTTTCTCGCTGGTCATCGCAGCGCTGTTCGGCGTCATGGTGGTGCTAATCCTGCTCGGGCTGTTCCTCAACAGCCGCAAGCCCATCGAGCCGAACCCGATCGCCGAGGCGCGCACGGCCGAGCGTATCCGACCGCTGGGCGCCGTGTATGCCGGTGAGACCGGTGCTGCTGCCGCCGCCGCCGCCGCGGCCGCCGCTGCCCAGGCCGCCGCCGCGAGCGGGGCGCCCTACGGCGGCACCCTGGATGGCGCGGTGATTTACCAGAACCTCTGCTCGGCCTGCCACGCCACCGGCGCCGGCGGCGCTCCGGCGCCCACCGCCGCTGCCTGGGCGCCGCGCATCGCCAAGGGCCTCGAAACCCTGGTGAAGCACGCCATCGAAGGCTACCAGGGCGAGTCCGGCATCATGCCGGCGCGCGGCGGCAATGCCCGCCTCACCGACGAGCAGGTGCGCGCCACCGTCGAGTACATGGTCAAGAAGTACCAGTAAGCTCGGCCCTGCCCGAGCTTTCTGCGATGCCGCCTTCGGGCGGCATCGCCGTTTCTGCCTTCCGGAGTGCCACCCATGTTCGTCCCCGCTTCCTCCTTGCCGCGCCGCCGGCCCGTCCTGCTGCCGCTTGCCGCCGCGCTCGCGCTTTCACTGGCCGCCTGCGCCCCGCGCGAGCCGGCGGTGGACGTCGAGGGCATTGCCGCCGTACAGGGCCGCGGTGAGCGCAGTGCTTTCGAGGGCCGGCGGGCGCGCATCGAGGGGGTCGTGACCCTGCGCTTCGAGGACGGTAATGGCGGCGTGTTCGTGCAGAGCCTCGAGCCCGATGCCGATCCGGAGACCGCCGAAGGCCTGTTCCTGCTGCCGACCCCCGGCCAGCCGGAGCTGCGGGTGGGTCAGCACCTCCGCGCCACCGGCACCGTGGCCGAGGCCGGCCCGGGCGAGGCCAGCCTCACCACCCTGGCCGATGCCGAGGTGCTTGTGCTGGGC
This sequence comes from Silanimonas sp., assembly GCA_026005095.1. Taxonomy (GTDB): domain Bacteria; phylum Pseudomonadota; class Gammaproteobacteria; order Xanthomonadales; family Xanthomonadaceae; genus Silanimonas. Next base: position 87,913 of record BPKK01000002.1, on the reverse strand, counting down.
GAGGCGCCGCTGCCGGCGCCGGTAGTGCTCGCTGCGCCGCCGCCGCACTGGGAGGCGCTGGAGGGCATGCGGGTGCGCATCGAAGCGCCGCTCACCGTCACCGGCAACGAGGCGCTGGCCCAGTACGGCGAGCTGCGCCTCGCCTTCGGCGGTCGGCTGATGACCCCCACCGAAGTGGTGCCCCCGGGCGTGCCGGCCCTGGCCCGGCAGGGCGAGAACCAGGCGCGGATGATCCGCCTCGACGATGCCCGTGCGGCGCAGAACCCGGATCCCATCGCCTGGCTGCCGGCGCCCCTCTCGCACACGGCACCGCTGCGTGCCGGCAGCGTGCTGCACGGCGTGGCCGGGGTGGTGGACCAGCGCTTCGGCGCTTACCGCGTGCAGGCCGAGGCTAAGGTGGAGCACATCGAACAGGCGCCGCGCCCGGCCGCGCCGCAGGTGGCGGGCAGCCTGCGTATCGCCGGCATGAACCTGCTCAACCTGTTCAATGGCGACGGCAGCGGCGGCGGCTTCCCGACCGCGCGCGGGGCCGCCAGTGCCGACGATTACCGGCGCCAGCGCGCCAAGCTGGTGGCGGTGGTGCAGGGCCTCGACCCGGACATCATCGCCGCGCAGGAAATGGAGAACGATGGCTTCGGGCCGGAGAGTTCGGCGCGCCAGTTCGCCGCCGCCCTCGAGGCCGCCCAGCCGGGCGCGCGCTGGCAGGTAGTGGCCCCGGAGGTGGCGCCGGGCAGCGATCAGATCGCCGTGGCCATTCTCTTCCGCGCGGACCGCGTGCAGGCCGTCGGCCGCCCGGCGCTGAAGCTCGACGGCCCCTTCCAGCAGGGCAGCCGCCCGCCGCTGGCGCAGAGCTTCCGCCAGGGCCGCGGCCCGGTGTTCACCGTGGTCAGCCTGCACTTCAAGAGCAAGGGCGGCTGCGGCGAGGCGCAGGGCGCCGACGCCAACCAGGGCGATGGCCAGGCCTGCTTCAACGCCCAGCGCGTGGAGAGCGCGCGGGCGCTGGCCGACTGGATCGCCACCGACCCCACGGCGAGCGGCAGCGACCGCGTGGCCCTGGTCGGCGACTTCAATGCCTACGGCATGGAGGACCCGATCCGCCTGCTGCGCGAGCGCGGCTTCATCGACCCGTGGCAGGGCGAGGAAAGCCACAGCTTCGTCTTCGACGGCCAGGCCGGCCGCCTCGACCACGCCCTGCTCAGCCCCTCGCTGCACGCCGCCCTGCGTGGCAAGGCGAAGTGGGCGGCGAACAGCGACGAGTCGGTGGCTTTCGCCTACGACGGCGCCCTCGGCCGGGCCGAGGAAACGCCCACGCCCTGGCGCAGCTCCGACCACGATCCCCTGTTGCTGGGCTTCGAGCTGCGCTAGCCTCGCTTCGCCGGCAATGACGCCGGCAATGACGCCGGCAATGACGCCGGCAATGACGCCGGCAAGGAGCAAAAATGTTCGGCACATCCCTCCGCCCGATTGGGATGCTTTTGATGTTTGCGATTCCGCCCGTTGCCGTTGGGGCGAGTCCGAAGCTGGCCTCGTGCCATGGCTGTACCGCTTCGCAGCGAGAGATGGCCGCCGTTGCCGTTACGCCCAATCCCGGATTTGCGGAGGTGCTGGTAGTAGACGGTGTAAACGAGAGTGTCTACAAGTACGAGGTCACAATCGACCGTGAGCCTGGTTTGTTTGTCACATCGGTGAACGAACTCACCGTGTCGACCGATGATGTCCGCCCGTTCCAGGCCGTTTGGGCTGCTGTTGCGTCGACCAAGGAAGTTGCGGTTCCCCCTGAAGTTTGCAGTGGGATTTCGACTTACCTTTATGAAGCCACTTGCCGTGGGCGTACCAGCACATTCTTGCGCCAGGGCGATGGAACCCTCGTATCTGCACTGAACGGTCTGATCTTTGGTGGTACCGCGGTTCGTCAGCAGGTGCTGGCTGCATTCAACATCAATCAGCCGGTTTCATTGACCCTGCGCTTCTCCGATGGGTCTTACCTGCGAATTCGGATCACCATCTCGTCGGAAGCGGACAGTGGTGCGTATTCGATCGCGGATATGCAGATCATCGAGGCGATTGGTCCGGATGGCGTTGCTTATCCGATCGCGCCTGAGGGTATTGCTGGCCTTGTTGTTGAAAACGTCAGCCTGCGGACCATCGAAGATCTGGTGCGCCTCTTCTCGGGTTGGCAGGTTCCCGATCGTCCGGGGGTGTACCCCCATCAACAATCGTACCCGGATGGTGTGCGATCGGATTCCCTCGGCTCCGGGCCAGCTTCCGACCTGCCGCGTCACGACGAGTTGCTAGGCAGTCTTCGGCCTATTCGATGCGTGGTGGTTGCATCGCCACGCATCTGGGGGCGCCTGAACCGTGAGGCGGGCAGTTCCCAGGAAACTGAAGAGCCCTCTCTGGCGAGGGCAGCTCGGGTCTGTAGGTTGGCCTGCTAGACTCCGCCGCGCATGAGCCACACGCCCGACTTCCCCACCGCCTCCGGCCCGATTGAACTCGTCGGGCCTGCCGGCCGCATCGAGGCCTACTGCGAGCTGCCGCGGCCCGAGGACGCGCGACGTGCGGTGGCGGTGGTCTGCCACCCGCATCCGCCGGATGGCGGCACCATGGACAACAAGGTGGTCACCACGATCACCCGCGCGCTGTCCGAGCTCGGCATTGCCAGCCTGCGCTTCAATTTCCGCGGCGTCGGTGCCTCGGAGGGCGAGTACGACGCCGGCCGCGGCGAGACGCTCGATCTGCTGGCGGTGGCGCAGTGGGCCATCGCCCGCTGCCCCGGCGATGCCTTCTGGCTCGGCGGCTTCTCCTTCGGCGCCTGGGTGGCGCTGCGCGCTGCGCGCCAGCTGCCGGTCAAGCAGATGGTCTGCATCGCGCCGCCGGTGGGCTTCCGCGACTTCACCGGGGTGCCGCCGCCGCCCTGCCCCTGGCTGGTGGTGCAGGGCGAGGCCGACGATGTGGTCGACCCGCAGGCGGTGTTCGACTGGGTGGCCGCGGCCGAGAATCCGCCCACTTTGGTGCGCATGCAGGAAGCCGGGCACTTCTTCCACCGCCGCCTCGTCGACCTGCGCGGCGCGATCCGCAACGGCGTGGCCAAGCCCCTGCCGCCGCTGCGCCGGCAGGCCTGATCTGTCCATGCCGGGCCGCCCTTCGAAGCGCTACCTCGATGGCGTGGCGGAAGGCCGCTGGCAGCAGGATGCCGGCCAGCTCGCCGCGCTCGTCGAGCTCGACCGCATCGCGCTCGCCCTGCTGGAGCGCCGCCGCGCCGGCCCGCTGAAGCGGCTGGGCTTCCGCCTCGCCGGCCATGCCGGGGTGCGCGGGCTCTACCTCTGGGGCGGGGTGGGGCGCGGCAAGACCCTGCTCTGCGATCTCTTGCTGGAGGCCTGCGCCGAGCTGCAGCCCACGCGCCTGCACTACCACCGCTTCATGCAGGAGGTGCATGCGCGGATGAAGGCGCTCTCCGATACCGCCGATACCCTGAGCGTGGTGGCAGCGCAGTTCGCGAAGGCCTCGCCGCTCTTGGTGCTGGATGAGTTTTTCGTCAACGACATCGCCGATGCGATGATCCTCTCGCGCCTGCTCGAGCAGCTTTTCGAGCGCGGCGTCACCCTCGTCACCACCTCCAACATCGCACCTTCGGGTTTGTATGCCAACGGCCTGCAGCGCGCGCGTTTCCTGCCGGCGATCGCGCTTTTGGAGCGCGACTGCGTGGTGCACCGGCTGGCCAGCGACACCGATTTCCGCCTGCGTGAGCTGACCGCCGCTGCCACATGGCATGTGCCGGCCGATGCCGCCGGCGAGGCAGCGATGGCCGAGCGCTTCCGGGTGCTGAATGGCCTCGGTCACTGTGTGGAAGGGCCGCTGGTGGTGAACGGTCGCGAGATCCCGGCCCGGGCGCTCGGCGAGGGCGTGGCCTGGTTCGACTTCGAGGCCCTGTGCGAGGGCCCGCGTTCGGCCGCCGACTACATCGAGATCGCCCGCGAGCACCACACCCTGCTCCTGAGCCGGGTGCCGGTATTCCGCGACGAGGCCCTGGACCCGGCGCGGCGCTTCATCCATCTCGTCGACGAGCTCTACGACCGCAATGTGAACCTGCTCGCCACCGCCGCCGCGGAACCCAATGGGCTCTACCGCGGCCACAAGCTGGTGGTGGAATTCGACCGCTGCAGATCGCGGCTTACCGAGATGCGCAGCCAGGAATACCTCGCGCGGGCGCACCGCCCATGAATGCACGGCCACGACCGGGCCTCGCGCGCGCCGGGGCGGCCCTGCCCTGGCTGGCCGCGGCGCTGGCGATGGGCGGTTACTTCCTGCTGTTCACCCCGGGGCACTACAGCTTCGATGCTGCCTACCAGTGGTGGATGGCCCGCCATGGCGAGTTCCACAGCACCCACCCGGTGGCCATGACCTGGCTGTGGCGTGGCAGTGCCGCGCTGCTGCCCGACCCGCAGGGCTTCTTCGCCCTGCAGCTCGCCTTCGTCGGTGCCGGGCTGGCCCTGGTGGCCAGCGCCCTGCCGTGGTCGCGCGGGGTGCAGGCCCTGGTGGTGCTGGGCTTCGCCGCCTGGCCGGCCATCGGCGGGCTGCTGCCACAGGTGTGGAAGGACGTGTGGCTGCTCGGGGCGCTGCTGCTTGCCTGCGGGGCGCTGCTGCATGGCGAGCGCCGGCCGCACATCGGCTGGCGGGCCCTGGCCCTGCTGATGCTGGCCTTCGCCACCGCCCTGCGCTTCAACGCCCTCACCGGGGTGCTGCCGCTGCTCGCCTGGCTGCTGGTGCAGCAGCGGCGGGCTGCCGAGGCGGCGGCCGGCGGGCCGGTGCCGGCCCGGCGCTGGCTCTGGCCCCTGCCGCTGGTGCTGCTGCTGGCCGGGTTACCCGGAGCGCTCACGCCGCAGCGCGTGGTGCCGGCCTGGCCTTACGTGGCGCTCTGGGATCTGGTGGCGGTGGGCCTCGAGACCGGGCGCCTCGATATTCCGCCCAGCCTGCTTGCCGAGGGTGCCACGCCCGCCGCCTTCGCCCCGCATTTCCGCGCCGACAGCAACACCAGCACCCTGGCCTCGGGTCTCACCCGTTACTCCGAGGCGCGCTTGCTCGAGCCCGGCGAGGCCTCCGCCCTGTTGCGGGCCTGGCTTTGCTTGCCCTTACGTGAGCCCGCAGCCTGGGCGCGCCACCGTCTGCGCCTCGCCGGCCACCTGCTGGGCGGCAGCGCCAGCCCGCGCGATCCACGCCTGATGCTGATGCCCGGCATCGTGCCCTTGCGCGACAACCCCTTGATCGCGCCGAATTCCTCACCTTGGGCGGGGCGCTTGCAGGCCTTCTGGGAGCGCAGCACGGCCACGCCGGTATTCGAGGGCCGCTGGTACCTGCTGCTGGCGCTCGCGGTGGCCGGCCTTGCCGTGTGGCGGCGCCAGGGGCCCGCCCTGGCCATTGCCGCTTCGGCACTGGCGCTGGCCCTGCCCCTGCTGCTGGTGGCTCCCAGCGCCGAGTTCCGTTTCCTGCTCTGGACGGTGGCCGCGGCCCTGCTCTCCGCCCTGCTGCTGGCGGCGGGGCGCTATCCTTCGCGGCGATGAATACTCCCGAAGCCTCGATGCTCGGCAAGGACGTGGCCTACCCCACGGCCTATGACCCCGGCCTGCTCTTTCCCATCCCGCGCCGCGAGGCGCGCGTCCGGCTCGGTCTCGGCGAGGCCTTGCCTTTCGTCGGCGTGGATGTCTGGAACGCCTATGAACTGTCTTGGCTGGATTCCCGTGGCAAGCCGCAGGTGGCCCTGGCCGAGCTGCGGGTACCGGCTGCCTCACCGCATCTCATCGAGTCGAAGAGCCTCAAGCTCTACCTGAATGCCTTCGCCCAGGAGCGCCTCGCCAATGCCGAGGCCCTGCGTGCCACCCTGGTGGCCGATCTCTCGGCGGCGGCGGGCGCGCCGGTCTCGGTGAGCCTGATCGCGCCCACCTCGCCGCAGGCCTTCCCGGTGAGCGTGCTGCCCGGCGAACTGATCGACAGCCTGCCCATCGCCATCGAGCACTACGGCCCGCCCGATCCCGGCCTGCTGGTGGCCGATGCCGCCGAGTGGGGGGAGGAGACCCTGGTCTCGCACCTGTTCCGCTCCAACTGCCCGGTCACCGGCCAGCCGGACTGGGCCAGCCTGCAGATCGCTTACGCCGGTCCGCGCCTCGACCGCGCCGGCCTCTTGCGCTACCTGGTGAGCTTCCGCACCCACAGTGATTTTCATGAGGCCTGCGTGGAGCGGATCTTTCTCGACCTCTTGGCGCGTGCGGCTCCGGCGAAGCTGGCGGTGTACGCCCGCTTCACCCGCCGTGGCGGGCTCGACATCAACCCTTTCCGGGCCTTGCCCGGCGCGGCGATGCCGGACAATCTGCGGCTGTCGCGGCAATAGCCCCGGAGCTTGCCATGCCCCGCCCCCGTTCCCTGTGCCCACTGCTCCTGATCGCCGGCCTCGCCCTGCTCGCCGCCTGCAGCGACAAGGGCCCGGCGGAAGAGGCCCCGCCTGCCGCTCCGGCCGCGCCTGCGGTCGCGGTGGAGACGGCTGCGCCCAGTCCAGTGCCGGCCCTGCCGCGCGGCACGCTGGAGGCCGTGGCCCTGGAACTGGGTGCCGGCCTGGATGCCGATGGCCGCGTGGCCCAGGTGGCCGAGCGCTTCCGCCCGCGCGATACCGTGCATGCCAGCCTCGTCACCGTGGGTGAGGCACCGGCCGCTCTGCTCTCGGTGCAGTGGCGCAGCGCCGAGGGCCGGGTACTGGCGGCGGACGAGCGCGCCATCCAGCCCAAGGGACCGGCGGTGCACACCTTCAGCCGGCAGGTGGCGGGCGGCTGGCCGCCCGGGCGCTACGAGGTGGAGGTCAGGCTCAACGACGAGAGCGCGGGCGTGCGCGCCTTCGAGGTGCGGTGAAGCGCCTCCTGCCCCTGTTCGGTCTCGCGGCTTCGCTGCCGTTCTTCCTGCTCGCGGCGGCGCACTATCCGGGCGGGAACGACCGCGATCCCGCGGCGGTGGGGTTCCGCTTCACCGAGAACTACGTCAGCGCCCTGTTCCAGCCGCTGGCCATCAATGGCATGGAGAACGCGGCGCGGCCCTACGCAGTGCCGGCCATCCTGCTGCTGGGGGGCTCGATGGCCTACATGTTCTGGGCCGTCTCGCGCACCTCCACGGCGCGGGCCACGCGCAAGACCATCGAGATCTTCGGCATCGGCTCGGCGGTGTACACCGTGCTCGGGGTGAACACGCCGATGCACGACCTGCTGGTGGTGATTGCCGCGGTGTTCTACGCCATCGCCGCGCTGGCCATGCTGCGCCTGCTGCATGGGGCGCAGCGCGGCTGGGCCATGGCCCTGGGGGTGCTGAGCCTCGTCTGCCTGGCCGCGCTGGCGGCGATGCGGCACGCGGGCTTCCACCCGGCACTGGCGCCGATCACCGAGTGGATGCTGTTCGTGCTGGCGGCGCTGTGGCTGGCCGGCGTGTACTACGCGCGCACCGCTCCCGTCGTGCCGGCTTCCGTCGCCAACGATCCCGGCGCGCCGCGCTAGTCGCGGCGCTCGATGCCGAGGAACAGGCTGCGCCCGGCGCCGGGGAAGGCGCGTTCCTCGCCGAAGGCGAAGTCGAGGCGCTCGGCATAGCGGCGGTCGGCGAGGTTCATGAGGCGCAGCGAGAGGCTCCAGCCCCCGTCGAGGGCGAGGCGCGAGCGCAGGTGCCAGAGCACGTGGCCGCCATAGCGCCGGGTGTTGGCGGCATCCAGCGGGTAGCCGCCCTGCCACTGGCCTTCCAGTTCCAGGTCGAGGCGTTCGTGCAGGCGGTGGCCGATGCGCAGCCCGCCCAGCCATTCCGGGGCGGTGTCGATGCGCGCGCCGCGCCGCACCGGCTCGCCGCCCGGCAAGAGGCCGTCGAAGGCATAGCGCTGGTCGCTCCAAGCGAGGTTCGCTTCCAGCGAGAACTCGCCGGGCAGGGGCAGGCGCAGCTCGAGTTCGATGCCTTGGTGCTCGGTGGCGGCCCCGGGCACCGAGAGCCCGGCGGCATCGCGCAGGATCACGTCGCGCTTGCGCATGGCGTAGGCATCGAGGGCGAGCGCGAGATCCCCGCGCTCGTAGCGCAGTCCGGCTTCGAGGCTGTGCGCGGTTTCCGGGGCGAAGGCCTCCACCGCCTGCCCGCGCTGCAGGCGGTAGAGCTCGGTGGCCTGCGGGAAGCGGAAGGCCCGGGCGGCGCGGGCGCTGAAGGCCCAGTGCGCATCCAGCGGCTGGCGCCAGCCGAGCTGGAAGGACGAGGCCTGGAAGCGGTCGCGGCGGTCCTCCGGCCGCAGGTAGAGGCAGCCGCCGAAGCCGCAGGCGCTGCCGTCCTCGCGGAGGTTGCCGGCCGCCAGGCGGGTGTCGTAGCGGTAGCGCAGGGTTTCGCCGCGGGCGCCGAGCAGCAGGGTGCCGGGCCCGAGCGGTTGCAGCCATTCGCCGAACAGGGCGAGCTGGCCGATATCCACGCGGTAGTCGTAGTGCCGTCCGGCCGGGCGCTGGGCATTCTGCGCCGGGGTGCCACTCGTGAGCGGGCGGGCCTGGGTCTGGCGCAGCCAGCCCTCGGCCCCTTCGAGGTCGAGGCCGAGGCGCAGGGATTCGTGCTCGAACAGGCTCTGCAGGCCGAGGCTGCGGCTGCCGTTCTCTTCCAGCGGCTGGCCGAGGTTGAAGTGCTGCAGGAAGGCCTGGGACTCGCCGCGGGCATAGGGCCGCAAAAGCAGCCAGCCGGCGCCCAGCGGGCGCTCGTGGTGCAGCAGCAGGCGGGCGGCCTCGGCCTCGCGGAAGGCTTCCGGGTTCACGTTGGCGAAGCGCCGCGCATCGCGCCAAGCGCCCTCGCCGCGCACGAAGCCGGCGGTGTCCTGGTCCAGGCGGTGCAGGGCGAGGGCGAGGCGGGTGTTGCCGGCCTCGCCGCGGGGCCGCCATTGCAGGCTGGCCTGGCCCAGCCGGTAGCCCTCGTCGGCACGGAAGCTGCCGGCGCGGGTGGCGTGGCCATCGAGGCGCAGCCGGCCGGCCGCATCCTCCAGGGAGAGCAGGCCGCGGCGCAGGCCATACCGCCCGGCCTCGAGGCCGAAGGCGGTGCCGCTGCCGAAGGCGGGCGGCGCCACCGCCACCACACCGTGCAGGGCATTGCTGCCGTGCACCGCGCTGCCGGGTCCGCGCAGCAGCTCGACCCGACCGGCCTGGCGCAGATTCACCTCCGAGAGCTGGTTGACGTTGCACAGGCCGGCCGGGCGGATCGGCACGCCGTCGTCGAGCACGAGGAAGGCGCCGCAGGCGCCGGGACCGGTGAGCACCGGCGAGCGCAGGGCCAGCAGCTGCTCCTGCCCGCTGCCGCGGCTGGCCCAGGCCCCGGGCAGGCGGGCCAAGAGCTCGGCGGCATGGCTGGCGCCGGTCCGTGCCACGGCTTCGCCGCCCAGCCGGGCCACGGCCTCGGGGCGGCGGGCGGGGTCGCCGGGCAGGCGGCTGCTCACGGTGATGGCATCGAGCCGCCGGGCTTCGCCGGCACTGGGAGCGGTCTGGGGTGAGACGGCGGCCAGCGGTCCTGCGAGGCACAGGCAGGGCAGCAGCAGGAAGCGGAAGGCAGGAGGCACGGAAGCGGGCGGGTGGCTGGCAGGAAGACCGGAAATGTAAAAGCCTGCGCCAGTCGCAGGGCGTGAGCCGTGAATCTCGGAAACGCCTGCCTACACTCTGAAACCGACCTTCCCTCGGCCAAGATGCCGTGTTTTCCCATTTGCCTACCCTCAGGACGCTGCTGGGCGCCCTCGCCCTCGGTCTTGCCCTGCTGCCGGCCCCTGCCCGGGCCGGGGCGGGGGAGGCGGGCCTGCGCGTGGACGGGCGCGAGCGGATCGAACTGCGTGAGGCCCTGCGCTGGTGCCGGGGCCAGCCCTTCGATGCCCGGCCATTGCCGCATCGCAGCCTGGTGGTGCCGCTCACCGTACCGGCCGGCGAGAGCCGCCTATGGCTGCGGGTGGAGAGCGCGGGTACGCTCACCGTGCCGCTCACGCTCTGGCAGCCTGCGGCCTTCCTGCGCCACGGCCAGGCCCTGTATGTCCTGCTCGCCGCCTATTTCGGCCTGGTCGGCGGACTGGCACTGTTCTATCTCCTGTTGGGCCTCGCCCTGCGCGACGGTGATTTTCTCGTCTATGCCCTGTATGCCCTGAGCTTCGCCCTCGGGCTGGCGGCGCAGAATGGCTTTGGCAGCGAGTTCCTCTGGCCCGGCCAGCCCTGGCTCTCCAACCTGCTGCTGCCGGTGGGCATGCAGGCCGCCACCGGTCTCGGAGCTTGGTTCGTGCTGCGTTTTCTCGGCCTTCACCGCCAGCCCGGTCTGCACCGCTTTGCCCTGCGCGCGCTGGTGTTCGCCTGTTTTGGCCTTGGCATTCCCGCCCTGCTGCTCGGGTTGCCCGGAGCCTGGCCCTTCGTCTCGGTGACGGCTCTGCTGTTCGCCCTCATCGGGCTTTCGGCCGGAATCATCGCGGTGCGCCGCGGCGTGCCAGCGGCCCGGCCCTTCCTGCTCGCCTTTTTCATGCTGCTGCTCGGCGCCCTGCTCACCGGGCTGCGCAATCTCGGCCTCGTGCCCACCAACGCGTTCACCGCCAATGCCTTGCAGATCGGCTCGGCGCTGGAACTGCTGCTGCTGGCGGTGGCGCTGGCGGCACGCTTCGTCGCCCTGCGGCGGGCCCACGCCGAGGGCCAGGCACAGCTCCTGGCCCTGCAGCAGCGCGCCCTGGCCGAGGCCGAGGCCGCCGAGGCGGTGCTGGAGGCGCGGCGGAGCGCACCGCCGAACTCGCGGCGGCCAATGAACGGCTACGCGAGCGCGAGGCCCAGCTCAAGGCCATGGCCCAACGCGATGCCCTGACCGGGGTGGCCAACCGGGTGGCTCTGCGGCCGGCACTCGAAGCCCTGCTCGCCGACTGGCGCCGCGGTGGCCCGGGCTTTGCCGTGTTGCTGCTCGACCTCGATGGCTTCAAGCCGGTGAACGACCGCCACGGCCATGCCGTGGGCGACCGGGTGCTGATCGAGATCGCCGCCCGGCTTTCCGGTGCGGTGCGCAGCGGCGATATCGTGGCCCGCCACGGCGGCGACGAGTTCGTGCTGGTGCTGGCCGGCACGGTGGAGCCCGCCGAGCTCGAGGCCCGGGTGCAGGAGATCGCCCGCCGCGTGGAGGCGCCGATCCCGCTGGAGGGCGAGGTGGCGGTGGTGCGGGCCAGCATCGGCATCGCCCAGCCAGCGCACAGCGCCGACACCGTCGATGCCCTGCTGCGGCGCGCCGACCTTGCCATGTATGCCGCCAAGGCCGGTGGCAGCGGCCGCTGGAGCCATGCCCCGGCGCTGGCGGGCTGAATGCGCTTTCAGAAGCGCCAGCGGGCGCCGACGCGTAGCGAGCGGCCCGGCCCGGGCACGGTGATGCCGTAGGGCACGCCACCGAGCATCATCGTGGCGCCCTGCCCGAGATAGGCGCCGCCCAGCGGATGCCGGTAGAAGCGGTCGAGCAGGTTCTCCACCCCGAGGCTCAGGTCCCAGCGCGGGCTGCGGTAGCCGGCTGAGAGCCCGAGCAGGGCATAGCCGGGCGTGACGGGCTCGTTGCGCACCTGCGAGCGGCGGGTCTTGCGGCGCACCGCCTCGCCCTCCAGCCGCAGTTCCCAGGGGCCCCGGTGATGCACCAGGGCCAGCCGGGCCTGCGGCGGCATCACGTTGTACAGGCCGTCCCCGGTCTCGCGGTTGCGGCCGCGGAGCAGGGCGAGGCTGCCTTCCAGTGCCCAGTGCCCGGTCCCGCCCTCGGCGAGGCTGCGGGTGCCCGTCAACTCCATGCCGGCCAGCCCGGCCGACTGGTTGGCATGGCGCAGCACATTGAAACCGCCGGGGTTCTGGGTGAGCCGTACGGCATCGATGTAGTCGTGGATGCGGGTGAAGTGGACCGAGGCGCGGAAGCCGTGACGTCCTGCCGGATCACTCCAGTCGAGGCTGGCCGAGCCGCCGAGCGCCACCTCCGGCCGCAGGTCGGGCGAACCGACATAGCCGTTGCCATCGCCCACCGTGTTGTTCATCAGTGCGGCCATCGACCAGGTCGACCAGGCGTAGCGCTCGTGCAGGTTCGGCGAGCGCGAGCGCCGGCTGAGCCCGAGATCCAGCCGCCAGCCTTCGCCGAGGCGGCGCTGGGCCGCGAGCAGGGCGTTGGCATGGAGATCGGTACGGCGGCGCTCGCGGGCATTGAAGGCCGCGGCATCGGCCGCGGTGCTGGCCCAGGAGCCCGGCGGGGCCGGGTCGGTGTCGTAGCCCTGCACCGGGCCGGCATCGGTGAGCACCCGGTCGAGGCGCAGGCCGGCATGCAGCTGCCAGCCGCCCGGCGCCTCGCCCTCGCCCTCGAGGAAGAGGCCGAGGCGGTCGCGGCGGCCGTCGCGGAGATTGACGAAGGTGCCGGGCCACATGCCGGCGCCGGAGACGGGCCAGAAATCGTCCAGCCGGTGCACCAGGGCATCCACTCCGGCACGCAGGCGGCGCGGGGCATCGGCCGGGCCCTCCAGTTGCAGCCGCGCGCCGCTGCTGCGGGCCCGGGTCTGCATCGGCATACCGGCGGCGCAGGTGTAGGAGAGCGGCGCGCAGGGCTGGCCCTCGCCCATCAGGCCCGGCACGTTCGCTGCCGTGCCGTACCAGAAGCGCTTGTCCGGTCCGAAGTCCATGGCATGGCGCACCGCCTCGTGCCAGAGCCGCCCTTCGAGGGCAAAGGCGCCGAGCCCGCCCTGCCAGTGCAGGTTCACCCGGTCGGCGCGGTTGCCGGTGAGGTCCATGCGCTGGTTGGGGAAGCCCTGGAAGGGCATGTCCTGGCGGCCGAGGCCGAGGCTCAGCTGCTGCCCGTCGCGGCGCAGCGCGAAGGCGAGTTGCTGGTTGCGCGTCTCGTAGGCGCTGGAACCCACCTCGTCGAGGGGCAGGCGATGGCCGGCGCGGCCGGTCAGCGGCGAGGGCTTGAAGGGCCGGGCGGCGCGGTAGTTCCCGGCCTCGGCATGGCTCAGGCGGTAGGCGAGGGCATGTTCCCCATCGCCGCCATCGAGCGCCAGGTCGAGGCCGAAGGCCCGGCCCTGCTGCCGGCCCTGCAGTCCGAGCAGGCCCTGCACCGTCCAGCCGGTGCCGGGCTCGCCGAAGTGCGGGACGAGGCTGTCCACCACGAGGGCGCTGCCGAGGCTGTCGCCGCCGAGGCTGAGGGGCGAGAGGCCGAGGAACACCCGGGCGCCGGCCACCTGCGCCGGAGCGAGGGAGGAGAGCGGCGGGTTCATGTGGTTGGGGCAGGTGGCGAGCAGTTCCATGCCGTCCACCGCGATCTTCACCCGGTCGTCGGCGAGGCCTCGGGCCACCGGCAGGCGGGAGACGCCGCCCGCGCCCTGCAGGGCCAGGCCGGGCAGGGGGGCGAACAGACTGGCCACGTCGTCGCCCGCGGCCGGGTCGTCCGCCCTCACCGCCCGGGGCTGCGGCAGCGGACGCTCGGCCCGGACCTGCACGCGGTCGAGCTGGGCCGGGGTCGGGCTGGCCTGGGCCAGTGGCGGCAGGGCGAAGGCGATCAGCGCGGCCAGGGCGCGCGGGCGGAGGGGCATCGGCATGCGGTTCGGGAATCGGAGGACTTATGACGGAACGCCGCCTGCCCATGCCGGCGGCGCGCGCATCCTAGGGCCTCGCCTCAGGTGCCGAAGGCGGCTGCGACACTGTGTCGCAGCCCGGGTGGCGCCAGTACGGCGGCCTGCGGGCAGCGCAGGCCCACATGCCGCAGCCCCCGGGCCTGCAGTTCGCCGCGCGCCTCCAGCCTGCCGAAGGCGCGGCTCACGCTCTCCAGGGCGAGGCAGAGATGCGAGGCGATGTCGCTGCGCGCCATCGGCAGGTAGGCGTGGCCCTCGGGGCCCTGGCAGCGGCCCTGCCGGGCGGCGAGCTGGTGCAGGAAGCCGAGCACCCGCAATGGGCCTGGCGGATGTCGAGCAGCTCGGTGTGCTCGATGCGCTGGCGCAGCGTGGTGGCCAGGGCCTTCCACCACAGGCCGAGCAACACCGGGTCTTCGGCGGCACGGGCCTCGATCTGGGCGAGCGGCAGGCGCACCACCAGGCTGGGTTCCAGTGCGACGGCCTCGATCCTGCGGGTGGCGAAGGGCCGGGCATCCAGGCCGACGAGATCGCCCGGGAAGGCAAAGCCGAGCAGGGGCCCCGTGTCGCGCACGCCGTGGAAACGCAGCTTCAGGCTGCCGCGCCGAAGGCCTCGTGCATCGGCCGTGCGAAGCGGAACCAGCCCTCCGGCAGGGCCGTGCGGAAGCGGCCCGGCCGCCCCGCGGCCGCCGTCTCGAGCAGGCTGGCCGCGGCTTCGGTGTCGCCGTTGGCCAGCGCGGCGGTGATGCCCTCGAGGCGTTCCAGATGGGCCCGCATCTGTGCCCGCAGCTCGGCGGCTTCGGCCTCGCGCATCGGAATGGCCTGGCGGGTTTCGCTGGTAGGGGCTGCAGCGCCGGCCGCCTCGTCCACTTCCACCCAGAGCAGGTCGCGCAGGCTGCCGGCCTCGAAGCCGGTGGCCGGATCGTCGGGATAGCGCGCGCGGATGCTGGCTTCCAGCCCGGGGTCGAGCCGCGGGCCGTGGCAGACCAGGCACAGGCCTTCGGTCTCGATCGCCCGCGCCCAGCGCAGCGTGCCGCCCTCGTGCCGTACCGCCGGCGCCCACTGCGAGGGCGGGCCGGCCGGCGGCCGCGCCTGCCATTCCTGCAGCAGGGCCTTCTGCCAGCCCTCGAGACGGTTGGCCGGATTGCGCGAGCGCACGCCCACCCGGCCGAGCCGCACGCCATGCTCGGCTGACACCCGCTCGGCGATGCGCGGCGCTTCGTCGTGGCAGACCGCCACCGCGGCAGCCGGCCCGCCTTCGGCCATGGCGCCGCCCAGGGCCTGGCGCAGCGCCCCGGAGAAGGCCTTGGCCGCGTCCGCGGCCCGGGTGGCGGCCTCGCCGGTTCCGGGCGCCGTCGCCGGTGGGCTTGCGAAGGCGCCCGTGGCGGAAAGGGCCGCCAGCAGGAACAGGGCCCGGCGCTTCATCGCCCGGTCTCCACCGGCAGTCCGGCTGCGGTCCAGGCCATCATGCCGCCCTCCACGTTCACCGCCCGCTCGCCCAGGGCACTGCGCAGAGCGCCGCAGGCCGCGCCGCTGCGCATGCCGCTGCGGCAGATGAAGAGCACCGGACCCTCGCCCGCCAGCGGCACGCCACGTGCCTCGAGGGCGGCAAGGCCTTCGGCCTGCACTTCGCCGAGCGGCACATGGAAAGCATTCGGGGCATGGCCGGCGCTCCACTCGCCGTTCTCGCGCACATCGACGAGTGGCACGCCGCCGCGCTGCAGCTCGTGCGCCGTGGCCGCCGAGACCGAGGCGTCGCCGGCGCCGAACAGGGATTTGATCAAGCCGAGCATGGGCGTTTCCTCCGCGTGGTTCAGGCCTGTTCCACTGAGCCGCCGGCCTCGACCCAGCCCAGCCAGCCGCCGGCCAGCGACAGCGGCTGGGCGAAGCCGAGCGTGCGCAGGGCATCCGCCGCAAGGGCGCTGCGGCCGCCGCTACGGCACATCAGCACCACCGGAGCCTCGCGGTGCGAGAGCGCCGGGTCCTTCACGCCGTTCACCGCCGGGTGGCCGTCCACCTCGAATTCCAGCACGCCGCGCGGGATGTTCACCGCCCCCGGCACATGTCCTTGGGCGAACTCGGCCGGTTCGCGCACGTCGATCAGCGGTACCCCGCGGGCCCGCAGGGCTTCCAGTTCGGCGTGGTCGATCTCGCGGATGCGCTGCTTGGCTTCCGCCACCAGGTCTTGCACGGTCTTCATGGGAGTCTCCTTCACGGGATCAGCCGGGCCGCAGCTCCGGCAAGGTTCGGGCCACGATGACGAGGCCCATGAGCACGAGGAATACGGCGAACAGCCGCCGCAGCAGGGCTTGCGGCAGCCGGTGGGCCAGCTGCTGCCCGGCCAGGCTGCCGGCCGCGCCCACTGCGGTGAACAGGGCGATCAGCCGGTAGTCGAGGGCGAGACCGACGCTCCCCAGCACGCCGAGGTAGGCGGCAAAGCCGCTGAGGGACTTCAGCGCGATGATCCACAGACTGGTGCCAATGGCGCGGTGCATCGCGAGGCCGCCGAGTAGCACCAGAGCCGGCAGGATGAGGAAGCCGCCGCCCACGCCGACGAGGCCGGTGAGCGCGCCCACGGCGAGGCCGTCGAGCACGATCAAGGGGCGCGAGCGCGGCCGGCCTTCCGTGCGCAGTGCCGGCGTCTGGCGCAGCATCATCACTGCGGCGAGCAGCATCACCAGGGCGAACAAGAAGAGCTGCACCGCGCCCGGCACCCACTTCGACAGCCAGGCGCCGAAGCTGGTGCCGAGCATGCCCGGCAGGCCGAACCAGACCACGCTGCGCCAGTCCACCGAGCGCCGCAGGGTCCAGGGCAGGGCACCGGCCAAGGCCACGCCGCCGACGATGGCCAGCGAACCGGCAATGGCGAGTTTCTCCGGCTGGCCCACGAGGTAGACCAGCACGGGCACGGTGAGGATCGAGCCGCCCGAGCCGAGTAGGCCAAGCGAGAGGCCGATCAGGAGGGCGCCGAGCAGGGCGAGAGGCATCATCGCCGCCACCGGGCCCGGAGCGCGGGCAGACTGGACATGTGCCCACAATACATTAGAATTGACTAATGTACAAACCCGCCGCCATGGAAACCCCGGCCATGCTGAACGATCCCGTGCTCGACCCACCCCGTGGCCCGCGACCGCAGGTCAGCGCCTTCTTCGATGAGGACAGCCACACCCTGAGCTACGTGGTGCGCGAGCCCGAAGGCCCAGCCTGCGCCATCCTCGACCCGGTACTGGACTTCGACTACGCCTCGGGACGCACGGGCTACCGCTCGGCCGAGGCCATCGCCCGCCATGTCGAGGCCGCGGGCCTGCGCGTGGAATGGATCATCGAGACCCATGTGCATGCCGACCATCTCACCGCCGCTCCCTGGCTGAAGGCGAGGCTGGGCGGGAAGATCGCCATCGGTGAACACATTGGCCTCGTACAGGCCACCTTCGGCCGGATCTTCAACGAGGGGCCAGAGTTCGCCACCGACGGTAGCCAGTTCGACCACCTGTTCCGCGACGGTGAGCGCTACCGCATCGGCGCACTGGAAGCGCTGGCGCTGCATACGCCCGGCCACACCCCGGCCTGCATGACCCACGTCATCGGCGATGCCGCCTTCGTTGGCGACACCCTGTTCATGCCGGATGCCGGTTCGGCGCGCGCCGATTTCCCGGGCGGTGATGCCCGCACCCTGTTCCGCTCGATACGCCGAGTGCTCTCGCTGCCGCCGGAGACGCGGCTGTTCATGTGCCATGACTACGCCCCGGGCGGGCGCGAGATCCGCTGGGAGACGACGGTGGCCGAGCAGCGTGCCTCGAACATCCACGTGCGCGACGGCATGGATGAAGAGGGCTTCGTCCGTCTGCGCGAGGCCCGTGATGCCACCCTTGCCATGCCGCGGCTGATCATCCCCTCGCTGCAGGTGAACATGAAGGCCGGCGCGCTGCCGCCGCCGGAGGCCAATGGCACCCGCTACCTCAAGGTGCCGCTCGACCGCCTGTAGGGCGCGTGCCCAGCAGGCGCATGGTCCAGCGCCGTGCCACCGGGGCGAAGAAGAAGGCTGCGGGAATGGCGATCGGCCAGGCCACCAGGAAGGCATGCAGCCAGCGACCCGGGAAGCCGGCATCGAGGCCGGTATTGATGGCGGTGAGCACGCCGCTCATGAGCAGGGCCATGAGCAGGGCCATCACCACCGAGAACACCAGGCGGAACTTCAGCGAATCCATGGCGTGCCTCAGGCGCGCTTGCGAGCCCGCGCCTTCGGTGTCGGCGGAGCAGGGCAATAGAGTTCGTGCAGGGTGCCGAGCAGCACCCGTGCCGGGCCATCGACCAGTGAGTAGTAGATGGTCTGGGCTTCGCGGCGTGTCTGTACCAGCCCTTGCTCGCGCAGCACCGCGAGGTGCTGCGACAGCGCCGACTGCGAGAGCGGCACCTGCTGGTTGATCTCGCCCACCGAGCGCTCGCCCTCCACCAGCAGGCAGAGGATGCGCAGGCGCTGCGGGTTGCCCAGGGTCTTCAGCAGTTCGGCGGCCACTTCGGCCTGTGCCGCCATGGCGGCCGCCATCGAGGGGGCATCGGGGGAGGGATTTGCCATCGGCGTATTGTAGGGCGCGGTGCCGGCCAGCCGGCATCGCGAGGGGGAGGGCGGCAGGTGGCGGGCCATGGAAACTCCCGGGAGCAGGGCGGGTCGTCTGAGGGAATGGCCGGGGCTTGACTTTACATTAGTAGAGTCTACATTAGCAAGTACACTATCTTTTGAGTAGGGTGCAGCATGGCGACCATCGTCATCCTCGGGGTGGGCCTCGGAGGAATGAGCGCGGCCTACGAGATCCGCGCGGCCATCGGCCGCGAACACCGCGTCATCGTCGTGGGCGAGGGCTCGCGCTTCAGCTTCACTCCCTCGAATCCGTGGGTGGCGGTGGGCTGGCGCACGCCGGCCGACATCGAACTCGAGGTGGCCGGCCCGCTCGGCAAACAGGGCATCGAATACGACGGCACCGGCGCCGAACGGGTCGAGCCGGCGGAGAACCGTCTGCGCCTGCGCGATGGCCGAAGCCTCGCCTACGACCACCTGGTGATCTGCACCGGCCCGCGCCTCGCCTTCGATGAAGTGCCCGGCCTCGGCCCGGAGGGCGGGCACAGCCATTCCATCTGCACCACCCCGCATGCCGTGAAGGCCTGGGAGGCCTACCAGACCTTCCTCCGCGACCCCGGCCCGATCGTGGTCGGCGCCGCCCCGGGCGTGAGCTGCTTCGGCCCGGCCTATGAGTTCGCGATGATCCTCGATGCCGACCTGCGCAAGCGCAAGCTGCGCGACCGCGTGCCGATCACCTATGTCACGCCCGAGCCCTATGTCGGCCACATGGGCCTTGGCGGAGTGGGGGATTCCAAAGGTCTGCTGGAGAGCGAGCTGCGCCAGCGCCACATCAAGTGGATCACCAATGCCAAGATCACCGAACTCTCGCCCGGCCTCGTTAAGGCCACCGAGTACGACGAGGGCGGCAACGTGGTGCGCGAGCATGCGCTCGCCCACCGCTTCGCCATGGTGATGCCGCCCTTCACCGGCGTGGATGCGGTGCGCGGCGTGGAGGGGCTGGTGAACCCGCGCGGTTTCGTGCTGATCGACAAGCACCAGCGCCATCCCACCTTCCCCAACGTCTGGTCGGCCGGCGTGTGCGTGGCCATCCCGCCGGTGGAGCCCACCGTGGTCCCCACCGGCGCGCCCAAGACCGGCTTCATGATCGAATCGATGGTTACTGCCATCGCCCACAACCTCGCCTCGGTGCTGAAGGGCGAGGCGCCGGCCGAGGTACCGACCTGGAACGCCATCTGCTTGGCCGACATGGGCGACACCGGCGCCGCCTTCGTGGCCCTGCCGCAGTTCCCGCCGCGCAACGTCACCTGGGCTAAGGTGGGCAAGTGGGTGCATCTCGCCAAGGTGGCCTTCGAGAAATACTTCCTTGCCAAGATGAAGTCCGGCAACACCGAGCCGATCTACGAGAAGTACGTGCTGAAGGCGCTCGGCATCGAGCGCTTGAAGTAAGCCACACCGTTTCCTTCCGTTCCGCCATCCTCCAAGGAGCCCTGCCATGAACCTCGACCGTGCCGTCCTCGCCTTCGCCGGCGTGATGACCCTGCTCTCGGTGGTCCTCACCCATTTCGTCTCGCCCTGGTTCCTGCTGTTCACCGCCTTCATTGGTCTGAACCTGCTGCAGGCAGCCTTCACCGGCTTCTGCCCGGCCGCGCTGGTGTTCAAGAAGCTCGGCATCGCCTCCGGCTGCGCCTTCCGTTGATGCTCTCTTCCAGCTGAGACCTGCCATGCCCCGCCTCGCCTCCTCCGCCCTCGTCCTCGCCATCGCCCTCGGGCTCGCCGCCTGTTCCGGCGATGCCGTGCCGGAGGCTGCGTCGCGCGCCACCGATCTCGAAACGCTCACGCTCGCTCCGGTCATTGCCGCCCGCGAGCGCAGCTGGGACGGCGTGGTGCAGGCGGTGAACCGCGCCACCCTCACTGCGCAGACCGCCGGTCGGGTGGTGGAGCTGCCCTTCGACGTCAACGACTACGTGCGTGCCGGCGAGGTGGTGGTGCGCTTCACCGATGTCGAGCAGCGCAGCGGCCGGGCCCAGGCCGAGGCCAGCCTGCGGGCGGCGCAGGCCCAGGCCGCCGAGGCCGAGACCGAGTACCGGCGGATTGCCGATCTGGCTGCGCGCCAGCTGGTGGCGCGCTCGCAGCTCGACCAGGCCACGGCGCGCCGTGATGCTGCCCGCGCCGCCCTGGCCGCCGCCGAGGCGGCGCTGCGCCAGGCGGGGGAACAGGTGGACTACACCGTGGTTCGCGCGCCCTACTCGGGCCTGCTCACCGAGCGCCACGTCGAGGTGGGCGAGGCGGTGCGCCCGGGCCAGCCCCTGGTCTCGGGCCTCTCGCTGGGCCAGTTGCGGGTCGAGGTGCAGGTGCCGCAGGCCGACATCGCCGCCATTCGCGAGCACAAGGCGGCGGTGGTGCAGCTGCCGGATGGCCGCGATGTGCCGGCGCGTGAGGTCATCGTCTTCCCCACCGCCAACCCGCAGACCCATACCTTCACCGTGCGTGTGGAGCTGCCGGAGATGGAAACCGGCCTGCAGCCGGGCAATACGGTGAAGGTGCGCTTCAAGCTCGGCGAGGCCGAGCGCCTGCTGGTGCCGGTGCGCGCCCTGGTGCGGCGCAGTGAGATCGCCGCGGTCTACGTGGTCTCGCCGGAGGGCCGGGTGGGCCTGCGGCAGATCCGCCCCGGTCACGTCTTCGGCGAGCAGGTGGAAGTGCTGGCCGGCCTGAGCCCGGGCGAGGCCGTGGCCCTCGACCCGGTGGCCGCGCTCGCCGCCCAGCGTGCCGCCCGGGAGGCCGGCCATGAGTGAGCCCCGCGCGGCCGGCGGCGCCGGCCTCGGTATTTCCGGCCGGCTCGCCCGTGCCTTCCAGGAGAACCCGCTCACCCCGGTGCTGGCGCTGGCGGCCCTGATCCTCGGCCTCGTGGCGGTGCTGATCACCCCGCGCGAGGAAGAGCCGCAGATCGACGTCACCATGGCCAACGTCTTCGTGCCCTTCCCGGGCTCGGCGGCCGAGGACGTGGAATCGCTGGTCAGCGTGCCCCTGCAGCAGAAGCTGGCCGAGGTCGAGGGCGTCAAGCACGTCTATGCCATGAGCCGTCCCGGCCTCGCCGTGGTGACGGTGGAGTTCGATGTCGGTATTCCGCGCCGTGATGCCCTGGTGCGCCTGCACAACCAGGTCTTCGCCCATGCCGACTTCGTGCCGCCGGGGCTCGGCGTCGGCCCGCCACTGGTGCGGCCGATGGGCATCGACGACGTGCCGGTGATGGCGGTGACGCTGTGGACCGAGGACCCCGAGCGCGGCGCCACCGAGCTCGGCGCCGTGGCCCGCACCCTCGAGACCGAACTCAAGCGGGTGCCCGGGACCCGCGATGTCTACACCCTCGGCGCCCCGGACCGCGCCGTGGTGGTGGAGCTCGATGCCACCCGGCTGGCCGCGCATGGCATGACGGTGGGCGAGCTCTCGCAGGCGCTGGCCGCCGCCAACGTGGTGCTGCAGGCCGGCGAGCGGGTGGACACCGAGGGCCGCCAGCGGCCGGTCACCGCCGGCACCTTCCTCGCCAATGCCGAGGACGTGGCCGAGCTGGTGATCGGGCTGGCCAATGGCGAGCCCCTGCGTCTGGCCGACGTGGCGCGTATCCGCGAGGCCGCCGACCTGCCCACCGAGTACGTCTGGCACGCCCTCGGCGCCGGCGCGGCACGCGTGGGCGAGACAGGCCCGCTCGATCTCGCTCCGGCGGTGACCCTGGCCATCGCCAAGAAGCCGGGGGCCAATGCCTCCGACATCACCGCCGCCATCCGCGAGCGGCTGGCTACCCTCGAAGGCGCGCTGATCCCGGAGGGCGTGAACGTCACCGTCACCCGCGACTACGGCTTCACCGCCAACGAAAAGGCGATGACGCTGATCAAGAAGCTGGTGTTCGCCACCATGGCCGTGGTGCTGCTGGTGCTGGTGGCGCTCGGCTGGCGCGAGGCAGTGGTGGTGGGTGCGGCGGTGATCCTGACGCTCGCCGTCACCCTGTTCGCCAGCTGGGCGATGGGCTTCACCATCAACCGCGTCTCGCTGTTCGCCCTGATCTTCGCCATCGGCATCCTCGTCGACGATGCCATCGTGGTGGTGGAGAACATCCACCGCCACATGACCCTCGGCGGCAAGACCCTGCGCGAGGCCCTGCCCGCGGCAGTGGACGAGATCGGCGGCCCGACCATCCTCGCCACCTTCACGGTGATCGCCGCCCTGCTGCCGATGGCCTTCGTCACCGGCCTGATGGGGCCGTACATGCGGCCGATCCCGATCAATGCCTCGGTAGGCATGCTGCTCTCGCTGCTGATCGCGCTCACCGTCACGCCCTGGCTCGCGGTGAAGCTGCTCTCGCGGCACTACGCCCGTCTCGGCGAGAGCGATGGCCATGCGCATGGCGGCATCGCCGCCCGCCTGCACGGCCTGTTCGACCGGCTGATGCGGCCCTTCCTCGACCCGGCCCGCGGCGGCCGGCGCCGGCGGTGGCTGTTCCTCGGTATCGGCGGCGCGGTGGCGCTCTCGATCGGCCTGGTGCTGGTGCAGTGGGTGGTGCTGAAGATGCTGCCCTTCGACAACAAGTCGGAAGTGCAGGTGGTGGTGGATCTGCCCGAGGGCAGCCCGCTGGAGCGCACCAATGCCCTGCTGCTGGAACTGGCCGCGGTGGTACGCGAGCGCCCCGAGGTGGCCGACGTGCAGGGCTATGCCGGTACCTCGGCGCCGGTGAACTTCAACGGCCTCGTGCGCCAGTACTACCTGCGTCGCGGCGCCAACCTCGGCGACTTGCAGGTCAACCTCGTCGACAAGCACGCCCGCGACCGCAAAAGCCACGACATCGCCCGCGAGCTGCGCCTGCTGCTGCAACCCATCGCCGAGCGCTACGGCGCGGCGCTGAAGGTGGTGGAGGTGCCGCCCGGCCCGCCGGTGCTCGCGCCGCTGGTGGCCGAGGTCTATGGCCCGGATGCCGAGGCTGTGCGCCGCATCGCCCATGGCCTCGAGCGTCTTGCCCGTGACACCGAAGGCCTGGTGGACATCGATACCAGCCTCGAGGCCGAGGGCGCGCTGCGCGAGACCGTGGTGGTGGACCGCGTGCGTGCTGCCCGCCTCGGTGTCAGCCAGCAGGCCATCGCCCAGACCCTGGCCCTGGCGGTGGGCGGCAGCGATGCCACCTATCTGCGCGACGGTGCGGCCAAGCAGGCGGTGCCGGTGCGCCTGCGCCTGCCGGCCGGCGACCAGGCGCGGATCGAGGAACTGCTGGCGCTCAAAGTGCGGGCGCAGGACGGCCGCCTGATCCCGCTGGTGGAACTGGTGGAGGTGCGCCGCGAGCCCTGGGAGCCGGTGTTGATGCAGAAAGACCTGCTGCCGGTGGTCTACGTGCTAGCCGACGAGGCCGGCCGGCTCGATTCTCCGCTCTACGGCATGTTCTCGCTGGTGGGCCGGGTGGACGAGCTCGATGCCGGGGTGCCGCTGACCCAGCGCTTCTTCAGCGCACCAGACGACCCGCTCGCCTTCACCATCAAGTGGGACGGCGAATGGCAGGTGACCTGGCAGACCTTCCGCGACATGGGCCTTGCCTATGCCGCCGGCCTGGTGCTGATCTACCTGCTGATCGTGGCGCAGTTCCGCAGCTACGTGGTGCCGCTCGTCATCATGGCGCCGATCCCGCTCACCGTGATCGGCGTGATGCCCGGCCATGCCCTGCTCGGCGCGCAGTTCACCGCCACCAGCATGATCGGCATGATCGCGCTCGCCGGCATCATCGTCCGCAACTCGATCCTGCTGGTGGATTTCATCAATCACGAGATCGCCAACGGCCGCGATCTCGCCGATGCGGTGGTCGAGGCCTGCGCGGTGCGCGCGCAGCCGATCGGCCTCACGGCACTGGCCGCCATGCTGGGGGCGCTGTTCATCCTCGACGACCCGATCTTCAACGGACTGGCCATCAGCCTGATCTTCGGTATCGCCGTCTCCACCTTGCTTACCCTGGTGGTGATCCCGCTGCTCTACTTCGCCTGGTTGCGCTGGCGTGGTGGGGGCGCCGGGGTGGCGGCCTGAGGACGCGGCGCTGCCGCCGATGAGGGTGGCGGCTGGCGGTCCGCGCCGTGCCGGCATGCCGGCACGGCGGGCGCCACGTTGCCGGCCCAGCGCGGCCTGTCGAGCAGCACGGGCAGCATCTCCTGGATGGCCTTTACCTCCGGGGCCATCCGCAGATTCGCATCGCGGACCAGGAATACCGCGGCGATGCCGGCGGTACCGTCCACCCAGCCCTGGAAACCGAAAGCCCCAGGGCTACTTTCCAGCATCGGAGCGCCAGCCCGTTCGATGGGGAGCAGCCAGAAACCGAAGCCGTAGCCCCAGCCGGGGTAGAGCTCGGTCGAGGGCGGAGCGCTCAGCACCGTGGTGCCTGCAGCCCGGTTCAGTTGCATGGCGCGGAGGGTGCTGCTGGCGAGGTATCGCTGTCCCTTGTCCGGCCCTTCGGCGATCAGGCCATCGGCCTGCCACATCGCCATCAACCGGCGGTAGTCGCCAAGGGTGCTGCGCACGCCCCCGGCGATGCGCGGATTGCTCATCGGTAGGTAGCCCGGTGCGCTACTGGTGAAGCCATAGTCGGTGGCGACGAGCCCCAGGGGCTGTACGAGTTCGCGCTGGAACAGCGTGTCCCACGGCAGGCCCGTGGCCCGCTCCGCCATGGCGCCGGCCACTTGCATGGACAGCCCGCCGTAGGCGAAGGCGGTGCCAGGCGCGGCAACCATCGGCCCGGCGAGGATCTGCGCCGCGCAGGCCTGCAGGGTGCTGAGCGGGTTGCCGAGGCAGCCGCTCTCCTCCCCCGGCAGTCCGCTGGTGTGCGAGAAGAGTTGCGCCAGGGTGATGCCGCGCTTGTCGGGGGCGGCGTCCGGCCAATGCTCGCCCACCGTGGAGTCCCAGCGCAGCAGGCCTTTCTCCACCAGTCGCGCCAGCACCAGGGCGGAGACCCATTTGCTAGCCGAGGCGATGGGAACTCGGGTTTCGGGCTCATAGGCGCCGTAGTGCCGTTCGAACACCGTCGTGCCGTCCTGCGACACCCAGAGCGAAGCGCCCTCCAGCCGGTACTGGGCCACCAGCGCCTGCATCCGCTGGTCGACCGCGGTGAGGTCGGGCTTGGGCACACGGTGGGCCGACGCCAGCGATGGGGCGCAGAGCCCAAGGGCGCAGACGAGGCTCAGCATCAGGAGGGAGGGGCGCATCGGTACCTCGTCGCTCTTGCCTGGCGCGGATAAGGATGCACAGGGTGCAGGAAGCGTCGCACCATCCGCGTCTTTTCCAGAGCAAGAGGAGAGTATCGGGAGCGGCTAAGATCCGCTGCGATCGCATCAAGGAGCCTGTGCATGGCCGATAGCAGTTCCGCCCCGCCGCGTCTTGCGGTCCTCATCGATGCCGACAATGCCCAGCCCGCGGTGATCGCCCCCCTGCTCGCCGAGGTGGGGAAGCTGGGCTCGGCGCGCGTCCGGCGCATCTACGGGAACTGGACCTCGCCCCAACATGGCGAATGGAAGCAGGCCCTGCTCGAACATTCGATCCAGCCGGTTCAGCAGTTCGCCTACACCCGGGGCAAGAACGCCACCGACAGCGCCCTCATCATCGACGCCATGGATCTGCTCTACACCCGGCGCTTCGATGGCTTCTGCCTCGTTTCCAGCGACAGTGATTTCACCCGGCTGGCGCAGCGGATCCGCGAGGAAGGGCTGGCGGTGTACGGGTTCGGCGAAAGAAAGACGCCCGAACCCTTCGTGGCGGCCTGCGACAAGTTCATCTACACCGACCTGCTGCGCCCCCATGCCGGGAAGAAGACTCCAGCCACCGGAGGCCAGGCCCCCGCGGCGGCGGCGAAGGCCGCCGAGCCGCCTGCTGCGGGGGCCCCGCTCCTCGAGCCGCGCCCGATCGATGCCGTCGAGCTGATCTCCCAGGCCATCGAGGAGGTGGAGGCCGAGGATGGCTGGGCCGCCCTCGCTGCCGTTGGCAGCTACCTCAATGCCCTGCGCCCCGACTTCGACCCCCGGCTGTTCGGCCACAAGAAGCTGAGCGATGTGCTGCGCGCCTATCCGGGGCAGTTCGAGCTGCGGGAGTCTGCCCTCCCGGGCACGGGGGCCAAGGTGATCCATGCCCGGCTGTGCAAGGGCTGAGCGCCTGCCATGAACCGCATCGAAGGGCCCTTTCACGTCCGCCTGCTGCCCGAGGCCCTGGCGCATCCCGAAGCGCCGCTCGAGATGTCGCGCTTCCGCCTCGACAAGCGCTACGAGGGCGTGCTCGATGCCGTGGGCCGGGGCGAGATGCTGGCGCTGCGCACTGCGGTGGAAGGCTCGGCGGGCTATGTGGCGCTGGAATACGTGGAGGGCACACTGGCCGGCCGCTGCGGCAGTTTCGTGCTGCAGCACAGCGGGGTGATGGAGCGCGGCATGAAGCGCCTGTTCCTCGAGGTAGTGCCGGACTCCGGCACCGGCGAGCTCGTCGGCCTTGCCGGCCGCATGGGCATCGACATCGCCGGCGGCGAGCATTTCTACCGCTTCGAGTATTCCCTGCCGGGGGCGGAATGAGCCGCATGGTCCGTGTGCCAGGACGGGGCAGTTAGAATCCCGCCCCGCCATGAACCCTTACCGCTGCACCTTCCCGCACGCGCTGGTCGATATCGGCGCCAACCTCACCCACGAGAGCTTCCGCCACGACTTCGATGCCATGCTGGAGCGCGCCCGCGAGGCCAACGTGCAGCAGTTGGTCGTCACCGGCGCCTCGCGCGCGGGCTCGTGCGAGGCGCTGGCGCTGGCCCGTGCCCACCCGGGCCGGCTGTTCGCCACCGCCGGTGTGCACCCGCACCACGCCATCGAAGTGACCGACGAGGCCGTTGCCGAACTGCGCGAGCTGCTGACGCATCCGGAGGTGGTGGCGGTAGGCGAATGTGGCCTCGATTACTTCCGTGACTTTTCGCCGCGACATGTTCAACGCCGCGCCTTCGAGCGCCAGCTGGAGCTGGCGGTTGAGTGCGGCAAGCCGCTATTCCTGCACCAGCGCGACGCCCACGATGACTTCCTCGCCATCCTCAAGCCCTTCCTGCCGAAGTGCGGCCCAGCGGTGGTGCACTGCTTCACGGGCGACGAGCGGGCTCTGATGGAGTCGCTGGACGCCGGCTGCTTTATTGGCATCACCGGCTGGCTTTGCGACGAGCGCCGCGGCCAGCACCTGCGCGAGCTGGTGAAGCGCATCCCGGCCGAGCGTCTGATGGTGGAGACCGACTGCCCCTACTTGCTGCCGCGCAGCCTAAAGCCTCTGCCGAAGGACCGCCGTAACGAGCCGGCCTTCCTGCCGCACATCGTGCAGGAACTGGCTCGCGACCGCGGCGAGGACGTGGCCGTGACGGCCGCGAGCACCACGTCGACGGCGCGGGCGTTCTTCCGGTTGCCGCAGGCCTGAGGGCAGAGGCACCCTGCGCGGCAGCCTTCGTCAGCGCTGCGCGTCTGCTCCCTGTCGCTCGTCGCCCAGGATCGCCGCGATACGGGCGCGCAGCACGTGCTGAGGCAGCGCGCCGAGCGCATCGAGCCGGTTGCGCACCGCCGTGGCTTCGCGTCGCGCATCGCTGTTTCGCCCTGCCGCCGCAAGGGCCTCGGCGTAAAGCACTTCGTAGCGCATGAGGTCGAACTCGGGGTCGTTCGAGCGCTCCGGCCCGCGGCGCGTGACCGCTTCGAGCTGCGCGACGGCGGCATCGGGCTCGCCACGGGCGAGTGCACATTCGGCGGAAGCTTCGGCGAGCGCCCAATCCGGTGCGGCGGCTTGTGCCTGACGAGCCTCGGCAAGCAGTGAGTCGCCGCGAGGAACGTCCCGAGTGCGGCAGGCGAGGGAGGCCAAGCGGACGAGGACTTCAGTGATCCGCGCCGGTGGGGCGTCGCGTCGAGCCCGCATGCGCTGGATTGCCGTATTCAGGCTGGCGATCGCCTCTTCGGTTTGATCGAGGTCGGCGAGGATCCGCCCCCGGTGGTAGGCCTCGAAGAAGTCTTCGTCGGGCCCTGAAAGCCCGAGCGCCTTCGCCCATTCCTCGGCGGAGGCACGGACTTTCGCGAGGGCGGCTTCCGGATCGCCGAGCACGTGGGCCAGGCGCCCTTGCGCCGAGAAAGTCGCGGCCCGTTGCTGCATCGGGGTGTCAATGCTCGCCAGTCTCTGCAGCACCTCGTCGTAGTGCCGTCGCGCCGTCGCGATATTG
Organism: Silanimonas sp.; assembly: GCA_026005095.1. Lineage (GTDB taxonomy): Bacteria > Pseudomonadota > Gammaproteobacteria > Xanthomonadales > Xanthomonadaceae > Silanimonas. The sequence continues at coordinate 59,494 of BPKK01000002.1, read as the reverse complement.
CCGAGCGACTCGTTGGCACTGCCGAGGTTGAAGAGGGTCGTGGCGATCGAGGCGCTTGAGGTCGTTGGATCGGCGAGCTTCATCGCCAACACGGCGTGCTGTGCTTCGAGGGCTTCCGCCATCCGGCCCTGCATGCCGCGAAGACTCGCGATGTCGCCCGCCAGCCGCATGGGCAGGCTGCCCAGGCCGCCGCGCCCCGCGATGCGTTTCCGCAGATCGAGCATCTGCTTTTCGGCTTCGACAAGATCCTCCCGGTACATCGCCAGACGCCCCAACTCACGCTGCATCTCGAGCCGCTCGATGGCGGTGGGGTGATTCGTCGCAAGCCACGCGATCCCGGCCGCCAAGGCTTCGGCGGTTTGATCGTCCTGCCGCTGGCGCCGGTGCAGGTCGGCCTGCTGTTGGAGTGCCCGTGCCCAGAGCGCCTTCGGGGCCTTCGAGGGTCCACCGGCCAGCGTCTTGGCTTCGTCCAGCAGGGCTTGGCTTTCCTGGAACTGGAGTCGCGCCGACAGGATTTCCGCGATCGCTAGCAGCATATCGGCCCGGAGTACTTCCGAACCGCTCGCGGGGTCGCGGGCGCGCTCGATGCCGCGGTCGAGCAGTTGGCGGGTGGTGGGCAATTCGTCGGGTGCGTATCCCGGGATGGACGCTTCGAAGAGGCCGAGGGTGAAGCGATGCATCATCTGCGCCCGCTCTGCTTCCCTCTCGGCCTGTTCGCGGGCGGCCTCCGCCGCCTGCTGCGCCACTCGCGCGCGTTCGGCCTCGGCCTCGGCGCGACGCGACTGCAGCTGGCTGGCGACGACGCCGAGCACGAGGCTCGCGGCAAGGGCGACGGTGAGCCCGGCCGCTGCCGGATGCCGGCGCAGGGTGCGGCCCAGCCGGTAGAGCGCACCGCCCTCGCGGGCGCGCACCGGGCGGCCCTCGAGGAAAGCACGCAAGTCGTCGGCCAACGCATCGACGCTGGAATAACGCGCCTTCGGGTCGCGCTGCAGGGCGCGGCGCAGGATGGCGCGCAGGTCGGCGGGCAGGGACGCCGGCGGCGCGACCGCTTCGGCGCCTTCGGGGAGGTTCGGCGGCTCGCCGGCCAGCAGCAGGTGGGCCAAGGCGCCCAAGCCCCAGACGTCGGTGGCGGTACTGATGGCGCCGCCGCTGCGCTGCTCGGGAGCGGCGAAGCGCGGGGTGAAGGCGTAGGTGCCGGTGGAGGCTTCGCGGGTTTCCTCAAGCAGGCGGGAGATGCCGAAATCCACCAGCACCACGCGGCTTTCGGCGTCCACCAGCACGTTGCCGGGCTTGATGTCGCGATGCACGACGAGGTGGCGATGGGCGTGGGCGACGGCCTCGCAGGCCTGCATCAGCAAGTCGATCCGCGCAGCCAGCGTCGGGTTTCGTTCGCCGCACCAGACATCGATCGGGGCGCCATCCACGAGGCCCATCGCGAACCAGGGCAGGCCGGCTTCGCTGCGGCCGGCGTCGAGCAGGGCGGCGACGCCGGGATGCTTGAGCCGCGCGAGGATCTCCAGCTCGCGCTCGAAGCGGCGCAGCGCGGCGGCGTCGACCGCGCCCGCGTCCATCACCTTGAGCGCGGCGTGTTGCGTCGTCGGCTCGACCGTCGATTGCGCACGCCAGACGGTGGACATGCCGCCGCGGCCGATGGGCGCGACCAGCCGCCAGCGGCCGAGCACCGTGCCGGCCTCGGGCGGCCGCAGGCCGTCGCCGAGGTGCAACGGGGCATCCAGCGGGCTGGCTTCGCCATCGGCCGCTAGCATCCGCAGCACGCGCGCCCGCACGCCCTCGGGCAGGTCGAGCCCGGCCAGATGCGCCTCACGGGCCTCGGGTGCGAGGTCCAGCAGGGCCTCGACGACGGCCAGTGCCGCCTGCCATTCGGCGTCGGTCGCGCTCATTCAGCGGCCTCGTCGAGCAGGGCCATCAGCAGGGCGCGCGCCGCGGCCCAATCGCGCTTGAGCGAGCGCTCCGAACGGCCGAGCAGTTCGGCTAGCTCGGGGTAGTCGAGCCCGGCGAAGAAGCGGAGTTCGACCAGCTCGCGCTTGGCCGGGTCGATGCGGCCGAGGTGCGTCAGGGCGGCATCCACGGCGATCCAGTCGGTGTCCGCCGCCGCCGCGGGCAGGCGTTCGTCGAGTTCGACGCGCTGCCAGTCGCCGCCCCGGCGTTCCGCCCCGCGCTGGCGGGCGAGGTCGGTGATGATCCAGCGCATGGCCTGTGCCGCCGTCGCGTAGAAGTGCTTGCGCGATTCCGGCGTCACGCCTTGGCCACCGCACAGGCGCAGGTAGGCCTCGTTGACCAGTACGGTGGGGCTCAGCGTGTCGTCGCGGCCGCGCAACAAGCCGGCCGCGATCTTCTTCAGCTCGCCGTAGACCGCGGCATAGGCGCGCTGCAGCGCGTCCTGGTCGCCGCGGCCCGCCGCGCCCAGCAGCAGGGTGATGTCCGTCACGGGCGTTCCTTGGGGGGAGAACGCCCATGAGGGTAGCGCAAGGCGCGCTGATCACGTCACCGGAAGCGGTAGCTCACGCCCACCCGCACTTGCCGCAACTCGGCCTCGATGCGGTAGCGCTCGGTGTAGGCGGGGTCCGTGAAGCTGCTGCCGGGGAGGTAGGCGTTGACCACCTCGACGTCGCCCAGGTCGGCCTGCGTCACTTCGGCGCGGATCGACCAGTGCTCGCCCAGGGCCCTGCGCCAGCCGAGGCCGAGGTGCAGGCCGCTGCGGCTGTCGTCGGTCAGGCCGGCCTTGGCGTAGCCGCCATTGCTGGTGATGCCGGTGCGCGCCACGAGGTCGGCGCGGGCGCCGCCCACCGAGGCGTAGAAGGCATGGTCGCCGGACTGCCAACCCACGAGACCGCGCAGCACCAGCATGCGATCGAAGTCGAGCCCGGCATCGATGGTGTAGTTCAGCGTGGCCGGCGTCGCCGCGCTGGTGGGGCCGACGCGGGCATCGACCTCCGCCCCCGGGGCTTCGAAGCCGAATTCGACGCCGAGCAGCAGGCCATCGGCCGGGGCGTGCAGGTAGCCAAGATGCAGCCCCTGGCCGAAGCCGCTGTCGTCCCGAGCACCGGCGTCGAGGCCCGAAACGAAGTCGCGCAGCGCTTGCGATTCACTGGCCCAGGCGCCGCCGAGCGTGGTCTGGCTCTGGCGCTCGCCGCGGTCGGCCTGCAGGTCGAGCCCGACATAGGTGCCGTGCAGCGGGCCATTGGCGAGGGCCGCAAACGGGGCGGCGAGGGTGAGCCCGGCAGCGAGGGCAAGGCGGGGGGTACGCGGGGTGCGCAAGCGGGAAGCGTGCATGGGATCTCCGGGGGTTGGGGGTGGTGTGGAACTCAGGGGGTCGGCGCGACGCCGACGGGGAAGCAGCGGTCCGGGGTGAGCGTGCGTTGCGCGATGCGGGCGTAAAGCCGCTCGCCGAGGTTCGCGGTGTGGCTGACTTCGACGCGATCGACCTTCGGCTTGCGGTCGAGGCAGACCCAAGGCTGCGGCCGCAGGCCGTAGGACTGCACGGTGCCGGAGACCCAGGCATGCCCTTCGGCGTCGCGGCGGATCTTCCGCTCGAGGTCGATGAGCACCTTTGCCCGCAGCGTGCAGCCACGGAACTGCACCTCGTCCACGCCCAGCAGGTGCAAGGTCTTGCGGCGCGAGATCTCGATCGGCTCGCCGACCAGGTCGCGTTCGATGGTGGCGATGATTTCGGCGCGCATGGCGTTGCCGACGGCCTCGACGGCGCGGCAATCGAGCGTCGCTTGTGCGAAGGCGGTGGGCGCGAAGGCGAGGCTGGCGAGCAATGCGAAGCCTGCGGCGGGCCAGCGATGTGCGGAAGTCGGGCGGGGGTCGGACATGGAGCGATCTCCTTCGGGGGTGGGGGACTCAGTCGTCGACAGGCAGGCCATGGCGGCGGCCGAAGCCGAGGGCCATGTCGCGGGCCCGCTGTTCGAGGGCCTTGAGGCGCTCGCGGTGGTGGGCGCGACAGTCGCGTCCGGCACTGCTTTTCGGGCAGGCGTCGAGCTCGGCGCGGATGCCCATGCCCTCGCGCTGCAGGGCCATCAGCTGCGCCGACAGCGACATCGACTCCTCGAGGCCCCGTGCGGTGAAGGCGGTGATGAGCCGATAGCCGGCGAGATCGCGCTCGATGCGCGCGGGCGCCAACTCGATCAGCTCGAGGATCACGTCGCCGCCGTCGCGGTCGGCGCCCTCGAAGCGCGCACCGCGCACCGTGCGGACCACGCGGGCGCGTTCGTCGCGCAGCAGGCCCACGCCCATGCCGATCCACGGCATGCGCGTGGCGATGCCGCTGCCGCGAGGGTCGAACCAGAGCTGCAGGAAGCCGTCGGCGGTCCGACCGCGCACGCCCTGCACCGCACCGCGCGGCCCGTCACCCAGCGTCTGGGGCGTCGTCGCGATGGAATCGAGGAAGGCCTGGTTCAGGCCCATGTTGCGCAGCCAGGCGAAGGCCGGGCCAATTTCATCGCCCATCTGCACGCAGGCTGGGCCGAGGTCGCGGTGCTGGCCGCAGACCAGCACGTCGCCGTCGGCCTGCCTCAGCACGAACTCGAACCTGCCCTGTGCGGACGCCATGCCGAGCGTCCAGCCGCCGAGGCCCCACTCGGGGCACAGCAGGCTCGCATCGCGCGAGTTGGCGAAGCAGGTCATGTCGACGAGGCCATCGGCGCTGTCGACCAACTGGCGCAGCCGCAGGTCGAAGCGGTAGCGGCCGGGCACGGTGTCGGGGTTGGGCGGGAAAGTGCTGTCGCGTGCCCACGCCGCTTCGCGCCGGCGGAGGGCTTCGGGGTTGCTGAAGTGCTCGCCCATCGCGCGCGCCTCGCGGCTGCCCGATTCGATGACGGGAATCGGCGGCAGCTCGAAGGGGTCCGGCAGGCGCTCGACCGTCTCGCCGCGGCGTCGGGCCTCCGGCGAGCCGGATTCGATCACTTCGAGTACCGGCGGTTTCGGCCACGGCTTGGGCTTGGGCGCGGGGTCGGCGGCAAATGCGGTGGCGGTGGACAGCAGAATCGCGGCCGCCACGGCGCGTTCCAGCCACGCCCGACGCACTGGGGTCTTGAAGACCGCGCTCACGGCCAGCGCTCCAGCAGGCCGCGGGCGATGGGCTCGAGCTCTGCGCTGGCCTGGATGAAGGTGTCGGATTTGCCGTTGTCGACGTTGTGGTAGGTCAGCTCGACCACATGCGCGCCGCGCGCGAAGGCGACCACGAAGGCCATGCGATGGTCGGCCAGCGGGTCGGGACGGCGGAAGTGCACGGCACCCGCGCCGAGGCCCTCGGGCGAGGAAAGGCCGAACACCCGGCCCCTTTCGGCCTCGCGACGGAGGCGCTGCAAGGTGCCTCGCGCCCCGGAGGCATCGCGGGCCGGGGTGACGCGAACGATCAACTCATCCCCGAAGGGGTTGTTTCCGATGGCATAGCGGCGCGCGCACTGCCGGTCGTTCTCCGGCACTGCGAGGATCGTGCGGCGGGCAAGACCCGGCACCGGACGACCCAGCGCGGCAGGGATGGCCGCCACCGGCAGCAGGGCCTCGCACCACGCCGCAGGCGGCGGAAGTGGGGCCGCCGCGAGGCTGGAAGCGCCCAGCACGGCAAGGGCCGCGAGGCTGCGGGCGAGCGTTCGCCGGGGCCTGCAGGAACGGAAGGCGATGGCCATGGCCGCGCCCTCAGCGCCGCACCAGCTCGACACGGCGGTTCTTGGCGCGCCCGGCCTCGGTGGCGTTGTCGGCCACGGGCTGCGCCGCGCCGAAGCCGCGCACCGCGAGCCGCGAGCTGGCGATGCCATGGGCTTGGATGAGGGCGTCCGCGACGGCCTGCGCGCGCCGGCGCGAGAGTGTCAGGTTCGCTGCCGAATTGCCGACGTTGTCCGTGTGGCCCTGCACCTCGAGCCGCAGTTCCGGCCGCGCCTTGAGCAGGGCGGCGGCTTCGGCGATCGCTGCGTTGGAGTCGGGCAGCAGATCGGCGCTGCCGGTGGCGAAGTAGAGGCCCTCGAGCACGACCGCGCCGCTTTCATCCAAGGCCGCCCCGAGGGCTTCGGCGCTGACCATGCCGGTGTCCATCGTGGCCGTCTCGACCACGTCGACGAAGCTGCGCTGTGGGTTCACCGCCACCGCCACCGTGGTGGTGGCCCCCGCGGTGCTGCGTGCCATGGCGATGTAGCGCAGGTCGCCGGCCACGCCCGGGTTCATGCCGTTGACCGACTTCCAGCCGCTGCGCCCGCGGCTGGCGCAGGCCGTCGCGCTGTCGCAGGACCAGCGCAGGCGGAAGCCCTGGCCCTCGAGGGCCGCGCGGTAGTTGCGCAGGATCTCCAAGGACGAGCGGCCACTCGGGTTGCGGTACACGCGGCGGGTAACGCGGCCTTCCAGCGATTCGGTGCGCGGCGTGCCGTTGTCCACGCCCACGATCAGGGCATAGGCATCGAAGGCGCGGTTGCTGCCCTCGATCCATTCCGAGCCGGCATAGCGCGAGAGCACTGGATGGTCGGCGCGCGGGTCGTCGCTGAGCGCGGGCAGGCCCGCGGTGCCGGTGCTGGCCGCGGTGCTGGCGCCGGAGGCGGCCGGGCTGGGGCCCGCTTCGACGTATTCGACCTCGCGCCCCTGGCGGCGCGCCTCGCGGGCACAGCGCTCGTCACCCAGCACGCAGCGCGTGGCTTCGCGGGTTTCCTCGTCGACCTTGCGCTGCACCTCGCTCTTGGCCGCGCGCTCGGCAGTGCGGCGCAGCTGGTCGCCGAAGCTTTGCGCCAGCAGCGGGGGGGAAACGACAAGGGCGAGAAGGACGGGGACGAGGCTGCGGGGGGCGGGACGAGGCGACATGGTGGCTCCAGTGGCTGGGGCCGGGGGCCCCCTTCACTGCAGCATTCGCAAAAGGGCGGGAACTCGGGCCACGGACCCTCCGCCGACCGGCAGGTTGCGGAATCCCGATCAGGTTTGAAAGGAGTTATTGAAATTATTGCTCATTGATAAACCAAAAAATCCGGCTCAAGATGCAGCCATGGACCCGATCACCAACCCCTATGCCCCGGGGGCCGGCGCCCCGCCGCCCGAGCTCGCCGGCCGCGATGCCCTGATCGAACAGGTGCGCATCGCCACCGAGCGCGTCCGCATCGGCCGGCAGGCGAAGAGCGTGCTGATGATCGGCCTGCGGGGGGTGGGGAAGACGGTGCTGCTCGACCGCATGCGCAGCGATGCCGAGGCCGCCGGCATCGAGACCTTGCGCATCGAGGCCCCGGAGGGGCGCTCGCTGCCGGCCATGCTCGCGCCCCAGCTGCGCCTCGCCCTGTTGCGCCTCTCCCGGCGCGAAAAGGCCGGCGATCTCGCTGCGCGTGGGCTGCGGGCCCTGGCCGGTTTCGCGAAGTCGCTGAAGCTCAAGTTCGCTGATCTCGAAGTCGGCATCGACCTCGAACCCGAGCCCGGCCTCGCCGACAACGGCGATCTCGAGCATGACCTGCAGGCCCTGCTGGAAGCGGCCGGCGAGGCCGCCCAGGCTGTGGGCACGGTCCTCGCGCTGTACGTGGATGAGCTGCAGTACGTGCCCGAAGACCAGCTCGCCCCGCTCATCACGGCCCTGCACCGCTGCGCGCAGCGGCAGGTGCCGGTGATGCTCGTGGGCGCCGGGCTGCCGCAATTGCCCGGGCAGATGGGGCGGGCGAAATCCTATGCCGAGCGCTTGTTCGCGTTTCACTTCATCGGGCCCCTCGACGCCACCGCCGCGCGAGATGCGCTGGAAGTGCCCGCGGCCGCGCTGGGGGTGCGTTTCGAGCCTGCCGCCACCGAGGCCATCCTGCGCGCCACCGAGGGGTATCCGTACTTCCTGCAGGAATGGGGCAAGCACGCTTGGGACGTCGCGCCGGCCTCGCCGATCACGCGCGATGACCGAACTCGGCCCGGGCCCGCACCGCTCCGGCGACGTGGCCGAGGCCCTCGACCGCAAGGTCACCGCGATGGGGCCCATCCGCGCGCAGCTGATCGCAAAGGGCATGGTCTGGAGCCCCAACCACGGCGACACCGCGTTCACCGTGCCGATGTTCGATGCCTACCTGCGCCGGATCATGCCCGGCGAGGATTGGCGCGAGGCGTGAGGGCCGGGCGACCTCAACTGCGCAGGCCCACGCCGCGCTGCAGCAGCCACAGGCCGAACCAGCCCAGGGCCAGCACGAAGGCCAGCATCACCGCATAGGCGCTCCACAGCGGCACGTCGGTGGCGCCCTCACCGAGCAGGCCGTAGCGGAAGGCGTTCACCATGTAGAAGATCGGATTGGCGTGCGTGGCGGTCTCCGCCCAGGCCGGCAGCAGCTTCACCGAGTAGAACACGCCGCCGAGGTAGGTGAGCGGGGTGAGCACGAAGGTGGGGATGATGGCAATGTCGTCGAACTTCTTGGCGTAGACGGCGTTCACGAAGCCGGCCAGCGAGAAGATCACCGCGCCGAGCAGCACCGTGCTCAGCGTCACTGCCCAGTCATGCACGCGTACATGGGTGAACAGCATGGCCACTGCCAGCACGATGGCGCCGACCATGAAGCCGCGCAGCACCGCGCCGCCCACATAGCCGGCGAGAATCACGTGGTTGGGCAGCGGGGCCACCAGCAGCTCTTCGATGTGGCGACCGAACTTGGCGCCGAAGAAGCTCGAGCTGATGTTGCCGTAGGCGTTCTGGATCACCGACATCATCACCAGGCCCGGCACGATGAAATCCATGTAGCTGAAGCCGCCCATGTCGCCGATCCTGCTGCCGATCAGCTTGCCGAAGATCAGGAAGTAGAGCGTCATGGTGATCGCCGGCGGCACCAGGGTTTGGCCCCAGATGCGGACGATGCGCGCCACCTCGCGGCGGATGATGGTGCGGAAGGCGGTCCAGTTCGGGTTGGCTGTGACCATGGGGGTGTCCTGCGCGCTCATGCTGCCACCGCCTTGTCGCCGGTCAGGCGCACGAACAGTTCCTCCAGCCGGTTCACCTGGTTGCGCATCGAGCGCACCGTGATGCCGGCCTGCTGGAAGGCGGCAAACACCCGGTTCAGGTCCATGCCGCGGGGCATTTCCACGATCAGCGTGTGGTCGTTCTCGGCCTGCAGTTTCACGTCCTCGATGGCCGGCAGGATGGGCGGCAGTGCGCCTTCGATATCAAAGACGAAGCCCTCGACGTCGAGCTTGGCGAGCAGGGCGCGCATCGGGCCCTGCTCGACGATGCGGCCCTTGTCGATGATGGCGAGGTTGCGGCAGAGATTCTCCGCCTCTTCGAGATAATGCGTGGTGAGGATGATGGTGGTGCCCTGCGCGTTGATCTCGCGCAGCAGCTTCCACATGCCACGACGGATCTCGATATCGACGCCGGCGGTGGGCTCGTCGAGGATCAGCAGCCGGGGGTTCGTCATCATGGCGCGGGCGATCATCAGCCGGCGCTTCATGCCGCCGGAGAGCGTTCGGCTCATCACCTGTGCCTTTTCCCAGAGCTGCGCCAGCTTCAGTTGCTGCTCCGCGCGGCGCTTGGCTTCCGCTCTCGGCACGCCGTAGAAGCCGGCGTAGTTCACCAGGATGTCGAAGGGCTTCTCGAACATGTTGAAGTTGATCTCCTGCGGCACCAGGCCAAGCAGGCGCATTGCGGCCTCGCGGTTCGCGAAGCGGTCGACGCCGAAGATCGAGACGCTGCCGCTCGTGGCGTTCACCAGCGAGCTGACGATGCCGATGAGCGTGCTCTTGCCGGCGCCGTTGGGGCCGAGCAGGGCGAAGAAGTCGCCGGGCTGCACGCTGAGCGAGATGCCCTTCAGGGCTTCGGTCTTGTTGTCGTAGGTCTTGCGGAGATCGCGGATCTCCAGCGCCGGTGGCGCGGTGTCGCGGTGCTCGGCCATGGGGCCCGGGGCGGCGGTTGGCAGGAAGGAAGCGGCAAGTATAGGCGCCATGTGGCGCGGGCAGGCGCCAGCGCGGCCGGGACCGTCCGCCGCGCTTCAGCGAGAGGCCATCTCGGCCGCCAGCAGCGCGGCCTTGCGCTCCTGCCCCCAGCGGTAGCCGCCCAGACCGCCGTCACCGCGCAGCACGCGGTGGCAGGGCACCAGCACCGCCACCGGGTTGGCCCCGCAGGCCGAGCCGACCGCGCGGCTGGCCTTGGCGGCGCCGATACCGGCGGCCACCTCGGCGTAGGAGCGCGTTTCGCCCAGCGGAATGCCTTGCAGGAAGCGCCAGACCCGATGCTGGAAGGCGGTGCCGCGCAGGTCGAGCGGAATGGCGGGCAAGGGGCGCAGGCTCCCGAGGTGGGCGTCGAGCGCCGTGATCCAGGCATCCAGCGCGGCGGCTGCGCCGGCGGCGGCCGCATCGCCACCATCGCGCCGGTCGGCCGGGCTGCGGAGCAGCCGAGCCCTCGGGAACTCGCCGGCCAGTTGCGTGGCCGCCGCGGCCTCGCCGTCCACGAACTGGGCAAAGCACACCCCGCGCGCCGTGGCCGCCATGGCCAGTGGCCCGAGCCGGGTCTCGCGCAGCGCCCAGTGGATGCACTCGCCCGGCGCGCCTTCGCGATAGGCCGAGGGCGTCATGCCCAGCGCCCGCCCGGTTTCGCCATACACCCGGCTGGGCGAGCCGAAGCCGGCCTCGAGGATGGCGTCGGTGACGCGGCTGCCGGACTTCAGCGCGGCCTTCAGGCGGCCAAGCCGGGCGGCGTCCTGCAGGGCCTTCGGCGATAGGCCGACCAGCCGGGTGAAGCGGCGCTGGAAGGCTGAAGGGGAGAGGCCGACCTCGGCGGCGAGGTCGGCCAGCAGCCAGGGCTCATCGGCGCGGGCGGCGATGCGGCGGGCGAGTTCGATCAGGATCTCGGGGGTGGCGGCAGGCATGGCGGGGCAGGGACCGGGGCGAAGGCGGATCCGATCATCGCCGCCGGGCGGCCGCCCCGCACTCCGGTCCTTGCAGGGCCTTCGCCTGCCGTGGAGGCAGCCGGGCGATAATCCGCCCCTCTTCCCGTCTGGATGGCGTCCTTGATCCCGCATTTCCCCCTGAAGCTGGTGGCCAAGCGCATGCTGGCCCCGGCCGTGGCCCACCTGAGCTTCCTGCGCGCCGATGGCCAGGCCCTCGACTACCTGCCGGGCCAGTTCATCCAGGTGCACCTCACCGGCCGCGATGGCCAGCCCACCAAGCGCAGCTATTCGCTCGCCACCATCCATGACCATGCCCTGGGGCCCGGCGAGGCGGTGGACATCGCCGTGTCCTTCGTGCCCGGCGGTACCGCCACCGCCCTGTTCGAGGCCCTGCAGCCGGGCGACGAGATCGAGGCCAGCGGGCCCTTCGGCCGCTTCTGCCTGATGCCGGGCGACGCCAACCGGCGCTATCTGCTGATCGCCACCGGCACCGGCGTCACGCCCTACCGCTCGATGCTGCCCCTGCTGGAACAGGCGATTCGCGAGCGTGGCACCGAGGTGGTGCTGTTGTTCGGCGCCCGCAGCGAGCAGGATCTGATCTATGCCGAAGACTTCCGTGCCGTGGCGGCGCGCCACCCCGGCCGTTTCCGCTTCATGCCCTGCTACTCACGCGAATTCAACGAGGCCGCCGGCCCCGATGCCCGCCGCGGGTATGTCACCGAACACCTCGCCGCGCTCGCGCCGCAGCCCGAGGGCGATATCGCCTATCTTTGCGGCAACCCCAACATGGTCGACGCCGCCTTCGCTGCCCTGAAGGCCGCCGGCTTGCCGGCGCCGCACATCCGCCGCGAAAAGTACGTCAGCGGCAAGTAGCCTCCCGCCCGGCCCGATTCCGCCCAGGAGCCCCCGATGCCCCGCCGCCTTTTCCTTGCCCTCGCGCTGGCCCTGTCCCTCGCCGTGGGCCACGCCGAGGCCCGTCGCCTCGGCAGCCTCGAGTTCACGCCCTGCACTTTGCCTGGTAGCGGTGCGGTCGCCGCGGTCGAGGCGCAATGCAGCACGCTCTCGGTGCCCGAGGACCGCGCCGCTCCCGAGGGCCGCACGATCGAACTCGCCATCGCCTGGGTGCCGGCCAGCACCGAGGCCGAGCCCGATCCGGTGTTCTTCCTCGCTGGTGGGCCCGGGCAGGGCGCGCGCGCCTCCTATCCTGCGGTGGCGCCGGCCTTCGCCGACGTACTGCGCAGCCGCCATGTGATCCTCGTCGACCAGCGCGGCACCGGAGGCTCGAACCCGCTGGCCTGCCGTGATGCCGAGGGCCGCAACCGCTTCGGTCCGGAGGAAGATCCACGCCCGGAGGCTGCCCGCGCCTTCGCCGAGGCCTGCCTTGCCAGCCTCTCGGGGCGGGCCGATGTGCGCCATTACACCACCACCGATGCCGTGGCCGATCTCGAGGCGGTGCGCCAGGCCCTGGGCGCGGAGCGCATCAACCTGTACGGCGGCAGCTACGGCACCCGCGTGGCCCAGCAGTACGCCAAAACCCATCCGAAACAGACCCGCACGGTGGTGCTCGACAGCGTGGTGCCGAACCGCCTGGTGCTGGGCAACGAGCATGCGAAGAACCTGCAGGCGGCGCTCGCGGCCCAGTTCGCCCGCTGCGAGGCCGATGCCGCCTGCGCCGGCCGCCTGCCCGAGCCGATGGCCACGCTGGCGCGGGTGCAGGCGGACCTCGCCCGTCCCGGCCGCACGCCGGTGGCCTTCCGCCACCCCACCACCGGCGAGCGCCGCGAGGCGGTGCCGGTGATGGGGCATCTCGCCCTGCTGCTGCGCATGTACAGCTATTCGCCGCTCACCGCCACGCTGCTGCCGGTGCTGCTGGCGCAGGCCGATGCCGGCGACTATGCCCCGCTCCTGGCGCAGGCCACACTGCTCGAGGAGAGCCTCGGCGAGCAGATCATGCACGGCATGCAGCTCTCGGTGAGCTGCAGCGAGGATGGCGACGGCCTGGCCGCCGACCCGGCCGATGCCGGCACCGTGCTCGGCACCGGCTTCATCGAGTTCATGCGCGCGCAGTGCGAGGCCTGGCCGCGCGGCCAGCGTCCGGACGACTTCCGCGCCCCGCTCACCGGCGGGCTGCCGGTGCTGGCGATCAGCGGCGAGTTCGACCCGGTCACGCCGCCGCGCTACGGCGAGGAGGTCATCGCCGGCCTGCCGAATGGCCGGCACCTGGTGCTGAAGGGCCAGGGCCATACCCCGATCGGCATGGGCTGCATGCCCAAGCTGTTTGCCCAGTTCCTCGAGACCGCCGATGCCAAGGGGCTCGATGCCCGCTGCCTCGAGCGCCTCGCCCCGCTTCCCCCTGGCGCCGGCCTGCATGGCTGGGAGCCCTGAAGGACCCCGTCATGATCGAGCTTTCCGACCTGCACAAGCAGTTCAAGACCAAGACCGGCGTGGTCAAGGCCGTGGATGGCGTGGGCTTCACCGCCCAGGACGGCCGGATCACCGGCCTGCTCGGCCCTAACGGCGCCGGCAAGACCACCACCCTGCGCATGCTCTACACCCTGATGAAGCCGGACCGCGGCAGCGTGCGTGTCGATGGCCGCGATGCCTTCCGCGAGGCCGAGGCGGTGCGCCGCTCGCTCGGCGTGCTGCCGGATGCGCGCGGCGTGTACAAGCGCCTCACCGCGCGCGAGAACATCACCTACTTCGGCCGCCTGCACGGCCTGGACGAAGCTACGATCCGCCGCAACACCGATCGCCTCGTCGAGGCCCTGCAGATGGGCGACTTCATCGATCGCCGCACCGAGGGCTTCTCGCAGGGCCAGCGCACCAAGACCGCGATCGCCCGGGCGCTGGTGCACGACCCGAAGAACATCATCCTCGACGAGCCGACCAACGGGCTCGACGTGATGACCACCCGCGGCCTGCGCGAATTCCTGCTGCAGCTCAAGCGCGAGGGACGCTGCGTGATCCTCTCCAGCCACATCATGCAGGAGGTGGGGGCGCTCTGCGATCACATCGTGGTGATCGCCAGGGGCCGCGTCGCCGCGCAGGGCTCGCCCGACGAACTGCGCGCCCAGACCGGCGAAGCCAATCTCGAGGACGCCTTCGTCAAGGCCATCGGCTCGGAGGAGGGCCTGCAGGCATGAAGACCCTGATCACCGTGATGCTCAAGGAGCTGGTCGAGATCTTCCGCGACCGCAAGATCATCATCAACGGCCTGCTCGTCTCGCCGCTGCTGTTCCCGGTGCTGATCCTCGGCCTCGGCGCCCTGGCCGAGAACCGCGCCAAGACCCAGCTCGAGTCCGAGCTGAAGCTGCCGGTGGTGGGGGCCGAGTACGCCCCGAACCTGGTGGCCTTTCTTGCCACCCAGAACATCCGCGCCGAGCCGGCCCCCGAGGACCCCGAGGCGCTGATCCGCCATCAGGACAAGGACGTGATCCTGCGCATCGATGCCGGCTATGCCGAGGCTTGGCGCGAGAGCCGCGCGGCCACGGTGGAGATCCTCCACGACAGCTCGCGGCAGGACTCGCAGATCCCGGTGCGGCGGGTCGAGCGGGCGCTGCAGGCCTACTCGCGGCAGGCCGGCGCGGTGCGGCTGCTGGCGCGCGGCATCGATCCTGCGCTCGGCAATGCGGTGGCCATCACCTACCGCGATCTGGCTACGCCCGAAGCCAAGCGCGGCATGCTGCTCGCCTTCCTGCCCTACCTGCTGATCCTCACCGCCTTCCTCGGCGGCGCCTACCTGGTGATGGACGCCACGGCAGGCGAGCGCGAGCGCCAGTCGCTCGAACCGCTGCTCGCCACCCCGGCGGGGCGCGGCGCGATCATGAGCGGCAAGATCGCCGCGGCCTGTGTGTTCGGCATGATCGGCCTTCTGCTCACCCTGCTCAGCTTCAAGCTCAGCTTCGCCTTCGTCGACAGCGGCCCGTTCAGGGGCGTCGATGTCTCGCTGCTGGCGGTGGCGAAGCTGCTGCTGATCCTGCTGCCCATGGTGCTGATCGGCACCACCCTGCTGACGCTGATCTCGGCCTCGGTGAAAACGTTGAAGGAAGCCCAGAGCTACATGGCCTTCCTGATGCTGCTGCCGATCCTGCCCACCATCATCCTGATGGTGAACCCGGTGAAGAACGCCCTCTGGATGTTTGCGACGCCCTTTCTGGCGCAGAACCAGCTCATTCTGATGGTGCTGCGTGCCGAGGCGATCACGCCGCTGCAGTGGGCGATCTATGTCGGCGCCGGCTTCGGGCTTGGCGTCCTGCTCTGGTTCGCGGCCTCGCGGCTCTACCACCGCGAGGCGCTGGCGATCTCGGCCTGAGCCGGGGCCCGGAAATGCATCGCCCGGCCTGAGCCGGGCGATGTCGGGGCGGGGGCGGCGCGTGGCCGCCCGGCTTACATGCGGAAATCGAAGGTACGGGTCAGGGTGACCGGCTCGCCCGGGGCCTCGAAGCGCCAGGTGGCCACGGTTTCCTCCACGCTGCGCTCGAACAGGCCACGCGGTCGGGCGCGTAGCACCTGGATGTTGGTGACGCTGCCGTCGGCCGCCACGGTGAACTGCACGGTGACGCTGCCCGAAGCGCGGCTACGGGCCGCCTCGCGCGGGTAGGACGGCTGCGGCGTGCTGATCGGCCGCAGGCTGGCGGCGGTGGGGCGGGGGGCGGCGGCGGCCGGCGGTGGGGTGGCCGGGGCGCTGGCCACCGGAGCCGGGGTGGGCGGCGGGCTGGCCGGCTGGGCGACCGCTGGCTCCGGGGCCGGCGCCGTAGCGGCCGGTTCCGGTTCCGGGGCCGGGGCGGCGGGGGGCGGCGCGGCGGCGGCCTCGCGGGCCCGCTGCTCGGCCGCGAGGCGCTCGCGCTCGGCGCGCTCGGCCTCGAGCCGGGCGCGCTCGGCCTGGGCCGTGCGACCGCTGTCGATGGCTTCGCGGATGCGGCCCAGCGAGGGCGCTTCCGGGTCGGTGCGGCTCATGAGTTCGAGCAGACGCTCGGCCTCGGCGAAATTGCCGCTGTTGATCGCCTGTTCGGAGGCGATCAGGGCATAGGGCATCAGGTCGATCAGCGCCGACTCGGCCGAGACATCGGGCTTGGCCGATTTCTTGCGCAGGGCGAGGTAGTACTCCATCGCATTGTCGCCGGCCGGCGCATAGAGGCGCTGCTCGCGCAGGGCGGTATTGCCGCGCTCGCGCAACTCGGCCTCGGAGAGGGCGGCGAGGGCATCGGCCGTGGCTTGGGCCGCCGAGGCCGCCTGGGCGGCCTCGTCCACGGCCGGAGCCGGCGCGGTCGGCGCGGCGGCGGGTGCGGGGGGCGGCTGTTCTTCGCCCTTGGAGCAGGCAGCAAGGCCGAGGGCGAGGGCGAGGGCGGCGGCCAGTGCCGCCTGCGGGGGTCGGATCGGCGAAACGGACACGGTGCAGGTTCCCGGCGAGGCTGAGGCTGCCGAGCCTCCGGCCTCCGTGACGTTGCTGTCAATACATCGGCGTGACTTCCGACACATTCCGACGTGCTTTGACGATTGACAGGACCGGGTGGGTCTGGCCTGCCCGGCCTCTCAGTCGGGTCGGCGGAAGCTCAGCACCACCCGCGCGGTGCTCCGGCCCTCGGCCGGGGCATAGCGCCAGCGCCGGGCGGCCAGCACCGCCTCGCGGTCGAATACCCCGGGGGGGTCGGCGCGCAGCACGTCCACCCCTTCCACGCTGCCATCGGCAGCGATGGTGAGCAGCAGTTCCACCTCGCCCTCGAGCCGGCGGCGCTGCGCCGCTTCGGGAAAGCGCGGTGCTACCCGGCTGAGCAGGGCGCGCGGTGCCGCCGCCCCGCTGCTGCGTGCCGCGGCGGGCGGTGGGCGGGCTGGTGCTTCGCGGCTGGCCGTGACGGGGGCCGGTGCGGCCGGAAGAGCGGCGGGGCCCGGGGCGGGGGCAGAGGCGGCCGCGGCGCGCGCCGGCGCGGCGGCGGGGGGCGGTGCCGGCACCGTCGCCGCAGGGGGCGGGGCCGTGGCCGCCGTCTCGGTCTCACGCGCTTGCCGGGCGGCGGCCTCGGCGGCCTCGGCGGCCCGGCGCTCGGCCTCGGCACGTTCGGCGGCCCGGCGCTCCGCTTCGCTCCGGGCCTGCGCCAGCGCTTCGCGCAGCCGCGGCAGGGCCGGAGCCTCGGCATCCATGCGCTGCAGCAGGCCGAGCAAGCGTTCGGCCTCGTCGAAGGCACCAGCGGCCATCGCTTGCTCGCTGCCAATCACCACGTAGGGGGCGAGGTCGACCAGGGCGGTTTCCACGGCCGGGTCAGTGTCCAGGCGCTCACGCAGTTCCAGGTAGTCCTCCACGGCATTGTCGCCGGCGGGCGCGTACAGGCGGTTGGCGGCCAGCGAGGCGGCGGCCCGGGCCTTGAGCGCCGCGGTATCGAGCTGGCGGGCCGCCGGCGCGGCGGCGAGGGCGATTTCGGTGGACGGCGGCGGCGCCGATACCGGGGGCGGCGGCGGGGATTCGCCGCCGCAGGCGCTGAGCAGGAGGGCAGTGATGAGCAGCGCGGGGCGCGACAGCAAGGCGGGGCGAAGGGGCACGAGCATGGCAGCGGGCCGTCGAGCGGGGGACGCATTCTCGGAGGCCTGGATGACAGATCGAGCATTCCGGCAGGTGTGCGGGCGGTTCTGCTGGAGTGCGTCACACTATGGTGGTGACTGCCACCTTCCCCATCACGCCGCTGCTGCCGGCGATCCTCGACCAGCTTGCCACCCATTCCCGCCTGGTACTGGAGGCCCCGCCCGGGGCCGGCAAGACCACCCAGGTGCCGCTCGCCCTGCTCGCCGCGCCATGGCGCCAGGAGGGCCGGATCCTGATGCTGGAGCCGCGCCGGGTGGCGGCCCGGGCTGCCGCCGCCTTCATGGCCCGGCAACTCGGCGAACCGGTGGGCCAGACCGTGGGCTACCGCATCCGCTTCGAGGCCAGGGTGTCGGCGGCCACCCGCATCGAGGTGGTCACCGAGGGCATTCTCACCCGGATGCTCCAAGACGACCCGTTGCTGGAAGGTGTGGCGGCGGTGCTGTTCGACGAGTTCCACGAGCGCCACCTGGCGGCCGACCTCGGCCTTGCCCTGGCCCTCGACGTGCAAGAGCAGCTGCGCCCGGACCTGCGCCTCGTGGTGATGTCGGCCACCCTGGACGGCGAGTCTCTGGCGCGCTTTCTCGACGCCCCGCGGCTCAGTGCCGAGGGCCGGGCTTTCCCGGTGACGGTGCGGCACTTCCCGGCGCGCCGCGAGGAGCCGTGGACGGCGCAGCTGCGCCGCTGCCTCGAGCA
Organism: Silanimonas sp.; assembly: GCA_026005095.1. GTDB lineage: Bacteria > Pseudomonadota > Gammaproteobacteria > Xanthomonadales > Xanthomonadaceae > Silanimonas. Next base: position 41,398 of record BPKK01000002.1, on the reverse strand, counting down.
GGCTCTGGCGGCGCATCCCGGCGATGTGCTGGTGTTTTTGCCCGGTCAGCGCGAGATCGCCGAGGCCATGCGGGCGCTGGAGCCGGCGGTCGCTGCCGGGGTGCGCCTGCTGCCTCTGCACGGCGAGCTTCCGGTCGAGGCCCAGGCCGAGGCCCTCGCGCCCGACCCCGAGGGCCGGCGCCGCGTGGTGCTGGCCACCAACGTGGCGGAATCCAGTGTCACCCTGCCCGGGGTGCGGGTGGTGATCGATACCGGCCTGGCCCGCGAGCCGCGCTTCGATCCCGGTTCCGGCTTCTCGCGCCTCGATACGGTGGCGATCTCGCAGGCCAGTGCCGACCAGCGCGCCGGTCGCGCCGGCCGGGTGGCCGAGGGCTGGTGCTACCGGCTCTGGCCGGAATCGCAGCGGCTGGAGCCGAACCGGCGCGCCGAGATCGGCCAAGTGGAGCTTTCCGGCCTGGCCCTGGAACTGGCCGCCTGGGGCGGGGCCGAGCTGCGCTTCGTCGATGCCCCGCCGCGCGGCGCCCTGGCGGCCGGCATCGACCTGCTCAAATCCCTCGGCGCCCTCGATGCGGATGGCCGCATCACCGGGTTTGGCCGGCGGGTGCTGGCGCTCGGCACGCATCCGCGGCTCGCGGCCATGCTGCTGGCACCGACGGACGCCGCCGAGATGGCGCTGGCCTGTGATCTTGCGGCGCTGATCGAGGCCCGCGACCCGCTCAAGGGCCCGCGTCGCGACGATCTGGCGGCGCGCTGGCAGGCGCTGGCCGCCTTCCGCGCCGGGCGCACCCCGCCCGAGGCCTCGCGCTCGGCGCTGGCCGCCATCGACCAGCAGGCCAGGCAGTGGCGGCGCCGCTTGCGCTGCGAGGCCATGCCGCCGGCAGAGGCGCCGAACCACCTCCTGGGCGATCTGCTGCTGCATGCCTTCCCCGACCGCATCGGCCTGCAGCACCCCGGCGATCCGCGCCGGTATCTCCTGAGCAATGGCCGCAGCGCCCGGCTGTTCGAGGATTCCGCGCTGTACGGCGAGCCCTGGATCGTGGCCAGCGAGCTGCGCTTCGAGGCCCGCGACAGCCTGGTCCTGCGCGCGGCGCCGCTGGACGAGGCCCGCCTGCGGCGCGAGTTCCCCGGGCGCTTCGTCGAGGAGGACAGCGTGCGCTGGGATCCCGGCACCCGCGCCCTGGTATCGCGCCGCGAGCGCCGCTTCGACCGCATCGTGCTCGAAAGCAGGCCCGCTGGCCGGCCGGACCCCGCCCGTGCCGCGCAGGCCCTCACCGAGGCCGTGCGTGAACTCGGGCTCGAGGTGCTGCCGTGGACGGAGGAACTGCGGCAGTGGCGGGAACGCTTGCGCTGCCTGCGCGAGTGGTTGCCGGAACTGGGGTGGCCGGATGTGAGTGACGAGGCCCTGCTCGCCCGCCTCGATGACTGGCTGAAGCCTGCTTTCCAGGGCAAGACGCGGCTGGAGGCTCTCTCGGAGGCCGAGTTCGAAGAGGCGCTGAAGTCCTGTCTCGACTGGTCGTTGAAACCGAAGCTGGACCTGCTGGCACCGCGCCGCATCAGCGTGCCCTCGGGGCTGGAGCGGCCGGTCCGCTATGCCGCGGGGGAATCGCCGGTGCTGGCCTGCAAGCTGCAGGAACTGTTCGGCCTGGCCGATACCCCGCGCATCGCCGAGGGCCGGGTGCCGCTCACCCTGCACCTGCTCTCGCCGGCCGGCGCGCCGCTCGCCATCACCCAAGACCTGCGGAGCTTCTGGAACAACGTCTACCCAGACGTGAAGAAGGACATGAAGGGCCGCTACCCGCGGCATCCCTGGCCCGACGATCCCTGGACGGCCACCGCCACCCACCGCGCCAAGCCGCGCGGCACCTGAGCCGCGGCTTGCGGTGGCCGCCGCCACCGGTTCAGCCCCGCCGCGGCACAATGTCCGCCCCTGATCCCCTGCCTGCCGCGCCCCTGCGGCCCTTGCCATGAGCACGCCTTTCCACGTCTTCGAGGTGATCGTCGTCGGCGGTGGCCATGCCGGTACCGAGGCCGCGCTGGCGGCCGCCCGCAGCGGCGCGCGCACCCTGCTGCTCACGCACAACATCGAGACGATCGGTCAGATGAGCTGCAACCCGGCCATCGGCGGCATCGGCAAGGGGCATCTGGTCAAGGAGATCGATGCTCTGGGCGGGGCCATGGCGCGTGCCGCCGATCGCGCCGGTATCCAGTGGCGCACGCTCAATGCCAGCAAGGGGCCGGCGGTGCGTGCCACCCGTGCCCAGGCCGACCGCGGGCTCTACAAGGCCGCCATCCGTCGCGTGGTCGAGACGCAGCCGAACCTCTGCGTCTTCCAGCAGGCGGTGGACGATCTGCTGCTCGCCGGCGAGGCCGTCGCCGGCGTGCGCACCCAGATGGGCCTCGAATTCCGCGCGCCGGCCGTGGTGCTCACCACCGGCACCTTCCTCGCCGGGCAGATCCACATCGGGCTTTCGAACTACGCCGGTGGCCGCGCCGGCGATCCGCCGTCCACCGCGCTGGCGCAGCGCCTGCGCGAGGCCGCGCCAGGCGTGGGCCGGCTGAAAACCGGCACGCCGCCGCGCCTCGATGCCCGCAGCATCGATTTCAGTGGGCTTGAAGAGCAGCCGGGCGACACGCCGATCCCGACCTTCAGCTTCGACAATGATGCCTCGGTGCACCCGCGCCAGGTGAGCTGCTGGATCACCCACACCAACGAGCACACCCATGCCATCATCCGCGGCGGCCTCGACCGCTCGCCGATGTATACCGGCCTGATCGAGGGCGTGGGCCCGCGCTACTGCCCGAGCATCGAAGACAAGATCACCCGCTTCGCCGACCGCACCTCGCACCAGGTCTTCATCGAGCCCGAGGGACTCGATACCTTCGAGGTCTACCCGAACGGCATCAGCACCTCGCTGCCGTTCGACGTGCAACTCGCCCTCGTGCGCTCGATCCGGGGCTTTGAGAACGCCCACATCACCCGCCCGGGCTATGCCATCGAGTATGACTACTTCGATCCGCGCGGCCTCAAGGCATCGCTGGAGACGAAGGCGATCCGGGGGCTTTTCTTCGCCGGGCAGATCAATGGCACCACCGGCTACGAGGAGGCGGCCGCCCAGGGCCTGCTGGCCGGGCTCAATGCCGCCCGCTTCGTGCAGCAGAAGCCGGCCTGGACACCGCGCCGCGACGAGGCCTACCTCGGCGTGCTGGTCGACGACCTCGTCACCCACGGCACCACCGAGCCCTACCGCATGTTCACCTCGCGCGCCGAGTACCGGCTGCAGCTGCGCGAGGACAATGCCGACCTGCGGCTCACCCCGATCGGCCGGGCCTTCGGCCTGGTCGACGACGCGCGCTGGGCGGCCTTCGAGGCCAAGCGCGAGGCCATTGAGGCCGAGACCGCGCGCCTGCACGGGCTCTGGGCGGCGCCGGGCAATGCGCTCGGCCGCGCCGTCGAGGCCGCCACCGGCCAGCCGGTCTCGCGCGAGACCAGCGCCCTCGACCTGCTCAAGCGCCCGGCGCTCGGCTACGTCGCGCTGATGGCGGTGGAGGGGCTGGGCCCGGGCGTGACCGATGCCAAAGTGGCCGAACAGGTCGAGATCGCTGCCAAATATGCCGGCTATCTCGAGCGCCAGCGTGAGGAGATCGAGCGCCAGCGCCGCCACGAGGCCACCGCCATCCCGGCAGATTTCGACTACCGCGGCATCAGCGGCCTGTCGGCCGAGGTGGTGGCCAAGCTCAGCGCCGTGCGCCCCGAGACCCTCGGCCAGGCCCAGCGCATCCCCGGCATCACCCCGGCGGCCATCTCCCTGCTGCTGGTGCATCTGAAGCGCCACGGCCGGGCGGCCTGAGCGACGTCAAAATTTGCTGAACTGCTCATGCCGGGCCATTGCGGCCATGGCATGCTCGGGAGGAATGGAGACACGGAGCCCCCGCCGTGGAAAGCAGCGACGAGTTGATCTTTGCCCCCGAGGGGCCCGAGCCCGGCGCTTCTCCCGCCTCCCCGCTGCCGCCGTGGAAGGTGGCGGTGGTGGACGACGACGAATCGGTGCGCGCCATCACCCGCCTCGCGCTCGGCGCGCTGAAGATCGACGGCCGCCCGCTCGATTTGCTGGAAGCCGCCAGCGCCGACGAGGGCATCGCCCTGTTCGCCTCGCATCCCGACATCGCCCTCGGGCTCATCGACATGGTGATGGAGGACCCCACCGCCGGTCTGCGCCTGATCAGCGCCGTGCGCGAGCAGCAGGGCAACCACAAGACCCGCCTGGTGGTGCGCACCGGCCAGCCCGGGCACCTGCCGGAAGACCATGTCATCCGCGACTACGACATCAACGACTACCGCGAGAAGACCGAGCTCTCGGCGCAAAAGCTGCGCACCGTGACCCACAGCGCCATCCGTTCCTACCGCGACATCGCGGTGGTGGAGGAGGCCTTCCACGGCCTGATCGACCTGCTCGCCCGGGTGGTGGACGAGAAGATCGCCGAGTACTTCCCGCATGCCGTGGCCACGGCCGGTATCGCCGCCCACCTCGCCGCGAAGGCCGGGCTACCGGCGGTGCGCGTCGAGGCCCTGCGCCATGCCTCGATGCTGCGCGACCTCGGCCTGCTCGGCCTGCCGGCCGGCGTGCGCAATGCCCTGCTGCAGTACGACGAGCTCGCCGGCGAGGCGCGCCAGGCGGTGCTGGCGCATCCCGGCGTCGGGGCCGGTCTGCTCGCCCGGCTCGCCACCGAGGAGGGGCGGCTCGCCGCCCAGGTGGCGAAGGAACACCACGAGCGCTGGGACGGCAGCGGTTTCCCGCTCGGCCTGCGCGGCGCGGGCATCTCGCTGGAAGGCCGGTTGCTGGCGGTGGCCAATGTGGTCGATGCCTTCCTTGCCTCCGAGGAAGGCCGCGCCGGCGATGGCCGTGAGGCCTTGCGCCGGCACCTCGAGGCCCTGTCCGGCCGCGAGCTCGATCCGGCCCTGGTGGCGCTGGCGCTGGCCGAGCTCGACGCCCTGCTGGCCCTGCGCGGGGCGGCCCGGGCCGCTACGGTGACCTGAACCATCGTGGCGCCAGCCCTTGCGCCGGTGCTCGCGGCCCTTCAGGCTGGCAGCATTTCCAAGGGAGCCCGCCCATGAGTGATGCCTCCACCGGTCGTGGCAGCGCCGGCAACGTGATCGCCGCCCTGTGCAGCCTGTTCATTCCGGGTCTCGGCCAGCTGGTGCAGGGCCGGGTGCTCTGGGCGCTGTTCTGGTTGGTGTTCGCCGGCGTGGCGTGGACGGTCACCTTCCTCCTCACGCTCGGCTTCTTCCCCTTCGGTGGCGCACTGGTCAACTTGATGGCCTGCCTCCATGCCGCGGTGTACTCGCCCCGCCGCTGAGGCCATGGGCGGCGGATGGCGAGAAGGCCCGTGACGCCCGCGCCGACCCCAGCCCCCGTCCAGCCGCCGCGCGGTCCCGATCTGCTGCGCGAGCTGCAGGCGCGGCGGCTGCGCGAGCTGATCGTGCTGCTGCTCGTCTGCCTCGGCCTGTTCGCCCTGCTCAACATGGCCTATGTCGGCCCGCCGGTGCTGCTGACCAGCGCCGGGGCCATGGTGGTGCTTGGCATCGCCTTGCAGCTGTTGCGCCGCGGGCGTTTCGAAGCGTCGCTGCTCACCGTGCTCTGGACCCTGACCGTGGCCTGCACGGCGGTGATCTGGATGCGCTCCGGCCTGCGCGACCTGATGGTGCTCACCTACCCGGCGATCATCCTGCTGGCGGCGATGACGGTGAGCCCGCGGCCCCTGATGGCTCTGCTCGCCACCATGCTGGTCTCGCTCGGCCTGCTGTTCTGGGGCGAGCTGGCAGGCTGGTACCAGCCCGAAGTGCAGGAGCTCGGCTATGGCAGCTACCTCAACCGTGCCTTGCTGCTGGTGCTGGTGGCGGTGATCGCCCGCACCATCGCCAACGACCTGGGGGATGCCATCCGCCGCGCCGAGGCCGAGCGCGAGCGGGCCAAGGACAGCGCCTCGCGGCTCGCCTTCCTGGTCCAGCACGATGCCCTGACCGGCATGCCGAACCGCCTGCTGGTGCAGGACCGCTTCGCCCAGGCGGCGGCCCGCGCCCGCCGCGACGGCACGCCGCTCGCCCTGCTGGTGGTGGATCTCGACGATTTCCGCCGGGTCAACGACTCGCTCGGCCACGGGGTGGGCGACGCGGTGCTGCAGCGCATGGCCGAGCGCCTGCGGGTGCTGGCCGCCGACACCGACACCGTGGGCCGGCTCGGCGCCGACGAGTTCGTGGTGGTGAGCACCGAACTGCCGGACGTGGATGCGCTGGCCGGCTTCGCCCAGGGCCTGCTCGACGGGCTTGCCGAGCCCTTCGAGCGCGACGGGCTGTCGATCACCTGCCGCAGCTCGATCGGCATCGCCCAGTTCCCGCGCGACGGCGATGCCTTTGAGGCCCTGCTCAACCGTGCCGAGGCGGCGATGGCGCGGGCCAAGGCCGAAGGCCGGAATGCCTACCGCTTCGCCGATCCGGACGTGGACATCGATGTGGGCGAGCACCTGCGGCTCGTCTCCGAGCTGCGCGCCGCCATCGAGCGCGGCGAGCTGGAGCTGCACTACCAGCCCATCGTGCGGCTCGCCAGCGGGGAGGTCGGCGGGGTCGAGGCCCTGGTGCGCTGGCGCCACCCCGAGCGTGGCCTGGTCTCACCTGCGGCCTTCGTGCCGCTGGCCGAGCGCAGCGGGCTCATCCATGCCCTCGGCGCCTGGGCGCTGGAGGAGGCGGCCCGGCAGGTGCGGCGCTGGGAGGCGCGCGGCCTGCCGCCGCTCACCGTCTCGGTGAACGTCTCGCCGCTGCAGCTCGCGCAAGGGGCGCTCGATGCGGTGGTGGCCCGGGTGCTGGCGGCCACCGCCCTGCCGCCAAGCCAGCTGCTGCTCGAGCTCACCGAATCCAGCCTGGTCGGCGATGCCGTGCCGCTGCGCGATTGCATCGCCCGCCTGCAGGCCATGGGCGTGGGTCTGTCGATCGACGATTTCGGCACCGGCTATTCCAACCTCGGCTATCTGCAGCGTTTCGATGTGCAGGCGCTGAAGATCGACCAGCGCTTCGTGCGCGGCCTGGCCGACGGCCCGCAGGGCGAGGCCATCGTGCGCGCCATCGCCCATCTTGCCGAGGGCTTGGGCATCCGCTCGGTGGCCGAGGGCATCGAGCAGGAGGACGAGGTGCAGCGGCTCGCCGCCCTCGGCTGCGAGGCGGGCCAGGGCCGCTGGTGGTCGGAGCCGCTGCCCGGCCCGGCCTTCGTCCACTGGTACCAGGAGCGTGAGCGTGGCCGCGTGGCACCGCGCCGGGCGGCCCCGGTCTGAGTTCCGTTATACTTGCGCGCCTGCCGGGGCCTGCCCGGCAGCCGCCGCACACCACGCGCCCGTAGCTCAGCCGGATAGAGTAGTGGCTTCCGAAGCCATTGGTCGGGGGTTCGAATCCCTCCGGGCGCGCCAATTCCATAGCGCCGAACGCAGAACGGGCGCCCTCGCGGGCGCCCGTTCTTCATGGCCGGGGCGCGGCCGGGCTTACCACTGGGCGCGCAGGCCCAGCATCGCATTGCGCTCGTCGCGGGTGAAGGCGGCATCCAGGCCCACCGACCACATGCCGTCGATGTGCCAGCGGGCGCCCAGCTCGACGATCGCATTGCGGTCGTAGAACACCCAGTCGCGGCCATCGACGTCGATCAGGCCGGCCTTGATCGAGGCCTCCACGTCTTGCGAGAGCATCGAGCGCAGGCCCACGCTGGCCTGCCAGCCGTCCTCGCGCACCGAGTCGCTGCCGTCCTTGCCCTTGATGCGCAGGGCCTTGGCGTCCAGCACCAGGTGCAGGCGCTCGTCGATGGCGAGGGCGTAGCCGAGGCCGAGGCTGCTGCGGCGCATGTCGAGGTCGAAATCGGCCGCGTCGCTGTCGGCGATGTCGTGGCTGGCGGTGGCGAACAGGCCGGTCTGGCCGAAGGCCAGGCTGCCGGCGATGCCGCCGCCCTTGCCGTTCACCGTGAGGTCGCTGCTGCCCAGCGCGTCCACCTGGACGTGGGCGAGGCGGCCTTCGACGTAGGTGTAGGACAGGCCTTCGCCCTTGGCCTGGACGGCCGGGGCGGTGGCGAGGGCGAGGCCCAGCAGGGCGGCGAGAGAAGTACGGGTCATGGGGTTCCTCCTTGGGATCGGGGCCGGGACGGAGGCCCGGCTCATGGCCCGCCGTCATGGCGGGGCGCGCAGGGTGCCATGGGGCCGCGGGCTTGGGCAGGCTTGCGTTTCTCCGGCGTGTTGGTTCCGCACTTCCGGCTATGCTGGGCGGGCCGGCCGACCGGCACACCGAAGGACGCGCGGATGAGGGCAGCGGAAGGCAGGTGGCGGGGATACGCGGGCGGCCCGCTCGCCGTGCTCCTGTTCCTGTTGTTCGCCGCCATGCCGCCGGCCTTGGCGGCGCTGCCGGGTGCGCCCGCCATCTCCGCCAGCTTTGAACGGGTGGGTGACCCGGTGAGCGTGCCGGATGGCGTGGTCACTTCGCTGGCCGAGGATCAGGGCGGCCTGCTCTGGATCGGCACCATGGACGGGCTCGTGCGCTACGACGGCGCGCAGTTCCAGCGCTTCCGCCGCGGCGAGCCGGCGGCCGGGGGGCTGGGCGGCAATCTGGTGCGCGCCCTGCTCGTCGATTCGCGCAACCGGCTCTGGGTGGGCACCGAGGCCGATGGCGCCTCGGTGCTCGATCCCGATACCGGGCGTTTCAGCGTGGTGCATACCGGGCTGCGGCCCGGCATCGCCACTGCCCTGCGGGCGCTGGCCGAGGACGGCGAGGGCCGGGTCTGGCTGGGTACCACCGGCGAGGGTTTGCTGGCCGTGGGGCGCGACGGGGCGATGCTGCGCCTGATGGCGGCCGACGATGCCGATGACGGCCTGCTCGACGATCGCATCGCGGCCCTGGCGGCGGCGCCGGATGGCAGCCTGTGGATCGGCACCTGGCGCGGGCTGGCGCGGCTCGGGCCCGGCCATGCGCGGCCCGAGCCGGTGGCGCTGGTGGATGCCGCCGGGCGGCCGGTGGAGGCCGACCGCATCCGCGGCCTGTTCCTCGCTCCCGATGGCAGCCTCTGGGTCGGGGCGCAGCGCACCGGCACGGTGCGGCTGGCGCCGGATGGCCGTGGTGGGCTGGAGGCCCGGCATCTCACCGAATCGGTGCTGCTCTCGGCGGTGGCCCCCGGCGATGGCACGTTGTGGCTGGCCCATGTCGGCGGCATCGAGGTGTTCGATCTCGCCACAGGGCAGGGGCTGGCGCACCATCGGCACCGCCCGGAGGACCCTCGCAGCCTGGCCAATGCCGAGATCCGCGCCCTGTGGCGGGACCGCGCGGGCTGGGTGTGGGTGGGCACCTTCGGCGGCGGGCTGCAGCGCAGCAATCCCCTGAACCGCGCCCTGCAGTCACGACGCATCGATCTTGCCGCCGATGCCCCGCTGCGCAGCCTGAGCGTGGTGGCCCTGGCCGCCGCCGGCGATGGCGGCCTCTGGGCCGGGGTGGCGAATGAGGACGTGGTGCGTCTCGATCCCAGGCTGCGCATCGTGGAGCGCCTGGGCCCGGCCCTGGAGCCGGCCGGGCGCCTGCCTTCGGCCCTGCTCGAGGACGCCCGGGGCGGGCTGTGGCTGGCCACCGACCGCGGGCTGTTCCACCGGCCGCCCGGGGCCAGGCAGCTGCGGCCGGTGCTGGCCGAGGACTTCCCCGAGGCCACCACCACCCGGCGCCTGGTGGCCGATGGCGAGGGCGGGCTCTGGGTGGCCACCGGTGATGGCCTGTTCCATCTCGATGCCGAGGGCCGGCTCCGGCGCATGCGGCAGGAAGGGGGCGGCGCGGCCGGCGGCACGGTGAACGCCATCGAGCGTGCCGACCGCGAGGGCGAGTGGTGGGTGGGCACCAGCGTCGGCCTATTCCGCCTCGAGGCCGGCTCCGGCCGGCTCCGGCCGCTGGAACTGCGCCTGGCCGACGGCCGGGCGCCGCCTTCGCGGAATGTGCTGGGCCTGGGGCGCGATGGCCGCGGCGGCTGGTGGATCGATGCCGATGGCTTGATGCGGGTGGTGGCGGTGGAAGGCGATGTGCTCACGGTGGACCGGGTGAGCCACCGCCTCGGGTTCGGCGAGGAAGCCTTCGGCGCCAACCTGCTCGCCGACGCCCGCGGCCGCATCTGGACCCAGCGGTTCGTCTACGATCCGGCCCGCGACGCGCTGCACCGGCTCTATCCTTCCGATGGCGTGGACATCGGCATCGGCTGGTTTCGCTCCTATGCCCGGTTACGCGATGGCCGCTTCGTGTTCGGCGGTACCGAGGGGCTGCTGCTGGCGGCTCCCGACCTGTTCGCCCCGGACGTGCGCCCGCCGCCGCTCAGCTGGACCCAGCTCTGGGTGGACGGCGAGCCCCAACCGATCGGTGCCAGCCAGACGCGGCTCCAGCTGCCGGCGGGCTTCGACAGCGTGGGCATCGCCTTCGCCGGTGCCGACCTGGTGGCCGGGCGGCTGATCCGCTACCGCTACCGGCTCGATCCCGATGCGCCCTGGCGCGAGCTGGCACCGGGGCAGCGCTTTGCCGGCTTCGGCCGCCTCGCTCCCGGCGACTGGCGTCTGGAAGTGGAGGCCAGCGACCGCTCGGGGGTTTGGCAGGGCGAGACCCGCGTGCTCTACCTCACGGTACCGCCCCTGTGGTGGCAGCACCCGGCGAGCTGGCTCGGCGGCCTGCTGCTGCTCGCCGGCCTGGTCTGGTGGCTGGTGCGCTGGCGCACCGCCCGCCTGCTCGAGGCTAGGGAGCAGCTGGAAGTGCGGGTGGCGCAGCGTACCGCGGAGCTGCGCGAGGCGTCGGAGGCCCTGGCCGCGAAGAGCCGGGCGCTGGAGGAGGCCAGCCTCACCGATCCGCTCACCGGCCTGCGCAACCGCCGTTTCCTCGCCGCCGAGATGCCGGCGGAGCTGGCCCGCAATGCCCGCCTGCGCGAGCGGGTGCCGGCCGCGGAGGCGCTCGACCTGGTGCTGCTGCTGGTCGACATCGACCGCTTCAAGGAGATCAACGACCAGCATGGCCATGCCGCCGGCGATGCCGTGCTGGTGGAGTTCGCCCGCCGCCTGCGCGAGCTGTTCCGCGCCTCCGACCTGCTGGTGCGCTGGGGCGGCGAGGAGTTCCTGGTGGTGGTGCGCGATGCCCGGCGCGCGGAGCTGCCCGAGATCGCCGAGCGCCTGCGCCGCACCGTGGCCCAGCAGCCCTTCCAGCTGCCCGACGGCCACCGGCTCGTCCGCACCTGCTGCATCGGCGCGCTCGCCCTGCCCTGGGGCGGCAGCGCCTCCTTGCCCTGGGACGAGGCGGTGGCCCTGGCCGATCTCGCCCTGTTCGTGGGCAAGCAGAGCGGGCGCAATGTCTGGGTGGGGTGGGAGGCGGCGCCCGGGGCGCCGCCCCCGCGCCTGCGCCCCGGGGGCAGCTGGGCCGAGGCGGTCGCCGATGCGCTCGGCCGGGGCGAACTGCAGGCCCTGGGTAGCCTGCCTGCCCCGGCCGTGAGCGCGGCCCTGGCCCGGCTCTCGGCCCTGGCGCAGGCCTGAGCACGGAGCGCTGCCCGGGCCAGGCACTCAGGCGGCGCGCCCGCCTCCCATGCCGTCCAGGGCGGCCCCGATCCGCTCGAACAGGCCGCCGCTGCGCTGCACCGGCCGGCCCACGCCGGCGCGCAGCACCGCCTCGCTGGCATGCAGGGTGAGCGACGTGGCGGGCCCGCGAGGCGGCGGTGTAGAGCAGCTCGCGCGAGAGCAGCGGGTGCTGCGGGTCCTCCGGCAGCAGCACGGCCACCGTGCCGTATTCCGAGCCCTGGCTCTTGTGCACGGTGAGCGCGCAGGCCGGGGCATGTGCCGGCAGGGCGCCCAGAGGGAAGGCGCGCGGGCCGTCTCCGGTGTCGAACCAGGCCCGCAGCCGGCCATCGGCGCCGAGCAGGCAAAGACCGACATCGCCATTGAACAGGCCGCTGTCCGGGTCGTTGCGGGTGATGATGAGCGGCCGGCCGGGATAGTGCGGGCCGGCCTCCGCCGCTGATCCTCCGGCAAGCGCGCGGCGCAGCAGGGCATCGAGCCGCGCTGCCACGGTCTGGCTGCCGCGCGGCCCCTCGCGGGTGGCGCACAGCCACTGCCGCTGGCGCAGCCCGGCCAGGGCGGTGCGGGCGGCCTCGCGCGCCGCCGCGGGCTCGGCCGGCAAGGGCGGGCGAGTTCAGGTCCTCGGCGAGCCGCCGGGCCCAGTCGCGCAGGGCCGCCTCCAGCGCCGCCGGGCCGGCCAGCGGGCGCAGGGCCAGCGCCGGGGAGGCGCTGAGCGCGGCGAGGCTCGCCCCGGCATCGCCGGAGGCGATCGCCTGCATTCAGGGCCGCGAGTTGGCGTGTCGGCGCGGAAGCTGTGGCGCAGGCGCACCAGCGGCGCGCCGGGCCGGGCCTCCAGGGCCTGCACGAGGTCCTGCAGGGCGCTGCCGGGGCCGACCGGGCTCAGCTGCTCGGCATCGCCCACCAGCCAGAGCGGGGTGGCGGGGGGCAGGGCCGCGAGCAGGGCGTCGAGCTGCGCGAGGTCCAGCATCGAGGCTTCGTCCACCACCACGAGGTCGGCCTCGATGGGGTCGCGGGCATCGCGGGCGAAGCGGTGGCGGGCGGGCTGGTAGCCGAGCAGGCGGTGCAGGGTGCTGGCCTCCGGCAGGGTGAAACCGGCCAGCGCCGTTTCCCAGGCGCTGCCAGCCAGGGCGCTGGCGAGCCCTGCCCGGCCCTCGCGCATGGCCTCCACCAGGCGCTGTGCGGCCTTGCCGGTGGGCGCTGCTACCCGCACCCGGGGCGGAGACCCGAGCTGCCGCTGCCGGGCCAGCAGCATGCGCAGCACGGTGGTGGTCTTGCCGGTGCCGGGGCCGCCGGTGAGCACGAACAGCCGGGCCTCGCCGCAGCGCCGCACGGCCTCGCGCTGGGCCGCATCGCGGCCGTCGCCCGGACCGCCGAACAGGGCCTCCACCGCCTCCGGCGCCAGCGGCCCGGTATCGGGTTCGCGGGCGCGGGCGGCCAGCGCGGCGGCCACCCGCGCCTCGGCCTGCCAATGCCGCCAGAGGTACAGGCGCTGCTCGCCTTCGCGCACGAAGGGGGTGCGCAGCGCTCCCGTGCCCACCCAGCCGGGCGCCTCGAGGGCGGCCGGGTCCAGCGCCGAGTCCTCGGCCCGGGCGCGTGTGAGATCGAGGGCGGTATGGCCCCTGGCCTCGGCCAGGGCGAGGGCGGCGGCCCAGCGGGCGAGGGCGGGACTGCCGCCATGCGCTTCCACCCAGCGGGCGAGCAGGCCGGCGCTCATGCCGCCGCCTCCGCTTCGCTGGCCAGCAGGGCATCGGCGGTTTCGATCAGGGCATCGGGGAAGCGCTCGCTCCACACCCCCCAGCCCGGGCCCAGGCCCACGGCGCGCAGGAACAGGTAGACCGGGGCGCCGAGGTGTTCGGCGATGCGGTAGGCCTCGCCCCGGCGCTGGTGCAGCAGGCGGTGCAGGGCCACGGTGTAGAGCAGGGCCTGGAAGCGGTAGTGATGGTGGTCCATCAGGCGGGAAAGGGCCTCGGGATGGCCGCCCTGGGGTAGCTGGTTGCTCTTCCAGTCGAGCACGTGCACGCGGCCGGCGTGCTCGAACACGAGGTCGATGGCGCCATCGAGGCTGCCGTCGATGCGGGCGGGTGTGCCTTCCGGCACCAGCCCGGGCAGGCCGTGGCGCTCGCAGGCGGCGCGTAAGGCCTGCAGTGAGGCTTCGCCGAGGCGGAAGTGGAAGGCCATTTCGTGCCGTTGCCGTTCGGCCGGCAGACTGGCCAGCACTAGCGGCTCGGTGTGCCCGGGCAGCCAGAGTGCGGTCTGGCGCACCCGGTCGAGCATGGCCGCCACCGACGGTGCCAGGTCGGCGAGGTTGCGTCCGTCTTCGCTGCGCACGCCCTGCTGCTTCAGGGCCGCCAGCACCCGCTCCGGCTGCAGGGCGAAGCACTCGCCGGGGCGCGCGGTTTCCAGCAGCGCGTGCAGGGCATTGCCAAAGCCGGGGCCGCGCAGGGCGTCGAGTGCCCGCAGGGCCGCCTCGGTGGTGGGGCTGGGCGAGGCCGGGTCGCCCGCCGGGCCGGTAGCGGGCGCGGCGTCGAGGGCTTCGCCTGCGGCGGGCATCTCCGGGGTCTCCGGCGCCTCGTCATCGGCTGCGGGCAGCACCTCGTCATCGGCGGCTGTGGCCTCCAGCAGCGGCTCGCCGGCGCGGCGCACCAGCCCGGTGAAGCTCCAGCGCCCGGGCAGGCGGACGGGGCCGGGCGGCGGCGGGGCTTCGGCCTCCAAGCGCTGGGCGCGCATGGTGGCGGTGGAGTCGGGGGGCGCGGTGGCGGATGCTGGCGTGGTCGTTGCGGTGGGGTCTGCGGCGTTGGCCGGTGTGATGCCCGGCGCTGTCGCGGTGCCTGGATCCACCTCGGCCTCCGGCCAGCCCTCGTGCCACGCGATCTCGGCCGAGGCCCGGCAGGCTGCTTCGAGCCCGCGGTCGAGCAGGCTGTCGAGCGGCGAGCGCGCCGGGTCGGTCTTGGAGTTCGAGGCGTTCCGCCGGGCCGGCCGCGTGTTCGGCAGCAGAAACACATGGCAGGCCTGCTTGGCCCGGGTCAGGGCCACGTAGAGCAGGCGGAAGCGTTCCTCCTGCTGGGCGCCGGCGAGCCGGGCGCGGGCCGTTTTCTCGAACAGCGCTTCACGCTCCCCGGCCGCATCGGCGGTGTCGAGCGGGACGCCTTTGCCCATCGCCTGCGCCTCTGCGCCCCAGAGCGTGGGCAGCAGCACCACCGGGAACTCCAGGCCCTTGCTGGCATGCAGGGTCATCAGGCGCACCCGGTGCTGGTCGCTTTCCAGCCGCAGGCGGCGCTCGCCGCGGCCTGCGTCTTCGCCCTCGTCCGCTTCCTCGCCTTCGCCCAGGCGGTGCGCGCGCAGCCAGTCGAGCAGGGCGCCGGGGGAATGCCCCTCGGCCTCGCGGGCGGCCAGCAGTTCGCCCAGATGGCGCAGGTCGGTGACGAGACGCTCGTCGTCACTGCCCCCGCCCCCGCGGCGGCGGACCTGTGCCAGCAGGGCGAACACCACGGCGAGCACGCCCTCGCGCCGCCAGCGCTCGCGCCAGTCGAGCAGGCGCTCACGCCAAGGCTCCAGCCCGCCGGCGGCTTCCAGTGCCGGCAGTTGCCGGGGGGTGAAGCCGAGGCTTTCGCTGAGCAGGGCGGCGCGCAGGGCGCCCACGTCCTGCGGATGCAGCACGGCATGCAGCACCAGCAGCAGGTCGCGCGCGGCCTCGCTCTCGAATACCTGCAGCCGCGACTGCGCGGCGCAGGGAATGCCGTGGCGCTGCAGCAGGCGTCGCAGATCGTCGATCTCGCCATTGGTGCGCAGCAGTACGGCGAGATCGCCGGGAGCGAGCGGGCGGCCGCCGGCGCCCAGGGTGAAGCGCCCCGGGGCCAGCAGCCGGGCCACCAGGGCGGCGCAGGCGGCGAGGGCCCGTGGCCGCGCCGTGGCATTCGTCAGGGCTTCCGGCAGGGCGTGCACCTGCAGCGGCGAGGCCACCGGGGTCCCCCATTCGTGCAGGCGCTCGGCCTCGGCGCCGCCGCCGGCCTGCACCGGCCGGTAGCGGATGTCGTGCCCGGGATCGGCGGAGAGCACCGCCCGCGGGCCCTCGAAGAAGGCATTGCAGGCCGCCACGTAGGCCGCGCTGGAGCGCCGGTTGGTGTCCAGCGTGAGCCGGTGCTGGGCGCTGCGCGCGGCGCGCAGGTAGGTGCCGATGTCGCCGCCTCGGAAACTGTAGATGGCCTGCTTCGGGTCGCCCACCATCACCAGGAGGCCGCGCGGCGCGCCGTCCTCGTCGCGGAACCAGCGGTCGAGCAGGGCGTACTGGCTGCCGTCGGTGTCCTGGAACTCGTCCACCAGAGGCCACCGGCCAGCGGGCGGCCAAGGCTCCGGGCAGGGGCGAGCCGGGTGCCAGCACCTGCGCCTTCGCCAGCTCGATCAGGGCATCGAAACTGAGCTCGTTGGCCTGCCGGGCGCGCTGCTCGCGCCAGCGCCGCAGCTCGGGAGCCCAGGCGGCCCAGAAACGGCGTTCGGGCGAGTGGGCGCGGGCGAACCCGGGGGCGATGGCGGCCATGGCGGCGCGGAAGGCCGGGGCTTCGAGCACGGCGCGGGCGGGGGCGCGCACCCAGCTGTTGATGCTGGCCTCGGCGAGGTTCTCGACACTTTCGGGCGGGGGGGCTTCGCCCTCGAGGAAGGCGAGCAGTGCAGAGGCTTCCTTCAGGAAAACGGAGCGCTCGTCTTGTAGTGCTGCCTGTCCGCCAGCACCCGCAACGACGCCCGCAGCGCGTCATCGACCTGTGCCCGCAGCGCGGCTTCGTCCAAGGGCGGGCTGACCCGCGCCCCCGGCTGCAGCAGGCTGCCGACCCGGCTCGCGAGGGTTCCGAAGCGCTCGAGCGCTTCGGGCAGGCGGGCGGCCTCGGGCCCGCTGCCCGCAGGCGTGAGGCCGGCACCGAGGTGGCGCAGGAGGTCGCGGGCCAGGGCCTCGCGCAGCTCCTCGCCCGCGGTGAGGCGCGGCGTGGCGAAGCCAAGCCCGCTCTCCATCGGCTGCTCGCGCAGCAGGCGGTAGCACAGGCCGTGCAGGGTGCCGATGGGGGCCCGGTCGAGCCGGGCGAGGGCGGTGAGTAGATGCAGGCCATCGCGTTCCCGCTGGCCCGGCG
Organism: Silanimonas sp.; assembly: GCA_026005095.1. GTDB lineage: Bacteria > Pseudomonadota > Gammaproteobacteria > Xanthomonadales > Xanthomonadaceae > Silanimonas. The sequence continues at coordinate 24,683 of BPKK01000002.1, read as the reverse complement.
CCGCCCAGCGCTCGAGAAGCCAGGCCCCCACCGGGTCTGAGGCCTGTGCCACCCCGTGCCGCGACCACTCGAGGGCCTGGGTCATCCGCGCGCGCAAGCGCTCGCCGAGTTCCTGCGCGGCGGCATCGGTGAAGGTGGCCACGGCGATCCGCTCCGGCAGCAGGCGCTGGCCCGCGTGCTCGCCTTCCAGCAGCAGGCGCAGGTAGAGCGCGGCCAGGGTCCAGGTCTTGCCGGTGCCGGCGCTGGCTTCCACCAGCACCCGGCCCTGCAGGGGCAGCTGCCGCCAGTCGGAGGCCGGGCTCATGCCGCGTCTCCCTTTGCGTTTCCGCTTCGACGGGCGCGGCGCAAGGCCCTCCTGGCCGGTCAGGGCCTGCCACAGCGCCTGCAGGTGCCGGGCATCGGCGGCGAAGCGCTCGGCCTCGCCATCGCCCGGCACGAAGCGCCAGGCCCGGCCCCAGAGCGCGGCATAGCCTGGGCTGCGGTCGCGCTCGCCGCGCCGGTCGGTGTTGCCGGTCCAGGCCTCGGCCACGCCCTCGGGCCGTACTCGTCCACCCGCGTCGCGGTCCAGCTGGTGTCCGGGGCGTAGCGGCGCTCGCCGCGCAGCACGCCCTCGCGGAAATCGAGCAGGGCCTCGAGGAAGGCGGCATCGCGGGCGGGATCCGGAGGCAGCGAGGCGAGCACGGCGCCGGCCTCATGCACGCCGTCCTTGCCGAGCAGGGCGAGCCCCGGGGCGGGGTGGCCGGCGAGCCGCAGCGCGGCGCCGGCGATGGCCAGCGGCAGCAGGGCACGGAAGCCGAGGGACTTGCGCTCGCGCCCGTGGGCCTCGATGAGCCAGGGCCGGCCCGAGGCCTCATGCCGCAGCAGAAGCCGGCCCTCCAGCACCCGGCCACCGGACAGCGGCACCCGCAGGGCGAGCGGCTGGGGCGGCGAGAGCGGGCCCTCGGGGGCAGGCTCGCTGGCGCGCAGCGCCTGCAGCAGGAAGGTAGGCTTCGTTCCATTCGATGGCGAAGCGGCGTTCGCCCAGCGCGCCCGGGGGCAGCCGGCCGCCAAGCTGCAGGGCCTCGCGCGCGGCCTGCGGCACGGCCTCGGTGCCGGCTTCGAGGGCGGCAAAGAACAGGTCCCGGGCAAAGCCCTCCTGGTGATCCGCGCCGGGCGCCAGCGGCTCGTCCTCGTCCAGGCGCTCGTCCTCGAGGGCGGCGAGCCGCAGGCCGAGTTCCTTCCGCAGCACCTGCTTCGCAGGGTCGCGGAAGAAGCCGATCAGCGCCTCGAGGCTCGGCAGCGGGCGGTCCTCCCCCTGGACAAGGCGGTGCGCTGGTGGGCGCGGCCTGGTCGCGGGCCTCCGCACTGCGCATCGGCGGCTTCGGCGAGCGGGATCTCCGGCGCCGGGCCCGGCAGCGGGGCGGGCGGCTGCAGCGGGACCTGCCACGTCCACGGCCAGCCTGCCTCGGGGCAGGTCGTGCCCGCGGGCGGCACGAAGCGCTCCAGGGCCTCCAGCAGCTCGGCCAGCGGCGCGGCGGGATTGCGCGGCCGGCCATCGTCGGCGCCGAGGCCGAGGAAACTGAGGTGCAGGCGCTCGCGGGCGGCCATCAGGGTTTCGAGGAAGAGGTAGCGGTCATCGCTGGCGAGGTCGCGGTCGCCGGCCCGCGGGTGGCGGGCGCGCAGGTCGAGGCCATCGTCCGCCGCCGGCCGCGGCAGCTGGCCCTCGTCGAGGCCGAGCACGGCGATGACGCGGAAGGGGATGGCGCGCTGCGGCACCATGCCGCAGAAGGTGATGCCGCCGGCGAGGAAGCGCTGGCGCTCCGGCACCGCCTCGAACCTCGCCGCCAGCGCGGCGCGTACCGCCGCCCAGGGCAGCGGAGCCTCCTGCCGCGCCTCTCGCCATTCCGCGGCCAGCGCCGCCACCTGCGCCCGCGCGCCCGCGATCGCCTCACGGCTCGCCTCGTCGCCCGGCGGTGCCTGGAACAGGCCGTCGATGCGCTCCAGCAGCCGGGCTTCCCAGAGCTCGGGCGGCAGGGCAGCGTGCCCGAGCGCCGACCAGGCGCGAAGCTCTGCGAGCAGGGCCTCCAGGCGTTCGAGCCGTTCGGCGATGCCGCCGTCGATGCCCTCACCGGGCAGCACGCGCTGGCCGTCGGGCAGGTCGAGCACTTCGGGATCGCGCTCGCCGAAGACCAGGCCGGCCACGGCGCGGTCCAGGCCCCAGGCGAAGGTGTGGGCGGGCGTTGCCGGTGCACCGCTGCGGGCGCGGTCCTCGGCGTCCAGGCCCCAGGCCACGCGTAGCCGGACGAGGGCATGGCGCAGGCTGCCCTCGTCCTCGCCATCGAGGCCGAAGCGCCGCGCCACCGGCGGCAGGGCCAGCAGGTCGAGCACGCCCTGGGCGCTGAGCCGCGTGCCGGGCAGGGCGAGCGCCGTGAGCAGGGCGCGGTAGACCGGGTGCAGGGCGGCCAGCGGCACGTCGGCCGCATGCCAGGGCCAAGCGCCGTCGCCGCGCCCCGGCTCGCCGAACACCGCGGGCAGCAGGGCGCGGTAGCGCTCTGGGGTGGGCGAGAGCACGCCGACCTCGGCCGGCTGCAGATCCGGCAGTTCGCGGAAGGCGTGGGCGAGTGCGGCGCGCAGCACCTCCAGCTCGCGCAGCGGGCTGGCGCAGCGCAGCACGCGCAGGCTGGCGTCATGGGCGAGCGCGGCAAAGCCCTCGGCATCCATTCGCATCGCCTCCGGGGCATTGCCGCGCAGACTGCGCTGCACCCGGTCGAGCAGATGCCGCGGCGGCGAGGGTTCCTCGGCATCGGCGCCATGGCGCTCGTCCAGGGCCAGCTCGCCGTCTTCCAGCGCCAGCAGGAAATGCTGGCCGAGCCGGCCCCAGGCCGCGAGCAGGGGGTGGTCGAGGGCGAGGAAATGCGATTCGCCCAGGTCTTCGGCTTGCATGGCCTGGCGCAGCGAGCGGCGGTCGGTGCCGAGACCCAGCCAGTGCACCCGGCAGGGATCGGCCACATGGAACACCACCGGGCGCCAGCGCGAGAGCGCCCGCAGCACCGCCAGTTCGGGCGGCGGCAGGTGGGCGAGCCCGAACACATGCAGCGGATCGCGGGCCAGGCCCGGCGGGCACTCCCGGGCCTCGGCCAGATGCTGCGCGAGGCGCCGGAGCCGCTCGCCGCGGTGCGGGCCGAAGGCTGCGGACTGGGCGGCGAGGCCGCGCCAGGCCTCGGCCAGCAGGGTATCGTCCGCCACCACCGGCCGGCCGCGCTCCCAGGCCGCGAGCCAGTCCTGGCGGTAGAGCATCAGCGGTGCCAACACCTCGGCGAGGCGCTCGGCGAGGGCGAAGGCCTGCCGGCCATCGTCGTCGCCATCCAGCAGGGACTGTACCCGGGAATCGGCGAGCGTGGGCAGCAGGCCCAGCAGGCGCCAGCGCAGGCGCTCGCGCTGCCAGCCAGGCAAGGGGTCGGTGCCGAGGCACTGCCGGGCCAGGGCCTCCAGCCAGGGGCTGGGTAGGGCGAGTTCGAGGTTGGCGACGATGCCTCGCGGGCCGCGTTTCTGGCCCAACTGCTGGCGCAACCAGGGCCGCAGACCGGGATGGCCCACCAGCACCGTCTGCGGGGCCAGCAGGCCCTCGGGCCGGAGGTGCTGCAGCAGGGCCTCGAGCGGTTCGACCAGGGCCTCCAGCCGGCTGGCGCGGAACAGCCAGAGGCCGCGGTCGGGGTCGATCATCCAGTCCTTGCGCATGCGCGGGCGGGGTCCTTGCGGTGGGCGCGGGCATCCTCCCGCGCCGGTGTCTCAGGACTGGAGACTCTAGCGCGCCATGGTCAGGGCGCGGTTCACCTGCGGCGAGAGCAGGCCGGACGGGAGCTGGGTCCCGCCATCGATCACCTCACTGCTTTCGGCTTTCAGCGTGATCGGCATAGGGCGGGCTGATCGCCTGCCCCTCGACCGCCAGCGGCCCGAGCAACGTACTCCGGGGGCCAGCATCAGAGCCCCGGCGAGCTCGGGGCGAAGTGCCGAACACAGACGAGATAGGCAGAAGGAGGGGAGAACGGGCCGAACAGCCGGAGCGGGAGGAGGGCCATGGGATGCATCGTGATGTTGCGGTGCCGCAATCGCCGGCCGGACGAGGGGCAGCGTGGCGTGTGGGGATGACGGCGGTCAGAGCTGCGTGCGCGAACGCAGCCAGGCCACGGCCTCGTCGCGCAGGCCGAGCAGCTGCGCTGCCATGAACACCGACTGCACGCCCCCCGCCGAATGCAGCCAGGCATCGCGTTCGTTCCAGACGGTGCGGGCCCAGCCCATCGGATCACGACCGGTGCGCGGTGGCAGCGCGGCCTCGACGGTGGTGTCGGCCGGGGATTCCGGGAAACGCTTGCCTGGGGCGGGAGCGGGGGACATGCTCTGAGCTTCGGGGATTCCCGGTCGCCCTGCAGTCAGCCAAGCGCCCCGTCTGGGGTAGGAAAATACTGAGTCCGCTTCGCCCGTTTGCCTGCCCCGTCGCTTCCGTGCATCCCTGCCTTACCTGCGGCGCCTGCTGCGCCGCGTTCCGGGTGGCCTTCCACTGGAGCCTTGCCGCCCCTTACCACCCCGAGGGCCCGGACGAAGCCCTCACCGTGCGCGTGCGGCCCTTCGAGCTGGCGATGCGCGGCACCGAGGGCGGCAGCGCGCCGCGCTGCATCGGCCTGCAGGGTGAGGTGGGACGGCGGGTGGCCTGCCGCCTGTACGAGCGCCGGCCGCCGCCCTGCCGCGAGCTCATGCCGTCCTGGGAGGATGGCCGGCCCAGCCCGCAGTGCGATCGTGCCCGGGCCCGGCATGGGCTGCCGCCACTGCGTCCCGCAGACTTCACCCCGGCATCGCCCGGGGAGCACACTCCGTCCTGGGCAGGTCAAACCGGGGGCGGGGGGGCGGATGGCGGACGCGCAGGGCTCGGGTGAATCCAGGGTTGGCCTGGTGCTGACCGGCGGCGGGGCGCGGGCCGCCTACCAGGTGGGTGTGCTGCGTGGCATCGAGCGTATCCGCTTAGAGTGCGGTGCCGGCTTCGGCCCGGCGGGCACACCCTTTCCCATCCTCACCGGCACCTCCGCCGGGGCGATCAATGCCTCGGCACTGGCCAGCGGTGCCGATGACTATCCGAGGGCCCTCGATCGCCTCTACCGCACCTGGCGCGATTTCCAGGCCGGCCACGTCTACCGGGCCGATGCCTTCGGCGTGGTGCGCTCCGGCGCCCGCTGGCTGACCATGTTCACCATCGGCTGGGCGCTGGCGCGCTGGCGCCGGGCACGGCCAAAGTCGCTGCTCGACAACACCCCCCTCGCCGAGCTCCTGGCCGAGATGGTGCCGCTGGAGCGGGTGCCGGACCTGGTGCGGCGCGGGGTGCTCGCGGCTTTCGCCGTCACCGCCTCGAGTTACACCACCGGCAGCCACATCACCTTCTTCGAGGCCCGCGAGGGCGTGGCCCCCTGGGTGCGTTCGCAGCGCCTCGCGGTGCCGGCCCACATCGGCGTGCGCCATCTGCTGGCGTCCTCGGCCATTCCCTTCGTCTTCCCTGCGCAGTCGCTCGAGGTGGGCGGGCAGCGCCACTGGCTGGGCGATGGCTCGATGCGCCAGACCGCACCGCTGTCGCCGGCCATCCATCTCGGGGCGCAGCGCCTGCTGGTGATCGGCGCCGGACGCCTGCATGAGCCGGCAGGCGAACGCCGCGAGGCCGGCGGCTATCCCTCGCTGGCGCAGATCGGCGGCCATGCGCTGTCGAACATCTTCCTCGATGCTCTCGCGGTGGACATCGAGCGCGCCCAGCGCATCAATGCCACGCTCGCGCTGCTGCCGCCGGAGCTGCGCGCCCGCTCTGCGCTGCGGCCGGTGGAGCTGATGGTGATCGCGCCTTCGCAACGCCTCGACGACATCGCGGCGAAGCACGTCAACGCCCTGCCCGGGCCGGTGCGCACCATGCTGCGGGCGGTGGGCGTCAACCAGGGGGCGGGCAATCCCGGGACCAGTGCGGCCGGTGGCGGCGCGCTGGCGAGCTATCTGTTGTTCGAGGCCGACTACACCCGCGAGCTGCTGGCCCTGGGCGAGGCCGATGCCCTGGCGCAGCGCGAGGCAGTGCAGGCCTTCTTTCACTGGCCGGCGCCGGCCGGGCGGGCGCGGCTCGGCCTGGTCTCGTCCTGAGCCCGTGCCGCGCGGGGTGACTGGCCACGGCCCCAGGCCCCCGGGACGCTTTCCCCGGGTGGCCCGGAACCGCGACAATGGCGGTCCACCGTTTCCCGGAGGCTCCATGTCGCACGCGCCCACGCCGCCCGCCGGCGGCGAGAAGATCACCATCCACGCCGGCAAGCTCCATGTCCCGGCCAATCCGATCATTCCCTTCATCGAGGGCGACGGCACCGGCCCCGACATCTGGCGCGCCAGCGTCCGCGTGCTCGATGCCGCCGTGGCCAAGGCTTATGGCGGCGCGCGCAAGATCCACTGGATGGAGGTGCTGGCCGGTGAGAAGGCCTTCAATCTCACCCAGAACTGGCTGCCCGACGCCACCGTCGAGGCCTGCCGCGACTACCTCGTCAGCATCAAGGGCCCGCTGACCACCCCGGTGGGCGGCGGCATCCGCTCGCTCAATGTCGCGCTGCGGCAGATGCTCGACCTGTACGTCTGCCTGCGCCCGGTGCGCTGGTTCCAGGGCGTGCCCTCGCCGGTGAAGCGCCCGCAGGACACCGACATGGTGATCTTCCGCGAGAACACCGAGGACATCTACGCTGGCATCGAGTTCGATGCCGGTTCGGCCGACGCACAGAAGGTGCTCGACTTCCTCGCCAAGGAGTTCCCGAAGGGCTTCGACAAGATCCGCTTCGGCACCAAAGCCAAGGGCGATGCCTGGAATCGCCAGCTCGAGGCCATCGGCATGCCGCCGCGCGATCTGCCAGTGCAGGTGGGCATCGGCATCAAGCCGGTGAGCTACCTTGGCACCGAGCGCCTGGTGCATAGCGCCATCAGCTACGCCATCCAGAACGGCCGCAAGTCGGTCACCCTGGTGCACAAGGGCAACATCATGAAGTTCTCGGAAGGTGCCTTCCGCGACTTCGGCTACAAGGTGGCCCGCGATTTCTTCGGTGCGGTCGAGCTCGACGGCGGCCCCTGGCACGTCATCCCGGAAGGCCGGCCGGGCGCGGGCATCGTCATCAAGGACGCCATCGCCGATGCCTTCCTGCAGCAGATCCTGCTGCGGCCGAAGGAGTATGACGTGGTGGCCACGCTGAACCTCAACGGCGACTACCTCAGCGATGCCCTCGCGGCGCAGGTGGGCGGCATCGGCATCGCGCCGGGGGCCAACATCAACTACGTCACTGGCCACGCGGTGTTCGAGGCGACCCACGGCACCGCGCCGAAGTACGCCGGCCAGGACAAGGTGAACCCGGGCTCGGTGATCCTCTCCGGCGAGATGATGCTGCGCTACATGGGCTGGAGCGAGGCCGCCGACGCCATCATCAAGGCGATGGACGGCGCCATCGGCAGCAAGCGCGTCACCTACGACTTCGCCCGCCTGATGGAGGGTGCCACCGAGGTGAAGTGCAGCGAGTTCGCCGACGAGATCATCAAGCACCTCTGAGCGTTTCGCGGAACGGCGGCATCGGCGACGGAGCGCGCATGCCGCCTCAGCCGCGCTCCAGCGCCACTGGATGCAAGGGGATGCCGCGGGCCGCGAAGGCCTCGGCATTCGCCAGCGTGGTCTCGGCGATGGCCTTGAGGGCCTGCACGGTGAAGAAGCCCTGGTGCCCGGTGATCAGCACGTTCGGGAAGGTGAGCAGGCGGGCGAACACATCGTCCTGCAGCCCCTCGGCAGAGTGGTCCTGGAAGAACAGGTCGGCCTCTTCCTCGTAGACGTCGAGCGCCAGCCCGCCGAGCTGCCGGCGCTTGAGCGCGGCGATCAGGGCCCGGGTATCGACCACCGCGCCGCGGCTGGTATTCACCAGCAGGGCGCCGGGCTTCATCGCCCGTAGTGCGGCGTCGTCGATCAGGTGGCGGGTGGCGGGGGTAAGCGGGCAGTGCAGGCTCAGCACATCGCTTTCGGCGAACAGGGTTGGCAGTTCGGCGTACTGCACCCCGGCGGTGGTGAGGGCCGGGTCTGGCTTCGGGTCGAAGGCCAGCACGCGGGCGCCGAAGGCGAGCAGGATGCGGGCGAAGCAGCCACCGATCTTGCCGGTGCCGACCACGCCCACCGTGCTGCCGTGGAGGTCGAAGCCGAGCAGGCCGTCGAGGGCGAAATTGCCCTCGCGCACCCGAGCGTGGGCGCGGTGGATCTTGCGGTTCAGGGCCAGCAGCAGGGCCACGGCGTGTTCGGCCACCGCATGCGGCGAATACTCCGGCACCCGCGCCACCGCGAGGCCCAGCCGCGCTGCGGCGCCGAGGTCCACCTGGTTGAAGCCGGCGCAGCGCAGCAGCACGAGGCGGATGCCGAGTGCATGCAGGGCGGCGAGGGTGTCGGCGTCGAGGCGGTCGTTGACGAAGGCGCAGACCGCCTCGCTGCCGGCGGCCAGGGTCGCCGTGCCCGGTTCCAGGCGTGCATCGAGGAAGTGCAGGACATGGCGGCCGGCGGCATTGGCCGCTTCCAGGAATTCGCGGTCGTAGCGCTGGCTGCTGAACACGCTGATGCGCATCGTCACTCCTCCGGAATACGGTGTGCCCAGGCCTGCGGCGTGGCCGGCATCGAGCGCGGCCACCCGCGCGGCGAAGGCTTGCATGGCCTCGTCATTGAACGGGCCTTCCGCGCGGGAGAGGGCGGCGTCATGGCCATGGTGTCTCCTGGGTGAAGGGTGGGGCCTCGACCTTAGCGCCGCCACACCGGCCTTGCCATGCGCATAACGCGCGGCCCGCGAAGCTCCGTGGCCTTCAACCCCGACACCCACCCACGAGGTCTTCCGATGCGCCATTCCCTGATCGCCTGCGCCCTCGCCGCCCTGCTGGCTGCGCCCCTCGCCCTGGCCCACGATCATGCCGCGAAGCCCGCGCCTGCCGCCGCTACGGTTGGCATCGAGGCGGCGCTCGCCCCGGTGCTGGCCGGTGACTGGCGCGATCCGGCCAACGTAGCCCGCGACCGCTTCCGCAATCCCGGCCCAACCCTGGCCTTCTTCGGCGTGCGGCCGGACATGGCGGTGCTGGAGATCACGCCCGGCGGCGGCTGGTACGCCGAGATCCTCGCTCCCTACCTGCGCGAGTCCGGGCGCTACGTCGGCGCGGTGAACGACCCGGCCAAGGCCGCCAACGAACGCGCCTCGGCCTATTTCGCCCGCCAGAATGCCGCCCTGCGCGAGCGGTTCGCCGCGGCCCCGCAGCAGTTCGACCGCGCCCGCCTGGTCGAGTTCGACCCCCAGGCGCCGGTGTTCGGCGAGCCGGGCTCGATGGACGCGGTGCTGACCTTCCGCAACGTCCACAACTGGATGATGAACGACCAGCAGGCCGGTATGTTCAAGGGCTTCTTCGAGGTGCTGAAGCCCGGCGGCGTGCTGGGCGTGGTGGAGCACCGCGCGGCTGCCGACGTGCCGGCCGGCGACCGCTCGGGCTACGTCGGCGAAGCGCAGGTGATCGCCATGGCGGAAGCGGCCGGCTTCGTGCTGGAGGCGAAGAGCGAGATCAATGCCAATCCGAAGGACAGCAAGAACCATCCGAACGGGGTCTGGACCCTGCCGCCCACGCTGAACGTTCCGGAGGGCGAAGACCGGGCGAAATACGAGGCCATCGGCGAGTCCGACCGCATGACCCTGCGCTTCCGCAAGCCGGCGGGCTGAGCCTAGACTGCGCGCACGCCGCCCCGTCCGGGGCGGCGATCACCCTGCCACAAGGAGTTCCCCCCATGCGCCGCCTCGCCCTCGTCCTCGCCCTTTCCGCTTTCGCCGGGGGCGCCTTCGCCGCCCCGGAAACCGTCCGCGTCGGCCAGACCGTGCGCGGCGAACTCACCGTGAACGACGCACCGCGCGACGACGGCGGCGTGAGCAAGGACTACAAGGTCGAGGCCAAGAGCGGGCAGTTCCTGATCGTCTCGGTGATCTCCGACGATTTCGACGGCCATGTGACCATCTACAACCCGGACCGCAGCAAGGCGGCCGAGAACGACGACCGCGCCGACGGCAACCTGAACCCGCTGGCCGTGGTCGAGACCAGCCAGGATGGTGTGTACACGGTGCGCGTGGGCTCGCTGGGCGGCGGCGACCGCGCTACCGGCCGCTTCACGATGAAGGTGGTGGCGTTCTCGGAGTAAGCGCCGCCCGCGCCAGTGCGCCGGCCTCGGCCCCGGGTTGGGGCCGGCCGAACAGGAAACCCTGGAACTGGTCGCACTCGCCCTCGGCCAGCACCGCGGCCTGGCGCTCGCTTTCCACCCCTTCGGCCACCACGCCGATGCCGAGCTTGTGCGCCAGGGCGATCACACCGGCGCAGAGTTCGGCATCACGGCGTTCGCGGTCCACCCGCTGCACGAAGTGGCGGTCGAGCTTGAGCGTGGCCACCGGCAGCTGCTTTAGCTGCTCCATCGAGGTCCAGCCCGAGCCGAAGTCGTCGATGGCCAGCGTGGCGCCGACGCTGCGCAGGGCCCGGAGCCGTGCCAGCACCTCGCCCGGCCTCCGGGGCTCCATCAGCATGGCCTCGGTCACCTCCAGTTCCAGCCGCTCCGGCCCGAGGCCGTGGCGGGCCAGGCTCTCCGCGATCTGCGCAGGCAATGCCGGATCGCGCAACTGCGAGGCCGAGAGGTTCACCGACACCCGCACCTGGCCGGCGCCCTCGCGCTCCCAGGCCGCCATCTGCCGGCAAGCTTCCTCGATCACCCAGCGCCCCAGCACCGCGCCCAGGCCCAGACGCTCCGCCTGCGGCACGAATTGACCCGGCGGCAGCAGGCCGCGCTCGGGGTGGCGCCAGCGCAGCAGGGCCTCGAAGCCGGCGAAGGCGATGCCTCGGCGCAGCACTTTGGGCTGGTAGTGCAGTTCGAAGCCGCCGTGGGCCAGCGCCTCGCGCAGGGCAGATTCGAGCGCGCGGTCGCGAGCATCGGCGCGCGGGCCGGGGGTGGCGCGCTTGGCGGGGGGCATGGCTGCTTTCCGGGCGTTCCTGCCCGGCTCCTCCGGGAGTTGCGTGCGACAGTAGCAAAGGCCGCGGCTTCCGGCCTGCTCAGGCCTCGCCGGTCTGCAGCCGCCACAGGGCGGCGTAGGCACCGCCCTTTGCCAGCAGTTCCTCGTGGGTGCCGGATTCGACGATGCGTCCGCGCTCCAGCACATGGATGGCGTCGGCGCGGCGCACCGTGCTCAGTCGATGCGCCACCACCAGGGTGGTGCGGCCCTTGGCATGCTGGGCCAGCGAGTGCTGGATGGCGGCCTCGGTCTCGTTGTCGATGGCCGAGGTGGCCTCGTCCAGCACCAGGATGGCCGGGTCACGGTACAGCGCCCGGGCCAGCGCGATGCGTTGGCGCTGGCCGCCGGAGAGCCGGGCGCCGCGCTCGCCCACCTCCGCCGCGTAGCCGCCGGGCAGGGCGAGGATGAACGCGTGCGCCTCGGCGGCGCGGGCCGCGGCCTCGAGACGCGCCTCGTCGATGCGCTCGCTGCCGTAGGCGATGTTCTCGGCCACCGTGCCGTCGGTGAGGAAGGGTTCCTGCGCCACGTAGCCCACGTGCCGGCGCAGCTCCACCGGATCGATCGTGGAAAGATCGACGCCGTCGAGCAGGATGCGGCCCTGCTGCGGTTCCAGGAAGCCGAGCAATCGTTTCAGCACCGTGCTCTTGCCGGCGCCGGTGGCGCCCACCAGGGCCACGGTCTGGCCGGGCCCGACGCGGAAGTCCACGTCCTCCAGCGCCACCTGCCCGGCATAGGCATGGCGCAGGTGCTCGAACACCAGCTCGCCGCGCGGCCGGCCGGGCAGGGTGCCCGCGGGCCGCCGCGGCAGCGGGGCGTCGAGCAGGTCCATCACCCGCTGCACCGAGGCCATCGAGCGGTTGTAGAGGTCGGTCATCTCGGCCAGCCGGGTGAGCGGCCAGAGCAGGCGCTGGGTGAGGTAGACCAGGGCCGAGTAGCTGCCCACGCCGAGCTCGCCCTGCAGGGTGAGCCAGCCGCCGTAGAACAGGGTGACCACGAAGCCGGCCAGCACCGCCATGCGGATCACCGGGGTGATCGCCGCCGAGAAGCGGATCGCCTCGGCATTGGCGGCACGGAAGGCGTTCGAGGCCTGCTCGACATGGCGGCGCTCGATGGCCTCGGCGGTATAGGCCTGGATGGTGGCGAGCCCGGCGAGGTTGTTGTCGAGCCGCGCCGAGACGCCGGCCGCGGCCTCGCGCGCCGCGGCATAGCGCGGCTGCAGCCGGCGCTGGAACCAGAAGGCGCCGAACAGGATCAGCGGCACCGGCAGCAGGGCCAGCGCGGCGAGGCTCGAGGTCATGGCGAAGAAGAACAGGCCCACCAGCAGCGAGCCCACCGCCACCTGGATCAGGTCGTTGGCCCCGGTGTTGAGGAAGCGCTCGATCTGGTTCACGTCCTCGTTGAGCACCGCCATCAGCCGGCCGCTGCGGGCCTCGGAGATCGCGCCGGGCGGCTGCTGCTGCAGGTGGGCGTAGGCCGCCAGCCGCAGCTCGTGCTGCAGGTCCTGGGCAAGGCCGCGCCACTTCAGGGCGTAGAGGTACTCGAACAGCGACTCGAACACCCAGATCAGCACCGTGAGCACGGTGAGCGCGGCGAGCTGGTGCAGCGGATCTTCGATGCCGAAGCGGGAGACGAAGCTGTCCTCGCGGTTCACCACCACGTCGATGGCCACGCCGATCAGGATCTCGGGCAGCACGTCGAAGAGCTTGTTCAGCACCGAGTAGACGGTGCCGAGCAGGGCATTGCGGCGGTAGGCGCGGGCGAAGCCGAACAGGCGCGAGAGCGGATGCATCGGCCAAGGATAGACTGCGCGCCATGCTGATCGCCTTCCACAAGCCGATGCACGTGCTCTGCCAGTTCACCGACCGCAGCGAGCCGCCGCGGCGCACGCTGGCCGGCTTCGGCCTGCCGAAGGGCGTGTACGCGGCGGGGCGGCTCGACTACGACAGCGAGGGCCTGCTGCTGCTCACCGACGACGGCGCCCTGGTGGCGGCGATCGCCTCGCCGAAGTTCGACTGGCCGAAGACCTACCTCGTGCAGGTGGAGGGCGTGCCCGGCGAGGCCGCCCTGCGAGGCTGCGCGAGGGCGTGCGGCTCAACGACGGCCCGACCAGGCCGGCCGAGGTCGAGTGCATCGAGGCGCCGGCCTGGCTGCCGCCGCGCGAGCCGCCGGTGCGGGTGCGCAAGACCGTGCCGGACGCCTGGCTGCGCCTGACGATCCGCGAGGGCCGCAACCGCCAGGTGCGGCGCATGACCGCGGCCGTGGGCTTGCCCACCCTGCGCCTGGTGCGCGAGGCGATCGGGCCGTACCGGCTGGACGGCCTTGCCGCCGGTGCCTGGCGCGAGGAAACACCGCCCACGCTGCCGGAGCGCCTGCACCGCAGCGGAGCACCGCGCACGCCGACCACCTCCTCGCGCGCTTCGCCCGGCGCGCCCGGCAAGGCCGAGAGGCCTCATCCGCCCCTGGCGCCGCGATGGGCGTTGAGCGAGGACCTCAGCGCCGCTCTCGCCACCAGCGCGCCAGGCGCGCCAGGCCTTCCTCCACGCTCACCCGCGGCACGTAGCCGAAGTCCTGCCGCGCCGCCGTGAGGTCGTACCAGTGCGGGGTGGCCAGCTGCTCGGCCACGAAGCGGGTCATCGGCGGCTCGCCCTTCAGCGGCAGCGTGTGCCAGAGCGCTTCGCACAGGGCGCCGGCGGCATAGGCCACGGCGAAGGGCACGCTGGCCTCGATGCGCGGCTCGCCGGCGGCGGCGAGCAGGCCATTGACGATCTCGCGCACCGGCAAGGGTTCGCCATTGGAGATGAAGTAGGCGCGGCCGGCGCAGGCGGCCCCCGGGGCCAGGGCCCTGAAGGCCAGCACATGGGCCTCGGCCGCGTTGTCCACGTAGGTGGTGTCCATGCGGTTGTGGCCGCCGGCGATGAAGCGCAGGCGGCCGGCGCGGGCGCGCTCCACCAGGCGCGGCAGCAGGTTGGTGTCGCCGGGGCCCCAGATCAGGCGTGGGCGCAGCGCCACCGTGGCGAGCACGCCGCCGCCCGCCACCGCCATGCCGTTCGCCGCCAGCACCGCCTTCTCGGCGGCCTGCTTGGTGCGCGGATAGGGCGCCTTGAAGGCCGGGGCATAGGGGGTGCTGACTTCGTTGCCGCCCTCGCAGGGCACCCGGCCGTTGTGCGCCACACTGGGGGTGGAGGTGTAGACGAAGCGGGCGATGCCCTGCTCGCGGCAGGCCGCGAGCAGGTGCCGGGTAGCCTCGACGTTCGCCGCCACGTAGCTCGCCTCGCTGCCCCAGTGCCCGGCCTTGGCGGCGTTGTGGAATACCGCCTCGACGCCCTCGCAGGCGCGGCGCGCGTGCCCGGCATCGGCAAGATCGCCGAGCCGCTGCTCGATGCCGAGCGCCGCCAGCGCGGCGGAGGGTCGGCGCTGGGTGCTCACCACCTCGTGGCCTTCGGCCAGCAGGGCGCGGCACAGGGCCTGCCCGAGGAAACCGCCGCCGCCAGTGACCAGAACCTTCATCCGGCCTCCTTCAGACCAGACCGCGCAGCTGCGTGGCGGCCCAGGCAGTGAGCGCCTCGCGGCCGATCTTGGCGTTGTGGCGGATGTCTACCGGGAAGCCCGGATGGCGCAGGAAGTGGTGGATCCGCGCCGTCTTCGCATCGCGCATCGCCAGCCGCTCCAGTTCCGCCTGTACGTGCACCCATTCGCCTTCGGGGACGCCGGGTTTCAGCTCGACGCAGAGCACCGGCACCTGCATGCCGCGCTGGCCGAGGCCGACGAGGGCGGTGCGCGCCACCCGGCGGTGGGTGTTGAAGATCGGCTCGATCTGCTCGGTGGCCATCAGGCCGCCCGCGGTCTCCACGCGGTGGCTCTTGCGGCCGCAGAACCAGAGCCGCCCTTCGGCATCGAAATAGCCAAGATCGCCCATGCGGTGGACGATGCGCTCCTCGCGCGCCGAGACCCGCTCGCGGATCTTGGCGAGCCGCGTGGCCTCGGGGCGGGCGAAGTATTCGTCGGTGGCCGAGGGCCCGGCCACGGTGATCTCGCCCACCATGCCCGGCCCGACCACGAGGTCCTCGCGCCAGTAGGGGATGGCCTCGTCGGTGATCTTGATGATGCGCACGGTATTGCCGGGCACCGGACGGCCCACGCAGGTGCCGGCGCCGCGCTCGGTGGCCTCGCGGGTGGTTTCCAGTTCGCGGGCCTCGACCACCGCCACCGGCAGGCACTCGGTGGCGCCATAAGGAGTCCAGAACTGCGCGTCCTCCGGCAGCAGGCGGCGCATCGCGGCCACCACGTCCGGCGGCACCGGGGCGCCGGCCGAGGTGATTCGGCGCAGCGTGGGCAGCGGCTCGCCATGTTCGGCCAATACCCGCATCAGGGCCGGCGAGCCGAACAGCTGGGTCACGCCGAAACGGCGGATGGCCGCGTGCAGCTTGCGCGGGTCAGCCTTCGCCGGCCGCGTCGGGTCCATGTCGGGGATGACCGAGGTGAGGCCCAGCGCCGGATCGAACAGGGCGAAGGGCGGGAAGGTGGGCAGGTCCACGCCCCCCGCCTCGATGCCGAAGGCTTCGCGCAGCAGTTCGATCTGGGCAAGGAAATGGCGGTGGCGGTAGACCACGCCCTTCGGCACGCCGGTCGAGCCCGAGGTGAAGAGGATGGCGGCCACTTCATCGCCGTGGGTATCGGCCAGCATGGCGGTGGGTTCGCCCTTCGCCGCCCTTGCAGCCAGCCGGGTGGCACCCCGACGCTCCAGCCGGGCCAGCGTCTCGCCGCCCCAGAGCGGCCAGAGGCGAGTGCCCACGGTGACCACGCGGCGGAGGGACTTCTGGCCCCAGCCGAACAGGCGGCGGCCGAACTGCGCCAGCGGAATGCCGATGAAGGCCTCGGGGGCTGCCTCGTCCAGGCATTGCTTCAGCGCCGCGCGGTCGATGCCGGGATCCACCAGCACCGGCACCGCGCCCAGCTTGAACAGGGCGAACATCAGCAGGAAGAACTCCGGCGAGGGCCGTACCATCACCACGCTGCGCATGCCGCGGCGGATGCCGTAGGCCTCGAGACCGGCGGCGATGGCATCGGAGCGCTGGTCGAGCTCGCCGTAGCTCAGCACCACGTCGTAGCGGGCCTGGCCATCGGGTCCCCTGGCGCCGGGGCAGCGCATGGCCGGCTGCCCGGGGCGCTCGGCGGCGATGCGCGGCAGCACGGCGGCGATGTTGCAGGGAGCCGTCATCGCCGCGGGGTCACAGCGGGTTCGCGTCGAGGAAGCGGCGGATCGCCGGCACCAGCACCGCGTGCTTGTCCTCCAGCACATAGTGGTGGGCGTCCTCGAAGGCCATCACCTCGGCCTGCGGCAGCGCGCGGGTGAAGCCGTCGAGGAAATGCTTGTCGAACACGAAGTCCTGCAGGCCCCAGCCGATGAAGGCCGGGCGGTCGGCGTATTCGGGCAGTACCCGCGCCGATTCCTCGACGAAGGCCCAGGCCCGGTCCTTCGGCGAGAGCGGGATGTCCTGCACGAAGCGCAGGGTACCGATGCGGTTCTTCCATGAGTCGTAGGGCGCCAGATAGGCGGCCCGCACGGCGGGCGGAACCTTGTTCGCCACGCAAAGATCGATGGTGCCGGCGGCGAAGGCATTGAAGCCGCGGATCAGCAGGGCACCGATGCTGTAGTTGCGGCCGAGCTGCAGCTGCCAGGGCAGGGGCTTGTCTTTCGGCAGCGGGAAGGCGGCGGTATTGGTGATGACGAGTCGCCGTACCCGCTCGCGGCGCTTCAGCGCCCAGCCGAAGCCGATCATGCCGCCCCAGTCGTGCACCGCCAGCGTCACCGGGCCATCGATGTCGAGGTGGGCGAGCAGCTTCTCCACATCCTCGATGCGCGACTGCAGGGTGTAACGGTAGAGCTCGTCGCCGGGCTTGTCCGAGAGGCCCATGCCCACATGGTCGGGCACGATGCAGCGGTAGCGGTCGCACAGGCCTTTCACCAAGTGGCGCCAGTAGAAGCTCCACGAGGGATTGCCATGCAGCATCAGTACCACCTCGCCCTCGCGCGGGCCTTCGTCGAGGTAGCTCATGGCGATGCCGGCGCCGCGGTCGAAGCGCCGGGGGACGAAGGGGTAATCGGGCAGCGTGTCGGGCGCGGGCGCCATCATGGATCCTTGCAGGGCGGGCCGGGGGCTGCCGGCCATCTCAAAAGCAAGGGCCGGTTACCCGGCCCTCGTTTCGCATCGTCTCGCGCGGGGCCTTACCAGACCACTTCCGCCATCGAGCAATTCAGGCCTGAGCCGATGCCGAGCAGGGCGATGCGCTTGCCCTTCTTCAGACGGCCCATTTCCTTGAGCTTGGACAGCACGATCGGCACCGAGGCCGGGCCGATGTTGCCGTGCTCGTGGAAGATGGTGAGCACCTTCTTCGGGTCGATGCCGAAGGTCTTGAGGAAGGCTTCGGTGTGGGCGCGCGAGATCTGGTGGATGACGAACTCGTCTAGCTCCTCCACTGCCCAGCCGAGCGCCTGCCGGGCGGCGGCGAAGGTGAGCTGGGCCAGCTTGATGCCCTCGATCAGCAGCAGCTTGGTGTCGGTGACCATGCGGTCGAGGTTGCCGCGGCAGAGATGCGACCACTGCGTGGCGGCGCGGGTCACGCCGCCCTTGTACTGCGGCGCATCGGGCACCAGCTCGCGGCGGGCCAGCACCATGGCAGCGGCACCGCAGCCCAGGGTGAGGCTGGCGAACTCGTTGCGGAACTCCTCGTGGGTGATGCCCTCGCGGTTGAGCCGCTCGATGGTCTTCTCGTAGACCACGTTGGCGTTCTCGGCATTGACGATCAGCGCGTAGTCCACCTCGCCGCGCTCGATCATCCGGCCGGCGATGTCCATGCCGTTGATGAAGGCGAGACAGGCATTGGCCACGTCGAAGTTCTGGCAGGTGTCGGGCAGGCCGAGCTGGCCGCTGACGATGCTGGCCACCGAGGGCTCGAGGAAATCGCGCGAGACCGAGGTGTTGATCAGGATGCCGATCTTGCCCGGTTCGATACCGGCCTCGGCGATCGCCTTGCGCGCCACTTCGGTGGCCGCGTCGGCGAGCGGCATGTCTTTGTCCCACAGACGGCGAGCGCCGATGCCGGCTACCTCGCGCAGCACGTCGGTCTTGATGCCGAGGCGGTCGAGCGTGGGCTTCAGCCGGCGGTTGATTTCCTCCGACGAGAGCGTGTGCGGCGCGTCGAGATGGGCGAGGCCGGCGATGGAGACGTGCTGGAACAGCATGGGCGTGACCCGAGGGGAACCGAACCCAGGAGTGTACCGCAGGGCCGGCCGCCGCGCCGGGAACGGCCTTCACACGCCCTCAATCCTCGCGCAGCGGCACCACTTCCGCCTCGCCCTCGGGCAGGGCCTCGACCCGGGGGCGGGTGGTGGCGGGGGCGGTGACCACGGCGCCGCCGCAGCGGTAGGCGGCGAAGCGCTGCTCGCCGTCGCGCGGCTCGCCGAGCGGTTGCACGGTGTCGGCGCCCAGGCCCGGGGCCTCGTTGCGGGCCAGCACCTCGAGCTCGTCGCGCACCTTGAGCTCGCTGCGGCTGATCGGCCCCACGCGGTCCTTCACCGAGACGGCGATCTCGCCGCGCCGCTCGCAGGAGAGCGGCGTGCCGGCGGCAGCCACGCGCACGGCCTCGCCGCCGGGCTGGATCGGCACGAAGGTGCAGCCGGCGCCGAAGAGGCCGAAGCCAGCGAGCAGGGGCAGGGCGAGCAGGGCGGGGCGGGGCATGGCGTTCTCCGGAGACGCGAGCGCGCAGATCATGCCGGGCGTTCGGTAAATGCGGAATGACCCGGCGGCCCTACCGGGGCCGCCGGGCGGGCGCTTCAGCGGGCGGCCGTGGTCCCGGCGGCGGGGGCCACGGGCTTGCCGTCGCTGTCGAGAATGGCCACCTCGCCAAGATCGAGCGCGCGGATCGCCTGCTCGATCTTGGCAAGATCGCCCACCACCACCCAGGTCAGGGCATCGGGGTCGAGGGTGCGGGCGGCGCGGTTCACCACCGCCGGATCGAGCGCTTCGATGCGATCACGACGCACCTGCACCCAATCGTCCGGGCGCTCGTAGCGCACCATGCTGGCGATCTGGCCGAGCACCGCATTGGCGGTCTCGAAAGAGCCCGGCAGGCTGCGAATCTCGCTGGCCTGGATCTTCGCCACCTCCTCGGCCGTGGCCGGAGCCTCGCCGCGGGCATAGGCGGCGATCTCACGCTGCATCTCCCGGAGGGCCTCGGCGGTCTTGTCGATCTGCACCGGGGCGAAGGCGATCCATGGCCGCTGGCCCTTGGCGCCGGCGGTGAAGCTGTAGGCGCCGTAGGCCCAGTTCTTGTTCTCGCGCAGGTTCATGTTGAGTCGCGAGCTGAACTCGCCGCCGAGCACGCCGTTGGCGATGTCGAACTCGATTGCGCCGGGGTCTCGGCTCGAGGGTGCGAGCTGGCCGGCGAGGATGGTGGCCTGGATGGCGCCGGGCTGATCGACCAGGAACACCCGCGGCTTTCGCGGCAGCGCCACCTCGGTCACTGCCGGCCGTGGCACCGGGGTGGCCGGGGCCTTCCAGTCACCGAAGTGCTTCTCCAGCAGCGGCAGGATCTCGGTGAGGCTGGTGTCGCCGACGATGACGAGGGTGGCGTTGTCCGGGCGGATGAAGTCGGCATGGAAGGCCTTGAGATGCTCGGCCGTGAGGCGGGCGATCGAGTCCTCGGTGCCGGTGCCGGAGAAGGGGATGGCGTAGGGGTGGCCCTCGCCGTACATCAGCGGCGGCAGCAGCCGGTTGGCGAGGCTGTTCGGGCGGGCTTTCTCCTGCTGGATCGAGGAGAGCCACTGGGCGCGCACTCGCTCGATGTCCTCGGCGGCGAAGCGCGGGCGGCGGATCATGTCGGCGTACAGCGCCAGCGACTCGTCGAGCTTCGAGCCGAGCGCGGAAAGGAAGACGCTGGCATCGTCCAGCGAGGCGCTGCTGCCGATCTGCGCGCCCAGGGCCTCGGCGCGCTCGCCGAAGGCCAGGGCATCGAGCTCGCCGGCGCCTTCGTCGAGCATGCCCATGGTGAAGCTCGAGGTGCCGAGCGGCCGGCCTTGGTCAGCCGCATAACCGCCCGGGAACAGCATGCTGAACTGCACCACCGGCAGGCCGCGGCGCTCGGCCAGTACCACCGGCAGGCCGTTGGAGAGGGTGGCGCGCTGCAGGGCGGGGAAGTCGAGCTCGGGGAAGCGGTCGGGCATCGGCGGGCCCTTGCTGCGGTCCACCGTGCTGCGGGTGGTGCGGTACTTCGGATCCACCTTCGGGATCGGCGGCGAGACGTAGTCCGCGCGTGCGGTGCTGCGGTCGGGCACCACTGCCGGGCGGTCGCCCGGGGTCACGAGCAGGGTGAAGTCCCCCTTCGAGAGCCACTCGCGTCCGGTGTCGCGCACCCGCTCCGGGGTGGCCGAGGCGAGCTGGGCCAGTTCCTCGCGATAGCAGCCCGGGTTGCCGCTGAATACCATGCATTCGGCCAGCACGTCGGCCTTGCCGCCAAAGCCGCCGATGCGCTCGATGCCGCGGATGAAGCCGGCCTCGAACACGGTGCGGGCCCGCTCCAGCTCGGCCGCGCTCGGGCCCTCGGCCAGCAGCTTTTCCATCTCCTCCTCGACGATGGCTTCGACCCGGGCCGGATCGACGCCCGGCTTGATGTCCACCTGCACGCCGAACATGCCGCCGAGCTGGCGGCCATAGGCATAGGCGCTCACCCGGTCGGCCAGCCGCTCGCCGAACACCAGGCGGCGGTCGAGGCGCGAGCCGCGGCTGCCGGCCAGCACCTGGGCCAGCAGGCCAAGGTCGCTGACCTCGGGGCTGCCGTGGCCGGGCACGTTCCAGGTGCGGATGAAGCGTGCCTGCGGTACCCGGTCGGTCATCTCGTGGCGGATCGACTCGCTGCGGCGGGCGATGTCGACCGCCGGCTGGGCCATGGTCGGGCCGGCCGGGATATGGCCGAAGTACTTCGTCACCTTCTCCTTCGCAGTGGCCAGGTCGATGTCGCCGGCCAGTACCAGTACGGCATTGTTCGGGCCGTACCAGGTGGCGAACCAGCGCTTCACGTCCTCGATCGAGGCGGCGTTGAGGTCGGCCATCGAGCCGATGGTGTTCCAGCTGTAGGGATGGCCCTCGGGGTAGCCCTTCTCCGCCAGCACCGTCCACACCCGGCCATAGGGCTGGTTCTCACCCTGGCGCTTCTCGTTCTGCACCACGCCGCGCTGCTCGTCGAGCAGCGCCTGCGAGATGGCGCCGGCGAAATGGCCCATGCGGTCGGATTCCATCCACAGCGCGAGGTCGAGCGCGGTGGTGGGCACGTTCTGGAAGTAGTTGGTACGGTCGCTGTTGGTGGTGCCGTTCATGTCGGTGGCGCCCACCTTCTCGAAGGGCCCGAAGTATTCGTCGGGATAGTTCTCCGAGCCCTGGAACATCAGATGCTCGAACAGGTGGGCGAAGCCGGTGCGGCCCGGCTCCTCGTCCTTGCTGCCGACGTGGTACCAGACGTTCACCGCCACGATCGGTGCCTTGCGGTCGGTGTGCACCACTACCCGTAGGCCGTTGGGCAGGGTGAAGGTCTCGTAGGGAATGTGGACCTTCGCCGCGGCCGGGGCACCGGCCTGGGCGGCCTGGGCCGGGAGAAGGGCAAGGCCTGGCAGGGCGAGGGCAAGGGCGAGGGTCAGCGGGCGCAGCATCGGCATGGCTGGGGTCCTGGGGGGTGGGAAAGCCCCGAGCTTAGCCCGCCCCGGCCATGCCGGCCCCGTGCCGGAGGGCATGGGCCTTGACGTGCACGCCACCCGGCTTCGCGCCATGCTGCGCACATGGAAACCCGCCCTCGCCACTGCCTCGTCACCGGTGCCTCGCGCGGCCTCGGCCTCGAGTTCACCCGCCAGCTGCTGGCCCGCGGCGAGCGGGTCGTGGCCGCCTGCCGCCGGCCGGCCGGGCATCCGGCGCTCACCCGCCTTGCCGCCGAGTACCCGGGTCACCTGCACGTGCTGCCGCTGGAGCTCACCGAGGCCCGCTCACGTGCCGAGCTGCTGCGTGAGGTGGAGGCGCTCTGGGGGCGTCTCGACCTGCTGCTGAACAATGCCGGCATGCTGGTCTCGGGGGAGCGCTTCGGCAGCCTCGAGGCCAATGCCTTCCGCCAGAGCTTCGAGACCAATGCCCTCGCCCCGCTGCTGCTCGTCGAGGCGGCCCTGCCCCTGCTCGAGCGCGGGAGTTCGCCCTGCGTGGCCTGGCTGAGCTCGCAGCTCGGTTCCATCGCCCGCACCGAGGCCTTCTACACCCCGAGCTACGCGGTCTCGAAGGCCGCCCTGAACATGGCGGCGAAGCTTGCTGCCGTGCCGCTCGGCGAGCGCGGCGTGCGCAGCGTGCTGCTGCATCCGGGCTGGGTGCGCACCGACATGGGCGGTCCTGCCGCGCCGCTCGAGGCCCCCGAGGCGGTGGCCGGCATGCTGAAGGTGATCGACGCCCTGCCGGCCGGCGCCCGCGCGCCCTTTCTCGACTACCGCGGCGAGCCCCTGCCATGGTGAAGCGTTGCCGCCTGCCGGCGGCGCTGGCCGCACTGTTCCTGCTGCCTTCCGCCCAGGGCGCACAGCTGAAGGAGGATCGGGGCTTTGCCGTCGATCTGGACAGCGGCCGCCCGCTTTACGAGGAACAGCACCTGCTCAGGCGCAATGGCGCGGGCCGGCTGGAAGAACGCCTGGTGCTCTACCGCTGCACCGATGGCACGGCCTTCGCCCGCAAGCAGGTGGATTACCGCGGCTCGGCCAGTGCCCCGGCTTTCCAGTTCGTGGACGCGCGCAGCGGCTACCGCGAGGGCCTGCGCCGCGACGGCGGTGCGGCATCGGTGTTCGTGGTGCGCCCGCAGGCGGAGAAGCGCGAGGCGCCGCTGCCCCCGGGGGAACTGGTGGCCGATGCCGGCTTCGACCAGTGGGTGCGTGCCGCCTGGCCGCGGCTGGCCGGCGGCGAGAGCGTGCCGATGCGCTTTCTCGTGCCCTCGCGGCTCGACAGCTTCGGCTTCCGCGTCGCCGAGGTGCCGGGCGATACCGCGGCGGGTGGCGCCGCGCGCCGCTTCCGCCTGCGCCTGGGCGGCCTGCTCGGCTGGTTCGCCCCGCACATCGACGTGGTGTATGCCGAGGCCGACCGCCGCCTGCTGCGCTTCGAGGGCCTGTCGAACCTGCGCGATGACGCCGGCTTGCGGCCGCTCAAGGTGCGTATCGAGTTCCCGCAGGCACCGCGCGCCGCCGAGCCCGGCGCCTGGGAGCGGCTCGCCGCCGAGCCACTGAAGCCCTGCCGGGTGCAGGGTTGAAGGGGATGCTGCACGTCGTCCTCTACCAGCCCGAGATCCCGCCCAACACCGGCAACGCGATCCGGCTCTGCGCCAATACCGGCGCCACCCTGCACCTCGTTCGCCCGCTCGGTTTCGAGATCGACGATGCCCGGCTGCGGCGGGCCGGCCTCGATTACCACGAATACGCCGAGCTCCGGGTGCACGAGAGCCTCGATGCCTGCCTAGCCGCACTTCCCGGCGCCCGCTGGTGGGTGGTGGAAACCGGAGCAGGCACCCGTTTCGACCGCGTGACCTACCGGCCCGGCGACGTGCTGCTGTTCGGCCGCGAGACTTCCGGGCTGCCGCCGGAGGTGCTGGCGCGCTTCGCCGTCTCGCAGCGCATCGTGCTGCCGATGCGGCCCGGGCAGCGCAGCCTGAACCTCTCCAACGCGGTGGCGGTGGCGGTGTTCGAAGCCTGGCGGCAGTTCGGCTATCCGGGGAGTGCGGGCGAATAGGCCTCGCCGCTTCTCAGTGCAATGTCGCACGCGGCTGGGGGCGCATCGCCAGAACACAAGTGCAGCAACGCCCTCCCAATCCGACGTGGGCCTGAATGTTCATTTTTCATTGGGTTGTTCGCCCTGCCACGCGGTGGTTCTCTGAAAAACACCACGGCGCTCTGGCCCGTGGTGCTCTACACAAGAACGAGAACCACACCATGAAGAAGACCCTGATTGCCCTCGCCCTCGCCGCCACCCTGCCGCTCGCCGCCAATGCCGCGGAGCGCAGTTACAGCTTCGTCGAAGGCAACTACAACAAGATCGACGGGGCTGCCGACGGCTTCGGTCTGCGCGGCTCGGTCGCCTTTGGCGATTCCGGCTTCTACGGCCTTGGCGAGTACCGCAACTTCTCCGACCGCGGCATCGACCTCGACACCTGGGAGCTCGGCGCCGGCTACGCGCTGAACCTGGGCAAGTCGCTCGACCTGATCGCCGAGGCCGCCTACGCCGACTATGACCTGGTCGATGGCCACCGCGTGTCGGTCGGCCTGCGCAACAGCTTCGGCAGCAATGTCGAGGGTCTGCTCAAGGCCAACTACCGCGACATGAGCGGTCGCGTGCTCGGTAACCCCACCAGCGACAACGGCTTCAGCGGCACCGCCGGTCTGCTCGTCAAGTTCAACCCGACCTGGGCGCTGAGCACCGAGGTCGAGTTCGACCGCGGCCCGGAGGTCTACACCGTGGGTGTGCGCGCCAGCTTCTGACCGTTTCCTTGCGCTCGATGGAACGAGGAACGCCCGGCATCGCCGGGCGTTCTTCGTTTGACGCT
>BPKK01000001.1 GCA_026005095.1 Silanimonas sp. | reverse complement strand
CCGAGGTCGATGCCGCCGCGCTCTCGGCCTTCGACGTGGTGGTGAAGTCGCCGGGCATCAGCGCCTATGCCTCGCCGAAGATCGATGCCGAGCTCAACGGCGTGCGCTTCGCCAGCGGCACGGCGATCTGGTTTTCCGAGAACGCCGGGGCGCATACCGTCTGTGTCACCGGCACCAAGGGCAAGAGCACGGTCACGGCCCTGGTGGCCTTCCTGCTGCGCGCCGCCGGCGAGCGCACCGCGCTGGCCGGCAACATCGGCCTGCCGCTGCTGGAACTGCTGGACGTGCAGCCGCCGCCGGATGCCTGGGCCATCGAGCTCTCCAGCTACCAGACCGGCGATGCAGTGCGGCCGACGGTGGCGGTGGTGCTCAACCTGTTCCCCGAGCACCTCGACTGGCATGGCAGCGAGGCCCGCTACTACGCCGACAAGCTGAAGCTCGTCACCCAGGCCCAGCCCGGCATCGCCCTGCTGAACGCCGCCGATGCGCGCCTGCGCGAGCTCGGCGCCACCGCTCGCGGCGCAGGGCATCCGCGTGCAGTGGTTCAACAGCGAGGACGGCTGGCATGTGCGCGACCGCTGGATCATGCGCGGCGGGCGCGCGGTGCTGGATGTGAAGTTCCTGCCGCTGCCGGGCCGCCACAATTGGGTGAATCTCTGCGCCGCGCTGGCCGCGGTGGAGGCGCTCGGCATCGACCCGGTGCCGCTCGTCGAGCGGGTGGTGGACTTCCAGCCCCTGCCGCATCGCCTGCAGCGGATCGGCGAGAAAGAGGGGCTGGTCTACGTCAACGATTCGATCAGCACCACCCCGCACGCCTCGATCGCCGCGCTCGACTGGTATCCCGGCAAGGGCACGGCCATCCTCGTCGGCGGCTACGATCGGGGCCTCGACTGGGGCGCCTTCGCCGAGCGCGTGGCCGCCGATCCACCCGGTGCCATCATCACCATGGGCCAGAACGGGCCGGCCATCTTCGAGAAGCTGAAGTCGATCGCCACGGCCACGAAGTTCGTGCTGCGCGAGTCGAACTCGATGGAGGAGGCGGTGCGGCTGGCGCAGGAAGCCCTGGGCAGCCGCGGCACCGTGCTGCTCTCGCCGGGCGCGCCGAGCTTCCCGCGCTACCGCGACTATGCCGAGCGCGGCAAGCACTTCGCCCAGGCCGCGGGCTTCGATCCCGAGCAGGTGGGCAGCATCCCCGGCCTCGGCGTGCGCTGAAGGCCGGCCCACGCCCACGCCGCCCTGACGCCGCAAGGGCCGGCGCGGGCCTACACTCGCGGCTCCCGCGTTCCCGACGGAGTCCCTGCCATGCGTGTTCCCGCCGTGTTCCGCCCCTTGCTCGCCTTCGGCGCGCTCGCTCGCCGCCTCCGTCCTGCCTGCCGCCCCGGTGGCCACACCCACGCGCTGGACGGTGGGCGATACCCTCTTCGAGGGCGTGCTGGTCCACGACGATGCCGTGTCCACGCCGCGCCCCGGCCTGCTGATGGTGCCGAACTGGTACGGCGTGACCGATGCCGCCATCGAGAAGGCCAAGGCGATTGCCGGGCAGGACTACGTGATCCTGCTGGTGGACATGTACGGCCGCGGCCTCCGCCCCGGCAATCCGACGGAGGCCGGCAAGGCCGCGGGCGCGGTGTATGCCGACCGCCCCGGCATGCGGGCGCGCATCAACGCCGCGCTCGATACCCTGCGCACTGCCGAGGGCGTGCCGCTCGACCGCGCGCGGATCGGCGCCATCGGCTTTTGCTTCGGCGGCGCCACGGTGCTGGAACTGGCGCGCAGCGGCGCCGAACTGGCCGGCGTGGCGAGCTTCCACGGTGCGCTGGCCACCCCGCTGCCGGCCAAGGCCGGCGAGCTCAAGGTGCCGGTGCTGGTGATGAACGGTGCCGACGATCCCTTCGTCACGGCGGAGGAGATCGCCGGCTTCGAGAAGGAGATGCGCGAGGCCGGGGCCGACTGGCAGTTCGTGAACTTCGGTGGCGCCGTGCACTGCTTTGCCGAGCCCGACGAGGACGGCAGCGTGATCCCGGCCTGCAAGTACCACGCCCCCAGCCATCGCCGCTCGATGGCGATGATGCGGAGCTTCTTCGCCGAGCGCTTCGCGGCTCAGTAACGGCGGCGCACGGCGTATTCGGCCAGGCCCGCCAACGCGGCACGCGCCTCGCTGTCGGGCAGGGCCTCGAGGGCGGCGATGGCCGCCCCGGCGTGGCGCAGGGCCGCCTCGCGGCTGTACTCCAGGCTGCCGCAGGCCTCGATGGCGGCCAGCACCTCGGCGAAAGCCGAGGCATCGCCCTCGGCCACGATCGCCTTCAGCCGCGCCTGCACCGTAGGAGCGCTGTGCGCCATGGCGTGGATCAGGGGCAGGGTGGCCTTGCCTTCGGCGAGGTCGTCGCCGAGGTTCTTGCCCAGGGCCGCAGCGTCGCCGGCGTAGTCCAGCACGTCGTCGGCGATCTGGAAGGCATAGCCGAGCGCGAGGCCGTAGTCGGCGAGCGCCTGCTCGCCCGCCTCGCCGATGCCGGCGAGATGCCCGCCGAGCCGGGTGGCGGCGGCGAACAGCACCGCGGTCTTGCGTTCGATCACCCGCAGGTAGGCGGCCTCGTCGGTGTCCGGGTTGCGCACGTGCAGCAACTGCAGCACCTCGCCCTCGGCGATCCGGTTGGTGGTGTCGGCCAGCACCTTCTGCACCGTCATCGAGTCGAGCTCGACCATCAGCTGGAAGGCGCGGGAGTACAGGAAATCGCCCACCAGTACGCTGGCGGCATTGCCGAAGGCGGCATTGGCGGTGGCGCGGCCACGCCGCAGCTCGGATTCGTCCACCACGTCGTCGTGCAGCAGGGTGGCGGTGTGGATGAACTCCACCACCGCGGCCAGCTGGTGGTGCGCCTCGCCACGGTAGCCGGCGGCGCGGGCCGCCAGCACGGTGAGCATGGGCCGCAGGCGCTTGCCACCGGCCCCGACGATGTACTCGGCCACCTGGTTGACCAGCACCACGTCGGAGGCCAGGCGGCGCCGGATCAGGGCGTCCACCGCGGCCATGTCGGCGGCGGCCAGCTGCTGGATGGCCGGGAAGGGAAGGGCGCGGGGCGCGGGCTCGGCGAACGCGTGCATCCGCCGATTATAGGGGGCCGACCCGCCGCCGGGCCGTGATCCGGTCCGCGGCGGGCGGAATCCCGACCCGGGACGCCGCGGGGCTGTCATACTCTGCGGCCATCTTCGACATCCAGCGGTCCGGAGGACCCCCATGGCGCGCGGCATCAACAAAGTCATCCTCGTCGGCAACCTCGGCAACGACCCCGAGGTGCGCTACAGCCAGAGCGGCTCGGCCATCACCACCATCAGCGTGGCCACCTCGGAGAGCTGGAAGGACAAGGACGGCAACCCCCAGGAGCGCACCGAGTGGCACCGGGTGAAGTTCTTCGGCCGGCTGGCCGAGATCGCCGGCGAATACCTGAAGAAAGGCCGGCAGGTGTACATCGAGGGCAGCCTGCGCACCGAGAAGTACACCGACAAGAACGGCATCGAGCGCTACACCACCGACATCATCGCCAGCGAGATGCAGATGCTGGGCGGCAACCCCGGCATGGCCGGCGAGGGCGGTGAGCGTGCCGACCGCCCCGCACGTTCGGGCGGTGGCTACGGCGGCGCTCGCGCGGCCTCGGCTGGCAGCCGGGGCGGCGGTTTCGGGGCTGCCCAGGGCGAGAGCTACGGCAACCGCAGCGGCAATCCGCCGCCGCAGAACAGCGATCCCTTCCCGGACGACGACATCCCGTTCTGAGACACACTTGTGTGTAGTCGTTGATAAAGATCTCAGGGAGGCCCCGTTGTTACGGGGCCTTTTCCTTTTTCGACGTCTGTCCGATGGTCGAGAAAGAAAAGACTAGTCAGTGTCCTTCGATTCGCTGACCCTGTGCACTAGGCGATATAGCGCGGGAAGAACGAAGAGCGTCAGCAGCGTCGACGACAGCACGCCGCCGATGACCACCGTTGCGAGGGGCCGTTGAACCTCGGCGCCGGCACCCACGGCCAAAGCCATCGGCACGAAGCCGAGGCTCGCGACGAGAGCGGTCATCAGCACAGGACGAAAACGCGTGAGCGCACCCTCGCGCACCGCCTCATCCAAGCCCATGCCCTCCAATCGCAGCTGGCGGATGAAACTCAACATGACGATGCCGTTGAGTACTGCGATGCCGCTGAGGGCGATGAAGCCCACGCCGGCCGAGATCGAGAGCGGGAGGTCGCGAAGCAGCAGGGCCGCGACGCCGCCGGTCAGCGCGAGCGGAACGCCGGAGAACACCACCAGCGCGTCGCGGCCGGAGCCGAACGCGAGGAACAGCAGGCCGAGGATGAGCACGAGGGTCAGCGGCACCACGACCGAGAGGCGCTGCGTGGCGGAGATCAGTTGCTCAAACGTACCGCCGTACTCGACCCAGTAGCCTGGAGGCACATCGACCTCAGCGCCGACACGTTCCTGCACGTCGGCAACGAAGGAGCCGAGGTCGCGACCACGGACGTTGGCCGTCACCACCACGCGGCGCTTGCCGTTCTCCCGGTTGATCTGGTTCGGCCCTTCCTCGATGGCGATGCGGGCCAGCTCGCGCAGCGGCACCGTGCGCACCGTTTCGGCGCGCTCGACCGGGAGAGGAACCGGCAGGTCACCGAGTCGATCGGCGTCGTTGCGAAGCCCATCCTCGAGCCGGACTACGATCGGTGCACGACGATCGCCCTCGTAGAGCATCCCTGCCTCGGTGCCACCGATGGCGGTCGCCACGACCTGCTGTACCGCGTCCAGAGACAGCCCTAGGCGAGCCAGCGCTTCGCGGTCGGGCTCGACGACCAGCATGGGTAGACCGGTCGTCTGCTCCACGCGGACATCAGCGGCCCCCTCCACATTCGACATTGCCGTCTCGATCGCCTGTGCCGTGCTCATCAGCACATCGAGATCATCGCCATAGACCTTCACCGCGACGTCCGAACGGACACCGGAGATCAGCTCGTTGAAGCGCATCTGGATCGGCTGGGTGAACTCGTAGTTGTTGCCCGGGACGGTGGCCACCAAGGCCTCCAGCTCGGCCACCAGTTCGGCCTTCGTCTTGCCAGGATCAGGCCAGTCCTCCCGCGACTTCAGGATGACGAAGGTGTCGGCCACGGACGGCGGCATGGGATCGGTCGCAACTTCGGCAGTACCGATCTTGCTGAACACGCGTTCGACTTCCGGCAGTGTGAGGATCTCCCGTTCGAGCACTTTCTGCATGGCGACGGATTGGGTGATCGAGGTGCCCGGGATGCGCATGGCGTGCAGCGCGACGTCGCCCTCGTCGAGGCTCGGAATGAATTCGGTGCCCATCCGCGTGGCGGCGAATCCGGCACCCGCGACTAGCACGGCGGCGGCCAGAACGACGCGCCAGCGCCATGCCAAGACCCGATTCAGCGCTGGCGCATAGCCACGCTTCAGCCACAGGACGATCCGGTTTTCCTTCTCCTCGACCCGGCCACCGAGGCCCACCGCCACCATTGCTGGAACGAAGGTGAGCGAGAGCAGCATGGCCGCGGTCAGTGCGAACACGACGGTGAAAGCCATCGGGTGGAACATTTTTCCTTCGACGCCGTCGAGCGCAAAGATCGGCAGGTACACGGCGGTGATGATGCCGACGCCGAACAGGCTGGGCCGGATCACCTCGGCCGTGGCGGAGGCCGCCAGTTCGTAGCGCTCCTCGCGGGTGAGCAAACGGCCGAGCTTGTGCTGCATCTCTCCGAAACGACGGATGCAGTTCTCCATGATGATCACCGCGCCGTCGACGATCAGGCCGAAGTCCAGCGCACCGAGACTCATCAGGTTGCCGGAGACACCGCCTTTCAACATGCCGGTCGCCGTCATCAGCATGACCAGTGGGATGACGGCGGCCGTGATCAGCGCGGCGCGCAGGTTGCCGAGCAACAGGAACAGCACCACGACGACCAGCAGCGCACCTTCCGCCAAGGACTTGGACACGGTGCCGATGGTTCGATTCACCAGCGCCGTCCGGTCATAGACCGTCCGCAGGATCACGCCCTCGGGCAGGGTGCCTCGGATCGACACCACTCGGGCGTCCACGGCTTGCGCCACTTCACGGCTATTGGCACCTACCAGCATGAACACCGTGCCGAGCACCACTTCTTCGCCATTTTCGGTGGCCGCGCCGGTGCGCAGTTCCTGGCCCTCCTTCACCGTCGCCACGTCGTTGACGCGGATCACGCGGGTCCCGCGGCTGGCCACCACCACCGACCCGATGGCTGCGGCATCGCCGAGCTGGCCCGGCACGCGCACCAGCACCTGTTCGCCGCGCTTCTCAATGTAGCCGGCCCCGACATTGGCGTTGTTGCTCTCCAGCGCGTCGACCAGATCATCCAAGCTGAGATCGAGTGCAACGAGCCGCGCCAGATCCGGGGCGACCTGCACCTCTCGGGCATAGCCGCCGATGGTGTTGACCTCGACCACGCCGGGCACCGTGCGCAGCTGCGGCTTCACCACCCAGTCCTGCAGCGTGCGCAGGTCCGTCGGTGTCCAAGCCTGTCCGTCCTCACGCGTCGCGCCCGGCGCCGCTTCGACGGTGTACATGTAGATCTCGCCGAGGCCGGTGGAGATCGGCCCCATCGCCGGCTCGAGGCCGGTGGGCAACTGGCCGCGCACCTGCTGGAGCCGTTCAGCGATCTGCTGCCGGGCCCAGTAGATGTCGGTGCCGTCCTGGAAAACGACGGTCACCTGCGACAGCCCGTAGCGCGACAGTGAACGGGTGTAGTCGAGCTTGGGAATGCCGGCCAGCGCGGTTTCCACCGGGAAGGTGACCCGCTGCTCGGCCTCGAGCGGCGAGTAACCCGGCGCCTCGGTGTTGACCTGCACTTGCACATTGGTGATGTCCGGCACCGCGTCGATGGGCAGTCGGAACAGATTGAAGGCGCCCCAAGCCCCGAGGGCTAGGACGAGGATCAGGACCAGCCAGCGATGCCGGATGGCGTAGCGAATGAGGGACTCGATCATGGCGGGCCTCAGTGCTCGTGCTCGGCGCCGGCCTTGGCGATGTCCGCCTTGACCAGGAAGCTCTGCTCGACGACGACGTCGTCGCCAAGTTCCACGCCGTCCTTGATCTCCACAAAGTCGGCATCGCGTACGCCGAGCGTCACCGGTGTCGCGGTATAGGTGTCCCCTTTGCGGACGAAAACCACCTCACGACCTTCCATCCGCTGCAGCGCGCCCAAGGGCACACGGAGCGCGGCCTCGGTGGTGCCGATGCTCACGTCGGCCTGAACCGCCATGCCGGGGCGCCACAGCCCGTCGGCATTGTCCAGCACGGCGCGGGCGGTCAGGCTCTGGCTGTCGACATCGGTCGCGGGCAGAACTTGGCCGATCGCCGCAGTGGCCGTCGTGCCGTCGGCGATGCGCTCGACGCGGACCTCGGCGCCGACACGCACCCGCTGGGCATCGCGTCCGAACACATGCAGGTCGACCCAGACCTTCGACAAGTCCGCCACCTCGAAGAGTGGGGCCTCACCTGCGAGACTGCCGGCCTCGGCGTCGCGGCGCATCACGACACCGCCAATCGGCGTAGTGAGGCTGTAGGTCGACAGGCTGGCGTTGCTTTCCACGGTCGCCAGTCGCTGCCCTGCACGCACCGAGTCGCCCACCTGTACGGCGACCTCGCGGATTGCGCCGGGGAAGCGGGCTGACACGCGAGCCATGGCGCCTTGACGCACTTCGATCACGCCGGGGAGTCGGAGGGTCTGTTGGATGACGCCCGGACCGACCGGGGCCACAACGATCCCGGAGCGCTCCGCCGTTTCGGCGGGGATGGTCGTGGCGTCCGCCTCGGGTTCGTCGTGCCCGTGACCATCGTCGTCGCCATGCCCATCGCCGTGGTCGTGGTCGGCGGACTCGGCAGGTTCATCGTGCGCATGGCCATCGCCTTCCGCGTGCGCGGACTCATCGCAGGCGGTGAGGACGAAGGCCAATGCCACGACCAGCATCAGGATCGGAAAACGGAAGCGATTCATTCGTTGGCTCCTTTGCGAGCGTCGCTTGCCGACCAGCTCTCGGCGGTCAGGCGCTGCAGTTCAATCAGGGCGCGATGCGCGGCCACGCGGGCCTCCAGAAGCGCAAGGCGTGAGGCGGTGATCTCGGTTTGCACGGCGGCCCACTCGAGGTAGCTCAACGCACCGGCGCGGTAGGCCCGCTCCGACTGTGCGGCGGCACGCTCAAGTCGCGGCAGGACGTCGGTGTGCAGGCGCTCGGCCTGCAGTGCAGCGGTGCTCACCTGTGACCAGGCGGCGACCGCCACGGCTTCAAGCTGCAGCTCGGCGGACTCGCGCTGCATCGCCAAGGCGTCGCGCTCGGCTCGTGCCGCGGCGATGGCGGGTTCGGCACGTTGGCGACCACCCAGCGGCAGGCTGAAGCCCGCCACGAGGCCCACATCCCGGCCGTCCTGCAGGCGCCGGACACCCGCGCTCCACCGCAGGTCCGGGCGGGCCTCTGTTTCGGCGAGGATGATCCGCGCCTCTCGGATGCGCGCTTCATCGGCGAAGGCCATCAGTTCGGGCGCGTCGGCAATTCGCTTGGTGAGCGTCTCCAAGTCCGGCAGTTCGGGCAAGGACGCGGGCACCGAAGCGACCTTCGGAACGACGTCGCTGGTGGGTTCGCCCCAAAGCAGGGTCAGGCGGCGCCAAGCCGCGGCTTGCTGCGCGTCAAGGGCAGCGAGACGCGCTTCGGCTTGCGCGACCTCCGCCTCGGCGGCCAGCGCGGAAGCCTCCGGCGCAGCCCCCACCGTGAAGCGCTGTCGTGCTGCACGGGCGATACGCTGACGCTCGGCCAAGTCCTCTTCGAACAGCGGGCGTTGCGCCTGCAGAGCGACCAGATCGAGGTAGCGGCGCGTGGTTTCGGCAAGCAGGTCGAGCTGCGTGGCAGCGCGCTGCACGCCGAGTGCGTCAATGCGGGCCGCCGCCAGCGCACGGCGGGCCTCGCGCTTGCCGCCGCGCTCCAGCACACCGGCAAGGCTCAGCGTCAGCTCAGCGGATCGGGTGCCCAGGAGAGGACCCGAACCGAGCACGTTCTCGAGATCCACCTGGGCTTCGAGTGGCGGTCGAAGGGCTGCCGCTCGCGCCTCGGCCTCAAGGCCCTCGCGGCGGGGGACGAACAGACGAAGATCGGGATGGAACTGGGCGACGCGTTCGTGCGCGTCTTCCAGCGTGAAGGGCTGGGCGGCCGCGCCCGAGGCGACGGCCAGCAGCATCAGCCCGGCCGCGAACGCGGCCAGACGAAAAGACATGGGGAAACTCCGTTGATTCGTGGAATGGAACGCCGCGAAACGCGGCCGATTCGACGGGTCAGCGGATGGGCGGGCGGAACAGGCCTTGAAGCGCCGGGGTCGGCGCGAGGATCGACGCCACACTGGGAGGCAGCATCGGAGGTAGCGCGATCAGCTTCACGACGGGCGTCGGCAGCACGGCCATGACCACGCCGCAGTGGTGCCACGCATGCGCCAAATCATGCGAGAGGCTGGCCAGCCCGGGCGGATGCGGCGTGTCTTCATCACAGTCCGGGCGATCGGCGTCGGCGACCGCGGCGGACACCGCGAGGGCTTCGTCATGGACCGGCGGATGACCGGCCGCGATCGCACCCAACATCGACGCCACGAGCAGCAGCGCCGCCAGCGCCCAAATGAGGCTGGCGTGGAAGGCTCGTGCGCGAGGTCGGAGGCGGGACATTGGTTCAGGGTAACGGATCAGCGCGACAACAGGTCGCGAAGGTCGGCCGGGATGGGCATTGGCTGGATGGCGCTGACGTTCGCTCCGCCGGTGTTGCCCTCCGGCACCCAGATCCGACTGAACAGCGCCGCTGCGAGAATCCGCGTGGTCTGCCCGAGCATCTCCCGCGGTTGACGTTGCCGCCAAGCCCAGCCCCACATCCGCAGGTGGTTGCGCACATGGGCGAGCGTGTGACGCTGGGAAAGGATGTGGGCGCGTTCAAGGTGATGGAAGGCCTCGGCGGCGCGGCCGTCGGCTTCCGCCTGACGGGCGAGTGCATACTCGGTCTCGATGGATTGGTTGAGGCGTGGGCTCATGGTTTCTGCTCCGCGTTTCCGATGGCAGCCGTGTGGCCATGCCCATGCCCATCGTGCATGGGAGTGGGGATGCCGGTGGTCCACTCCCGCCAAGCGGCGCGCAGGACGGTGATGGAGGTCTGCAGGAACAATGTGGCCACCAGCAGGCCGACCGCGAGATCAGGCCAGCGGGTTCCCGTCCATGCAACCAAGCCAGCGGCCGCCAGCACACCGACGTTGTTCGCCAAGTCGTTGCGCGAGCACAGCCAGACGGAGCGGAGGTTCAGGTCCTCGTTGCGGAAGTGCGTCAACAGGGCGAAGGCCGTTACGTTGACGGTGAGCGCGATCAGCGACATCGCCGTCATCAGTCCGGCATCCGGCACCTCGCCGGCGATGGCCCGCCGCACGACTTCGACGATCACGAACAGCCCGAACGCCCCCTGCAACGCACCCTTCAGCAGCGATGCACCCGCCCGCTGTCGGACCGAGCCGGCCATCACGACAAGGGTGAGCAGATAGATGCCCGCATCGCCCAGCGCGTCGAGCGAGTCGGCCATCAGTGCGCTGCTGTGCGCCCAGAGGCCGACGCTGAACTCGGTCACGAATAGCGCGGCATTCAAGGCCATGACCACCCACAGGACGCGCCGCAGACCCCGATCGTTCGAGGTCGCGCAGGCGGTTGCTGTTTCTTGGCAGGAGCAGTCGGACATGGTCTTCGCCTCCGGATGGGCGTACCGTAAACCCCGGAGTCGCTACAGGGTCAAGCCCATGAAGATCGGCGAGCTGGCTGCGGCCACGGACTGCCATTTCGAGACCATCCGCTACTACGAAAAGGTCGGTTTGCTCCCGAAGCCGGAGCGGACCGCGTCCGGATACCGGGCCTATCGGAAGGGCGACATCGCCCGCGTCCGCTTCATCACCCGTGGCCGCGCTCTGGGCTTCAGCCTCGACGAGATCCGCAGCCTTCTGCATCTGTCGGAAAGCCCGGATCTGTCCTGCGCCGAGGTCGACACCCTGGCGCGACAGCATCTCGCTGAGGTCCGGGAGAAGCTCGCGCACCTTCAGCGGATGGAGTCCGAGCTGGTCGCCACGGTGGAACGATGTCGTGGCGGCCAGCGCGCGACCTGTGCGGTGCTGGAAAGCTTGGCGCATGAAGGGCGAGTCTCAGAGGCTCCCTTCTCCATTCACTCGCCCCTCGCCTGAGAAAATCACATGCCTCTGGCCAGCACAACCCTTCTGAGGTCGGCCCGTTCCGCTCACTCCCGAAGCGCCGAGGTCACCGGGATGCGCGCGGCACGGATGGCGGGTGCCAGCCCGCCGATGAAGCCGATGGCGAGCGCCAATCCGAGGCCCTGGGCGACCAGCGTCCGGCGTGACCGCGAACTGGAAGGCCACCTGGGTGAAGCCGCCGCCGAGGGTGGAGACGGCATAGCCGTTGAAGGCGAGGTAGGCCACGGCGGCGCCGAGCAGGCCGCCCGAGAGGCTCAGCAGCAGGGCCTCGGCCATCACCGAGGCCACCACCGGGGCGGCGCCGAAGCCCAGGGCGCGCAGGGTGCCGATTTCGCGGGTGCGGGCCGAGACCGCGGAGTACATGGTGTTGAGCGCGCCGAAGGTGGCGCCGAAGGCCATGATGAGGGCGACGATGCCGGCAAGGATGCCGATCGTGGCGGTGAGCTGGCCGCTCTGCCCCTCGTAGAAGGCGAGCTGGGTCTTGGCCTCGACATCGAGCTGCGGGTCGGCCTTGAGACGCGCGGCGAAGGCCTCCATGGCCTCCGGCCGGGTGAGCTGGACGAGGATCGAGGAGGCGCCGCTGCGCCGCCAGGCGCTCTGTACGGTGCCGATGTCGCTCCACAGCTCCGAGTCGTACTTGCCCCCGCTCTCGAAGTGGCCGACCACCCGCCAGGTGTTGCCGCGGAAGCGCAGGGTGCTGCCGACCTCGAGGCCGGCGAACTGCCGCGCCGCGCCGGCGCCGACGATCAGCTCCTGCACGCCGGGCCGGAACAGCCGGCCCTCGGTGATGCGGAAGCCTTCGCGCAGGCGCAGGCCCACCGGCTCGAGGCCGCGCAGGGTGACGTTGGCCCCGGTGCGCTGGCCGGGGCGCGGTACCTCGGTGATGACGATCAGCTCGCCGCTGGCGAGCGGCGTGCCGTCTGCGGCGCGGGCGACGGCCGGGTCCTGCTTGACCAGGGTGACGCTGGCCACCGAGAGGAAGCTGGCGAGCTCGCCGTTCGCCCCGCCGCGGGTGACCACCGCCTGGTCCACCCGGCCGCCGCTGCCGAGGGTCTGGGTCAGTCCGGCCGACATCGACATCAGCGCCACCAGCACCCCCACCACTCCGGCGATGCCGACCACGATCACCAGCGAGGGCCCGAGGCGCTCGGGGATCGAGCGCAGGTTCATGAGGGTGATCTCGCGGACCTGGGTCCAGGTGCTCATGCCCCGTCCTCCGCCGGGCGCAGCGGGCGGCCCATCAGCCAGCGCCAGCCGAGCACCGGCCACTCGATCGCCCGGCGCAGGGCGAGTTCCAGCGGCGAATCGCCGGCACGGCCGGCGAGCGCGTCGACGATCTTCAGGCGCCGCGCCGTGAGCGCGGGCGGCAAGCCCACGAGCAAGGTGAGGACGAGTACGCTGCACCCGGCTACCGCCCAGACGAAGGCATCGGCGGTGATCGGGAACTCCGGCGGCAGGAACTGCATGACGAGGCTGGCGAGCAGCATTCCCGCGAGGGCGCCGAACAGGCAGAGGGCGAAGCATTCGGCCAGCACCAGCCACATCACCTGGCGGTCGCGGAAGCCGAGGCATTTGAGCACCGCCAGTTCCGGGATGCGCTCGCGCACCGCCTGGCTCATCGCCACGCCGGTGAGGAAGAGGATGGAGAAGAACACCGCGCCGGTGATCAGGTTGACGATGAGGCCGATGTCGCCGAGCTGGCGGATGAAGCCGAGCTGGAACTCCTGCTCGCTCTGGGTCTTGGTCTCCTCGGCGGAGTTGGCGAACTTGGCGTCGATGGCGCTGGCGATGCGCTCGGCATTCGCCGGGTCGTCCACCTGCACCACGAAGACCCCGGCCAGGCCGCGCGCCGCCGGACTGCGGCCCTCGTCGAACTGGCCGTAGTTGAGGTACATGATCGTGGTGCGCTTCTGCCATTCCTCGTCGCGGCCATCGAAGATGCCCACCACCCGCCACTCCCAGAGCCGTGAGCCGTCGGCACGGGTCCAGATGAAGCTGTTGAGCGGCACGATGTCGCCCAGCTTCCAGCCGTTCTGCTCGGCGAGCAGGCGGCCGACGATGGCCCCGTCCTGGGTGGAGACGAAGGCGCGCCACTGGTCTTCCGGCATCACCCACTCGGGATAGGTCTGGCGCAGGCGCTGCGGATTCACCGCGAACTGCGGGAAGAAGCTGCGGCCATCGCCGTACTGGCCGCCAAAGAACTGCGAATGCCCCACCGCGGTGACGCCGGGCACCGCCTCGATCTGCGGCAGCAAGCGCATCGGCAGCGGCTGGGTGAAGCTGGTGCTGGCCTGGGTGATGAGGCGGTTGGCGCCGAGGAAGTCGGCGGCGCCGGAGAACAGCGAGTTCACCGCCTGCAGCAGCCCGAGCAGGGTGAAGGCGGCCACCAGCGAGAGGAAGGTGAGCGTGGTGCGCAGCTTCTTCCGGGTGAGCCCGGAGAGCACCAGGCCGAGGTACTTCAGCATGGCCGGCCCGCGCTCAGTGCGCGGCCTCCTGCACCAGCGTGCCCTTGTCGAGGTGCACGGTGCGGCGGGCGTACTCGGCGGCCTTGGGGTCGTGGGTGACCATGATGATGGTCTTGCCGAAGTCGGCGTTCAGGCGCTGCAGCAGGCGCAGCACCTCGTCGGCGGTCTTGCGGTCGAGGTCGCCGGTGGGTTCGTCGCAGATCAGCAGCCTGGGATCGCTCACCAGCGCGCGGGCGATCGCCACGCGCTGCTGCTGGCCGCCGGAGAGCTCGTTCGGCTTGTGGCCGGCGCGTTCGCCAAGGCCCACCAGCTCCAGGGCGAGGCGGGCGCGGCGGGCACGCTCGCGGGCGCCGAAGTCGGTGAGCAGCAGGGGCAGCTCGACGTTCTTCTGCGCTGTCAGCACCGGCATCAGGTTGTAGCTCTGGAAGATGAAGCCCACGGTCTCGGCGCGCCAGCGCGCCAGTTCGTCGGCGCCGTAGTCGTCGATGCGCTGGCCGCCCACCTTGAGCAGGCCCGAGCTCGGCGAGTCGATGCCGCCGATCAGGTTGAGCAGGGTGGTCTTGCCCGAGCCCGAGGGGCCCATCAGCGCGACGAAATCGCCTTCCGGGATGTCGAGGTCGATGCCATGCAGCACCTCCACCCGCTGCCGGCCGCGCACATAGGTCTTGGTGAGATTGCGGATCTCGACCAGCGGCGCCGGCGAGGGAGCGGCATTCGCGGCCATGTCCGGTCTCCTTCAGCGGCGCGGGCTGCGCGGCACCGCGCGCTCGCCGTCGCGCAGGCCGGGCGGGGGCGCCACCACCACGGTCTCGCCGCCCACGAGGCCGGCCGTGACCTGGCGCTCGGCATTGGCCTCGGCGCCCAGCGCCACCTCGACGCGGCGTACCCGGCCCTCCTCGAGCACGAAGACCGCGGGCCTGGCCCCGTCCTCGCCGCTGGCGCGGACGATGGCCGCCTCCGGCACCAGGGCGCCGCTGGGCGGCGGCGCTTCCGGGTCCACCGGGGCGAGGAAGCTCACCCGCACGCCCATGTCCGGCACGATGCGCGGGTCGCGGCTGTCCAGGGCGATGCGCACCTTCACCGTGGCCTTGGAGCGGTCGGCGGTGGGCACGATGGCGATCACGCTGCCGGGGATGGTCCAGTCCGGGTAGGCGTTGAGCACGGCGTTCACGCCCATCTTCGGCTGCACCCGGCCGATGTAGGCCTCGTTGACGTCGACGTTCACCTCCAGCGAGTCCATGTCGACCAGGGTGCCGATGCCGGTGCGGGTGAAGCCGCCGCCGGCCGAGAGCGGCGAGACCATCTCGCCGGGCTGCGCGGCCTTGGCCACGATCACGCCCGAGAAGGGGGCGCGGATCTCGGTGTTCTCGAGCCCGATCAGGGCCAGCGCGCGCTGCTCGCGCGCCACTTCCACCGCCTTTTCCAGGCTGGCGAGGCGGGCGGCACGGGCATCGCGGTCGGCCCTGGCCTGGTCGTAGGCGGCCTGCGACACCAGGCGGCGGCCGAGCAGCTCCTGCTGCCGCGCCAGCGTGGTCTCGGCCAGCGCGAGCTGGGTGCGGGCCTCGGCCAGTTGCGATTCGCTGGAGGCGAGCTGGGCCGTGGCCAGTTCGAGCTGGGCGCGAGCATCGGTGGGATCGAGGCGGGCGAGCAACTGGCCCTCCTCCACCTTCATGCCCTCCTCGATCAGCACCTCGGCCACCCGGCCGGTGACCTTCGAGGACACCGTGGCGATGCGCCGCGCGGTGACGAAGCCGGAAGCATCGAGCAGGGTGGGCGGCCCGGCCTCGGCGGCTGGCCGGGCCAGGGCGGTGTCGACCACCACCGGGCGGGTGGCGCGCCAAGCGAGGACGGCGAGGACGAGGACGGCGAGGACCGCGAGCGCCACCCACTTGCGGCGCGAGGCGGGCTTGCGGGCCTCGGGGCGGCGGTCGATGCGCAGATCGCGTAGCAGGTCTTCCGGACGGCTCATGGGAACTCCAGGCGAGGGCGCGCGCAGTCTGCAGCGCCGGCGCGTGAAGGCACTGTGCCAGAGGGCGCAGAGGCAGGGCACTGACGAAAGTCAGTGACCGTGGTTGCCCGTAAGCGGCCCTCAGCCGCGATCGGTATTTCAATCCAGCAGGGCGTCCATGTCGCGGCCCAGTTCGGCCACCTCGTCCCAGTGCGCCTCGAGCGTCTCCTGCTCGAGTTCCAGCCACGAGGCCACCGGCGCGGCGGCGCTGGTGAACAGCCGCTCCAGCGGCTGCCTGCCGATCACCAGCAGGTGGCAGGCGCGGGCGAGATGCACCACGCCGGCATATTCGTTCGGTACCTTGGCGGCCATCGGCGCCGGCTGGTAGACCACGGCATCGCAGAGTTCATCGGGGAAGTGCCAGTGGCGGGCCAGCGCGCCACCGATTTCCACCGAGGTATAGCCGAGGATCATCTGCTCGGCGTCGCCACGCGGCGCCCCGGCGGCCACGGCAGCGTCCACCTCGCGCATACGTTCGGCGTCCAGGGTATGCATCAGTAGGCTGCCCACGTCGTGCAGCAGGCCGGTGGTGAAGGCGGTTTCGGCATTGAGGCGGCGTAGCTGGCCACGGCGCACCAGCCAGCGGCAAAGCCCGGCCACCATGAAGCTCTTGCGCCAGAAGCCTTTGAGATCGAAGCCTTCGGGCGCCTGGAAGGCGGCGGTGATGCCGCTCGCCGTGACCAGGGTTCGCAGGGCATCCACACCGAGCAGCACCACGGCGTCGTTCACCGTGGCCACCCTGCGGGTGCCACCGTAGAAGGAGGAGTTGGCCAGGCGCAGTACCTTGGCGGTGAGGGCCTGGTCGAGCTGAACCTTGGCAGCGATACGCCCGGCATCGACGTTGGGATCGTCGAAGGCAGCAAGCAGCTCCTGCACGAGTTTGGGAATGGACGGGAGCTGGTGGGCTTGTTCGAGCAGTTGCTGCACGTGCATACGGGGCTCCGTCATCCGTGTTTTCTCAGGGCGAGCTTAAGTGCCGAATCGCTGCTTCAGGAAGGCCCAGGCGGCGCGCAGGCCCTGGGCCTCGCCACCGGCCGGTTTCCCGGGCCGATCGGCGTCGTTCCAGCTGTAGACATCGACATGGGTCCAGGCCTGGCCCTCGGGCACGAAGCGCTCGAGGTAGAGCGCGGCGGTGATGCTTCCGGCCATGCGCGAGGCCCCGGCGTTGGCGAGATCGGCAATGTTCGACTTGAGGTAGCTCAGGTAGGGCCGCCACAGCGGCAGGCGCCAGAGCGGGTCGCGCTCGGCAGCCCCGGCCGCGAGGTAGGCTTCGGCCAGGTCGTCGCGGTTGCAGTAGAGCGCCGGCAGATCGGGGCCGAGGGCGATGCGGGCGGCGCCGGTGAGGGTGGCGAAATCCATCAGCAGGGCAGGTGACTGCTCGGCGGCATAGGCGAGCGCATCGCAGAGGATCACCCGGCCCTCGGCATCGGTGTTGTCGATCTCCACCGTGAGCCCGGCGCGGGTGGCCACCACTTCGCCGGGGCGGTAGGCCTCTGGGCCGAGGGCGTTCTCCACCGCGGCCACCAGCAGCAGTAGGCGCACCGGCAGGCGGCGCTCCAGCACCAGGCGCGCCAGGGCGACGGCATGGGCGGCGCCGCCCATGTCCTTTTTCATGTTGCGCATGCCCTCGGCGGGCTTCAGGTCGAGGCCGCCGGTGTCGAAGCACACGCCCTTGCCGACGATGGCGAGCAGCGGCAGCGAGGCATCACCATGCACCAGTTCGACGAGGCGCGGTGCGCGGTGGCTGGCTCGGCCCACGGCATGGATGGCGGGGAAGTTCTGCGCCAAGAGCTCGGCGCCGCGCACGCTGCGGAAGGCGGCGCCATGCGCCGTGGCCAGCGCTTCCACCGCGGCCTCGAGCTCGTCCGGCCCCATGTGCTCGGTAGGCGTGTTCACGAGGTCGCGCACCTCGAGCGAGGCGCGCAGCAAGGCCAAAGCTTCCGGCTGCGATGCGGCATCGAGGGCGAGGCGGGCCGAGGGCTTCACGGACTTGAGGTAGCGGCCGAAGCGGTAGGCGCCCAAGCCCCAGCCGAGCAGGGCACGGCCCGGATCGACGGCTACCGGGCTCGCGGGGTCGAGATGGAAGTCGAACGGCGGCAGCAGTGTGGGCAGGTGGCCGAGGCTGGCGGGGTCCTGCGGATCGGCGATACCGGCCACCGCCCCGGCCGGGGCCCCGTCCTCCCCTGGCAGCAGGCAGGTACTGCCGGGTTCGCCACGGAAGCCCTGGCCGTCGAGCCAGGCACGCAGGCGTGGCGGCTGGGTTTCGCGCCAGGCCGGGTAGCGGCCGGCATCGACCAGACAGAGGGGCAGGGTGTCGGGGCGGGGTGGGGCCAGTCCGTTGGGCAGGGTCATGGATGCGTGGATCCGGGGTCGGGGCCGGGCATGGCCGGCAGGGGAACGGGGCAAGCATGCGCCAAGCCCTGGCGGCATGCCATGCGCGGCATCACAGCGCGGTGCGGGAAGGCGGGGGCGCCGCGCACAGCCGCTCGGCCAGCCGGGCGAGGCAGGGCACCTCGAGGTCGGGCGGCGGCAGCTCGGCCGGCCAGGGGCTGCCTCGGCGGTTCACCCAGCAGGTGCGCAGGCCGGCGCGGGCGGCACCGGCGATGTCGAGCCAGGGGTCGTCGCCCACGTGCAGCACCTCGTGCGGTTCGAAGCCCAGCCGGGCCGTGGTGTGCACGAAGATCGCCCGCTCCGGTTTGGCGATGCCGATGTCGCGGGCTGCCACGATCACCGAGAAGCGCGGGGCGATGCCGATCCGCGCGAGATCGGCATTGCCATTGGTGAGCGCCGCCAGGGGGTAATGGGCACCGAGGGCGTCGAGGGCTGGCAGAGCATCGTCGAAGAAGGTGACGCGGTTGCGCTCGGCGTACAGGGCCTCGAAGGCCGGACGGGCGTGGGCCGGGTCTTCGCCGCTGGCCTGCAGCGCCCGCTCGAGGCAGATCAGGCGCTGGGCGGTGAAGTCGTGGGCCAGCTCCGGGTATTCGCGGGCCACCTGCTCGCGCAGGGCGCGCATCGCCGGCACCGGGAAGGCGGCGGCGGTGCGCGGGCAGTGCGCCGCGAGATAGGCATGCAACGCGGACTCGGCGCGTTCGATGACCGGCCAGATCGGCCAGAGGGTGTCGTCGAGGTCGAAGCTGAGGGCGCGGATGGCGTGCATCCGCGCATTCTCGCCGAAACCTCAGCAGTCCACGCCTTCAGCGCAGCTCGAGGTCGCCCTGCTGGGCGCCACGCTGCACCCGCAGCACGAGCCTGCCCGGCGGTTGGGCGAGAGCGCTGCGCAGGGCGGCGAGATCGTCCACCCGGCGACCGTTGACGCCGTAGATGCGGTCGCCGGGGCGCAGGCCGTTCAGCGCTGCGCGCGAGCGCGGATCGACCTCGACCACCGCCACGCCGAGCAGCCCGGCATTGCGGAAGCGCTCTGCCACCTCGCCGAGCAGGGCGCCCTCGAGGCGCGGGTCGATGTCGGCGCCGGGCAACTGCCGCGGCTGCTCGCGCAGGGTGGCGGAGAGCGAGAGTGTCTGTGCTCCGCGGCGCACCTCCAGGGTCACCGGTCGGTTCACCGGCAGCAGGCCTTCGGCATTGCGCAGGGCTTGGGCGCTCTCCACCC
Source organism: Silanimonas sp. (assembly GCA_026005095.1). GTDB lineage: Bacteria > Pseudomonadota > Gammaproteobacteria > Xanthomonadales > Xanthomonadaceae > Silanimonas. The sequence continues at coordinate 406,853 of BPKK01000001.1, read as the reverse complement.
GTTGGCGGTTGATGGCGGTGACTACGTCGCCCGGGCGCAGGCCGGCGACCTCGCCGGGCGCATTGCGGTAGACGCGGGTGACGATGGCACCGCGCAGCGTGGGATCGAGTCCCAGCTCGCGGGCGAAGCGCGGGGTGAGGTCGGTGAGTTCCACGCCCAGCGAGCCGCGCTTCACCTCGCCATAGACCAGCAGCTGGCGCATCACCTCGCGGGCCAGGTTGGACGGAATGGCGAAGCCGAGCCCGATGTTGCCGGCCGCCGAGCCGCGCGGATTGAAGCTGGCGGTGTTGATGCCCACCAGTTCGCCGCGCAGGTTGACCAGGGCGCCGCCGGAGTTGCCGGGGTTGATCGAGGCATCGGTCTGGATGAAATCCTGGAAGCCGAGGCCGGTAAGGCCGCTGCGGCCCACCGCCGAGACGATACCCGAGGTGACGGTTTGGCCCAGACCGAAGGGATTGCCCACCGCCACCACGAAATCGCCGACGCGCAGGCTCTGCGAATCGGCGAGTGGCAGGGCGCGCAGGTTGCCGGCGGGGATGCGGATCAGGGCCACGTCGGTACCAGGATCGCTGCCGACGAACTCGGCCTCCAGGGTGCGGCCGTCCTGCAGCTGCACGCTCACCTCGGTGGCGTTCTCCACCACGTGGTGGTTGGTGAGCACGTAGCCGCGCTCGGCATCGACGATCACGCCCGAGCCGAGCGACTGGCTCTCGCGCCGCAGCGGCATGTCGGGCAGGCCGAAGAAGCGGCGGAAGAAGGGGTCGGCGGCCAGCGGGCTTTGCACCTCCACCACCTGCCGGGTGTAGATGTTCACCACCGCCGGGGTCACGTTCTCCAGCATCGGCGCCAGCGAGGGCAGGGCCGGCAGGGCGGCCACCGTGCGCGCCGGCTCGCCGCCGGCCGGGGCCGGCGGCAGCGGGGCGGGAGCGGCTGGCTCGGCCGCCGCCCGGGCCGTGGGCACCGGCGTGGCGTCGTCGGCCCCGCGGGCCACGAGACCGCCGAGCAGCGCGGCGGCGAGCAGGCAGGCGAACAGCGGCAGGGGGCGCATGGGTCCTCGGGAGCCTCCGTGAAACAGTGTTTGCGACCTTCCACGAGATGCGGGCGGTCTTGGCCGCCACAAGAGTGGCGGGGTCTGCATGAATGTGCCCGCATCATGCCCGAAGCTTCTTCACAAATCATTGATTGCGAACGGTTTTTCTCCGCCTGCCGGCCCGGGAGGCGATGCGCTTCCCAGCGTTGACAGGGGCGGGGGCGGGGCGTACCGTTGCCTTCCGTTGCTCACAACATCTTGGGGTGGGCACGGGGAGGGGCCCCAAGATTTGGGGTCTGAACGCAGCTGATGACGCAGGCCGGACGGTTCGTCATGGGGCAGGGCGAGGCACAACGCGGTTCCGCCGGCGCTATCCGCGCCTTCCGGCGGCGTGCTGCCATCCCTGGCCCGCCCGATCCCCGGTCGATGACGACGCCCCCGGGCGCAAGGAGAGACGAGGCATGAGTACGGTTCGCCTGGAGGCGGTCAAGACGGAAGGCCCGGTGGAAATCCCGATGCAGCCGGCTTCCTGGGACATCTGGGACAAGAAGTACCGCCTCAAGACCAAGAAAGGCGAACCGGTCGATGCCGACATCGACGCCACCTACCGGCGCGTGGCCAGAGCGCTCGCCGAGGCCGAGCCCACGCCCGAGAAGCAGAAGTACTGGTACGAGCGCTTCCTATGGGCGCTGCGCCGCGGCGCCATTCCCGCCGGCCGCATCACCTCGAATGCCGGCGCGCTCGAGCACAAGCCGGCCACCTCGACCATCAACTGCACCGTCTCGGGCACCATCCCCGACTCGATGGACGGCATCCTCGAGAAAGTGCACGAGGCCGGCCTTACGCTGAAGGCCGGCTGCGGCATCGGCTACGAGTTCTCCACCCTGCGCCCGCGTGGCGCCTTCGTGGCCGGCGCCGGGGCCTACACCTCGGGCCCGCTGTCCTTCATGGACATCTACGACAAGATGTGCTTCACCGTCTCCTCGGCCGGCGGCCGGCGCGGCGCGCAGATGGGCACCTTCGAGATCAGCCACCCCGACGTGAAGGAGTTCATCCGTGCCAAGCGCGAGGATGGTCGCCTGCGCCAGTTCAACCTCTCGCTGCTGATCACCGACGAGTTCATGGACGCCGTGGCCCGCGACGCCGAATGGCCGCTGGTGTTCCCAGTGAGCGAGAAGGAGGCCGGCGACCTCGACTTCTCCGATCCGAAGCAGGTGGTATGGCGCGAATGGCCGACGACTGCGGGTTATATCACTCGCGACGACGGCCTAGTGGCTTGCAAGGTCTATAGCCACGTCCGCGCCCGCGGGCTGTGGGACATGATCATGACCTCCACCTACGACTTCGCCGAGCCGGGTTTCATCCTCATCGACCGCGTCAACGAGATGAACAATAACTGGTGGTGCGAGTCGATCCGCGCCACCAACCCCTGCGGCGAGCAGCCGCTGCCGCCCTACGGCGCCTGCCTCCTGGGCTCGGTGAACCTCACCAAGTTCGTCCGCGATCCCTTCACCGAGAAGGCGCGCTTCGACTGGGAGGAGTACAAGGAGGTGGTGCGCGTCTTCACTCGCATGCTCGACAACGTGGTCGAGGTGAACGGCCTGCCGCTCGAGCAGCAGCGCCAGGAGATCATGCGCAAGCGCCGCCACGGCATGGGCTTCCTCGGCCTTGGCTCCGCCATGACCATGCTGCGGATGAAGTACGGCTCGCCCGAGAGCTGCGCCTTCACTGAGGCCGTGGCCCGCGAGATGGCGCTGGCCGGCTGGGAGGTGGCGCTCTCGCTGTCCGAGGAAAAGGGGCCGGCCCCGATCATGGACGAGGACTTCACTGTCACCGCCGCGATGCTGAGGAAGCGCCCGGAGATGGTGCAGGACGGCTGGAAGGTGGGCGATACCATCAAGGGCCGGGTGCTGCACGCGAAATACAGCCGCTACATGCAGCGCATCGCCTCGGTGGCGCCGGAGCTGGTGCAGAAGCTCGCCGAGGTGGGCGCGCGCTTCACCCACCACAGCTCGATCGCGCCCACCGGCACCATCTCGCTTTCGCTGGCCAACAACGCCAGCAATGGCATCGAACCTTCGTTTGCCCACCACTACTCGCGCAACGTGATCCGCGAGGGCAGGAAGACCAAGGAGAAGGTGGACGTCTACAGCTTCGAGCTGCTGGCCTACCGGGAACTGGTGAACCCGAAGGCCATGCCCTACAGCGAGGATCCCGAAGCCCGGCTGCCCGACTACTTCGTGGCCGCCGACGACATCACGCCAAAGGAACACGTCGACATCCAGGCCGCTGCACAGCTCTGGGTCGATTCCTCGATCTCGAAGACGGCGAACGTCCCCACCGACTTCCCCTACGAGGACTTCAAGGACATCTACCGTTACGCCCACGAGAAGGGCCTGAAGGGCTGCACCACCTTCCGCTTCAACCCGGCGGCCTTCCAGGGGGTGCTGGTGAAGGAGAAGGACCTGGAGAACACCGTCTACCGCTTCGAACTGGAGGACGGCACGGTGGTGGAGGCCCGGGGCAACGAGCAGATCGAGTACGACGGCGAGCTGCACACCGCGGCCAACCTGTTCGACGCACTGAAAGAGGGGTATTACGGCAAGTTCTGACCGGGGCCGCGGCAGCCCGCCGCGGCCCGGACATCGAGGCCCGTCCGACCTGCCCCGGCGAGGCGGGCCCGACCGGAAAGCGTGCCCCGGCCCCGACGCACGCGTGAGCGCAGCACCCTACGGGAGTGTTCCATGAGCAATGGCAACGGTGTGACCACCACCCTTGCGCAGGCCGTCGAGGCGGTCGGCGAGAAGGCCAGCGAGGTCGTCGAGCAGGTGAAGGCGAAGGCGGCGCCGGTGGTGGAGAAGGCCAGGGCCGAGGTGGCCAGGGTGGAGAAGGCCGCCAAGGCCGAAGTGGCCAAGGTGAAGAAGGTCGCCAAGGCGAAGTTGAAGCAGGCGCGTGCCTCGAAGGCGGGCAAGGCCGTCACCAAGGTGGCGGGCGATGCTCGCAAGAAGGTGGCGGCGGCCAAGCGCGAGCTCGACGCCGCGGCGAAGAAGGTCAAGGCCAGCCTCGGCAAGAAGAAGGCGGCGGCGAAGAAAGCGGCACCGAAGAAGGCTGCGGCAAAGAAGACGGCACCGAAGACGGTGGCCAAGGCCGCCGCCCGCAAGGCCGCCGCGAAGAAAGTGGCACCGAAGAAGGCTGCGGCAAAGAAGACGGCACCGAAGACGGTGGCCAAGGCCGCCGCCCGCAAGGCCGCCGCGAAGAAAGTGGCACCGAAGAAGGCCGCCGCAAAGAAGGCGGCACCAAAGAAGACGGCGAAGAAAGTCGCGAAGAAGACTGCTCGCCGCTGAGGCCGGGCGGCCCGTTCCCGCCCCGCCTCACGGCGGGGCGGGGCTTTCCCGTCGATCCCGATTTCCCTGCAACACCCCACGCAACACCCGTACCGCGCGCAGGAGCGCCCGCATGGCCATCAAGATCACCAAGAAAATCAAGGCGTACAGCGTCGCCACTTCGGAGGACGCCGCCAAGGCCGCCAGCCCCGTTCCCGCCGCCACGCCGGCTCCAGCGCCCAGCGCCGAGATCATCCAGATGCACGAGAAGCTCGAGCGTCCGGAGGTCCTGGTCGGCGCCACCTACAAGATCAAGTCGCCGCTGTTCGAGCACGCGCTTTACGTCACCATCAACGACATTGTGCTGAACCCGGGCACCGAGCACGAGCTGCGCCGGCCCTTCGAGCTCTTTATCAACTCGAAGAACATGGAGCACTTCCAGTGGATCGTCGCCATCACCCGCATCGTCTCGGCGGTGTTCCGCAAGGGCGGCGACGTGACCTTCCTCGCCGAGGAGATGAAGGCCGTGTTCGATCCGCGCGGCGGCTACTTCAAGGCCGGCGGCGTGTACATGCCCTCGATCATCGCCGAGATCGGCAGCGTGATCGAGGAGCACATGAAGTCGATCGGCCTGATCAAGGACCCGGCGATCAGCGACGAGCAGCGCGCCCTGATCGCCGAGAAGCGCGCGGTCTACGAGCAGGGCCTGAGGAAGGGCGAAGGGTCGGCCGGCGGCGACATCGCCGTGACCGGTGAGGGCACCAGCTTCCCGCCCTCGGCCACCCTCTGCGCCAAGTGCAATACCAAGGCCCTGGTGCTGATGGACGGCTGCCAGACCTGCCTGAACTGCGGCTATTCGAAGTGCGGCTGAAGGGCCCCGGGCGTGGGGCCTTTCAGCCCACCCGCACGGCGATCCGGCGCGGCTGGGCGTGGCGCGCCTTGGGGATGCGGATCGTCAGCACGCCCTGCTGCAGATCGGCGCTGATGCCCTCCGGGTCGAGTTCCTTGCTGAGGGTGAACACCCGGCGGTAGCGCGGCACGGAGACCTCTCCGTGTACGGATTCCATGTCGTCCGGCGCCGGGATGGCCATTTCGGCATCGATGGCGAGCTGGTCGCCCTCGACGCGTAGCTCGAGCCGGTCTTTCGGCACTCCCGGCAAGTCGGCCACCAGGGTGATGCCGGTGCCATCCTCGCGGATGTCGACGAGGGGGCGCAGCGCGGGGGCCTCGCGGGCCTCAGCGGGGCTGTCCTGCGGGGGCATGGGATGGGTTACGGCGTTCATGGCATATCCTCCGGGCTCATTGCACCTCGATGCGACGCGGCAGGGCGGTGGCGCGGCGCTGCACGCTCACGTGCAGCACGCCGTCGCGATAGTCGGCCGTGACCGCGTCGGGGTCGATGTCGTCGGGCAGGTTCACCACCCGGCGGAAGCGGCCGGCGAAGCGTTCCTGCACGTGGGTGGTGCTGCCCTCGGCGGGCGGCTCGGCGGGCTTGCGCTCGCCCGAAAGAGTCAGCACCGTGCGGTCGAGTGTGAGTTCCAGCGTGGCCGGGTCGATGCCCGGGGCGAAGGCGTAGACCTCGACCGAGCGCGGCGTGCTGCCGATGTTCAGTGCCGGGAAGCCGCCGCGGGCGCTGCCGCGGATGCTCGGGCTGAGCCCGAACAGGTCCTGCACGTCGCGCTGCAGGCGGTCCAACTCGGCGAAGACATCGCGTGGGAACAGATTGCGGTGGAGCATCGTCCTCTCCTCCCTCGTTGGTGGTGGGCCGGAAGAACGGGCATCGGGGCCCGGCCCTTCCGCGAGGCGAGGGATAGGGGCGTCACTCCGCCGATTCAAGGGGTGGCGCGGGCGCGGGGCTGGCCGCCGCCTCCGTGCCGGGTTCGATGATCTCGTAGCCCCGGGCGCGCAGCGCGGCGAGCAGGCCGTCATCGTTGGTGAGCAGTTGGAAATCGGCCACGGCCACGGTGGTGGTATGCCGGGCGAGACTTTCCTCGGCCACCCGCACCCACTCCTCCACGCTGCGCCGCGGCAGTTCGGCGAAACCGCGCTTCTTCAGGCTCTCGCTGCCGAGCAGGGCGAGGGCGCAGGCGCGCAGTTCGCTCTCGAAGGGCAGTTCGCGCAGGGCAGCAAGGTCGCCCACCGCCCAGGCATTGGCGCGCAGCACCATGTTGCGGGTGTCGTTCTCCAGCCGGGCCAGAGTGGCCTCGAGGCAGGCGATGTCGTCAAGGCCGCTGCGTTCGAACTCGCGCAGGGCCTCGCGCGGGTCTTCGAGCTTCAGCTGCACCGATACCGGCACGATCTCGCGCTGATGGCGCCTGGCCTGCCGTTCGACGCGCTTCCAGACGATGTTGTCGCGGCGCAGGTCGAGTTCGCGGTAGGCCGCCTCGGTGAGCTCGTAGGCGGCGATGAAGGGGCGGCGCCGCTCGATGCTGCGGTCGCGGCCGAGGTACTTTGCCTTTTGTACTTCCCAGCGGGCATAGAGTTCGGGGGGGAGGATCTCGGCGAGGCGGCGGTCCTCCGGATTGTTGCGGGCGCGCAGGGCGCTGGGCACCAGGCGCAGCCGGCCGAAGAAGCTGATCTCGGCGGCGATCTCGAAGCGCGGCGGGGTGAGCACGCGGTCGGCGCGGGCCACCAGGGCATCGAGTTCGCGCGGCTCCCAGTCGATGCGCTTGGGCAGCGGGCTCAAGGTGGCCACGATCCAGAGGGTATTGCCGTTGCGGCGCACCTGCCACAGGCCGGGACCGGGCTGGATGCCGGTGACCACCACGGGCGCGAGTGTGGTAAGACCTCCGGCATCGGTGGTGGGGGCATCGGAGGCCGGGGCGGGAGTGGCGCCGGCCTCCGCCGGGGCGCCTGCGCTGGACGGGATGGCCGGTGGCAGCGCCGCCCAGGCGATGGTGGTGGCGAGCAGCAGGCTCGGGAGCAGGAGACGGAGGCAACGGGATGCGGACATGGGGATCCGGAAGGGCCGGGGGAGGGCGCATCCTGCCCTGCCGCGGGTGAAAACGGGATGCGCCGGAGGTCAGGGGTGGGCGGCTACACTGCGCCAATGCCCACGATCCGCATGGTCGGCTTCGATGCCGACGACACCCTCTGGCACAGCGAGACCTATTTCCAGGCGGCGCATGCCGAATTCGAGCGCATCCTCGGGCGCTACGTGGACCTGGCCGATGCCGGGGTGCACGAGCGCCTGCTCGCCACCGAGCGCGAGAACATCCGCCTGTTCGGCTACGGCGCCAAGGGCATGACCCTGTCGATGATCGAGACCGCCATCGCCCTGAGCGGCGAGCGCATCAGCGCTGCTGACCTGCACCGCATCGTGGCCCTGGGCAAGTCCATCCTCCAGCATCCGGTGGAACTGCTGCCGGGGGTGCGCGAGGCGGTGGCGGCGGTGGCGGCGACGCACCGCGTGGTGCTCATCACCAAGGGCGACCTGTTCCACCAGGAGCGCAAGGTGGCGGCCTCCGGGCTTTCAGACCTGTTCCAGCGCATCGAGATCGTCAGCGAGAAGGACGAGGCGAGCTATGCCCGGCTGCTGCGCGAGTTCGAGGTCGAGGCCGGGGGCTTTGCCATGGTCGGCAATTCGCTGAAGTCGGACATCGCCCCGGTGCTGGCGCTCGGTGGCTGGGGCATCCACGTGCCCTATCCGCTGGTCTGGGCCCTGGAGCGGGCCGAGGTCGATCCCGCGCATCCGCGCTTCGCCAGCGTCGAGCACGCCAGCGCGGTGCCGGCGGTGCTGGCGCGCTGGGAAGAGGGTGTGGCGGCATGAGCGCGGCCGCGCGCCGGGGCGGCATGGGTCGGGGATGGGCGCTGCTCGGTGCCGGACTGCTGCTCCTGTCGATGGGGCTGCCGGCGGCGTCGCCGCCCTCGGCCTTGCAGGTGCAGGGGCTCGACTGGACGCCGGGCCCGGGCAGCGCCCAGCCCAGCGTGCTTGCCCTGCCTTCGGGTGAGTTGCTGCTCGGCTGGCAGCGCCGCGAGGGCGAGGATACCCGGCTGGAGTTCGCCCGCTTCCCCGCGGGTGCCGCAGTACCGGTGCAGCGCGGCGAGGCGGCGCGGGGCCGCGACTGGTTCGTGAACTGGGCCGACTTCCCGGCGCTGGCCGTGCTCGACAACGGCGACTGGGTGGGCTTCGTGCTGCGGACCTCGGCAGCCTCGCCCTATGCCTACGACATCCACCTGCTGCGCAGCACCGATGGCGGCCAGAGCTGGAGCGCGCCCACGCGGGTGAACGACGACGGGCAGGCGGTGCAGCACGGCTTCGTCTCCCTGCTGCCCGATGGCGAGGATCGCGTGCTGCTGGTCTGGCTGGACGGGCGGCAGGAGCCCCATGCCGCTCCGGCGCCGGGGCATGGGCATGGCGCCGGCCATGGCGTGGTACCGGCCCACGGGCACGAGGAGGGCCCGATGAGCCTGCGCGCCGCCGTGCTGGGCCGCGACGGCGTGCCGCGCCAGCCGGCGCGTCTGGACGCCGACACCTGTTCCTGTTGCCAGACCGATCTGGTGCGCCGGGGCCGCGAGGTGCTGGCGGTGTACCGCGACCATGCCGAGGGCATCCGCGACATCGCCGTGGTGCGACGCGGAGCGGACGGCCGCTGGCGGGCGCCGGAGGCGGTGGCGGCCGATGGCTGGCGCATGCCGGGCTGCCCGGTGAACGGGCCGGCGGCGGCGGCGAACGGTGCGGTGGCGGCGGTGGCCTGGCCAACCATGGCCAAAGGCCCGCTGGAGGTGAAGCTGGCCCTGAGCCCGCGCGAGGGCGCCGGCTTCGGTCCGGCCTCGGTGCTGGAGGTGGGGGAGGGCGTGCTGGGTCGCGTCGATCTCGCGGCCTTCGGCGGCGGCTTTCTTGCCAGCTGGATCGGGCGCGAGGGCGAGGCGGCGGTGCTGCGGGTGGCCGAGCTCGATCACCGCGGCCGGGTGCGCACGCGGCAGGACGTGGTGCGTCTGCCGCCGGGGCGGCAGATCGGCCACCCGCGGCTTGCGGCTGCGGGTGATCAGGCCCTGCTGGCCTGGACCGAACCGGGCCTCGAGGGCACGCGGGTGCGGGCGGCCTGGCTGCGGCGCGGTACCGCGCCCGCGGGTAGCACGGCTCAGAAGCGCGAGTAGGCCCAGCGCACCGGGCGCCCGTCGCGGTAGGGCATCACGCCGTGGAAGGGGCGGCGGTCGCCGTCGAAGACCAGCGGCAGGAAGTGGCGGTCGCCTTCCCACATCGGCAGGTCCATCAGGCGCTCGAGCGGTACCCATTCCAGCGTGCCCTCCTCGTTGGCCGGCGGCGGCTCGCCCTCGAAGGCGGTAATGAGGAAGATGAAGCCCAGCCAGTCCTCGCCCTGCTTGCCGAAGCCCGGCCAGCTCACGGTGCCGCGCAGCTCCATGGCGGTGACGGTGATGCCGGCCTCCTCGTGCAGCTCGCGCGCCATGCCGGCGGCCACGTCCTCGTCGGCCTCGAGCTTGCCGCCAAGACCGTTGTACTTGCCGAGGTGCTGGTCCTCCGGCCGGGCGTTGCGGTGGACCATCAGCACGTGGTGGCCCTCGGGCGAGAGCACGTAGCCGAGGGTGCCGACGATGGGGGTGTAGGTCATGGCGTGGCGAGGACGGTGTCGAGGGCGGCGGCGAAGCGCTCGGCCGAGCCGGGCGCGAAGGAGAAGAACAGCGAGGGCTCGGTGAGCTCCAGTTCCAGCAGCCGCGGGCCGTCGGCCCCGGGCAGCAGATCGACGCGGGCGTAGAGCGGGAGGCCGCCGGGAATGGCGGCCAGTACCCGGTGCGCCACCTCGAACTCCACCGCGCTGGGCTCGCGCGGGCTGATCGTCTCCGGGGCGAACAGGGCGCGGGTGGCCTCGCCGTCGCGGGCCAGCAGCGGGCCCTTGCGGATGGCGTGCGAGTAGTGGCCGTCGAAGAACAGCAGGGCAGTTTCGCCCTGCGTGTCCACCGCCTCGAGGTAGGGCTGGACGAGCACATGGCGGCCGGCCTCGAGCAGGCGCCGGACATGGGCCACGGCGGCGGCGCGGTTCGGCGCGGTGTAGCGCTGGGTGTCGCGCGAGCCGGCGCCGATGCAGGGCTTCACCACGAACTCGTCGAAGGCGGGGAAGCCGGCCGGGTCCTCGCCCGGGGCGAGGTAGTGGCTGGGCACCACCGGCAGGCCGGCCCGGGCCAGTTCGCCGAGGTAGCGCTTGTCGATGTTCCAGCGCACGAGGGCCGGCGGGTTCAGCAGCCGGGTCTGGCTGGCCACGGTCTCGCACCAGCGCAGAAAAGCCTCTGGCTGTTGGGTGTAGTTCCAGGTGGAGCGCAGCAGCACGAGGTCGAAGCGCGCCCAGGATACCGTGGGGTCGTCCCAGGCCACCGGTTCGGCGCGGTGGCCGCGGGCCTCCAGCGCTGCGCGCAGGGGCGGCAGGTCCTCGTCGAGGGCGAAGGCGGCGATGGCGGTGGCGAGCGCGATGCGCATGGAAGGCTCGGGTTCGGGAGGTTCAGGCGGCGGCGAGCTGGTCCAGCACCTCGTCGAGGCCCTCGCGCCAGTGGCCGAGGTGCAGGCCGGCATCGCGGGCCAGCTTGCCGGAATCCAGCACCGACCAGGCCGGGCGTGCCGCGGGCGTCGGGTACTCGGTGGAGGCGATCGCCTCGACCACCGGCGCCCTTGCCAGCAGGCCACGCGACACTGCGCCGGCGAAGATCGCCTCGGCATAGGCATGCCAACTGGTCTGGCCCTGAGGTGCTAGGTGGTAGAGGCCGCGCGCGCCGGCCTCGAGGGCACGGAGCGAGGCATCGGCGATCCAGTGCGCCGGGGTGGGAGCGCCGATCTGGTCGGCCACCACGCGCAGGTGCTCGCGCTCGGCACCCACGCGCAGCATGGTACGCAGGAAGTTCGCGCTGTGCGCGGCGTACACCCAGGCGAGGCGGAAGGTCACGGCCTCGGCGCCGCTGGCGGCGAGCGCCTGTTCCCCCTCGAGCTTCGTACGGCCATAGACCGACACCGGGCCCGGGGCGTCGTCCTCGCGATAGGGGCGGTTGCCGTCGCCGGCGAAAACGTAGTCGGTGGAGTAGTGCACCACCACCGCGCCGATCGCCTTCGCCGCAGCCCCGAGTTCCCCCACCGCATCGGCATTGATGCGCCGGGCGAGCGCCGGTTCGGATTCGGCCCGGTCCACCGCGGTATAGGCAGCGGCATTCAGCACCACCGCAGGCTTCAGTTCTGCCACGAGGGCGGCGAGCGTGCCGGGCACCGAAAGATCGCAGGCGCGCGCGCTGTCGCCATCGGGCAGGCGGCCGTGCAGCGAGCTCATCAGCGGCAACACGCCGCGCTTGGCCAGCGCCCTCCTCAGCTCGGTGCCGAGCTGGCCGTCGGCGCCCACCAGCAGTACCGGGCCGCGGTCCAGGATCGTGGCATTCATGGTGCGTAGACCGGCAGGCGTTCGGCCGGGAGGTCGGCGAGGAACGGCGCTCTGGCGTCCTTCTCCGAGAGCAGGGGATCGGAGACCGGCCAATCGATGGCGAGCTGGCCATCATTCCAGCGCACGCCGGCGTCGGCCTCGCGGTCGTAGAGCGCGGTGCACAGGTAGGAGAAGGTGGCGCGCTCGCTCAGCACCACGAAGCCGTGGGCGAAGCCCTCCGGGATCCAGAACTGCCGGCGGTTCTCGGCGCTCAGCACGGCGGCCGTCCAGCGACCGAAATGGGGCGAGCCTCGGCGGATGTCCACGGCCACGTCCCAGACCTCGCCCTCCAGCACCTGCACCAGCTTGCCCTGCGGGTTCGGCCACTGGTAATGCAGGCCGCGCAGCACGCCGCGGCTGGAGGTGGAGACGTTCGCCTGCAGGAAGGTGGCATGGATGCCGGCGGCAGCGAACTTGGCCGCGTTCCAGTTCTCGAAGAAGGCGCCGCGGGCATCACCGAACACGGCAGGTTCGATGAGGACACAGCCGGGCAGAGCCGTTTCGATGAACTTCATGCCATGTCCTCAGGCCACCGGGCCGTGGGTGAGCAGCGAGAGCAGGTACTGGCCGTAGCCGCTCTTCGCCAATGGCTTGGCGAGGGCTTCGAGCTGGGCGGCGTCGATCCAGCGGTTGAAAAAGGCGATCTCCTCCGGGCAGGCCACGCGCAGGCCCTGGCGCTGCTCGATGGTCTCGATGAAGTTGCCGGCCTGCAGCAGGGACTCGTGGGTGCCGGTATCCAGCCAGGCGTAGCCGCGGCCCATCTTCTCGAGGTGCAGCGAACCGTCCTCGAGATAGCGGCGGTTGAGGTCGGTGATCTCCAACTCGCCACGGGCTGAGGGCGTGAGCTCGGCCGCGAACTCCGGGGCCCGGCCATCGTAGAAGTAGAGGCCGGTGACGGCGTAGTTGGATTTGGGCTGGGCGGGCTTCTCCTCGAGACCGACGACGCGGCCCTGCGCATCGAACTCGGCCACGCCGTAGGCCTTCGCGTCCTTCACCCAATAGCCGAACACGGTGGCGCCGGTGGTGCGTGCGTCGGCCCGCTTCAACAGCTCGGTAAAGCCGCTGCCGTAGAAGATGTTGTCGCCGAGCACCAGGCAGGAGGGCGCACCGGCGAGGAAGTCGCGGCCGAGGATCAGGGCCTGGGCAAGACCGTCGGGGCTGGGTTGTGCCACGTACTCGAAGCGCATGCCCCACTGCGTGCCATCGCCCAGCAGGGCCTGGAACAGCGGCTGCTCGTGCGGAGTGTTGATGACCAGCACCTCGCGGATGCCGGCCAGCATCAGCACCGAGAGCGGGTAGTAGATCATTGGCTTGTCGTATACCGGCAGCAGCTGCTTGCTCACCCCCTTGGTGATGGGGTAGAGCCGGGTACCGGAGCCGCCGGCGAGGATGATGCCCTTGCGCTGGGTCATGGCGATCTCCTCAGGCCGCCGTGCCGATGCGCTCGAGGCGGTAGCTGCCGTCGAGGATGTTGTTCACCCAGGCCTCGTTGGCGAGGTACCAGTCGACGGTACGGGAAAGCCCCTCCTCGAAGCTCACCGTGGGTGCCCAGCCGAGTTCGCGCTTGAGTTTGGAGGCGTCGATGGCATAGCGCTTGTCGTGGCCCGGGCGGTCCTTCACGAAGCGGATCTGCACCCGCCGCGACTGGCCATCGCTGCGCGGACGGCGTTGGTCGATGGCATCGCAGAGGGCATGCACCACATCGAGGTTGCGGCGCTCGGCATCCCCGCCGACGTTGTAGGTCTGGCCGACGCGGCCCCGGGCCAGCACGGCGCGGATCGCCGCGCAGTGGTCGCTCACGTAGAGCCAGTCGCGCACATTGCTGCCGTCGCCGTACACCGGCAGGGGCTCGTCCTTCAGAAGCTTCTGGATCATCAGCGGGATCAGCTTCTCGGGGAACTGGTAGGGCCCGTAGTTGTTCGAGCAGTTGGTCGTCAGCACCGGCAGCCCGTAGGTGTGGTGGAAGGCGCGGACGAGGTGATCGGAAGCCGCCTTCGAGGCCGAGTAGGGCGAGTTCGGGGCGTAGGGTGTCTCTTCGGTGAAATAGCCGGTGTCGCCCAGCGAGCCGTAGACCTCGTCGGTGGAGACGTGCAGGAAGCGGAAGGCGTCGGCTTTATCGGCTGGCAAGCCCTTCCAGTAATCGCGAGCAGCCTCGAGCAGGGCCAGCGTGCCGACGACATTGGTCTCGATGAAGGCGGCCGGGCCGTCGATCGAGCGATCGACATGGCTCTCGGCGGCGAAGTTGATCAGCGCATCGACGCGGTGTTCCGCCAGAAGGCGGAACACCAGGGCGCGATCGCCGATGTTGCCGTGGACGAACACATGGTCGGGATCGCCCTCCAGCGTGGCCAGGGTCTCGAGGTTGCCGGCATAGGTGAGGGCATCGAGGTTCACGATGCGGGCGAGCTTCTTCTGCCGCGCCTCGAGCACGAAGTTGCCGCCAATGAAACCGGCGCCGCCGGTGACCAGCCAGGTCTGCATGGGCCTTGCTCTTTGGTGTGCCGGGCCGCCTTCGGCAGCCCCGTGGGGGGATCAGAGGTTCTGGTAGTTCGGACCGGCGCCGCCTTCCGGGGTTACCCAGTCGATGAGCTGGTAGGGGTCCTTGATGTCGCAGGTTTTGCAGTGCACGCAGTTGGCGGCATTGATCTGCAGGCGCGCGCCGGCCTCGTCCTTGACGATCTCGTAGACGCCAGCCGGGCAGAAGCGGGTACAGGGATTACCGTACTCCTCCGCGCAGGTCGTCACACAGACGTTGGTGTCGGCCACACGCAGATGCACCGGCTGGTCTTCGTCGTGCTCAGTGGCAGCGAAATACACGCCGGCGAGACGGTCGCGCGGTGGCAGCGAGCGCTCGACATAATCGCGCTTCGGCGATTCCTGCTCGGAGAGCTTGGTGAGGGCACTCCAGTCGGGCGAGACCTTGAGCGTCCAGGGCGAGGCGCCGCCGGTGAGGGTCTCCCAGCCCGAGTTCAGCAGGCCGAACCACAGGCCTTTCTTGAAGCCCGGCTTGAAATTGCGCACCCGCCGCAGTTCGGCCACCACCGGCGAAGCGCGTAGGGCGGCATCGAAGCCCTCCGCCACCGGGCCCTTTGCCGCCACGTGGTCGGCCGCGAGCATGCCGCTGCGGAGGGCCTGGTGCACGCCCTTGATCTTCGGTACGTTGACAAGACCGGCGTCGCAGCCGATCAGGATGGCACCGGGCATCTCCACCTTCGGCAGGCTCTGGTAGCCCCCCGTCACGATGGCCCGCGCCCCGGCCGAGAGGATGCTGCCGCCCTCGAGCAGGGGCTTCACCGTAGGGTGGTGCTTCCACTGCTGGAAGGCCTCGTAGGGCTGGTAGTTGGGGTCGCGGTAGTCGAGGCCCGAAACGTAGCCGAGGGCAATGCGGTTCTCTGTCAGGTGGTAGAGGAAACTGCCGCCATAGGTACGCGAGTCCGCCGGCCAGCCGAGGCTGTGCACGATCTTTCCGGGAGTGACGCGGCCCTCCGGCACCTGCCAGAGCTCCTTGATGCCGATGGAATAGCTCTGCGGGTCGCAGTCTTTGTCCAGGGCATAGTGCTTGATCAGGCGCTTGGCGAGATGCCCGCGCGCGCCCTCGGCCAGCACGGTGAGTTTGGCGCGGATGTCGATGCCTTGGGTGTAGGTGGGTTTGGGTGAGCCATCCTTCGCCACGCCCATGTCGCCGATACGCACGCCAACCACCCGGCCGTCCTCGATGAGCGTCTCGGCGGCAGCGAAGCCGGGGTAGAGCTCGACGCCCAGGGCCTCGGCCTGCGGCGCCAGCCAAGCGCAGGTGGCGCCGAGTGAGACGATGAAATTGCCGTGGTTCGCCATCTGCGGCGGCACGACGGGGAACTTGAAGCCGCCGGTCCGGGTGAGGAACCAAAACTCGTCCTCGGTGGCCGGTACGCAGATCGGCGGCGGGTTCTCGCGCCAGCCGGGCAGTAGTTCGTCCAGCGGGCCGGGCTCGATCACCGCGCCGGAGAGGATCTGGGCGCCGATGGTCGAGGCCTTCTCGATCACGCAGACGGAGGTCTCGGGCGACTTCTGCTTCAAGCGGATGGCGAAGGCGAGGCCGGCCGGACCTGCGCCGACGACGACCACGTCGTACTCCATCACATCGCGTTCGGACATAAGCGGGACCTTGGGATTTCCGTGGGGCGCTGGGCCATGCAGTCCCGTATTGTGGCCGGGGGCGGGGGGAAAGTCATGGCAAGCCGCTGCCGGGCCGGCTCGCGGCGCATTCACCGCGTCGCCGGCGACAATGGGGGATGGCCCAAAGCGCCTTGTTCGAAGACGATTCCTCAAGCTCCCCGCCCTTTGCGGACTGGGTGGTCTGGCATCGCGGCTGGTTACCGGCCAGCAAGGCCTCGGCGCTTGCCGATGCGCTGAACGCCGAGGTGTCCTGGACCGTGCACCGCATCCGGCTGTTCGGTCGCTGGGTGGATTCGCCGCGGCTCAGCTGCTGGATGGGCGAGCCGGAGGCGAGCTACCGCTATTCTGGCGCGGTGTTCGAGCCCGAACCCTGGCACCCGGCGATCGAGGCTCTGCTGCCGCGGCTCGAGGCCGCCTGCGGAGCGCGCTTCAACAGCGTGCTGCTGAACCGCTACCGCGACGGCCGCGATGCCATGGGCTGGCACAGCGACGACGAGCCGGAGCTCGGCCCGGCGCCGGTGATCGCCTCGCTGAGCCTTGGGGCGACGCGCCGCTTCCTGATGCGCTTGAAGGCCGATCACGCCACCAAGAGGGAGTGGCGGCTGGGGCACGGTGATCTTTTGCTGATGCGAGGGAATTGCCAGCGCCTCGCCCAGCACGCCCTGCCGCGCATGGCCAGGCTACGGGAGGAGCGGATCAACCTCACCTTCCGCTGGATCCTGCCTGTGCCGTCTCCAGCACCCAGGTCCGTAGTTCGCCCGCTACCTCGCTGAGGGCGGCCTCGAAGGCAGGCACGGCCTCGGCCAGCTTACCGCGGCCAGCCGGGGCCTCGGCGCGGAATCGGCGGCTGGCCAGCACGCGGTAGCGCCGCTGCTCGACCAGGGTGGCCTGCACTTCCACCTGCGCCATGCCGGCCTTGCGGCTCTCCGGGAAGGCCACCTCGAAATGCCGGAGATCGAGGCGCAGCAGGTACTCGGTGCCCACGTTGTCGCTGGGCCGCACCACGGCGCGGAAATGCCCGCCCTCGCCCAGGGCGTCCACCAGCACCGCCTGCACCAGGGATGGGGCGGCATCGGCCCAGACCGCGCCGGCGTAGACCTGCAAGCGGCTCGTTTCCGGGCGCACGGCGATGCGGTTGCTGTCGAGCAGGGTGCTGGCGTTCGGCTCGGCGATGGCCAGGCTGGCATCGAGCCTTGGCAGCGCCTCGTCGGCGGGCAGGGCCACTTGCGGGGCGTACACCGCGAGTACCGGCTTGTCGCCGAGGGAAACACAGCCCGCCAGCAGCGGTGCCAGCAGCCAAGGCAGGAGGGTCGCCACGCGGTGGGCGGTGGGGGACGGGCTGGGACTCATGGTTTGAACTCCTCGGGAACGGGGCCGCCCAGCAGGGCCTGCGAGGGGCTTTCTTCGATACGGGCGGTGGCGCGATTGAGCTGCCGCAGCAGGCTGCGCAGCTCGGCCAGTGTCGGCCCGACCTGGGTGAGACCGCTGCGGCTGAACAGCTCGACTGCCCCGCGGTTCTCCTCGACCAGCAGGTTGGCGTTCTTCGAGAGCGCTTCGAACTCGACGAGGCTGCGGTCCAGCTTCTGCAGGATGCCAGGAAGATCCCGGTCGATTGCTGCCACGCTGCGGTCGAGCCCGCCCAGCGTGCCTTCCGCCTTGGCCAGCACGCGGTCGAGTCGTTCCGCCGCATTGCGGGCATCGCGCAGCATCCCGGCGATCTCCTCCCGCTCGGCCGCCAGCGTGCCCGTCACCTGCTCCAGATGGGCCATGGTGCGGGAGACATTGGCCACCGTCTGGTCGTCGAGCATGCGGTTGATCCGCAAGAGCACGTCGCTCGCAGTGGTGGTGATGTCCTCGGAGGAGGCCAGCAGCTTGGCCAGGGCCGACTCCTGGGCGGCGATACGCGGCATCCCCACCCAATCGAGGCTGTCCTTGAGCATGGGGCTGTCGGGGCTGCCGCCGGAGAGCTGGATCTGGGTGACGCCGGTCAGGCCGACGAAGGCGAGCCGGGCCGTGGTGTCGGTCTTCACCGGCGTGTCGGCCACCACGCGGATACGGGCGATCACCCGGCTCGGATCCTTGCGGTCGAGGAACAGCTCGCGCACCTCGCCCACGGCGATGCCGTTGTACTGCACCATGCCGCCGCGACTGAGGCCGGTCACCGCCTCGGTGAACACCACCTCGTACTCGTCCCAGCTGCGGTCGGAGACCACCTTCGCTGTCCACAGGGCGAACAGCAGGGCCAGCACCGTCACCGCCAGGGTGAAGGCGCCGACCAGCACATGGTGCGCTTTGGTTTCCATTTCAGGCCTCGCGTCGCGCGGAACGGCCGCGCGGTCCGTGGAAGTACGCCTGCACCCAGGGGTGCGGGAATGCCTCGACCTCGGCCACCGGGGCGCAGCAGACCACCCTGCGGTCGGCCAGCACGGCCACCCGGTCACAGATCGCGTACAGGGTGTCGAGGTCGTGGGTGATGAGGAAGACGGTGAGGCCCAGCGCCTGCTTGAGATCGAGGATCAGCTGGTCGAAGGCAGCGGCGGCGATCGGGTCGAGGCCGGCGGTGGGCTCGTCGAGGAACAGCAAAGGCGGATCGAGGGCCAGGGCACGCGCCAGCCCGGCACGCTTGCGCATGCCCCCGGAGAGTTGTGAGGGCAGTTTTTCCGCCGCCTCCGGGCCAAGACCGGCGAGGCGCATCTTCATCCAGCACAGGGCGTGCATCAGGTCGTCGGGCAGGCCATGGTGCTCACGCAGCGGCACCATGATGTTCTCCAGCACGGTGAGTGAGGAGAACAGCGCGCCGCCCTGGAACAGCACCCCGGTCTGGCGCTCGATGGCGAGCCGCTTGGCCGGGTCGTCGCTGAGGGCGTCGATGCCGAATACCCGCACGCTGCCCGCCTGAGGTCGGCGCAGGCCGAGGATGCTCCGCATCAGCACCGATTTCCCCGAGCCCGAACCGCCCACCACACCGACGATCTCGCCGCGCTGCACGGTGAGGTCGAGGTCCTCGTGCACTACCTGGGAACCAAAGACATTGGTGATCCCGCGCACCTCGATGGCCGGGGCCTTGGGGTCGGGCTCGCAGGGCGGGATGCGCAGCTCCTCCATGCCTAGAAGCCCATCTCCATGAACCAGAGCGCGGCGAGCGCATCGAGCACGATCACCAGCGAGATGGTCTGTACTACGCTGGAGGTGGTGCGCTCGCCCACCGACTGCGCGGTGCCCTGCACCTGCATACCCTCGAGGCAGCCAATGAGGCCGATGACCAGGGCGAACACCGGTGCCTTGGCCATGCCGACGAGGAAATGCCGCACCTCGATGGTCTCGTGCAGGCGGGTGATGAACATGTCGGGCGAGATGCCGAGCATGGAGGCGCCGATGGTGATGCCGCCACCGATGCCAGCCAGCATGGCGAGGAAGGTGAGCAGGGGCAGCATCAGCAGCAGGGCCACCAGCCGGGGCAGCACCAGCAGTTCCATTGGGTCGAGCCCGAGAGTGCGGATGGCGTCGATCTCCTCCCCGCTCTGCATGGTGCCGATCTGCGCGGTGAAGGCGCTGGCGGTGCGTCCGGCCAGCAGCACCGCGGTGAGCAGCACGCCGAACTCGCGCAAAAAAGCGATGCCGATCAACTCGACGACGAAGATCTCGGCGCCGAACTCGGCCAGCACCTCGGCACCGAGGAAGGCTACCACCGCCCCCACCATGAAGCTGAGCAGCAGTACCAGGGGCACGGCATCCAGGCCCACGCTCTCCATGTGCGCCACGGTGGCGGTGAAGCGCCAGCGCCGCGGGTTGCCGGCTACCTTGAGCGCGGTGAGCAGAGCCTCGCCGGTGAAGGCGACGAGCGCCAGCACCTCCTTCGCGTAGTCCTCCACCGTGAAGCCGGCACGGGCGAGCAGGGCGCGGAAGCCGTAGTCCTTCTCCACCCGGCGCGCTGGCGTGGTGCAGATGTCCTGCACCGCCGCGAACAGCGGGGTGTGCTCCGGGCGCAGGGCGAGGGCGTCCGCCGGCAGCCCGAGACGGTGCGCGAGGCGCCAGAGCAGCATGGCGCCGCTGGCATCGAGCTGGCCGATGCCGCGGGCATCGAGGCGCTGCGCACCGGCCGCGCCCGAACCGGCCAGAGCATTGAGCTGCCGGGCATGGGCGAGCGTCCAGTCGCCGGCGGCGAGCCACTGGCCAGGCTGGCCCGGGTCCTCGCGCAACAGCGGCGTCTCGGCCATTCGGTTCCTTTCAGACGGGGATCAACATGCAGCCGACGCCGGCCAGCGTGCACACCACGCCGGCCATGGCGCGGCGGGTGAGCGGCTCCTTCAGCCAGGCCCAGGCGAGCAGCAGGATGAAGACCGACGAGCTCTCGTTGAGGATAGCCGCCACCGAGGCCGAGGTGAACTTGTAGCCGCCCAGCCAGAACACCATCGAGAGGAACTGGCCGATGAAGGCCGCCAGCATCAGCTTGCGCCAGGCAAGTCCCCGCAGCGGCGGCAGCAGGGGCGTGCCGCGGTGCCGGGCCATGAGCCCACCGACCAGCAGCAAGCCGCCCACCGCCCCGAGCATGCGCAGGCCGGTGACCCAGAGCAGGGGCTGCGATTCCAGGGTGCGCTTCACCATCACGATGGCCACCGCCATCAGCAGAATGGCGATGAGGCCGATGGCGAGGCCGCGCAGCAGGGCCGGGCCACTGCCGGCATCGCCGGCGCGGCGCTCGGCCACCAGGAAGACACCGAGGCTCACCAGGCCGAAGCCGAGGAACTGCAGCAGCGTCAGACGCTCGTCGAGGAACAGGAAGCTGAGCAGGATGACCGCCGGGCTGTAGACATTGCCGAGGATGCCCATGCGCCCGGCGCCGAGCTGGTTGAGCGCGTGGAAGTACAGGGTGTCGGCCACGGCGATGCCGATAAAGCCGCTGGCGAGCGCGATGGCGATTGCGCCGACATCGAAGGCGGGCAGGGCCGGGCCGTGCAGCAGCGGGATGGCGAGCGCCACCATGCCGAGCACCAGCAGGTTCTTCAGCAGATTGAGCTGCAGGGGCGGCAGGCGGGTGCCGAGCTGGCGGTAGAGGATGACGCCCACGGCCCAGGCGGCGGCCGAGAGCAGGGAAAACAGTTCACCGAGGCCCATGCGGAGCGAGACGGATGCCGGGCCGGCCGGCGGGAGGCAGTGATTGTCCGCGATGCCGGGTGCTTTCTGCCATGCTTTCCCGGCCATGACCATCGCCGCCAGCCCGTTCCGTCACCGCTGCAACTTCATCGTCGAGCTGGCGCGGCGCCTGCATGCCTGCGGCACTTCCACGCCGCGCCTCGAAGGCGCCATCCGCGTGGTTTCGCAGCGGCTCGGGGTGCACACCGAAATCTGGAGCAATCCCACCGGCATCATTCTGTCCTTCTCCACGCCGCAGAACAGCGACGGTGCTGAGATCACCCGCGTGCTGCGGCTCTCGCCGGGCGATATCGATCTCAGGGCCATGGCCATGGTGGACGACATCGCCGAACGGGTGATGGCCGGCACGCTGGAGGTCGAGGCTGGTCTCCAGGCGCTCGCCGTGCTCGACCGTCCGCCGACCCGAAGGCGGCTCGCGGCCACGGTGCTGGCCTTCGGTCTTGCCTCCGGCTCGGTGGCTGCCCTGCTGCGCACCAGCGTGGCCGACGTGCTGGCCTCGGCCCTGATCGGTCTTCTGATCGGCCTGATCGCCGTTCCCGCCGCCAAGCGCCCGCGACTCAACGAGGCCATCGAGGCCCTGGCCGCGATGATCGCCACCTTCGTGGCCTCGGCGATCGCCGCCTTCCTCGTCCCGCTTTCGCTGCAGACCGTGGTGATCGCCTCGCTCATCGTGCTGATGCCCGGCCTGATGCTGACCACCGCGGTGGCCGAGCTCTCCAGCGGCAACTGGGCTTCGGGCACGGCCCGTTTCGCCGGCGCCAGCGTGGTGCTGCTCAAGCTCACCTTCGGCACCATCGCCGCCACCCAGCTCGTGCATGCCATCGGCTGGCAGCCGCGCCTCGCCAGCGGGGCCAGCCTGCCCCCGTACTGGGAATGGCTGGGCCTGTTGGTGGGCTCCGGCGCCTTCGCTGTGCTGTTCGGGGCTGCCCGGCGCGATGTGCCGGTGGTGATGGCGGGGGCCTGGATCGGTTATGGCCTTACCCGCATCGGTGGCGAAATTCTCGGCCTGGCATCGGATCATTTCGCGGGTGGCGTGTTCTTCGCCGGTCTTGGTGTCGCAGCGATTTCGAATGCTTATGGGCGAATCTTCCGGCGCCCCGGCGCCCTGCTACGGGTTTCCGGCATCATCCTGCTGGTGCCCGGCAGCGTGGGCTTCCGCAGCCTCACCTCGGTGCTGGAGCGCGACGTGGCCCTGGGGCTGGATACGGCGGTGGCGGTGCTCGCGGCGCTCACCGCCCTGGTGGCCGGGCTGCTGTTCGGCAATCTGCTGGTGCCGCCGCGGCGGCATTTGTAGGACACCGCGAAACGAAAACGCCGCCCCGGCCGGCGGGCCGGGGCAGCGGTGGTGCCTCGATCAGATTGCGAATTCCTCGCGGGTGCGGCCCTTGGCGATTTCCGCGGCCAGCCACTTCGGAATGATGCCGCGGCCCGACCAGGTCTCGCCGGTTTCCGGATGGCGGTATTTCGGCGGCACCTTGCTCCCCTTGGCCGGAGATTTGCGGGGTTTTGCCCCCGCCTTCCTGCCGGGTTTGCGGCCACCCGCCGTGGCCTTGCCGCCGAGCACTTCGGCCAGGGTATAGCCATGCTTCTTCGCCAGCGCTGCCAGGGCCTTGCGCACCTCAGCGAGCGGCGGCCGCTTCTGCAGTTTCTGCTTGCGCTGCTTGGCTTTCGCGATCAGGGCATCCAGCTCCTTCGGGGAGAGTCCTTCCAGGTTTACGGGCATGTCGGGCTCCTCGTGGGTGTGGAATGTCAGGGGGGTATCCGGAAATTCTACCCATGGTAATCGTCCGGGCCCGGCATGGGAAATGGTCGGGGCGGAGTGGGAAACGCAGACTCCCGGGGAGGAAAGGGGCGGTGGGATTCATTCGCCCGGGCCGCATCGCCGCGCCCCGGGTCTTGACTGGGGCGGTCGTTTTCAGACGCCGAGGCGGGTGAAGACCTGCTCGCGGCTGAGGTTCTCCGCGGCCTCGGCCGTGCGGGCGCGGTATTCGAAGGTACCTGCGGCCAATCCGCGTTCCGATACCACCACCCGGTGCGGGATGCCGATCAGCTCGATATCGGCGAACATCTGTCCTGGCCGCAGGCCGCGGTCATCGAGCAGCACTTCCACGCCACGGGCCGAAAGCTCGCCATAGAGGGCCTCGGCCGCCGCGGCCACCGCCGGATCCTGCTTCGGATTGATGACACAGACCGCCACTCGCCATGGGGCCATCGCCTCCGGCCAGCGGATGCCGTTTTCGTCGTGGTTCTGCTCGATGGCGGCGGCCACGATGCGCGATACACCGATGCCATAGCAGCCCATGAACATCACCTGCGCCTTGCCCTCGGCATCCAGCACGGTGGCGCCCATGGCCTCGGCATATTTGCGTCCGAGTTGGAACACGTGTCCCACCTCGATGCCGCGGGCGATGCGCAGCCGGCCCTGGCCATCGGGCGAAGGGTCGCCCTCCACCACGTTGCGCAGGTCGGCCACCAGGGCGGGTTCCGGCAGGTCGCGGCCGAAGTTCACGCCGGCGAGATGGAAGCCATCCTCGTTAGCGCCCACCACGAAATCGGCCATGACGGCCACGCTGCGGTCGGCGATCACCGTCAGCGGCCGGCGCGGGGTCACCGGCCCGAGGAAGCCGGGGGCGGCACCGAGGTGCTCGCGGATCTCCTCCTCGGTGGCCAGGCGATGCTCGGCCAGCCCGGGGAGCTTGGAGAGTTTGATCTCGTTGAGCGTGTGGTCGCCGCGCAGCAGGGCCAGCACGAAGCCGCTGCCGCCGAGCGCGGCAGGATCGCCCATGATCGCCACCGACTTCACCGTACGCTGGAGTGGCAGGCCGAGCAGGGCCGCCACCGCTTCACAGGTGCGCTGGGTCGGCGTGGCGACCTTGCGCAGGGTTTCTGCCGGGGCCGGGCGCGGCGTGGCCGGGGCCAGGGCCTCGGCCAGCTCCACGTTGGCCGCGTAGTCGGACGCGTCGGAGAAGGCGATGGCATCCTCGCCGGATTCGGCCAGCACGTGGAACTCGTGCGAGGCGCTGCCGCCGATGGCGCCGGTGTCGGCGGCCACGGCGCGGAAGCGCAGGCCGAGCCGGGTGAAGATGCGCCCATAGGCCTCGTACATGTTCGCGTACTCCTTCGCCAGGCATTCCGGCGTGAGGTGGAAGGAGTAGGCGTCCTTCATCAGGAACTCGCGGGCCCGCATCACCCCGAAGCGCGGGCGGATCTCGTCGCGGAACTTGGTCTGGATCTGGAAGAAGTTCTTCGGTAGCTGGCGGTAGCTGGACAGTTCGCTGCGCGCGAAGTCGGTGATCACTTCCTCATGGGTGGGGCCGAAGCAGTACTCCTGCCCCTTGCGATCGGTGATCTTCAGCAACTGGCCGCCGAAGCGGGCCCAGCGCCCGGTCTCTTCCCACAGCTCGCGCGGTTGCACCGCCGGCATCAGCACCTCGATGGCTCCGGCGCGCTCCATTTCCTCGCGCACTACGCTCTCCACCTTGCGCAGCACCCGCAGGCCCAACGGGGTCCAGGTGTAAAGGCCGGCACCGAGCTTGCGCACCATACCGGCGCGCAGCATCAGGCGGTGGCTGACGATCTCGGCGTCGGCCGGGGTTTCCTTGGTGGTGGAGAGGTGGAAGCAGGACAGGCGCATGGGCAGGCGAAAGGCAGCAAAGCCGCCATTCTAGCCCCGGCCCGGGTGCCCTGGCCTGCTGCCCACCGCGGCCGGCAGGCGCGGGGGGCTGCCGGTTACTCCGTGGCCTGCGGGCAGTAGGCTGCCACCGCCTGTTCGCTCAGGCGGATCTGGCGTGTCCGTTCTTCCGGGGTCAGGGGCTCGGGCTTGCCGTCGCCGTCCTTGTCCATCATCACTACCGTATTGGCATTCAGCTGCTGCAGTGCGACCCGCGCCCGGTCGCAGGCCAGCACCTCTTCGGCCGTGCGCGCCGGTGCGGCCTCGGCTTCGGTGGTGGCGCTGCCCATCGGGCGGTCGCGGATGCCCCGCACCTCGTACTTCACTCCGGTGGGCGGGGTCTGGGCGTAATGGCGTACGCCATCGGCATCGACCCAGGTGTAGACCGGGTCCTGGGCCAGCAGGGGGGTGGCCAGGGCCATGCCGAGGGCAAGGACGAGACAGCGCATGGAGTGGCTCCGGAAGGGGGATGGGAGCATGGTAGCGCCATCCCGGCCGGGGGTGCAGGCCGGGGGCGGCCGCCAGCGGCTACACTCGCGGGATGGACGACCTGCCCCACGACGCCGCGGCCCGGCGGCCGCGCAGCCGGCACATCTATCTGCTGCCCAATCTGCTCACCACGGCGAACATGTTCGCCGGCTTCTACGCCATCCTCGCCGCGGCCAATGGCCGCTTCGAGGCGGCCTGCATCGCCGTGCTGGTGGCCGGATTGTTCGACGGGGTGGATGGCCGGGTGGCGCGGATGACCGGCACCACCAGCGAGTTCGGGGTGCAGTACGACTCGCTCTCCGACCTCATCAGCTTCGGCATGGCTCCGGCGCTCGTCATGTTCCACTGGGCCCTGGTGCAGTTCACCCTCGACGGCGGCCCCCTGGCCAAGGTGGGCTGGGCCGCGGCCTTCCTCTACGTGGCCTGCGCCGCCCTGCGGCTTGCCCGCTTCAACGTCTCCGCTGGCTCGACCGACAAGCGTTGGTTCATCGGCCTGGCCAGCCCGGCCTCGGCCGGCACCATGATCAGCGTGGTCTGGTGCCTCACCAGTCTCGGTTATACCGGGGACGAGATGCGCTGGGTGGCGCTGGCGGTCACCGTGGCCTGCGCCCTGCTGATGGTCAGCCGCATCCGCTTCTTCAGCTTCAAGGCCTGGCCCGGCGATCGGGTGCCGTTCTGGTTCATGCTGCTGGTGGTGGCGGTGCTGGTGGCGCTGCTGATCGATGCGGCCAAAGTGGTGTTCGTGGTTGCCATGGCCTATGTGCTCAGCGGCCCTGTGCTCTGGCTGTGGCAGCGCCGCCGCCTGGCCACGCCACCGGGAGCGGGGACGCCATGAATCCGGGGCCGCTTGTCCGCCGTAGTCTCGAGGCCATGGGCTATCCGCTCTGGGTGAGGCGCGGGGCCGTACCCGTGGCGATCCCACGGCTGGCCGAGCGTGGGCTGCCGCCGGTCCTGCGGGCCCGGCTGGAGCGCTGGGTCGGGGCCCTCTGGCAGGAGTGGCCGGCGCCCGAGGGCACGCCGCGGGACGCCGCCTTCAAGCGGGCCCTCTGGCGCCGTGTGCGCGAATGGCGGCGCGGAGGCTGAAGGCGTATGGCCGCCGCACGGCTGCAGGAGGCGGTGCAGTTCCGGCCGATGCGGCAGGTCGATGTGCCGCTGGTGGCCGCGATCGAGGCGCGGGCCTATGCCTTCCCCTGGACACCGGGCATCTTCCGTGACTGCCTGGGCGCGGGTTACCAGTGTTGGGTGGCGGAGTCGGCCGAGGGCCTGCTGGGCTACGGCGTGCTCAGCATCGGTGCCGACGAGGCGCATCTGCTGAACCTGTGCGTCGACCCGGCCTGGCAGCGCCGCGGCCTTGGCCGGTGGCTGCTGAAGCGGATGATCGACTTGGCGCGCTGGCACATGGCCGACCGGGTTTTCCTCGAGGTGCGGCCCTCGAACCCGGCCGCGATCGCCTTGTACGCCAGCGAGGGCTTCAACGAGATCGGCCAGCGGCCGCGCTACTACCCGGCCAAGGATGGGCGGGAGGACGCGATCGTGATGGCGATGGAACTGCTTCCGCCGGAGCGCTAGGCGGCCGCTCAGTGCCCCCAGGCCAGGGTTGCCACCGCCGCGAAGTGTAGGCCGCTGCCGGCCAGCACGAAGCCGTGCCAGATGGTGTGGGTGTAGCGGATGCGGCGGCTCAGGTAGAACAGGGTGCCGAGCGTGTAGGCCACGCCGCCGGAGAAGATCCACAGCAGGGCCCAGGTGCTGAGCTGCTCGGTCATCGGCTTGATGGCGACGATGGCCAGCCAGCCCATGGCGATGTAGATCAGGGTGGAGAGCAGCTTGAAGCGCCCCCGGGTCAGCAGCTTGAACACTACGCCGCCGATGGCCAGGATCCAGATCGCGCCGAACAGCCACCAGCCTGTGCCGTCTTCGCGCAGGCCGACCAGGGTGACCGGGGTGTAAGTGCCGGCGATCAGCAGGTAGATCGCGCAGTGGTCCAGCAGCTTGAGGCGTGCCTTCAGCGCGGTCTTGAAGGGCGCAGCGTGGTACAGGGTGGACGCGGTGTAGAGCAGCACCAGAGTGATACTGAAGACGATCGCACTGGCGAGCTGCCAGCCATCGCCCCAGAGGGCCGCGAGGGTGATCAGCACCGCTGCCCCGGCCACCGAGAGCACCGCCCCCGCGCCGTGGGTGATCGCGCTCCAGCGCTCGTCGCGCAGGGCGTGGGCCAGTCCGTGCAGGCTGAGGTCGGTCATCGCGTCCAGCCTGCCCCAAACAGCTCGAGCCCGCCAGTGCGGCAGCGGGACGACGGGGTCCCCGTTCAGACTGATGCCCGTCGGGGTTACAGGCGCCCGCGGTTGGCCTTGAGGCCTTCCAGCATCGTCGACCACTCGGCGAGGCGCCGGCGCTCCTGTTCGACCACGGCGGCCGGCGCATTGGCCACGAAGGTCTCCGAGCCCAGCTTGCCGTTGCACTTGGCGATCTCGCCCTCGACGCGCCGGATTTCCTTGTCGAGCCGGGCGCGCTCGGCCTCCAGATCGACGAGGCCTTCGAGCGGCACCAGCAGAGTGAGTTCGCCGAGTACTGCGGCAGCCGCTGGGGGCGGATCGCCCTGCACCCAGTCGATCGACTCGAGCCGGGCGAGGAAGGCAAGGCCCGTGGCGTGGCGCTCGATCTGCGCCGCATCACCTTTGCCGGACAGCAGCAGGGGCACGGTCTTGCCCGGCGGCACGCCAAGCTGGCTGCGGATCGAGCGCAGGGCGCTGATCGCAGACTTCAGCCACTCGATGTCGGCAGCGGCACGGGCGTCGGTGAGCGCGGCATCGAAAGTGGGGTAGGCCTGCACGCTGATCGAGCCGCCGCCGAGGCCGAGCTTCGGCGCGACGTGCGACCAGATCTCCTCGGTGATGAAGGGCATCAGCGGGTGCAGCACGCGCAGGCTCTGCTCGAGAACGAAGAGCAGGGTGTGGCGGGTCGAGGCGATGGCGGCGGCATCACTGCCCTGCAGGGCCGGTTTCGCAAGCTCCAGGAACCAGTCGCAGACCTCGTTCCAGACGAACTCGTACATGGCCTGCGAGGCAAGATCGAAGCGGTAGGCGGCGAACTGCGTCTCCACCTCGCGCAGCAGGTGCTGCAGGCGGTCGAGGATCCAGCGCTCCGCGTCCGTGGTCGGCGTGGGTACGCCCGAGGCGGTGAAGCCCTCGGTATTCATCAGCACGAAGCGCGCAGCGTTCCACAGCTTGTTACAGAAGTTCTTGTAGCCCTCGCAGCGGGCGAGATCGAACTTGATGTCGCGGCCATGAGTGGCCAACGAGGCGAAGGTGAAGCGCAGGGCATCGGCGCCGAAAGCCGGGATGCCGTTCGGGAACTCCTTGCGCGTGGCCTTTTCGATCTTCGGCGCGTCGCTCGGCTTCATCAGGCCGCTGGTGCGCTTGGCGACGAGCGCTTCGAGGCTGATACCGTCGATGAGATCGATGGGATCGAGCACGTTGCCCTTCGACTTCGACATCTTCTGGCCGTCCTTGTCGCGGACCAGACCGGTGATGTAGACGTCCTTGAACGGCACCTCGCCGGTGAAGTGCCCGGTCATCATGATCATCCGGGCCACCCAGAAGAAGATGATGTCGAAGCCGGTGACCAGCACCGAGGAGGGCAGGTAGCGGTCGAAGCCGCGCGCGGCCATGGCCTCGGGATCGGGCCAGCCCATGGTGGCATGCGGCCAGAGGGCCGAGCTGAACCAGGTCTCCAGCACGTCGCTGTCCTGGCGCAGCGGCGACGCTTCGGCGCCGAGGCCATGCTTCGCCCGTACCTCGGCCTCGTCGCGGCCGACGTAGACTCGGCCGGCCTCGTCGTACCAGGCCGGGATGCGGTGGCCCCACCAGAGCTGACGGCTGATGCACCAGTCCTGGATGTTCTCCAGCCAGTGCCGGTAGGTGCTGGTCCAGGTGTCGGGCACGAAGCGCACGCGGCCGCTCTCGACGGCGGCAAGGCCCTGCCTCGCGAACGCGTCCATCCTCACGAACCACTGGTCGGTGAGATAGGGTTCGATCACCTGCCCGGTGCGGTCGCCGCGCGGCACCATCAGCGTGTGCGGCCTGGCCTCGACCAGCAGGCCTTCTGCTTCCAGTTCGGCTAGAACGGCCTTGCGGGCCTCGAAACGGTCGAGGCCACGGAAGCGCTCGGGGGCTGCTTCGTTCAGATGCGCCGTGTCGGTGAACAGATTGATCATTGGCAGGCCATGCCGCTGGCCTACTGCGTAGTCGTTGAAATCGTGCGCCGGGGTGACCTTCACCACGCCGGTACCGAAGCTGCGGTCGACGTAGGCATCGGCGATCACCGGGATGCTGCGGTCGCAGAGCGGAAGGCGCACCTGCCTGCCGACGAGGTGGGCGTAGCGTGTGTCCTCGGGGTGCACCATCACCGCCACGTCGCCGAGCATCGTCTCCGGGCGGGTGGTGGCGACCACGAGGTAGTCACGGGTCTCGCGCAGGGTCACGTTGCCCTCGGCATCGCGCTCGACGTGCTCGTAGGTGGCATCGACCAGCGGATAGCGGATCGACCACAGCTGGCCGTTCTCCTCCTCGCTCACCACCTCGAGGTCGGAGATCGCGGTCTTCAGCACCGGGTCCCAGTTGACCAGCTTCTTGCCGCGGTAGATATAGCCTTGCTCATACAGGCGGACGAAGGTCTCGACCACGGCCTTCGAGGGCATCGGGTCCATGGTGAACACGCTGCGCGACCAGTCGCCGGAGCTGCCGAGGCGGCGCATCTGCCGCTCGATGGTGTCACCGGACTCCTGCTTCCACTCCCAGACCTTCTCGACGAACTTCTCGCGGCCAAGGCCGTCGCGGGTCTCGCCCTTGCCCGCGAGATGCAGGTTGCGCGAGACCACCATCTCGGTGGCGATGCCGGCATGGTCGGTGCCGAGCTGCCAGAGGGTGTCGAAGCCACGCATCCGGTGGTAGCGGATGAGCGTGTCCATCAGGGTGTGCTGGAAGGCATGGCCCATGTGCAGGGTGCCGGTGACGTTCGGCGGCGGCAGCAGGATGCTGTAGGCCGGCTTCGAGGCATCGCCGGAGGGCTTGAACAGGCCGGTGGCTTCCCAGTGGGCGTACCACTTCGATTCGAAGGTGCTGGGCTCGAAGCTCTTGTCCATGCGGCGCGCGACCGGCCCTGGGGCCGGTCGGAAGGTCTCGTAAAGGGGCGCCAAGCCTAGCAAATCCGCACCGGATCCCGGCTCGGGGGCGGTGCAGACCCGTCTGGCGCCGCCTCAGCCCGAGGCCGCTTCGCGCCCGGCCGCCGCGGCCACCCGGGTCGCCCGCGCCAGCCCGGCCGCGAGGTCGGCCTCGAGGTCGCGGTGGTGTTCGATGCCCACCGAGAGCCGCAGCAGGCCCTCGCCGATGCCGGCGGCAGTGCGGGCCTCGGGGCTCATGGCGGCATGGGTCATGGTGGCGGGGTGGGCGACGAGGCTCTCCACACCGCCCAGCGACTCGGCGAGGGTGAAGTGGCGCAGGCCCTCGCAGAAGGCCCGCGCCGCCGCCTCGCCGCCGCGCAGCTCGAAGCTCAGCATGGCGCCGAAGCCGCGCTGCTGCCGGGCGGCCAGCGCATGGCCAGGGTGCGAAGGAAGGCCCGGATAGTGCACCGCGGCCACCGCCTCGTGGCCGACGAGCTGCGCCACCAGCGCCTCGGCGTTCTCCTGGTGCACCCGCAGGCGGGCATCGAGGGTGCGCAGCCCGCGCAGGGTGAGGAAGGCATCGAAGGGCGAGCCGGTGAGTCCGAGGGCATTGGCCCACCAGGTGAGGCGTTCGTGCAGTTCCGGTGTTTTTGCCACCACCGCGCCGCCCACCACGTCGCTGTGGCCGTTGATGTACTTCGTGGTCGAATGCACCACGAGGTCGGCGCCGAAATCGAGGGGGGTCTGCAGGGCGGGCGAGAGGAAGGTGTTGTCCACCACCACCAGCGCCCCGGCGCGCTTCGCGGCCTCGGCGACGAAGCGCAGGTCGGTGATGCGCAAGAGCGGGTTCGAGGGCGTCTCGATCCAGACCAGGGCCGGGGCCGGGTCGAGCGCCTGGCTGAGCTGGCGCGGACAGGTGAAGTCGATGGTGAGGAGCTCGAAGGCGCCCTTCCTCGCCAGCGCGTTGAACAGGCGCCAGCTGCCGCCGTAGGCATCGTGCGGCACGACGAGGCGTTGGCCCGGTTCGAGCAGGCTCAGTACCAGGGTGATCGCCGCCATGCCGGTGGCGGTGACGATGCCGCCCGCTCCGCCCTCGAGTCCGGCGAGCGCCTCGCCCAGCAGGTCGCGGGTGGGGTTGCCGCTACGGGTGTAGTCGTAGCGCCGCTTCTCGCCGAAGGCCTCGAAGCTGAAGTTGGAGGACAGCACGATCGGCGGCACCACCGCACCGTGGGCGGTGTCGGTGTCGATGCCGGCGCGCACGGCGCGGGTGGCGGGTTCGAAGCGGCTCATGCGGGGGCCTTGGGCGGGGAGAGAAGAGGGGAGGGATGAGGCGCGGGGGGCGGCGTGGCCGTACCGGCCTGCGGAGCGAGGGCCCGGGACAGCAGGCGGGCGATCTGCTCGGGCTCCTTCAGGAAGGCGTCGTGACCGTAGAGCGAGCGGATCACCGCGAACTCGGCAGGGCCGCCGAGCGCAAGGGCCAGCCGGCGCAGGCTCTGCAGGGGCACCAGCCGGTCCTCCTCGACGCCGATCACCGTGGCCGGGGTACGGATGCGCGCCGGATCGACCCGGTGCTGGTCGATCGATTCGGAGAGGCGGCGGAAGGCGATCGGACTGAACACGGCGGCGAAGCGCGCGCCGGCGGCCTCGAGGTAGTCCTCGGCGGCGCAGCGCAGGCGCCCGCCCTGCCAGCGGGGCTCGGCCTCGAAGCGCTGGGCGAACTCCTCCGGCGTGCGGTAGCTCAGCATGGCGAATTGGCGCGCCAGGGCCACGGCCTCGGGGCGGTCCTGGCCCAGGTCCAGCACCTTGCGCTGCAGGGCCCGCCAGGCCGCGGCATAGGGGTCGGCGCGCTCGCCGCCGCTGATCAGCACCAGGCGCTCGACCAGGGCCGGGTAGCGCTCGGCGAAGGCGAGCGCCACCATCGCCCCGTAGCTGCTGCCGACGACGGAGGCCAGGCGTTCAAGGCCGAGGTGGTCGAGCAGCACGGCCAGCGCATCGGCCTGGTCCTGGGTGGCGATGGGGGCGTCGAGGCTGCCGTCGCGGCCCACCCAGTCGAAGCTGAGCACCCGGCAGTGCGCGAGGTCGAAAGGCCGGCCCGGCCCCACCTGTGCCTGCCACCAGCCGGCGGGTTCGTCCTCCGCCACGGCGGCGACATGGCGGGTGGCCGAGATGCCGCCGAGCACGGCATGCACCGGGGCGCCCTCGGCGCCGATGAGGCGCCAGCGCAGGTGCAGGCGCTGCACGCCGGCCCGCCGCAGGGCGAGTTGGGTGGCGAGCACGCCTTCGCGCCGGGGGACGGTGGGGGCAGATGCCGGTAGAGGGGGCGAAACTGGGGCGGGGGAATCGAGGGCGGCGGTGAGGGGCATGGCGGGGCTCCGGTGGCCCATCCCCTGCGGCGGCCGGCGTGGGGCCGCGCGGGTGCCTGGGGGCAGGCGCCGGGCGACCCATCGGCCGGCATGGCCCGAAGGCCCCGCCGCAGGCATTGGCAGCGCTCCGCCACGGTGGATGGCGGTGCTTGCCCCGGCGTCTTCGGGCCTGTCCCTCAGCCGGTCTGGATGGGAAGTGGGGCCACGATAGCCCTGGCACCGTCTCGTGTCATCCTTTTATCGCGATGAAGCGATATGATTTTTCGGCATCACGCCGTGTCCCGTTCAGGCCGCCTTCCCCGGGGCCGTCCCAGCCTCCAGCGCCGCCAGCCACTCGTCGTCCGAGCCCTCGCTGATGCCTTCGAACAGGATCGTGCTGAGGTAGCGCTCGCCGGTGTCGGGCAGCATGGCGAGGATGACCGAGCCTTCCTTCGCCTCCTTCGCCACCTCCAGCGCGGCGGCCAGGGTGGCGCCGGCGGAAATGCCCACGAAGATCCCTTCCTCGGCGGCGAGGCGGCGGGCGGTGTCGCGGGCCACGAGGTCGTCCACCGGCTTGATGGCATCCACCACCGAGCGGTCGAGCACGGCGGGCACGAAGTCCGGGGTCCAGCCCTGGATCTTGTGCGGCTGCCAGTCCTTGCCGCCGAGCAGCTGGGCGCCAGCGGGTTCGCTGCTGACGATCTTCACCTCGGGGCGGGCGAGCTTGAGGGTCTGGCCCACGCCGGTGAGGGTGCCGCCGGTGCCCCAGCCGGAGACGAAGTAGTCGAGCCGCCGGCCCACGAAGTCCTGCAGGATCTCGGGCCCGGTGGTGCTGCGGTGCCAGGCCGGGTTGGCCTCGTTCTCGAACTGCCGGGCGAGGAACCAGCCGTGTTTCCTCGCCAGCTCTTCGGCCTTGCGCACCATGCCGCTGCCGCGTTCGGCGGCCGGGGTGAGGATGACTTTGGCACCGTAGGCGCGCATCAGCTTGCGGCGCTCCACCGAGAAGGTCTCGGTCATCACCGCCACGAACTGGTAGCCGCGGGCCGCGGCCACCATGGCAAGCGCCACGCCGGTATTGCCCGAGGTGGCCTCGACGATGGTGTCGCCGGGCTTCAGCAGGCCGCGCCGTTCGGCATCGAGCACGATGGCAAGCGCGAGGCGGTCTTTCACCGAGCCGCCGGGGTTGAAGGCTTCCACCTTCACGTAGAGCTCGACGTGCTTCGGCGGCAGGCGGTGCAGGCGCACGATGGGCGTGCGGCCGATGGTGTCGAGGATGTTGTCGTAGAGGGCCATGGTGGGTCTCGCTGAAACCGTGGGGAATGAAGTGGCGGGAAGAAGAACGGGGCTGCGTGCGCCCTAGGCGGCGAGCACGGTCTGCGCGGTTGCGGCAGGGGTTTCGGCGCCGGGGGCGAGGCGATGCGTGATCGGCGCCGCGCCGAACCAGTGCAGGCGGGCGCCGAGTGCGGCCACCTCGCCGAGGATCAGCAGGGCGGGCGAGCGGAGGCCGGCGGCGGCGGCGCGCTCGGGCAGTTCGCCGAGCCGGCCGAGCAGCACGCGTTGTTCCGGGCGGCTGCCGTTCTCCACCAGGGCGAAGGGGGTGCTGGCGGCGCGGCCATGGGCCAGCAGGCGTTCGCGCAGGGTGGCAAGGCCCTGCACGCCCATGTAGACGGCGAGGGTCTGGCGCTCCTGTGCCAGCGCGGCCCAGTCGAGGGTGTCGATGGAATCGCGGCAGTGGGCGGTGACGAAGCGCACCGACTGTGCGTGCTCGCGGTGGGTGAGCGGGATGCCGCTGTAGGCGCCGCAGGCGAGGGCGGCGGTGATGCCGGGCACCACCTCGTAGGGGACGCCAGCCGCGCGCAGGGCTTCCAGTTCCTCGCCGCCGCGGCCGAACACGAAGGGGTCGCCGCCCTTGAGCCGCACCACGGTCCGGCCGGCGCGGGCGTGCTCCACGAGCAGTTCGTGGATGCGCTGCTGGGTGACGTGGTGGGTGCCGGCCTCCTTCGCCACCTCGATGCGCTCGGCATCGCGGCGGGCCAGGGCCAGCACCTCGGGGCTGACGAGGCGGTCGTGCAGGATCACGTCGGCCTGGTTGAGTGCACGCAGGCCGCGCAGGGTGAGCAAGCCAGGATCGCCCGGGCCGGCGCCGACCAGGATCACCCGGCCCTGCGCCGCCGGCGTTTCGGCGAGGGCGGCGTCGAAGGCCTGCTCGGCCGCGGCCGCATCGCCGCGGCGCAGGGCATCGCTGGCCGGGCCGCGCAGCAGGGCCTCCAGCACCTGGCGCCGGCGCACCGGATCGGGGAAGCGGGCCCGCAGGGCCGCGCGCTTGCCGCCCAGCCACTCGGCGAGCCGACCCAGCCCGGGGTCGAGCTCGGTTTCGAGCTTCTCGCGCAGCCAGCGCGCCAGCATCGGTGCCTCGCCGCGGCTGCTGATGGCGATCTGCAGCGGACCGCGCTCGATGCGCGCGGGCACCTGGAAGCTGCAGTGTGGGGCCTCGTCCACCACGTTCACCCAGATCCGCCGCGCCCCGGCCTCCCGGGCCACGGCGGCATTCACCGCGGCATCGTCGGTGGCGGCGATGGCGAGCCAGACGCCCTCCAGCCAATCCGGATCGAAGGACCCGGCGCGGTGTTCCAGCCGGCCTTCGGCGGCGGCCCGGGCCAGCCAGGGCTCGAGGGCCGGTGCGCCCACCACGAGCCGGGCGCCGGCCTCCAGCAGGGCCTCGGCCTTGCGCCGCGCCACCGCGCCGCCACCCACCAGCAGCACGCGGCGGCCGGAAAGATCGAGGAAGACCGGGAAGAGCGGGGCGGGCATGAGGCGGCAGGGCGGACGGAAGAGGCCGGGCTCCACGCTAGGCCGGGGCGGGCCGGGGTCGGAAATGCCCGCTCGGCCCCTCATCATGCCTTCCGGTTATCAGCAAGGACTGGACGCCGGGCGATATTTATCGTTTCATCGAGATGAATGGATGAATCAAGGCCGGTGGTGCCGGCCTGCGTCCGCTTCCTTATTCCCCCGCCATGACCCTCACCCAGCTCCGCTACTTCATCGCCATCGTCGATGCCGGCCTGAACATCACCCAGGCGGCCGAGAAGGTGCATGCCACCCAGCCCGGCATCTCCAAGCAACTCAAGGCCCTGG
This sequence comes from Silanimonas sp., assembly GCA_026005095.1. GTDB lineage: Bacteria > Pseudomonadota > Gammaproteobacteria > Xanthomonadales > Xanthomonadaceae > Silanimonas. The sequence goes on along the minus strand of BPKK01000001.1, from coordinate 370,982 downwards.
AAGACGAGCTCGGCTTCCTGCTGTTCCAGCGCAAGGGCCGCAGTCTGGAATCGCTCACCGAGGCCGGCACGGTGGTGCTGGCCCATGCCCGCCGCGCCGTGGCCGAGGCCGGGAACATCCGCGCCTTCGCCGCCAACCAGCGCGGCGAGGCAGCGGGCACCCTGCAGCTCGCCACCACCCACACCCAGGCGCGCTTCGTGCTGCCGGCCGCGATCGCTGCGCTCAACCGCCAGTACCCGAGGGTGGGGGTGCAGCTGCAGTCGCTGGCCGACAACGAGGTGCTGCCGCAGCTCGCCCGCGGCGAGGCCGACATCGCCATCGTCAGCAGCGTGGGCACGGCACCGGCCGGCGGCCATGCCATCCCGCTCTACCGCTGGCGGCGGCTGGTGCTGGTGCCGAAGGCGCATCCGCTGGCCGGGCTCGGCCGGGCGCCGACGCTCGCCGAACTCGCCGCCCATCCGCTGGTGAGCTACCACAGCACCAGCCATCCCGAAAGCTCGCTGCGCCGGGCCTTCAGCGAGGCCGGGCTGGCGCCCAAGGTGGCCATGACCGCCCATGACGCCGATCTCATCAAGACCTATGTGCGTGCCGGTCTGGGCGTGGGCATCCTCGCCGAGATGGCGGTGAGCGCGGTGGCCGATGCCGATCTGGTGGCCCTGGCGGCCCCGCCGGTGCTACCCGAGTGCACGGCCTGGGCGGTGGTGCCGAAAGAGCGGGTGCTGCGCCGCTATGCTTTCGACCTGCTGCGCCAGATCGCCCCGCAGCTCGACCGCCACGACCTGCAGCGGGTGCTGGCAGGACACCAGGAGGCGGCCTGGCCGACGCCGCCGGGCTGGGCCGAGCTGAGCCAGGCCATCACCAACTGAGGCAGGGGCGATACGGTCCGCGCGCAGCGGGCCTCAGTCCGCCGGCTCGTGCAGGCCGCATTCGCGTTTCAGGCCGAAGAATCGAGTACCGGCCAGGTCTCCGGCCTCGGCGAGCGGGCGGGTAGTGTGCCAGTCGCCGATCGAGACATAGCCGCGCTCCCAGAGCGGGTGGTAGGGCAGGCCGTGGCGGGCGAGGTAGGCGCCGATCCGGCGGTCGCTCCAGTCCAGCAGGGGATGCAGCTTCCAGCGCGGGCCGGCGCGCTCCAGTACCTGGCGGCGGGCGCGTTCCGGCGACTGGCTGCGGCGCAGGCCGGCGATCCACAGCCGGGCCCCGAGGCCGTCGAGGGCGCGCTGCATCGGTTCTATCTTGCGCAGGCGGTTGTAGTGCTCGATGCCTTCGAGGCCCTGTTCCCAGAGCCGGCCATGCCGGGCCTCGAACCAGGCCGGCGATTCCTCGGCCTGGACCACGTGCAGCCTGAGCCCGAGGCGAGCCGTGAGGCTGTCGGCGAAGCGGTAGGTCTCGGGGAAGAGGTAGCCGGTGTCCACCAGCACGACCGGCAGTTCCGGGGCCCGCTGGGTGGCGAGGTGCAGCAGGGCGGCCGACTGGGCGCCGAAGCTGGTGGAGAGCACGGCAGGGCCTCGGGCAGTGGGCGAGGGCCCAGTCGAGGCGAGCCTCGGCCTCCTGCGCCTCGAGCCAGGCATTGAGCGCGGCAAGGGCGGTGTCATCGTCCCAGGCCTCGGCCAGCGTGGCGGGCGCGTCGCCGCCGCCGAGGGGGCCTTCGGGGGCGTGGCCGGCACTCATGCCAGCACCACCGGGATCGGCCCGGGCTTGGGCCGCACCACGCCGGTGCGGACGAGGAAATCGCCGAAGCGTTCGCCCTCGCGGCGCCGGGCGGCGTAGTCGGCGAGCAGCGGGTCGAGCGCGGCCAGCAGCTGGGCCTCGTCCACGTTCTCGCGGTACAGGGCATTGAGCCTGGCGCCGCGGTGGTCGGCGCCGAGCATCAGGTTGTAGCGCCCCGGGGCCTTGCCGACGAGGGCGATCTCGCCGAGGTAGGGCCGCGAGCAGCCGTTCGGGCAGCCGCTGATGCGCAGGTGGATGTCCGCCCCCGAAAGGCCGTGTTGCGCGAGCCTTGCTTCGAGCGTGGCGAGCAGGGCCGGCAGGTAGCGTTCGGCTTCGGCCATGGCAAGGCCGCAGGTGGGCAGGGCCACGCAGGCCAGGGCATTCAGGGCGAGCGGCGAGGCGCGGCGGAAGAGATCGAGGCGGTGCTCGGCCACCAGGGCATCGACCGCTTCGCGCAGGGGAGTGGAGAGCCCGGCGATGACGAGGTTCTGGTTCGGGGTGAGGCGGAACTGCCCTTCGCCCGCGGCCTCGAGCGCCCGGGCCACGGCGCGCAGGCCGCGCTGCCAGGGCATGTCCTCCGAGTCCTGCACGCGCCCGGCGGGGATGCGCAGGGTGAGATGGTGGGCGCCGTCCTCGCCCTGCACCCAGCCGAAGCGGTCGCCGTTGTGCTCGAAGGCGAGAGGCTTCGGTGGTGCCAGTGTGAAGCCGCTGCGGGCTTCCACTTCGCGGCGGAAGGCATCGAGGCCGATGCGGTCGATGGTGTACTTGAGCCGCGCATGCTTGCGCACCTCGCGGTTGCCGAGATCGCGTTGCGCGGTGACGACGGCGGTGGCCACCGGGATCAGCTGTTCTGGGCGGATGAAGCCCAGAGGATCGGCGAGCCGAGGATAGGTTTCGGCATCGCCATGGGTGCTGCCCATGCCGCCGCCCACCAGCACGGTGTAGCCGGTGAGCACGCCCTCCTCGAGCTGGGCGACGAAACCGAGGTCCTGCGAGAAGACATCGACATCGTTGATGGGGGGGATGGCGAAGCCGATCTTGAACTTGCGTGGCAGGTAGGTGGGGCCGTAGATCGGCTCTTCGGCCGGATCGCCGCCGGCCACCCGTTCCTCGTCCAGCCACAGCTCGTAGTAGGCGCGGGTATTGGGCAGCAGGTGTCTCGGAGAGCGCTGCCGCCTGGGCATAGCACCGTGGCATGCACCGGCGAGATCAGCGGGTTTGCTGCCACCGCTACATTGCGGTTCACGTCGCCGCAGGCGGCGAGGGTGTCGATCAGAGCGGCATTGATGGCCTGCATCGTGGCCTTCAGCTCGCGCTTGATCACGCCATGGAACTGCACGGCCTGGCGGGTGGTGAGGCGCAGCCCGCGCTCGGCGTAGGTGCTCGCGATGGCATCGAGTTTGAGCCACTGCGTGGGCGTGAGCACGCCGCCCGGCGTGCGGGTGCGGATCATGAAGCTATAGGCCGGTTCGAGCTTGGAGAGGCGGCGTTCCTCGCGCAGGTCGCGGTCGTCCTGCTGGTAGCTGCCGTGGTACTTGATGAGGATCTGGTCCTCCTCGCGCAGCGCGCCGGTCACAGGGTCGGCGAGGCTGGCCGCGAGCGTGCCGCGCAGGCCGGCGCTTCGGCGCTTGATGTCTTCGACGGAATGGCGGCTCATCAGTAGACGTCCCGGGCATAGCGGCCGGCGCGTTCCAGGCCGGCGAGGTAATCGGCGGCGGCATCGGGCTCGAGCCCGCCGTGCTGGCCAGCGATGGCGAGCAGGGCGGCGTGCACGTCCTTCGCCATGCGTGATGCATCGCCACAGACATAGAGATGCGCGCCCTCCTGCAGCCAGCGCCAGAGCTCGGCACCCTGTGCGGCCAGTCGGTGCTGCACGTACACCTTCTCCGCGCCATCACGGGAGAAGGCGAGATCGAGGCGGTGCAGTTGCCCTGCCTTCAGGGCCTTCTGCCACTCGGTCTGGTAGAGGAAATCGGTGCGAAAGCGCGGGTTGCCGAAGAACAGCCAGTGCCGCCCCCTGGCCCCGGCGGCCACGCGGTGCTGCACGAAGGCACGGAAGGGGGCGATGCCGGTGCCGGGGCCGACCATCACCAGATTGCGCGAATCGTCGGCGGGCAGGCGGAAGCGTTCGTTGCGTTCGATGAAGAGCCGGGCGCTGTCGCCCTCGGTCAAGGTGGCGAGATGGTGCGAGGCGGCGCCATGGCGCAGACCTCGGGGGCCCTCGAAGACCTCATGCCGCACGGTGAGGTGCAGCTCATCCCCCACCGCGGCGCGGCTGGAGGCGATGGAGTAGAGGCGCGGGGAAAGCGGCCGGAGCTGGCGCAGGAAGGCCTCGGCCGACCAGGGGGCGGGGTGGTCGAGCAGCAGGTCGAGCAGGGAGGTGTCCCTGAGCAGGGCGGCGCTGGCATCGGCATCGGCCAGTAGGCGGGCAAGCGCCGCACTGCCGCTGCGTTCGGCCTGGGCCTTCAGCAACGGGCGGTGCAGGCGGGTGAGTTCGCGGCGTTCGCCAAGCCAGCGGTGCAGGGGCAGAGTCTCGCCCTCCAGCGTGAGCTCGGTATCGCCATCGAGGCCGGTGGCCTCGAGCACCGCGGCCACCAGAGCCGGGTCTTGCCGTGGCCACACGCCGGCGGCATCGCCCGGCAGGTAGTCGAGGCGGGCCGGGTCGATGGCGAATTCGAGATGGCGGATGTCGCGGTCGCTGCCGCGGCCGGTGAGCCGCAGGTTGACGAGCACTTCGGCTTCGGCCGGGTGCTCGCGGCTCGCCGCCAGGCCGGCCCCGGAGGGCGCGGCCGCGGCATTCCGGCCTGCCTGCGGTGCATCGCCTCCGGCCAGCGCGGCGGACAGCGCCGGCCGCAGCGCCTCCAGCGCCTGCAGCACCCCGGCCAGCCAGGGCCGGGCCACGGTGTCGATATCGACATCGGCCTCGCCGAGCGGCGTCAGGCGCGTGCCGCCGAGTTCAGCGAGGCGCGCATCCAGCACGCGGCCGACTTCGCAGAACTTGGGATAGCTCGAGTCGCCCAAGCCGAGCACCGCGTAGTGCAGGCCCTCGAGCCGCGGCGCGCGACGGCCGGCGAGGTGTTCCACGAAGCCGCGGGCATCGTCCGGCGGGTCGCCATCACCCTGGGTGCTGATGACGATGAGCAGCCGGGTCTCGCGCTTCAGTTCCGCCAGCGGATAGGCATCGGCGCGCAGCAGGCGGGCCTTGAGGCCGCGCTCGCCGGCCGCGGTGAACAGGGCCTCGGCCACGCGGCGGGCATTGCCGGTCTGGCTGCCGTAGACCACGGTCAGGGTCTCGGCCGCGGCTTCGGGCCTTGCCGGAGCGGGCGGGGTTTCGGCGCCGCCTGCCGGCGTCGAGGCCTTGCCGGCAGCGGGGGAGGCAAGCCCGGCAAGGAATCCGGAGAGCCACCACAGGGTGGCCGCATCGAGGTCGCGGGTGAGGCGCTCGAGCAGGGCGCGACGCTCGGCATCGAGCGGCAGCGGCGGAGCGGAGGGCAGCGGCGGGGGAAGCGTCATGGCGGGCCGGAGCGAGGCAGGCGGGCAGTCTCCCGCCGTTCGCGGCCCTGCCGGAAAGCAGCAGCCGGCATAGGCAGATAACCCCGGCGAATGTGCCGACCGCGGTTATCTGCCTATGCGGGGGCGGCATTTCCCGCTGGCGTGGCGGCGGCCGAGGATGCGCCCTCCCCGAACTTCTGCCGCGCATGGACATCCCGCCCGAGTTCTTCGTCTTCGTTGCCATCGGTCTTGCCGCTCAGACCGTGGACGGCGCGCTGGGCATGGCTTATGGCGTCACCAGTTCCAGCCTGCTGCTCGCGTTCGGCCTGCCGCCGGCGCTCGCCAGTGCCAGCGTGCATGCCGCCGAGGTGGCCACCACCGGGGTCTCCGGCCTGAGCCATGGTCTGTTCGGCAACATCGACCGCGGCCTGCTCTGGCAGCTGGCCCTGCCGGGCGTGGTAGGCGGAGCACTGGGCGCCTGGTTCCTCGGCAGCGTGGACCTCGCCTGGTTGCGGCCGCTGGTAGCGGCCTACCTGCTGCTGGTGGGCCTGCTGCTGCTGCTGCGCGCCTTCCGCGGCCGGCGCGCCGAAGCACGGCGCGGCACTGCCCTGCCGCTGGGCTTCGGCGCCGGCTTTCTCGATGCCGTGGGCGGCGGCGGTTGGGGCTCGATGATCACCCCGCACCTGATGGCCCGGCACATCGAGCCGCGCTTCGCCATCGGCACGGCCAATGCCGCCGAGTTCTTCGTCAGCGCCGCCATCTCGGCGGTCTTCGTCGCCACCCTGGGCATCAGCCACGTGCACGTGGTGGCCGGCCTGCTGGTGGGTGGCGTGGTGGCCGCGCCCTTCGCCGCCTGGCTCACCCGCCGCCTGCCGGCCCGCCCGCTGATGGCCGCCGTTGGCGGGCTGGTGGTGCTGCTCAGCCTCTACAACCTGTCCCGTTGACCGCCATGGCCCTGTCCCACCTCGACCGCCTCGAAGCCGAGAGCCTGTATCTGCTGCGCGAGGTCGCGGCGCAGTTCCGCAACCCGGTGCTGCTCTATTCCATCGGCAAGGACAGCACGGTGCTGCTGCACCTGATGAAGAAGGCCTTCCACCCGGCGCCACCGCCGATCCCCCTGCTGCACATCGACAGCACCTTCGAGTTCCGCGAGGCCTACGCCTTCCGTGACCAGGTGCCCAGGCGCCACGGCGTCGAGCTTCGGGTGCATGTCAACGAGGAGGGACGGGCGGCCGGCATCGATCCTTTCGTGCATGGCGCGGCGGTGCATACCGACGTGATGCGCACCCAAGGCCTCAAGCAGGCCCTGGCCCGCGGCGGCTATGACTGCGCCATCGGCGGGGCGCGCCGCGACGAGGAGAAATCGCGGGCCAAGGAGCGTCTGTTCTCCTTCCGCGACGCCCACCAGCGCTGGGATCCCAAGCGCCAGCGCCCGGAGTTCTGGAACCTCTACAACGGTCGCATCCACCGCGGCGAGAGCGTGCGTGTATTCCCGCTCTCGAACTGGACCGAGCTGGATGTGTGGCTGTACATCCTGCGCGAGGGCATCGAATTGCCGGCGCTCTACTTCGCCGCCCGCCGCCCGGTGGTAGAGCGTGAGGGGGCGCTGATCATGGTCGATGACGAACGCCTGCCGCTGAAACCCGGCGAGCAGCCCGAATGGCGCTCGGTGCGCTTCCGCACCCTGGGCTGCTATCCGCTCACCGGCGGCATCGAATCCACCGCCGACACGGTGGAGGCCATCGTCGAGGAGCTGCTGGTGGCCACTGTCTCCGAGCGTCAGGGCCGGGTGATCGACCACGACCCCGCAAGCTCGATGGAACTGAAGAAAGTCGAGGGCTATTTCTGATGGACGGCACCCCCGCCTACCGCCTTCCCGACGACGAAGGCAGGCCGCGCCACGGCGCCTACCGCGCCCTGCGCCACCACGAGGCCCTACCGCTGCTGCGCTTCATCACCTGCGGCAGCGTGGACGACGGCAAGAGCACCCTGATCGGCCGCCTGCTGCACGATAGCGGCAGCCTTGCGCTGGACCAGCGCGAGGCCCTGGCCCGCGACAGCGCCCGCCTCGGCGCCCGGGGCGGCGCACTGGACTTCGCCCTGCTGGTGGACGGCCTCGAGGCCGAACGCGAGCAGGGCATCACCATCGATGTCGCCTACCGCTACTTCGGCACCGAGCGCCGCCGCTTCATCGTGGCCGACTGCCCGGGCCACGAGCAGTACACCCGCAACATGGCCACCGGCGCCTCGGGCGCCGATCTCGCCGTGGTGCTGGTGGACGCCCGCAAGGGCGTGCTGCCGCAGACCCGCCGCCACAGCCGCATCGTGCGCCTGCTGGGCCTGAAGCGGGTGGTGCTGGCGGTGAACAAGATGGACCTCGTGGGCTGGAGCGAGGCCCGCTTCCGCGCCATCCACGAGGACTACCGCGCGCTGGCGCAGGCGCTCGGCATCGAGGAGGTGCATGCCATCCCGCTCTCCGCCCTGCATGGCGACAACCTGCTCCTGGCCTCGGCGCACAGCCCCTGGTTCACAGGCCAGCCCCTGCTGCCCACCCTGGAGGCGCTGCCGGCGCTCGAGCCCCCGACTGCGGCGGCCTTCCGCCTGCCGGTGCAGTGGATCAACCGCCCGCACCAGGACTTCCGCGGCGTGGCCGGCACCGTGACCGCCGGCCGCGTGGCGGTGGGCGATACCGTGCAGGTGCTGCCCGCCGGCACCTGCGCCACCGTGGCCCGGGTGATCGGCCCGGGGCGTGAACTGGCCGCCGCCGAGGCCGGCCAGCCGGTGACCCTGATCTTCCACGAGGACCTCGATGTCTCGCGCGGCGATCTCGTGGTGGCCCCCGGCACCGCGCCCGTGCTGGCCCGCCGCCTGCGCGCCGACCTCGTCTGGCTCGACGAGGCGCCGCTCGTCCCGGGCCGGCGCTACCTGCTGCGCGTGGGGCCGAAGACCGTGCCGGCACAGGTGGTAGCCATCGAGCACCAGTGCGACATCCACACCGGCGCCACACATGCCGCCGGTGAACTGCCACTCAATGCCATCGGTCGCGTCGAGCTCGAGTTGGAAGCGCGCCTGCCGCTGGCACGCTTCGAGGACGAGCGGGCGCTGGGCGCCTTCATCCTCATCGACCGTGCCAGCCATGCCACGGCCGGGGCTGGTACGGTGGTGGAGGCGATTGCCGAGGGGGCCGGGCGCGCCTATGCCCAGGCCTTCAGCTTGGGGCCTGCCGAACGCGCTGCCGCCAAGGGCCAGCAGGCCCGCTGCCTCTGGCTCACCGGCCTGTCCGGTGCCGGCAAGAGCACGCTTGCCGATGCGCTGGAACGCCGCCTCGCCGCCCGCGGCCGCCACACCATGCTGCTCGATGGCGACAACACCCGCACCGGGCTGTCGAAAGACCTTGGCTTTGCTCCCGAGGAGCGTCGCGAGCACGTGCGGCGCCTGGGCGAAGTGGCGCGGCTGATGGTGGAGGCCGGCCTCATCGTGATCGTCAGCGCCATCTCGCCCTACCGCGCCGACCGCGAGGCCGTGCGCGCCCGCTTCGCTCCCGGCGAGTTCATCGAGGTCTTCGTCGATGCCTCGCCCGAGACCTGCGCCGCCCGCGATCCCAAGGGCCTCTACGCTCGCGCCCGCGCCGGGGAGCTCGGGCATGCCATCGGCATCGGCGCCGGCTACGAGCCGCCGCTGGCGCCCGAGGTGCATGTCAGTACCGATGCCACCGACGTCGAGGCCCTGGTGGCCGCGGTGCTCACGGCGCTAGGCGAGGTCTGAGCCGGCCGTCGCCAGTGGCTCAGGCGTCTGCGAATGCCTCCCGTGTCAGGTTCTCTGGCTCGCCGTCGGTGCAGGCCACTTCGTCTTCGATGCGGATGCCGCCGTAGGGCAGCAGGGCCTCGATGGCGGTCCAGTCCACGTGTTTCGCCTGCGGACCGGCTTTCAGCCGCTCCAGCAGCAGGGGGATGAAGTAGAGGCCGGGTTCGATGGTGACGACCATGCCCGGGGCCAGGGTGCGGGTGGTGCGCAGGTAGGGGTGGCCGGCGGGGCGTGGGATCTCGTTGCCCTCCTCGTCATGGCGGCCAGCCACGTCGTGCACCTGCAGGCCGATGGGGTGGCCGAGGCCGTGCGGGAAGAACACGCTGGTCACGCCTTCGGCCACCATCTCGCCCGGATCCATGTCCACGATGCCAGCGCTGCGCAGCACGCCGCCCAGCCTGAGGTGGCATTCGAGGTGCAGGTCGCGGTAGTCCACGCCGCTGCGCACCTTCCTGCACAGGGCCTGTTGCTCGGCGTCCACGGCGGCGATCAAGTCGGCGAAGACGCCTTCATGCATGGCATAGGTGCGGGTGATGTCGGAAGCATAGCCGTCCACTTCCGCGCCGGCATCGATCAGGAAGCTGAGCGGTTTTGCCGGGCGCTCGGGCGACTGGTACTGGTAGTGCAGCACCGCGGCATGCTGGTTGAGCCCGATGATGTTGGTATAGGGCAGATCAAGATCGCTGTGCCCGGTGGCCTCGAGGTAGGCGCGGTGGATCTCCCGCTCCGAACCGCCGGCGCGGAACGCGGCCTCGGCAGCGCGGTGGCCCTTCACCGCCCGGCGCTGGGCGCGGCGCATGCGGTCGAGTTCGTAGGCGGTCTTGAAGCCACGCTGGTAGTGCAGGGCATTCAGCAGTACCGGCGGGTTGTTCGGCACCACGCCCTCGAGCGCGGCATCGGCCTCGCCGACGATGGCTGCACGGCCGCGCGGCAGGTGGGCGGCGGCCTCCTGCGGCTCGCGGATCAGGCGGATGTCGAAGTGCTCCACCCAGGCACCCTCGGGCGGCGCCGGCGGTACGTGCCAGTAGTCGTCGGGCTGGTGGTAGACCAGCACTGGCCGCTGGCCCGGGGTGTAGGCGATCCAGCTGTGCGGGTGCTGCTGCAGCGGTACCCAGTGCCGGAAGTGCGGGTTGGGCTTGAAGGGGTAGGGGCGGTCGTCGAGGAACTGGTACTTCTCCACGCCCGAGGCGATCAGGAGATGGTCGAAACCGGCCTTGGCGAGCGCGGCATCGGCGCGCTGCATGAGGATGGCGAGGTGCTCGGCGTACAGCGAAGACATGGCGGCCCGGAACGTGGCAGGGGAAAGCCCGATTGTGCCGCAGTGGCCTCGGACAGGGCTCAGGACGGCGGGAGCGCCGGAGCGCAACCGGCCTCCGTGCCCGGCAGGCGGCGTTGTGGCAGGGTTTGCTGCCACTGGAAGCGTGCGGCCATGCCTGGGGTGAGCCAGGCCGTTCCCGCCTCGTCCACCAGCAGGGCGCAGCCAAGGTGCAGGGAGTCCACCAGCCGGGCGAAGTGTTCGGGGCCGGCGGCGAGCAGGGCGGTGGCGGCGGCATCGGCGCGTACCGGGTCGGGGTGCAGCACCGCCACCAGCCGGGTGCCACGGGCCGGCTGGCCGCTTCGGGGTTCCAGCACGTGCGGCCAGCGCCCGCCCTCCGGAGCGGGGCGCCACTTCGCATAGCTGCCGGAACTCATGAAAGCCTCGCCATCGCGCAGTTCCACGCCGCCGAGCACGCCGCCCCTGCCATCGTCGAGGCCCACCCGCCAGGGACGGCCGGCCCGCTCACCCAGGGCCAGCATGTCGCCGCCGAGGTCGAGCAGGGCATGCCGCACGCCCTGTGCGCGAAGCTGCGCGGCCGCGAGTTCCAGCGCCAGGCCCTCGGCCATGGCATTGAAGTCGAGCTGGAGCTGCGGGGCCCGGCTGCGGCAGCGCCAGGCCACATCGCATTCGAGATCGGCGAGCGAATCCGGGCGTGCTGCCCAGGCAGCCAGCGCGGCGGCGTCCGGCGGCGGTGTGGTGAGCGGGTACTCGCTGGTGTGGAAGCCCCAGAGCGCCACCAGCCGGCCGATGCCAGGGTCGAACCAGCCCGCACTCTCGGCGAGCAGGGGCCGGCTGCGGGCGATGGGCAGGCGCAGGGCCTGGGGGGCCGTCACCGTGGCGCCGCCGGCCAGCGCTGCATTGAAGCGGGTGAGAGTAGAGGGCTGCCAGGCATGCCAGTCCCGCTCCAGCGTCGCCCAGAGCCTGGCCACGCTGGCCAGCGCCTCGCGCTCCGCCGCGGTTTCGGTGCCGGGAGGAAACTGCACGGCGGCAAGGCTGCCAAAGGCGATCCAGCGCTCCTGCCGCGGGGGCTCGGCGGCGCAGGCCGCGAGCAGCGCGGCCAGCAGCGTGCCGATGAGCCCGGGCCGGGCACGGATGCTCAGACGTAGTCGCTGCCGGGCTGTTCGACCCACTGGCGGATGTTGGCCAGTGAATTGGCCGAGACATCGATGAAACGGAAGCCGGCCCAGACCTGGCCCGGCGCGGCGGCATCGTCCTGCCACAGTTCGTGCGCACCCACCTCCACCTCGAGCGGGCGGCCGCTGCCCACCGGCAGGTCGAAGCGGAACTGGTAGAGCGCATCGGCACAGGGCGGCGCGCCGAGGATCAGCAGCACGCCGGATTCCGAGAGGTTGCCAATCTTGCCCACCACCTGGTCGGTCATCGCGTCGATCACGGCGATGTCGAGGGTGGCGCGGCGCCGCTTGGCGCGCCGGTATTCGTTGTGCTGGCTCATGCCACGGCCTCCCTGGGCTTGCTGCCGCCGCCGAAGCTGGACAGGGTTTTCACCACGGCGTTCCAGGCGCGGTCGAGCAGGCTCACCTTCGCCTCTTCCTCCACCAGCCGGGCCTGGCCATTCACCATCTGGATGGCGAGGTGCTCGATGCTGGTATCGCCCACCTTCTGGCCGCGGTGGTTCACGAACATCGCCGTGCCGCTCACCGGCGAGTACCAGGACAGACGGCGGCGCACCTTGTCGCCCTGGGCATTGGTGGTGAACTCGAACCAGGCGCCGAAGGGCAGGGTCTTGATCTGTGCCACCCGCGCCATGACCTCGGGGGTGAGCAGCTCCGGCGAGGGCTTGGGGGGCTTCTCCACCGCACCGAGGCGGCTGGCCGATTTCATCCGCATCAGCAGCTCGGTGCGGCTGGCGGCGTCGTCGGCCGCAGCATCGGTGCCAGGGGCGATCAGACGTTTGGCGATGGCCTCGGATTCGGCCTCGTGGTAGCCCACCTGACGCAGCGAATCGGCCACCTCCTTCTGCAGCGCCACCGATTCCGCCTCACCAAGCCCGCCGGCGCCGGGGCGGGCGAGGCTGGCGAGCCGGCGCGCCGTTTCCAGGTGCTGCGCCCAGGCCAGCGATCCCTCGCCATGGCGCAGCGAGGTCAGCGCCATGACATCGGTCCAGGCCTGGTTGAGCAGGGTGCGGGTGAACACCGGCAGCTCGCTGCCTTCGGTGATGGCCTTCACGGCCTCGGCGGCGCGCTCGCGGGCCTGCGCCAGGCGTTCCTTGCCGCGCGCGGCCTCGACGTGCCGGCGCTCGGCCACTTCCGCCTTGCGGGCGATGGTCTGCAGATGCGAGCTCAGGTCCTTGAGCAGGGATTCGAACAGCGACATGTCGCCGTCGAAATCGCGCAGGGTGCGGTCCACCAGACCCTGCATCTTTGCCACCAGCGCGCCGTCGGCATCGTCGTCGCCGAGCCAGTAGGCGCCAGTTTCGGCCACCGCGTTCAGCATCTGTCGCGCGGGGTGGTGGCTGTCGTTGAAGAAGCGCTTGTCGGAGAGCGCCACCCGCAGCAGTGGCACCTGCAGCTTGGTGAGCAGGGTGGCGGCCTGGCTGGCTGGCCGCACGTCCTTCACCAGTTCGTCGAACAGCATGCCGACGAGGTCGAAAGTGTCGTTGTCTTCGTCGGAGAGACTGGGAGTCTCGCCGGGCGGCGCGCTGCGCCGCAGCTGGGCCAGCAGGTCCTGCTTCAGGTGCGCCACGGTGCGCGGCACGATGCGGCCGCCCATGTTCACCGAAGTGGCGGTGCTGGGCTGCAGCAGGCTCAGCGCATGCTGCACTTCCTGTGGCGCTGGCTGGTGCACTGGGCCGCTAGGCGCGACCGGGGGTGTGCCCGAGAGCTTCGAGAGCATGCTGCGCCTGGCGCTCAGCAGGTCGCGGATCTGCTCGAAGCCGGGCAGGCTTGCCGGCGCGGCACTGGCCGGGCCGGGCATGGCCGGTGCGGAGGGCTCGCCGGGCAGCAGCCAGGGCAGGGGGGGCTCGCCTTCGGCAGCGCCCGCGGCGCGAGCCTCCGGGCCGCCGGAGGCGCCCCGGCCATGGGGTGACTGTGAACCGGTGCTGCGGCCGGCGGAGTCCTGGCCGGCTTCCTGGGGCAGGGCCGGCTGCTGGCCGGTGGTCCGCCCGTCCTGGCGTTCGCTGCCGCGGTTCTGCGGACTGGCGGGCGCGCGGAAGGGCATGTACTGCAGGCCCGGCAGCACGCCGTGCCTGATGAGGTGTGCATTCAGGGCTTCCAGCAGGCGGCCGTATTCCACCAGCATCCGGCGTTCGAACAGCCGGTAGAGCAGCACCCGGTGCTCGGGCGAGATTTCGAGATTGCCGGCGGCATGACGCAGGGCCCGGGCGATCATCTGCGGCCCTACCGGCAGGCTCTCGGAATCGAAGGCCGGCTTGCCGGCCAGCACGCCGAAGCGCTGGCCGAGCAGATAGATCGGCAGGCTATGGCGCATCTCGATGCGGCTGCTGATCTCGGCCAGAGCGACGCTTTCCTCCATCTCGGAGGCTTCGATCAGCGAGAGTTCGCCGGCACCGCGCAGAGGGGTAGCGGCCTTATCGCCGCCCGGGGCGGGATCACGGATCGCGGCGAGCCCGGCCTCCATGTGCTCGAGGAAGCGCGGCACCACGTCGCTGCGGGTGCGGCGTACGGTGCGCAGGGTTTCCAGCCAGCGTACCTGGATGGCATTGCTGCGGGCCTGCTCGGCGTTCTGGAAAGCCTGCTGCTCGAATTCGTTGAGGGTGATGCCAAGTTCGCGCTCGAAGGCGTCGGCGACGAGTTCCTGGAAGCCCTGCAGGATGTGGCGCACCTTCCGCGGCAGCGTGCTCCTCGCGAGGCCGTGGGGGGGGGTCGGACTGGACGAGGCCGGACCGCTCATGCGCACTATCCATTGCAATAAAAGTCAATAGAGGATAGCAGCGTGCCGCGGCCCCCGCCGCCCCCGGTGGAGAGGGACGAGAGCGGCGGGGGAGCGGGTGCCGGGGGGGAGGGCAGTCAGGAACGCGGCTGCCAGGCCAGCTCGAGCAGGCCGCTGCGGCCCGGGCTGGCAAAGCCGCTCGCCAGGGTGTAGTCGCGGTCGAGCAGGTTCTCGAGACGGCCGCGCAGCACCCAGCCGCCGCCGAGCCGGGCCTCGGCACGCAGATCCACCCGGGCGTAGCCGCCCAGCGGACCGTCGAAGTCCTGGCGGCGCGCGGCGGCAGTGGTGTCGAGGCCGAGGCTGAAGGTCTCGCCCAGCGGCAGGTCGAGGCTGAGGGCGGCCTTGCGCGGGGCGCGGCGCAGCAGGGGGGCTCCGGTGCTGGCGTTCTCGGCGCGCTGCCAGCCCAGATGGCCGCCGATGCCAAGCCGGCCGACCCGGGTGCGGCCTTCCAGTTCAACGCCGTCGAGTTCGGCCTGCTGCACGTTCACCGCCTGGAACAAGGGGCCAGCGAAGGCGATCAGGTCGGCCACCCGGCTGCGGTAGGCCGAGAAGGCCACCCGGCTGTCGCTGCCCTGCCAGGCGAGGCCGGCCTCGAGGTTGCGCGAGCGCTCGGGCCGTAGCGCCGGGTTGCCGGCAAAGAACCCGCCGAAGCCCGGCGAGTACAGTTCGTTGGTGCTGGGGGTGCGGAAGCCCTGGCCCCAGCCGAGGCGGGCCTGCCAGCCCTGGCCCCACTCGAAGCCCCAGGCGGCCTGGGCGGTGGTGGTGGTGCCGAACTGGCTGTTGTCGTCGAGGCGGGCGGCGAGGTCCCAGGACTGGCCTTGGGCCTGGCCGCGCCAGGCGAGGAACAGGCCGGTGTTGCGCCGGCTGCGGTCGTAGACCACGCTGCCGTTGGCCTCCTTCGAGGTGGCGTCCTCCTCGCTGTGGTTGAGGCCGAATAGCAGGTTCTGGCCTTGGCCCAAGGCCACGTCGTTCACCCAGTCGAGGCTGGCGCGGCGGCTGTCGAAGCGGCTGCCGAAGCTGGAGCGGGTGAGCAGGTCCTGGCGGTCCTGGCCCACGGCCAGCGAATGCGACCAGCGGTCGGCCAGCGGGCCTGTGAGGGTGGCGCCGAGCTGGCGGTTGCGTACCTCGCTCTCGCCGCGGTCGAACTCGACATCGGCGTGGGTGAACAGGGCGCGGCCAGCCAGCGTCTGGCGGCCGAGCCCGGTGCGGCCGGCAAGGCCGAGATGGCGGTTGCGGAAGCCGTCCTTGTCGGGATCGAAGCTGAAATTGGTCGGCGTGCTGGCGTTGTAGCCCTCCATGTCGATCAGGCCGGCGCCGATGCCAAAGGCGCGCTCGCCATCACCAAAGCCCCACTGCGCCGCGGCCTCGCGGCGCTCGAAACTGCCGGCGCGCAGCTGCACGCCGCGCGCCGTGGCGTCACGGGTGAAGATCTGGATCACGCCGCCGATGGCATCCGAGCCCCAGAGCGCCGCGCGCGGGCCGCGCACGATCTCGATGCGCTCGATGCGCTCCAGCGGCAGGTTGGCGAAGTCATAGAGGCCCTGCTGGGCGGCGTTCACCCGGATGCCGTCGATCAGCACCAGGGTGTGGTTCGAGTTGCTGCCACGCAGGAACAGGGTGCTCACCGAGCCCGGGCCGCCGGTGCGCGAGACATCCACGCCGGCCTGCCGGGCCAGCAGATCGATGAGATCGGGGGCTTGCGAGCGCTCGATGTCCTCGCGGGTCAGCACCGTGGTGGCGGCGAGCGGGGCGAGGCTGGTATCTGGCGAGCGGGTGGCCGTCACCACCACGGCATCGAGCTGGCGGGCAGTGTTCTGCGCGCCGGCCAGGGCGGGAAGGCCGAGCGCAAGGGCCAGGGCTAGGGAAGTCGGTCGCATGGAAGTCCTTCGAACGGAACGCACACCCGCGGACGGCGCGAGGGCGGCAGGGAAGGACGGACGCCACCGCGCGGACACGGTGGCCTTCACGCCTCGCCGCCCACCGCAGCGCGCCATGGCCGGGCCGGCGCGGCCGGGATCACACGCGCCGCCGGTCTGAAGGCCGGTCTCCGGACTCGTCGCGGGCAGGGCTGGGCCCTGCGGTGCCACCGCCTTCCCGGGCGCAGGCCCAGTGGCATCGTGGTGGCGTTGCCGCGGCTTACCGTTGCGGGGGCAGTGCCGGAGTTCCACCGGCTTCCCGAACACCTTCAGCGGGCGGGAGTGTAACGGTTCGGTGAAGGTCGTGGGAGTCTCGCCGATGCCCACAGGCCATCAGCGCATGCCTGGCCGTCATGGAGGGGCTTCAGTCGCGCAGGAACAGGCTGACGAGGTCGTTGTTGAAATCGCGGCCGAGTCGGGTGAGGGCGTAGACCTCGCCATTGCCTTCGAGCCAGCCGCGGGCCTCGGCGGTGGCGAGTTCGGCGGCGATGGCGCGGCGCGGCACGCCGGTGGCCTGCTCGAACTCGGAAAGCGAGAAGGGCGCGTGCAGACGCAGGCGGTTCAGCATGTAGTCGAAGGGCCGGGCGGGCGGCAGTACGTCTTCCTCGCCGCCCACATGAGCGCCGGGCGCGGCGCCGGGGGCGAGGGCGGCGAGGTACTCGCGCGGATTCTTCTTCTTCCAGCGCCGCTGGATGCGGCCATCGGCACCGAAACTGAGCTTGCCGTGCGCGCCGGCGCCGATGCCGAGGTAGTCGGCATAGGTCCAGTAGGCGAGGTTGTGCCGGCACTGCCGGCCGGGCCTCGCATAGGCCGAGATCTCGTAGTGGGCGAAGCCCGCTTCGGCGATGCGCTGCTGGCAGGCCTCCTGCATCGCCCAGGCGAGGTCCTCGTCCGGCAGGCCGGCAGGCGGCCGGGCGGCGAACAGGGTGTTCGGCTCCAGGGTCAGGTGGTAGTGCGAGAGGTGCGCTGGTTGCAGGGCGATCGCACGCTCGACGTCATGCAGCGCCATCGCCACGGTCTGGCCGGGCAGGGCGTACATCAGGTCGAGGTTGAGGTTATCGAAGCCAGCATCCTGGGCCAGCTTCACCGCGTCCTCGGCCTCGGCGCCGCCGTGGATTCGGCCGAGGGCGGCAAGGCAGCCGTCGTCGAAACTCTGCACGCCGAAGCTCAGGCGGTTCACCCCAGCCTCGCGGTAGCCTTCGAAGCGATCATGTTCGACCGTGCCCGGGTTGCATTCCAGCGTGATCTCGGCGCCGGGCGCGAAGCGCAGGCGGGCGCTGCAGGCGGCGAGAATCTCGTTGATGGCACTGGCCGGGAACAGGCTGGGCGTGCCGCCGCCGAAGAACACGCTCTGCACCGTGCGGCCCCAGACCTCCGGCAGGTCGAACTCGAGATCGCGCACCAGCGCCGCCACGTACTCGGCCACCGGGAGTTCCTGGGAGCCGGCGTGCGAGTTGAAGTCGCAGTACGGGCATTTCTTCACGCACCACGGGATGTGGATGTAGAGCGCCAGCGGTCCGGGAACGAGGGGCGGCATTGCATCGTGCGCGCAGCCGGGAGGGCAGGGGCCGCCGTGCGCGTCGGATGGGGGGAGCGGGGCCATGGCTCAGCCGGCGAGCTCGCCGCGCGCGATCCAGTCCGCGAGGCGGGCTTTCAGCACTGCCAGCGCGCGGCCACGGTGGCTGATGGGATTCTTCCTCTCGGGGGGCATCTCGCCGGCCCCCAGGCCAATGGCGGGATCGAAGAACACCGGGTCGTAGCCGAAGCCGCCCGTGCCGCGCGGGGCCTCGAGGATCCGCCCCGGCCACTCGCCTTCGGCGATCAGGGGCTGCGGGTCGCCGGCATGGCGCAGCAGCACGAGGCAGCAGTAGAAGCGCGCGGTACGGCGCGCTGCCGGCACGCCCTCCAGCTCGCGCAGTAGCTTGGCGATATTGCCGGCCGCATCGCCATGCACGCCGGCGTAATGCGCGCTGATCAAGCCCGGCGCGCCGCCCAGGGCATCGACGATCAGCCCGGAATCGTCGGCCAGCGCCGGCAGACCGGACAGGCGCGCGGCATGGCGCGCCTTGATCAGGGCGTTCTCGACGAAGGTCTGGCCGTCCTCGACCGGATCGGCGATGCCCAGCGCGCCCTGCGGCACCAGCTCGATGCCGCTGCCGGCCAGCAATTCGCCCAGTTCGACGAGCTTGCCGCGGTTGCCGCTGGCGAGAACGAGCTTCATGTTAGGAGCGCTCCGGTGGACCGTCACGAATGGGTGCTGCCGGGCCGGGCAGGCCTCACGCCCCCAGCGCCGCACGCTGCGCGGCCACCAGTTCGGCAATGCCTTTCTCGGCCAGCGCCAGCATCGCGTCCATCTCGGCGCGTCGGAAGGCATGGCCTTCGGCCGTGCCCTGCACCTCGATGAAGCCGCCGCCGTCGTTCATCACCACATTCATGTCGGTATCGCAGTCGCTGTCCTCGGCATAGTCGAGGTCGAGCACCGGCACGCCGCGATACAAGCCCACCGATACCGCTGCCACTGCGCCAAGGACCGGGCTACGTGGCAGCTTCAGGGTCGAGCATGCGTCCACCAGCGCCACGTAGGCGCCGGTGATCGCCGCGGTGCGGGTGCCGCCATCGGCCTGCAGCACGTCGCAGTCGAGGGTGATGGTGCGTTCGCCGAGCGCGCCGCGGTCGACGCAGGCGCGCAGGCTACGCCCGATCAGGCGCTGGATCTCCAGGGTGCGCCCTCCCTGCCGCCCCTGCGCCGCCTCGCGGCCCATGCGCGAGTGGGTGGAGCGCGGCAGCATGCCGTACTCGGCGGTGACCCAACCCTCGCCTTTGCCGCGCAGGAAGGCTGGCACCCGTTCCTCGATGCTGGCGGTGCACAGCACACGGGTATCGCCGAAGGCCACCAGCACCGAGCCTTCGGCATGCTTGGTGTAGCCGCGCTCGATCCGCACCTCGCGCATCTGGTCGGGCTGGCGTCCGCTGGGGCGGGAGAAGAGGCTCATGGGCTGGCCGGTGGTGGCGAAAGGGCGCGGAGTTTACCATCCACCTCCTTTTCCCAGCCCGTGCCCGGACCGCCATGATCCGCAGCATGACCGCCTTCGCCGCGGTTGAACGCGCCACCGCCGCCGGCACCCTCGCCGGCGAGCTGCGGGCGGTGAACCACCGCTACCTCGAGCTTTCGCTGCGCCTGCCCGACGAACTGCGCCTGCTCGAGCCGATGCTGCGCGAGAAGGTGGCGGCCCGGGTATCGCGCGGCAAGCTCGACCTCGGACTGCGCCTGCGCAGCCGCAGCGATGGCATGCGGCCACTGGCGGTGGACGAGGCGCGGCTGGCCCAGCTCGCCGGACTGCACGAGGCCTTCGCCGCCCGCTTTCCCGGCCTGCGAAGCAGCTTCACCGAGCTGCTCGCCTTCCCCGGCGTGCTGGTCGATGCCGGGCTCGACCCGGAGGTGCTGCGCGCCGAGGCTGCGGCCCTGGTCGATGCCCTGCTCGCCGATTTCCTCGCCCACCGCGAGCGCGAGGGGGCGGCCCTGGCGGCGGCGATCGAGGAGCGGCTGCGGGCCATCGAGGCCATCGTGGCGGGGTTGCGCGCCCTGCTGCCGGAACTGTGCGCCGCCCTGCGCCAGCGCATCGAGGCGCGCTTTGCCGAGCTGAAGCTCGAGGTCGATCCCGTCCGGCTGGAGCAGGAACTGGTACTGCTGCTCCAGCGCGCCGACATCGACGAGGAGCTCGACCGCCTCGCCACCCATGTGGCCGAGGCCCGCCATGCGATGCGGCGCGGCGAGGCCGTGGGGCGCCGCCTCGATTTCCTGCTGCAGGAGTTCAACCGCGAGGCCAACACCCTGGGCTCGAAGGCCGTCGATGCCCGCTTGACCCAGGCCGCGGTGGAGCTGAAGGTGCTGATCGAGCAGATCCGCGAGCAGGTGCAGAACATCGAGTGAGGCCGGAGCCCGACGCGCATGAGCCATCCGATCGAGAACCCTCCGTCCGGCCGCGGCACCCTGTTCGTGGTGGCCGCTCCTTCCGGCGCCGGCAAGTCGAGCCTGGTGAATGCCGTGCTGGCCCGCGAACCGGGCATCGCGCTCTCCATCTCCTACACCTCGCGCGCGCCGCGCCCCGGCGAGCGCCACGCCCAGCACTACCACTTCGTCAGCAAGGAGGAGTTCGAGCGGATGATCGCCGCCGGCGACTTCTTCGAGTACGCCCTGGTGCATGGCGACTACAAGGGCACCGCCCGGCAGTCGGTCGAGCCGCAGCTTGCCGCCGGCAAGGACGTGCTGCTGGAAATCGACTGGCAGGGGGCGCGGCAGGTGCGGGCCAAGATCCCCCAGGCGGTGAGCGTATTCATCCTGCCGCCTTCCCGCGAGGCGCTGGAAACCCGCATGCGCAACCGCGGACAGGACAGCGAGGCGGTGATCGCGCAGCGTCTCGCCGCCGCCCGGGAGGAAATGTCGCACGCCCCCGAGTTCGACTACTGGATCGTCAACGAGCACTTCGATACCGCCGCCAACGAGCTGCGCTCGATCTTCATCGCCCACCGCCTGCGCCGCGAGGCCCAGGCGCGGCGCCATGCCGGCCTCTACGCCGGGCTGCTGGCAGAAGGCTGATCCGGTCGCTCCCGTCCGGCAGGGTCTCGGCAAGCCATTGATTTTCCTTGGCTTGCCCGGGCGGGCGTTCAGCCGGCAGCCGGACTCTTCCTTGCCGCCCGGGGCCCTGGCCGCTATCCTGCACGATCTTTGAAGGCGGACCCCTCACGTCCGCCGCGCCGGAGTACCGCATGGCCCGCATCACCGTTGAAGACTGCCTGGACGTCGTGGACAACCGCTTCGAGCTCGTGCTCATGGCCTCCAGGCGCGCCCGCCAGCTGGCGAAGGGCGCCGAGGCGATGCTCGACAACAGCGAGAACGAGGACAAGCCGACCGTGCTCGCCCTGCGCGAGATTGCCGCCCGCCGCATCGACAACGAGCTGATCGAGCAGGTGGAGAAGGCCGAGCGCGAGCGCCGCGAGCGTGAGGCCCTGGAGTGGGCCGCCGCCGAGGTGGTGGACGATGACCTGAAAGGCGGCGACGACTGAGCCCTGCTGCCTTCACGGTGGCGTGAAGACGAGGCCCGCGGCAGCGGGCCTTTTTCATGGCCGCGAGGATCCACTTCGGCCCCGCCGGTGCGGTTGCCGGGCCACCGGGGCGCCCTTACATTGCCTGCATGAGTGCCAGTGCTGCTCCCGCCGTCGCCGCCCCGACCGCTCCCGACCCCTGTCCGGAGCAGGTCGATGCGCTGGCGGCGAAACTGGCCGAATACCTGCCGCCGGAGCAGGTGGCGCGGGTGCGCGCCGCCTACGTGATGGGCGCGCGCGCCCATGATGGCCAGGTGCGCAAGAGCGGCGAGGCCTACATCACCCATCCGGTGGCGGTGGCCGGCATCCTCGCCGAGCTGCGGGTGGACTGGGAGACCCTCTGTGCCGCCATCCTCCACGACACCCTCGAGGACACCCCGCTGCCGCGCGCCGAGATCGTCGAGGCCTTCGGCGAGACCGTGGCGGCGCTGGTCGATGCCGTCACCAAGCTCGACAAGATCCGCTTCGCCAGCCGCCAGGAGGCCGCCGCCGAGAGCTTCCGCAAGATGATGCTGGCGATGGCCACCGATCTCCGGGTCATCCTCATCAAGCTCGCCGACCGGCTGCACAACATGCGCACGCTGGACTCGATGTCCGACGAGGCGCGCCGCCGCATCGCCCGCGAGACCCTCGAGATCTACGCCCCGATCGCCCAGCGGCTTGGCATGAACAAGTTCAAGGCCGAGCTGCAGGATCTCGGGTTCCGGGCCCTGTACCCGCGGCGGTACGCCGTCATCGCCAAGCACATCGCCGGCCAGCCGGTGATGCGCCGCGAGGCCATGGCCACCATCGAGGCGCAGATCGCCCAGCGCCTCACCCTGGAGGGCCTGCCGTTCCGCATCGTCGGCCGGGTCAAATCGCCGTGGAGCATCTATTCCAAGATGCGCCAGGAGCACAAGACGCTGGAACAGGTGCTCGACGTATTCGGTTTCCGCGTGGTGGTGCAGAAGGTGATGCAGTGCTACCACGCCCTGGGTGCCGTGCACGCCCTGTACAAGCCGCTGGAGAGCCGCTTCCGCGACTTCATCGCCATCCCCAAGGCCAACGGCTACCAGAGCCTGCACACCGTGCTGTTCAGCACCCACGGCTCGCCGATCGAGGTGCAGATCCGCACCGAGGAGATGGACCTGATCGCCGAGCGCGGCATTGCTGCGCACTGGGCCTACAAGGCCAATACCTCTGCTTCCGCCGGTGGCGCGAGCAGCGCCCAGGCCCGCGCCCAGGACTGGATCCGCGGCCTGATGAGCAGCGAGCAGGCCGTGGCCTCCTCCTCGCTGGAGTTCGTGGAGAACGTCAAGGTCGACCTGTTCCCGGCCGAGGTCTACCTGTTCACGCCCAAGGGCGACATCCTCGCCCTGCCGCGCAATGCCACCGCGCTGGATTTCGCCTATGCCGTGCATACCAGCATCGGCGACCGCGCCGTCACTGCCCGGGTGGACAAGAAGCTGGTGCCCCTGCACACCCGGCTGCAGAGCGGGCAGACGGTGGAGATCGTCACCGCGCCCTCGGCCACCCCGCGGCCGCAGTGGCTGGAGTTCGTGGTCACCTCGAAGGCGCGTACCGCGATCCGTGCCAACCTGAAGAAGCTGCAGCACGAGGATGCGGTGAGCCTCGGCCACCGCATGCTCGACCGGGCGCTGGAAGCGCTCGAGACCTCGCTCGAGCGGGTGCCGCCGGAGCGGGTCGAGAAGTTCCTTTCCGAGCACCGCTACCCGCGGCTCGAAGCCCTGCTGGCCGACATCGCGCTCGGCAACCGCATGCCGGTGCAGGTGGCCCAGGCCCTCACCGCCAGCAAGGGGCCGGCCGGCGGCGCGCCGGCGCCGGCCAGTCCGGAGCGCCTGCTGATCAACGGCAGCGAGCGCGGCGTGCTCACCTTCGCCACCTGCTGCCACCCGCTGCCCGGCGACGCCATCATGGGGTACCTCTCGGCGGGCAAGGGCATCGTCGTGCACCGCCTCGACTGCCCCAATGTCGAGGCCTTCGCCCGCACCCCCGAGCGCTGCCTGGTGATGGACTGGGACCGCGACGTCAAGGGCGATTTCATGGCGGCGCTGCGGGTGGAGGTGGACAACCGCCCGGGCGCGCTGGCCCAGGTGGCGGCGGCGATCGCCGAGAGCGACTCCAACATCGACTCGGTGGAATACCGCGAGCGCGACGTGAACCTCTCGGTGATGGAGTTCGGCATCGAGGTGCGCGACGTCGAGCACCTCGCCGAGGTGATGCGGCGGGTGCGCCGCCTGCAGGTGGTGCACGTGGTGCGCCGGCTCTGAGGCGGGCGGCTGCGGCTGCCGCCCGGTGTGGCGCCGCGCCTACAATGGCCCCCCCGACGACGCGAGGCCGCCATGTCCCGTACCCCGATCACCAGCCCGAATGCCCCAGCCGCCATCGGCCCCTACTCGCAGGCCGTGCGCGCCGGCAACACCGTGTTCCTCTCCGGCCAGATCCCGCTCGATCCGGCCACCGGCAACCTCGTGGGCGGCGACGTGGCGGAG
Source organism: Silanimonas sp. (assembly GCA_026005095.1). Classification (GTDB taxonomy): domain Bacteria; phylum Pseudomonadota; class Gammaproteobacteria; order Xanthomonadales; family Xanthomonadaceae; genus Silanimonas. The sequence continues at coordinate 347,241 of BPKK01000001.1, read as the reverse complement.
CAGACCCGGCGCGTCTTCGACAACCTGCGCGCGGTCTGCCAGGCCGCCGGCGGCGATCTCGACCGGCTGGTGCGCATCGGCATCTACCTCACCGATCTCTCGCACTTCGCCACCGTCAACGCAGTGATGGCGGAGTACTTCCAGGCCCCGTATCCGGCGCGCTCCACCATCGAGGTGGCCGGCCTGCCGAAGGGCGCCGAGGTGGAGGTGGACGGCATCCTCGTCCTCGACTGAAGCCCGATGCCGCGCCAGGCGACGCCGGCGCCCGCACTGGCCGGGGGAGAGGCGCCCGTCACGGTCCTGCCCGGCGTCGGCCCGGCGGTGGCGGAGAAGCTCGCCGCCCGCGGTCTTTCCACCCTGCAAGACCTCTGGTTCCTGCTGCCGGCTCGCTACGAGGACCGCACCCGGCTCACGCCGATCCGCGAGCTCCGCCCCGGCGCCGCCCTGCAGGCCGAGGGCCGGGTGCGCCATGTGGAGCGCGTCTTCCGCGGTCGGCCGGTACTGAAGGTCGTGCTCGGCGACGAGCACGGCGACCTGCTGCCGCTGCGCTTCTTCCACTTCCGCGCCCAGCAGGCACAGAGCTTCCAGCCGGGGCGGCGGGTGCGGGTCTTCGGCGAGGTGCGTCCCGGCCCGCAGGGCTGGGAGATGGTCCACCCGAGCTATCGGCTGCTGGCCGAACAGGAGGCACCCGCGCTCGATGACCGCCTGACCCCGGTCTATCCGGCGGTGGAGGGCCTCGGCCCGGGCACGCTGGCCCGGCTGGTGCGGCTTGCCCTCGAACGGCTGCCGGCCTCCACGGCGCTGGAACTCCTGCCCGCAGGAGCCGGGCCGGGGGGGCTGCCCGGCCTGCGCGAGGCCCTGCTCACCGTACACCGGCCGCCCGTCGATGCCGATACCGCCGCTCTGCTCTCCGGCACCCATCCCGCGCAGCAGCGCCTGGCCTTCGAGGAGCTGCTCGCCCATGCGCTGAGCCTGCGCCGCCAGCGCCTCGCCCTGCGCGAACAGGGCGCCGTGCCCCTGCCGCCGGCACCGGCGGCGCTCGCCGCCCTGCGTGCCACCCTGCCTTTCGCGCTCACCGGCGCACAGGAGCGGGTGCTGGCCGAGGTGGCGGCCGATCTCGCCCGCCCGCAGCCGATGCTGCGCCTGGTGCAGGGCGATGTCGGCAGCGGCAAGACCGTGGTGGCGGCGCTGGCAGCCGTGCAGGCGGTAGCGGCGGGGCGCCAGGTGGCGTTGATGGCGCCCACCGAACTGCTCGCCGAACAGCATCTGCAGAACTTTCGGCGCTGGCTCGAACCCCACGGCATCGTGGTGCGCTGGCTGGCCGGCAAGGTCACCGGGAAGGCGCGCCGCGAGACCCTCGCCGAGGTCGCGTTGGGACACGCCCAGGTGGTGGTCGGCACCCATGCCCTGATGCAGGAGGGGGTGGCCTTCGCCCGTCTCGGCCTCGTCATCGTCGATGAACAGCACCGCTTCGGCGTGCACCAGCGCCTGGCGCTGCGTGACAAGGGCCTCGAGGGCGAGCGCGTGCCGCACCAGCTGGTGATGACCGCCACGCCCATCCCGCGCACGCTGGCCATGACCGCCTATGCTGATCTCGACCTTTCGGTGATCGACGAGCTGCCGCCGGGCCGCAGCCCGGTGACCACGGTGGCAATGGCCGCCGGGCGCCGCCCGGCGCTGGTGGAGCGGGTACGTGCGGCCTGCGCCGAGGGGCGGCAGGCCTACTGGGTCTGCCCATTGATCGAGGAGAGCGAGGAGGTCGAGGCACAGGCCGCGCAGACCACTTTCGAGCAGCTTTCCGAGGCCCTGCCCGAGGTGCGCGTGGGCCTGCTGCACGGGCGCATGAAGCCGGCCGAGAAGCAGGCGGCGATGCGCCGCTTCAAGGAGGGCGGGCTGCAACTGCTGGTGGCCACCACCGTGATCGAGGTGGGCGTAGACGTGCCCAATGCCAGCCTGATGGTGATCGAGAACGCCGAGCGCCTGGGGCTTGCCCAGCTACACCAGCTCCGCGGTCGGGTGGGGCGAGGTAGCGCCGCTTCGAGCTGCGTGCTGCTCTACCAGCCGCCGCTCGGCGCCATCGCCCGCGAGCGCCTCGAGGTGATGCGGCGGAGCAACGATGGCTTCGTCATCGCCGAGAAGGACCTCGAGCTGCGCGGCCCCGGCGAGCTGCTCGGCACCCGCCAGACCGGGCTTGCCGCCTTCCGCATCGCCGACCTCGCCCGCGACGCCCGCCTGCTGCCGGCGGTGCATGAGGTGGCCGAGCGCCTGCTGGCCGGGGCGCCAGCTCTGGCCGAGGCGCTGATCGCCCGCTGGGTGGGCAGCGCCGTACGCTACGCCGCGGCCTGAGTGCCGGCGCTTGGCCGGCGCCGGCCGGCGCGGCACACTGCCTGCCCGTTCCGCGCCCGCTTGCCATGCCCGACCGGATTCCCCTGCTCATCGACACCGACCCCGGCGTGGACGATGCCTGGGCCCTGCTGATGGCCTTCGCCAGCCCGGCGCACCGGCTGCTGGGGCTCACGGTCACCGCCGGCAACGTCGGTCTCGACCACACCGTGCGCAATGCACTGAAGCTCTGCGAGGTGGCGGGGGTCGAACTGCCGGTGTTCCCGGGCTGTCCGGTGCCGCTGGTGTATCCGGCCGAGGACGCCGCCTACGTGCATGGTCGCGACGGCTTCGGCGACACCGGCTACCTGCCGCCCGCCCGCGGCCCGGAGGCCGAGCATGCCGCGCTGGCCATGATCCGACTGAGCCGGGCCCATCCGGGCCTGCTGCTGGTCTGCTTAGGTCCGCTCACCAACCTCGCCCTCGCCCTGCGCCTCGACCCCGGCCTGCCCGCGCGGATCGGCCGGCTGGTGGTGATGGGTGGGGCGGTGACCGGGCAGGGCAACACCTCGGTCAGCGCCGAGTTCAACATCGGCTTCGACCCCGAGGCCGCCCATGTGGTGTTCGAGGCCTTCGAGTCCTTCGATCTCGTGGACTGGGAGGCGGTGCTGCGCCACGGCCTGCCGCACGCCGAGGTCGAGCGCTGGTTCGCGGAAGGGGGAGCGAAGGCGGCCTTCTATGCCGCCATCTCGCGCCGCACCCGGGAGTGGTCGGAAGACCGCCGCGGCCAGCGCTGGCACTGCGCCGACGGTCTTGCCATGCTCGCCGCCCTCGAGCCAGAGGCCGTCACCGGCTGGGCGCGGCGGCCGGTGACCGTCGAGACCGGCGGCCGCCTCGCCCGCGGCGCCACCATCGTCGACTGGGAGGGGCGCTCCGGCCGCCCGGCCCGGGCCCGCATCCTCGAGGGCGTCGATCCGGCGCGCTTCCATCACTGGCTGCGTCTTGCCCTGGCCTGAGCCGGGGCGCCGTGGCGGCCGGCTGAACCGGAGCCGGGCGGCCCCTTGAACCCGAGGTCTTGGGCCGGCTAGACTCTCGCCCTTCCTTTTTCCCCCGACCCACCGCTTCTTGGGACCCGCCATGAAAGAAGGTATCCACCCCAACTACCAGCCGGTCGTGTTCCAGGACGTGACCACGGATTTCGCGTTCCTGACCCGCTCCACGCTCAGCTCCAAGGAGACGATCAAGTGGGAGGACGGCGAGACCTACCCGCTCATCAAGATCGAAGTCTCTTCGGCCTCGCATCCGTTCTACACCGGCAAGAGCAAGCAGATCCTCGACAGCGCCGGTCGCGTCGACCGCTTCCGCAAGCGCTACGGCAAGTAAGCCGCATCCGCGCCCCGCGCGCAGGCATCCCGAAGGCCGGCCATCGCCGGCCTTCGCCGTTTCCGGCCTTGGCGTTGACGCATTCCACCCCTGCCGTCGCGCGCCTTCGCGCTGCCGCCACCCGCGTCTCCGGGGCCTATGCGATACTTGTGAAGATCCGGGCCCCGCGCCCGGCCCGTCTTCATCTTCATCTGTGGCGTGGAGCCCCCGGCACGCGCCCCGTCCCAAGGAGTGCGAACCGTGAGCGATCCCACCAGCGTGACCCTGAACATCGGCGACAAGGCCGTGTCCCTGCCCGTGCACCGCGGCAGCCTCGGGGCGCCGTGCATCGACATCGGCAAGCTCGCCAAGGAGTCCGGCCACTTCACCTACGACCCGGGCTTCATGGCCACCGCCAGCTGCCGCAGCGCCGTCACCTACATCGACGGCGACGAGGGCGTGCTGCTCTACCGCGGCTACCCGATCGAGCAGCTGGCCAAGCAGTCGAGCTTCCTCGAGGTGGCCTACCTGCTGATGCATGGCGAACTGCCCACCCGCCCGCAGTTCGACGCCTTCGAGCACGAGGTCACGCACCACACGATGATGCACGAGGCGCTGAAGACCTTCCTCGGAGGCTTTCGCCACGACGCCCATCCGATGGCCATGCTCTGCGGCATGGTCGGCTCGCTCTCGGCCTTCTACCACGACACCCTGAACCTCGATGACCCGGAGCAGCGCCGCCTCGCCGCGGTGCGCCTGATCGCCAAGGTGCCCACCATCGCCGCCGCCTGCTACCGGCAGTCGATCGGCTGGCCGATCCGCTACCCGCGCAACAACCTCGAGTACACCACCCGCTTCCTGCACATGATGTTCGAGGTGCCGAGCGAGCCCCTGCAGCTGAAGCCGGTGGCGGCCAAGGCCCTCGACCTGCTGTTCATCCTGCACGCCGACCACGAGCAGAACGCCTCCACCTCCACCGTGCGCCTGGTCGGTTCCACCGGCGCCAACCCCTACGCCTGCGTGGCCGCCGGCATCGCCGCCCTGTGGGGGCCGGCGCATGGCGGCGCCAATGAGGCCGTGCTGAAGATGCTGGAGGAAATCGGCCGTCCGGAGGACGTGGCCAAGGCGGTGGAGAAGGCCAAGGACAAGAACTCCGGCTTCCGCCTGATGGGCTTCGGCCACCGCGTCTACAAGAACTACGACCCGCGCGCCGCCATCATCCGCGAGATGTGCCACAAGGTGCTGGCCGAGCTGGGGGTCAATGACCCGCTGCTCGAGGTGGCCATGCGTCTCGAGGAAGCAGCGCTGAAGGACGAGTACTTCGTCGCCCGCAAGCTCTACCCGAACGTCGACTTCTACTCCGGCCTGATCTACAAGGCGCTCGGCATTCCCACCGAGATGTTCACGGTGATGTTCGCGCTGGCCCGCACCGCCGGCTGGGTCAGCCACTGGCTGGAGCAGCAGGTCGATCCGGAAGCCAAGATCGGCCGCCCGCGGCAGATCTACACCGGTGCCACCCCGCGCGACTACGTGCCCTTCGACAAGCGCTGAAGGCCGTATTCCCCGCGGCGCCCGGCCCTGCCGGCACGGCGGGGCGAAGGGAAGGACGAAGCCCCGCGGTGACGCGGGGCTTCGTGTTTAGACGGAGTGCGGTTTCCAGATCCGGCGCCTGCGGCGCGGGCGCATCGCGGGAGGAAATCAGAAGATGTCGAAGGCCTGTTCCTCGAACTCCGGCGTCTCGCTGCCGAGGCCGGCGGCCAGCATGCGGTCGTAGTCCTCGGCCTTCACGTAATCCACCATGCCCCCCGGCGTGCCGGGGGGGAGCAGGGCGCCGGTGGCCGGGTCGATGGTCACCGTCACCAGGCCGGCCGGCGGTGGCCGGCGGTCCACCGGCACGTCCTTCAGCGCCGCGGCCATGTACCCGATCCAGATCGGCAGGGCGGCGCGGCCGCCATACTCGCCGCGCCCGAGGCTGGCGAAGTCGTCGCGCCCCACCCAGGCGGTGGTGACGAGGTCGCCGCCCATGCCGGCGAACCAGGCGTCGCGGTATTCGTTGGTGGAGCCGGTCTTGCCGCCGATGTCCTCGCGGCCGATCGAGCGCGCCGCCGCGCCGGTGCCGCGCCGCACCACGTCGAGCAGCATCGAGCGCACCATGAAGGCGGTGCGGGCGTCGATGGCCCGGGGGGCGAGTTCGTCCGGCCCCGGCGGCAGGGGGGCGGTGGAGGCCTCGCCGCCGGCCGCCGCCAGCGGGCGCGGCACCTCGCCGAAGTCGAAACCGTCCACCACCGCCGGCTGGCCGGCCGCTTCGCCGCCCACGCCGCCGCAGGCCGGGCAGGCGCGGCGCGGGCGGGCCTCTTCCAGCACCTGGCCGATAGCGGTCCTCGATCCGGGCGATGAAATAGGGCTCTACCCGGTAGCCGCCATTGGCGAACACGGCATAGGCCGCGGTCATCGCCATCGGGGTGAGCGAGGAGGTGCCGAGCGACATCGAGAGGTTGGGCGGCAGGCTCTCCGGGCTGAAGCCGAACTGGGTGATGTAGCGCTGGGCGAACTGCACGCCGATGGCATCCAGCAGGCGCACCGAGACCAGGTTGCGCGACTGCACCATGGCCTCGCGCAGGCGCATCGGGCCGGCGAAGTCGCCCTTGTCGTTCTGCGGCCGCCAGACGTTGCCGGCACGGTCGCGGAGCACCACCGGGGCGTCCATCACGATCGAGGCGGGGTGGTAGCCGCGCTCGAAGGCGGCGGCGAAGACGAAGGGCTTGAAGCTGGAGCCCGGCTGGCGCTGCGCCTGGGTGGCGCGGTTGAACTTGTTCAGGGCGAAGCTGTAGCCGCCGACCAGGGCGCGCACCGCGCCGGTCTCGTGCTCCAGCGAGACCAGCGCCGCCTGGGCCTGTGGGGCCTGGGCCAGCACCAGCGTGCCATCGGCGAGGGTGCGCAGGCGCACCACGTCGCCCGGCTTCAGCAGCTGCGCCGGGCTGCGGCCGGTCCAGCGCGTGCCGGCGGCGGGCAGGCTTACCTCGCCGTCACGGGCGGTGAGCAGGCGGGCGCCCTGCGGCCCCGTCTCCAGCACCACCGCGGCGCGCAGTTCCGGCAGGGCGACATAGCTGCCCACCTGCAGCGCCAACTGGTCCGCCGGCAGGCTGGCCGCATGCTCGATATGTCCCTCGGGGCCGCGCCAGCCGCGGCGCTGGTCGTATTCGAACAGGCCGGCGCGCAGGGCCGCCACCGCGGCGTTCTGGTCGGACGAACGCACCGTGGTGGTCACCCGGTAGCCACGGGTCAAGGCATCGGCGCCGAAGCGCTCCTCCATGGCCTGGCGCACCATCTCGGCGAGGTAGGGGGCATCCACTTCCACCTTCGGCTCGTTCGGCGAGGCGGTGTTGGGCTCGGCGAGCGCGGCGGCCAGCTCCTCGGCCGAGATCATGCCGAGCTCGTGCATCCGCGGCAGCACGTAGTGGTTGCGCCGCTCCATGGCCCGCGCCGGGTTGCTGATCGGGTTGGCGCTGGAGGGGAACTTCGGGATGCCCGCCAGCATCGCCGCCTCGGCCAGGCTGAGCTGGTCCAGGGTCTTGCCGTAATAGAACTCGGCGGCCGCGGCCACGCCGTAGGCGCGGTTGCCGAAGAAGATCTTGTTCAGGTAGAGCTCGAGGATCTCGTCCTTGCTCAGTTCGCGCTCCATCTTGATGGCGAGCAGCATCTCCCGGAACTTGCGCACGAAGCTGTATTCGTTGCTGAGGTAGAAGTCGCGCGCCACTTGCTGGGTGATGGTGCTGCCCCCGGGCACCCGGGCCCGGTCGGTGGAGACGAGCAGCCATACCGCGCGCAGGATGCCCTGCACGTCGAGCCCCTCGTGCTCGTAGAAGCGGGCATCCTCGGCGGCGAGGAAGGCCTGCTTCACCCGTTCCGGGATCTGATCGATGGAGGCTGGGTAGCGGCGCGTCTCACCAAACAGCGCGATGAGCTTGCCGTCTGCCGACTGCACGATGAGTGGCAACTGCAGTTCGACCCGGCGCAGTTCGGAGACATCCGGCAGCTGCGGCCAGACCGTCCAGAGGACGGCCGCCGCCGCGGCAAGGCCGAGCAGGCCGAGGGAGAGTCCAAGCAGGAATAGGCGTCGCAGCCAGCGCAACCAGGGGCGCATCGGGTGGGGTTTCCGGAAAGCGAGGGCCGGAGTATACGGGGCGGAGGAGGGCGGCCGGCCCCCGTCCGGAGGGCCGGTCGGCAGGGCGCGCGTTAAGCAGGCGTTGCGGTTGACACAGTTTTCTGTTTTTAATGTCGCAGCGCATTAATCTCACGTAAGCGCCCGTGGGAAGGGGAGAAACCGATGGGTTTGTTCAGTCCATCCAGGGTTCCGTTGGTCGGGATCGACATCAGCTCGACGGCCGTCAAGCTGCTCCAGCTGAGCCAGGTCGGCAACCGCTACCGGGTCGACCACTACGGCGTGGAGGCCTTGCCGCCCAATGCCGTGATCGAGAAGAACATCGTCGAGGTCGAGGCGGTGGGCGAGGCGATCAAGCGTGCCCTGGCCCGTTCCGGCAGCAAGGCCAAGCATGCCGCGGTGGCGGTGTCCGGCGCCGCAGTGATCACCAAGGTGATCAGCATGTCGGCCGACCTGGACGATGACGCCATGGAAGACCAAGTGCAGCTGGAGGCCGCCAATTACATCCCCTTCCCGATCGACGAGGTGAGCCTCGACTTCGAGGTGCTCGGCCCGGTGCCCTCCAGCCCCGAGAACGTGCACGTGCTGCTCGCCGCCTCGCGCACCGAGAACGTCGAGCTGCGCCAGCAGGCCCTGGAGCTCGGCGGGCTCACCGCCAAGGTCGTCGACGTCGAGGTCTTCGCCCTCGAGAACGCCTTCCGGCTGGTGGCCGAGCAACTCGGCATCGGCAAGGATGCGATCGTCGCCCTGGTCGACATCGGCTCGACCATGACCACCCTGAACGTGATCAAGGGCGGCCGCAGCATCTATGCCCGCGAGCAGGTCTTCGGCGGCAAGCAGCTCACCGACGAGATCATGCGCCGCTACGGCATGAGCTACGAGGAGGCCGGGGCCGCCAAGCGCCAGGGCGGGCTACCCGAGAGCTACGAGCCCGAGGTGCTCGATCCCTTCAAGGAAGCCATGGTCCAGCAGGTCAGTCGTCTGCTGCAGTTCTTCTACGCTGGCAGCGAGTACAACAAGGTCGACCAGGTGGTGCTGGCTGGCGGCTGTGCCTCGATCGCCGGCATCGACCGTATGGTCGAGGAGCACCTCGGCATTCCCACCGTGGTGGCCAATCCGCTGGCCAACATGGGCCTCGGGCCACGCGTGCAGGCGCATTCCCTGCAGCAGGACGCCCCCTCCCTGATGATCGCCTGCGGCCTCGCCCTGAGGAGCTTCGACTGATGGCACGCATCAACCTCCTTCCGTGGCGCGCCGAGCGCCGCAAGCAGCGGCAGAAGGAATTCATGACCATGCTGGGCGGCGCCTTCGTCGCCGGCGTGGCCCTGGTGTTCCTCGGCAGCGCCTATTACAACGGGCACATCGAAGGGCAGAGCGCCCGCAATGCACTGCTGCAGCAGGAAATCGCCAAGGTGCAGGCGCAGATCAAGGAGATCGAGGGCCTCGAGGCGAAGAAGGCGAGCCTCCTGCAGCGCAAGCAGGTGATCGAGGACCTGCAGGCCGCCCGCTCGCAGAACGTCAAGCTGTTCGAGGAACTGGTGCGCACCATCCCGGATGGAGTGCGTCTGGTGAGCATCAAGCAGAACGGTGCCGAGCTCACCCTGAACGGGCGGTCGCAGTCCGAGTCGCGGGTCAGTGCTTACATGCGCAACCTCGAGGCCAGCGGCCTCATCACCAACCCGCGGCTCAACGTCATCCGCGCTGGCGAGACCAAGGCCGAGGACCGGGCGCTGCCCTTCGAGTTCGAGATGCGGGTCGCGCTCAAGTCGGCTTCCGAGTCGGATGCGGAGGCGGGCGCGGGGGGAGAACCAGGCGCCTGCCGCGGCTGCCGCGCAGGCCTCCTGAGGATCCCCCCATGGCGAAGAAAGCCTTCAAGCTCAGCGACATCAATAATCTCGATTTCAACAACACCGGAGCCTGGCCCAAAGAGGCCAAGATCGGCGCCTGCGTGCTGCTGGTCGTCCTCATCGTTCTGCTCGGCTGGTACTTCGTGATCAGCGACAAGCAGGCCGAACTGGAGGGGTTGGAATCCCAAGAACAGCAGCTGCGTCGCACCTTCGAGCAGGAAGCGGCCAAGGCGGCGAATCTCGAGCCGCTCAAGGCGCAGCTCGCGGAGATGGAGACGATGCTGCGAGCAGATGCTGCGCCAGCTGCCCTCCAAGACCGAGATGCCCGACCTGATCGTCGATATCTCGCAGACGGCGCGCGCCACCGGTATCAATACGGAGTTGTTCCAGCCCGGCGCCGAGGTTGCTAAGGACTTTTACGCCGAGCAGCCGATCAGCCTCGAGATGAATGGCACCTACCACCAGTTCGGCCGTTTCGTGAGCGGCGTGGCCTCCTTGCCCCGGGTGGTGATCATGACCTTCCACGACATCTCGCTGGCGCCCAAGGAGCGCAAGCAGGGCGAGCCCGCCCTGCCGCCCGGCGTGCTCGGCTTGAAAGGCACGATCAAGACCTACCGCTATCTCGATGAGTCGGAAATCGCGGCCCAGGCAGAAGCCCAGCAGGCCGCTCCGCAAGGGGGAGCCCAATGAGCATCGAACGGCAGTTCTCCGTGGGCCGGCTCGCCCGGTCCGTTTCCGTCGGCCTTCTAGTGTCGTTCGCTCTGGCAGGCTGTGGTCGCGGCACGGCGGATCTCTCGACCTGGGTGGAGGAGGTCAAGGCCCGTCCGGCCCCGCCGCTCGATCCGCTGCCGGCGCTGAAGAGCTTTCCGGTGATCGAATACACCGCCGATGGCCTGCGCGATCCCTTCTCGGCGCCGGTGGGCAGCCGCGATGCCTCCGGACCGCGCCCTGATCCGAACCGCCGCAAGGAGGCGCTCGAGGCCTTCCCGCTCGATGCGCTGCGGATGGTCGGCACGATCGGCAGCGGCCCCGGGATGGTGGCGCTGGTGCTGGCGCCCGACAAGGTCACCTACCGGGTCCGCAAGGACAATTACCTGGGGCAGAGCGACGGCCGCGTCGCTTCGGTGAGCCCCGACCGCATCGAGATCGTCGAGCTGGTCTCGGACGGTGCGGGCGGTTGGCTCGAACGGCAGGCCGCCTTGGCCTTGGATGAAAAGTGATGGGGACGCGCATGATTACCACGACGACTGAAGGCGCACGGATGAGCACGAAGACTTTCGCGGCACGTGCCGCCCTGGCCGCGGGCCTGCTGTGGATGGCGGCGCTCCCGGCTTGGGCGGCCAATACGCTCAAGGACGTTCGCTACGCCACGAGCAGCGGAGGGAAGGTGGACATCACCTTCGAGTTCGAGCAGCCGGTGGGCGATGTCAATGCCTTCACCACCGACATGCCGCCGCGGATCGCCATCGATTTTCCGGAGACGCGCAATGCCTTCGCCGAGCGCCGCGTGACGGTGGGTAGCGGTGCGGCTTCGGCGGTCTCGGTGGTCGAGGCCGGCGGCCGTACCCGGGCCGTGGTCGACCTCTTCCGCAGCGCCGGCTACACCACCCGCAGCAACGGCAACCTGCTGGTGCTGACCCTCGAGAGCGGCAGTGCGGCCTCGGCGAAGCGGTATCGCCTCGCCCGATCCGGCCAAGCGCATCGACAGCGGCATTCGTGTTGCCGGGGTGGATTTCCGCCGTGGCGACGACGGCGCTGGCCGCGTCATCCTCCGCTTCAACCGCGAGGGGGCGCAGGCCAGCCTGCGCCGTGACGGCAACCGCATCATCGTCGATGTCGAGAATGCCCAGCTTCCGGCCGAGCAGCAGCGGCGTCTCGACGTGACCGACTTCGCCACTCCGGTGACCCGCCTCGATCCGGTGGCCAAGGACGGTGGGACCCAGCTCGTAGTGGCGGCGGAGGGTCTGTTCGAGACCAGCGCCTACCAGACCGGCAATGAATACGTGCTGGAAGTGGTGCCGAAGGTGGCCGCTCAGCGAGCGGGCGTTGGTCAGGTGGGGGCGGCGGCCCAGCAGCAGCGCTACACCGGCAAGCCGGTGACCTTCAATTTCCAGGATGTGCCGGTGCGCACCATCCTGCAGCTGATCGCCGAGGAATCGGGCCTCAACATCGTGGCCGCCGACACGGTGCAGGGTAACCTGACCCTGCGTCTGATCAACGTGCCCTGGGATCAGGCCCTCGACGTGGTGCTGCGTGCCCGTTCGCTCGACAAACGCCGCGACGGCAACGTGGTGTGGGTGGCGCCGCAGAAGGAGATCGCCGACTTCGAGAAGGCCCGTGAGCAGGCCCGCATCGACGTCGAGAGCAAGGCGGAACTCGTCAACGAGATCATCGCCATCAATTACGCCAATGCCGAGGAGATCGCGACCCTGCTCACCGAGGGCAGCAAGTCCTCACAGGGCGGTGGCGCTTCCAGCGGCTCGGGTGCCGAGGGTGACCGCGGCTTCCTTTCCGCCCGCGGCAGCGTGAGCTTCGACACTCGCAGCAATACCCTCCTCGTTGCCGATACCCCGCGCAAGGTGCAGGCCATCAAGGAGCTTGTCGCCGTGCTCGACCGCCCGGTCGACCAGGTGCTGATCGAGGCCCGTATCGTGATCGCCCAGGAGAGCTTCGCCCGGGAGATTGGCACCCGCTTCGGCGTCAGCGGCCAGGAGAGCGATGTGGTCGTCTCCGGCAGCACCGAGAGCAACCGCAACTACCTCAACGGGGTGGCGAACGCGAACGCTGCGCTCTGGCGCGCTATCAGCGCCGAGCTGGCCCTGTACGAGCAGGCGATCGCGAACGGCGAGCAGGCGACCCGGCCGACGCTGCCGAACACTCCGCTGCCGACCTTCACCAACATCCTGAACACCCGCTTCGCCAACAACACGGCGTCGGCCCTGGCCTTCACCATTCTCGGCAACAACCTGGATCTCGATATCGAGCTCCAGGCCCTGCAGGAGGAAGGGTCGGGGCGAGGTGGTGGCCAATCCGCGCGTGATCACGGCCAACCAGCGCGAGGCGGTGATCAAGCAGGGTGACGAGATTGGCTATGTCACCATCACCGGCACGTCCGGCCAGCAGACGGCGACCGTGCAGTTCAAGGAGGCCCTGCTGGAGCTCAAGGTCACGCCGACCATCACCCAGGACAACCGCGTCTTCCTGACCCTCGGGGTGAAGAAAGACGAGGTGGCCGGCTTCATCGACGTGCCGGGCGGTGGCCGTGTGCCGCAGATCACCAAGCGCGAAGTAACCACGGCGGTGTTGGTGAACAACGGCCAGACCGTGGTGGTGGGCGGCATCTACGAGTTCTCGCGTCGCGAGGACCTCGCCAAGGTGCCCTTCCTCGGCGACATCCCGGCTTTGGGCAATCTGTTCCGCAACAAGAACCGCCGCAACCAGAAGGCCGAGTTGCTGATCTTCGTCACCCCGCGCATCCTGCAGGTGGCGGGCGCCCAGCGCTGACCTGCGCCGCGTGTCGTATCGGAAAACGGGGCCACGGGCCCCGTTTTTCGTTGTAGCGTTGGTGCTGGGATCCAGGCGGGCTGGAGAGGGCGATGGACGGGGCGACGCTGCAGCTGGCCACGGGCGAGGCGCTGTTCCGCGAGGGCGACCCGCCGACCACGGCCTTCATTCTCGAGGAGGGGCAGATCGAGATCCGCGCCACCCAGCGGGGGCGGCAGGTGGTGCTGGCGGTGCTCGGCCCCGGATCGATCGTCGGCGAGATGGCGGTGATCGACGAGGCGCCGCGGACTGCCACGGCGCTGGCACTGGCGCCCTGCCGCCTGCGGGTGCTGGAGCGCTCGCAGATCGCCGAGCGCCTTGCCCAGGCCGATCCTATCCTGCGCGCCCTGCTGCAGGGCACCCTGCAGCGCTACCGGAGCGCGCTCGCGGCCCTGCAGGGGCGGCGTGAGGCAGTGGCCAGAGCCGCGGAGGACACGACGAGAGCCGCCGGAGTCGGCAAGATGCGGTTGGAAAGCCAGCTGCGCGAGGCCCTGCAGGGGGTGGACTGGACGTGCGTTACCAGCCGCTGCTGGCGGTGGCCTCGGGGAGGGTAGCGGGCTTCGAGGCCCTGGTGCGCTGGACCCACCCCGAGCGCGGGCCGGTCTCGCCGGCCGAGTTCGTGGCCCTCGCGGAGGAGACCTCGCTGATCGTGCCGGTGGGCGAGTACGTGTTCGACACCGCCTGTGCCGCGGTCCGGGCTTTCGTCGAGGCCGCGGGGCGGCCGCTCTTCGTGGCCGTCAATGTCAGTGCCCGGCAGCTGCGCGAGCCGGGCCTGCTGGAGCGGGTGATCGCCCGCGTGGACGGCGCCGGATTGCCGCGCGGGCAGTCTCAAGATCGAGATCACCGAGAGCCAGGCCCTGGATCCGGTGGTGGTGCAGGGTTTCATCGAGCTTTGCCACGCCCATGGAATGAAGGTGGCGCTGGACGACTTCGGTACCGGCTACTCCCATCTGACCCAGCTGCACCACCTGCCCTTCGACACGGTGAAGGTGGACCAGGCCTTCGTCCGCAGCATGCTCACCGACCCGCGGGCCATGGCCATCGTCGAGGCCATCGTGGCCATGGCCAAGCGCCTGGGCGCCGAACTGGTGGTGGAGGGGGTCGAGAGCGAGGCCGAGCTGGACGTGCTGCGCCGCCTCGGCTGCGAGTATGCCCAGGGCTGGCTCGTCGGCCGGCCGCAGACCCGGGAAGAACTGCTGGCTCGCGGATCGCCCCTGTTCGCCTGAGTCTTTGCTAGGCTCAGGCCTCATTTTCACCTGGGGAGTGAGCGGACGATGAGCAAGGCGGGTGGCCCGGCCTCGGGCGTGGTACGGACGTGGCGGTCGCGCCTTGCAGGCGTCCTGGCGGGCATGGCCCTGGTGTTCGGCCCGACGGCGGCCATGGCGGCGGAAGAGGCGGCCCCGAGCATCGACCAGCGCATCAACCAGGTGGTGCAGCCGGTGGCCCAGGCGCTGGGCGGCGCGATCTTCTCGCGGGCCTGCATCGGCGATGGCGTCTCGCTCTCGATGTCCGGCTGCGCGGAAGGCCAGACCGGCGTGCCGCTGATCGTGGCCTGGCTGCTGCTGGGTGGCGTGGTCACCACGCTCTATTTCCGCTTCATCAACTTCCGCGGCTTCATTCAGGGCTTCCGGCTGATGCGCGGCGACTACGCCGTGGCCTCCGATCCGGGCGAGGTCTCGCATTTCCAGGCGCTCACCTCGGCGGTCTCGGGCACCGTGGGCTTGGGCAACATCGCCGGCGTGGCGCTCGCCATCACCATCGGCGGCCCCGGCGCGGCCTTCTGGATGATCGTGGCCGGCCTGCTCGGCATGAGCACCAAGTTCGCCGAATGCACGCTCGGCGTGAAGTACCGGCAGGAGAACCCGGACGGTACCGTCTCCGGCGGCCCGATGTACTACCTCTCGCGTGGTCTTGCCGAGCGCTACCGCGGTCTTGGCGGCGTGGGCAAGGTGCTGGCCGTGGTGTTCGCCCTCTGCAGCATGCTGGGCGGCATCGGCGCCGGCTCGATGTTCCAGGCCAACCAGGCCTATGCCCAGTTCCACGCCCTCACCGGCGGCGTGAACGGCCCGCTGGAAGGCTATGGCTGGGCCTTCGGCATCGGCATGGCGGTGCTGGCCGGCCTGGTGGTGCTGGGCGGCATCACCCGCATCGGCAGCGTCACCGCCCGCCTCATCCCCTCGATGATCGTGCTCTACCTGCTGGGCTGCTTTGCGGTGCTGGTGGTCAACATCACCGCCCTGCCCGAGGCCATCGCCATCATCTTCCGTGCCGCTTTTTCGGGCGAGGCCGCGACCGGCGGCGTGATCGGCGCTCTCTTGGCCGGCTTCCAGCGCGCGGCCTTCTCGAACGAGGCCGGCCTCGGATCGGCGGCGATCGCGCATTCCGCGGTGAAAACCAAGCACCCGGCCACCGAGGGCCTGGTCGCGCTCTGGGAGCCCTTCGTGGACACCGTGATCGTCTGCACCGCGACTGCCCTGATGGTGGTGGTGACCGGCGCCTACAGGCTGGAAGGCCTCGAGGGCGTGGCCATCACCTCCAGCGCCTTTGCCACCGTGTTCAGCTGGTTTCCTTACCTGCTCACCGTGGCGGTATTCCTGTTCGCCTTCTCCACCATGCTCACCTGGGCCTACTACGGAGCGAAGGCGGCCACCTACATCACTGGCGAGCGCCGCTGGGTGACCAATACCTACATCCTTGTCTACCTCAGCGCGGCGGTGGTGGCCTGCACCATGAATCTGGGGCAGCTGATCGATCTCTCGGATGGCCTGATCTTCCTCATGGCCATCCCCAACCTGATCGGCGTGTACCTGTTGCTGCCAGTGGTTCGCGAGGAGGTGGAGGATTACTTCGCCAAGCTGAAGTCGGGCGAGATCCGCGCCACCCGGGGCTGAGGAGGCAGGCATGGGCACCAGCGAGGGGCGGGGGCTTGCCCTGCATACGAAGATGCTGCTCGGCTTCCTCGCGGGGGCCGTGGCCGGCGCCATCGCTTTTCCGCTCGGCCATGCCACGGGCGCCGACGGCGCCCTGGTGCAGGCCGGCTGGCTGACGGCGCTCATCACCTACGTCACTGGGCCGGTGGGGCAGGTGTTCCTGCACCTGCTCTTCATGCTGGTGCTGCCGCTGGTGTTCTCGGCCCTGGTGCTGGGCGTGGTGGAGATCGGCGATCCCAAGTCGCTGGGGCGCATCGGCCTCAAGACCCTTGGCTTCATCCTCTCCGTGAGCGCGCTGGCGGTGCTGCTCGGCCTGCTGGCGGTGAACCTGTTCAAGCCCGGGGCCGGCATCGATGCCGGCGTGGCCGAGGCCCTGATGCAGCAGTCGGCAGGGCAGGCCGGCGAGATTGCCGCCAAGGGCCAGCAGGCCTCGGCGCTCACGGTGCTGATGGGCATCGTGCCGCGCAACGTGCTGGCGGCCGGGGTCGAGGGCAACCTGATCGGGGTGATGTTCTTCGCCCTCGTCTTCGGCGTGGCCGCGGCGGTGCTGCGCACGCCGGGGGTGAATGCCTTCCTCGCTGCCGTGCAGGGCGTGTACGACATCAGCATCAAGCTGATCCAATGGGTCATCCAACTGGCGCCCTACGCGGTGGCGGCCTTGCTGTTCAGCCTGATCGCCGCCCGAGGCCTCGGCGCCCTCATTCCGCTCGGCAAGTTCGTATTGGTGTCGGTGGGGGCCTTGGCGGTACACCTCTTCGTGGTATTCCCCCTGCTGCTGCGCTTCGTCGGCGGCATGTCGCCGCTCGCCTTCTTCCGCCGGGCCCAGCCGGCCATGCTGACGGCCTTCTCGACCTCCTCCAGCTCAGCCACCCTACCCACCACGTTGAAGATCGCCGAAGAGAACCTCGGCACGCCGCGGCGCATCGGCCGCTTCGTGTGCACGCTCGGAGCCACGGCCAACATGAACGGCACCGCCCTGTTCGAGGGCGTGACCGTGCTGTTCCTCGCCCAGTTCTTTGGTGTGGAACTGAGCCTGGCCCAGCAGCTGCTGATCCTGCTGATGTGCGTGCTGGGCGGCATCGGCGCCGCCGGCGTGCCCGGCGGCTCGCTGCCGGTGATCGCCTCGATCCTGGTGATGTTCGGTATCCCGGCCGAGGGCATCGCCCTGATCCTCGGCGTCGACCGCTTCATCGACATGTGCCGCACCGTGGTGAACGTGACCGGCGATCTCGTGGGCACCGTGCTAGTCTCGCGCGGCGAGGCCCCGGACCCGCCGGAGGCGGCTGCCATGGCGGTGGGACAGGGCTAGCAGGCCGCGGCCGAGCCTTCAAGGGCGACGGCACCGGGCCGGGGATGGGAGAATGGGCGGCCGCGTCGCGCGTTCTGCGGGGCGCCGGCCCTTCCGCCCGCCACCGCTCAAGGCCTGCCGCCGATGACCCGTCCTGCCCGCCGTGATCTCGCGAACGCCATCCGTTTCCTTGCCATCGATGCCGTGGAGGCCGCCAGATCCGGCCACCCGGGCATGCCCATGGGCATGGCCGATATCGCCGAAGTGCTCTGGAACGACCACCTCCGGCACAATCCGGCGAATCCGAAATGGCCGGACCGCGACCGCTTCGTGCTCTCCAATGGTCATGGCTCGATGCTGCAGTACGCCCTGCTGCACCTCACCGGCTATGACCTGCCGCTGGACGAGCTGAAGCGCTTCCGCCAGCTGCATTCGAAGACCGCCGGCCATCCGGAGCGGCACATCACCCCGGGGGTCGAGACCACCACCGGGCCGCTGGGGCAGGGCATTGCCAATGCCGTGGGCATGGCGCTGGCCGAGAAGCTGCTGGCGCAGCGCTTCAACCGCGAAGGTCACGCGATCGTCGATCACTACACGTACTGCTTCATGGGCGACGGTTGCCTGATGGAAGGCATCTCGCACGAGGCCTGCTCGCTGGCCGGCACCTGGGGCCTGGGCAAGCTGATCGCCTTCTGGGACGACAATGGCATCTCCATCGACGGCGAGGTGCAGGGCTGGTTCACCGACGATACGCCGAAGCGTTTCGAAGCCTATGGCTGGCAGGTGATCCGCAATGTCGATGGCCATGACCCCGACGAGATCCAGCAGGCCATCGCCACGGCGAAGGCCGAGACGCAGCGCCCGACCCTGATCTGCTGCCGCACGCACATCGGCTTTGGTTCGCCGAACAAGCAGGGCAAGGAGAGCAGCCATGGCGCGCCGCTGGGCAAGGACGAGGTGGCGCTGACCCGCGAGGCCCTGAAGTGGCCTCATGCGCCCTTCGAGATTCCCGCGGAGATCCGCACGGCTTGGGACGCCCGCGAGCGTGGCGCCAAGGCCGAAGCCGACTGGAATGCCCGCTTCGCTGCCTACAAGGCTGCCCATCCGGCGCTCGCCGCCGAGTTCGAACGCCGCATGGCCGGCGAGCTGCCGGCAGACTTCGCGAAGATCGCCCGGGACTACATCGACAGGCTGCAGGCCGAGGGCCCGGTGGTGGCCTCGCGCAAGGCCTCGCAGATGGCCATCGAGGCCTTCGCTCCGCACCTGCCGGAGCTGGTGGGCGGCTCGGCCGACCTCGCGCACTCCAACCTCACCACGTGGAAGGGCCAGAAGGCCGTGACCACCGCGGATGCCGACGCCCGCTACGTGCACTACGGCGTGCGCGAGTTTGGCATGACGGCGATCGGTTCCGGCCTTGCGCTGCACGGTGGCTTCATTCCCTTCGATGCCACCTTCCTCGTGTTCTCGGACTACGCCCGCAACGCCGTGCGCATGAGCGCGCTGCTGCCTGTGCGTTCGATCCACGTCTATACGCACGACTCGATCGGCCTCGGCGAGGATGGCCCGACGCACCAGCCCATCGAGCACCTCGCCTCGCTGCGACTGATCCCGAACCACGACGTGTGGCGCCCCGGTGATGCGGTGGAGTCGGCGGTGGCCTGGGCCTGCGCCCTGCAGCGTGCTGAAGGGCCCTCGAGCCTCGTGTTCTCGCGCCAGAATCTCGCCCACCAGCAGCGCACGCCCGAGCAGGTGGCCGCCATTGCGCGCGGCGGCTATGTGCTCAGTGATCCTGCCTCGGCGAAATTCGATCTGATCCTGATCGGCACCGGATCGGAGCTGGAGCTGGCGCGCCTGGCCGCCGTGAAGCTCGCGGAGGAAGGCATCCAGGCCCGTGTGGTCTCGATGCCCTGCTTCGAGGTCTTCAAGCGCCAGCCGCTGGAGTACCGCGAGGGCGTGCTGCCTTCATGGTGCCGCAAGCGGGTGGTGGTGGAGGCCGGCAGCACCGAGCACTGGCGCTGCATCGCCGGCCTGGATGGCGCCGTGGTCGGCATCGACCGCTTCGGCGAGTCGGCCCCGGGCGAGGTGCTGATGAAGCACTTCGGCTTCACCGTCGAGAACGTGGTCGCGGCGGCGAAGGCCCTGCGCTGAGGGAGTGGGGGCGCCTTCGGGCGCCGTGGTCGTTTCAGTCGGTCATGGTCGCGCGCAGGGCTGACCTCAGCAGCCTGCGCTCCAGCGCCTCGCGCCAGCCTTCGCGGCCGTCGTAGCCCATGCGGGTGATGGCGGCGTCCTCGCGCGGGGTGGCGCGGGCCTCATCGAGCCATAGCGCCTTCCACAGAGCGCAGCCCTTGCCAACCCGCGTCGCGGTGTCGCGCTTCAGCCGGCCAAGCGCGCGCACGAGGTCCTGCTCGGTGGGCGTGAAATCGCTGCCCATGGGGTACTCGGGCAGCAGGCCCTCGCGGCGGAATGGGGCGAGCACATCGCTGATTGCCTCGGGCGTATTGCGGGCCCATGCGTTCGGATCCGCGCGGTCGAGCTTGCCGGCGGCGATGGCCTTGGCGGCGAGCGCCGGCATGAAGCGGGCATCGCCGATGGCCAGCATGGCGCGGATGCAGTCGGCATCGCTCCGGTCGCGCAGGTCGGCGATGCCGTATTCGCTGATGGCGAGATCGCGCAGATGCCGCGGGATGGTGGCGTGGCCGTAGTGCCAGAGCAGGGAGCTCGACACCGTTGCACCGCTTTCGCGCACCGCGCGGAACAGCAGGATCGAGCGCGCATCGGGCAGGGCATGGGCCATGGCCACGAAGTTGTACTGGCCGCCCACGCCGGAGACGACGCGGCCATCCTCCAGTGCATCGGACACCGCCGCGCCCAGTACCGTCTGCATCATCGTGGTGTTGATGAAGCGGGCGTGCCGGCGCTGTGCGGCCCGCAGTGGGGCTTCTTCGGTGCCGAGCTGGTTGATCTCGCTGATGCGCGTCATGCGCAGGCGGAAGGGGCTGTCGGCGCCGCCGACCTGCCGCAGCCAGCGGTAGAGCTCACGGCTGCCGAGGAAAAAGCCGCCGTGCAGCATCTCGCCCTCGGCCTCACGCAGGGCGAGGTCGGCGGGCGTGGCGGTGCCGGCATCGAGCCTGGCCTGCGCGGCGGCGTCCGGCACCACGGTGCGCTTCAGCACGCCGGCCTCGGCCAGCACGCGAAAGCCGTCCATCACCATCTCGCTGCAGCCGAACAGACCGTGCTCGAAGGGCGCGAGCCCGCCGGTGTCGCGCACCAGGGGGGAGGTGGCGGCCTCGGGCCATAGCGCGGCAAGGATGCGCCGGTAGTCGGCATTGCGCGTGTGTCGCAGCACGAGGGCGTGGGTCAGGGCATCCGACAGCGCGCCGATGCCGATCTGTAGGGTGCCGCCGTCCTTCACCAGCGTGCTGGCGTACAGGCCGATGGCGAACTCCGCCAGCGACACCGGCTGGCGCGGCACGGCGAACGGGGGCGGCAGTTGCGCAGGCGCCAACACGATGTCGAAGAAGCCAGGCTCGACCGAGGCGCCGCGTTCCACATAGGGCAGCTCGGGATGGACCTCGGCCAGCATCAAGGGGCGTGGCAGGCCGCGTGCGGCCAGGGCGTCTAGGAGGTCGAAGGTGAGGTCGGGGTTGCAGCTCAGCGAGAGTCGGCCGTCCGGGCCGCGGGCCACCGACTGCACGATGGCATTGCAGCCGCGAGCGGCGATGCCACGCGCGGCATGCGTGTAGTTCAGGCTGGCGTAGTGCTGCTGTGCCTGCCGCGAACCGAGCAAAGCGCCGGAGGGCAGGTAGAACTCCTCGACCTCGATGTTCGGTGGCAGCGCATCGCGCTGCTGGGCGAGGAACCAGGCCGGGTCCTCGAAAGCAGCGCCGAAGTGGCGCTCGATGAAGGGGGCGAGGAAGCGTCGTTCCAGGCCGGCCTTCGCCCGAGGGCGCGCCAGCGACAGGGCGCTCAAGATCGTGAGCCGGCGCGATGGATCGGCGGCGATGTGCGCGTACAGTGCATTGAGCACGCGGTGCGGCTTGCCGAGGCCGAGCGGCGCGCCGACCACCAGATGGGGGCCAGCGTGCCGGAGCAGGCGCCCGATGGCGTCCTCGAGCGCCGCATCGGGGCCGGCCGTTCCCGCGCCGGAGGCGCGGGAGACCGGGTGGGACAGAGGATCGCTCATGGCACGCGGCATCGGCCCGGGTGGGGCACAGCGTAGCCCAGACCGTGCCGCGGCGAGAGGGGCCTCAGAAGCGGGTGCCCACCATCAGGCTGAACACCAGCGGATCGACCTTGACGGTGCCGATGCGGGTGCCGTCCAGGCGGGTCTTGGAGTCGATATCGATCCAGCGCAGGTCGGCGGTGGCATGCCAGGTGTCGGAGAGCCGGAACAGCAGGCCGGCCTGCGCCGCCGCGCCCCAGCTGTTCTCGAGCTCCACCCGCGCACCGGTCACCGGGCCGCGTTCCTGCTCATCGTAGACCCAGGTGAAGTTCACGCCGGCGCCAAGGAAGGGGCGAACTGCGGCATCGCGCCCACCGAAGTAGTACTGCAGGCTGACGGTGGGCGGCAGGTGCTTGAAGCGCACCGACTCCGCGCCATTGAGCTTGGCAGTGTGGCTGAAGGGGGTGGCGGCCAGCACGTCGATGGCCCACTGGTCGGTGAGGAAGCGGCCCAGGCTCAGGCCAAGTTGGGTATTACTGTCGATGTCGACCTGCAGGGCGCCGGCGGCGAGGCGGCCGTTGTCCGACTTGGGATCGACGTGGGTGGCGCCGCCACGGATCCACCAGTCGCCGGCGAAGGCCGGAGCGCTGGCGAGAAGCAGGGCGGAAGCGAGCAGGGTGGGGGTGAAGCGGTTCATCGGACGACTCCAGTAGCGGTGGGACCCGCACGAAGCGGGGCCCCGCCAGTGTCATCGCGATGGCCGGTGTGGTCCTTGATCCGCGCCAAGCAGCGGCTTGACGGCAATCAAGGCGTGGATGCGAGGGCCTGTTCCAGCAGGGCTGCGAGCCGCTCTCCGGCCTGGCGCAGGCGCTGTTCCACCAGCGGTCGTTTGGCCTCCATGTAGCCCTGGGTGATGAAGGGGCGTTCCGGATAGAGCGAGGCCTCGCCGATCATGCGGCAGCTCTCCAGCGCCCACTCCACCTCTGGCTCGGCGAGGTCGAAGCTGTGGTCTTCCGGCAGAGCCGGGCCGCCGGCGAGCTGGCGGGCGTAGGCCTCGGGCTCCAGCCCGGCGTAGCGCACGAGGGCCGAATCCCAGACGGCGTGCAGGTTCCAGCCCTGGCGCTGCCAGCGCACCTGGGCGAGGTTGCCGCCGCGGTCGAAAGCGAAGCCGGCATGGAAGGGCTGGTGCACGTCGCCGACGAAGTGCACCACGAACTTCAGGGCCTCGCGGCGGCGGGCCAGGGCTTGCCCACGGTCGGAGAGCAGGGCGAGCTGCTCGCGGATGGCGCCGACGATGCACTGCCGCGGCGCACAGTCGCGCTCGGCCTCGAAGCGGCACGGCGTCTCGCGCGGCAGGTTCACCCAGTGCCAGGAAGCGGTATGGCGCCATTCCGGCAGGTCACGTACCTCGTCGGCCCAGGTGGAGACACCAGCCAGGCTCGGCTCCGGCTCGCCGGCCAGCAGGCGGGCCACTTCGGCCCGTGCCGTTGGCGAGAGGCGGGCCTCGGCCAGATGCCCGATCACCCGATGGCCCTCCCGGCCCCAGCCCAGCGCCGCGGGCGGGGCGAGGGCCAGGGCAAGCAGGGCAGTGAGGAGAGCTAGGTACGGGGGACGTGGGATGCGGGGAATGCAGGCGGGCCAGGGCATCGGACGGCGCAGAGCAGGGGTGGGGCGGGTAAACTACCGCGCTTTCCCCCTCCCGCCCACAGGAGCGCTCCATGGCCATCAAGGTTGGCATCAACGGCTACGGCCGTATCGGTCGCAACATCCTCCGTGCGCTGTACGAAGCCCGGCGTACCCACGAGATCCAGATCGTCGCCATCAACGACCTGGGCGATGCCGAGACCAACGCCCACCTCACCCAGTACGACACGGCGCACGGCAAGTTCCCGGGCGAGGTCTCGGTCGATGGTGGCGACCTCCTGGTGAACGGCGACCGCATCAAGGTGTTCGCCGAGCGCGACCCGGCCAAGCTGCCCTGGGGTGCCCACGGCGTGGACGTGGTGCTGGAGTGCACCGGCATCTTCACCAGCAAGGCCAAGGCCAGCGCCCACCTCGCCGGTGGGGCGAAGAAGGTGGTGATCTCGGCCCCCGGCGGCAGCGACGTCGATGCCACCGTGGTCTATGGCGTGAACCACGGCGTGCTCAAGGCTTCGGACACCGTGATCTCGAACGCCAGCTGCACCACCAACTGCCTTGCGCCGCTGGCCAAGGTGCTGCACGAGAAGATCGGCATCGTGCATGGCCTGATGACCACCATCCACGCCTACACCAATGACCAGGTGCTGACCGACGTCTACCACTCGGACCTGCGCCGCGCCCGCTCGGCCACCATGAGCCAGATTCCGACCAAGACCGGCGCCGCCGCCGCGGTGGGCCTGGTGCTGCCGGAGCTCAATGGCAAGCTCGATGGTTTTGCCATGCGCGTGCCCACCATCAATGTCTCGGTGGTGGACCTGAGCTTCGTCGCCGCCCGCCCCACCAGCAAGGAGGAGATCGACGCCGCCGTGCTCGAGGCCTCGCAGGGCGCGCTCAAGGGCATCCTCGGCTTCAACAAGAAGCCGCTGGTGTCGGTGGACTTCAACCACGACCCGCACAGCTCGGTCTACGACAGCACTCAGACCCGCGTGATGGGCGGCACCCTGGTGAAGGTGCTCAGCTGGTACGACAACGAGTGGGGCTTCAGCAACCGCATGCTGGACACCACCCTGGCGTTGATGGCGGCGAAGTAAGCCACCTGCCACGACGCGTGGATGAAGGGCCGGTCGCCGACCGGCCCTTTCTTTTTCAGGGGGCGCTGTCGGCCCCTTCCTTTTTCCGGAAACGCGCTCCAGCATCGCCGGCATGGCCGACATCGAGATCCGCCTCGACCGCCTGGAGCAGCTCTACGACGGGCTCGACCCGGCACCGTTCCGCGACAAGGCGCTCGACCGTGCTGCCGAGGCCTATCTGCTGGAATGCGCCGAGGATGCGTCGGGCGACGAGGCGCTGCGGGTGCGCATC
The DNA here is from genome assembly GCA_026005095.1 of Silanimonas sp. GTDB lineage: Bacteria > Pseudomonadota > Gammaproteobacteria > Xanthomonadales > Xanthomonadaceae > Silanimonas. The sequence continues at coordinate 322,622 of BPKK01000001.1, read as the reverse complement.
ATCGTGCCCGCGGCCCTGGTCGATCGCCAGCCGGAGGTGGCCGCGGCGATCCATGCCCATTTCGGCTGGCTGTGGGAGCGAGCCGAGCGCCGCCGGATCGCCCGCGGGCGTGTGCATCGTGCGGCAATGGTGCTGGGCCTTGGGGTGCTGTTGGCGGCCCTCGGCCTGCGCCGTTTATTCGAGGTCGAGACGAGCGAGATGGTCCAGGTTCTGCGCGAGGGCCTGCTGATTCTGGGCTGGGTGGCGCTGTGGCGGCCGGTGGAGTGGGTGCTGTTCGATACCTGGGAGCACCGGCAGCGGCGGTCCGCGTTGCGGCGGCTCAGCCAGGCCGAGGTATGCCTGCAGGCGGAATGAGGCGCCCTGACCCGGCTCAGGTGCCGTCGGCGTCGCGCGGGGCGGAGGCGCGGCGCAGGCGGTCGTTCACCGCCGCCCAGGCCGCGGTATGCGGCGGCAGTTCGGCCAGCAGTACCTCGAAGCCGCGGGCATCGAGCCTCCGCAGCGCGGCGTAGAGGGCGTGGCCATAGCCGGCGAGGTCGGCGGGCAGCACCTCGCCCTCGATGTCCTTGAAGGGCTGGCCGCGCAGCAGGGCGGCCACCCGCTGGCCGCGTTTCTGCAGTTCCTTGTAGCGCGCCACCAGCGGAGCGCGGGCCAGTACCTCCACCTGCGCCCGCGGCGCATAGTGCGAGGCCAGGGTGCCGGAGGCGCGCGGGCTGTCGCCGGCGGCCCCCTCGGCCACCGGGCCGATGATGGCCTCGATCTCGGGGCGGCTGATCTTGCCCGGGCGCAGGATGCGCGGGGTTTCGCCGGAGAGATCGACGATGGTGCTCTCCAGGCCGATCTCGCACTCGCCGCCATCCAGCACCACTGGCACGGCATCGCCGAATTCGTCGCGCACGTGCTGGGCGGTGGTAGGGCTGATGTGGCCGAAGCGGTTGGCCGACGGGGCGGCCACGCCGCCCTCGAAGGCCCTGAGCAGGGCCTGCGCCACCGGATGCGCGGGCACCCGCAGGCCCACGGTGTCCTGGCCGCCGGTCACCTCATCGGGCACGTTGGCGGCGCGCGGCAGGATCAGGGTGAGCGGACCGGGCCAGAAGGCCTCGGCCAGGGCCTCGGCGGCCTGCGGCCAGTCGCCGGCCCAGCGCGAGGCGGCCAGTGCATCGGCCACGTGCACGATCAAGGGGTGGTCGGAGGGCCGGCCTTTCAATTCGTAGATACGCCTTACCGCTGCCGGATTGTGGGCATCGGCGGCGAGACCGTAGACGGTTTCGGTGGGCAGGCCGATCGGCTCGCCGCGGCGCAGGGCCGCGAGAGCGTCGTCCAGGGTGGGGGGGGGCGTGGATTTCCCGTCCATGCAGCCATGCTAGCCGCGCGCCCCGGGTGCGACAATGCGCCCCCCAATCCCCATCCCGACCCGGAGACGCCATGGCCATCCTTCGCATGACCGACCTCGACCTCAAGGACCAGCGGGTGCTGATCCGCCAGGACCTCAATGTGCCGATCGAGGATGGCCGGGTGAGTTCGGAGCAGCGCATCACCGCTTCCCTGCCGACGCTGCGGCGGGCGCTGGAGCAGGGGGCGGCGGTGATGGTGATGTCGCACCTCGGCCGCCCGAAGGAAGGGCAGTGGAGCGCCGAGGATTCGCTGGCTCCGGTGGCCGAGCGGCTCTCGGTCCATCTCGGCCGGCCGGTGCCGCTGGTGCGCGACTGGGTGGACGGCGTGGCCGTGCGGCCCGGCGAGCTGGTGCTGCTGGAGAACTGCCGCATGAACGTCGGCGAGGCCAAGGACGATCCGGCGCTGGCGGCGAAGTACGCCGCGCTCTGCGACGTGTTCGTGATGGATGCCTTCGGCACCGCGCACCGCGCCCAGGCCTCGACCCATGGGGTGATCCGCGCGGCGAAGATCGCCGCCGGTGGGCCTTTGCTGATGGCCGAGCTGGACGCGCTGGCCCGCGCCCTGGCGCACCCGGCGCGCCCGCTGCTCGCCATCGTCGCCGGCTCCAAGGTCAGTACCAAGCTGGAGCTGCTGGGCAACCTCGTGGAGAAGGTCGACCAGCTGATCGTCGGCGGCGGGATTGCCAACACCTTCATCGCCGCCGCTGGCCATCCGGTGGGCAAGTCGCTGGTGGAGACCGACCTGCTCGACACCGCCCGGGCCATCGTGGCCAAGGCCGAGGCCCGCGGCGCCTCGATCCCGCTGCCGGAAGACGTGGTGGTGGCCCCGGCCTTCGCCGCCGATGCCCCGGCCAGCGTGCGCGGCGTGGCCGAGGTCCGGCCCGACGACATGATCCTCGACATCGGCCCGAAGACCGCCGCCCGCTACGCCGACCTGATCGCCAAGGCCGGCACGGTGGTGTGGAACGGGCCGGTGGGGGTGTTCGAGTTCGACGCCTTCGGCAAGGGCACCGAGGCCCTGGCCCGGGCCATCGCCGCCTCCAGCGCCTTCTCGATCGCCGGTGGCGGCGACACTCTCGCGGCCATCGACAAGTACGGCGTGGCCGGCGATGTGGGCTACATCTCGACCGGTGGCGGCGCCTTCCTCGAGTTCCTCGAGGGCAAGACCCTGCCGGCGGTGGCGGCGCTGGAGGCGCGGGGGGGCTGAAGCCCTGCGCCCAACGCGAGCGCCTGCCTCGCTCACGGGGGCGCACTCCCCCGCGGGCGATGCCCGGAGCCCTGCAAACGTCTGCATCCCCGCCCGCCACGCCGCTTCTGCTAGCGTAGCCGGGTCCTTTCCGATCCCGCCTCCCATGAGTCAGGCGCTGCGCCGCACCAAGATCCTCGCCACCCTCGGCCCGGCCACCGATGCCCCCGGCGTCATCGAGGCCCTGCTCGACGCCGGGGTGAACGCGGTGCGCCTCAATTTCTCCCATGGCAGCGCCGACCAGCATGCCCAGCGCATCGCCGCCGTGCGGGCGGTGGCGGCTCGGACCGGGCGGGAGATCGGGGTGCTGGCCGACCTGCCGGGTCCGAAGATCCGCATCGAGCGCTTCGCCGAGGGGAGGGTGTCGTTGAAGACGGGGCAGGGCTTCGCCCTGGTCTGCCGGGCCGACGCGCCGGCCGGCGACGCCACACAGGTGGGGTGCAGCTACCTTGGCCTGCCTGGCGACGTGGGGCCTGGCGACACCCTGCTGCTCGACGACGGCCTGATCGCCCTGCGCGTGCGGCGGGTGGAGGGCGAGGTGGTGCATACCGAGGTGCTCACCGATGGGGTGCTCTCCGACCGCAAGGGTCTGAACCGCTTGGGCGGCGGTCTCAGCCTCGGGGCGCTCACCGAGGAGGACCGGGCGCACATCCGCACCGCGGCCCGGCTCGGCGTCGATTTCATCGCCGTTTCCTTCTGCCGTTCCGCCGAGGACGTGGAACTGGCCCGCCGCCTCGCCCGCGAGGCCGGTTCGGAGGCGCAGATCGTGGCCAAGATCGAGCGCGCCGAGGCGATCGACAACCTCGTCGAGATCGTCGAGGCCGCCGAGATCGTGATGGTGGCGCGCGGCGACCTCGGGGTGGAGATCGGCTATGCCGAACTGCCCGGCCTGCAGAAAACCATCATCCGCGAGGCTGTGGCCCGCAACCGGCTGGTGATCACCGCCACCCAGATGTTGCAGTCGATGGTGGACAACCCCATCCCGACCCGTGCCGAGGTGCTGGACGTGGCCAACTCGGTGATCGACGGCACCGACGCGGTGATGCTTTCGGCCGAGACGGCGAGCGGCCAGTACCCGGTGAAGGCGGTGGAGGCGATGGCGCAGATCTGCCTCGGGGCCGAGCGCCAGTTCCGCCACGACACCGATTTCGAGGCGGCGCGCCGCGGCCTCACCCGGGCCGACGAGGCGATCGCCATGGCGGCGATGTTCCTCACCGAGCACATCGAGCTCAAGGCCATCGTGGCGCTGACCGAGTCTGGCGGCACGGCGCGCTATCTCTCGCGTTACCGTGCCGCCTCGCCGGTGTTCGCGCTCAGCCGCTTCGACGAGGCGCGGCGCAAGATGTCGCTGATGCGCGATGTCTACCCGATTCATTTCGATACCCGCGGGCTCTCGCCCGGGGTGGCCGCCCGCAGCGCCGCAAAGCAGCTGCACGATCTCGGCCTGCTGGCGGTGGGCGACCGCATCATCGTTACCAACGGCGACTCGATGGAGCGTCGCGGCGCCACCAACACCCTGCGCCTGCTGGAGATCGGCGAGGGCGGGCACGTCGAGGGCCTGGGCGAGCTCTGAAGGCCGCGGGGCGGCCCGGGCCGTGGCCTCGGCTATAATCCGCGGCTTTCCACCCCCGCCGAGCCCCCGCAATGAGCATCGAAGAACTTGCCGACATCGCCCAGGCCATGGTCGCCCCGGGCAAGGGCATCATCGCCATCGACGAATCCACCGCCACCATCGCCAAGCGCTTCGCCTCGGTGGGGGTGGAGAACACCGAGGAGAACCGCCGCGCCTACCGCGAGATGCTCCTCACCACCCCGAACCTCTCCGACTACATCTCCGGCGCCATCCTCTATGACGAGACGATCCGCCAGAGCACCAAGGACGGGGTGCCCTTCACCAAGATCATGATGGACGCCGGCATCCTGCCCGGCATCAAGGTGGATACCGGCGCCAAGCCGCTGGCCGGCTGCCCGGGCGAACTCGTCACCGAGGGCCTCGACGGCCTGCGCGAGCGCTTGGCCGAGTACGTCAAGTTGGGGGCGAGGTTCGCCAAGTGGCGTGCCGTGATCACCATCGGCGAGGACATCCCCACCGGCACCTGCATCGACTCGAACGCTCATGCCCTGGCGCGCTACGCCGCGCTCTGTCAGGAAGCCGGCATCGTGCCGATGGTGGAGCCGGAGGTGCTGATGGACGGCGACCATGACATCGACACCTGTTACGACGTGACCGAGGCCGTGCTGCGCAGCCTGTTCGCCGCCCTGTACGAGCACAACGTGATGCTGGAGGGCTGCATCCTGAAGGCCAGCATGGTGATCTCCGGCAAGGACTGCCCGGAGCAGGCCGATGCCGAGGAGGTGGCGGCCCAGACCGTGCACTGCCTGAAGGCCACCGTGCCGGCCACCCTGCCGGGCATCGTCTTCCTCTCCGGCGGCCAGAGCGACGAGCAGGCCACCCGCCACCTCAACGAGATGAACCAACTCGAAGGCAATCCCTGGCCGCTGTCCTTTAGTTATGGCCGCGCCATGCAGGCCGCCGCGCTGAAGATCTGGGCTAAGGACCCGGTGAACAACGTGGCCGAGGCGCAGAAGATGGTGTATGCCCGCGCCAAGGAGAATGGCCTCGCCGCCCTCGGCGAGTGGCAGGGCTGATCCTCCGGGCCCGTGCCCGCTCCCGACGCCGGCCTGCGGGCCGGCGTCGTCGTTTCGATGTACGGTAATGCTGCGTTGCAAAGCTGGGACGCCCATCCATGCGACGCCGACACGCCTTCACGCATCCTCTGCGCTGTCATGCCCGCCGGCCCGGACGGCCGAGCCATGGACCCAGGACCCCGGATGATCTCTCGCGCAGCCCACCTTTCCCGTTCCTGTCTCTTCCTTGCCAGTCTGCTGCTCGCCGCCTGCGGCGGATCGGGCGGGGGCGCCCCCGGGGGCGGACCGGGGGGGCCACCGGCGGTGGTCACCACCACTGTGGTCGTCGAGTCGCCCTGGATCGAGCGCCTCGAGGCCATTGGCACGGCCCGCGCCAGCGAATCGATCGCCATCACCTCCAAGCTGTCCGAGCGGGTGCGGCGGGTGCGTTTCGAGAGCGGCCAGCGGGTGGAGGCCGGGCAGGTGCTGGTGGAGCTCGACGTGGGGGGCGATGTGGCCGAACTCGACGCCGCCCGTACCGCTTACGCCGAGGCGCAGCGCCAGTTCGAGCGGCAGCGCCAGCTGGCCGCCGACCGCCTGATCCCCACGAGCCAGCTCGACGCCCAACGTGCCGCCCGCGATGCCGCACAGGCCCGGGTGCAGCTTGCCATCTCGCGGGTCTCCGACCGCGCCATCGTCGCCCCCTTTGCCGGCGTGCTCGGCCTGCGCGAGGTCAGCCCGGGTCAGCTACTCGGCCCCGGGACCGTCATCACCACCCTGGATGCCGTCGACACCATGCAGGTCGATTTCGCTGTGCCCGAGGTGCAGCTCTCGAAGCTGCGCGAGGGCCTGGTGGTGCAGGCGCGCAGCGACGCCTGGCGTGGCGAGGTGTTCACCGGCCGCGTCATCAGCGTGGATTCGCGGGTGGACGTGGCTACCCGCTCGGTGAACGTGCGCGCCGCCATCGAAAACCCCGAGGGCAAGCTGCTGCCCGGCATGCTGCTTACCGTGAGCGTGCTGCAGGAGGAGCGCCCGGTACTGGCGGTGCCCGAGATCGCGGTGCAGCAGGCGGGCAGCCAGAGCTTCGTGTTCCGGGTGAAGGAAGATGGCACGGTGGAGCGCGTCAACGTGGTGCTGGGGGGGCGCGAGCCAGGCCGCGTGGCGATTGCCGAGGGCCTGTCGGCCGGCGACCGCATCGTGGTGGACGGTACCCAGAAGCTGCGTCCGGGCCAGCGGGTGGTCGAGGCCAGGCCGGCGGTGGAGGCCGCCGCCGCCCTGCGGGCCGGCGCCACGCCTGGTTCCCCGGCCGGCGCCTGAGGTATTCCCATGGTGCTGTCTGAACTCTGCATCCGCCGCCCGGTACTGGCCACGGTGATGAGCCTGCTGCTCATCGTGCTCGGCCTGATCGCCTTCTCCCGCCTCACCCTGCGTGAGCTGCCGGACATCGACCCACCGGTGGTCTCGGTGCAGACCGTCTATCCCGGCGCCTCGGCCGCGGTGGTGGAGAGCAGCGTTACCCAGATCATCGAGGATGCCGTGGCCGGCATCGAGGGCGTCGATCTCATCGAGAGCTCCTCGCGTAACGGCCGCTCGGACGTGAACCTCGAGTTCAACCTCAGCCGCGATATCGAATCGGCCACCAATGACGTGCGCGACGCGGTGTCGCGCGTGGCCAACCGCTTGCCGGCCGATGCCGATCCGCCGCAGGTGGCCAAGCAGTCGGCCGATGCCGAGCCGATCATGTTCCTGTTCGTGGCCTCGCCGAACCGCAATATCCTCGAGCTCACCGACTACGCCGAGCGCTATCTCGTCGACCGCTTCGCCAGCATTTCCGGCGTGGCCAGCGTGCGCCTCGGCGGCGGCCAGCGCTATGCCATGCGCATCTGGCTCGACCGCAGTGCCATGGCGGCGCGCGGGCTCACGGTGAATGACATCGAGGCGGCGCTGCGGCGTGAGAACGTCGAGCTGCCGGCTGGCCGCCTGGAATCCACCACCCGCGACTTCATCCTGCGCATGTCGCGGGCCTACCAGACGCCGGAAGATTTCGCGGCCATGGTGGTGGCCCGGGGTGCCGATGGCCGCCCGGTACGGCTCGGCGATGTGGCCACGGTGAACCGCGAGGCCGCCGAGCGCCGGGCCTGGTTCCGCGGCAATGGCGAGCCGCAGGTTGGTTTCCAGATCATCAAGACCTCCACCGCCAACGCCATCGACGTGGCCAAGGCGGTGCGCGCCGAGGTCGATGCGATTTCTGCCGGGCTGCCGGAGGACATCCGCCTCGGGGTGGCCTTCGACTCCACCCAGTTCATCGAGGTGGCGGTGTTCCAGGTCTGGAAGACGGTGGCCGAGGCCCTGGTGCTGGTGCTGCTGGTGATCTGGGCCTTCCTCGGCAGCGTGCGCGCCGCCCTGGTGCCGGCGGTGACCCTGCCGGTCTGCCTCACCGCCGCCTTCATCGCCCTCTGGGCCTTCGGCTACTCGATCAACCTACTCACCCTGCTCGCCATCGTGCTCTCGATCGGTCTGGTGGTAGACGATGCCATCGTGGTGCTGGAGAACTGCCAGCGCCGGGTGGACATGGGCGAGCCGCGCATCGTGGCCGCCACCCGCGGCACCCGCCAGGTGGCCTTCGCGGTGATCGCCACCACCGCGGTGCTGGTGGCGGTGTTCGTGCCCATGGCCTTCCTCGAGGGCAACAACGGCCGGCTGTTCCGCGAGCTGGCCGTGGCCCTGGCCGGCGCCATCGTGATCTCGGCCTTCGTGGCCCTGACCCTGACGCCGATGATGTGCTCCCTGCTGCTGGAACCGCACCAACCGCGCAGCGGAGGCCTCGCGTCCCGGGTGGACGCCCTGCTCGGCCGGGTGACGGCGGCCTACCGGCGCTCGCTGGAGCGGATGGTCGATCGCACCTGGACCTTCGCCGGCGTGGTGGTGGCCGCGGTGGTGCTGGTGCTGGTGCTGCTGCGCCTGGTGCCTTCCGAGCTGGCGCCGCCCGAGGATCGGGGCAGCTTCTTCGTGCAGGTCTCGGCGCCGGAGGGCGCGGGCTTCGACTACACCGTAGAACAGATGAAGCAGGTCGAGGCCATCCTGCTCGACAATGCCCGCGAGGGCGGCGCCATCCACCGGGTGATCGCCCGCGTGCCGGGCGGCTTCGGCGGCGGCAACGAGGACATGCACACGGCCAACGCCATCGTGCTGATGCAACCCTGGAACGAGCGCAGTGTGACCACCAATGAGGTGGTCGATGCAGTGCGCGGCCAACTCGCCGTGGTGCCCGGCGTCACTTCGCGGCCGGTGGCCCGCTCCGGCCTGACCCGCTCGCGTGGCGGCCAGGCCCTGCAGGTGGTGCTGGGCGGTCCCGACTACGCCGAGCTGGCGCAGTGGCGCGATGCCCTGCTGGCCGAGATCGAGGCCAATCCGAAGCTGTTCGGCGCCGACTCCGATTTCAAGGAGACCCGGCCCCAACTGCGTATCGACATCAACCGCGAGCGCGCCGCGGCACTCGGGGTATCGGTGCAGGAGATCGGCCGGACTCTCGAGATCATGATGGGTTCGCGGCGCGTGGGGACCTTCGTCGATGGCGGTGAGGAGTACGACGTGATCGTTCAGGCCCGCGGCGGGGACCGCGCCTCGCCGGCGGCCATGGAGGGGCTCTTCGTGCGCAGCGCCAGCGGCCAGCTGGTGCCCCTGGCCTCGCTGGTCACTGTGCGCGAGCTGGCCGAGCCGGGCAGCTTCAACCGCTTCAACCGTCTGCGTGCCATCACCCTCTCGGCTTCGCTGGCACCCGGCTACACCATGGGCGAGGCCACGGCCTGGATCGAGGAGACGGCACGCCGGGTGCTGCCGCCGAATGCCCAGGTCGACTTCAAGGGAGAGGCCCGCGAGGCCCGCGAAAGCGGTCGGGCCGTGCTGTTCGCCTTCGCCATGGCCCTGCTCATCGTCTACCTCGTGCTGGCCGCGCAGTTCGAGAGCTTCGCCCATCCCTTCGTCATCATGCTCACCGTGCCGTTGGCGGTGCTCGGCGCCCTGCTCGGGCTGTTCGCCATGAGCCTGGTCTCGGCGGCCGGCTTCTGGGGACCGGGAGCCAGTCTCAACCTGTTCAGCCAGATCGGCTTGATCATGCTGGTGGGGCTGGCGGCCAAGAACGGCATCCTGATCGTCGAGTTCGCCAACCAGCTGCGCGACGAGGGGCGCGAGGTGCGGCGCGCCATCCTGGATGCGGCCTCGATCCGCCTGCGCCCGATCCTGATGACCTCGATCGCCACTGCCGCCGGCGCTCTGCCGCTGATGCTCGGTACCGGTGCCGGTTCGGCCTCGCGCAATGCCATCGGCATCGTGGTGGTGTTCGGCGTGGTGCTCTCCACCTTCCTCACCCTTTACGTCATCCCCGCGCTCTACCTGCGGGTGGCGCCCTACACCACGGCGCCGCAGGCCCGTAGCCGTGAGTTGGAGCGGCTAGAAGCCCTGCACCCGGACGCCGAGGCCCAGGCATGAGGCCGGTCTCCCGGGGCGGGCAGGGCGGCATGCGGCCGCTGCGCGCCGAGGACGAGCTGCGTCTGTTCGGGCTGAATGCCTGCAAGGCCGCCTTCGCCGCCCGTCCGCAGGATCTGCGCAAGCTCTGGCTGCTCGGCTCGCGTATGGGCGAATTGCGCGAGCTCTTGGCCTGGTGCGTGGCCCAGCGCCGCGGCTACTCCGTGGTGGAGGAAGACGATCTCGACCGGCTGGCCGGCAGCCGCCACCACGAGGGCGTGGTGATGGCCGTGCGCCGTCGCCCCGAGACCACGTTGGCGGCCTTCCTCGCCGGCCTGCCAGCGGGTCCTTGCCAGCTGCTGTGGCTGGATGGCGTGGGTAACCCGCACAACTTCGGCGCCATCCTGCGTTCGGCGGCGCATTTCGGGGTGCCGGCGGTGTTGTTGCCGAAGGCCTCGCCGCTCACACTCTCCGGCGCGGCCGCACGGGTGGCCGAGGGCGGTGCCGAGGCCGTCGATCTGGTGCGCTTCGGCAGCAGCGACGAGGCTGTGCCGCTGCTACGCGCCCAAGGCTTTCAGCTCTTCGCCACCGTGGTGCGCGGGGGCGAGGACCTCTACCGAGCCGCCCTGCCGGAGCGCTGCGTCTGGGTGCTGGGCGCCGAGGGCGAGGGCCTCGACCCCATACTCGCCGCCGCCTGCGAGGCGCGGGTGGGCATTCCCGGCAGTGGCCGCGTGGAAAGCCTGAACGTGGCCTCGGCCACGGCGGTCTTCCTTGCGGAATGGCAGCGGCGCCGTCGCTGAGCCTTGGCATACTCGGGAGTCCGCGCCGGAGCGCCCGGTGGTGCTCGCCGCCCGACCTGCAAAAACCGATGCTGAACCGATCGTTCCCTTGCCTCGTCGCCCTGCTGCTGGGCCTGCTCGTTCTTCTCGCCGGCCCTGGCCGTGCCACGGCCGGCGAGGCGCCGCCGGTCTATGATCTCGAGTACCGGGCCGGTTTCGCGCCGGCCCGCGGGGTGGCGCTGGTCAGCCTCACCCACACGCCGCGCACCGGCCGCATCAGCCGCCTGCGCATGGACCTCGACCCCGAGCGTTACCGCGCCTTGCGCGCCGAGGGCGGCACGCTCGAACACAAAGGCCGCACCTGGACCTGGACCCCGGATGCCCGGCGGCCCTCCACCCTGCACTGGGAGCATGTGGTCAACCGCCAGCGCCGCGGCGGCGGTTACGACGCCCGCCTGACCCGCGACTGGGTGATCGTGCGCGGCGACAACCTCTTCCCTGCCGCCCGCGTGGTGGCTCCGGGCGGTGCCGAATCGCGCACCGTGCTGCGCTTCGACCTGCCCGAGGGCTGGACCAATGTCGATACGCCCTATCTGCATGGCCGCGACCGCCGCGAGTTCATGGTCGAGAACCCCGAACGCCGCTTCGAGCGCCCGGTGGGCTGGATGATCGCCGGCGCCGTGGGCACCCGCCGCGAGGTGGTGAGCGGCATGGAGGTGAGTATCGCCGGCCCACGCGAAGGCCCCGTGCGGCGCAACGAAGCCTTGGCCTTCATCAATCTCGTGGCTCCGGAAATGGAGCGTGCCTTCGGCACGCTGCCGGAGAAGGTGCTGATCGTCAGCGCCGGCGATCCGATGTGGCGCGGCGGCCTCTCTGGCCCGCGTTCGCTCTTCGTGCATTCCTCCCGGCCGCTGATCAGCGAGAACGGCACCTCCACCCTGGTGCACGAGCTGGTGCACATGGTCACCCGCATCCGTGGTGCCGAGGGCGACGATTGGATCGCCGAGGGCACGGCCGAGTTCTACTCCATCATCCTGATGCACCGCGCCGGCCTGCTCAGCGACAACCGCCGCGACCGCGCCTTCGCCTGGATGGAGAACCACGGCCGCAGCGTGAAGAGCCTGCTCGGCGACCGCTCGGCGGGCCCGGTCACCGCCCGCGCCGTCACCCTGTTCCGCGCCCTCGACCGCGAGATCCAGCAGCGTAGCCGCGGTGAGAAATCGCTGGACGACGTGATGCGGCGCCTGGTGGAGATTCGTACCGTCTCGCGCGAGGATCTCGCGGAGGTGGTACGCGAGCTCACTGGCCGGCCCTCCGCCGTGCTCGACACCCCGCTGCTGCGATGAGCCGTTTCGCGCGCCTCACGCGTTTCGCCGGGCGGTTGCGGCGCGCCCTCGCCCCGGGCGCCCCGGTGCCCGGCGTCGGGCCCGGGGCCAGCGTGCCCGCCGAGGCCTGGGACTCCCACGCCGCCTTCATGGCGGTCCGCGAGGGCGAGGGCCACGAGCGGCTGAAGGCGCAGTGGCGGATGGCCCAGCAGCTGCCAGCGGCCGCCAGCGGCCAGGGCCTTTCCGGTCTCTGTATCTGCTGCGGCACCCTCACCCGTTTCGGCGATCCTGTCGCGCCTTCCAGCTTCGATGTGCGCGAGGGCCTGGCCTGCGCGGGCTGCCGGCTCAACGCCCGCATGCGCCATGCGCTCGGTTTGCTGGTCGAAGGGCTCGATCCAGCCACGGCCCGGCTCTATCTCACCGAGCAGGCCTCGCCGGGCTTCGTCTGGCTACAGCAGCGCTACGCCCAGGCCCGCGGCAGCGAGTTCGGGCTGGACGCCGAGCGCCGCCAGCGCCTCACCGGCTGGTTCCATGCCCTGGGCGGGAAGGGCGAGCTCGTCGAGGCCGACGTCACCCGCCTGCCCGATGCCGATGGCTCGCTGGATGCCATCGGCAGCTTCGACGTGCTGGAGCACGTGCCCGACTACCGCGCCGCGCTGCGCGAGTTCGCCCGCGTGCTGGTGCCCGGCGGGCGGCTGGTGCTCACCGTGCCCTTCCTCGAGACCGAAGCCGAGACCCTTGTGCGGGCGCGCCTGCGCGCCGACGACAGCGTGGAGCACCTGCTGCCGCCGGAGATCCACGGTGATCCGGTCTCCGGCGGGGTGCTCTGCTACTACCACTTCGGCTGGGACTTGCTAGAGGCCCTGCGCGAGGCCGGCTTCCGCCGCGCCGAATGGGTGCGCAGCTTCGCTCCCGAACTCGGCTTCTACGGGCTCTGGGCCCTGCGCGCCCGGCGCTGAAGGCCCCGGGACTTTCAGCGCGAGGCGGCCGGAGGCGGCGCCGGTGCAGCCTTCGGTGCCTCGCCGAAGTCCACCAAGGTCTCGGCCGCGAGGTAGGCGAAGGCCGCATAGGCTGCCACCTGCTGGTCGAGCGCCGCCGGCTCGAGCTTGTCGAGCGTGTCGTCCGGGGTATGGTGGAAATCGAAGTAGTCGCTGCCGTCCTGCGCCAGCTGTGCCCAGGGGACGCCGAGCGCCACCAGTGGCCCGACATCCGGCCCGGGACCGCCGCCGGTGTCCTCCACCACGATGCCGAGCGGCGAGAGCACGCCACCGATGGCGCGCAGCACCGGCCAGGCCGCGGGCGCGGCCCCGGCGCGCAGGGCATAGATGCGCCCGGCGCCGAAATCGCTCTCCGCCGCCACCTGGTGGCTGGGCCAGCGGCTGCCCACGCTGCGGGCGTATTCGCGCGCGCCCCACAGGCCGTTCTCCTCGCTGGCCCACGCGATCACCCGCACGCTGCGGCGCGGACGCTCGGGCAGGGCGGCGATGGCGGCACCGGCGGCCAGGGTGATGGCCACGCCGGCGGCATCGTCCAGCGCCCCGGTGCCTCGGTCCCAGGAGTCGAGGTGGCCGCCGATGACCACGAATTCGTCCGGGCGTTCGCGGCCCAGTACGTCGCCGATCACGTTCCAGCTGCGGCCCATGCCGCCGACGCCGGCCACCAGGTCGAGGCGCACCCGCACCGTCTCGCCGCGGGCCAGCAAGCGCAGCAGCTGGTCGGCATCGGGGCTGGAGAGCGCCGCGGCCGGAATCTTCGGCACGTCCTCGGCGTAGCGCATCTGCCCGGTGTGGGCGAAGCGCCGGCTGGAGGTGCCGATGGAGCGGATCAGCAGGGCCACCGCGCCCTTGCGGGCGGCCACCGAGGCGCCGTTCGAGCGCGCGCCCACCGCCGCGCCGTAGCCGGACCCATCGCGTGCGCGGCCCATGCGGTAGGCGATGAAGGCGATTTTGCCCGCCAGGCTGCCCTCCGGCGCGGCTTCCAGTGCGGCCAGGCTGTCGAAGGCCACCACCTCGGCCTCCAGCGGCCGGCCGCCGGTGCCCACCGAGCCGCCAAGCAGGCTGAGGGTGAGCGGCTGCGGCGCCGGGGCCACGATTTCGCCGTGCTCGTAACCGCGCTGCCAGAAGGGGAACTGCACCTCTTGCAACTGCACACGATCGAAGCCCAGGGCCCGCATCCGCGCTTCGGCCCAGCGTACGGCGCGGTGGTCGGCCTCGGTGCCGGCCAGCCGCGGTCCGATCAGGGTGATCTCCTCGGCGAGGGCGAAGGCCGGGCTGCCCGCCAGCGCTCCATCGCGCAAGGTTTCGGCGGTACGCAGCGCGGCCTCACCGAGCCCGCTTGCCGCCTCCGCGGCGGGCAGGGCGGGGGCGAAGAGCGGCAGGGCGGCGAGCAGCAGCCCGCCACACAGGGAACGGAGCAGGCATCGCATCGCGCTTACTTTGCCTTCAGCGCGTCGCGGATCTCGGTGAGCAGCTTCACCTCCTCACTCGGCTCGGGCGGCGCGGCCGGGGCCGGCGGCGTGGCATTGCGCAGGCGGTTGATCGCCTTGACCACGAGGAAGATGGCGAAGGCCACGATGGTGAACTGCACCAGGGCATTGAGGAACAGGCCGTACTTGATCGACACCGCGGCGATCTGGCTGCCGTCGGCGGCGGTGCCGGCCGCCTGCAGCACCCATTCGAGCTCGGAAAAATCGATGTTGCCGATGAGCCAGCCGATCGGCGGCATGAGCACGTCGCTGACCAGGCTGGAGACGATCTTGCCGAAGGCGGCGCCGATCACCACGCCGACCGCGAGGTCGACGACGTTGCCGCGTAGGGCGAATTCCTTGAACTCCGACAGCATGCCCATGGGATGTCCTCGTGTGGGGAAGGAAGGCGCCTCGAGGGCACCTGGGCGAGGGTAGCGTTTGCGTCGGGGGCAGGCCAGCGGGGCGCGTATGGTGCGCGGACGGGAGCCGACTCAGGCGATGCGGCCGGCGAGCTCGGCGACGCCTTCCAGCCGGGCATGGAAGCGGTCGCCGCGCTGCAGCGCGGCGACGCCGGCGGGGGTGCCCATGAACACGAGATCGCCCGCGCGCAGTTGGAACAGACCGGAAAGATGCACGAGGATGTCCTCGACGCTGAACAGCATTTCTCCCAGCGTCGAGCGCTGCCGCCGCTGGCCGTTCACTTCCAGCGACAGCACGGTTTCCGGCCCCGGATGGCCGTGGCCCGCCACCGGGCGCAGAGCCGAGACCGGGGCCGAGGCGTCGAAGCCCTTGGCCACGTCCCAGGGCAGGCGCTTCTCCTTCGCCACCGCCTGCAGGTCACGGCGGGTGAGATCGAGGCCCACGCCATGGGCGTACACGAATTCCAAGGCTTCCTCGCGGCGGATCGGGCCCCCGGCATCGCGGCCCAGGGCCAGCACCATCTCCACCTCGTGGTGCAGGTCGCCGGTGCCGGGCGGGTAGGGCACCTCCGGAGCCAGCCAGGCGGCATCGGCCGGTTTCATGAAAATCGTCGGCGTGCCGCGCTCCACCGGAGCGCCCATCTCGCGGGCGTGGTCGGCGAAGTTGCGGCCCACGCAGTAGATACGGTGCACCGGGAAGACCACTTGGCTGCCGAGAACCGGCAGGCAGGGCAGCGCCGGCGCCGGGAAGGCCAGGGCGCTCACCGGGTCTGGGGCAGGCCGCGGGCTTCGACCACCCGGTACTCGCCCTCGAGCACCGAACCGACCGGCTTCACGGCGGCACGGCGGCGAAGTAGGGACTGCAGCGCCCGGAAGGCCAGCATGCCGAGGCCCACGACCACTCCGCCCAGCACCAGCAGCATCAGCAGGACGATGCCGAGCATGGCCAGCAGCAGGCGCAGCAGCGGGTGGCGCGGCCGGCTGGGGCGGAAGCGGTGGAAGCGGGCGAAGAAACCGGTCATGTCAGGAATGCGACAATGGGCGGGTTGCGGAGTATGGACGGAGCCATGGGGGCGGACGTAAGCGAAGTGTTAATCGAGCCGGCCAGCGTGCCGGAGGACCAGCCGGTGGCCCTCGAGCTGCCGGCGGCGGACGGCCCCCGCCCGGTGATCGCCCTCCGGCGTGGGGCCGAGCTTCGGGTCTGGCACAACGCCTGCCCGCACGCCGGGCGGCGGCTGGATTACGTGCCGGGGAAGTTCCTGCGCCAGGCGGGCCGTCTGGTCTGCGCCGCCCACGGCGCCCAGATCCGCCTCGAGGATGGGGTTTGCGTGGACGGGCCGGGCCGTGGCGGGGCGCTGGCCGCCCTTGAGGTACGCCCGGTGCCGGCGGGCTGGCGGGTCAAGATTCCGGGGCGCTGAAGGGTTCCAGCCGGGCGTGCTGGGCCCGCCAGATGAGTGCGCCGTAGGCCAAGGCGCAGCCGGCCAGCAGTATCAGGGCCGGCACCACCCCGGCCACCAGCCGGTCCAGCGCATCCTCGAGGTCGATCGCCACCAGGCCGGCCGCCAGCATGGCCACCACGCCCAGGCTGGCCACCGCCGACAGCAGCAGCCCGGCCCAGCGGTAGCGCCGCTGCCGGGTTTCCCGCAGCAGGGCCCGGCCCAGCAGGCCGAGCACCAAGTGGGGCGCGAGCAGGGCGGTTTCGGTCAGGGCCAGTTTCGCGACGTACAAGGTGAGTTGCACGCCGGGCAGTTCCATCCGCCCGGCGAGCGGCGCAAGACCGCCGCAGGCCTTCACCAGGAGCAGGGCGGCCGAGGCGAGCGCACCGAGCCCGAGCAGGGCGAGCTCGAGGCGGCGGAGCCTGTCGGGGCCGGACCGTGCCATGGGCGTTCCGTGACAGCCGCGTGAAGCGGGCGATGCGCCGACCCTAGCACGGTTCTTCGCTCTTTCGTCACCCCGGCCAGAGAAAGCGTTCCAACACGTTCACCGCCGCCACCACGATCACGAGGTAGACGAGCATCAGCGGCAGGCCAGTGCGCAGATAGTCGCGCGGGGTGTAGCCGGCCGGGCCGGTCACCATGGCCAGCACCGGGTTCGAGGCGGAGAGGAAGTTGTTCGAGGCCGAGAGCGCGGCGATCAGGGCGAAGCTCGCCGGGTTGCCGCCGCCTGCCAGCGCGAGGTTGATTGCCATCGGCACCATGATGACGGTGGCCCCCACATTGCCTACCACCAGCCCGAACAGCGCGGTGAGCAGGCCCAGCGCGAATTCCAGGGCCCACACCGGGGTGCCTTCGCCGAGCCGGGCGAGGGTGTGCTGGGCTACCCAGTTCGCGGCACCGGTCGAGTCCATGGCCCAGCCCAGCGGGATCAGGCAGGCCATCAGGAAGACCGTCTTCCAGCTGATGGCCTGATAGGCCTCGTCCATGTCCAGCACCCCGGTCACCAGCAGGGCGGTGGCACCGGTCATCAGGGCCAGCGGTACCGGCACCAGGGTGCTGAAGGCGAGCAGCATGGTGGCCACGAAGATGCCCACCGCCCACCACAGCTTGTGCGGCCGCTGCTCGGCCTTGGGGTAGTCGGTGACCACCACGAAATCGCGCGATTCCGCCGCCTGCGCCAGGTCCGACCAGATGCTGTGGAATACCAGCAGATCGCCGGCCTTGAGTGGGATGCGGCGCAGGTTCTCGCGCCAGACCTGGCCCTCGCGGTTGATCGCAAGAAGGCTGATACCGGCACGCTTGCGCAGCCGCAGTTCCTCTGGCGGGCGGCCGATGAAGCGCGAGGTCGGCGGGATCACCGCTTCAGAAATACCGGCGCGCGCCGGATTGAAGAGGTCGGCAAAGTGCTTGAGGCGGCTCGAGACACGCAGCAGGTTGCGCTGGGCGTAATCGTGGATGGCCTGGCGTTCGCCCATCACCCCAATCACGCTGCCCACCCACAGGCGCTCGTCGCCCGGCGGGGCGAGGCGAGTCTCATTGTTGGCGGCGAGCGCCAGCAGCAAGGGGGCATCGGGCTGCTGCTCGGCCTCGGCCACCGAACTGCCCACCAACGGGCTGTCGGCGGTGAGGGTGAGCTCCCACAGCTCGCCGCTGATGCCGTAGGTCTGGGCAAAATAGCTGTCGGTGCGGCCCGGGGCCACGCCCTTGGCGTCCTCTTCCGGCAGCCAGCGGCAGGCGCCGAAGTGCCAGTAGGCCAGCCCGGCCGCCACCAGCAGCAGGCCGATCGGCAGCGGCGCCAGCATCGGTAGCGGGTGGAGTGCGGCCGCGCCCGGTGGCAGGTTGCGGTTGGCGGCGGCCAGCAGGTCGTTGAGCAAGATCAGCGGCGAGCTGCCCACCATGGTGAGGGTGCCGCCCATGATGATGGCGGCGGCGATCGGCAGCAGCAGGCGGGCCAGGGCGATGCCGGTGCGGCCGGAGAGCCGCGAGGCCACCGGCAGCATCAGTGAGGTCACCGCCGGGTTCTGCATGAAGGCCGAGAGCAGGGCGCCGGTGCCCGAGGCTAGCAGCAGCAGCCGCGATTCCATGCCCTTCGACCAGCGCAGCAGGTTCACCGCGAGGCGGTTCAGCACGCCGGTGCGGTCGAGCCCGGCACCGAGCACCATGGTGGCCATCAGGCTGATCACCGCGTTGCCGGCGAAGCCGTCGAAGAGCTGCGTGGCCGGCACGATGCCGAACAGGCCCAGCGCCACCAGCACCACCAGTGCGGTGGCATCGGCGCGGATGCGCTCCATCATGAACATCAGCATGGTGAAGCCGACCAGCCCCAGCACCACCAGCATGTCGGTGGTCAGTGCGAGCCCGGCGTTCTCCATGCGTCCTGCTCCCCGTCAGCCGATGCGGTCGTAGAGCAGGTCCCAGACCCCGTGGCCGAGTTTCAGTCCGCGGGTTTCGAAGTGGGTCTGCCGCCGCCACTGCGGCCGCGCCACCGCGCGCCCGGGGCCGGCCCGGTTGCGCAGCCGCGGCTCGGCCTCGCAGACCTCGAACATCTGCCGAGCGTAGTCCTCCCAGTCGGTGGCGAGGTGCAGCAGGCCGCCGGGCTTCAGCCGGTCCGCCAGCAGGGCCACGAAGCCGGGTTGCACCAAGCGTCGCTTGTGGTGGCGTTTCTTGTGCCAGGGATCAGGAAAATAAATGCGCACCTCGTCGAGTGAGCCCTCGGCCAGCTCGTGCTGCAGCACCTCCACCGCGTCGTGGCAGTACACGCGCAGGTTGGCGAGCCCCTGCGCCGCGGCCCCGTGCAGCAGTCGGCCAACGCCGGGAGCATGCACCTCGATGCCGAGGAAGTCCTTCTCAGGCTCGTTGGTGCAGGCGAACAGCATCTGCTCGCCATTGCCGAAGCCGATCTCCACCACCCGTGGCGCCTCGCGGCCGAAGGTGGTGGCAAGGTCGCGCGGCTGGCCGGTGTAGTCGAGGCCGAAGCGCGGCCACTGCTCGTCGAGCGCCCGCTGCTGCCCCGGCGTGAGCCGGCCCTGGCGCAGCACGAAGCTGCGCACCTGGCGCTGGCCGGGCACCTCGGTGAAGGGCTTCTTCAGGGGCGCGTGCTCGGCCATCGGCTCAGAAGAACAGGCCGTCGGTGGGCGAGGACGCCGAGGCGTAGCGCTTCTTTGGGATGCGCCCGGCGCGGAAGGCCTCGCGGCCGGCTTCGACGGCCTTGCGCATGGCCGAGGCCATCCGCACTGGGTCCTTCGCTCCGGCGATGGCGGTGTTCATCAGTACCCCGTCGCAGCCCAGCTCCATCGCTACCGCCGCATCCGAGGCCGTGCCCACGCCGGCATCGACCAGGATCGGCACCTTCGCGTTGTCGACGATCTCGAGCAGGCTCCACTTGTTCTGGATGCCGAGGCCGGAGCCGATCGGGGCTGCCAGCGGCATCACGGCGACGCAGCCGATCTCCTCGAGACGCTTGGCCTGGATCGGATCGTCGGTGCAGTACACCATCACCTGGAAGCCCTCGGCCACGAGGATTTCGGCCGCCTTCAGGGTCTCCGGCATGTGCGGGTAGAGAGTTTTCGGATCGCCCAGCACTTCGAGCTTCACGAGGCGGTGCCCATCGAGCAGTTCGCGGGCCAGCCGGCAGGTGCGCACCGCGTCCTCGGCGGTGTAGCAGCCGGCAGTGTTCGGCAGGATCGTGTAGCGCTCCGGCGGCAGCACGTCGAGCAGGTTGGGCTCGTCGGCGTTCTGGCCGATGTTCGTGCGGCGGATGGCCACGGTGACGATCTCGGCCCCGGCGGCCTCGGTGGCGCGGCGGGTTTCCTCGAGGTCCTTGAACTTGCCGGTGCCGGTGAGCAGGCGCGAGCGGTAAGGCTTGCCCGCAATGATGAGCGGGTCGTCGTTCGGGGGTAGATGGGTCATTGCGCCATTATGGCCCCGCAGGAGCGGCCGTGGCGCATTGTGCGGCGCCGGTTCAGCCGCCGCCCAGGGCGTGCACCACCTCGATGCGGTCGCCCTCGCGCAGCACATGTCCGGCGTGCAGGCTGCGCGGCACGATCTCGCCGTTCACCTCGATGGCCACCCGGCGCTGGGTCAAGCCGAAACGCTCGAGAAGGCCGGCGAGGCTCAGCCCGGCCTCGATCTCGTGGAGTTCGCCGTTCAGGAGGATCTGCATGGGGCCTGCGTTGCGGAGAGGCGGCGGCCTTGCCCATAATCGGCGCCACCGCGGGTGTCGTCTAATGGTAAGACAACAGCTTCCCAAGCTGTGAACGTGGGTTCGATTCCCATCACCCGCTCCAGCCGATGGCTGCCACCGGGAGCCGCACCGCCGAAAAGCGCGTCAGGGCACCACGGTGAGGAACGGCCACAGGCCGAGGTCTGCACATTGCCGCAGGAACGCCGTTCGGGCAGGCTGCCGGCATCGCCACCGCCTCCCGCCCATGCCCGCCCCCACGATGCCCGGTGCTGCCCCGATCCGCGTACTCGGCTGGCGGGAATGGCTGGCCCTGCCGGCCCTCGGCCTGCCTGCCATCCGCGCCAAGATCGATACCGGCGCGCGCAGTTCTTGCCTGCACGTCGAGGCCATCGAGACGCGGTACCAGGCTGGTCGCGAGCAGGTGCGCTTCCTGCTCGCCCCGGGCGAAGGCCGACCGCCGCATTGGGCCGAGGCGCCGGTGCTCGACCGCCGCATCGTCACCGATTCCGGCGGCCACCGCAGCGAGCGCATCTTCATCCTCACCCCGCTGCGGCTGGCGGGCGAGGACTGGCCGATCGAAATCAACCTGACGCATCGGCGCAACATGCTCTTTCCCATGCTGCTCGGCCGCACCGCCATGGCCGGGCGCTTCCTCGTGGACCCCGCGCGCTCCTTCGTCCTCGGTGACCCCGGTGCCGACCAAGCTCACCCTGCTCTCGCGTAATCCCGCGCTCTACTCCTCGCAGCGCCTGGTGGAAGCCGCCCGCGAGCGCGGCTGCACGGTGCGGGTGATCGACCCTCTGCGCTGCGCCCTCAAGGTGGCCCCGGGAGCCTTCGAGGTGCGCTACAAGGGTCGCCCGCTGCCGCGGCAGGACGTGGTGATTCCTCGCATCGGCCATTCGGTTACCTTCCACGGCACCACGGTGCTGCGGCAGTTCGAGCTGATGGGTGCGGCCACCCCGAGCAGCGCCGATGCCATCCTGCGCGCCCGCGACAAGCTGCGCTGCCACCAGCTGCTGGCCGCCGAGGGCATCGACCTGCCGGTGACGGCCTTCGGCGACAGTCCGGACGACACCCCGGCCCTGCTGGACATGGTGGGGCCGGCCCCGCACGTGGTGAAACTCAACGAGGGCACCCAGGGCAGCGGCGTGGTGCTGGCCCGCGACCTCGCCGCCTCGCGCAGCGTGATCGAGGCCTTCCGCGGCCTGTACGCCAACTTTCTGGTGCAGGAGTTCATTGGCGAGGCGAAAGGCATCGACCTGCGCTGCTTCGTGGTGGGCGACCGGGTGGTGGCGGCCATGCAGCGCCATGCCGCCCCGGGCGACTTCCGCGCCAACCTGCACCGCGGCGGGCGGGCGGCCCTGGCCGACCTCGACGAGGCCGAGGCAGCGGTGGCGGTGAAGGCGGCCCGGCTGTTGGGCTTGGGGGTGGCTGGTGTCGATCTGCTGCGATCACGCCGCGGTCCGCTGCTATTGGAGGTGAACTCCTCGCCTGGCCTCGAGGGCATCGAGGCCGCCTCGGGGGTCGATATCGCCGGCGCCATCATCGACTACGTGCTCTCCCTGGTGCCGCCACGGGCCTCCCGGCCCCGGCGTGGGCGGCGGGTTAACCAATCCCTCCCTGCCGATTAACAAAAACCAAACGGCTGCGGGCCTAGGCTTCCCCCTGACCGTCACTCCCGTCAGCGCACCGGCGCAGAAGTGGATTGCGGTAATCGGGGCAGTAGCTTGTTTGGCCCGTACCGGTGCATGCTCCGCATCGGTCGGGCCTTTCTTTTTGCCCTTGTTTTTGCAGCGAACGGCGCCTATTTCTGGCGAACCACCACCGAACGGTCCGTGATCCGGGCCGGAACATCCCGAAGGATCTGTCCGTGCGCGTTCTCGTCATCGAAGACAACCGCGACATCGCCTCCAACCTCGGCGACTACCTCGAGGACCGCGGCCACACCGTCGATTTCGCCGCCGACGGTGTGACCGGCCTGCATCTCGCTGTGGTCAACGACTTCGACGCCATCGTGCTCGACCTCAACCTGCCGGGCATGGACGGGCTCGAGCTCTGCCGCCGGCTGCGCCAGGACGCCCGCAAGCAGACCCCGGTACTGATGCTCACCGCCCGCGATTCGCTGGAGAACAAGCTCACCGGTTTCGACGCCGGAGCCGACGACTATCTCGTCAAGCCTTTCGCCCTGCAGGAGGTGGAGGTGCGCCTGCAGGTGCTGGCCCGCCGCGGCAAGGCCGCGCAGCCGCGGGTGCTGCACGTGGCCGACCTCGAATACAACCTCGATACCCTCGAGGTGCGGCGCCAGGGCAGGCTGCTGCAGCTCAACCCCACGGCGCTGAAGATCCTCCAGGCGTTGATGGAGGCCTCGCCGGCGGTGGTGCCGCGGCAGGAGTTGGAGACCCGGGTCTGGGGCGAGGAGCTGCCGGATTCCGACTCGCTACGGGTGCACATCCACGGCCTGCGCGCCGCCATCGACAAGCCCTTCGGCACGGCGCTGATCCAGACCCGCCACGGCATCGGCTACCGCATCGCCGACCCCGAGGCGGTTTCGGGTTGATCCCTTGGCCCTGCGTTACCGGCGCCGGCTGCGCAGCCGGCTCATCGTCTCCTTCGCCCTGCTGGGCTTCACGCTCACGGCCACCTTCGCGCTCGCCACCCTGGTGCTGCGCGAGCGGCTGGAGGACCAGCTGATCGGCGCCTTCCTGATGCAGGAAACCGCGGCTTTCGTGCAGTTCAAGCGCGAGAACCCGCAGCCGGACGCCCAGTACCAGCTCTCCGACAACAAGATCGAGCTCTACTACCGTCGTCCGGACAGCCCGAACACGCCGCCGGAATGGCGTGGGCTCGAGGACGGCGTGCACGATTTCGTCGAGCCCGGCCCCGGCGGGCGCGACCGCCACTACAAGCTGGCGGTGCGCCGTGATGGCGACTTCGTGGCGTACATGCGTTACAGCTTCCAGCAGGAGGCGCTGGGCCAGCGCCAACTCGCCACCGCCCTGGTGGGTGCGGTGCTGGTGTTCTCCTTCCTCTCGCTGGTGCTCGGCGCCTGGTCCTCGCGGCGGGTGATGAAGCCGGTGACGGAACTGGCGCGGCGCATCGGCGAGCTACGTGTGGGCGGCCAGCCGAAGCGCCTCGCCGATCGCTTCGCCGACGACGAGGTGGGCCAGCTCGCGGCCGCCTTCGACGATTATGCGGAACGGCTGAGCGAGTCAAACCGCCGCGACCGCGAGTTCAATGCCGATGTCAGCCACGAGCTGCGCACGCCGCTTTCGGTGATCCGCGGCGCGGCCGAGCTGCTGCTCGCCCGCCCCGACCTCGACGACAAGACCCGCACCCGGCTGCAGCGCATCGAGCGGGCGGCGCAGCAGTGCACCGACCTCACCGTGGCCCTGCTGATGCTCTCGCGCAACGAGCGCGGCACCGGGCATACCGACCTGCGGCGGCTGGCCCTGCAGCTCGCCGAGGCGAACCGTGCCCAGCTCGGCGGCAAGCCGGTGGCGATCGTGGTGGAGGGCGCCGAGGACGTCTTCGTCGATGCCCCAGAGGCGGTGCTGGCAGTGGCGCTGGGCAATCTCGTGGGCAATGCCTGCAAGTACACGCAGGAGGGCGAGGTGCGCATCGTGCTGGCCGCCGACCGGGTGCAGGTGTTCGACACCGGGCCCGGCCTCAGTGCCGAGGATGCCGCCCACCTGTTCGAGCGTGGCTACCGCGGCTCGGGGGCCGGCGGCACCACCGGTGGCGGCATCGGCCTGTCGATCGTCAGCCGTTTGTGCGAGCTCTACCGCTGGACGGTCTCGGTGGCCCCGCGCCCGGAGGGCGGGGCGGTGGCCACCCTCGTCTTCGGTGAGGGGGCCGCGGCATGATGGCGTCGATGATCGCCGCCGTGATCCCTCCCGAGCCCGCCGCCCTCGGCGCCTGGGGCCTGCTGCTCGCCTATGTGGGTGCGGCCCTGCTGGTGTCCTTCCTCTGCTCGCTGGCCGAGGCCACCCTGCTCAGCCTGACCTCGGGCTACATCGCCGGCCTGCGCGAGAGCCACCCCAGGCGCGCCGAGCTGCTGAAACGCCTGCGCGAGGACGATATCGACCGCTCACTGGCAGCGATCCTCACCCTCAACACCATCGCCCACACGGTCGGCGCCATCGGCGCCGGTGCCCAGGCCACGGTGGTGTTCGGCGATGCCTGGTTCGGGGTGTTCTCGGCGGTGATGACCCTACTCATCCTGTTCGGCTCCGAGATCCTGCCGAAGACTCTGGGGGCGGTGTACTGGCGCCGGCTGGCTGGGCCCATGGCGCGCTTCGTGGCGGCACTCGTGGCGCTGATGTACCCGCTGATCGTGATCTCGCAGTGGATGACGCGCTGGATCTCCGGGGGCGAGAAGCCGCAGCAGTTCAGCCGCGAAGAGTTCGTGGCCATGGCCGGTCTCGGCCGCGAGCATGGCCAGCTCAGCGACCGCGAGTCGAAGATCGTGCGCAATCTCTTCCTGCTGAAGTCGGTGCGCGCCTCGACCGTGATGACCCCACGCGTGGTGGTAGCGGCGCTGCAGGTGGACCGCAGCGTGGATGAGGCGTTGGCCGCCACCGCCACCGGGCGGCAGTTTTCGCGCCTGCCGGTCTACGAAACCTCGATCGATACCATCACCGGGTTCGTGCTGCTGGAAGACCTGCTGATGGCCAAGGCCAAGGGCCGCGGTGATGCGAAGGTGGGCGAGTTTCGCCGCGACATCATTGCTCTGCCGGGCAGCATGCTGCTCTCCAAGCTGCTCGAGACCCTGCTCGAGCAGCGCCAGCACATTGCCCTCGTGGTCGGCGAGTTCGGCGAGACGCTCGGCATCGTCACCCTCGAGGACGTGGTGGAAACCCTGCTCGGCGAGGAAATCCTCGACGAGGGCGACGACGTGGCCGACATGCAGCAGTTCGCCCGCCAGCTCTGGGTGAAGCGGGCGCGCCGCCTCGGCCTGCCGGAAGACCTGCTGGATTCCTGAAGGCCTCGCGGCGGCAGGGTGCCCCGCCGCGGGGTGGGCCGGACTCGGCTCAGACCGGATCGAGCCAGCCGTACTTGTCCGGGGTGCGGCCGTCGAACAGGCCGAAGAACAGGTCCTGGATCCGGCGCGTCACCGGGCCGGGCTTGCCGCTGCCCACCTGGCGGCCATCGACGCTGCGGATCGGCGTGACTTCCGCCGCCGTGCCGCACATGAAGAGCTCGTCGCAAAGGTAGAGGTATTCGCGCGGCAGGTCGCGCTCGACCACGCGGATACCGGCGTCCTGCGCTAGGGTGATCAGGCTGTGGCGGGTGATGCCGTTCAGCAGGGCGGCCGAGACCGGCGTGGTATGCAGTTCGCCGTTCATCACCAGGAACAGGTTCTCGCCGGCGCCCTCACTCAGGAGGCCAGTGCTGGCGAGCGCGATGCCCTCACCGAAGCCGAGGCGGCGTGCCTCGCGGGCCACCAGCTGGCCGGAGAGGTAGTTGCCGCCGGCCTTGGCGCCGGCCGGGATGGTGTTCGGGGCGAAGCGCTGCCAGGACGAGACGCAGGCGTCGATGCCGGCCTCCAGCACGTCCTCGCCGAGGTAGCGGCCCATGTCCCAGGCCGCCACCGCCACTTCCGTAGGGCAGTCGGCCGAGAGGCCGAAGCCGCCAAGGCCTCGGAAGGCGATCGGGCGCAGGTAGCCTTTGCTGAGCCCATTGGCCTGGATCACCTCGCGGCAGGCGGCATTGATCTCCTCCAACGTATAGGGGATCGGCATCTCATAGATCTTGGCCGAAGCGAACAGCCGCCGGTTGTGGTCGTCGAGGCGGAAGATCGCCGGGCCCTTCGGCGTGGCGTAGCAGCGGATGCCTTCGAACACCGAGGAGCCGTAGTGCAGGGCATGCGCCATGACGTGCACGGTGGCTTCGGCCCAGGGCTTGATGCGGCCGTTGTGCCAGATGAAGGGCGGGTAGGTCTGGGCCATCGCGAAAGTCTCGGGAAGGGAAGGAGGCGGGAAGGCGCGCGGGATGGCGCCGGGCCGCCGATTGTAGCCGCCGGTGCCCGGGGGGGAGCGGCCCTAGTCGGCGAACCACCAGCAGCCGGCGACGCGCACCAGGCGGAATTCCTCCACTTCGGCAAACCCTCCGCCCTGCGGTGCATGCTCGATGGCGAGGCGATCCGGCGGGGCGGCCAGGGCTTCGGCGGCGAGCAGCGGGTCTTCGCTGCGCTCGGCGCTGTGGTAGAGGCGCACCGCGACCGGCTGCGAGCGGGCGATGGCCTCCAGCCGCGGCATCACCACCCGTGCCGCGCCCGAGGAACGGCCACGCCAGTCGTAGTAGGCGGCCAGCCGGTTGCCGTCGGCGGCCGCCAGGGCCGCTTCCACGGCCTCGCGCAGGGCCTCGGGCCGGCGCGCGCAGTCGGGCAGGGGACCGCTGGCGGCAGTGCCCTCGCCCGCGGTTCCGGCGCTGGCATCCATGTTCGCGGCGGCCGCGGGACGGGCATCCAGCAGCTCGCAGGCGCGGTCGGTGAAGACCGGGGTGCCGTCGGCGGCGATGCAGCGGTTGAGCACCGGCTGCGCAGCCCCGGCCTCGGACCGGCCGCCGGCGGCAAGGACGAAAAAGAAGGACAGGAGAAGGGCGGCGGGGGCACGCATGCGCCAACGCTAGCGCAGGCGCTCTAGCACGGCCAGCGTCGGGCGGGCGAGGTTGAGGGTGTAGAAGTGCAGCTCCGGCGCGCCGCCCTCGAGCAGGCGGCGGCACAGCGCGGCCACTACGTCGGCGGCGTAGGCGCGCAGGCCCTCCACGTCGTCGCCGAAGGCCGCCAGCCGCTTGCCGAGCCAGCGCGGGATCTCGGCGCCGCAGCTTTCGGAAAAGCGCCTGAGCTGGGTGAAGTTCGAGATCGGCATGATGCCGGGCACGATCGGCTGGGTGACCCCCGCCGCCCGGGCGGCGTCGACGAAGCGGAAGTAGGCGTCGGCGTTGTAGAAGTACTGGGTGATGGCGCCATCGGCCCCGGCCGCCATCTTGGCCACGAAGTGGCCGAGGTCGGCGACGGCATCCTCGGCCTGCGGATGCACCTCGGGGTAGGCGCCCACTTCGATACGGAAGGCATCGCCGAAGGCCTCGCGCACCAGGCGCACCAGGTCGGCGGCATGCCGCAGCTCGCCCAGCGCCCCCATGCCGGAGGGCAGGTCGCCGCGCAGGGCCACCAGCCGGGTGCAGCCCATGGCGTGGTAGCGCTCCAGGAGTTCGAGGAGTTCGGCACGGGTGCCGCCCATGCAGCTCAGGTGGGGCGCGGTATCGAGGCCATGCACCTCGCGCAGGTGCCGCACTGTCTCCGGCGTGTAGCTCAGGGTCGAGCCGCCGGCGCCGAAGGTCACCGAGACGAAGCGGGGCGAGAAGGCCTTGAGCTTCGCCACCGTGCGGTCGAGCTGCTGGCGCTGTTCATCGGTCTTGGGCGGGAAGAACTCGAAGGAGAGGGCCATCGTTCCTGGGGCGGGGCAGAGGATGTCTGGAATCATATCCTTTATTCGCGATGAAAAGATGTTTCATTGGTGGCCTCCGGCGGGGGTCACGGGATTGCCGCCCGGCCACCGCATAATGCGGTGATGAACCCGCCCCGCATGACCACCATCACCGCCCTGCGGCGTGCCGCCACCCTGGCCTCCGAACGTCAGCGCGTGGTCGATCTGCGTGAGCGCTCGCTGCTGGGTGGGGCGTTCTATGTCGTCAGCTGGTTCCTGATCGCCGGCTTCAGCGAGGCCATGGCGCTGCGCACCACCGGCGTGCTGCTGGGCGGCCTGGGGCTTGCCGTGCTCGCCGCACTGCGCTTCCTGCCTGCCCCGGCCATGCCCGACCAGACCGCGGCACGCCGGGCCCGGGCCCGGCTCTGGGCACTGCTGATGGCGATGGCGGCCCTCTGGGGCGGACTGTGCGCCTGGGCGTGGATCGATCCTGCCTTTGCTGCGAGTCGCATTCTCACCGTACTTGCCGTGATCTCACTGGCTACCGCCTTCGCTCAGCTCTATGCAGTGGGCCGGCCGCAGGCCTTCGCCGGCATCGCCCTGATGGTGCTACCCACCCTGTCGGCCATGGCTCGCGAGGGTGGCTACGAGGGCCTGGTGCTGATGCTCCTCGTGAACCTGGCCTACCTCGCGGCGGTCATCTTCCGCGCCAACCGCGAATACGAGACCCGGCTGGCACTGGAGGTGGAACTGCGCACCGAACGCGACCGCTACGTGCGCCTGAGCCGGGTGGATGCCTTGAGCGGACTGTCGAACCGGGGGCATTTCCAGGGTCTATTCGAGGCCGCGGTGGCCAACCGCGATGGCGGAACCGTGCTGCTGGTGCTCGACGTCGATCGCTTCAAGCAAGTGAACGACCGCTTCGGCCATGCTGCCGGCGACCGGGTGATCGTTAGTGTGGCCGAGGCCCTGCGCAGCGGGGTGGAGGCAGTGGATGGCGTGGCGGCCCGGCTGGGGGGCGAGGAGTTCGGCGCCCTGCTACGCGGCATGGACTCGGAGCAGGCCCTGGCCCTGGCCGAGGACCTGCGCCGGCGCATCGGCGCCTTGCGCTTCCCGCTGCCGGACGGCAGCGAGTTCCAGGTGACGGCCAGCATCGGCCTCGGCACCTTCGATCCGCGTCGTCACCGCGATGCCGACGCGCTCTACCGCGAGGTCGATGCCGCCCTGTACCGGGCCAAGGCCGGTGGCCGCAACCGGGTAGTGGCCATCAACTGATCCTGGGCCCGGCTTGGCACGGCTCTAATCTCGTTCCCCGCACTGTTCGCGGAGACGGTGGCGGGAGAGCATGCAGCGGTCAGGCCCGTGATGGCTTTCGATCGTCTTTGCCTCGTTGGTCAGTGCCACCGCGAGTAAGCGGGCCCGCATCGATCTCGCCCAGCGGCGCTGGCTGAACGAATCCGACAACGGCGCCCGGAGGCGCCGTCGGTTTCGCCGAAGGCAGGTCCCGGCAGGCCGGGACGCGCGGTCAGTAGCGGTAGTGCTCGGGCTTGTAGGGGCCGTCCACCGGCACGCCGAGGTAGGCCGCCTGCTCCGGGGTGAGGGTGGTGAGCTTCACTCCGATCTTCTCGAGGTGCAGACGCGCCACTTCCTCGTCGAGCTTCTTCGGCAGGATGTAGACCTTCTTCTCATAGCGGTCGCGGTTGGCCCAGAGGTCGATCTGGGCCAGCGTCTGGTTGGAGAAGGAGTTCGACATCACGAAGCTCGGGTGGCCAGTGGCGCAGCCCAGGTTCACCAGCCGACCCTCGGCCAGCAGGAAGATCGAGCGGCCGTCCGGGAAGGTGTACTTGTCCACCTGCGGCTTGATGTTGAGTCGCGTAGCACCGCTGGCATTGAGCCGGTCGACCTGGATTTCATTGTCGAAGTGGCCGATGTTGCAGACGATGGCCTGGTCCTTCATCTGCTGCATGTGTTCCAGCGTGATCACGTCCTTGTTGCCAGTGCTGGTCACGTAGATATCGGCACGGCCCAAGGTGCTCTCGACGGTGTTGACCTCGAAGCCCTCCATCGCCGCTTGCAGGGCATTGATCGGGTCGATCTCGGTGACTACCACGCGGCAGCCGTAGGCGCGCAGGCTGTGAGCCGAGCCTTTGCCGACATCGCCATAGCCGCAGACCACCGCCACCTTGCCGGCCAGCATCACGTCCATCGCGCGCTTCAGGCCATCGGCCAGCGACTCGCGGCAGCCGTAGAGGTTGTCGAACTTCGACTTGGTGACCGAGTCGTTGACGTTGATGGCCGGCACCAGCAGCTTGCCAGCCTGGGCGAGTTGGTAGAGGCGGTGTACGCCGGTGGTGGTCTCCTCGGAGACGCCCTTCCACTCCTTCACTACGCCGGTCCAGAAGCCCGGGCGCTCCTTCGCCACGCGCTTCAGCAGGTTCTTGATCACCTGCTCCTCGTGCGAGCCCGAGGGCGAGTTCACCCAGTGCTCGTCACCTTGTTCCAGCTCGTAGCCCTTGTGGATCAGCAGGGTGACGTCGCCGCCGTCATCGACGACCAGCTGCGGGCCCTTGCCGCCCGGAAAACTGATGGCATCCAGCGTGCAGTCCCAGTACTCCTCCAGCGTCTCGCCCTTCCAGGCGAACACCGGCGTGCCCGACCTGGCGATGGCGGCGGCGGCATGGTCCTGGGTGGAGAAGATGTTGCAGGAGGCCCAGCGCACGTCGGCGCCGAGGTCCTTCAGGGTCTCGATCAGCACCGCGGTCTGGATCGTCATGTGCAGCGAGCCGGTGATGCGCACGCCCTTCAGCGGCTGGCTCGGCGCGTACTTCTGGCGGATGGCCATCAGGCCGGGCATCTCCTGCTCGGCGATGTCGATTTCCTTGCGGCCCCAGTCGGCCAGCGAGAGATCGGCGACCTTGTAGTCGGTCGGCAGGTTCACGACAGCATTCATTCCTCGTCTCCGGGATTTGCCGCCGCGCGGCGCGCGGGGCGGTGGTGGCAAATCGGGCGCCGTTCGGATGGCAGCCCCGGGGAGCGGGGCATCCGCCGAGCCTGAGCCGGGCTCTGGTCTCCGGCGTGCAGCGCCCCTCGGCGGGCGTGGCGCGAAGATTCTACTCCTGCCTTGCGGCCCCAGGATGAAGGCCGCAAGAAACGCCGACGGCCCGCAGGGGCGGGCCGTCGGGAGGATGCGAGTCGATGCCGGCCGCGGGATGGTCCCGCGGCACCCGGCTCACTTCTTCTTCGCCTTTGGCTTGCCGGCCTTGCCGAGGCCGGCGGCCTCCTTCAGGGCCTCGGCGCGGTCGGTCTTCTCCCAGGAGAAGGCGGTGGCGGTCTTCTTCTTGCCGTCGGCGCCGACATAGCTGACCTCCTTCGGCTTGCGACCGAAGTGGCCGTAGCTGGCGGTGGCCTGGTAGATCGGATGCTCGAGGTCGAGCATCCGGGTGATGCCATAGGGGCGCAGGTCGAAGTGGGCGCGGATCAGCTTCTCGATCACCGCATCCTCGACCACGCCGGTGCCGAAGGTGGTCACCGAGATGGAGGTCGGCTCGGCCACGCCGATGGCATAGCTCACCTGCACCTCGCAGCGGCGGGCGAGGCCAGCGGCGACCACGTTCTTCGCCACGTAGCGGGCGGCATAGGCGGCCGAGCGGTCGACCTTCGAGGGGTCCTTGCCGGAGAACGCGCCGCCGCCATGACGGGCCATGCCGCCGTAGGTATCGACGATGATCTTGCGGCCGGTCAGGCCGCAGTCGCCCACCGGGCCGCCGATCACGAACTTGCCGGTCGGGTTGATGTGCATCTTCGACTTCGGCAGCCTGGCCAGCCATTCCTTCGGCAACACCGGCTTGAAGATGTGCTCGACCACGGCCTCGACGATGTCCTTGTGCTTGATGCCTTCGTCGTGCTGGGTGGAGAGCACCACGGCGTCGAGGCCGGCGATGGTGTTGCCGTCATAGCGCAGGGTGACCTGGCTCTTGGCGTCCGGGCGCAGCCACTTCAGCTTGCCGCTCTTGCGCACCTTGGCCTGCTGCTCGACCAGGCGGTGCGCGTAGTAGATCGGGGCGGGCATGAACTCGGGGGCCTCGTCGCAGGCGAAGCCGAACATCAGGCCCTGGTCGCCCGCGCCCTGTTCCTCGGGCTTCTTGCGGTCCACGCCCTGATTGATGTCGGGCGACTGCTTGCCGATCATGTTGACGATGGCGCAGGTATGGCCGTCGAAGCCGACGTTGGAGTTGTCGTAGCCGATGCCGTTGATCACCTGGCGGGCCAGGGCCTCGATGTCGACCCAGGCCGAGGTGGTGATCTCGCCGGCGACGATGGCGGCACCGGTCTTCACCAGGGTCTCGCAGGCGACGCGGGCGCGCGGGTCCTGCGCGATGATCGCGTCGAGCACCGCATCGGAGATCTGGTCGGCCAGCTTGTCCGGGTGGCCTTCGGACACCGACTCCGAGGTGAAGAGGTAGCTGCTCATTCGTCTTATATCCCTTGATTCGGATGAAAGGATGGGCGCGGATGATACACCCCCCTCGCCCGTGCTGCATCCTGCCGCGGGCGGCGTTGCCTTTGGTTAAGGGCGGGCGAGGGCGTCATCCTGCTGCAACCGCGGCGACATGCCAGCGTCGCGCACCCCGGCCAGCATGCGGCAAACCACCGTGGAGCCCGCCGGGGTGATCCAGCTCGAACAGCGTCTCGCCGAACGCTATCCCCACTGGTTCAGCGGCCGCCGTGCCGCCATTTCGCAGTCACTGCTGAAATCGCTCGGCCGGCTTGCGCGGCTCGATGAGATCAATGCCTGGCTGGGCGAGAACGCCCATCGCAGCGGCTTTGATTTCATCGAAGGAGTGCTGGAGCACCTCGGGGTGCGCTATACCGTCGATCACGTCGAGCGCGGGCGCATCCCGCAGGCCGGGCGCTTGCTGATCGTCGCCAACCATCCGCTGGGGGCGCTCGATTCGCTGGCCCTGCTGCATCTCGTGGGTAGCGTGCGCCGTGATGTGCGCATCCTCGCCAATGACCTGTTGCTGGAGTTCGAGGGCCTGCGCGAACTGTTGCTGCCCTTGCGCATCCTCGGCGGCAAGCCCAGCGCCGAGAGCCTGAAGGCGGTGTCGGCGGCGCTGGAGGAAGAACAGGCGGTGATCGTCTTTCCGGCCGGCGAGGTCTCGCGTCTCACCTGGCGCGGTGTACAGGATGGCCGCTGGCGCCCGGGCTTCGTGAAGTTCGCTCGCGAGAGCGGGGCGCCGGTGCTGCCGGTACGCATCAAGGCCCGCAACTCCGCCCTGTTCTACGGCCTGTCCTCGCTCTACAAGCCGATGGGCACCGCCCTGCTGCCGCGCGAGATGTTCAAGGCCCGTGGCCTGCGCATCGATATCCGGGTCGGCCTGCCGCGCCTGCTCGAGGCCGCAGGCGGTGCTGCCGGCACGGCACCGGACACGGCAAAGGCCCTGGTTTCCATCCGCCAGGCCCTGGAGGCCATCGGCACTCGCCGCGAGACGGCGCCTCCCGGGCCGATGCCGCTGGCGCACGCGGTGGACCGCGGCCTGCTGCGCGAGGAGGTGATGGCCCTGCGTGAACTCGGCCGTACTCCGGATGGCAAGCAGATCCGGGTGGGACGGCTGCGCAGCGACAGCCTGCTGCTGCGCGAACTGGGGCGCCTGCGCGAGCAGAGCTTCCGCGCCGTGGGCGAGGGCACCGGACGCCCGCTCGATGTCGATGCCTACGACACCTGGTACGAGCACATCGTGCTCTGGGATGCCGAGGCGCTGGCGATCGCCGGTGCCTACCGGGTCTGCCGCGGGGCCGAGGTACTGGCCACGCGCGGGCCCTCCGGCCTCTACACCAGCAGCCTGTTCGAGTTCGGCCCCGAGACGCTGGCGCATGCCGCCGAAGGCATGGAGCTCGGGCGCAGCTTCGTCGCCCCGGCCTACTGGGGCTCGCGCAGCCTCGACTATCTCTGGCTCGGTATCGGTGCCTACCTGCGGGCCCACCCCGGGGTGCGCTACCTGTTCGGCCCGGTCTCGATCAGTGCCGAGCTGCCGATCGCCGCCCGCGAGCACCTGGTGGCCTACTACGGCCAGCATTTCGGTGCGCCCGGTGCGCTGGCTGCGGCGGGAACGGCTCCCGCCCGGGCCCGCCACCCCTTCCGCTTCCTCGCCGAGGCCCCCTGCTACACCACACTCGATGCCGAGCAGAGCTTCCGCCTGCTGCGCGAGAACCTCGAGGCCCTCGGCGCCCGGGTTCCGGTGCTCTACAAGCAGTACACCGAGCTGTGCGAGCCGGGCGGCGCGCGCTTCCTCGCCTTCGGCGTCGACCCGGACTTCGCCAACTGCGTGGATGGGCTGATCGAGGTCGACCTGCACCGGATCAGGCCGAAGAAGTTCCAGCGCTACATCGCCGGCGAGTCTTGCGGCCTGCCCGGTGGGCAGGAGGCCGCATGAGTCCGACGCTCCTGCCGCACCGCCGCCGCGCTGCCTTCCTGTCCGACGTGCATCTGGGCTCGGCGCACTGCCATGCTGAGGAACTCGCGGCCTTCCTCGCCCGGCTCGATGTGGAGCGTCTCTACCTCGTGGGCGATATCGTCGATCTTTGGTGGATGTCGGCCAAACGCGCCCGTTGGGGCCAGGCCGAGAACCATGTCGTCGAGGCCCTGCACCGGCTGCGCGCCGCCGGCACCGAACTGGTCTACGTGCCGGGCAACCACGACCGCGCCGTGCGGCGCTTCTGCGGTCTTGTACTGCCGCGCATGAGCGTGCGCCGGCGCCTCATCCACACCACCGCCGACGGCCGCCGCCTGCTGGTGGTGCATGGCGACGATTACGACAGCATCACCCAGTTCGGCGGTTTCCAGGAGCAGCTCGGCGACTGGCTCTACGAGCGCATCCTCACCGGCAACCGCCTGGCCAACGGCCTGCGCCGCCGCCTCGGCCTGCGCTACTGGTCGCTGGCCGATTTCCTGAAGCGCCAGAGCGGGGCCGCCGAGCGCTACATCCAGCGCTTCATCGAGGCGGGGCTCGATGATGTCCGCCGACGCGGGCTCGATGGCATCGTCTGCGGCCACATCCACCGACCGGCCCTGGTGGAGCGCGAGGGGCTCGTCTATGCCAACGACGGCGACTGGGTGGAGAGCCTGACGGCGCTGGTGGAGGAGGCCGACGGCAGCCTCCACCTGCTCGATCACCGTGGCGAGAGACTGCGCTCGCTGCCCCCGCGCCCGTACGTGATCGACAGTCGCCGCCCGGCGGCCGCCTCGCCCCAGCCGGCCCCCGAGGTCCTGCCCGCCGCCGCCTGATCGCTCACCCGGCGCGCACACGGCGGCAGCGAGCATTCCGCCATGGATTCCGTTTCCCAGGCCGTGCTCGGCGCGGCCGTCTGTGCGGTCTGTGTGCCCGCCTGCCATCGCCGCAAGGCCCTGCTGCTCGGGGCCGCGCTCGGCACCCTGCCGGATCTCGATGTCTTCATCGACTACGGCGATGCGGTGCGCAACATGACCTACCACCGCGGCTTTAGCCACTCGCTGTTCGTGCTGTTGCCCTTCGGTGCATTGCTCTGGGCCTTCTTGCGCTGGTGCTGGGCGCCGGGCTGTCCACGGCCTATCTCGGCTGGGGGCTCGTCGCCCAGCAGCGGGTGGATGCGATCGCCGCCGCCTCGCTGGCCGGCACGCCGAATGCCGACGCGCCTCGGCTCGTCGTGGCTACGCCCTTCAATACCCTGCTCTGGCGGGTGGTGGTGCTGACACGGGAGGGCTATCTCGAAGGCCAGTACTCGTTGGTGGCCGATCGCGGGCCGATCCGCTTCGAGGCCCATGCCTTCGAGCGCAGCCTGCTTGCCGAGGCCGGCGGGGTGTGGGCGGTGCAGCGTCTGCTGTGGTTCTCGCAGGGCTTCCAGCGTGCCGACGAGGTGGACGGGGAACTGCACTTGTCCGACCTGCGCATGGGCCAGCACCCGGTGTTCTTCTTCACTCATGCCGTGGCGCGCCGCGAGACGGAGGGCTGGGTGGCGATCGAGCCACGCTCCATCCCGCAGCCGCGGGTGCGGGAGGGTCAGCTCTTCGCCCTTTGGCAGCGGATCTGGCGGGGCGATCCCGGGCCGGTGGCGTCAGCCGGTGCCGCGCTGACGACCGAGTCAGGGAGGAGGTTCGAAGCGGCTCAGGCCGCGGAGGCGAAGGGCGGCACGTCCCCGGCAGCCAGCGCGTCGAAGTAGTCGCGGGTCAGGGCGAGCTGCCGCTCCGCCGTCTCGGCGGTGTTCACCACCGCGCGGAAGGCGGCGTGCTCGGGGCGGCCCTTGGCGTACCAGCCGAGGTGCTTGCGGGCGATGCGCACGCCCTGGGCTTCGCCGTAGAAGGTGTGCAGATGGGCGAGATGGCCGAGCAGGAGGTCTCGCACCTCGATGAGCGATGGCGGCGGCAGGCGCTCACCGGTGGCGAGGAAGTGAGCGATCTCGCGGAAGATCCAGGGCCGGCCCTGGGCAGCGCGGCCCACCATCACCGCATCGGCGCCGGTGGCCTCGAGCACGGTTTTCGCCTTGTCCGGGGAATCGATGTCGCCATTGGCGATCACCGGGATGCCGATGGCGGCCTTCACTGCGGCGATGGTCTCGTATTCCGCCTCGCCCTCATAGAAGTCGTTGCGGGTACGGCCGTGGATGGTGAGGGCGGCGATGCCGCTCGCCTCGGCGATGCGGGCGATGGCGAGCGCATTACGGCTCTCGCGGCACCAGCCGGTGCGGATCTTCAGCGTCACCGGCACGTTCACCGCCGCCACCACCGCCTCGAGGATGCGCCCCACCAGCGCCTCGTCGCGCAGCAAGGCGGAACCGGCGGCGACATTGCAGACCTTCTTCGCCGGGCAGCCCATGTTGATGTCGATGATCTCGGCGCCATGGGCGGCGTTGTAGCGCGCCGCCTCGGCGAGCTGGGCCGGGTCGGTGCCGGCGATCTGCACCGAGACCGGCTCGGGCTCGCCGGCGTGGTCCATGCGCCGCAGCGATTTTGGCGTCTGCCAGAAGCGCGGGTCGCTGGTGGTCATCTCCGAGACGCAGAGCCCGGCCCCCAGCCGCTTGCAGAGCATGCGGAAGGGCTTGTCGGTGACGCCGGCCATGGGGGCCAGCACCACCGCGGGGGCGATGGCATGGGGACCGATGCGCATGGGGGGTCAGCCGGCGGGGGCGGGCAGGCCGGGCGGCGGCTGGGCGGCGCCATCGCCGGTGCCCGGCGCGCCTTCCGGCACCGCGTCGGCCTCGCCTTCTTCGGCGCGGCCCAGCGCCGCATCCTCGGCGGCCTTGTTCATCACGATGATGCTGATGCGGCGGTTGATCGGGTTGGTGGGGTTTTCCTGGTCGAACAGCACCGTCGAGGCGGTGCCCACCACCCGCGCGATCTTGTCCGGCGAGAGTCCGCCGCTGATCAGGGCGCGGCGCGCGGCATTGGCGCGGTCGGCCGAGAGTTCCCAGTTGGTGTAGCCGGTATCGCCGCCGGCGAAGGGGGTGATGTCGGTATGGCCGGTGATGCTGAGCCGGTTCGGCACGCTGCCGAGGTAGGGCGCCAGCTCGTTGAGGATGGCGATGGTGTAGCTCTGCAGGCGGAAGCTGCCGGAATCGAACATCGGCCGGTTCTGCCGGTCGACGATCTGGATGCGCAGGCCCTCGGGCGTGATGTCGAGCAGCAGCTGCTCCTTGAAGGCGCGTAGGGAGGCGCTGTTCTCGATCGCCTCCTTGAGCTCCTGCATCAGCTCCTCGAGCCGGCGCTTCTCGATCTCGCGGGCTTGGGCCTCGATCTCCTCGTCGCTCATCGGGGTGGGCCGACCATCCTCACGGCCTTCGGTTTCACCTTTGGAAGGTTCTGGCGGTTTGGTGGCATCGAAGATTTGTACCGGGGCGTCGCCAGCGCCGCCGGGACCCACGGCACCCGGGGCCATGGCTGCGGAACGGCCCTCGATCACCGAAGGGTTCTTGAAGTAGTTGGCGATGCCGCCCAGCTGCTCCTGCGGCATGGTGGCGGTGAGCCACATCACCATGAAGAAGGCCATCATCGCGGTCACGAAGTCGGCATAGGCCACCTTCCACGCGCCGCCATGGTGACCGCCCGCGGTGATCTTCTTCTTGACGACGATGACTGGCTGTTCTTCCTTCCCCGCCATGGCGGCGCTCTCCCGGGCCGGCGCTTACTTCGCGCCCTTCAGCTCGGCTTCGAGGTCAGCGAAGCTCGGGCGGACGTCGGAGAACAGCTGCTTTCTCGCGAACTCGATGGCCACCGGCGGCGGATAGCCGCGCACCGAGGCGATGAGGGCGGTCTTCACCAGCTCGAAGGGCTTGCCGTCCTCCTCGCTGCGCGCCGCCATGGCGGCGGCCACCGGGCCGACGAAGCCGTAGCCGAGCAGGATGCCGAGGAAGGTGCCGACCAGGGCCGAGGCCACCTTCTGGCCGATGACCTCCGGCGGCGAGTTGCCCACGTATTCCATCACCTTCACGATGCCGAGCACCGCCGCCACGATGCCGAAGGCCGGCAGGCCGTCGGCCACCACCTGTACCGAATGCGCCGGTGCGTGGGCCTCCTTGTGGTGGGTTTCGAGCTCGGCCTCCAGCACGGCTTCCAGCTCGTGCGGGTTCATGTTGCCGCCGATCATCAGCCGCAGGCAGTCAGTGATAAAGTCGAGCAGGTGATGGTCGGCCATCACCTTCGGGTACTTCTGGAAGATCGCGCTCGATTCCGGGTTCTCGACGTGCGACTCGATGGCCATCAGGCCTTCCTTGCGGATCTTCATCAAGAGCTCGTAGAGCAGCTTCAGCAGCTCCACGTAGTCGGCCTTGCCGAACTTCGGCCCCTTGAGCAGGCCGAGCGCGCCGCCAATGCTGCCCTTGATGGTCTTCATCGAGTTGGCGGCGACGAAGGCGCCGGCCGCGCCGCCGCCGATGATCATCGCCTCGACCGCCACCGCCTTGACGATGACCATGATGTTGCCGCCGGCGAGGATGAACCCGCCGAAGACGCAGGCGATGACCACCACATATCCGATCAGGACGAACACGATTCCCTCCGACTCCCCGGCCGATGCCGGGCCATGCTAGCCCAAGGCGGCTGTGCTTGCTGCCCTCATAGGCCGAATCGGTGACGCAGTTCCGCGCGCCGCGGCATGGCCGGGGCCGCGCCTGCTGCTTCCGTGGACAGGCCGGCCGCGGCACTGGCGAAGGGCAGCAACGCGGCCACCGGAGCGGAGGGGGCCGCGGCCCAGGCCGCGGCCAGGGCGCCATTGAAGGCGTCGCCCGCTCCGGTGGTGTCGATGGCCTTCACGGCGGCGGCTGGTGCCCGCGTGGCGGGGCCATGGCCCAGGGCGCCGGGGGCATGGAAGGCCCCGGCATCGCCGAGCGTCACCAGCACCCCCGGCACCGGCAGCCGGGCGCAGAGCGCGGCCAGGGCCTCGTCCGGCAACCCGCGCAGGCCGGCAGGATCGACGGCGGTGCCGGCGAGCTGGCGCAGCAGCAGGCAGAACTCGGTCTCGTTCGGCGTCAGCAGCTCGACGTCCGCAAGCGCGTCTGTCCCGAGATCCGCGGGCACGGGGGCCGGGTTGAGCACGGTGTGCGCGCCCGCCGCGCGGCCGAGGCGCATGGCCGCGCGGATCGCCGGCAGCGGCGATTCCAGCGGCGCCAGCACCACGGCGGCGGCGCTGAAGGCCTCGGCCTGCGCCTCGACATGGGCCACGCCGAGGTGGGCGTTCGCTCCCAGGGCCACCACGATGCTGTTGCGGCCCGCGCCATCCACGAACAGGCCGGCGGTGCCGGTGGCCTGCCCAGGCACACGCTGCCAGCGGGCCTCGATGCCTTCCGCCCGCGCCAGGGTCGCGGCGGTTTCGCCCAATGCATCCTCGCCCACGGCGGCGATGAAGGTGGTATCGGCGCCCAGCCGGGCGGCGGCCACGGCCTGGTTGAAGCCCTTGCCGCCCGGCCCGCTGCGGAAGGCGGTGCCGGCGCGGGTCTCGCCCGGGGCCGGCAGTGCCGGCACCTCCCAGACGAGGTCCTGGTTGTAGCTGCCGACGACGAGGACCCGGCCCATGCGGAAGGCTCCGGGCTCAGACGCGGCTGATCACGCCGGCGATGGTCGCCGTCATCATGGTGGCGAGCGAGCCGCCCAGCACCGCGCGCAGGCCGAAGCGGGCCAGGTCGGCGCGGCGCTCCGGGGCGATGCTGCCGATGCCGCCGAGCTGGATGGCGATCGAGCTGAAATTGGCAAAGCCGCAGAGCGCGTAAGTGGCGATCAGCACCGAGCCCGGCGAGAGGCTCACGTCGGCCACCTTGCCATTGACGATGTCGGCAAGCGCGCTATAGGCGATGAACTCGTTCAGCACCACCTTGGTGCCGATCAGGCTGCCCACCGTGCTGGCCTCGCTCCAGGGCACGCCGATCACCCAGGCCAGCGGGGCCATCACCCAGCCGAGCAGCATCGACAGGCTCAGGCGGCTCACCTTGCAGGCATTGACCGGGTCGGCGGCGAAGGCCGCATCGCCGATGCAGCGCGGATCGATGCCGGGGTTCATCCGAGCCGTGAGCCCGCTCCAGTCGGCAAGCCCGCCGATGATGCCGTTCAAGAGGGCGATGAGCGCGGTGAAGGCGAGCAGCATGGCGCCCACGTTCAGGGCCAGCTTCAGGCCATCCGAGGCGCCGGCAGCGGCAGCGTCGATCACGTTGGCGGCGGTCTTCTCCACCGGCACGGTGGCGGTGCCGGCGGTCTGCGGCTGCTCGGTCTCCGGGTAGAGCACCTTGGCCACCAGCAGGGCCGCCGGGGCGGCCATGATCGAGGCGGTGAGCAGGTGCTTGGCGAACAGGCGCTGCGACTCCGGGTCGGGGCCGCCCAGCATCTGCACATAGGCGGCCATCACGCCGCCGGCGATGGTGGCCATGCCGCCCACCATCAGGCAGAGCAACTCGGAGCGGGTCATGCCGGCCACGTAGGGCTTCACCACCAGCGGCGCCTCGGTCTGGCCGATGAAGGCATTGGCACAGACCGAGAGGGTCTCGGCGCCGGAGACGCGCATCACCTTCATGATCACCCAGGCCATGCCCTTCACGATCGCCTGCATCACCCCGAGGTGATAGAGCACGCTCATGAAGGCGGCGAAGAAGATGATGGTGGGCAGTACCTGGAGGGCGAAGATGAAGCCGAATTTCTGTGGTGTGCCAAGATCGCCGAAGATCAGACTGGCACCGGCTGCGGTGTAGCCGAGCAGGGCCACGAAGCCGGCGGAGATCCAGCCGAACACCTTCTCTCCCCAGGGCGTGGCCAGCACGAAGAGGGCGATGGCGATCTGCAGAGCCAGGCCGGTGGCCACCAGGGTCCAGTCCACCCCGCGCCGGTTGCTGGAGAACAGCCAGGCAATGCCGATGAGGACGGAAAGGCCGAACAGGCCGAACAGGATCTGGGACATCGCGCTGACCGGATGAGGGAACCGCGGCAGGGTAGGGGACAGGGGCCGGGCCGGCAATGGCCCGGCCCGTTCAGCCGACCAGGCCCCGCAGCGCCACCCACAGCGCCAGGGCCGCGAACAGGGCGGCGGCGGCGTAGCGAGCGGCCTTTAGCGGCAGGCGGTCGGCGTAGCGGTGGCCGAGCAGCACCACCGGGCCGTTGGCCAGCAGCATGCCGAGGCTGGTGCCGGCCACCACCTGCCAGAGCGGCTCGTACTTGGCCGCCAGCACCACGGTGGCGATCTGCGTCTTGTCGCCGATCTCGACCACGAAGAAGGCGAGCGTCGTGGCCAGGAAGGCCCCGAAGCGCGAGGGCTTCGGCGCCTCGTCCTCGTCCAGTTCGTCCGGCACCAGGGTCCACAGGGCCACGGCGGCGAAGCAGGCCACTACCGCCCACTTCAGTACCTCGGGTGAAACCAGCGAGGCGAGCCAGGCGCCGGCCCAGCCGGCCACGGCATGGTTGGCCACGGTGGCCACGGCGATGCCGAGCACGATGGCCCAGGGCTGGCGGTAGCGGGCGGCGAGGAGGAGTGCCAGCAGCATGGTCTTGTCGCCGATCTCGGCGATGGCCACGGCGGCGGTGGAAACGAGGAGGGCGTCCATCGGGGTTCCTTTCAGCGACCGGGCGGCAGGGCAGACGACGAAGACCGCACCGGCGGCCCGGTCGGGAGCGCCAGCGGGGTCTTCGGTCTTGCCCGCCGAACGTCCGGCAGGGCCGGTGCGGTCGGGTCGCGCGCCATGGCCGGTGCAGGCCAAGCATGTTGACGCGCGGTGCCAGCAGGCTGGCAGGGCTACTCCCCGAAGGGCGGCGCATCCTAGCGCAGCCGTGACCGGGACGGAATACCAGCGGCGATCGCGATCCATGGCATCGGCAGCACCGTTCTTCCTGCGCACTCACGGCGCCATGGCTATGCTCGCGCTCCCCTTCCCGATGCGCAGGCGCTCCGCATGCTCTACCGCCCTCTCGGCCGCACTGGCCTTCCCGTTTCCGTCCTCGGCTTCGGCGCCTGGGTCACCTTCGGCAATACCCTGGGGCGCGGCGAGGCGCGTGCCCTGCTGACGCGGGCCTTCGATGCCGGGATCAGCCTGTTCGACAACGCCGAGGTCTACGCCCGGGGCGAGGCCGAACGAATCATGGGCGACGTGCTGGCCGACATGCGCTTCCCGCGCGATGCCTATGCGGTGACCAGCAAGGTGTTCTTCGGTTCGGCCAAAGAGCCGCGGCCAATGCAGCGTGGCCTCTCGCGCAAGCACGTGCGCGATGCCTGCGATGGGGCGCTGAAGCGCCTGCGGGTGGACTACCTCGATTTGTTTTTCTGCCATCGCCCCGACCCGCAGGTGCCGGTGGCCGAGACGGTCTGGGCCATGCATCAGCTGGTGCAGGCCGGCAAAGTGCTGTACTGGGGCACCTCGGAATGGCCGGCCGAGGCGATCGCGGAGGCCGCGCGCATCGCCCGCGAGCATCATCTGGTAGGGCCGAGCATGGAGCAGCCGCAGTACAACCTGCTGCACCGCGAGCGGGTGGAGCGCGAGTACGCCCCGCTCTACGAAAGCCTGGGCCTCGGCACCACGACCTGGTCGCCGCTGGCCTCCGGCCTGCTCACTGGCAAATACTCGGGCGGCGTGCCGGCGGGGTCGCGCCTGCGCACGCCGGGCTACGAGTGGCTGCAGGAGCGGGTGCAGGGCGAGGAGGGCCGAGCGCTGCTTGCGCGCATCGACCGCTACGTGGCCGTGGCCCGCGAGGCCGGGATGGACCCGGCGGCGCTGGCTATCGCCTGGTGCCTGCGTAACCCTGCCGTCTCTTGCGTGCTGCTGGGCGCCACCTGCATCGAGCAGCTGGAGGCCAACCTCGGCGCGCTCGAACTGCTGCCGAAGCTCGACGAGGCGCTGCTGGCACGGATCGACGCGGCCCTGGCCTGAACTGGGGCATGGGCGTAGCGGGGCGAGCAGGGAGGGGGGCTTGACTATCAAATGCGAATCAGTAGCATTTGCGTCGTGGCCATTCCCCCAGCCCCCATGGAGAAGTGCGATGCCCGTCGTCCAGGTCCCTCCGCTGCCCCCCAGCCCCGCCCGCCTGCTGGCCGGCCCCCTGCCCACCTTCGCCTCCACGGCGCCGGTGGTGGACAGCCGCCAGCTGCTGCGTGGCGCCCGCGAGATCGAGATCGTCCACGGTGACAAGGTCTACCGCTTGCGCCACACGCGGAACGACAAGCTGATCCTCGTGAAGTAATCCCTCCACGCCGTTCTCCAACGGCCCGGTTGCCCGCCGCGGCATCACGCCGCATGCCAGCTCCGCCGGACTCAACCCTTCCTTCGTTCCGGAGTTGTCCATGCGTCTTCGCTGCCTGCCGGCGGCGGTGGGCCTCGCGCTCGCCGCTGCTGCGCTTTCCCTCCCCGTGTTTCCGGTCTTCGCCGCGGCCCCTGCGGCGGCGGGCGACGGCCCGGCCGCGTCCTCGGGCGAGGCCACCGTACTCGATGCGGTGATCGTCGTCGCCACCCGCGGCGAGGAGCGGCTCGATACGGCCCCGGCCAGTGTCACCGTGGTGCCGCGCGCCGAGATCGAACGGATCCAAGCGCAAGACCTGCGTGAGCTGTTCCGCTACGAACCCTCGGTAACGGTGGGCGGCAGCGCCGGTCGCTTCGGACTCGGCGACCTGCGCATCCGCGGTCTTGGCGGCAACCGGGTGCAGGTACAGGTAGACGGCGTGGACGTGGCCGATGCCTTCAGCATCGGCAGCTTTGCCGATGCCGACCGCGACGCGGTGGATGTGTCCATCCTCAAGCAGGTGGAAGTGCTGCGCGGCCCGGCCAGCGCGCTCTATGGCTCCGATGCCCTGGGTGGCACGGTGCGCTTCGTCACCCTCGATCCCGAGGACCTGCTGCAGGGCGAGGCTTTTCGTGCCCGCGCCCG
This sequence comes from Silanimonas sp., assembly GCA_026005095.1. Classification (GTDB taxonomy): domain Bacteria; phylum Pseudomonadota; class Gammaproteobacteria; order Xanthomonadales; family Xanthomonadaceae; genus Silanimonas. The sequence goes on along the minus strand of BPKK01000001.1, from coordinate 278,500 downwards.
CGCCGGTGTCGCCGGTGTCGACACCAGTCGGCGCCTTGGTCTCAGCCTGGCTGGTGCGCCCGGTGGTCTCTCCTGGCTCCTGCATGCCCAGGCCCGCGATGGGCAAGAGACGCGCAGCGCCGGGAAAGATGACAGCGAGGATGCCCGTCGTACTGCCGCCAATCCGTCCGATCAGCGCCAGCACGCCCTGCTGGTGAAAGGCGTTTTCGAGCCTGCAGACGGGCACCGCCTCCGGCTCACCCTCGATGCCTCCGAGACCCGGGCCAAGACCGAGGTGCTGAGTGCGCGTGGCGAGAGCCTGGTGTTCGGCCAGCGTATCCGCGTGCAGGGCCTGGCCGCCGATGATCGCAAGACCCGGGCTCGGCTGTCCCTCGATGGCCGGCACGAACTCGACAGCGGCCTTGCCGAGGTGCTGCGCTGGAGCCTGCACCGCCAGGACAGCGAGACCGTGCAGCGCACCGACGAGCGGAGGGCCACCGTGGTCGCGGGTGCCGCGGTGAACCCGGTGCGCCGCGAGCGCCAGTTCGACTTTTTCCAGCGCGAACAAGGCCTCGAGCTCACGGCCGAGACCCGCCTCGGCGGCCATGCCCTGCTCTATGGCCTGCAGTACACCGAGGCCGACATCCGCCAGAAGCGCGACGGCCGCGCCACCCATCTCACCACCGGCACGTCGAGCAACGTGATCTTCCCCGATGTCTTCCCGGTGCGGGATTTCCCCTTGAGCCGCACCCGCGAGACCGGTCTCTTCGCCCAACTCGACCTCGAGCTGCTCGATGGCCGCCTGCGGCTGGTACCGGCTCTGCGCCACGACCGCTACCGTCTCTCGCCCACACTCGATCCGATCTTCGCCGAAGACAACCCTGGCTTCGTGCCCGCCGGGCTGCGTGCCAGCCGCACCAGCCCCAAGCTCGGGCTCACCTGGCGCCTGGGCGAGACGCTCTCGCTGTTCGCCAATGCCGCCAGCGGCTTTCGCGCGCCGCCCTACGACGATGCCAACCTCGGCTTCACCAACGTGGCCTCGGGCTATGTGGCCCTGCCGAACCCCGATCTGAAGCCGGAGACCAGCCGCGGCCTCGATCTCGGCCTGCGTGGCGATACCGGGGCCCTGCAATGGACGCTCGGCCTGCATGCCAGCCGCTACCGCGACTTCATCGAATCGCGGGCCGCTGTGGGTATCGACCCGCTCACCGGCCTTCTGCAGTTCCAGTCGGTGAACCGCTCCCGGGTCGAGACCTGGGGCACCGAGGCCAGTGCCCGCCTCGCCCTCGACGGCATCGGCTGGGAAGGCGGCTACCTGCGTTTCGCCGGCAGCCGCAGCCGCGGCATCGATCGCACCGACGATGCCTGGCTGGCCTCGATCGACCCACTGCGCGGCAGCCTGGGTGTGGGCTGGCGTGGCGATACGGCCGGGGTGGAGCTCGCGGCCACCGGCGTGGCCCGGCGGCGCGACCTCACGCTGGCACCGGGTGAGGCTGCCCCGTTCGTCGCCCCCGGCCATGCTCTGTTCGACCTGTTGGCCGATCTCGAGCTCGGCCCGCGCTGGCGTCTGGAGGCGGCGGTGTTCAACCTCGCCGACCGCAAGGTCTGGGACCCCAGCGACACCGCGGGCGTGCCCGCCAGCTCCACGGTGCTCGACCGCTATACCCGCCCCGGGCGCCATGCCCGGATCACCCTCACGGCCGCGTTTTGAGCAGGCCGCCATCTCCCTCGGCCGGCCTCGCGCCCGGTCTTTCCCACCCATGGAGTGCCCCATGCGATCCACTTCCGTCCGCCTTGTTCCGATCCTCCTTTCCGCTGCCCTCGGCACTGGCCAGGTCATGGCCGCCCTGCCGCCCCCCGAGGACCGTGCCGCCATCCTCGCCATGCAGGGCGAGTACGTGGTGCGCTTCCATTTCCAGGAAACCGTGCCGCTGTCGCCGGGCTATGAGGCGCGGCAGGCGAAAGACAGCGGTGCGCGTGAGGTGGTGATCCTGGTCGAGGACTCGCCAACCAAGATCGTGCTGCAGCACTTGCTGGTCTCGCCCAAGGGCCATGTGACCAAGCACTGGCGGCAGGACTGGGTATACGAGGCGCCGGAACGCTTCGAGTTCGTGGCCGAGCAGACCTGGCGCCTGCGCCCGCTGGCGCCGGAGGAGACGGCGGGGAAGTGGACGCAGTGCGTCTACGAGGTCTCGGACGCGCCGCGTTACTGCGGCACCGGAGCCTGGAACCACAAGTACGGCAATCCCACCTGGACCTCCGACCGCAGCTGGCGGCCCCTGCCGCGCCGCGAATACACGGTGCGCTCCGACTACAACGCCCTCAACGTGGAGAACCGCCACACCATCACGCCCTTCGGTTGGACCCACGAGCAGGACAACACCAAGGTGCGACGTGAGGGCGAGCGCACCGTCGGCACCCTCACCCGCGAGTTCGGCTTCAACGACTACCGGCGCACCACGGCCACCGATTTCGGCCCGGCCTACCGTTACTGGCAGGCCACGGCCCCGTTCTGGGCCGAGGTGCGGGCACGCTGGCAGGCGGCCCTGGCCTCGGGTGGCCTGGTGCTGGACACGTCGGTCGACGGCATGCCGGTCATCGAGGCCCTGTTCGAGCTGGCGGCGAAGCGCGAGAACGGCGACGCCGTCGAGGCGGGGGCCATCGACGGCGTCTTCGCGCGGCACGTGCGGCCGCTAGTGGCGGCCGAGGCCACCGCCCAGCGCTGATTCCTTTACACCGTGAGGCCGGCCTCCACCGGCGGGGCCGGCGGTGCGGGCGGGGCCGGAGGCGCGGCCTTCGGCGCGGGAGGTGCCGGCGGAGCCGGCGGTGCGGGCGGCGCCGGGGGCGGCGGAGGCAGGAAGTCGAGCGGCCGGCCCTCGGGCACGGTGATGCGCACGGCCTGCCGGCGCTTGTCACGCAGCACTTCGAGCGTCAGGGTCTCGCCAGCGGCCTTGCCGCCCAGCGCGCGCATCACATCGCGGGGGGAATCGACCGCACGGCCCTCCACCGTCGTGATCACGTCGCCCGATTTCAGACCGGGCAGGGCGTCGCTGGCCTTGATCAAGAGCACGCCGCGCTCGGTGCCGAAGTAGCGGCCAAGATCGCCGTCGAGGCTGGCGAGATTGAGACCGCGGAAGCGGAAGGCCTGGCGGATCGCGTCGCGGTCGCAGTCGCGCTCGCCCTCGAGGCAGGTCAGCACCGCGAGGCGACCGGGGCGGCCGGCCCGGCCTCCCGGCCCCTGCGTCTCGGTGAGGATCTCGATACGGCGGAGGCGTTCACCCGGCCCGCCGAGGCGGTGGATGCCGGCCAGGCGGCCGATCTCGTCGGCCACCACCACGGCGCTGGCCGAACGGCCTTCGCGCAGATAGCCAATGTTCACCGCCTGGCCCTTCTGCACGCCGCGCAGCACTTCTACCAGCTCGCGACCATTCGCCACGTTCCGGCCCTGGGCGCTACGGATGAGGTCGCCTGAACGCAGGCCGGCCTTTTCCGCCGGACTGCCGGGGCTGACGGCGGCCACCAGCACGCCGCCGTCGCGGGCCTCGCCGAGCACCACGCCGAGGCCGATGCGGGCCTCACTGCCCGCCCGGCGCAGTTCACGCGGCGAGAGGCCGAGTTCGCGGGCCAGTTCGGCCTGCTGTCGGGCCAGCACCGCCATCTCACGTTGCAGGCGGGCGAGTTCGGCACGCTTGGCCTCCACCGAACTGGCGCTGGCAGGCGGGGGCGGGGCGGGGCTCTGGGCGGCGGCAGGCAGGGCCAGGGCCAGGACCAGGGCGGAAACGAGCAGGGATCGCATGGGCAGGGGGTTCATGGCAGGGACTCCAGAGGGCTTGAGGGGGTCAGTAGAGGCTTACGAGAGCGGTGTCGAAGGGGCCGCCGGCCTCGGCGCTGCGGCGGCGGGCAAGTTCGAGCTCGGCGTATTCGGCGAGCAGTTCGACGCGCTGGCGCCAGAGCGCGTCCACGGCCGGCCCGGAAGGGGCTTCGGCCAGTTCGGCATCGATCTCGGCGATCGCGTCCTCCAGGGCGAGACCGAGCAGCAGGGTTTCGGCCGGCTGCAGCGGGTCTTCCCCAGCGGCGGCGATCAGGCGCTCCAGGCGGGCCGATTCGGCCATCAGCCGTGGCAGCCTGGCATCGGTGGCGAGGGGCGCCTCGCTGCCGCCGGCGGCGGTGCCGGGAAGCGTGCCGGGCACCGGCAGCAGCAGAGCGAGGGCGAGCGCCGCCGCGGTGGCCAGCGAATACGGCAGGTAGCGTTGCCAGCGGGTGGCTGGGCGCGGCGGCAGGCTCTTTGCCAGCGCCGGCCAGACGCTGCGCGGCGGGCTGACGAGCGGCAGGGCGCGTAGGGCCTCGCCGAGCGGGCGGCCATCGGGTGGGGGCAGGGGGGTGCCGAGGTCAGGCATGGGGAAGCTCCGCAGGGTCGAGCAGGGCGCGCAGCCGGCGGGTGCCGCGCGCCAGTTGGGATTTGGAGAAGCTCGGCGTGCCGCCGAGCAGGGCCGCGATTTCCTCGTGGGTGTAGCCCTCCACGTGGTGCAGCCAGAGCACCGCGCGGGTGCGTTCCGGCAGCTGCGCCAGGGCCTCGGCCAGCCGCGCGGCGTCGGCGGCCGTGGGCGGCAGCAGGCCCTCGTGCGCCAGCAGGTCGGGCTCGAAGGCCTCGGCCTCGAAGGGTTCCTCGCGGCTGCGGTGGCGCAGCCGCATCAAGCATTCGTTCACCGCCACCTGCCGCAGCCAGCCCCAGAACGGCGACTCGCCGCGGAAGCCATGCAGCTTCTGGAACACCTTCATCAGGGTGTCCTGCAGCACGTCCATGGCGGCGTCCGGGTCGCCGAGCATGCGCAGGGCCAACGAGTACACCGGGCGCTCGAACCAGCGGTAGATCTGTTCGCAGGCGGCATGCTCGCCGCGCCGCGCCCGGTCGAGCAGGGCGGCGGGCACTTCGATGGCGAAGGCGGAAGGTCGGTTCACGCCCCAGAGGATGCGCCGGGGGAGCATAGCGTCGCAGCGCCCTGCTGGCTGCGGTTCAGCATGCCTATACTCGAGGCGGTCCCCGCAGTCCGAAAGGAGCCGCCCCGTGAGCATCCTGATCACCATCATCGTCCTTGGCGGCATCATCTTCCTGTTCAAGATGGTGCGCGTCGTGCCCCAGGGCTACGAATGGACGGTGGAACGTTTCGGCAAGTACACCCACACCATGGAGCCGGGCCTGCACTTCCTGTTCCCGATCGTCCAGGGGGTGGGGCGCAAGATCAACATGATGGAGCAGGTGCTCGACATCCCCAGCCAGGACGTCATCACCAAGGACAATGCCGTGGTGAAGGTGGACGGCGTGGTGTTCTTCCAGGTGCTGGATGCCGCCAAGGCCGCTTACGAGGTCTCTGACCTCGAGCAGGCGGTGATCGCGCTGGTGATGACCAATATCCGCACCGCCATCGGCTCGATGGATCTCGATGAATCGCTGTCCAAGCGCGACGAGATCAATGCCAAGCTGCTTGGCGTCATCGATACCGCCACCAACGCCTGGGGCATCAAGGTCAACCGCATCGAGCTCAAGGACATCCAGCCGCCGCAGAACCTGATCGACTCCATGGCCCGGCAGATGAAGGCCGAGCGCGAGAAGCGCGCCAACATCCTCGAGGCCGAAGGCCTGCGGGCCGCCGAGATCCTGCGCGCCGAGGGCGAGAAGCAGGCGGCGGTGCTGGCGGCCCAGGGCAAGAAGGAGGCCGCCTTCCTCGAGGCCGAGGCCCGCGAGCGCCTCGCCGAGGCCGAGGCCAACGCCACCCGCATGGTGTCCGAGGCGATCGCCAAGGGCGATGTGCAGGCCATCAACTACTTCGTGGCACAGAAGTACGTGGAGGCCTTCCGCGACCTTGCCCATTCGCAGAACAGCAAGTTCGTGATGATGCCGATGGAGACCAGCGGTCTCATCTCCTCGATCGCCGGTATCGCCGAGCTGGCGCGGGAGGGACTCTCCAGCTCTCAGTCCCGTACTGCTGGTGGGCGCATGCCGCCCGCCGTGCCGGGCCAGCGCTGAGCACCGGGGGCGGCCGTGGGCGACCTGCTCGATTTCCGTCCGGTGGTGATCTTCTGGGCCTGCCTGGCGCTGGGCCTGATCGCCCTTGAGACCCTGGTGCCCGGCGCTGCCCTGATCTGGCTCGGGCTGGCCGCCGGGGCGATGCTGCTGGTGGTGGTGTTCGTGCCCGACCTGCCGGTGTTTTGGCAGGCCGTGCTGTTCGTGCTGCTCAGTTTCGCCACCGTCTACGTGTACTGGCGCCGCCTGCGCCGTACCGGCATTGCCACCACCCAGCCGCTGCTCAACCGCCGTGCCGCCCAGCTCGTGGGCCAGGTGCACGTGCTGGAGCGGGCGATCGAGAATGGCCGGGGCCGCATCCGCATCGGCGATGCCTTCTGGCAGGTAGAGGGGCCTGATCTTCCCGAAGGCGCGCGGGTGCGCATCGTCGGCGTGGTCTCGACGGTGCTCCAGGTGGAGGCGGCATGAGCGGGCAGGCTGGCTTTCTTTCTGAGAACGCTTATCATTGACGACCAATCCTCTCGTCCGCGTTCCTGTAAAGCCATGACTGCCGTCCTTTCCTTTCCGCGCCGTCTTCCGCTCGCCGCCGTCCTCTTCGCCCTGCTCGGCCTTGCCGCCTGCAGTAGTGAACGCGCGCCCGAATCCGATGCTGGGGCGCCGGCCGCCGCCGCGCCCGAGCGCCTCGTGATCTACACCGAGCGCAAGCCCAATCTGCTCGATCCGGTACTGGCCGCCTTCACCGCCGAGACTGGCATCGCCGTCGAGACCCGCACCGACAGCGCCGACGCCCTGATCGAACGCCTGGTGGCGGAAGGCGCCAGCACTCCGGCCGATGTCCTCATCACCGTCGATGCCGGCAATCTCTGGCAGGCCGCCGAGCGCGGCCTGTTCGCCCCGATCGTCTCGCCGGTGCTGGAGGCCAATGTGCCGGCCAACCTGCGCGATGCCGAGGGCCGCTGGTTCGGGCTCTCCGAGCGCGCCCGCACCATCATGTATGCCGAAGGCCGCGTCGATCCTGCCACGCTCTCCACCTACGAGGCGCTGGCCGAGCCGCAGTGGAAGGGCAAGCTCTGCCTGCGCTCGGCCTCCAAGGTCTACAACCAGAGCCTGGTGGCGATGATGGTGGAGCGCCTCGGCCCGGACCGCACCCTCGAGGTACTGCGCGGCTGGGTGGCCAACCTCGCCACCGCGCCCTTCGCCGACGACACCCTGCTGCTCCAGGCCATCGCCGCCGGGCAGTGCGAGGTGGGTATTGCCAATACCTACTATCTTGGCCGCCTGGAGAAGGAGAATCCCGATTTCCCGGTGGCACCCTTCTGGCCGAATCAGGCCGATGCCGGGGTGCACGTCAATATTTCCGGCGCCGGAGTGCTGGCAGCCAGTCAGCGCAAGGACACCGCGAAGCGCTTCCTCGAGTGGATGTCCGGCGACACGGCGCAGACCCTGCTCGCCGGCCTCAACTTCGAGTACCCGGTGAAGCCCGGTCTCGAGGTCGACCCCATCGTCCGCGGCTGGGGCGAGTTCAAGGCCGACCCGGGGGACATCGCGGTGGCCGGCCGTCGTCAGGCCGAGGCGGTGATGCTGATGGATCGGGCGGGGTGGCGCTGAGTCCTTCGTCTGCCCCCCCCTGGCTCGCGCGCGGCGCCGTCCTCGGCGCCGCGTTCGTGTTGTGCGCCCCATTGTTATTCCTCGCCGTGGTGCCGGGCGAGGTGCCGGAAGACCTGTGGGCGCATCTGCGCGAGGTGCTGCTGCCGCGGGCGCTCGTTCAGACCCTGCTGCTGCTGGCCGGCGTGGGCGCCAGCACCCTCGTCCTCGGCATCGGTCTTGCCTGGCTGGTAGTGCGCCACGAATTTCCCGGCCGCCGCCTCTTCGAGTGGGCGCTGGCCCTGCCGCTTGCCTTCCCGGCCTATGTGCTGGCCTACGTCTATGTGGCCGGCTTCGCCTATTCCGGGGCGCTGGCCACCGGCTGGCGCGGGCTCGGCCTGCCGGCGGCGTGGTTCCCGGAGCTCCGCAGCCTCGGCGGCGCGGTGCTGGTACTCGGCCTCGCCTTCTTCCCTTATGTGTACCTGATGATGCGGGCCATGCTGCTGCGCCAGGGCAGCGCGGCCTTCGACGCCGCCCGCCTGCTCGGCGCCAGCCCCGCCGGCGCCTTCCTGCGCGTGGTGCTGCCGGCTACCCGCGTGGCCTGGCTCGGCGGCCTTGGCCTCGTCCTGCTCGAGACCTTGGCCGATTTCGGGGCGGTGCGCCTGCTCGGCCTCACCACGCTCACCACCCTGGTGATCCAGAGCTGGACGGCGCTGAAGTCGCTGGCGCTGGCCGCCCAGCTCGCCCTGCTGGTGTTGCTCGGCGTGATGGCGGTGCTCGCCCTCGGGCACTGGCTGCGCGGGCGCGAGGGTATCGCCGGCCCGGAACTACGGGCCCCGCACCGCCAGACTCTGGGCCCGGTCGCGGGCGCGCTGGCCACCATGGCCTGCGGTCTCGTGGTCCTGCTCGGCGTGCTCTGGCCGATTGGGCAACTGCTTGCCTGGATGCCGCCGGGCGTCCTCGATGCCCTGCCCTGGGCGGCGATGCGCGGCACGCTCGCCATCGCTGGGCTCGCCGCACTCGCGGCCGTGGCGCTCGGCCTGTTGCTCTCGGCCCTGCGACGCCGGTATCCGCAGGATCGCTGGATCGCCGCCGGGCATTTCGCCGCCGGCCTCGGCTATGCCGTGCCGGGCGCGGTGATGGCGGTGGCGGTGTTCTGGTGCCTGCTCGCCATCGAGCGGCTGCTCGGGCCCGCCGCGTCCGGGCTTGGCCTGTCCACCGGCCTGTTCGCCCTGGTCGCCGCGCTGGTGATGCGCTTCCAGCGCGTCGGGCTCTCGGCCACCGGGGCCGCGCTCGCCACCCTGCGCCCCAGCCTGATGCAGAGCGCCGCCACCCTCGGCCATGGCCGGCTCTCGCGCTGGTGGCGGGTGGGCCTGCCGGTGCTGCGGCCCGGCCTGCTCACCGCCCTGTTGCTGGTCTTCGTCGAGGCGATGAAGGAACTGCCCGCCACCCTCATGCTGCGGCCCTTCGGCTGGGATACGCTGGCGGTGGGGGTGTACAACGCCACCGCCGAGGGGCTCTGGGCGCAGGCGGCTCTGCCGGCCCTGCTGCTGGTGTTCGTGGGCCTCGTTCCGGTGCTGCTGCTGTTCCGCGGCGGGCGCTAGGGCTGGCGCTCAGCGCCGCGGCATCTGCGATACTTGGTTCCATCCGAAACCACCGCAGGGCGCGCGATGCCGAAGTCCACCATCCTCAACGCCACTCACCGCGCCCGCGGGGCGCGCATGGTCGACTTCGGTGGCTGGGACATGCCGCTCAACTACGGTTCGCAGATCGAGGAGCACCATCTGGTGCGTCGCGATGCTGGCATGTTCGATGTCTCGCACATGACCGTGGTCGACCTGCGTGGCGCAGAGGTGCGGCCCTTCCTGCGCCGGCTCATCGCCAATTCGGTGGACAAACTGAAGCTGCCCGGCAAGGCCCTGTATGCCTGCATGCTCACTCCCGAAGGCGGCATCATCGACGACCTGATCGTCTATTTCATGGCCGAAGACTGGTTCCGCGTGGTGGTCAATGCCGCCACCCGCGACAAGGACCTGCCCTGGATCGCCTCGCAGGCCGCGCCCTTCGGTGTGGCCGTGCAGGAGCGCCCGGAGCTCTCGATGATCGCGGTGCAGGGCCCGAATGCCCGCGCCAAGTTCGCCTCCCTGCTCTCGGCTGAGGCCGCCGCCGCGGTACTGGCCCTCGGGCGTTTCGTTGCTGCCGAGGTGCCGGGCACACAGGTGGCGGGCGCCGCGCTCTCCGGTCCGCTGTTCGTCGCCCGCACCGGCTATACCGGTGAGGACGGTTTCGAGGTGATCGTGCCCGAGGGCGATGCCGTCGCCCTGTGGGAGGCGCTGGAGCAGGCCGGCGTCGGCCCGGCCGGACTCGGCGCCCGCGATACCCTGCGCCTCGAGGCCGGCATGGCGCTCTACGGCCAGGACATGGACGAGACGGTGAGCCCGCTGGAGGCCGGCCTTGCCTGGACGGTGGCTTTCGACGAGGGCCGCGACTTCATCGGCCGCGCCGCGCTGGAGGCGCAGAAAGCGGCCGGCGTACCGCGCCAGACCATCGGTCTTGTGATGGACGAGAAGGGCGTACTGCGCCACGGCCAGCCGGTGCACACCGCCGGCGGCACCGGCGAGATCCTCTCCGGCACCTTCTCGCCCAGCCTCGGGCGCTCGATCGCACTGGCCCGGGTACCGGGCGGTGAGGTGGGCGCCGTCGAGGTCGACATCCGCGGCAAGCGCCTCCCGGTGCGCGTCGTGAAATATCCTTTCGTCCGCGAAGGCCAGGCCCAGCCCGGCGTACTGGGCTGAGGCGCGGGCCGATCCTTCCATCCGTGTTCCTTTCTTCCCCTTGCCCGCGGCGGACGCTCCGCCGCACCGAACCCGCCCGGAGAGTCCGATGAGCAACGTTCCTGCCGACCTGAAGTTCATGAAGTCCCATGAGTGGGTGCGCCCGGAGGGCGGCAACCGCTTCACCGTCGGCATCAGCGATCACGCGCAGGGCGCGTTGGGCGACCTCGTCTACGTCGAGCTGCCGGCGGAGGGCGACGAGCTCTCGCAGGGCGCGGCCTGCGCCGTGGTCGAGTCGGTCAAGGCCGCTTCCGACGTCTATGCCCCGCTTTCCGGCAAGGTGGTGGCGGTCAACGCCGCGCTGGCCGACAAGCCCGAGACCATCAATGCCGATCCCTACGGCGAGGGCTGGATGTTCGTGCTCGAGGCCAGCGATCCCTCGCAGCTGGATTCGCTGCTCACGGCTGCCGACTACGCTGCCAGCCTCGACGACTGACCGCCTGTTGCCCGCTCCTCTTGGGCGGCGGCATCGCGCATGGCCAAGGCCGCGCCTTCGGGCGCGGCCTTCGTTTTTCCGGCGGAAAAGTTCGCGCAGTTTTGATTTGTGCATTGCAGCAAAATGCATTTGCGCGTATCCGGATCAGGTGGCGGAGCGTGCCGGCATTGTCTGCCGGCGCCGGCTCCGGGTGGCGCCGGAGTGGAGGCATACATGCTTCCGTTCCTGCCGACGCCATCGCTGGAAGCCGCGCCATTGCTGCATTTGCGGCATCACGGCCGCACGCGCGGGTGCATGTGGTGGTCTGCGTGCGCCGGCTTTCGACGATGTGCTGCGAAGCGCGCCGAAGGCAGACGAAAAAAAATCGCGCAAAGTTGTTGACACAAAAAAAATGCGTGGCTAGTTTCCGCCGCAACGCAAGTCAGCACCTGACGAGTGACACGAACGGACCTCCACCTGCATCGCGAACACTACGCACACGCCCCGATGGCCAGCGCTTCGGGCGTGCGGACGGGCTCCCTCCCTCGCGATCCCGGGTCCCCTTTTCCTGGAATGTCCCGTGTCCATGCCTCCGGCATGGAGCGGGCTTTCCTGCGCGCGGCCTCCGCTTCGCGCCACCCCATCCGTGCCGGCGGCCCTGCCGGCGGCGCGGGTTCGCCACGACGCTCGCGTCGCGGCCCTGCCTTTGCGACTGGGTAAGTCGAAAAGCGAAACGCCAAACCACTGACGAGGAGTGCACCATGGCTGTCAAGAAAGCTGCGAAGAAAGCCGCCAAGAAACCCGCCAAGAAGGCCGCGGCCAAGAAGGCGGTGAAGAAGGTCGCGAAGAAGGCGGCCCCGAAGAAGGCTGCCAAGAAGGCGGTGAAGAAGGCCGCCCCGAAGAAGGCTGCCAAGAAGGCGGTGAAGAAGGCGGCCCCGAAGAAGGCTGCCAAGAAGGCGGTGAAGAAGGCCGCCCCGAAGAAGGCTGCCAAGAAGGCGGTGAAGAAGGCCGCCAAGAAGGCGGCGCCGAAGAAGGCCGCCAAGAAGAAGTCGGCCCCCAAGGCCAAGGCTCCGGCGGTCCAGGCTCCGGCTCCCGCCGCGCCCGTGCCGAGCATGTAAGCGGCTCCCGATTGCCGTAATCGCCCCCGGCCCGTTGCCCAGGCGGGCCGGGGGATTCCGCAAAGGCCTTAACGCCCCGCAAGGGGCGTTAGCTTTTTTCAGCGCCCGTTCCGCAGATCGACCCAGGGCTCGCCGGGCAGGCCGAGCACGCGGTCGAGGAACGTGGGCATCAGGCCCGAAGGCAGGGCCGATTCGCTGTTCCACAACACCACGATGGCCACGTCGCGGCGCGGCAGCAGGCCGATCATGCCGCGGTAGCCCTGCACCGCGCCGGCGTGGTAGACGAGTTTCTCGCCCTGGTAATCGAACACCCGCCAGCCGGTGGCGTAGTGAGCGTCGCGTAGCCGCGCGCGGCGCCAGGGGGAGCCGGTGAGCTGGTCGGGGGTGCGCACCAGCGGCGTGTGCAGGTCCTCGAGCAGGGCGGGCGAGAGCACGTCCGGGCGGTGGCCGAGCTGGGCCTTGGCCCAGATCGCCATGTCGTTGATCGAGGCGTTGACGCCGGCGGCCGGAGGAACGCGGTAGTAGTTCTCGCGCGGGCGCACCGCCACCCAGCCGTTGTGCGTGCGCACGTGCGGGCGCGCCCAGCGCGGGCTGCCCTCGAGGCCCTCGCGGCCGTAGGTGGCGTTCGTCATCCCGAGCGGGGCGAACAGGCGGTTCTCCACCTGGCGGGTGAAGAAATCGCCGGTGACGGCGAACACCACGTCGCCGATCAGGCTGAAGGCCACGTTCTGGTAGCCGAAGCATTCGCCTGGCGAGCACAGCAGCGGGGCCTCGGAGAGCCGCGCCGCGAGGAGCGGGTAGGGGGTGTCGCCCTCGAGGTCGCGGTCATAGGTGTGGTAACGCAGGCCGAGGCGGTGGGCGAGCACGTCGCGCACCGTGAGCTGGGCCGAGCCGGCGGCATCGGCGAGCTGGAAGGTGGGCAGCTGCTGGTTCAGCGGCATGTCCCAACGCAGTTCACCGCGCTCCACCAGCAGTCCGGCCAGGGTGCCGGCCATGCCCTTGGAGAGCGAGGCGATGCGGAAGGCCGTGTCGGCGTCGATGCGTTCGCCCTGGCGCCCGCCGGTGCGGCCATAGCCCTTGGCCAGCACGGTGCGCGGCCCGTGTACCACCGCCACGGCAAGCCCGGGCACGCCGCGGGCCAGAATGCCTTCGGCCAGTGCATCCACCTCCTTCGCCGCAGCCTCCACCACCGAGGCCTGCACCGGCTGACGCTCCGCCATCGGCGGCGCGAGCGTGGCCGGTGCCTGCGCCGTAGTGGGCAATGCGGCCCCACAGGCCGCGAGGACGAGCAGGAGAGTGAGCAGCTTGCGGCAGCGCATGGGCGACGTATGCTGGAAATGCGCCGATTCTATCGTTGTGGCGCAATCCCCATCCCTACCTCGAGGAGAGCCCTGGATGTTCCTGTTCCTGCTGGTCGTGTTCGGTGCCCTGGGGGCCCTCGTGCTGTGGGGGATCGGCGCCTACAACGGGCTGGTGGCGGCACGCAACGCCTACCGCAATGCCTTCGCCCAGATCGACGTGCAGCTCACCCGGCGCTACGACCTGATCCCCAATCTCGTCGAGACCGCCAAGGCCTACCTGAAACACGAGCGCGAGACCCTGGAAGCCGTGGTGCGTGCCCGCAGCGCCGCGCTGGCCGGCCTCGGGGCCGCCAAGGCTGCGCCGGGCGATGCCGCCGCCATGGCCCAACTGGCCGGAGCCGAAGGGGCGCTCGGCGGAGCGCTCTCGCGCCTGTTGGTCACGGTCGAGGCCTATCCCGAGCTCAAGGCCAGCGCCAACATGCAGCAGCTCACCGAAGAGCTCACCAGCACCGAGAACCGCATCGCCTTCGCGCGCCAGGCCTACAACGATGCGGTGATGGCCTACAACAACCGCCGTGAGATGTTCCCCGGCAGCCTGGTGGCTGCCCAGTTCCGCTTCGCTCCGGCGGCCTTGCTGGAGATCGGGGCCGACGAGGTCCACAAGCGCGATGCGCCGCGCGTCCAGTTCTGAGCCGGGATGAACCTGTTCGAACGCCAAGAGGCGGTGCGTCGCCGTTCGCGCCGCCTGGTGTGGTTGTTCGCTGGCGCCGTGCTCGGGGTGGTGCTGGCGGTAGACGCGGTGGCCTGGCTGCTGTTCGTCGGGGTTCTCGGCCAGCCAGGTGCCACCGGGCCGGTGCTGGTGGCCGCCACGGTGCTCACCCTGTTGCTGATCGCCGGGGCCAGCCTCTACCGCAGCCTCGGCCTGCGTCAGGGTGGGGCGGCGGTGGCGCAGGCCCTGGGCGGCACCCCGGTACCGGCAGACACTCAGGACGCCAACCTGCGCCGCCTGCGCAACGTGGTGGAGGAAATGGCCATCGCCGCCGGCATGCCGATGCCGCGGGTCTTCGTGCTGGAGCGCGAGGCCGGCATCAATGCCTTCGCCGCCGGCTTCACCCCGGCCGATGCCGCGGTGGCCGTGACCCGCGGCGCGCTCGATCGGCTCAACCGCAGCGAACTGCAGGCGGTGGTGGCGCACGAGTTCGGTCACATCGTGAACGGCGACATCCGCCTCAACCTGCGCCTCGTCGGCTGGCTGTTCGGCATCCTGGTGGTGGGCATCGCCGGCCGCGAACTGCTGAAGGCTGCCCATGGCAGCGACCGCAAGGCTCTGCCGATCCTGCTGCTCGCCCTGGCCCTGATCCTGATCGGTGCCGTGGGACTGCTGTTCGCCCGTCTGATCAAGGCCGGCATCAGCCGCCAGCGTGAGTACCTCGCCGATGCCTCTGCCGTGCAGTACACCCGCGATCCGGATGCCCTCATCGGGGCCTTCTGCAAGATCGGCGGCTGCCCGCAGGGCGGCCGGCTGGAGCAGCCCGGGGCCGAGGAAGTGAGCCACATGCTGTTCGAGGATGGCATTGGCTTCTCGCGCTGGATGGCCACCCACCCGCCGCTGCTCGACCGCATCCGTGCCCTTCGTCCGGGCTTCCGGCCGGCACAGTGGGAGGAGGTGCTGGCGCGGCGAGGGCTGCCGCCGCCCTCCGGCCTCGACGAGGACCATGCGCTGGGCCTGGCCGGGCCGCCGCCCCTGCCGCCGGAGGATGCCGCGCTGCTGGTGGCCGCGCCCGCCCTCGCTGCCGGCGTGGGGCAGTGGCGTGAGGGTGATGTCGAGCGCGCCCGCGCCGTGGCTGCGGCCATCCCGGAGGTGCTCGACCGTGCCGCCCGCGATCGCGAGGAAGCCGTGCTGCTACTCTACGGCCTGCTGCTCTCGGCGCGTCCGGCGGTGCGCGAGCGGCAGTGCTTCGAGCTCAGGGCCCGCAGCAGCGAGGCCGTGGTGGGGCAGGCCCGCGACTACGCCGAGCGTCTCGCCGGGCTGCATGCCGCCTTGCGCTTGCCGCTGGCGATGATCGCCCTGTCCACGGTGAAGCAGCGGCCCCGGGCCGAGTTGGAGGCCATCGCCGATCTGTGCTTCGTCCTTTCGCATGCCGATGGCGGCGTGGATTTCCTGCACTACGGGCTGGCCCAGCTACTGCGCAACGAACTGGCGGAGTCGGCGGCTCCCGGGGAGATCTGGCGTCGGCCACGCCTCAAGCTTTCCCAGGTGGAGGGCGAGATCGTGCTGCTGCTGTCGGTGATGGCGCAGGCTGGCCATGCCGCGCCGGTCGAGGCACAGCGTGCCTTCCTCGCCGGCCTGCAGGCGGTGCTGCCGCAGTCGGCGGCGCGCTACCAGCCGCCGCTTGGCGGCCTTGCCCTGCTCGATGAGGCCTGGCCACGGCTCGATGCCCTGCTGCCGAAGGCCAAGCTGATGCTGGTCGAGGCCCTGGTGGCCGCGGCTCTGCACGATGGCCGGCTCACGGTGGCAGAAGGCGAACTACTGCGCATCGTCTGTGCCATCCTGCACGCTCCGTTGCCGGCAGCGCTCTGCCCCGGCCGGCGCGACTGAGGGCGTTCAGCTGCCCAAGATGAGGTCGGCGGCGCGCTCGGCGATCATCATCGTCGGCGCATTCGTGTTGCCGCCGATCAGCTTCGGCATCACCGAGGCGTCTACCACCCGCAGGCCCTGCACACCGCGTACGCGCAGCTCGGGGTCGACCACCGCCTGCGGATCGCTCTCGCGGCCCATGGCGCAGGTGCCCACTGGGTGGTAGATCGATTCCGCCTTGCGGCGGATGAAGGCATCGAGGCTGGCCTCGTCGCGTACCCGCTCGCCGGGGAACAGTTCTTCGCCGCGGTAGGGGGCAAAGGCCGGCTGGGCCAGCAACTCGCGCGAGAGACGCACGCACTCGCGCATCACCGCGAGGTCGAAGCCGGCCTCGTCGCCGAGATAGTTGGCCTCGATGCGCGGCTTGGTGTCGGCATCCGGGCCGGCGAGGTAGAGCCGGCCGCGGCTCTTTGGCCGCAGGAAACAGGCATGCACGGTGAAGCCATGGCCCGGCAGTTTGTTACGGCCGTGGTCGTCGAGCTGGGCCGGTACGAAGTGGAACTGGATATCCGGGCGCTCGTCCTCGGCCAGCGCCGAGCGCAGGAAGCCGCCGGCCTCAGCGATGTTGCTGGTGCCCGGTCCCTGCCGGCGCAGGTAGTACTCGAGGGCAATGCGCAGCTCGTTCAGCAGGGTGTCGGCGCCGTCGTAGGTGATGGGCTGGGTCGAGCGCCGGAGGGTGCAAATGTCGAGGTGGTCCTGCAGGTTTCCGCCCACCCCGGGCAGGTCTACCCGCACCTCGATGCCGTGCTGGCGTAGCTGTGGGGCCGGGCCGATGCCGGAGAGCATCAGCAACTGCGGGCTGTTGATGGCGCCGCCGCAGAGGATCACCTCGCGCGCCGCGCCCTCGGCGAAGGCGCCGGATGCCGTGGTGTAGAGCACGCCGCTGGCGCGTCCCTTCTCGAACAGCACCTTGCGCGCCATGGCCCCGGTGATGACCTTCAGGTTCGGCCGTTTCCGCACCGGCTCGAGGTAGGCGGTGGCGGCCGAGCAGCGCGCGCCGTCCCGGGTGGTGGTCTGGTAGTAGCCGAAGCCTTCCTGCACCGGCCCGTTGAAGTCGGGGTTGAGCGGGAAGCCGGCCTGCGAGGCGGCCTCGAGGAACACCGCCGAGAGCGGGTTGCGGTAGCGGTGGTCGCTCACCCCGAGCGGACCGTCGCCGCCATGGAAGGCATCGGCGCCGCGCTCGTTGCCTTCCGATTTGCGGAAATACGGCAGCACCGAGGCCCAGTCCCAGCCTTCCGCCCCCAGCGCCGCCCACTCGTCATAGTCGCGGTGGTGGCCGCGGACGTAGCACATGGCGTTGATCGAGCTGCTGCCGCCCAGCACCTTGCCGCGCGGCCACCAGAGCATGCGGCCGTCCAGTTGCGGCTCCGGGGCGGTGCTGTAGTCCCAGTTCACGCCCTTGCGGCCCACCAGTTTGGCGAGACCGGCCGGCATGTGCACGAAGGGATGCCAGTCGCGCGGGCCGGCTTCGAGCAGGAGGACCCGGATGGTGGGGTCGGCGCTGAGCCGGTTGGCGAGAACGCAGCCGGCAGAACCAGCGCCCACGATGATGAAGTCGTACACGAGCAGGCCGAAGTGGAACGATCCCCGATGCTGGGATGCTGGTCTAGAGCATTTGCTCAAGGATGGTTTGCACTCGCGCTTGCGGTTACCGTTCGCCATCGGCAGCGGGGAGCCCCGGATGGCGGGTATGGAGCACACGGCAGGACGATGGCGGCGGTTCCGCGAGGCGATCGCGGAATCGCCACCGTTGCTCTGGTCCTTTCTGTTCTTTTTCAGCCTGCTGAGCGGCTACTACGTGCTGCGCCCGGTGCGCGATGCGATGGGCGCTTCCAGCGAGGTCGAGGCGGTGTTCCCGCCGGCGGTGGTGGCCTTCTTCGCCACCCACGGCATCCCGCTGCAGGAGCTCACCTTGCAGGTGCTCTCCACCTGCACCTTCCTGCTGATCCTGCTCGCCCAGCCGGTCTACGGGGCACTGGTGAGCCGTTTCCCGCGGCGGGTCTTCCTGCCGATGGTGTTCGGGCTTTCCATCCTCTGCCTGCTGGGCTTCCATGCCCTGTTCCATACCCAGGTCGCGGGGCGCGGCATGGCCTTCTTCCTCTGGGTCACGGTGTTCAACGTGTTCTCGGTGGCCGTGTTCTGGAGCTTCATGGCCGACGTGTTCACCCATGCCGAATCGCGGCGCTACTACGGCTACATCGGTGCTGCCGGCACCGTGGGGGCCTTCACCGGCCCGGTGCTGACCCGCCTGCTGGCCCAGGAACTCGGGATCGCCAATCTGATGCTGGTCTCGGCTGGCTTCCTCGCCCTGGGCATGGCCTGCATCTGGCGCCTGCGGCGCTGGGCGGTGCAGCGCGACGAGCGGATCGGCCGCGACAATGAGAGCGCCATGGGGGGCGGCCTGCTGGCCGGACTCACGCTGATCGTGAAGGAGCCGCTGCTGCGCTGGCTGGCCGTCCTGGTCTTCCTCGGGGTCGGCATCGGCCAGTTCCTCTACAACGAGCAGGTGCTGATCGTGCGCGAGCGTTTCGCCACCGCCGAGGAGCGCACGGCCTTCTTCGCTGGCATCGACATCGCGGTCAATGTGCTGACCCTGCTGGTGCAACTCTTCGCCACCCGCTGGCTGCTCTCGCGCTTTGGCCTTGCCCCGGTGCTACTGGTGCCGATGGCCGCGGCCGTGTTGGGCTTCGCCGTGCTCGCCGCTTCGCCCTTGCCCCTGCTGATCAGCGCCGTGCTGGTGCTCACCCGCTCCAACGAGTTCTCGCTGATGAAGCCGGGGCGCGAGACCATCTACACCCGGGTCGATCGGCAGTGGCGCTACAAGGCCGGCGCAGCCATCGACACCGCCTTCTTCCGCGGCGGCGAGATCACCTTCTCCTGGACCTACAAGGCGCTTTCGGCCTTCGGTTCCTCGGTGGTATTCGGCGCTGGTCTGCTGGTGGCCCTGGTGATGACGGCCAGCGTCTGGCGACTGCTGCGCGAGACCGATCGGCTGCCCGAGGCGCCGGGCGGGGCACTTCCGCCCTGATCTGCCGGGCGCGGGCTCACCCGCCCCGGGTGCGGCTAGGCTTCGGCGACACCCACATCAGCACTTCGGCGCGGAAGGTGGTCTCGCTGCCGGCGTCGTGTACTTCTACCCGCACCGGCAGCTCGTAGCCTGCCCCGGCAGCGACGATGGGCTGGGCCGGCTGGGCGATACCGGTCTGTGGGCCCATGGCCTTCTTCAGGTACTGCACCGTCATGCCCTTGGGGATCCAGCGCATGCCCGGCGGGATCGAGGCGTCCACCATCACCCCGGCGCAGAGCTCGGCGAGGTTGCACAGGGCGATGGCGTGCACGCTGCCGAGGTGGTTCTGCATGCTGCGGCGGTGCGGGATGCGCGCCTCGCAGCGGCCCGCCTCGAGCGCGAGGACGGTGGGGTGGATGCTGGCGAAGTAGGGCGCCTTGAAGCACAGTGCGCGCGAGAACAGCCAGCGCCCCAGCGGCAGGCGCGCGAAGCGGCGGTACAGGCGGAGCAGGGGAGCGGCATCCGGCATGGGGCCTCCGTAACGACACGACGGCGGGCCCGAAGCCCGCCGTCACCAACGATCACACGATCTGCAGAAGGGCCTCAGGCGGCGCGCCGCGTCTCGCCGGACTTCTGGCCGCGGTACAGCGAGGCCGCCACCAGGTCCTCGTGGTCGAAGTCGTCCACGCTGATGGCATCCCAGGTCAGGCGGCGCAGCTCTTCCAGCTGGACCTTCTCCTCGTTGCTGAGGAGGCCTTTGCGCACCGCCTCGGCAAGCTGGTCGGCGAAATCGAGGGCGGTGATCTCGCCGCCCTTCACCGCCTTCAGGAACTTGCGCTCCACCGGCTCGGCCGCGATCACCTTCGGCAGTGCGGCATTCACCCGGCCCGCGGGATTGTTGGCGCAAGGGGTGAGGAACACGCCCTGCACCAGCCGGTCGCGGGCATCGGAAGGCGACATCAGCAGCGCGGCGGCGCGGTGGCCGAGGCGGTCGCTGGGCGGCTGGGCGCGGCGGCCGAGCGGAAACACCAGCAGCCAGAGCAGCCAGCCCACCGGGCGGATCGGGTAGTTGCGCAGGGCGCCCGAGAGCGCCAGCTCGATCTTGTGCACGCTGTCGTGGAAGGCCCAGGCCAGCAGCGGACGCTCCGAGGCCGGGCGGCCCTCATCCTCGTAGCGCTTCAGCATGGCGCTGGCGATGTAGAGCTGCGAGAGCACGTCGCCGAGGCGGCCCGAGAGGCTTTCCTTGAACTTCAGTTTGCCGCCCAGGGTGAGCATCGAGGTATCGGCCACCAGGGCCAGGTTGGCCGAGTAGCGGTTGAGCTTGCGGTAGAAGCGGCGGGTGTAGTCATCACCTGGGGCCTTGCCGAAGGCGGCGAAGGTGAGGCCCATCCAGATGCTGCGCACCGCATTGCTGATGGCAAAGCCGATGTGGCCAAACAGGTTGGCGTCGAACTCGCGCAGGCGCACCGAAGGATCGGGATGCATGGCGGCCTGCATTTCCTTCAGCACCCAGGGATGGCAGCGGATGGCGCCCTGGCCGAAGATCATCAGTGAGCGGGTCATGATGTTCGCGCCTTCCACGGTGATGGAGATGGGCGCGGCCTGCCAAGCCCGGCCGATGTAATTCGAAGGACCAAGGATCACGCCCTTGCCGCCATGGATGTCCATGGCGTCGCGACCGATCTCGCGCGCCATCTCGGTGGCGTGGTATTTGGCGATGGCCGAGGGCACCGCCGGCTTCTCGCCGCGGTCCACCGCCGCCGCCGTGGCCTGCGAGAGCGCGGTGGTGGCATAGGTGTAGCCGGCGATCCGCGCCAAGGCTTCCTCCACGCCCTCGAAGCGGCCGATCGACAGACCGAACTGCTTGCGGATGCGGGCATAGGCACCGGTGGCCGCCGCCCCGATCTTGGCGCAGCCGCTGGAAGTAGAGGGCAGGGTGATGGCGCGGCCCACCGAGAGGCATTCCACCAGCATGCGCCAGCCGTGGCCCACGTATTCCTCACCGCCGATCAGCTGTGAGAGCGGCAGGAACACGTCCTTGCCGTGCAGGGGGCCGTTCATGAAGGTGCAGTTGAGCGGGAAGTGGCGGCGGCCGATGTTCAGGCCCGGCGTCTCGCGCGGGATCAGGGCGAGGGTGATGCCGCGGTCCACCTCATCGGAGAGCAGCTTGTCGGGGTCGTAAAGACGGAAGGCCAGGCCGATCACCGTGGCCACCGGGGCGAGGGTGATGTAGCGCTTGTCGAAGGTGAGCTTCACGCCCAGCACTTTGGCGCCATTCCATTCGCCCTCGCAGACGATGCCGTAATCGGGCAGCGAGGTGGCATCAGAGCCGGCGCTGGGACCGGTGAGGGCGAAGCAGGGGATCTCGCGGCCGTCGGCCAGGCGCGGCAGGTAGTACTTCTTCTGTTCGTCGGTGCCGTAATGCAGCAGCAGTTCGGCCGGGCCGAGCGAGTTGGGCACGCCCACGGTGGAGCTCAGCACCGAGGAGATCGAGGCCAGCTTCTGAATCACTTTGTGGTGGGCCAGCGCCGAGAAGCCAAGACCGCCGTACTCCTTCGGGATGATCATGCCGAAGAACTTGTGCTTCTTCAGGAACTCCCAGACCTCGGGCGCCAGGTCGGCGCGCACATGGGTAGTCTCCCAGTCGTTCACCATCCGGCAGACCTCTTCCACCGGCCCGTCGAGGAAGGCCTGCTCCTCGGTGGTGAGGGTGGGCTTGGGCTGCGAGAGCAGCTGCTCCCACTTCGGTGCGCCGGAGAACAGCTCGCCCTCGAAGCCCACCGTGCCGGCCTCCAGCGCGGTGCGCTCGGTGTCGGAGAGCGGTGGCAGGATCTTCGTGTAGAACTTCAGCAGCGGCGCGGTGATCAGGTTCTGCCGCAGCGGCGTGAGCAGCAGGGGCAGGGCCACCACGGCGAGCAGGCCGGCGGCCACCAGGGTGGCGGTGGGCGCGAGGCCGGTGAGGTAGACCAGCATCAGGGCCGCGCCGGCCACGGCGGTGAACACCGCCAGCGACCAACGGTGATAAGCCGCCACCAGGATGGCCAGCAGCAGCACGGCGAAGGGAAGGAAGACACTCATGGCAGGGCTCCGCGAAGGGGTCCGGTGGGGGTGGCCGCGTGGCGGCGGTGTCCGAGGAAGGACAGGATGCTACGGGTGAAGGCGTCGTTGTCGTCGCCGGCCACCATATGGGTGGCATGGGGCAGGCAGACGTGCTCGGCGTGGGGCACCAGCGAGCGGAAATGGGCGATGGTCTCGGCCGAGACGAGATCGCTGCGGCCGCCGCTCACCAGTAGCACCGGCACCTCGATGCGGCGGGCGGCTTCGGCGAGCTCGTCCTGGTGTTTGTCGCTGTCGGCCAGGTCCTGCAGTAGGCGCGGGTCCCAGTGCCAGCGCAGGCGGCCGTCCTCGCCGCGCACCAGCAGGTGGGCAAGATCGGCGGGCGACTTCCGTCTACGGCGGTGCGGCAGGTAGGCGGCGATCTCGCGCGCCGCGTGTTCATGGTCCTCGAAGCCCTCGGGGTGGGCGCCCATGAAGGCGAGGATGCGCTGCATGCCGGCCAGCTCCCACTTCGGGGTCACGTCTACCAGCACCAGGGCCGAGAAACCGGCGCCGCGCGCCTGCGCCGCGAGGCCCACCAGGCCGCCCATCGAGGCGCCCACCAGCACCGGGGCGGCGGGGAGGGCCCGGCGCACCGCCAGCGTATCCTCGATGAATTGCTGCACGTCGTAGCGTTCGCCGGGCGCGTTGCGGCCCGACTGCCCGTGGCCGCGCATGTCCCAGGCGGCCGAGGCGATGCCCTGCATAGCGAGCTGCTGCATGCTGCGGCTCCAGGCCTGCCGGGTCTGGCCAAAGCCGTGGGCGAACAGTACTGCCGGCGGCGCATCGGGATTGCTCGTCGAGGCTGCCAGCGGCAGGTCGCCGTGTCCGCGCCAGACGAGCGGGTGCAGGGAGGGCAGGGGATGGGGCGGTGCAACCATACGGGCGAGTATGGGCTGGGGTCCTGGCCCTGTCAATACGTCTGCGTATGGTGAAAGCGGCGCGGAGGCATTATTGTGTCCTTTCCGTGAATCGCCCCCGCTTCCGATGCCCGCCGCCGCCAAGACCGACCGCCCGACGCGCCTTTCCGCCAGCGACTGGGCCCATGCCGCGCTCGACGTGATCGCCGAGGACGGCGTGGCGGCGGTGGCGGTGGAGCCGCTGGCGCGCCGTCTCGGCGTCACCAAGGGCAGCTTCTACTGGCATTTCCCCTCGCGCGAGGCCCTGCTCGCCGCCGCCCTCGAGGCTTGGGAGGCGATGGAGCAGGAAACGGTGTTCGGCAAGCTCGAGGCCTTCCCCGAGCCGCGCGAGCGGCTGCGCAACCTGTTCCGCTTGGTGGCCCACGAGCTGCGCCCGCACAAGATCTACAGCGAGCTTCTGAAGGCACTCGACCACCCGGTGGTGCAGCCGGTGCTGGCCCGGGTTTCGCAGCGGCGCATGGACTACCTTGCCGCCAGCTTCCGCCAGGCCGGCCTGCCGCGGCTCGAGGCCATCAACCGCGCCCGCCTCACCTATGCGGCCTACGTCGGCTTCCTGCAGCTCAGCCTGCAACTCGGCCAGCCGCGTCTGCACCACGACGAGTTCGAGGCCTATGTCGGCCACGTCATGGACACCCTGATCCCGGCCTGAGCCGGGCAGGTCGGGCCGTCTCCCGCTCCGTCCGGGCCAGCCGCCCCGAACCCGGGCCGGGTGGGGCCGGCACCCCCCGCCGGGACGGGATAGAATACGTATGCATCGAGTCGGGTTCCGGGGGTCTGCCGGTGGCGGGCGTCATGGAGAGCGGTCCCGCCTCGCGACGCCCCTCATTCCTTCCGTGGAGTTTCCCGACATGAGCAGCCGCTCGCCGAGCCGCCTTACGGCCCTGAACGACTGGGTGGCGTCCGTCGCCGCCCTCACCCAGCCCGAACGCATCCACTGGTGCGACGGTTCGGCCGCGGAGGATGCCGCGCTCAAGGAGGCCATGCTGGCCGACGGCACCCTGCTCGCCCTCAACCCTGACACCCATCCCGGCTGCTACCTGCACCGCTCGCATCCGGGTGACGTGGCCCGCGTCGAGCACCTCACCTTCGTCTGCACTACCGAGCGCGAGGACGCCGGCCCGAACAACCACTGGATGGCCCCGGCCGAGGCCCACGCAAAGATGGATGCACTGTTCGCCGGCTGCATGAAAGGCCGGACGATGTACGTCATCCCCTACTGCATGGGCCCGATCGATTCGCCGCTCTCCCGCTGCGGCGTCGAGATCACCGACTCGCCCTACGTGGTCGCCAACATGCGGATCATGACCCGCATGGGCTCGGCGGCACTCGCCCGCATCGAGCGCGAGGGGCACTTCGTGAAGGGGCTGCACTCCACCGGAGAGCTCGATCCGGAGCGCCGCTTCATCATGCATTTCCCCGAGGAGCTCACGATCAAGAGCTATGGCTCGGGCTACGGCGGCAATGCCCTGCTCGGCAAGAAATGCCATGCCCTGCGCATCGCCAGCGTCCAGGCACGCCGTGAGGGCTGGCTGGCCGAGCACATGCTGATCGTCGGTATCGAGAATCCGCAGGGGCAGACGCACTACATCGCCGCGGCCTTCCCCAGCGCCTGCGGCAAGACCAACCTCGCCATGCTGATCCCGCCCGAGGGTTACCGCGAGAAAGGCTGGAAGGTGTGGACCGTGGGCGACGACATTTGCTGGATGCGCCCCGGCGCCGACGGCCGCCTCTACGCCATCAATCCGGAGGCCGGCTACTTCGGCGTGGCCCCGGGCACCAGCGCCAGGAGCAATCCGAACGCGCTCGCCATGCTCGACCGCGATGCCATCTTCACCAACGTGGGTGTGACGGAAGACAACCAGCCTTGGTGGGAAGGTCTCGATGATCGCGTGCCGGTGACCGATTGGAAGGGCCAGCCCTACGACCCCGCCAAGGGCCCGGCGGCGCACCCGAATGCCCGTTTCACGGTGTCGGCCAAGCAGTGCCCCTCCTACTCGCCGAAGGCCGAGGACCCGCGGGGCGTGCCGATCAGCGCCATCGTCTTTGGTGGCCGCCGCGCCTCGTTGGTGCCGCTGGTGTTCGAGGCCCGTGACTGGACGCACGGCGTGCTGGTGGGGGCCGGCATGGCCTCGGAGACCACCGCCGCCGCCACCGGCGCGGTGGGCGTGGTGCGCCGCGATTCGATGGCGATGAAGCCCTTCTGCGGCTACAACTTCGCCGACTACTTCGCCCACTGGCTCAGCTTCGGCGCATCAGCCGACAAGCTGCCCAAGATCTTCCACGTCAACTGGTTCCGCAAGGGCAGCGACGGCAGGTTCCTGTGGCCGGGCTTCGGCGACAACCTGCGCGTACTCGAGTGGATGCTGAAGCGTTGCGAGGGCAAGGCCGGCGCCGTCGAAACCCCGGTGGGTCTGTTCCCGCGCCCGGAAGACCTCGACCTCGAGGGCCTCACCCTCAGCGAGGAGGCGCGCCAGCTGCTGTTCGCCTGCGATCGTGAGGGCTGGAAGGCGGAGATGGCCTCGATCGGTGAGTACCTCGCCGAGTTCGGGCCGCGCCTGCCGGCGGCGCTCGAGGCCGAGCGCCAGCGGGTGGTATCGGCGCTGGAGGCCGAGGCAGCGAAGGCCGCGGCCTGAGGCTCGCCAGGGCCTGCCTGCTGCGCAAAGTTGCTCGGGGGGCGCCTGACTCGTGCGGGCGGCGGTCGCGACAGGCGCCCGGTGCCGTGCCGCCTATCCCCGCATCACGCCTCCCGTTCTAGCCTGAGGCCATGAAGGCCTTCTACTGCCCGACGTTCGAGCTGCCGTTGCCGGAAGGCCACGCCTTCCCGATGGCCAAGTACCGACGCCTTTACGAGCGTGTCCGCGATCATGCCGATCACTGGGGCGTGGACCTGCAGGAGCCGGTTTCGGCCAGCGACGAGGCCCTGCGCCGGGTGCATTGCCCGGCCTACATCGAGCGCGTGCGCCGCGGCACCTTGAGCCTGCAGGAGCAGCGGCGCATCGGCTTTCCCTGGTCGGAGGCCATGGCCCGGCGCGCCCGGCGCACCGTGGGCGGCACCCTCGCCGCGCTGGAGGCGGCGCTGCGCGGCGACGGGGTGGCGGTGAACCTCGCCGGCGGCACCCACCACGCCGCCTTCGACCGCGGCGGCGGCTACTGCATCTTCAACGACGCCGTGGTGGCCGCCCGCCACGTGCAGGCCGAAGGCCTGGCCCGGCGCCTGCTCATCGTCGATCTCGATGTGCACCACGGCAACGGCACCGCCGAGCTGGTGGCGGGAGACCCGACGCTCTTCGCCTTCTCCATGCACGATGCGAAGAACTACCCGGCGATCAAGCCGCCCTCCGACCTCGACGTGCCCCTGCCGCCGGGCACGGGTGATGCGCGTTATCTCGACCTGCTCGCCGCGCATCTGCCGCGCGCCATCGACGCTGCGCGGCCGGATGCCGTGCTTTACCTTGCCGGCGCCGATCCCTTCGTTGGCGACCGCCTGGGCCAGCTGGCGCTCACCAAGGCCGGCCTCGCCCAGCGCGACCGCACGGTGTTCGAGACCTGCCGCCGCCTCGGCCTGCCGGTGGCGGTGGCCATGGCCGGCGGCTATGCCCCGGACGTGGAGGACATCGTCGACATTCACGCCGAGACCGTGCGCTTGGCAGCCCGCGCCGCCTGTGCTGCGATGGCGCCATGCCGGCCTTCTTCCGCCCACTCCTCGCCCTGAGCGCGCTGGTCGCGGGCCTTGCCGCGGCGCAGCCGGCCACGGTGAGCGAGCGCCGGTCCTTGGTCGAAGGCCAGGCCTTCGCGCTCTGGCTCGAGGCCGGGTCGGTCACGGTCTCCGTGCGCTCCCCGGTTGCCGCAGCGGAGGCGCCGGTGGCGGATGCTTCTGCGGCCGCAGGCGGAGCGGCTGCCGCGCCATCGGCAGGCCTCGACGCAGGGCAGGGACCTGCAGAGATCGAGATCGAGGCCGGACTCGAGCCCGGCCAGCGCCTGCGCTGGCGCGAGAGCCCGGGACTGCTGCAGCTGCGGCTGGAGGACCCGGCCCGGCTGCGGCCGCGGCCGGCCGGGCTGCGTCTGGTGCTGCCGCCGGGGCGGGCCCTGCGCCTGGATCTCGGCGAGGCGCAGCTGCGGCTCACCGGCCTGCAGGGCGGGCGCCTGCGCGTGCAGGGAGGCGAGGGCGAGGTGGCCATCGAGGCCCGCGATGCCGACGTCTTCGTGCAGACCCGGAACGGCTCCCAGGTGCTGCGCCTGCAGGGCGGGCGCCTGCGGGCCGACAGCCTGGGCGGGGCGATCGACCTCGAGGCCGCAGGCATGGAAACGGTTTCCGTCGAGACTTTCAGCGGCGATCTGCGCATCGCCCTGCCGGCCGACGACTCGGCGGCGCTCGCCTTCGTCCAGGCCCTTGGCCGCGCCGAGGTGCCCGAGGCCTTCACCGCCTTGCCACAGGGGCTTCGGGTGCTCGGCGAGGGGCGCGGGCGGGTGCGGCTCGAGAGTTTCAGCGGAAATGTTTTCGTGCGAACCCTTCCTGCCGGCACGCGGCCCGCCCTGCCGCCCGAGGCCCCGGCCGCGACCGCCCGGTGAAGGGCGCGGGGCAGGAAAGCCCAGTGTTTTCATGGGTTTGCGGCGCAGCACCGGCCCTGCTGCCGCGCACGATTTGCACCCCGTAAAGATTGCGTTATATTCGGCCTGCTCGCGGTCCGGCCCACCGGCGCCGCCGGCAACAACCGGACCCCCGAGTCCATCTGATCGTTGGAGAGAAATTAATGTCGAACATCAAGCAGCTGTCCGGCGCGATCCGCTTCGCGCTGTTTGCCGGCGCGGCTTCCGTGCTCGCGGCTGCCTGCCTTTGCGCAGAGCAGCAAGGCCAGCAGGAAGAGGCCAAGACCCTCGACCGCGTCGAGGTCACGGGCTCGCGCATCAGCCGTGCGCAGATCGAGGGCGCCCTGCCCGTCACCGTGATCGACCGTCAGCAGCTCGAGCTGAGCGGCGACACCTCGGTGGCGGACTTCCTCCGCAGCACCACTTTCAACTCCTTCGGCTCCTTCCGTCCGCAGTCCGGTAGCTCGGCCCAGTCCTTCGCCGAGATCAGCCTGCGCGGCCTCGGTGGCGCCCGTACCCTGATCCTGATCGACGGCCGCCGCGCCCCGATCGCCCCGAATGCCGGCCAGGGCCAGGACCTGAACTCGATCCCGCTGGCCGCCGTCGAGCGCATCGAGATCCTCTCCGACGGCGCCTCGGCCGTGTACGGCTCGGACGCCATCGGCGGCGTGGTCAACATCATCACCCGCAAGGACTTCTCGGGCGCCGAGATCAAGTTCGGTGCCTCGAACCCGAAGCGCCCGGGCGGCGAGACGGAAGAAGGCTCGGTCGTCGTCGGCATCTCCGGCGAGCGCGGCAGCGCCATGGTCGGCGCCTCGTACAACAACCGCGGCATCATCTTCCAGCGTGATCGCCCCTGGTCGGCGGGCGGTGTGTCGAGCTTCTCGAACGAGCTCTACTCCGCCATTCTCGCGCCGGGCACCCTGTACGGCTGGCGTCCGGGCTCGCTGGCGCCGGCCAACCCCACCTGGGGCCGTGGCGTTCCGGGCTTCGCCTGCAATACCAATGGCTTCTTCACCATCGGCTCGGGCCTGACCCGCCGCTGCCTGTACGACTTCACCTTCGTCGCCGCCGACGAGGCCGAGATCCGCAACAGCGCCCAGTTCGCCCGCAGCAACTTCGAGATCAACGACGACTGGTCGATGTACTTCAACGCGACCACCAGCCGCGTGAAGAGCTTCGGCCGTTACGCTCCGGTGCCCTCCAGCCCGTGGCCGGGTGGCGGCATCTTCATCCCGGTGGGCTCGCCGAACCATCCGGCGGTGCGCTTCCCCGGCCAGGGCTATGACCCCACGGTGCCCTACTTCCTGCGCCACCGCTTTGCCGCCGCCGGCAACCGCGACACCAGCTCGGATGCCAACGTCTACTCGCTGGACCTGGGCTTCGACGGCCGCATCGGCGAGATCAGCGTGAACGCCGGCCTGCGCCGCGCCGACTCGCAGTACTACGAGATCGGCCGCGGTTACATCCTGGCCAGCTCGGCCCAGGCGGCCATCGCAATGGCACGTACGACATCTATGATCCGTTCGGCAACGACCGCGACCTGCTGAACAGCTTCACGGTCACCACCGGCCGCGACTCCACCTTCACCATCGACGAGATCTACGCCTCGGCGAACATGGACCTCTTCGAGCTCTCCGGTGGCACCGCGGCCCTGGCCTTCGGTGGCGAGTACCGCAAGGAGTTCTACAAGGACCTCTACGACTCGCTGTCGGAAGCCGGCGTGGTCTCCGGTTCGGCCGGTAACTCGTCGGACGGCTCGCGCCAGGTGCGTGCGGTCTATGTCGAGGCGCTGTTCCCGATCCTCAACAACTTCGAGATCAACGTGGCGGCGCGTCATGACCGCTACAGCGACTACGGCAACGACACCTCGCCGAAGATCTCGTTCCGTTACAGCCCGCTCGACACCCTGACCCTGCGCGCCAGCTACGGCGAGGGCTTCCGTGCGCCCACCCTGGACATCCTGAATGCCAAGGCGGCCTTCTCGGCCGACTCGGTGACGCACGCCCCGACCTGCGTGGCCTTCGGTCTCCCGTCGACCTGCTCGACGCAGATCAATGCGTACGTGATTGCCAACCCGAACCTCGAGTCGGAGAACTCGAAGCAGTGGTCGGTGGGCGGCGCCTGGGATGCCACGAGCTGGCTGAACCTCAGCCTCGACTACTACAACATCAAGGTCGAGAACCGCATCGCCGGCATCACCTCGAACCAGATCCTGTCCTGCTTGGCCGGCACCACGGCGAACTGCCCGCCGGGTCTCAGCACCCTGCCGGCCAATGCCGTGCCGCCGAACCCCTCGCTGGGCTTGGGCGCGGCCTTCGGTTCCGCGGGTGAGGTGCTGTACATCCAGCGCGGCTTCACCAACCTCGGCACGGTCGAGACCAGCGGCGCGGACCTCAACGTCCGTACCAACTTCGACTTCGCCGACTTCGGTACCCTGCAGCAGCAGTTCCAGCTGAGCTACGTGCGTGACTACTCGGTCGATGGCGGCGCCAACATCGTCAATGAGCCGAGCACCCCGCGCTACCGCGCCGTGCTGCAGAACCAGTGGTCGATCTCCGACTTCTCGGTGGCGTGGAACATCAACTACATCCACAAGACCGATTCGACCGCGAAGCTCGCTGGTGACACCAGTTATCCGGACTATCTCCCGGCCTGGGTGACCCACGACCTGCAGGTCAACTGGAATGCCCCGTGGAACGGCCGCTTCACCCTGGGTGTGAACAACATCGCCGACAAGGACCCGGTGCTCGATCCGTATGACCCGACCGGTCGCGGCTTCGACTTCGCCCTGTACGATGGCTACGGCCGCGTGCCGTACTTCCGCTATACCCAGAACTTCTGATCTGGGCAGTCGTGGAAACTGCAAGGGCCCCGCAAGGGGCCCTTGTTTTTTGGCCGGTAGGCTTGGATGCGCGCACAATGCCCACGCCGGCGGCGAATGGTGAGGAGAACGAGGGTGCAACTCGAAGCCCAGCTTGCGCAAGCGCATCGCCGCATCGAGGCGGGAGATCGGGGCGGCGCCGCTGCCTGCTACACGGAGGTCTTGCGCCGTCAGCCGGACAGTGCCGAAGCGCTGCTGGGGCTGGGCGGCCTGCATCTGGAGGCCGGTCGCCATGGACATGGTCGGGAGCTCATTCTGCGGGCCCTGGACGCCCCGATGCGCTCCCCCCGGGAGGTGTTACTGCTGGCCTCGGGCTTGCATGCCATCGGGGAATCCGGTCTCCTGCGCGCCGTGGCCTCACAGATCCCGCTCTCTGCGTGGGGCTCGGCCAGCCAGTTGGTGGGGTTCGCCCGCAGCCTTGCGGCCTCCGGCCTGCATCGGGAGGCCGATGCCTGTCTCGACGATGCCTTGCGCCGAGAACCAGACCTGCCCACGGCCCACTACCTCAAGGCCGAACAGGACATTGCCTTCGGCCGTTTCGAATCGGCATCGCAGCACATCGACCGCGTGCTGGCGGTCTTGCCGGATGACCCCGGAAGCCATTGGCTCCGCTCACGCCTGCGCCTGCCGGAGCCGGAGGGCCGCATTCCCCGCCTCCGGGCACTGCTGGCGCGTGCCGGCGATACGGCGGCCCGGGCCTGGCTCGGGCATGCCCTGCACAACGAGTTGCATGAGCTCGCTGCCTACGATGAGGCCTGGGAGGCGCTGCAACTCGGTGCCTCGGCGCAGCGCCAGCAGGTGCACTACGACCTCGAGGCCAGCCGGGCCCTGACGGCGGCTCTGCTGCGCGTGTCCGCCGCCGAATTGAAGGCCGAGGATGGCTATCAGGACCCCCATCTGCGGCCGATTTTCATCGTGGGGCATTACCGTTCCGGCACCACGCTGGTCGAACGCTTGCTTGGCGGCCATCCGGCCATCGCCACGGCGGGCGAGAGTTTCGGGTTCCCCACGGTGCTGCGTCGCGAAAGCGGGCTGCACTTCCGCGGCGAGTGCCATGAGCATGCCGTGCTGACCCGCGACCGGCACGACTACGCGCGGATGGGCAGGGGATATCTCGAGCTCCTACGCTGGCAGGCGGGCAACAAGCCCTTTCTCACCGACAAGCTGCCAGGCAATGTCCACAATCTCGGGGCGATTGCGCGGGCGCTGCCCGGTGCGCTGATCGTCCATGTGCACCGTGACCCGCTGGCCGTGGGCCTGTCGAATTTCCGCACGCTCTTCGGCCAGGCCTGCCCGTATTCCTACGACTGCGCGAGTTCGCCGAATATCACCGGCGGCAGGCCCTGCTGATGAAGCATTGGCGCGAAGTCTTGCCGCCGGGCCGTATGGTCGAGATCGACTACGCCCGTCTCGTGCAGGACCCGCGGGCTGCGCTGGCGCCGGTTCTGGCGGCGCTGGGCCTCGATTTCGATCCTGCGATGCTCGAACTGGGGCGCAGAGGGCGATGCGGTGGCCACCGCCAGTGCCGTGCTGGTGCGCGACGGGCTGCGTCGCGACCGCGACGGGCTGGTGGCGGCCTATGCCGCGAAACTCGGGCCGCTCGCGGAGGCCCTGGGCCTGCCGCTGCCCGGGGTCTGAGGGGCGATCAGCCGGGCACGCCGGCCTCGCCGAGCAAGGCGGCCTCGAAGCCCTGCACAGCAATGAGTACGGCGCGGGTTGCCTCCCGCTCGCCGGGGCTCAGGGCCGGGTTCCAGGTATCGAAGATGAGCACGGTGCGCACGGCATCGCTGTGGTTCCAGGCCTCGTGCTGGAAGCTGTCGTCGAAAATCAGCAGCCGGCCTTCCTCCCAGCCCCGCGTCTCGGTGCCCACACGCAGGCCGCCGCAATCGGGAGGCACCACCAGCGGCAGGTGGACGATCAGCCGGCCATTCACACTCCCATAGTGCGGGGGGATGCGAGCGCCGGGCTGCAGCACCGAGAACATGGCTTCCGGGCCGTAGCCCGGGATGCGCTGCAGGTCTACGGCCGCCAGCATCGCCGAGGTGGCCGGGCACCGGGCATGGGCCGCGGGGCGGGGTTCTCCGTGGCGGAAGAAGTGCAGGCTGGACCAGCGCCTAGAGCGGTTCACCTCGGCCCATACCTGAGCCTCGTGGGTTCCTTCCGCATGGTCTACATAGGGGCTGAAACCGGCTGCTTCGGCATCTTCCAGGCAGGCGAGGAGTTCGCCGCGGATGGCCGGGTAGGCGGCTTCGGCGAGCGCGTGCCAGTCGAACTCCTCGCGTTCGAAGAACATCCGTACCGGCAGGTCGGGGATGTAGAACAGGCCGGGGCGCCAGAGCGGATGGGCAAAGCTGGGGGGCGCGAAGCCGGCGAAGATGGCCGCCCCCTTGCGCAGCCGGGCGACATCGGCTTCGCCGTACTCACGGGCGACGGGATCGAGCGAGGCATCGAGCACCTCGGCGAGCCGTTGCCGGACTCGCCGCGAGGCCTCGGAAAGCCCCTGGCGGATCGCTGGCGGCAGCCGGCGTGGGTCGGCCCGCTCGGCCAGTCGAATGGCGCGGAGCAGGGCACCGAGCGAGCGGTCACGCTCGCCAAGCCCCGCCCGGGCGAAGCCGGCCACGAGCCAGGCGCCGAAGTGATTGGGCGATAGCCGGATGCAGGACGCGGCATGGGCCTCCGCGGCGTCGAAGTGCCCGGCATCGAGAGCCATGGCGGCGGCCTCGTAATGCAAGGGGGCATCTTCAGGGTGGCTGCGGATCAGGTCCTCCAAACGGGTCCGCGCCGTTTCCACGGCACCGGTAGCGAACTCCGACTGCGCAAGCAGCAGGCCGGTGTCGCGGTCTTGCGGGGCGTCGCCCACTGTGGCGAGAGACGCGAGGCATTCCCTGACCTCGGGCCAGCGGCCTTGGCTGGCGAGCCGGCGTGCGTATTCGAGGAGGCTGGCGGGGGAGGCGGGCTGCATGGTGGTGGTGATTCAGTCGATGCGGAGTGTCCAGCCCAGCAGCGTGCCATCGACGAACAGGGGCGCCCAATGGGCCGCCTGGTCCGGACGCGCCAGTTGCCGAGCGAGCTGCGCGATCCCGTCTTCGTCGAGGGCGCAGGCAATGAGTTCGCTGGCGCGCAGACGGGTGTCCGCAAGGGTTTGGCGCCAGTCGCGCAGGCCGTCGAGGGCAGCGTCGAGGGCGCCGCCTTGGGCGAGGGCGATCTGCCGCCTTCACCGTGTCCAGGGCCTCGTGGCAGAGATCGGCCTCCGGCTGTTCGGCACGCGCCATGAGCTCGCCCAGCACGGCGTTCATCCGCAGGCGGAGGGCGTTGGCTTCCGGGGAGGCCGAAAGCCGGGCACGGCCCTCGGCGCTGCGGCTCTCGGCGACGAGCGGGAGCAGGGATTCGAGAAGGTCGAGCGGGCCGTCGGGGGCGCCGAGCCACTCGGCATGCCGGCAGTCGGCATGGGCGATCCTGGCCGGAGCGCCGTGGGCGTGGTGGGCGATGAGCGCGATCCGCCCGCGGGGGGCGAGGACCCGCCGCAGCTCCGCCGTTGCCGGCCCCAGGGGCGCGTATTCCAGGCCGTACTGGCTGATGGCGAGATCGATGCTGCCCGAGGCGAAGGGCAGGGCCTCGGCCCGGGTGCCGGGATGGAATTGGACGCGCGCCCGGAGCGCTGGAGGCAGCGCGGTGAACCACGGAGCGGGGGTGGGGACGATATCGATGGCATCGAGTCGTGCCCCCGGCGTGGCATGGGCGGGATGCCCGGCCCAGAGCCGGGCCAGCACCCCGCTGCCGGTACCGATGTCGAGCACCCGGGCACCGGGCGGCAGGGCGTCGAAGACGCCAGCCCAGAAGCGCGCGATGGTGCTGCCGTAATCGGCGGGCAGGGAGCCGGCGAAGGAATGGCTGGCTCCGGTGGCCCAGTAGCGCTGCCAGACGCCGGCCCGTTCCCCAAGCGAACCCGGATGCGGAGGATGGCCCTCCACCACGGCCGTTCAGAGATCCTGCTGGTAGCGCACGTAGGGCACGCGGCCCTCCTCGCGCTCGTCACCGGTCCGCGGGGTGATCGGGTTCTCGCCGGTGCTGAGCAGGTTCTGCGCGCCGACGGTGAGGCGGGCCGACCAGGGGGTGCGCCAGGTCACGCCGAGGCCGAGGGTGCCGTAGGCCTCCGGTTCGCCGGGCACGCGCACCACGCGGCCGACGACTTCGCCGCCAAGATCGCCATAGCCGCCGCCCACGGAGAGGGTGCGGCTGTTCCAGCTCGGGGCCACGCTGCCCGGCAGCACGGCATCCGCCGGCATCAGGCGGGCACGGGCGATGGTGCCGCCCACCCGGACCCAGCCCTGCTGGCCGAGGCGTAGTTCGCCGACGATGCCGAGATCCTGCTGCTCGATGCCGAGGCCGGGGGCACCGGCGAGCGGCAGCAGTTCCGGCATGTGCAGGGCCACGTTGGTGCCCGGCAGCAGGCCTTCGGTGTGGCTGCGGCGCAGGGCGCTGTAGCCGGTCCACTCGCTGCGGCCGATGCGCACGCTGGCCTGGGCGCCGAGCTGGCCGGCGGGCTGCGCCGGGCGGCCGAGCTGGGTGACCAGGCACTGCTCGCTCAGGCGGTCGACGCTGCCGCCGCCCTGGCCGCAGAGCAGGCCGAGGCCGGGATCGAGACGGGCGGTCAGGGAGCCGCTCGCCAGGCCGTCACGGGCGCTCCAGCGCAGGCCCAGGGTCGGAGGGTTCCCGGCCTGCGCGGGCAGGCCGGCGGTATCGATCCAGAGCACGGCCTCGAGCTTGCCGCTGTGGCTGTTCCACACCGGTACCGGCAGCGCGGAGGCGGCCTCGGTGGCCGCTGCCTCGGGGGCCGCGCCGGCGCCGCCGGCGCGCGCCAGCACGCCCGGAGCCGGGAGGGCAAGGGCGGCGGCGATGGCGAGGCGAGCAGGGCGCGCATGGAGCGTCGGAGTGCAGAGGGCGCTGGAAGTTCCCGGCCCGGCGAGTGTAGCACTTTTTTACGATGTCTTAACCTGGTGTCGGGCTACTGCAGCCCCGGGCTTCCACTGGCGTTGGGCTGGGCGCCCGGGGCGAACAGGGCCCGCATCCGCCCGGCGTCCACCCGGTAGTCGCGGCCGCAGAACTCGCAGTGCACCCGGGCCTCGCCCTCCTGGAGAGCCGCCATCGCCTCGGCCTCGCCCAGGCCCTGGAACATCTCCTCCACCCGGGCCAGCGAGCAGGAGCAGTGGAAGGCGAGGGGCTGCTGCGAGAGCACTCGCACCCCGTCCTCGTGGAACAGGCGCCAGAGCAGGTCGGTGTCGGGGCCGGCCAGCAGTTCCGGGGCATGCAGGGTGTTGAACAGGGCCTCGACCCGGCGCCAGGCGTCCTCGTCGCCGGTCTCGCCCGGCAGTTTCTGCAGCATCAGGCCGGCGGCACGCTCGTCGTTGGCGGCCAGCAGCAGGGCGGTGGGCAGCTGCTCGGACTGGCGGAAGTAGGCTTCGAAGGCGGCGCGCAGGCTATCGGCCTCCAGTCCCACCATGCCCTGGTAGCGCTGCCTCTCGCGCTGGCCCGGGGGCAGGGTCTCGATGGTGATGGCGAGCATCGCGCCTTCGCCGAAGTCGCGCGGGCCGAGGGCGTCCGGCACCGCCTCGGCGTGGCGGGCGAGGCCGCGCAGAGTGCCCATCGAGGTGCATTCCACGAACAGGCTGCGCAGGGCACCGCTGCCGCGCAGCTGCAGGCTCAGGCGCCCGTCCACCTTCACGTGGCCGCAGAACAGGGCCGCGGCGGCGGCCGTCTCGCCGAGCAGTCGGGCCACGGCCGGCGGGTAGGGGGCGCGGCCAGCGATCTCGTGCCAGGTCTCGTCGAGGCTCACCAGCCCCCCGCGGACGCCAGTGTGCTCGATGAGGAAGCGGGTGAGGGTGTCGGTGCTTCGCATGGGGGCGTGGACAGCGCGGCGCGCGGGCGCCACGCTTCGCGATCGGACCAAGGGAGGTGGCGATGGTAGCGCGAGGCGGGGAAACCCTGCCCGAACGGGGGGCGGCATGAGGGGCCGCCGCCGTAGTGGGGTGGCCCGGCTGCGACGCCTGCTCTGGCAGGTGCCGCTGCTGTTCGTGGCCATCACCGTGCTGCAGGTGCTGGTGCTGCGCTTCCTCGATCCGCCGCTGAGCGGGATGATGCTGGAGCGGCGCTGGGAGGCCTGGCGCGGCGGCGAGGCGGGCTTCCGGCTCGATTACCACTGGGTGGGCTGGGAGCGGCTCTCGCCACAGCTGCCGATCGCCTTGGTGGCGGCCGAGGATCAGCGCTTCCCCGAACACCGCGGCTTCGACCTCGAGGCCATCGAGCGTGCCATCGAGCACAACGCGCAGGGCCGCCGGGTGCGCGGGGCCAGCACCATCAGCCAGCAGGTGGCGAAGAACCTGTTCCTGTGGAGCGGCCGCAGCTGGCTGCGCAAGGGGCTGGAGGCTTGGTACACCGCGCTCGTCGAGCTCATCTGGCCGAAGCGGCGCATCCTCGAGGTGTATGCCAATGTCGCCGAGTTCGGCGATGGCGTGTACGGCGCCGAGGCGGCGGCCCGGCGCTTTTTCGGCAAGCCGGCGGCGGCGCTCACGGCATCGGAGAGCGCCCGCCTCGCCGCCGTGCTGCCGAGCCCGCGGCGCTATCGGGTGGAGGCGCCCAGCGCCTACGTGCTGGCAGCGGGCAGCGCTGGATCGAGGCGCAGGCCCGCAACCTCGGCGGGCCGGCTTACCTGGACGACTGCTGCCGGTGACTCAATCGCGTGCCGATGCCGGGCAGGCCGGAGCGGGCGTGTACGGGCTGTCCGGCCACCAGCGGCGCTTGAGCCAGAGCGCCGCGCTGACCATCGCAATCAGCACGGGCACTTCCACCAATGGGCCGATCACCGTGGCGAAGGCGATCGGAGAGGCCAGGCCAAAAGCCGCAATCGCCACGGCAATGGCGAGCTCGAAGTTGTTGCTGGCGGCGGTGAAGGAAAGCGCCGTGGCTCGGCCGTAGTCGGTGCCTGCCGCCCTCGAGAGCCAGAAACTCACGAAGAACATGATGACGAAGTAGAGCGACAGCGGCAGTGCGATGCGCAGCACATCGAAGGGCAAGGCGAGAAGCGCGCCGCCCTTGAATGTGAACATGGCAACGATGGTGAACAACAGCGCGACGAGGGTGAGCGGGGCCGTTCTCGGAACGAACACCCTGGTCATACCAGTCCGCTCCCTTTGCGGGGACGCAGCCAGCGCCGGGTCAGGTAACCGGCGGCGAAAGGGATGCCGAGGTAAATCAGCACCGCTTGCGCGATGGTCCAGAACGAGACATCGACCGTGAAGCCTTGCAGCCCCAGGGTGGTCGGCAGGAAGCTCATGAAGAACCAGGCATAGACGCTGAAGAACAGCACCTGAAAAATGCTGTTGAATGCCACCAGGCCGGCCACGTATTCGTTGTCACCTCGGGCCAGTTGGTTCCAGACGATCACCATGGCGATGCAACGGGCCAATCCGACGAGGATCAGGCCCGCCATGTACTCTGGGCGATCGTGCAAGAACAGCAAAGCCAGGCCGAACATCAAGAACGGCCCGATCAGCCAGTTCTGCAGCAAGGAGAGCAAGAGCACCCGCCGATCCTGAAACACCGACGGCAGCGCCTCGTAGCGTACCCGTGCCAGTGGCGGGTACATCATCAGGACCAGTCCGATCGCGATCGGAAGATTGGTGTTGCCGAGGCTCAGGGCGCCCAGCTGCTCCGGCAGCGCAGGGAACAGGCTGCCCAGGATCACGCCGAGCGCCATGGCGGCGAAGATCCACAGCGTGAGCCAGCGGTCGAGAAAGGCGAGTCGGTGAGACGGGTGGGACATGGGACGAGGAGTGGCGATGGCGGGGATGTTCACAGGCGGGCGAGAAGCTCGCGAACCTTGGCTTCGATGGTGTCGCGCACGGCGCGATAGCCCTCGTCATCCATGTGCTTGGGGTCGGGCAGGGCCCAGTCCTCACGGATTCGCGCCGGTACCCAGGGGCAGGAATCACCACAGCCCATGGTGATGACGGCATCGAATTCGCCCCCGATCTCGTCGAGCGACTTGGAGGCGTGGTGGGTGAGGTCGACACCGCGTTCGGCCATGAAGCGGATGGCCTTGGGATTGATGACGCCAGAAGGCTTCGAGCCGGCGCTCAGGGCTTCCACCTCCGCCCCCCCATGCAGACGGGCGAAAGCCTCCGCCATCTGAGAGCGGTTGGCGTTTTCCACGCAGACGAACAAGACACGTTTCATGGCTTCGGCTCTCATTCAGCAGCAAGCAGGAGGCGGCGGAGCGCAAGGTTGGCCACCGCAGCAGTTCTCGGTGAGGTAGGCCACGAGGGCGTCCATGCGATCGAGGGCGGCATGGACGCGGATCGAGCGGCCCTCGCGGGTGTCGTGCACCAGGCCGGCATGGCGCAGCACATTGAGGTGGCCGGTGAGCGTGGCCGGCGCCAGGCCGAGGGCCTCGCGCAGCTCGCCCACCGACAGCCCCTCGGGGCCGGCCTGCACCAGGGCGCGGAAGGCCGCCAGCCGGTGGGGCTGGGCAAGCGCGGCAAGGGCAGTGACGGCATCGGACTGGTTCATTTCGATGATTCTGGAAGTAGCGAATCATGAAGGCAAGCCCCGCGGCTGGCTATGCTCGGCGGCATGCACGATGCCCGAGACGCGAACACGGCGTTGCCGCCCCGGCCGGCCGCCGTCGACCTGGTGCTGCTGGTGGCCGCCCGCGACGAGGCGGCCAGCCTGCCGCTGCTGCATCCCCGCCTGCTGGCGGTGGCCGAGGCCCTGGGGCCGGGCGTGCGCCTGCTCTACGTGGACGATGGCAGCCGCGATGCCACCTGGGATCTGCTGCAGGGTTTCGTCGCCGGGGCGCCGGCGCGGGTGGGGGCGCTGCGCCTGAGCCGCAATTTCGGCAAGGAGCTGGCCCTGACCGCCGGCCTCGACCATGTGCCCGAGGGCGCTGCGGTGGTGGTGCTGGACGCCGATGGCCAGGACCCGCCGGAGCTGGTGCCGGCCCTCGTGGCGCGCTGGAAGGCCGGGGCCGAGGTGGTGTACGGCCGGCGTACCCGGCGCGAGGGCGAGCCCTGGCTCAAGCGCGCCACGGCGGCGGCCTTCTACCGCGTCATCAATGCCCTCTCCGACACCCCGATCCCGCGCGACACTGGCGATTTTCGCCTGCTCGGCCCGCGCGCCGTGGCCGCCCTGCGCGGCCTGCGCGAGCGCCAGCGCTTCATGAAGGGCCTGTTCGCCTGGGTGGGCTTCCGCGCCGAGGCCTTCGACTACGAGCGGGCGCCGCGGCTTGCCGGCGCCAGCAAGTTCAACTACTGGCGGCTGTGGAACCTGGCGCTGGAGGGCATCACCGGCTTTTCCACGGTGCCGCTGCGCGTGGCCACCTACCTAGGCCTTGCCAGTGCCGCGGGCGCTTTCGTCTACGGCTTGTGGATCATCCTCAAGACCCTGCTCTGGGGCGACCCGGTGGCCGGCTGGCCGAGCCTGATGGTGGCGGTGGCCTTCCTCGGCGGTCTGCAGCTGATGGCGCTCGGCATCATCGGCGAGTACCTCGGTCGGCTCTATCTCGAGGCCAAGCAGCGGCCGCTCTACCTCGTCGATGAGGCGCTGCTGCCCCCTTGAGGCCGTGGGCGGCGGGGGTATGATCGAGGCCAGGCACACACCGGAGCCGGGCAATGCGCAGCGTGCGTCAGATCCTCGATGGCAAGGACACCCCGCTGGTCACCGTCTCGCCGCAGGACTCGGTGCTCGAGGCGCTCAAGCGCATGGCCGAGAGCAGTGTCGGCGCGGTGTTGGTGATGGACGACGGAAAGCTCGTCGGGATCATGACCGAGCGCGACTATGCCCGGAAGGTGGCGCTGCAGGGCCGGGCCTCGGCCAGCACGCCGGTGTCGGCCATCATGACCTCGCCGGTGCGCACCGTGACCCCCTCGCAGCGGGCCCGCGAGTGCATGCAGCTGATGACCGAACTGCGCTTCCGCCACTTGCCGGTGGTGGAGGACGGGGTGCTGCTCGGCGTGGTGTCGATCGGCGACCTGCTCAAGACCGTGATCGAAGAGCAGGCCGAGGAGATCGACCAGCTCCAGGCCTACATCGCCAGTTGAGGCCGGCGGCGCGCGGCGCCGGCCCTGCCCGGCCTCAGAAGCGGTTGTCGCCGTCGAGGATGCGGCCAAGGCCGCCGAGCACCGAGCCTTCCTCGCGGCCGGGCTTCAGCGCCGCCTGCAGCATGCGGCCGGCAAGCCGCGAGAAGGGCAGCGACTGGATCCAGACCTTGCCGGGGCCGGTGAGGGTGGCGAGGAACACGCCCTCGCCGCCGAACAGCATGGACTTCACCGAGCCGACGCTGCGGATGTCGAAGCTCACGGTGTCGGTGTAGGCCACCACGCAGCCGGTGTCGATGTCGAGGCGCTCGCCGGGACCGAGCTGGCGCTCGAGGATGCTGCCGCCGGCATGCACGAACACCAGTCCGTCGCCCTCGAGCTTCTGCATGATGAAGCCCTCGCCGCCGAACAGCGCGGTCATCACCTTGCGCTGGAAGTGGATGCCGATGCTGACCCCGCGTGCCGCGGCGAGGAAGCTGTCCTTCTGGCAGATGATGCGGCCGCCGTAGTTGGCGAGCGTCATCGGCACGATGGTGCCGGGGTAGGGCGAGGCGAAGGCCACCCGGGCCTTGCCCGTGCTGCCACCGTGGGTGAACACGGTGGTGAACAGCGACTCGCCGGTGATCACCCGCTTGCCGGCGCCGAGCAGCTTGTCCATGAAGCCGCCGCCGCCATCGCGGCCGTCGCCGAACACGGTTTCCATCCGCACCACGGCATCCTTGTACATCATGGCCCCGGCCTCGGCCACGGCGGATTCGCCGGGATCGAGCTCGATCTCGACGAACTGCATATCCTCGCCGTAGATGCGGTAGTCGATGGCGTCGGCGCGCTGGCCGGCGGTACCAGCGAGCGGTGGCGGGATGGTGACGTTGCCGGCCACCGATTCGGCGCGCAGTTCGGCGCAGGCGGCGATCGGCACCCATTCGGCGAAGCCGGCGCGCCAGCAGTGGCCGCTGGGATTGAGGCTGGCCTGCTGGCGGGCCGCAGCCTCGTCGAGCGGGCCCATGGTCTGGCCGTTGTAGCTGAGGTACCACTGGTGCATGGGGGAGCTCCGGGAGCTGGGGGGAGGAGGGAGTTTCAGAGGCCGAGGTCGGTGTGCAGGCGCTCGCGGGCGGCGGCATCGAGGCCGAGGCCGCGGGCCAGGGCCTCGAGGTGCTGGCGTTCGGCCTCGGTCTCGCGGCCGATGGCGATCAGCGAGGCCACGTAAACCTGCTCGCGCTGGGCGGGGCGGGTACGGGCGAGCAGCTGCGGCAGGGTGAGCGGCGCGGCCAGCTCGCCCTCCAGTGCCTCCAGCTCTTCCCGCTCGAGGCCGGCCTCGCGGGCACTGCCGAGGATGCGTTCGCGCTCCTCGGCGTCGATCAGGCCATCGGCAGCGGCGGCGCAGATCATGGCGCGCAGCAGGTGCATGGCCTCCTCGGCGGCCCCGGTACCGGCTGCCACGGCGGGAGCGCCCGGGGGAGGGGGCGGCGCGCTGGGAGCGGGACCGGCATGGGCCGGGGGCGGTGGCGGCGGAGGCGGGCTGGCGGACGGCGTGCGGGCACCGGCGGCCGGGGGATTCGCATTGTTGCTGCGGTAGTGCTCGTAGGCGGCGATGGCCACGCCGAGCAGGCCGAGCCCGACCTTCGCCTTGGTGGCGGTGGACATGCCGCCGAGCAGGCCGCCAAGACCACCCGCCTTCTTCGCCGGCCGGCGCCTGCCGCCCAGGCTGCCGCCCAGGGCTTCCCTCATCATCTGCTGCAGCAGGCGTTCGGGGTTCAGCATGGAATCTCCTCGGGTCGGTGGGGGGAGGCCAACGATGCGGCGGACAGCCTTGCAGAGCGCGTGAGGATGGCGCAGTGCCGGAAGTCCTGCCGACCCGGGCGGGTGGCCTGTGTCAGACTTTGCCGCCCCAGGTCCGTTTCCGGCAACGCTCCCAAGGATTTCCCGCGCCCATGGCCGACAGCATCGACAGCCACGCCCCGCGCAGCCCTTTCCGGGTCTGGCGGGCCTTCCAGTGGTCGATGCAGGGCCTTTCGGCGACCTGGCGCCTGGAGAGCTCGTTCCGGCTCGAGGTCTACCTCTTCCTGCTACTGGCCCCTTTGGCACTGTGGCTGGGAGAGAACGGCGTGGAGCGGGCGATCCTCGTCGGCAGCCTGATACTGGTGCTGATCGTCGAGGTGGTGAACTCGGCGGTGGAGGCGGTGGTCGACCGCTTCGGTAGTGAATGGCATGAGATGGCCAAGCGGGCCAAGGACATGGGCTCGGCGGCGGTCTTCCTCTGCGACATGAACGTGCTGGCCTGCTGGGGCCTCATCCTGCTGCCGCGGGTGCTGGCATGAGCGGCGGCACGGAGCTCGCGCCGCTCATCCTGCGCCGGGGCGAGGAGCGCCGCCTGCGCGCCGGTCACCTCTGGGTGTTCAGCAACGAAGTGGACGTGGCGCGCACGCCGCTCTCGGCTCTCGCGCCGGGACAGCCGGTGCAACTGCTCGACCACGCCGGCAAGCCCCTAGGCAGCGGCTATGCGCATCCGAACACCCTGATCGCTGCCCGCCTCGTCGACCGCGGCGGTCATGCCCTCGACCGCTCGCTGTTCGTGCACCGGCTGAACGTGGCCTTGGCCCTGCGCGAGCGCCGCTATGCCGAGCCCTACTACCGGCTGGTGTTCGGCGAGGCCGATGGACTGCCCGGCCTCACCGTGGACCGCTTCGGCGAGGTGCTGGTGGCCCAGGCCACCACGGCCGGCATGGACCGGCTGCAGGAGGAGATCGGCGAGGCCCTCGACAGGGTGCTGAAGCCGCGCAGCCTCGTGTGGAAGAACGACAGCAGCGCGCGGGCTGTGGAGGGCCTCGGCAGCAGCGTGCAGGTGCGCGGCCTGCCGGTGGAGGGGCCGGTCGAGGTGCATGAGGCCGGGCTGGTGTTCGCCGCCGACGTGCTGGAAGGCCAGAAGACCGGCTGGTTCTACGACCAGCGCAGCAACCGCGACCGCCTCGCCCCCTGGTTCGCCGGCCGCTCGGTGCTCGATCTCTTCAGTTTCGCCGGGGGCTGGGGCCTGCGCGCCCTGGCTGCCGGCGCCAGCCGGGCCGAGTGTGTCGATGCCTCGGCCCGAGCGATCGAGGCGGTGCGTGCGAATGCGGCCCGCAACGGGCTGGCCGACCGGGTCGAGGCGCAGGTCGCGGATGCCTTCGAATTCCTCCGCGCCGCCCGCGCCGAGCGCCGGCGCTGGGACGTGGTCATCGTCGATCCACCGGCCTTCATCAAGCGCCGGAAGGACTTCAAGGAAGGGGCGCTGGCCTACCGCCGCATATTCGAGGCGGCGATGCAGGTGCTGGCGAAGGACGGCCTGCTGGTGGCCTGTTCCTGCAGCCACCACTTCCCCCGCAGCGCCCTCGTCGAGGCCGTGCAGGCCGGGGCGCGCCATCTCGACCGCCAGGCCCAGCTGCTGGAGTTCCTGGCCCAGGGGCCGGACCACCCCATCCATCCGGCCATCCCGGAAACCGAATACCTCAAGGGTGCGCTGTTCCGCGTGCTGCCAGCCTGAGCGCGATACTGCCGTCATGGCCTCCGCCCCCCCGCCCACCGCTGCACCGCCCGCCGAGTTCACTGGAGCCCTGAAGCGCCTGCACCAGTGGGCCCAGGACGATGCCCCGGAGGCCTTGGGCCGGATCCTCGCCGAGACCGCCCGGCTGCTCGGGGTGGCGCGGGCCGGTCTGTGGCAGTGGCTGCCCGGGCGCCAGGGCCTGCGCTGCACGGTGGCTTTCGAGCAGGGCAGGGTCGATTTCGAGCCCGGCATCGAGGTGCCGGTGGCCATGGCCCCGGCCTACTTTCGGGCCATCGAGGACCTGATGGTGCTGGCGGCCGAGGATGCCTGCGCCGACCCGCGCACCTGCGAGCTCGCCGAAGGCTATCTGCGGCCGCTCGGCATCGGCGCCTTGCTCGATGTGCCGATCTGCGAGTTCGGTGAGATCGTGGGCGTGCTCTGCCTCGAGCATGTGGGGCCGCCGCGCCGCTGGACCGGGCCGGAGCAGCTCTTCCTGGCCTCGCTGAGCGGCATCCTCTCGCAGCGCCACGACCGCCTGCGCATGGCCGCCAACGAGGACGAACGCCGCCGCGAGCTGCTGTTCGATGCCGCCACCGGTCTGCCTGGGCGCAGCCTGTTCGTCGACCGATTGGCGCAGGCAGTGGCCGGGTTGCACGAGGGCGAGGACCTGGCGGTGATCGCCCTCGATCTCGAGCGCCTGCGCAGCCTGGCCCACCGCTATGGCGGCGATTTCGCCGATGCGGTGATGGCCGAGGCCGCGGCGCGGATCGGACAGCTGGTGCCGGCAGC
Organism: Silanimonas sp.; assembly: GCA_026005095.1. Lineage (GTDB taxonomy): Bacteria > Pseudomonadota > Gammaproteobacteria > Xanthomonadales > Xanthomonadaceae > Silanimonas. The sequence continues at coordinate 233,718 of BPKK01000001.1, read as the reverse complement.
GCATCTCGGCCGGGTGGCCGACGACACCTTCGCTCTCTGGGTGGTGGGCGAGCGCGTGCAGGGCCTGGCGGTGCGGATGGCCGGCCGGCTGCAGCGTGCCATTGCCCTGCCGATGGGGGCGCCGGACGGCGATAGCATCGAGTTCAGTACCTCTGTTGGCATCGTGCCCGGAGCGCGTGGCGAGCGCGATGCCGATCGCTTGCTGCGTGATGCGCTCACCGCCGCCTTTGGTGCCGCACGCAAGGGGCGCGGACGGGTGGAGGTGGTCTGGCCCGAGGTGCGCGAGGAGCTGGAGAGCGCCCTGCTGCTCGAGCGCGAGGTGCGTCGCGCCGCCGATGCCCGCGAGTTCCAGTTCCATCTGCAGCCCATCGTTTCACTGGCCGATGGCCGGGCGGTGGGGGCCGAGGCCCTGATGCGCTGGGATCGCGAAGGGCGCCCGGTGTCGCCGGCCGAATTCGTGCCGCGGCTGGAGGAGAGCGGGCTGATCGTGTCGGTGCACATGGCCCTTCTGCGCGAGCTGTTCGACTGGGCGCGCCGGCACCGTCTGCGCGAGCGCCGCCCGGATTTCCGCCTGCACGTGAACTTCTCGCCGGTGCAACTGCAGTCGCCGGTGCTGGTGGCCGAGCTGCGCGATACCGTGCGCGCCTACGGCGTGGAGGGCCTGCTGGTCTGCGAGGTGACCGAGAACACCCTGTTCGCCGCTGGCGAGGATGCCGCCACCACCCTACGCTACCTCGCCGACATGGGCTTCCCGGTGTCGCTGGACGACTTCGGCACCGGGTTTGCCTCGCTCTCGCACCTGATCGACCTGCCGCTTGCCGGCCTCAAGATCGACCGCAGTTTCTGCCTGCGCGCCGATAGCGATCCCAAGGCACGGGCGGTGGTGGCCGGCCTGCTCGATCTTGCCCGCCACCTCGATCTCGAAGTGGTGGCCGAGGGCGTGGAGATTGCGGCGCAGTGCGAATTCCTGAAGGCCCTCGGTACCGAACTGGCCCAGGGCTATTTCTTCGACCCGGCCCTGCCGCCCGAGGCTTTCGCCGCGCGTTGGCTGGTCCCTTGAACCGGATGACTGCATGAGCTACCTGCACGACATCGATCCCATCGCCCTTGAGCTGCCCTTCTGGCCCTATGGCATCCACTGGTACGGCCTGATGTACGTGCTGGGCTTCGCCGCCGCCTGGTGGCTGGGGCGGCGGCGGCTGCGCGCCGGGCGGCTGCCGGGCATCGACGAGAACGCCTTCGGCGACCTTTTGTTCTACGGCATGCTCGGCGTGCTGTTCGGCGGGCGCATCGGCTACGTGCTGTTCTACGACCTGCCTTCCTTCCTCGCCGATCCGCTGATGCTGTTCAATGTGCGTGGCGGTGGCATGAGCTTCCACGGTGGCCTGATCGGCGTGATGCTGGCCGGGGCCTGGTGGTGCCGCAAACACGCCATGCACTGGTTCGACACCCTGGACTTCATAGCGCCGCTGGTGCCGCTCGGCCTCGGTTTCGGCCGCATCGGCAACTGGATCGGCGGCGAGCTCTGGGGCCGGCTCACCAGCGGCCCCTTCGGCGTGGTGTTCCCGCGCGCACCGCTCGGCGATTACACCGGCATGCCGATCGAGCAGCTGCGCGTGCTGCATGCCACTGGTGCGCTGGATGCCTATGCCCGCTATCCCTCGCAGCTGCTACAGGCCTTCCTCGAGGGCCTGGTGCTGTTCCTCGCGCTCTGGTGGTTCAGCCGCCGGCCGCGGCCGCGTTACGCCGTCTCCGGTTTGTTCGCCCTGTTGTACGGCCTGTTCCGCATCGTCGCCGAGTTCTTCCGTCAGCCCGACCCGCAGTACGGCTATCTGGCCTTCGGCTGGCTCACCATGGGCATGGTGCTGAGCCTGCCGCTGGTGGCCCTCGGCCTGGTGCTGCTCTGGCGCTCGCGGGACCGCGCCGGTGCTGGGGAAGGAGGGCGCGTGATGCAGGCCTACCACGACCTGCTCGCCCACGTTTTGGCACATGGCGCGGTGAAGACCGACCGCACCGGCACCGGCACCCGCAGTGTGTTCGGGGCGCAGATGCGCTTCGACCTCGGCGCCGGCTTCCCGCTCGTCACTACCAAGAAGGTGCACTGGAAATCGGTGGTGCACGAGCTGCTCTGGTTCCTGCGCGGCGAGACCAATATCGCCTATCTCAAGGAGAACGGGGTCAGCATCTGGGACGAGTGGGCCGACGAGCGCGGCGAGCTCGGGCCGGTGTACGGCAAGCAGTGGCGCAGCTGGGCGGCGCCGGATGGTCGGACGATCGACCAGATCAGTGAGGTGGTGGAGCAGATCCGGCGCACTCCGGATTCGCGCCGCCTGGTGGTGAGTGCCTGGAACGTGGCCGACCTGCCGGCGATGGCCCTGATGCCCTGCCATGCCCTGTTCCAGTTCTACGTGGCCGATGGCCGGCTGAGCTGCCAGCTCTACCAGCGCTCGGCCGACCTGTTCCTCGGCGTGCCCTTCAACATCGCCAGCTATGCTCTGCTCACCCAGATGATCGCTCACTGCTGCGATCTTGGCCTCGGCGATTTCGTCTGGACCGGCGGCGATTGCCATATCTACTCGAACCATGTCGACCAGGTGCGCGAGCAACTCTCGCGCGAGCACCGTGCCCTGCCCACGGTGCGCCTGAACCCGGCGGTGCGCGAACTGCTGGCCTTCCGCTACGAGGACATCGAACTCGTCGGCTACGACCCGCACCCGGCCATCAAGGCCCCGGTGGCGGTGTGAGTGGCCCTGCCTCGCCCGCAGGCATCGACATCGCGCTGGTCGCCGCGCTGGACCGGGATTTCGCCATCGGCCGCGGCAATGCCCTGCCCTGGTCGCTGCCCGACGACCTCAGGCGGTTCAAGGCGCTGACGCTGGGCCATCCCCTCCTCATGGGCCGGAAGAACCGCCGAATCGCTGGGCCGGGCCCTGCCGGGGCGGCGCAATCTGGTGCTCACGCGCAGCGGCCGCGTGCCTTTCGCGGGGATGGAGGCGGTGCCGTCGATGGACGCGGCGCTGCGTGCCGTGGCGGCTGCGGGCGCCGCTGTGGCGGAGGGGGCGGCAAAGACCTCGATCCCGCCTCCCGTCCTGATGGTGATCGGCGGCGGCGAGGTCTATGCCCAGGCCCTGCCGCGGGCACGCCGCCTGCACCTCACCTGGGTGGATACCCGGGTGGAAGGCGCCGATGCCTGGTTTCCGCGCTTCGACGCATCCGAATGGACCATGACCGACAGCGAGGCGCATCCGGCCGACGCCCGGCATGCCTTCGCCTTCCGTTTCGCCGATTACGTTCGGCGGACCGAGACGGGCTGATCAGTCCTGCGCTGCCGGCGGGCCGGACACGACCCGGCCGGGCACCTGGTGCACCCGCGGTTCCGGGCCGAGTTCGAGCGCGGTGAGCCGGCCGCCCCAGACCGCGCCGGTGTCGATGCCGTGCACGCCCACGCCCTGGAACAGGCCGAGGGTGCTCCAGTGGCCGAAGACGATCGGCAGTTCGCGCTCGACGTGGCCGGGCACCGAGAACCAGGGGTAGAGCCCGGCTTTCTGGGTGCCGGGCCGGCCTTTCTCGTCGAAGGCGATGCGCCCGCCAGGCGTGCAGTAGCGCATGCGGGTAAACACGTTGATGATCGCCCGCCAGCGGTCGATGCCCTCCAGCTTGGGCGACCAGTTTGGCTTGTCGCCATACATGTTCTTGAGCAGCCGCGCCCCGGCCTCGCCGCGCAGCTTCTCCTCCACCTCGCGGGCGCGGGCCTCGGCGATCTTGATCGTCCACTTCGGGGCGAGACCGGCATGCACCATGGCGAAGCCGAGGCCGCGGTCCACGTGCATCAGCTTTTGCCGGCGCAGCCAGTCGAGCAGCACCGGCGCTTCGTCGTCGAACAGTACCCGTTGCAGGTCGGGGTTCACCCGGCGCTGTTCCTCCGGGCGGCGGCCGGCGATGGCGAGCAGCGAGAGGTCGTGATTGCCCAGCGTGACCACGATGTGTTCCCGCAACGAGTGAAGCAGCTTCAGCGTCTCCAGCGACTGCCCACCGCGGTTCACGAGGTCACCGCAGAACCACAGGCTGTCCTTCGCCGGGTCGAAGTGGATGGCGTCGAGCAGGCGCAGCAGGACGTCGTGGCAGCCCTGCAGGTCGCCGATCGCATAGGTCGCCATCAGTGCAGGGTCCGCGGGATGCTGAGCGCGAAGGGCGCGATCTCGGCATCGAACTCGGTGCCGTCGTCGGCCAGCATTTGGTAGCTGCCGCGCATCTGCCCGCAGAAAGTCTCGAGCACCGCGCCGGAGGTGTATTCGAACTCGGCGCCGGGCTTCAGCCAGGGCTGCTGGCCGACCACGCCCTCGCCGCGTACTTCCTGCACTTTGCCGTTGGCGTCGGTGATCAGCCAGTGCCGCGAGAGCAGGCGCGCGGCCACTTCGCCGACATTGGCGATGCGGATGGTGTAGGCAAAGACGTAGCGGCCCTCCTCGGGGGCGCTCTGCTCGTCGAGAAAGCGGGTGGCCACGGCCACCGAGATGGCATAGCGGGAGTTCGGCATGGCGCCGATTCTACTTAAAGCGGCGCGGCTTCAGGCGGCGAGAGCCCCGCTTCGGAAAGCTGGTTGCTCAGGGTGATGAAGGCCTGCACCGGTACCTGCTCGGCGCGTGCGCCAGGATCGATGCCAGCGGCGCGGAGGGCCTCGGGCCCGCAGACCGGGGCGAGGGCATTGCGCAGGGTCTTGCGCCGCTGCGCGAAGGCCGCCGCCACGGTGCGGGCGAAGTGCCGGGGGTCCTTCACGCCCACTTCGGCAGACGGACGCGGCACCAGCCGCACCACGGCCGAATCCACCTTCGGCGGCGGCGTGAAGGCGCCCGGCGGCACGTCGAACAGTGGCGTGACCCGGCACACCGCCTGCAGCATCACCGAGAGCCGGCCGTAGGTTTTGCTGCCCGGGGCGGCGGCCATGCGGTCCACCACCTCCTTCTGCAGCATGAAATGCATGTCCTGCACCGCCTCCGCGTGCTCCATGACGTGGAACAGGATCGGCGTGGAGATGTTGTAGGGCAGGTTACCGACGAGGCGCAGTGGGCCTTCCACCTCGTGGCCCTGGCCCAGCTTGGCGAAATCCACCTGAAGCACGTCGCGGTGGACGATGGTGAGCCGGCCGTGCTTCGCGCCCTCGATGGCGAGCGGCTCGATCAGGTCGCGGTCGAACTCGATCACCGTGAGTTCGCCATGGGCGCGCAGGAGCGGGAAGGTGAGGGCTCCGGCGCCGGGGCCGATCTCGACCAGGAACTCGCCGGGCCTAGGATCGATGGCCCGGACGATCTTCTCGACCACACCGGGGCTGGAGAGGAAATGCTGGCCGAGCTGTTTCTTGTGGCGGTGGGCCTCGAGGCTCATGCGGGCCTTCCTTCATCGTGGGGCTGGCTGCCGGCGCGCCGGGCGGCCAGTCGGGCGCAGAGTGCCACCGCATGGCGCAGGCTGGAGGCGTCGGCAAGGCCGCGGCCGGCCAGTTCGAGGGCGGTGCCGTGGTCCACGGCCACCCGCGGGAAGGGTAGGCCGAGGGTGAGGTTTACCGCTTCCTCGAAGCCGCTTGCCTTCAGCACCGGCAGGCCCTGGTCGTGGTACATCGCCACCACGGCGTCGAAGGTCCCGCGCTGCTGCGGCAGGAAAGCGGTATCGGCGGGCAGCGGGCCCTCGAGCCGCAGGCCCTCGGCGCGCAGGCGCTCCAGCACCGGGATGATCACCTCGATCTCCTCGCGCCCCAACTCCCCCGACTCCCCCGCATGCGGGTTCAGGCCCAGCACGCGGAGGCGTGGGTTCGTCAGGCCGAAATCCCGGCGCAGGGCGGCGTCGGTGATGCGCAGCACCCGCTCCAGCAGGGCGGGGGTGAGAGCTCCGGGCACGGCGCGCAGCGGCAGGTGGGTGGTGGCGAGTGCCACCCGCAGCCGCGGGTTGGCCAGCATCATCACCACCTCGCTGCCCGCAGCTTCGGCCAGCAGTTCGGTGGTGCCGGTGTAGGGAATGCCGCCGCGGTTGATGCTGGCCTTGTGCACCGGTCCGGTGACGAGGCCGTCGATCGTTCCCACAAGGGCATCGGCCGCGGCGCTGCGCAGGGCGCCGATCACGGCGGCGGCATTGCTGGGGTCGGCATGGCCGAAGCGCGTGGGGCGGGTGTTGGCATGCTCGACGAGGGGCAGTTCGCCCGGGGCGCTTTCCCCACCGGGGCCGAGGAGGCGCAGCGGCAGGCCGAGGGCGCGGGCGGCGGCGAGCAGAGTCTCGCCATCGCCATAGGCCACGAGCCGCGCGGGCCAGGGGTCTTGGGCGATGCGGACGCAGAGCTCGGGGCCGACGCCGGCCGGCTCGCCGGGCACCAGCGCGAGCCGCGGCAGGCTGGCCACGGCTCAGGCGCCGAGCCGCGACTCGACGTAGGCGTCGGCGCGCAGCTGGCGCAGGAAGCGTTCGAATTCGTCCTGCGCCTTGCGCTCGCCGATGATCTGGCGGGCGCGGTCGCGGCGGTTCTCCTCGCTCACGTCTTGCTGGCGGCTGGCCACCCGGCGCAGCAGATGCCAGCCGGCCTCGGTGCGGAAGGGCTCCGAGAGTTGGCCGTCGGCGAGGGCGGAGAGCTGGGCGGCGATGGCAGGACCGAAGGTTCCTTCGGCAAACCAGTCGAGGCGGCCACCGCGGTTGCGGCTGAAGGTGTCGTTGGAGAACTCGCGCGCCAGCTTGGCGAAATCCTCGCCGGCGACGATGCGGGCACGCAGCTCTTCGATGCGACGGCGAGCGGTCTCCTCGCCGACGAGGTCGTTCACCGCGATCATCAGGTGGTCGGCCTGGTACTCGGTGATGGTCTGGGCGCCGGCTTGGCGTTTCTCCACCAGCTGCACCATCTGGAAGCCGCTCGGGCCGCGCACGGGCTCGGTGTACTGGCCCGGTTGCAGCGACTGAATGATCTCGGCGAAGCGCGCCGGGATCGAGGAGAGCTCGCGCCAGCCCAGATCGCCGCCCTCGAGCGCGTTGCGATCGTCGGAATAGCGGATGGCCGCGGCGCGGAAGTCCATCTCGCCGCGGTCGAGCAGACCCTTGATGCCGCGGATCTTCTGCTCGGCGATGGCGATTTGCTCCGGCGTGGCGCCGTCGGGCAGGGCGACGAGGATATTGGCCAGCCGGTATTCGGTGCTGTCGAAGTCGCGCTGGGCGAGCAGCTGGTCGATCTCCGACTCGCTCACCACCACCCGACTCTGCACCACGCGCTGCTGCAGGCGGCGGATCTGCAACTCCTCGCGCACGCTGCGGCGGTAGTCCTCGAAGCTCAGGCCCTGGGCCTCGATCGAGGCGCGCAGCTGCTCGACGGTGCCGCCGGAGCGCTGGGCGATGCTCTGGATGGTCTGATTGAGCTCGGTATCGCCGATGCGGATGCCCGAGTTCTCGGCGCGCGCCACCTGCAGGCGCAGCAACACCAGGCGCTCCAGCACTTGACGGCGCAGCACGTCCTCGGGCGGCAGCTGGTTCTCGCGGCCCCGGTACTGCAGGCGCACGTTGGCCACCGCCTGTTCCAGTTCGGAACGCAGGATCACGTCCTCGTCCACCACGGCCACGATGCCGTCGATCGGGCCGGCGCTGGCCCCGGTGCCGCCGAGCAGTTGGGCAGGGGCGGGGGCCGGGAGGAAGGCGGCGAGGCTGGCGGCCAGCAGGCCGGCGAGGAAGGGCTTCGACATGGGGCGGAAACGGGCTCTGGCGCGCGGCTGCGCAGGATCTAGGGCGTATAGCCGAGGATAGCATCGGACAACAGGCGCTCTGAATCGCGCCCGAAGCGGCCGAGGCCGTTCAGCTCGATTTCCACGTAGATGCCGAGGTTGCGTTCGGCGTTCAGGTCGCGGATGTAATCGCGGGCGAGAACCCGCACCGCCATGCAGCAGCTGCGCCATTCCACGCCTCCCAGGGCCTCGAGGGTGCGGCGCTCGCGCAGCGACCAGACCCAGCGCCCCACGGTGCGCCAGTGGGCGTCGATCGGGGCGATGAAGCTCAAGTCGGCCTGTTCCAGCAGGTCCTTGCGGTAGCGGTAGCTGGCGTTCAGCACGCCGCGCTCGGCGAAGCGCCACTGGCTGCGCAGCGCCGAGAGCTCGGTGCCGCGGTTGCCCGGATGCCACTGCTGGGCCAGCGAGAGGCTCCAGCGGTCGGAGACCCGCCAGTCGGCCTCGCCGACATAGGCCGAGCCGCCCCCCTCTGGCAGCGGTTCGCCGGGCAGCCGCAGGCGCGGCGTGTCGAAATAGAGCACGCGGCCCAGGCTGAGCGAGAGACGCTCGCGGCCGTCCTCGCCATCGAGCAGGCGGCTGGTGATGGCCAGCGTGGCCTGGTTGGCATCGGCCTGGCGGTCGGCGCCCGAGTAGCGGTTCTGCCGGAACAGGCCCGGCCAGCTGAAGGTGAGCGGCTGGGTATCGAACAGCGGCAGGGCGTCCTGGTCGCGGTAGGGCACGCGCAGGTAGTAGAGGCGCGGCTCCAGGGTCTGGATCGCCTCGCGGCCGAACAGAGTGAGCGTGCGCTCGAAGGCGAGCCCGAGATCGAGGCTGGCAACCGGCAGGCTGCGGCTCGGGCTGCGGTCGATGGCCGGGGCCAGCGGGTCGCGCTCCAGGGAATAGCCGGTGTAGCGCCAGGCCAATTCCGGCCGGAAGAACCAGGCCGGGCCGCCGAAGTCGAGGCGGAGGCCGGGCATCAGGTCGAGGCGCTGGCCGCCGGGCCGGTCCTCGTGCTCGAAGCGCACGGCCTCGGCATGGAGGCCGAGCTCCAGCCAGGGCAGGAGCGGCTGCTGCCAGTGCGAGCGTAGGCGCGGCAGGCGGGCGAAGGGCTCGCTGCCGGGCGCCACCACCGGGTTGGCCGCCTGCCAGCGCTCCAGCGAGAGCGAGGTGCTCCAGTGGCGGCCGCGGCCGTCCAGGCGCATCTGGCTCGGCAGCAGGGTGAGGACGTTGCGGCCGAGGTCGTCGCCGAAGTCGCGCAGGTACTCGCGGTCGCTGACGTGCTGCAGCAGGGCCTGGGCCGACCAGTGCGGACCGAGGCGGGTGGCGTGCTGCCAGCGGACGAGGCCGCGGTCGCGGCCGGCGAGCTCGTCGTCCGGCAGCCAGGTGCCCTCCAGCATGCCGGCGCTGGCAAGCCCGAGGTGGCGGAACTCGGTGCCCAGCATCAGGCCGCGGCGCGACATCCAGCGCGGGGTGATCGTGGCGTCGTAGTTCGGCGCGAGATTGAGATAGACCGGCTGGGCGTAGTCGATGCCGTTGCGGTCGCGGTAGCCGAGCCGGGGGTAGAGCAGGCCGCTGCGGCGGGCATCGCTGGTGGGGAAGCTGAGCCAGGGCAGCCACATCACCGGCACGCCGCCCAGGCGCAGGCTGGCGCCCTGGGCCACGCCGCGCCCGGCAGCGTCGTCGATCTCGATGGTGGCGGCGCGCAGTTCCCACTGCCGCTGTCCGGGCGGGCAGGTGGAGTAGCTGGCATCGGCGAAAGTGCTGCGCTCGCCCTCGCGCACCACGGCCACGGCCACGCCATTGCCTTCGGTGCCCTGGCTCAGCTGGTAGGTGATGTCGCGCAGGCGCACGGTGTCGTTGGCCTCGTCGCCGTCGGCGCCTTCGGCGGTGAGCCTCAGGCCCTCGTCCTCGAAGCGCACCGGGCCGAGGCTGGTCCAGGTGCCGGCCTCGTGCTCGTAGCGCAGGCCCTCGGTACCCAGCCACTGGTCGGCACGCAGTAGTTCCACGCGGCCGCTGAAGGTGGTGACCCTGGCCTCCGAGACATCGAGGCGGTCGGCGAGGATCCGCGCCGGGGTATCGGCGCGACGCTGCGCGCGGGGCATCGGGCGGCAGGGTGCGCAGGGTCTCGAGGGCAGGGGGCGCCTTGCACAGGGCCCAGGCCGGGCCGGTGTCGCGGACCTCGGAGGCCCAGGCCGGCAGGGCCAGGGCGAAGGCCAGGGCACAGGCGAGGGGGTGCAGGGGGAATCGGGGCACGGACGGGCCTCTCACGCAGTGGGCGCTAAGCTTGCGGGAAATCCCGCGCCGCGGGGAGCCCCGTCCAATACCATGCAAGGCTCCAAGCCCGAGATCCGCCTGCCGACCAGCGAGCAGGAATGGCGTGCCCGCCTGAGTCCCGAGCAGTACGCCATCTGCCGCTGTTCGGCCACCGAGCCGCCGTTCAGCGGCGCTTACTGGGACCACCACGAGGACGGGGTCTACCACTGCGTGGCCTGCGGCGCGGCGCTGTTCGATTCGACGGCGAAGTTCGATTCCGGCAGCGGCTGGCCGAGCTATACCCGGCCGGTCGCCCGCGAGGCGGTGGGGCTGAAGGAGGACCGCTCGCATGGCATGCACCGCATCGAGGTGCACTGCGCGCGCTGTGCTTCGCACCTCGGCCATGTCTTCCCGGACGGCCCGCCGCCTACCGGCCTGCGCTATTGCATCAATTCGGCAGCGCTCGACTTCCGGCCGCGCTGAGTCCGGGCGGTGTGCCCGAGGCCTTCCTCAGGCGGCCTGCAGGCCGCGCAGGTGGGCCACGCTGCACTCGCGCAGGGCGGTGAGGCTGTAGCCACCCTCCAGCACCGAGACGAGACGGCCGCCACAGTGGCGGCGGGCCAGCGCGGCCAACTCGGCCGAGAGCCAGCGATAGTCCTCGGGGCCGAGCTCGAGGTCGGCCAGCGGGTCGAGGCGGTGGCCGTCGAAACCGGCCGAGACGAGGATCAGCTGCGGCGCGAAGCGGTCGATGGCCGGCAGCAGGCGCTCGCGCCAGGTCTCGCGGAAGGCGAGGCCGGGGCAGCGCGGCGGCAGCGGGGCGTTCAGCACCCGCGCGCCGTGGTCCTCGAGGCCGGTGCCGGGGTAGAGCGGGGCCTGGTGCGAGCTGACGTACTGCAGGCGCGGCTCGCGCAGGGCGATGTCCTCGGTGCCGTTGCCGTGGTGCACGTCGAAATCCACCACCGCCACCCGGGCGAGGCCATGGGCCTCCAGGGCATGCACCGCGCCCACCGCCACGCCATTGAGCAGGCAGAAGCCCATCGGGGTGTCGCGGGTGGCGTGGTGGCCGGGCGGGCGCACGGCGCAGAAGGCCTGCGCCACCTCGCCGGCCAGCACCGCATCCACCGCCGCCACCACGGCGCCGGCGGCGCGCAGCGCGGCCTCGGCCGAGTCGGCCGACATCAGGGTGTCCTCGTCGAGGCGGTGCGGCCAGGCCGTGGGCCGGGCGTCCAGCACCCGGGCGAGCAGGGCCGGGGAATGGGCGCGCGCGAGCTGCTCGCGGCGGGCGGGTGGGGCCTCGCGCCAGTCGAGGTCGGGGAAGGCGGCGCGCAGGGCCTCGAGCACCGTCGCCAGCCGCGCCGGGCTCTCCGGGTGGCCAGGGCCGGGCTGGTGGGCGAGGCAGGCGGGGTGGGTGTAGACGCGCATCAGCGCCGGCGTTCGTGGTTCCAGAGCACTTCGCCATGGCCGCTCTCCCGGGCCAGCACGCGGCAGAGCACGAAGAGCAGGTCGGAGAGCCGGTTGAGGTAGCGGATGGCCTGCGGCCGCACCGCATCGTGGTGCGAGAGCGTCACCACCTCGCGCTCGGCGCGGCGGACGATGGTGCGGGCGAGGTGGCCATGCGCTGCGGCGAGGCCGCCACCGGGCAGGATGAAATCCTTGAGCGGCGGCAGGTCGGCGTTGAAGCGGTCCAGCACCTGCTCCAGCCGTTCGATGTCGGCGTCCTGGATGGCGGCATGCCCGGGGATGCACAGCTCGCCGCCGAGGTCGAAGAGCTGGTGCTGCACCGCCACCAGCACTTCGCGCACGGCCTCCGGGATCTCGCAGGCGAGGATGAGGCCGATGGCGCTGTTGGCCTCGTCCACCGTGCCGTAGGCCGTGACCCGGGCGGAGTCCTTGGCCACCCGCGAGCCGTCGCCGAGGCCGGTGCTGCCGTCGTCACCGGTGCGGGTGTAGATCTTCGAGAGCCGGTTGCCCATGCGGCATTCAGCGTGGGGCGTGGCCGGCCGGTGCGGGGCGGGCGAAGGCCGGCGCGAGGGCGAGGTGCAGGGCGGCGCCGATGCCCACCCAGGCGAAGGCCACCGTGAGGTAGGCCGGCCACCAGTCGGCGTAGTTCTTGGCCCAGCCGGCGAGACTCGGCTCGGCCACGCTGCTGCTGAACCAGTAGAAGCCGCCCTGGGCGAACAGGTGGCAGAGGCTGGCGCCCACGAACAGGGCCAGGGCGAGGCGGCCTGCCAGGCTCCAGCGCGGCGCAAGCCCCCGGGCGGCGGCCCACTGGCCGGCCAGGGTGAGCGCCGCATGCGCCGGCAGCAGGAACCAGTAGCCCGGCGAGACGCAGTAGTGGTTCCAGAAATCCACGCCGCTTGCCGAGATGACCTGCCAGTCCACCGCCACGGCCAGCGCCATCAGGGCCGGGAAGGCCCAGCGCTGGTGGCCCGCCAGGTAGACGCCGGAGGCGAAGAACACCGCCCAGGAGGCATCAGGCACGGCGCCGAAGTGATGGGCGCGGGTGGCGGCCATGACGAGGGCGAGGATGGCGAACACGGCGAGTGCGTGTCGGAGGGCAAGGCGCATGGGCGGCAATGGGAGCGAACGGGTGACAGAGGACGAAGTCTAGCCCAAGGGGGCGCGGGCTGCGCCCGGGCGGCGGGGCGTATCCTAGGCGGCATGGAAACGCGTGAGTTCGACGTGGTGATCGTGGGCGGCGGGCTGGTGGGGGCAAGCCTCGCCTGCCTGCTGGTGCCACAGGGGCGCTCGGTGGCCCTGGTGGATGCGGGCAGCGGGCCGGTGCCGCTGACGGCCGACCCGCGCAAGCTGGCGCTTGCGGCCGCCAGCCTCGACACCCTTGCGGCCCTGGGCGTGCTCTCCCGGCTGCCGCTGCCGCCCACCCCCATCCGCCGCCTGCACGTGAGCCGGGAAGGCGATTTCGGCCAGCTGCGGTGCGAGGCCGCCGAACTGGGGCGCGAGGCCTTTGGCGGCGTGGTATTGGCGGGCGAGCTTGGCGCGGCCCTCGAACAGGCACTGGACGCCCTGCCGGGGCTTTTCCGGGTACGCGGCCGTGCCGAGGCGGACGGGGTGAACGGCGGCAGGCGCCGCCTGCGGGTGCTGCCCGAGGGCCGCCCCGCCGAGACTTGGCAGGCCAGGCTGGTGGTGGCCGCCGATGGCACCGCCTCTCCCCTGCGTGCGGCGGCCGGCATCGAGGTGATGCGCCACGACTACGGCCAGACCCTGATCGTCACTTCGGCGCGGCTGTCCGCCGCCCCCGAGGGCACGGCCTTCGAGCGCTTCACCGATCACGGGCCCTGCGCCCTGCTGCCGATGGCCGGTGGCCGCCATGGCGCGCTCTGCGGCGTGGCCTCGGCCGAGGCCGCGGCGGTGCTGGCGTTGGACGAGGCGGGGTATTCGGCCTACTTCCAGCGCCGCTTCGGCTGGCGTGCCGGGCGCGTGCTCGAGGTGGGCGCGCGCAGCGCCTGGCCGCTGCACCGGGTGGTGGCCGAGCGGCTGGTGGCCGAGCGGCTGGTGTTGGTGGGCAATGCCGCGCAGACCCTGCACCCGATCGGCGCCCAGGGCTTCAACCTCGGCCTGCGCGATGCCCTCACCCTGGCCGGCTTGCTGCGCAGCAGCGGAGATCCTGGCGCGGATCGCCTTCTGGCCACCTACGCCGAAGCCCGTCGCGAAGACCGCGAGGCCACCCTGGCCCTGAGCGATGGCCTGGCCCGGGCCACGGCCGGCACCGGCCCGCTGCACCGGCTCGGTCGCAGCCTTGGGTTTGCCGCTCTGAACCTCGATGCCGGCCTGCGCGCCCGCTTCCTCACCGGCGCCATGGGCTACCGCCCCGGAGTGCCGCGCGCCGCCGAGGTGCTGGCATGAGCCGGGAGCGCCTCGATGCTCTGGTGGTCGGCGGCGGCATCGTCGGCGCCGCCCTGGCCCTCGGCCTGCGCCAGCGCGGCCTCGCGGTGGCGCTGGTGGAGGCGAAGACGCCCGCGCCTTGGCAGGCGGCGCGGCCCGATCTGCGGGTGTATGCCATCGCCCCGGACAGCGAGGCCCTGCTCGCCCGGCTCGGGGTCTGGGAGGCGGTGCGCGGGGCGCGGGTCCAGGCCTATACCGGCATGCAGGTCTGGGATGCCGGCGGCGGGCGCCCGCTGCGTTTCGATACCGGGGCGCTGGGCGTGCCCCGGCTCGGCCACATCGTCGAGCATGGCCTGCTGGTGGACCGGCTGTGGGCGGCGCTGGCCGCGGCCGGTGTGCCCTGCGCCACCGGCGCGGCACTGGCGGCGATCGAGGAGGGTGAGGCTGGCGTGGTCGCGGTACTGGCCGATGGCCGCCGTCTCGTCGCCCCCCGGCTGTTCGGCGCCGACGGCCTGTACTCTCGGGTGCGCAGCCTGCGCGGCATCGGCACCCGCGAGCACGACTACCGCGCCCGCGGCCTCGTGGCCTATCTCCGCCCTGCCCAGTCGCACCGCGACACCTGCTGGCAGCGTTTCCTGCCCACCGGCCCGCTGGCCCTGCTGCCCTGTACCGAAGGGCGGGTTTCGATCGTCTGGTCGCTGCCGGAAGCGGAGGCCGAACGTCTGCTCGCCCTCGCGCCCGAACGTTTCGAGGCCGAGCTCAGCCGCGCCAGCGATCGGGTGTTGGGTTCGCTCGCCCTCGACAGCGAGCGCGTGGCCTTCCCACTCCGGCGGCTGCTCGCCGAACGCATGCTCGATGGGCGCGTGGCCCTGCTCGGCGATGCCGCCCATGGCGTGCACCCGTTGGCCGGGCAGGGGGTGAACCTCGGCCTGCGCGACGTGGCCGGCCTGCTCGATGCCATCGATGCGGCGAAGGCGAAACGCCGCGAACCGCTGTCCGATACCGTGCTGCAACGCTGGGCGCAGCAGCGTATCAGCGAGAACACCGTGGCGGCCCATGCCTTCGAGGCCATCCATCGCCTCTACGGCAACGATGCGCCGCTGCCCACCGCCCTGCGCGGTTGGGTACTGGCAGCAGCCAACCTGCCGCCCGTCAACCGCCTGCTCTGGCGCCGGGCGGCCGGCCTGTAGCGGCGCTGGGGGCGGGGCGCTCAGCGCCGCGCGAACACCGTGATCTCTTCGCGGTCATGGTAGAGCTGGCGCGCCCGCAGGGCCTTCAGCTCGCCAGCCTCGGCGCGGAACAGATCGAGGCAGTGCCGGGTTTCCTCCCAGCGCTTCTTCATCGGCAGCTTGAGGTTGAACACGGCGTTGCGGCACCAGCCTTCGCGGAACCACTGCGCCATGCGCCCGGCCACCCGGCGGGGTTGCTCCACCATGTCGCAGACCATCCAGTCCAGCGGGCGGGCGGGCTGCCAGCGGAAGCCGTCGGCGCGCAGGTGCTCCACCTGCGGATGGCCGAGCACCGGCTCCTTCAGCGGGCCGTTGTCGACCGCGCTGACCCGCAGGCCGGCGCGCACCAGCACCCAGGTCCAGCCACCGGGAGCGGCGCCGAGATCGGCGGCGCGCATGCCTTCGCGCAGCAGCTGCGTGCGTTCCTCGGCGGTGAGCAGGGTGTGGATCGCCTCGTCGAGCTTGGCCGCGCTGCGGCTGGGGGCATGGGGCGGCTGGCGCAGGCGCGGGATGCCGCCGGGCCAGGGGCTGCGGTCGCCGGGGCGTGAGCTGGCAAGGTCGAGCGCAGTGCCCGAATGCAGCAGCACGTGCAGCCGCGGCTTCCGTGCATCGTCGGAGGCGGCGAGCCAGCCGGCCTTGCGCAGGGCCGGGCGCAGGGCATTGCCGAAGCCCCGCGCCAGCCCGGCGAGCGCGCGGCCCGCGTCGCTGTCGCTGTGCTCGACCACCAGTTCGCCGAAATGGGCGCCGCCCGGGGCGGCCACGACCGCTTCGCGCACGGTGTCGAGTGCCTCGAGCAGCGGGCTGATGCGGTCGCCCGGATCGAGGCCCTCGAGGCGGGCAAGGCCGAGCAGCTTCTGGCGGGCGAAGATCAGTCCATCGAAGGGCAGGGCGGCATCGAGGGCGGCCGCCTCGGGCGAGACGAAGCGCACGAGGCCGCTGCCGCGCTCGGTCGTGGCATGGCCCCAGTGGCCGGCCTCGGCGGCGCGGTGGCCGAGCTCGGCGGCCAGCTCCGGCTCGAAGCCGGGGCGCACCAGGCCCAGCAGGGCAGGCTCGACGGTGATCCGCGCCATTGCCGCGCAGTTCAGTAGACCACGCCGCCGCGGGCGTATTCGGCGAGCACGGCGCGGGCTTCGTTGCGGCGCAGGTCGGTGATCACCTCGATGCCACGCTTCATAAGCTCGCCGCGCCAGTCGGCCGGCAGCGGGCCCTCGTCGAAGCCGGCCAGCGACTCCACGTCCTCGGCGCGGGCGCCGATCAGCAGGCGGTCGATGCCGGCCCAGACGCTGGCCCCGTAGCACATGCAGCAGGGCTGGGAGGAGGTGGCGAGGGTGACCGGGCCGCCCGCGGCGTTCAGCCGGTACTGCTGCAGGCGCTGCTGGCTGGTGGCGAAGGCCATCATCTCGGCATGGGCGATGGAGCTGCTGTGCGGCACCACCCGGTTCACGCCCACGCCAAGCAGCCGGCCTTCGGCGTTGAACAGGGCGGCGCCGAAGGGGCCGCCGCTGCCATGCCGCACGTTGAGCGCCGAGAGCCGGATCGCCAGGGCCATCTTGGCATCGTCGTCGCGGTAGTCGGCGGCCGGGTCCACGGCCTCGTGCACCCAGGCCGGCAGGGTGAGGTGCACCTGGGCGTAGAGCATCAGCGCAGCACCTCGCCGCCTTCGGTGGGGGCGGCGGCGCAGCGGCCCTGCACGCACTGGCAGCCGGCGATCTCGGGGAAGCCGCAGACCGCCATCACGCCCGTTCTTTTCGCACTCGGCCTTCACCTGCTCGGGGAAGGTGGGGCTGTCCTTGTTCACGCAGGCCGGGTAGTAGCCGCAGCAGTTGCCTACGTCCTTCACCGCGCAGTCGGTGTCGGTGCGGCAGGTGTAATCCACCTCGCTGGCCGCGGCGGCCGTCGGATCCGGCCGCAGCAGGGGCGCGTCCGGGGCATCGCCGGGCGCTGCGCGTTCCGCCGGGGCTGCCGGCGGCGCGGCATTCCCGCCGGACGGCGCGGCGCCGCAGGCGGCGAGGGCGGCCAGGGCGAACAGCAGTGCCAGATGGACCAGGAAGCGGTGTCGCGATCGGGGGGGGGCGTGCATGGCGGGCCCGGCAGGGGGGGAGAGGGGGGTCAGGCCGGCTTCCCGGCCCAGCTGTCGCGCAGCGTGACGGTGCGGTTGAACACCGGGCGCTCCGGGCGGTGGTCGTGGCGGTCGGCGGTGAAATAGCCCAGGCGCTCGAACTGCACCGTGGCCTCGTTGCCGAGGGCCGCGGCGGCGGGTTCGACGAAACCCTGCACCACGCGGATCGAGTCCGGGTTGAGGTGGTCGCGGTAGGTCTTGCCCTCGCTGTCCTCGTCCGGGTTCTCCACCGAGAACAGGCGGTCGTAGAGGCGGATCTCCGCCGGCACGCCGGCCTCGGCGCAGACCCAGTGGATGGTGCCCTTCACCTTGCGGTTGGCGCCTTCCCGACCGGGGCGGCTTTCGGGGTCGAGCGTGCAGCGCAGTTCGACGACGGCAGCGCCGTTCTTCACCACTTCCTCGCACTTCAGGATGCCGGCGCCGCGCAGCCGCACCTCGCCGCCGGGCACGAGGCGGTGGAAACCCTTCACCGGCGTTTCCATGAAGTCCTCGCGCTCGATCCAGAGCGTGCGCGAGAACGGCACCTCGCGTTCGCCCTTCGCCGCGTCCTTCGGATGGTTGGCAAAGCGCAGGGTCTCGCGATGGCCCTCGGGCAGGTTGGTGATGGTGACCTTCAGCGGCTCGACCACCGCCATCCGGCGCTCGGCCTTCGCATCGAGCACGTCGCGGATGCAGCCCTCGAACACCGAGAAGTCGATCACCGAGTTCTGCTTGGAGATGCCCACGCGCTCGGCGAACAGGTGCAGGGCCTCGGGCGGCACGCCGCGGCGGCGGATGCCCTGCAGGGTGGGCATGCGCGGGTCGTCCCAGCCGGCCACCAGCTTCTCGTTCACGAGGGCGAGCAGCTTGCGCTTGCTCATCACCGTGTAATTGATGTTGAGGCGCGAGAACTCGATCTGCCGCGGCCTGGCGGCTTCATTGGGCAGGCCCCGGTCGGTGAGCGGCTTCAGCAGTTCGGGGCGTTCGTGCAGGCGCACGTTGTCGACCACCCAGTCGTAGAGGGGGCGGTGGTCCTCGAACTCCAGGGTGCACAGCGAGTGGGTGATGCCCTCGATGGCATCGGAGAGCGCGTGCGCGTAGTCGTACATCGGATAGATGCACCAGGCCTTGCCCGTGTTCTGGTGCGGCAGGTGCTTGATCCGGTACAGCGCCGGGTCGCGCAGGTTGATGTTGCCCGAGGCCATGTCGATCTTCGCCCGCAGGGTGCGGGCTCCGTCGGGGAACTCGCCGGCGCGCATGCGGCGGAAGAGGTCGAGGTTCTCCTCCACGCTGCGGTCGCGGAACGGCGACTCGCGCCCGGGCTCGGTGAGGGTGCCGCGGTACTGGCGTACCTCCTCGGCCGAGAGATCGCAGACGAAGGCCTTGCCCTCGCGGATGAGCTGCTCGGCGGCGAGGTAGAGCACCTCGAAGTAGTCGGAGGCATGGCGCAGCTCGTGCCACTCGAAACCCAGCCAGCGCACGTCCTCCTTGATGGCCTCGACGTACTCCGCGTCCTCCTTCTCGGGGTTGGTGTCGTCGAAGCGCAGGTTGCAGTGCCCGCCGAACTCGGCGGCGATGCCGAAGTTGAGGCAGATGCTTTTCGAATGCCCGAGATGCAGGTAGCCGTTGGGCTCCGGCGGGAAGCGGGTGTTGATGTGCGTATGCTTTCCGCTGGCGAGGTCTTCGCGGATGATGTTGCGGATGAAGTCGCTGCGCGCCGGGACGGAGTCGCCCGCAGCCGGGGTGGAAGGTTCGCTCATGTGGGCAACGCGGTCTCGGGGAGGGATGCGCGGCAGGGCCGGGCAGGGGGTGAAAGTGTAGCGTGCGGGCGGCCCGGGGCAGGGGCGCCCGCGGCCCGGTGCCGGCGGCGAGCTTCGTCAAACGCCGTCAAACGCCACGCGCTTGGGCTAGAGTGGAGGACCGCCAGGATGGCTGACCCGGGCTCCGCATGCACCTGCGCCTCACCACCATCGCGCTCGTTGCTCTCGCCTTGCTGCTGCTCGCGGCAGTGGCGGTGGCCCCGGCTACCCGCGTGGATCTGGCCCGCAGCAGCCTGCCGCTGCAGGTGGCGCATACCGCGGCGCCGCCCACCGTGCCGCTCGCCGACATTCTCGTCGGCCGTTACCAGCCCGGCTTCTATCCGGCGCTGGATGGCGTGGTGAGGGCCAGCCCGCGGCCCGACCGGGTGGTGTGGCTGCGGTTGCGCGCCGAGTTTCCGCCACCTGCCGAGGGCGTGCGTTGGTACGTGCGGCTCGAGCGCGCCGCCATCGACCGGGTGGCGGTGCTGCTGCCCTCGGCGCCCAGGGTGGAGGTGGCCGAGAGCCGCTATTTCCGGCTCGGCGAGTGGGATGCCCGCTGGCCGGACGGCTTCGTGATGCCCCTGCCGCCGGGCCTCGTCGGGCCGCAGGCGGTCTACCTGCGGGTGGAAGGCAGCGCCGATGCCGATCTCCGGCCACAGCTGATCGACGGCAGCGTGCTGGCCGAGCGCGAAGCAGCGTCGCAGCGCCTGTTCCTGCTGGTGTATGGCGTGCTCGTGGCGGCCTTCCTGCTCAGCTTCGCCCCGCCGCTCAGGCGGGCCGGCGCCGGTGGTTTCGGCATGGCGCTGCTCAGCCTGGTCTCCCTGCTGGTGGTGGCCCTGGTGAACGACCAACTGCCACCGCCTTTGCGCGCCCTGTTCGAGCCCTGGCTGGTGGGGGGCGGAGCGGTGTATGCGGCCACCCTCCTGCTCGCCGGTCTGCTGCTGGTGGTGGTGCGCCGCCAGTCGGGCCTGAAGGCGGTGTCGGGCACCCTGGCGACCTGGTACCTGCGCATCGGCCTCGTCCTGGTGGGGGTGGCCGGCCTCTGCGTGCAGGTGCCGCGCGAGTACACCGATCTCCTGCGCCGGGTGGCCGAACTGGTGTGGTCGCAGGCCTGGCTGCTGGTACTGGTGGCTTTCGCCCTCGATCGGCGGCGCCTGCGCTGGCTGCCCACCCTGCTCATGCTGCTGCTGATCGCGGCGCTGGTGGTGCGCGCCCTGGCGGCGAGTGGCCTGGTGCCGCCCTCGGCCCTCGCGCTCTATGGCTACCAACTGCTGATTGCCGTATTCCTGCTCTCGATGGTGCTGCTGCCCTGGCTGCGCGGTCTGCCGGTGGAGGCGCCCAAGGCCCCCGCTCCGCCGCCCGAGGTGCCCGAGCCACAGCGCTGGGCGATGGCGGAGGCGAGGATGGTGGCGGCCATCGATGGAGCCCTGCGCTATGGCGGAGGCAGCGAGGCCGAGTGGGTGGTGGCGCGTCGCCTGATCGAGGCGCTCAGAGGCCTGCTCGGCGCGGAATCGGTGGCCGTGGCCACGAGCCAGCTGCATGGAGGCGACGAGGTGCTGGCCGAGCCGGCGGCCAAGGCCTCGGCCTACACCCTGCTGCTCGGCGAGCGCGCCCGGGTGCTGCGCTCGCTGCTGCGCCTCGGAACTCCGCAGCAGCTAGTGCTCCCCCTCGGCATCGAGGGACCGAGTCAGGTGGCGATGGTGCCTTATCACCTCGGCCCCAGTAGCTGGACCGCGGTGTTCGTCGAGCGTCGCGGCAAGGGCTTCGAGCCCGAGGAGCTGCTGCGCATCGAGGCTCTGGTGGCGGCGGCACGCAAGGTGGCAGCCAGTGCCCTGGAGGCACGTGAGGCCGCGCGGCGCGCCGATCTCGACCCGGTCCTCGCCGTGCTGAACGCCGAGGCCCTGCAGCGCGAACTGCGCCTGGCCTTCGAGCGCTGCCGCGATGCCGGGGAGCCGATCGCTCTGCTGCGCGTGCCGCTGGCCGGCGAGGGCGGCTTCGAAGCCCGGGCCCGGGCCTTCCTGCTCGCCATGGAGGCGCTGGACGGCCTGCCGCCGCACCTGCTTGGCCGCCCCGGGCCCGACGAGCTCTGGATGGTGCTGCCCGGCAGCGATGTGCCAGCGGCGCGCCGCTTTGCCGAGGCCTTGCACCGCCTGCTCTCGCCCCCGGAGCCACTGCCTTCGGGCCTGCTGCCTGCTGGCCAGCGGCCGATGGTGGCGGAGTGGATCATCGGTATCAGCGCCATCGCCCCGGGCGAGCGGGTGCCTCGGCCGATGATCGAGCGGGCCGGCGAGGCCATCGGTCGCGCCCGCGTGCCCGGTGCCCCGGCGGTGCAGGCCACGGTTCCGATCGAGCACTGACTGTACCTTCTCCGCCCTTCCATCCGCCTTCCTCGGTTCTCTGCTCCCCCGCATGCGTCTCGTCATTGGCAACAAAAACTACTCCTCCTGGTCGCTGCGGCCTTGGCTTTTGATGCGGCAGTTCGGCCTGTCCTTCGAGGAACTGCTGCTGCCGCTCGACACCCCGGAATTCCGCGAGCGCGTACCGGCGCTCTCGCCGTCCGGCCGGGTGCCGGTGCTGCACGACGGCGGGCGGGTCATCTGGGATTCGCTGGCGATCTGCGAGTACGTGAACGAGGTGCATCTGAATGGGCGCGGCTGGCCAGCCGACCCCGGCCGCCGGGCGCTGGCGCGCAGCGCTGCCGCAGAGATGCATTCCGGCTTCGCCGCCCTGCGCGCGCAGTTGCCGATGAACTGCCGGCGCCAGCCCTCGGGGCCGTGTTGGGACGCTGCCGCCGAGGCCGACATCCGGCGCGTGCAGGCGCTTTGGGCCGAGCTGCGTCGCGAGGCCGGGGAGGGCCCCTTCCTGCTCGGCGACTTCGGCATCGTCGATGCCATGTTCGCCCCAGTGGTGATCCGCTTCCGCAGCTATGGCGTGCCGCTCTCGGCCACCGCGGCCGCCTGGTGCGAGACCATGGCGGCCTTGCCGGCAATGCAAGCGTGGATCGAGGCCGGCGTGCGCGAGCCCTGGCGCGTGGGCGCGGATGAGCGCTGATCGCGCCGCTCTGCTGGCCATGGCCAGCGGCGCCAGCCTGATCAGCCTCACCGGGATCCTCGTCCGCTATGCCCAGGTGCCACCCACCGTGGCCGGCTTCTGGCGCATGGCTTTCGGCGGCCTGATGCTGCTCGGTCTGCTCCTCGCCATGGGGCGCTGGCGGGCCCTGCCGCGGCGGGCCTGGGCCTTCTGCCTTTGGCCGGCACTCGCCTTCGCCGTCGACCTCTGGCTCTGGCATCGCAGCATCCACGCCATCGGCCCGGGCCTTGCCACCCTGTTGGCCAATACCCAGGTGTTCTTCATGGTGGCCGCCGGCGCACTGTTCTTCGGCGATCGCCTGCACGGGCGCTTCCTCGCCGGCGTGCTGCTGGCCTTCGGCGGCCTCGTGCTGATCCTCGGCGAAGGCTGGGCGGCGCTGTCGGCGGCGTCCAAGGCCGGGGTCGGGTTCGGGCTCGCCACCGGGCTTGCCTACGCCGCCTATAACCTCGGCTTGAAGCGGGCGCAGCGCGAGGCGCCTCTGGCCGCCGAGCCGGTGCTGGTGGTCTCCAGCCTGCAATGCGCGGCCCTGCTCGGCCTGGCAGCGCTGGCCGAGGGCGCCTCCTTCGCCATCCCGGATGGCCGCAGCCTCGCCGCCCTGCTGGCGCTGGGCCTGATCGGCCAGTGTCTCGGCTGGGTGCTGATCGGCCGCGCCTTGCCGCGTCTGCCGGTGGCCTCGGTGGGCCTGCTGCTGCTCTTGCAGCCCCTGCTTGCCTTCGTGCTCGACGTGCTGCTGTTCGCTCGGTCCACCGCGGTGCATGAGTGGGTCGGGGTGGTGATGTCGCTGGCCGGCATCTTCCTCGCCGGTCTGCGGCCGGCGGCCGCACCTCAGGGCAGCGTGGCCACCTCGCAGACATAGACGATCTCGCAGGCCCCGTCGCCGCTGTCCTCGCGGCTCAGCGAGGTGCGCCAGACGAAGCCGTCCTCGCCTTCCACGTCGACCAGCCAGCCGGCCAGCCGCACCCGCTGGCCGGCCGCGATCCGCAGCAGCCTTCGCTCTACCGCCTCATCGGCCGGGATCAGGTGCAGGTTGCTGCTGCTGCGGATGATCTCGGGCAGCGGGATGGGCGGGCCTTCCGGCCCCCAGCGGTAGTGGTACCAGCGGCCGGACTGGCGGATGCCGAGCGGGCCGTGTACGGCCGGGTCGGCCATGCGGCCCCAGCCCAGCGCGAAGTCCACCGGCGAGAGCGCGGCCCCGCGGTCGAAGCGGTAGCGCTCAGTGCCCAGCACGCTGGCCTGGACGGCGAAGGCGGCACGTGGCGTGACCCGGTGCTGCGCGATCGGGAAGGGCGCGGGCAGGGCGCCGCTATCCCGCTGCACGGGGGGGGCCGAGGCCGCCAGGCGGGGCAGAGCACAGAGCGCTGACGCCGCAGGAAGGCCGCCGGTGCCGGGCGGTACCGCGCCACTTGCCATGGGCGACAGGGCCCGCTGTTCCTTCGCCTTCGACCACACCATGGCCCCGACCACGGCAAGCAGCACCAGGGCGAGGGCCGCCGGACCGCGCACGAAGCCGGTCTGGGGTCGGGGCAGGGCGGCGGACGCACTCATGCGGCGAGCCGGAACAGTTCCGGCGGAAGCCGGGCCAGCTCCGCGGCGAAGCTGCGCAGGAAAGCGGTACGCGCCGAACTGCGGCGCCAGAACAGGGCCACCCGGCGCTTCGGCGGCGGGTCGGCGAAGGGCAGCAGCCGCAGATTGGGTTGGGGCGGCACCGGAGGCGTCACCGCCAGCACCGGCAGCAGGGTGATGCCCACTCCGGCGGCCACCATCTGCCGCAGGGTCTCGAGCGAGGTGGCGCGGAAGCCGTCCTTCTCGTTCGCCCCGGCGAGCTGGCAGACATCGAGCGCCTGCTCACGCAGGCAGTGGCCGTCCTCCAGCAACAGCAGGTGCTCATTGCGTAGCTCCTCGAGGTGCAGGGGGCGGCGCCCGGCGCGGCAAGCACATGGCGTTCCGGCACCGCGAGCACGAAGGGTTCGTCGAACAGCAGGGCGTGCTCCAGGCCTTCGTCGTCCACGGGCAGGGCGAGGATGGCGGCATCGAGGCGGCCCTCACGGAGCTGGCCCAGCAGCAGCTCGGTCTTTTCCTCCACCAGCAGCAGTTCGAGGCGCGGGAAGCGCTCGCGCAGCGGTCCTACCACATGCGGCAGCAGGTAGGGCCCGAGGGTGGGGAAGAGGCCGAGCCGCAGGGTGCCGGCCTCCGGATCGTGGGAGCGGCGGGCGATCTCGCGCATCTGCTCTACTTCCGCCATCACCCGCCGGGCGCGCTGGGCGATCTCGGCCCCGGCCTCGGTGAGCATCACCTTGCGCGGCGCCCGCTCCACCAGCGTCACCCCCAGTTCCTCCTCCAGTTTGCGGATCTGGGTGGAGAGGGTGGGCTGGCTGACATGGCAGGCCTCGGCCGCGCGGCCGAAGTGCCGCAGCTGGGCCAGGGCGAGGAGGTAGCGCAGGTCGCGGAGGTTCATTTCGATAGCTTAAGAGCTATCGAAATCGATGAAATCAATCCATTTCCATCGAAATCTTCACTCCGGTACATTGGCGCCATCGAACGGCAATGCAGCGGGCGGAGGCTTCCGTCCATGGCCGCTGCGTGCCTTCGCTTTTCCTCCCCAACCGACGCTAAGGAGTCGATCCCATGTCGCTGATCAACACCACCGTGCAGCCCTTCAAGGCCACCGCCTTCCACAACGGCAAGTTCGTGACCGTGACCGAGGAGAGCCTCAAGGGTGAGTGGTCCGTGCTGGTGTTCATGCCGGCCGCCTTCACCTTCAACTGCCCGACCGAGGTCGAGGACGCCGCCGAGAACTACGCCGAGTTCCAGAAGCTGGGCGCCGAGGTCTATGTCATCACCACCGACACCCACTTCTCGCACAAGGTGTGGCACGAGACCTCGCCGGCCGTGAGCAAGGCCAAGTTCCCGCTGGTGGGCGACCCCACCCACACCCTGACCCGCATGTTCGGCGTGCACATCGAGGAAGAGGGTCTGGCCCTGCGCGGCACCTTCATCGTGAACCCGGAGGGCGTGATCAAGACCGCCGAGATCCACGACAACGCCATCGCCCGCGACATGAAGGAGACCCTGCGCAAGCTGAAGGCCGCGCAGTTCGTCGCCAAGAACCCGGGCCAGGTCTGCCCGGCGAAGTGGAACGAGGGCGCCAAGACCATCGCCCCCTCGCTGGACCTCGTCGGCAAGATCTGAGCCGGAAGAACCCCGGCCGCCGCCTCCGCGGCGGCGGCCCGGGTGCTTGCCCAAGCCGCCAGCCACGGTTTGGGCAAGCACCCCTCCCCTGATACCGCACGGCCCGCCCTGCGCGCGCCGCGCACTTGCCTGCCCTGCACACGGAGTTCCCCCATGCTGGACGACAGCCTGAAGGCCCAGCTCGCGGCCTATCTCGAGCGCCTGCAGTACCCGGTCGAGCTGCTGGCCTCGCTCGACGGCAGTGAAGCCTCGACCGAACTGCGGCAGCTGCTCGATACCCTGGCCTCGCTCTCGCCGAAGATCAGCGTCGGCGAGCAGGCCGACGCGCGCACGCCCTCCTTCCTGATCCGCCGCGCCGGTGCGCCGGAGGTGGCGGTGCGCTTCGCCGGCATCCCGCTGGGCCACGAGTTCACCTCGCTGGTGCTGGCCCTGCTGCAGGTGGGCGGCCACCCGCCCAAGGTCGAGCAGGAGCTGCTCGATGCCGCCCGCGCCCTCGATGCCGACCTGCACTTCGAGACCTACTACTCGCTCTCCTGCCAGAACTGCCCCGACGTGGTGCAGGCGCTGAACCTGCTCGCGGTGCTGAACCCGCGGGTGAGCCATGTCGCCATCGATGGCGCGCTGTTCCAGCAGGAAGTAGAGGCCCGCGAGGTGATGGCGGTGCCGGCGGTGTTCCTCAACGGCGAGCCCTTCGGCTCCGGCCGCATGGAGCTGGCGCAGGTGCTGGCGAAGCTCGACGTCAACGCCGAGGCCCGCGCCGCCGAGAAACTGCGCGCCAAGCCGCCCTTCGATGTGCTGGTGGTGGGCGGCGGCCCGGCTGGCGCCGCGGCGGCCATCTACGCCGCGCGTAAGGGCATCCGTACCGGCCTCGTGGCTGAGCGCTTCGGTGGCCAGGTGCTGGACACGCTCGCGATCGAGAACCTGGTGGCGGTGGCCGAGACCGAGGGGCCGAAGCTGGCCGCGGCCCTCGAGCAGAATGTGCGCCACTACGAGGTCGACGTGATGAACCTGCAGCGCGCCGAAGCCCTGGTGCCGGCGGGCGAGGACGGTCTTCTCGAGGTGAAGCTCGCCAGTGGTGCTTCGCTGAAGGCCCGCAGCCTCGTGCTGGCCCCGGGCGCGCGCTGGCGCACCATGGAGGTGCCGGGCGAGGAGATCTATCGCAACAAGGGCGTGGCTTTCTGCCCGCACTGTGACGGCCCGCTGTTCAAGGGCAAGCGGGTGGCGGTGATCGGCGGCGGCAATTCCGGCGTTGAGGCGGCGATCGACCTTGCCGGTATCGTCGCTCACGTCACTCTGCTCGAGTTCGACGGCAAGCTGCGTGCCGACGAGGTGCTGCAGCGCAAGCTGCGTTCGTTGCCCAATGTGCGGGTGATCACCCAGGCCCAGACCACCGAGGTGATTGGCGATGGCCAGCGGGTGAATGGCCTCGTCTACCGTGATCGCACCAGCGGCGAGAGTCACCGCCTCGAGTTGGAAGGCGTATTCGTGCAGATCGGCCTGTTGCCCAACACCGAGTGGCTGAAGGGCAGCCTGGCGCTGTCGCCGCGCGGCGAGATCGTGATCGATGAGCGTGGCCAGACCTCGCTGCCCGGAGTGTTCGCCGCTGGCGACGCCACCACCGTGCCCTACAAGCAGATCGTCATCTCGATGGGAGCCGGCGCTACGGCCGCGCTCTCGGCCTTCGACTACCTGATCCGCCAGGGCAGCCCGACCGCGGCCGATGCTGCGCTGGCGGCCAGCGGTGGCTGAGCCGGTCCGTCCCGGCGCCTTCACGGCGCTATCATCCTGCCGTCATGAGGGGAGGGCGGGCGCATGGAACCGAAGGCGATGCCGGCACCGGGGCCGTTTGGCACCATCCCGGAACGCAACACCAGCGACAACCTGCTGCGCACCACGCAGCAGCACCATGTGCATCTGTCGGCCATGGCCGACACCAAGGCGAACATCGTCATCACCGTCTCCTCGGTGGTGCTCACCCTGAGCCTCGGCCGCCTCGGTGACCCCGACCTCAAGCACGCCATGGGCGTGCTGGCGGTGTTCACTCTGTTGGCCCTGTTCCTCGCAGTGATCGCGGTGTTGCCGAAATATCGTCCCCTGCGTCTGCCAGCGCCGGATGCGCCCCTGCCGCCGCAGTTCAACCTGCTGTTCTTCGGGCACTTTGCCGAACTCTCCCGCGAGCGCTTCCTCGAGGAGATGGAACGGGCGATCCGTCCCGATGGCAGCGTGTACGCCACGATGGCGAAGGACATCTATTCGCTGGGCTGGTACCTCTCGCACCACAAATACCGCTACCTGCGCGGCGCCTATCTGAGCTTCCTTGCCGGCTTCGTCGGCGCCTGTGCGGTGCAGCTCGCCCGCCTGCTATTTGCGTGAGCGAGCCGGTTTCCGTTCTGCTGCGGCGGGCCGCCGCCGGGCTCGCTGCCGCGGGAGGGCTCGATCAGGCCGAGGCCCGGGCCGAGGCCGAACTCCTGCTCGCCCACGTGCTGCACAGGACGCGCAGCTGGCTGTTCACCCATGCCGACGCGCCCGTCGAGACCGGCCTCGCGGCCCGCTTCGAGGCCCTGCTGGAACGCCGGAAGCGGGGCGAGCCGGTGGCGTATCTCACCGGCCGCCGCGGCTTCTGGGCCTTTGAGCTGCGGGTGGATGCGAGCACGCTGATCCCACGGCCCGAGACCGAGCGCTTGGTGGAACTGGCGCTGGAGCGCCTGCCCATGGGCCGGCCGCTGCGCCTGCTCGATCTCGGCACCGGCACCGGCGCCATCGCCCTCGCGCTCGCCCACGAGCGGCCGCTGGCGCGGGTATGGGCGGTCGAGCGCAGCCCTTCGGCCCTGGCGCTGGCGCGCCAGAACGCGGTGGCGCTCGGCCTCGCGGCACGGGTCGAGCTGCGGGAAGGCGACTGGTTCGCGCCGGTGGCGGGCGAGCGCTTCGATCTCATCGCCGGCAACCCGCCCTACATCGAGGCGGAAGATCCTCATCTCGAGGCTGGCGATCTTCGTTTCGAGCCGCGTACGGCCCTGGTTGCCGGCTCGGACGGGCTCGCGGACCTGAGACGCATCGTGGCCGCCGCGCCGCAGCACCTCGTTCCCGGCGGCTGGCTGCTGCTCGAGCACGGCTGGCGGCAGGGTGCGGCCCTGCGTACCCTGCTCGCCGCCGCCGGCTTCACCGACATCGCCACCGCCCCCGATCTCGAGGGGCGGGAGCGGGTCTCGCTCGGTCGCCTTCCCGACTGACTCGCTCTCCCCACGCATCACGCCATGCCCGAGACGCTCCATCCCAAGACCGCCTACCTCCTCGTGATGCTCGGCATCTTCGCGCTGCCCTGGCTGGTCTGGCGGCTGGCCCGTACCGAGGACATCGCGCCCCTGGTGGTGGTGCAGATCGTGGCCGGCATCCTGCTCGGTCCGGGTGTTACCGGCGCCCTGTTCCCGGCCCTGCATGCCCAGCTCTTCCAGCCCGCGGTGGTGGCGAATCTCAATGGTCTCGCCTGGTGGGCGGTGATCATCTTCCTCTGGCTCGCTGGCATCGAACTCGATCTGAAGTCGGCTTGGGCCGGGCGGCGTGAGACCGCCATCACCGCGGGCTTCGCCCTCGCCACGCCGCTGCTGGTCGGCGCCGTCGCGGCATGGGGGCTGTTGCAGTGGATGCCCGGCCTGCTCGGGCCGAAGGCCAGCGAGCTGCAGTTCGTCGCCGCCCTCGGCATGGGCGCGGCGGTGACCGCCCTGCCGATCCTGATGCTGCTGATGGAGAAGCTCGGCATCCTGCGCACCCCGCTCGGGCAGCGGGTGCTGCGTTATGCCAGCTTGGATGACATCGCCATCTGGGTGGTACTGGCCCTGATCCTCGTCGATACCGAGCGCCTGCTGCACCAGGGCCTGTTCCTCGCCGGCTTCGGCCTGCTGGCTCCGGTCGTGCGCCGGGGCCTGCGCGGCGTGGGCGAGCTCGACCGCTGGGCACTCGGCCTGATGTGGCTCTTGGCCTGCGCGCTGGCTTCGGATGCTGCCGGCCTACACTTCATGGTGGGGGCCTTCCTCGCCGGCGTGATCATCGATCGCCAGTGGTTCGTGGAGGAGCGCTTCGATCTCGTGCGCAATACCGTGCTGGTGTTCATGATGCCGGTGTTCTTCCTCAGCACCGGGCTGCGTACCGATTGGGGCGTGGGCGGCGCGGCAGTGCTGGTGGCGGCGGCGGTGATGCTTGCCGCTTCGGTGTTCGGCAAGCGCCTCGGCGTGGCGATCGCGGGGCGCTTGCTGGGCTGGAAGCCCGGCGAGGCCTATGTCATCGGCTGGCTGCTGCAAACCAAGGCTCTGATCGAGATCATCTTCGCCACCATCCTGCTCGACAAGGGCGTGATTTCGGCCGATGCCTTTACGGCGCTACTGCTGATGGCGGTGGCCAGCACCATGCTCACCATCCCCATGCTGCGCCGGCGCCTTGGGCGGGAGGGCGTACCGGAGGCCTTGCGGCAGGTGTCCTGAGGCCGTTGCGGTCGTACGGATCAGCCCGCCGCGGCGCGAAGCCCGCCGCCGGTGGCGAGCTCCGGCCAGCGCGCCAGCAGGGCGGCGCGCACCGAGGCCGTGTCCAGCCCGGCCTCGGCCAGCAGTTCTTCGCGCGAAGCATGGTCCTGGAAGCGGTCGGGCAGACCGAGCAGCAAGGTGGGCTTCAGCACACCGGCTTCGGCGAACAGCTCCAGCACCGCGGAACCGGCGCCGCCCATCACCACGTTGTCTTCGAGGGTGGCGAAGCCCTCGTGGCTGGCCGCCAGCTCCAGCAGCAGGGCGCGGTCCAGCGGCTTGACGAAGCGCATGTTGACCACGGTGAGGCCGAGTTCGGCGCCCACCACCTCGGCCACCGGTACGAGGGCGCCGAAAGCGAGCAGGGCGATACGGCTGCCGCGCCGGCGCAGCTCGGCCTTGCCGATCGGCAGGGTATCGAGGCTGGAAGGCACGGCCACGCCGGGACCGGTACCGCGCGGGTAGCGCACGGCAGCGGGGCCGGCGTAACGCAGGCCGGTCGTGAGCATGGCGCGGCATTCGGCTTCGTCGGCCGGGGCCATCACCACCATGTTTGGCACGCAGCGCAGGAAGCTCAAGTCGAGGTTGCCGGCATGGGTGGCACCGTCTGGCCCGACCACGCCGCCGCGGTCGATCGCGAACAGCACGTCGAGGTTCTGGATGGCCACGTCGTGTACCAGTTGGTCGTAGCCGCGCTGCAGGAAGGTGGAATAGATCGCCACTACCGGCTTGGCGCCCTCGCAGGCCATGCCAGCAGCCAGGGTCACTGCATGCTGCTCGGCGATCGCCACGTCGAAGTAGCGTTCCGGATATTCCTTGCTGAAGCGCACCAGACCCGAGCCCTCACGCATCGCCGGCGTGATGCCCATCAGCCGCGGCTCGGCGGCGGCGGCATCGCAGAGCCAGTCGGAGAACACATCGGTGTAGGTGGGCTTCTTCGCCCCGCCCTTGTTCACCACGCCCTGGCCGGGATCGAAGGGGCCCACCGCGTGGTAGCCGATCTGGTCGTCCTCGGCGCGCTCGTAGCCCTTGCCCTTGGTGGTGATGACATGCAGCAGCTGCGGGCCCTTGCGGCCCTTGAGCATCTTCAGCGCCTGCAGCAGGGCCGGCAGGTCGTGGCCGTCGATCGGGCCGGTGTAGTGGAAGCCCATCTCCTCGAACAGGGTGGAGGGCACGAACATGCCCTTGGCATGCTCCTCCCAGCGGCGCATGAAGCGGGCGGCCGGGCTGGTGCGCTTGTCGCCGAGGATCTTCTTGCCGCCCTCGCGCACCGCGTTGAGCGTGCTGGAAGCCATCAGCTTGCCCAGCATCCGGGTCAGGCCGCCCACGTTCTCCGAGATCGACATGCGGTTGTCGTTCAGCACCACCAGCACGTCGGGCTCCGGGTCCATGCCGCCGGCGTGGTTCAGGGCCTCGTAGGCCATGCCGGCGGTCATCGCCCCGTCGCCGATCACCGCCACCACGCGGCGTGGGTCGCCGGCGCGCTGCAGGGCGGTGGCCATGCCCAGCGCGGCCGAGATGCTGGTGCTGCTGTGGCCGACGCCGAAGGTGTCGTACTCGCTTTCGCTGCGCTTGGGGAAAGGCGCCACGCCGCCCTTCTTCTTCACCGAGGTGATGCGCGCCCCGCGGCCGGTGAGGATCTTGTGCGGGTAGGTCTGGTGGCCGACGTCCCAGACCAGGCGGTCGTTCGGGGTGTCGTAGACCCAGTGCAGGGCCACGGTGAGTTCGATGACCCCGAGGCCGGCGCCGAAGTGCCCGCCGCTCTGGCCCACCGATTCGATCAGGTACTCGCGCAGTTCGGCGGCCACGGCCGGCAGTTCGGCCTCCGGGAACTGGCGCAGGTCGGCAGGATAGGTGATGCGGGAAAGGCGCGGGTAACGCTGGGCGTCCATCGGCGGCTGGGGCGAATGCGGACGGCGATTGTCCGCCCCGGGGGGGAGGGGGGGCAAGCCGGGCACCGGACGGGGTTCAGGCAGAACCCGGCCTGGCATGGCCCCTCCGGGCTGCGTTCGGGCGCAGCCGGAGCAGGGCGCCCCGGAGGCTCAGCGCACGCCAGCGTGGCCGGCGGCCAGCGCCGCGTTCACGTAGTCGGCCACCTCAGCCTCGCTGGCCCCTGAGGCCGCGGCGATTTCCTCCACTGTGGCCGGGGCCTTGAGCATCACCGTGGCGATCCGGAAATGCTTCGGGAACTCACGTTCCACCTGCGGCCATCGGTCGAGCTGGAAGCGGGTCTCCGGCGGATGCCCCTGCAGTCGGCCCTCGCCGCCGCCCAGGGCCAGCAGCCAGACCAAGCGGGCCAGAGGCTGTGGCTCACCGGCCCGGGCCAGCGCTTCGGCCGCGGCCTCTGGTGTGAGCGGGGTGAGCGCGATCCGGGATGGGTCGAGGTTGGCGTAGGGCAGCAGGGCCTTGAGCGAGCGGCCGGGGGCGAACTGCTGGCGGTCGAGGTCCACCACCAGTTCGGGGAGACCAGGGGCCTGCGCCGAGAAGGCACCACTGCCGGCCGCAAGCCGTGCGGCGAAGCGGGGGGCGGCGGAAGGAGGCGGGGGAGCGGACACCGGTGCGGCAGGAGGGGGGGGAGCGGACACCGGTGCGGCAGGAGGGGGGGGAGCGGACACCGGTGCGGCAGGAGGGGGGGCGGCCGGCTCCGGCGCCGCGCCGGCGGAGCCGATCGTTCCGAGCACGGCGGCCAGACCGGCGGCCGTCAGTGGGGCCTCTAGCCGGTAGGTGGTGTCGGCGCGCAGGGCCTGGGTCAGGCCGATGGTCAGGACGCCGGGGGCGAAGCCGCGCATCCAGGCCATCTGGCCGTACATCGAATCGAGATCGACCAGCACCACGTCGGCCGCGGCCTCCTCGGCGACACTCCAGCCGGGCAGGCCCAGCCCCTCGAAGAGCTGGCGGGCCTTGGCCTCGTCGTCGCGGTCGAAGCCGGAGAAGCTCAGTCGGGGCATGGCGGCGCCTGTGGCGGGGGGAGCGGCCGAGTATCGGGATTGCCTGCGCGTGGGGTCAATCCGGCGCCGGCCTGCCGCGGCCATGCTGTGGGCAGCGTCACAGGCGGGGTCCGACCAGGTTCAGCCCGAGGGGCGCTGGCGTTTCGGCAAATGCGCCTTCAGGAAGGCCATCTGGTCGGCGAGGATGTGCCGGTTGGAGAGGATCAGGTGCTCGATCCAACTGGGCCGGAAGGGCACCGCGAGCAGCGGCATGCCGGCCTGCTGCGGCGTGCGTCCGCCCTTCTTCGAGTTGCAGTGGATGCAGGCGGCCACCACGTTCTCCCATACGTCCTTGCCGCCCTTCGAGGTGGGCACCACGTGGTCGCGGGTGAGGGCGGTGCGACGGCCGTCGGCGCCGCAGTAGAGGCAGAGCCACTGATCGCGGGCGAACAGGGCGGCGTTGGTGAGGGCCGGCGTCGGGTCGGGGACCCGTGAGCGGGCATGGCCGCGGGCGGCGATGATCGGGGCGATCTCGAGCACGCTACGGCGCCCGGTCCAGCGGTTCACGCCGCCGTGCAGCACGAGGCAGGGTTCGCCCAGGGTCCAGGCCACGGCATCGCGGGCGTAGAGACAGGCGGCATCCTGCCAGCTCATCCAGTTGAGGATGCGGCCGTGGGCATCGAGCGCCAGCAGGCGTGGCGGAGGACCTGCGGGGAAGCGCGAGGGGGCAGCCCCCCGTGCCGGGGCGCCATCGACCCTGGCCAGCGCAAGTGCCGGAAGCGGCGTGGCAGGCTCCATCGAAATCCGAGCATACCCCGGAATTGTGACGGCGCAAGCACGGCCGGATGTCCATCCTCGTAGACTGCGCGCCTTCGCAGTTGGAGACCGGCATGGGCACCCTCTACCCCGAAATCGACCCTTTCGACCTCGGCATGCTGCAGGTGGATGCCCGGCACCGCCTGTACTACGAACAGTGCGGCAATCCGGCGGGCAAGCCGGTGGTACTGCTGCACGGCGGCCCCGGGGCCGGCTGCGGGCCGAAGATGCGCCGCTTCCACGACCCGAAGCATTACCGCATCGTGCTCTTCGACCAGCGCGGGGCCGGGCGCTCCACCCCGCATGCCGATCTCGTCGACAACACCACCTGGCATCTCGTGGCCGATATCGAACGCCTGCGCGAGCACCTCGGTATCGAGCGCTGGCAGGTGTTCGGCGGCAGTTGGGGGTCCACGCTGGCGCTGGCCTATGCCCAGACCCATCCGGAGCGCGTCACCGAACTGGTGCTGCGCGGCATTTTCATGCTGCGCCGCTGGGAGCTGGAGTGGTTCTACCAGGAGGGCGCCTCGCGCCTGTTCCCGGATGCATGGGAGGCCTACCTGAAGCCAATCCCAGCGGTGGAGCGCCACGACCTCATCTCCGCCTACCACCGCCGCCTCACGTCCGAGGATCCGGCCACGCGGCTCGCCGCCGCCCGCGCCTGGAGCGTGTGGGAGGCCGCCACCAGTTTCCTGCACCAGGACCCCGGCTTCATCAGCGGCCACGAGGAGGAAGCCTTCGCGCTCGCCTTCGCCCGCATCGAGTCGCACTACTTCGTCAACGGCGGCTTCTTCGAGTGCGACGACCAGCTGCTGCGCGACGTGCCCCGCATCCGCCATCTCCCCGCCACCATCGTCCACGGCCGCTACGACGTGGTCTGCCCGGTGCAGAACGCCTGGGACCTGAAGCGGGCCTGGCCGGAAGCGGAGCTCGTCATCGCGCCCGCCTCCGGGCATTCGGCCTTCGAGCCCGAGATCGCCAGCGCCCTCGTCGATGCCACCGATCGCTACCGCGGGCGCTGAGGTTCAGGGAAGCGGGCTGCCGTCCGGGTTGCGGTCGACCAGCCACAGCCCGGCCCAGAGCTTCGGGTCCATGGCATAGCCTTCGGCCATCTTCGCCGCCAGCCAGCGCGGGGCTTCGTCCACCGGCACCTCGTGCACGGTGATGTCCTCGGTCTCGTCGCCGCCGCCGGCATGCACCTTTTCGAGCCCGGTGGCACGGCAGAAGGCAATGCGCTCGTTGCTCATGCCGGAGCTGGTGGGGCCCTCCATCAGCACCTCCACCCGGTGGGCGCGCCAGCCGGTTTCCTCGAGCAGCTCGCGGGCGGCGGCGGCCTCCAGGGTGTCCTCGCCGTCCTGGTCGCCCACCAGGCCCGCCGGCATCTCGATGGTGCGCTGGCCGAGCGGCACCCGGTACTGCTCGACGAAGAGCAAGGTGCGCGCCGGGGTGACCGCCACGATGATCACCGCCTTGCCCTCGGCATGGGTGCGCTCGGCATACTCCCAGGTGCCGCACACGCGGATGCGTAGCCAGCGGCCTTCCCAGGCGATGGTGTCCTTGATGTCGGGATCGTGGCGGCTCATGCCCAGAGTGTCGCGCATTCGATGAGACGGCGGCGTGTCATCGGGCCGATCCGCAGGCGTTCGCAGAGCTGGTCCAAGGCCTCGCGGTCGGGATCGCGGCGGGCACCGTCGAAGCCCTGGGGCAGGGGCGCGTCACGCACGATGGTCGCCAGCCGGCGTGAGAGCAGGGCCGTCTCGCGGTGCTCGTGCAGGCGCGCGGCATGGCCCGCAGCCCCGCGCAGCTTCAGCAGCGGCACTTCGTCGAGGCGCTCCAGCAGGGCGTCGAGCGAGCCATACAGGCCGAGCAGGGTGGCCGCGGTCTTGGGGCCGATGCCGGGGACGCCCGGGATGTTGTCGATGGCGTCGCCGGTCAGGCCGAGGTAGTCGGGCACCTGGTGGGCGTGGATGCCGAAGCGCGGCTTCACCCCGGCGCAGTCCCAGCGCTCGTTCCGGGCGAAATCCCATTGCCAGTCGCCCTCGTCGAGCAGCTGCGCCATGTCCTTGTCGGCCGAGACGATCACCACGCTGCGTCCGGCGCGCCGCGCCCATTCGGCGGCGCTGCCGATGAGGTCGTCGGCCTCGTAGTGCCCGTGCGCCAGCACCGGCAGGCCGAGCGCCTCGCCGAGCGCCTTGCAATGGGTGAACTGTCGCTTCAGTTCCTCCGGTGCCGGTTCGCGGTTGGCCTTGTAGGCGGGGTAGACCGTGTTGCGAAAGCAGCTGTCGAGTGCCTCGTCGAAGGCCAGCGCGAGATGGCGGGCGCGGCTGCGCGCCAGCAGATCGCAGAGGAAGCGGGCGAAGCCGTGCACCGCGTTCACCGGCCAGCCCTCCTCGTCGGCCACGTCGGCTGGGGTGCCGTGCCAGGCGCGGAACACGTAGAGGCTGGCATCGACGAGATGCTGGGCCCCCGGCGCGGGGCTCATGGGCGGAATACCGAGAGCTTGTCGGCCAGGGCCGGGCGCAGCCGTTCCGGCGCTTCGCCCTGCGGGGTGCCGATGTGGATGAAGCCGAGCAGCTGCTCTTCCGGGGCGAGGCCGAGGCCGGCCAGGATCTCGCGGTCGTAGGCGGCCCAGCCGGTGAGCCACTGGGCGCCGAAGCCCATGCCCTGGGCGGCGAGCAGCAGGGCGAAGCACACCGCGCCGCCGGAGAGGAGTTGCTCGACCACCGGCACCTTGTGCCCGGCCACCGGCGTGGCCACCACGGCGACGATGGTGGGAGCGAAGCAGAAACGCTCGCGATCCTTCTCGAGGGCGGCGGCCGGGGCGTTCGGATCGATCTCGCGTGCCCGGGCGACGAGCCGCTCGCCGAGCACGTGGCGGGCCTCGCCCTCGATCAGCACGAAGCGCCAGGGGGCGAGCTTGCCGTGGTCGGGCACCCGCATGGCGGCGGTGAGCAGGGTTTCGAGCTGGGCCCGGTCGGGACCGGGGGCGGCAAGCAGGCGGCTCGGCACCGAGCGGCGCTGCGTCAAGGGCGCAAGGACATCCATGAGCGCAGTGTAACGGCGGGCCGCCACGATGCCCCAAGTGCCGGATGCGTCACGGTTTGCAAGTGTCAACGGGGCCACTATGCTGCCCAGCCTCCCCGCGTTCCGCCCGCCGCGATGAACCCCGCGAACAGCCGCCCGCCGACCTACGACGAACTCCTGCGCCACACGCGCCGTTTCGTGGTGGACCAGCTCTCGTCCCTGGTGCTCGCCGTGCTGGGCAAGGCCGATGACTGGATCTTCGATCTCGCTCAGAAGGAAGGCGAGGGCGCCGATCCCTTCGCCCGTTCGCCCAGGCTGGAGGCCATGAACAGCCTGCGCGCCACCCGTGCCACCATCGAGCGCCAGTTCGCGCGCCAGTACGAGGCCCTGTTCGACGAGCTCATCGAGCCCCGGCCGCAGGCCGTGGACGGCACCAGCCTGAGCCTGGTGGGCGAGGAAGAGCTGGAGCAGCAGCTTGCCTCCGACCTGATCGTGGAGGCTCTGCAGCGCGCCCACGGCCACACTCTCGACGCCCTGGCCCGCGGCATGGCGAAGCTCATGGGCACAGAGTCGCTGGCGCCGCGGCAGAACCCCTTGAGCGCCCTGAACTTCGGCCATGGCCTGCACCGGGCGCTCAAGGGCATCGAACTGCCGAACATGCTGCAGGTGGTGCTCTACAAGTACTACGAGCGCGAGCTGCTGCAGCGCTTCCCCGAGATCATCGAGCCGCTCTCGCAGCGCTTCGCCGCCGCCGGTCTGGTGCCGCGCGGTGGCTCCGGGATGGCGGCGCGGGCTGCTGCACCCTCGCGCCCGGCCGGCACGCCCTCGGCCGGCATGGCCTCCGCCCACGTGGCCGAGCCAGGCCATGGCACGCCGGCGCCCGGAGGCGGCTGGCAGGGCCATGCCGCCAGCGCGCCCGAGGATGCCAATGTGTTCGCCCTCCTGCGCGAGATGCTGCGCGCCCTGCGCCCGGCACAGGCACCGGCCGATGGCCTGGCCGCGGGAGGCGGCGAGCATGGCGGGCGCCGGCCGCTCGCCACCAACGAAATGCTCTCCGTGCTCTCGCTGATGCAGGCCGAGGTGCCGCCCTCGGTGCTCGAGACCATGGAGCGCCACGAGGCCTCGCTCTCGGTACTGCTGAAGCGCGACCTGCTGCAGAGCGCCAGCCGCATCGGCCTCTCGCCCGAGCAGGTGCGGATCAGCCCGGATGAGGAAGATGCCGTCGATCTCGTGGGCATGCTCTTCGACGTGTTGTTCGACGAGCACGATTTCGAGCAGCGCGCCCGCAACCTGGTGAGCCGTCTCGTGGTGCCCTACGTCAAGGTGGCCCTGCTCGACCGGCGGATGTTCATGTACCGCACCCACCCGGCGCGGCGCCTGCTCAATGCCGTCACCGAGGCCTGCGAGGGCAATGCCGGCCAGAGCGCCCAGGAGCGCGAGATGCTCGGCAAGGCCGAACAGGTAGTGGATACCCTGGTCTCCGAGTTCAACGAGGACGTGGCGATCTTCGAGACCCTGGAGGCCGAGTTGCGCGGCTTCCTCGAACAGCAGCGCAAGCGCATCGAGCTTGCCGAGAAGCGTGCTGCCGAGGCCCAGCGCGGTCAGGAGCGGCTCGAGCACGCCCGGCTGCAGGCCGGTGGCGAGCTTGCCAGTCGCATCGACGGTCGCAGGGTGCCGGCGGCCCTGCGCGAGTTCCTGGCCCGCAGCTGGTCGCACCACCTTTCGCTGGTGGCCCTGCGCGACGGCACCGAATCGGATGCCTGGAACGGCGCCCTCGCGCTGGCCGACAAGCTGCTCGATCTGCTGCCCGGCGGCCGGGCGGCCGGCGTCAGCGTGGGCACCGCCATGCAGGGCCTCGGGGCCGATATCGTGGCCGTGCTCGCCAGTTCCGGTGTGCAGGGCGAGGCGGCCGATACCGTCATCAAGGCGCTGGCCGACGGCATCGAGGCGCAGCGCCGGGGCGATGCCCAGGCGGCTCAGCAGGCCGCAGCCGTGCTGCGCGTGGCCCCTGAGCCGCCGCCGGTGCCGCAGCCGCCGCGGCTCAAAGTGGTGGCCGGCACCGAGGTGACGCCCGAGTTCGATCCGGACGACCTCGCCCAGCTGCGTCAGCTCAAGGTGGGCGACTGGATCGCGCTTGCCGGCGAGGACGAGAAGTTCGCCCCGGCCAAACTGGCCTGGATCTCGCCCATCTCCAACCGCCTGATGTTCGTCAACCGCCGCGGCGTGCGCATGCTGGTGGCCTCGGTGGAAGAACTGGGCGTGCTCAAGAAGCAGGGCAAACTGCAGTTGCGCGACACCCAGGGCGGTGCCTTCGAGGATGCCCTGCAGCGCATGGTCGGGCGGCTGAAGCAGGACATCGCCTGATGGCATGAGCTGCTGCCGACCCGGCCGTGCCACGGGGGCCTGCCTCCGGCCGCGGCTTCGGCTAGCATCGGGGCATCGTTCAGGGGAGAACGTCGATGCCCGTCACCGTGGTCTGTCTCAAGGAAACCGCTGCCGGCGAGCGGCGGGTGGCGCTCAGTCCGGAAACCGCGAAGAAGCTCGCGGCACTCGGGGCGGCGCCCGTGATCGAACCAGGGGCCGGAGCAGCCTCCGGTTTCCCCGATGCGGCCTATCCCGGCACCCGTGTGCTCGAGCGTGAAGCCGCCCTGGCTGCGGCCGATCTCCTGCTCTGCGTGCAGTCGCCGGACGCTGCCACCCTGTCGAAGCTCAAGCCTGGGGCGGTGCTGGTGGGCATGCTCGCCGCCCATGCGCCGGGTGAGCGCGAGGCAGTGCTAAAGGCTCGCGGCATCACTGCCTTCGCGATGGAGAAGTTGCCGCGCACCACCCGGGCGCAGTCGATGGACGTGCTGAGCTCACAGGCCGGCATGGCGGGCTACAAGGCCGTGCTGCTCGGCGCCCAACTCGCGCCGCGCTTCTTCCCGATGCTGAGCACCGCTGCCGGTACCATCCGCCCGTCCAAGGTACTGATCATCGGGGCCGGCGTGGCCGGCCTTCAGGCCATCGCCACCGCGCGCCGCCTCGGGGCCCAGGTGGAGGGTTTCGACGTGCGGCCGGAAACCAAGGAACAGATCGAATCGCTGGGCGGCAGGTTCCTCGACCTCGGAGTGTCGGCCGCCGGCAGCGGTGGCTATGCCCGCGAACTC
Organism: Silanimonas sp.; assembly: GCA_026005095.1. Lineage (GTDB taxonomy): Bacteria > Pseudomonadota > Gammaproteobacteria > Xanthomonadales > Xanthomonadaceae > Silanimonas. Next base: position 194,075 of record BPKK01000001.1, on the reverse strand, counting down.
ACCGCCGAGGAACGCGCCCTGCAGCAGCAGCGCCTCGCCGAGCATCTGAAGGGCATCGACGTGGTGGTCTGCACCGCCGCGGTGCCCGGCCGCCCGGCACCGAAGATCATCACGGCGGCGATGGTGGAGGGGATGAAGCCGGGCGCCGTGGTGGTGGACATGGCCGCCGAGACCGGGGGCAACTGCGAGCTCACCCGTCCCGGCGAAACCTTCCAGCATGGCGCTGTCACCGTGGCAGGGCCGCTCAATCTGCCGAGCAGCGGCGCGGTGCATGCCAGCGAAATGTATGCCCGCAACCTTCTCAACTTCGTCTCGCTGTTCCTGAAGGATGGCGCCGTCGCCTTCGACTGGAACGACGAGTTGCTGGAGAAGACCTGCTGGGTGAGGCCCGCCGGCTGAGGGCAGGCAGCAGACGCCGGCGGCGCAGGGGAACAGGCGATTACAAGGGGAAGAACGATGGACGGCTTCGTTGCGCTCTACATCTTCATGCTCGCGGCCTTCACCGGTCACGAGATCATCTCGCGGGTGCCGGTGATCCTGCACACGCCGCTGATGTCCGGCTCCAACTTCGTGCATGGCATTGTGGTGGTCGGCGCCATGGTGGCCCTGGCCCATGCCGGCACGCCGCTGGAGCGCGCCATCGGCTTCATCGCCGTGCTGCTGGGGGCAGGCAACGCGGTGGGAGGCTACGTGGTCACCGAGCGCATGCTCGAGATGTTCAAGTCGAGCAAGGGGAAGGCCTGATGGACGGCATGCTCGACCTGCTGGCCAAGGCCAGCTATTTCATCGCCGCGGTGCTGTTCATCTTCGGCCTCAAGCGCATGTCCTCGCCGGTGACCGCCCGGCGCGGCATCCAGTGGGCCGGCATCGGCATGGTGCTGGCCACCCTGGTGACCTTCGTCGCCCCGACCACCTGGGGGGCGCATGGGGTCGATCCGCTCAACCTCGGCCTCATGCTGCTCGCCATCGCCCTCAGCGTCGTATTCTGGCTCTGGGGCAAGAAAGTGCCGCTCACCGACATGCCGCAGATGGTGGCCATCTTCAACGGCATGGGCGGTGGCTCGGCAGCGGCCATCGGCGCCGCGGCGCTGGTGACCGCCGCCGGCCATACCGGTGCCTGCGATGCGGCGGCCATGGCTGCGCACGCCTGCCTGGATGCCGACCAGAGACCACGCTGGCAGTGCTCGGCGCCCTGATCGGCGCGGTGTCCTTCTCCGGCTCCGTGATCGCCTGGGCCAAGCTCGACGGCCGCATGGACAAGCGCTATGTATTCCCCGCCCAGCAGATGGTGAACGCCGCCCTGATGGCCGGCGCGCTCATCTGCGGTGTGCTGCTAGTGCTGCAGCCCACGCCGGCCATGGCCGTCATTGCCCTGTTCTTCGCCCTGGCGCTGGTGGTGGGCATCGCCATGACCCTGCCGATCGGCGGCGCCGACATGCCAGTGGTGATCTCGCTCTACAACGCCCTCACCGGGCTTGCGGTGGCTTTCGAAGGCTATGTACTGCAGAACGAGGCTCTGATCATCGCCGGCACCGTGGTGGGCGCGGCGGGCATGCTGCTCACCCAGCTCATGGCCAAGGCGATGAACCGCTCGCTCGGCAACGTGCTGTTCGGCAGCTTTGGCGCCGCGGGCGAGGCGCAGGCCATCAGCGGCGCACAAAAGCCGATCGAGGCCAGCGACGTGGCGGCGATGATGGCCTTTGCCGAGCGGGTGGTGATCGTGCCGGGCTATGGCATGGCCGTGGCCCAGGCCCAGCACAAGGTTTGGGAACTCACCCAGGCCCTGCAGAAGCGCGGGGTGCAGGTGAAGTTCGCCATCCACCCGGTGGCGGGGCGCATGCCCGGGCACATGAACGTGCTGCTGGCCGAGGCCGGCGTGCCCTACGACATCATCGCCGACATGGACGACATCAACCCCGAGTTCGCCATCACCGACGTGGCCCTGGTGATCGGCGCCAACGACGTGGTGAATCCGGTGGCAAAGACCGATCCGTCCTCGCCGATCTACGGCATGCCGATCCTCGATGTGGAGGCGGCGCGTAACGTCATCGTGGTGAAGCGCGGCAAGGGCACCGGCTTTGCCGGCATCGAGAATGCCCTGTTCTATGCCGACAACACCCGGATGCTCTACGGCGACGCCAGCGATGCCATCGCCCAGCTCATCGCCGGCATGAAGGAACTGGACGGCGGCGGGCACTGAGGCCCGCCGCGTCCCTCGCGCCCGCCGGCAAGGAGGCCGGCAGGCGATACGGCTTCAGAAGCGGCCCGACAGGGTGAGGCCCCAGGTGCGCGGCGTGCCGACGATGAAGGTCGGCAGGCCGAAGTTGAGGCCGGTGTTGCCGGCATCGATCAGGTAGGCCTTGTCGGTGGCGTTCTTGACGAACACACCGAGGTCCCAGCGTCCCTCGCCCAGCAGCACGCCGGCCTTGAGGTCGATGAGGGCATAGCCGGCCTGCTCGATGCCCGGCTGGTTCTGGTCCTCGAAATAGACCTGCGAGCGCCAGTTCCAGCTCGGCCGCAGGTAGAGCTCGGCGCCTTCGGCCACGGCGAAGCGGGCATCGATGCCGGCCGAGACCGAGTGCTTCGGGGTCAGGCGGAAGCGGTTGCCGGCCAGGGTCTGGCGGCGGCCGGCGTCGTCGAACTCGTCGAAGCCAGCATCGATGTAGCCATAGGTGAAGAAGGCCTGCAGGCCCTCGCTGGCACGGAAGATCAGCGAGAGCTCACCGCCATCGGCACTGGCATTGCCGCCATTGGCGGTGAGGGTGCCGATACCGTTCGGGTTGAGCACGCTGGCCTGGAAGTTGCTGTAGTCGTAGTGGAACAGGGCGAGGTCGTAGGCCAGGCGCTCGCCGAAGCCCGAGCCCTTCAAGCCCAGTTCGTAGCTCAGCACGATCTCGGCCGGGACGAAGTTCGGCGTGCCGTTGCCGCCGGTGGGAAACTCGATGATGTCCGGGCGCCGGCCGCGCGCGACCGAGGCATAGCCCATCGTCGTCTCGCCGAAGCGGTAGTTGGCCACCACGCGCCCCACCGCCGAGCGGTAGGTGTCCTCGGCGAAACGGCGCGAGACCGGCCGGAACAGCAGGTTCGGGAAGGCCACGGCCGTGGGCGCGGCCGGCAGCACCTGGCCGAGCGCGCTAAAGCCGCCGAAGCTCAGGGCCTCATAGCCCGAGCGCACCTTCTCGCGGGTGCCGCGCAGGCCGAGGGTGAGATCGAAGCGATCGGTGATCGACCAGGTGCCGTCGGCGAACACGTCGAGCGCTTCGACCTTGCCGAAGTTGGTGTACTCCTCGCGATGGCTGGGGCGCAGCGGCAGCGGCGTGCCGAGCGGGATGCTCGGAATCCCGAGGGCAGGGAAGCTGGTGTAGCCGAGGAAAGGTGTGCGGTCGGGGTTCAGCGGGCTCACCACGGGCAGCTGGATCAGGCCGCCGGTGGCGGCACCCACCCCGGCGCGCAGGGCCGGGGAGAGCAGGGCGGCGAGCTGGCGCTCGTCGGTGCTGAAGGGCACGCGCTGGAAGCCGTCCTCCTGGAACCAGCCGAGGCCGGTAAAGCCGCGGAAACGGCCGCCGGCGTCGTAGTTGAAGCGGAACTCCTGGCTCAGCTGCTCGCCTTCCACGTCTTCGGCGAATTCGAGGGCATTGAGCTGCGAGCCGTCGGCATCGAACTCTTCCACCGAGGCGAACGTGCGCCAGCCGCTGATGCTGCTCAGGGTCCAGGCATCGTTCAGGCGGAACTCGCCGAGCAGGGTCACGCCGTTGACGTGGCGGTCGAGGCCGAGCCGGGTGCCGCGGTTGAGATCGGCGGTGTAGTCGAACACGTCGCGGCTGCCGGCGCGGGTGGGCAGCACATTGGTGCGGAAGGCGGTGCCCGGACCGCTGTCGACCTGGTGGTTGAGGATGAGATCGAGGCGATGGCCTTCGCCGAGCTCGAGCCCGAAGCTCATGCGCAGCGCGCTGGTGTCCTTGCCATTGAGGCGGCCGCCGGCGAGGTTCTCGACATACCCTTCGTTGCTTTCGTAGAAGACCGCGAAGCGCGCCGCCAGGGCATCGGAGAGCGGCGCGTTGGCATAACCGCTGAAGTGCTTCATGGCGTAGTCGCCAAGGCCGATGGTGAAGCCGCTCTCATGGCCGTTGAAGGCCTTCTTCTGGATCAGGTGCACCGCGCCCACCTGGGCGCCGCGGCCGAACAGGGTGCCCTGTGGGCCGCGCAGCACCTCGACGCGCTCGAGGTCGAAGGGCTGCACCACGGCGCCGCGGGCACGCGAGAGCGAAACGCCGTCTTGGAACACCGAGACGCGCGGGGCGGCGAAGGCCTGGCCGCTGTCGGAGGTGATGCCGCGGATCACGAAGCCGGGATTGTTCGGGCTCTGCTCCTGGATCTCGAGGCCGGGAACGAGGTTACCAATGTCCTTCATCTCGGTAGCGCCGAAGCGCTCGAGGAACTCGCCGGAATAGGCGCTGATCGCGATCGGTACATCCTGCACCTGCTGCTCGCGCTTCTGCGCGGTGACGACGATGGTGTCGATCAGGGTGGCGCGCTCGCCGCCGTCGGCGGCGGCGTCTTGTGCCTTGAGCGGAGTGGGAAGAAGGGCGGCGAGCAGCGCGCCATGGACGGCGAGGGCGATCAGCGAGGGACGGGGATGCATTCGATGCTCCGGAAGGTGGGGGAAACGAAGGGCGGGAGCGTCGTGCAGTGGCGTGACAACCTCGTTAAGCCTCTCGGCGTCATGCCGCTGCAACCACCCTCGTATGCACTGGCCGGCTTTCCCCCGTCCTCTGGATACCATGCCGCCGATCAGTCGCCGCCAGTTCCTCCACCTTGCCAGCGTCACCGCCGCTGCCCTTGCTTTGCCATGCGCTGGGGCGGCGCCAAGCACCATTGCGGTCGATCGCCGCCTGTTCGCCCAGTCGGTGGCCTCCGGCGATCCGCGACCCGATCGGGTGGTGCTCTGGACGCGAATCGCGCCCGGCAGCGGTATTGCCAGCCTGCGGTTGCAGTTGGCCACCGACGAGGCCTTCGAGGACCTGCGGGTCGATCGCTATTTCTCCGTGGGAGCCGCCACCGATGGCTGCCTCAAGGTGCGGGTCGAGGGCCTGGAGCCGGATCGCCGCTACCACTACCGCTTCCTCGCCACGACGCCGCAGGGCATGGTCTCCTCGCCGGTTGGCCGCACCCGCACCGCGCCGGCCCCGGGAGCCGAGCGCGATCTGCGGTTTGCCTTTCTGAGCTGCCAGGACTACACCGGGCGCTGGTACAACAGCCTGCTGCCGCTGCTCGAGGAGGAGCTGGATTTCATCCTGCACCTCGGCGACTTCATCTACGAGACGGTGGGCGATCCGGGCTTCCAGGAGGGCGAGGGGCGGCGCATCGTGTTCGACGATGCGGCCGGGGCGATCGAGCTTGGCAAAGCCGGGCGCCGCTTCTATGCCGCGTCCAGCCTCGACAACTATCGCCAGCTGCACCGCGAATACCGCAGCGATCCTGTACTGCAGGCCTTGCTCGAACGCGCGCCGCTGGTGGCGATCTGGGACGACCACGAGTTCTCCGACGACTGCTGGCAGGACGTGGCTACCTTCCACGATGGCCGAGTGGACGAGCGCGATGGCGAGCGCCGGCGCAATGCCGAGCAGGCCTGGCACGAATACCTGCCGGCCGACCTCGATCTCGCCCGCGATGGCCGTGCGGTGGATCGCGGAGCCTTGTTCCCGCAGGGCCAGATCTGGCGTGAACTGGTCTTCGGCAAGCGGCTGGCGTTGATGGCCACCGATTTCCGCAGCGCACGCCCCGACCACCTCGTGCCCGAGGATGCCTTCCCGGGTGCGCTGGTCTACGACGAGCCGGCCCTGCGCGAGGCTCTGCCGCGCATCGGCGAGACCTTCGAGGACTGGCACGGGCATCTGCATCCCTACATCGACCTGCGCGAGCCGGCGTACCGGCGGCAGCGGGCGGCGATCCGCCGAGCGCTGATCCGCGCCTACCGCGATGAGGGGCTGGCGGCGGCAGAGGTGCGGCGCCGCGTGGCCCGGGCCATCGCGGCGCCGATGGCCCTGCCGGTGGCCAATGCCATCCTGCAGCGGCACGATGCCGCCGCCCCCTTCTTCCTGAAGGCCGGCCCGATCGAAGCCCGCCCCGACCTGCCGCGCGGCCTGAGCTGGGCGGCGCTCGGTAAAAGCCGGCTGTTCGACGCCGTGGGCAGCCGCTATTTCGTCATCGCCCCGACCTACCGGCTGCTGGCACGGCTCAGGGCGGCGGAGACGCCGAGCGCCCTCGGCGAAGCGCAGGCCCGGTGGCTACAAGGAGCGCTGGAGCGCCATGCCGGTGCAGACTGGCGCATCGTGGCGAGCTCGGTGTCCTTCACCCCATTGCAGCTCGACCTGCGCCGGCCCGAACTCGCATCACCGCCGGCCTGGGCCCACGAGGTGCTGCTCAACGTCGACCACTGGGATGCCTTCCCGGTGGAGCGCGCAGCCTGGTTCGAAGCGTTCGACCGCCATGGCGCCCTGCTGCTCTCCGGCGACATCCACGCCGGCTTCGCCAGCCAGCACGCGGCGAGGGTGGTGGAGTTCACCACCCCGGCCGTGTCCTCCACCACGCTCGGCAGCATCCTCGGCAGGAATGTCGATGGCGATGCGGCCACCCGGGCGGCGGGCCGGCGCCTGGTCGAGGCCCTCGATGCCCTGCTGATCGCCGGCTATCCCGGCCTGCGCTATGCCCAGACCCGCCGCCACGGCGTCTCGCTGGTCATGCTCGGGAGCGAGGCCATGGAGGTCCGCTTCCTCGAATTCGACGAGCGCCTCGCCGGCGAGTGCCTGTACGAGCGCCCCGGGGCCTGGCGGGAGCAGGTGCAGGAGCGGCGTTTCCGGGTCGAGCGTGGCGAGGCGGGCTGGTCGCTGCAGGAGGTCGCGCCGCCGCGGTGAGCCTCCGGCCCGCGGAACGGCCGGCCCCGGCGTCGGCCTGCCGCCATGCCGTGGGCCGTTCCGGACGGGGACGGCGCCGTCATTCCGGCTCGCCCGGCCAGCGGCTACAATTCGGGCTGATTTGGTCCTGATTCCGCCCGATGTACAGCCGCTCCAGCGAACCCGTCAGCTTCTCCCGCGACTGCGCTGCCGTGCTGGTGCCGCAGGGCGAGCGCGTGACCCTGCCGGCCGGCAGTGTCGGCTACATCACCCAGGCGCTCGGCGGCTCCTTCACCGTGTTCGTGGAGGGCAATCTGTTCCGCATCGCCGGCGAGGATGCCGATGCCCTCGGCAAGGAGCCGCCGGAAGCCATCGCGCTGGCCGAGGACGCCAGCGACGAGGAGGTGGAGAAGCTCGTCTGGTCGCAGCTGCGTACCTGCTTCGACCCCGAGATCCCGGTGAACATCGTCGAGCTCGGCCTCGTCTACTCGGTGGAACTCGGCCGCCGCGAGGACGGGGCGCGCCGTGTGGCGATCCGCATGACCCTCACCGCCCCGGCCTGTGGCATGGGCGACATCCTGGTGGACGATGTGCGCAGCAAGGTCGAGCGTATTCCCACCATCGCCGAGGCCGACGTCGAGCTGGTGTTCGATCCGCCGTGGAACCAGTCGATGATGAGCGAGGCGGCGAAACTCGAGACCGGCATGCTCTGAAGGCGCCGGCCCGCAGGCCTCAGAGCCAGCGGGCCTTCTTGAGCTTCCAGTAGAGCAGGCCGCAGACCACCACTAGCACCCCGATGAGCACGGGGTAGCCGTAGCGCTCCTTGAACTCGGGCATGAATTCGAAGTTCATGCCATACCAGCTGGCGAACAGGGTGGGCACGGCCAGCAGCGCCGCCCATCCGGCCAGTCGCTTCACCACCTCGCCCTGCTCGGCGGCCACTAGGGCGAGGTTCACCGACATGGCGGCGCTCAACATCTCGCGCAGGGTATCGGTGGCCTCGGTGACGCGCAGCACGTGGTCGTTCACGTCGCGCAGGTAGACCTTCAGCTCCGGCCGGACGAGGCTTGGGTAGAGCCTGGCCAGTTGTCCCAGCACGTCGCCGAGCGGCGAGACCGCGAGACGCATCCGCGTCACGTCGCGCTTGAGGTCGTAGAGCCGGCGTACCGTCTCGCGCTTGAAGTGGCCATCGAATAGCTCGGCCTCGATGCGTTCGAGCTCGCGGCGGTACTGCTCGACCATCGGGAAATAATGGTCCACCACCTGGTCGAGCACGGCGTACAGGCCGAAGCCGGGGCCGAGGGCGAGCAGGGCGGGCTGCTGCTCGCAGCGCTCGCGGGCGGCGGCATAGGGAAGCGAGGGCCCGTGGCGCACCGTCACCAGATAGCGCGGGCCGAAGAACACATGGGTCTCGCCAAAGCCGATCTCCAGCGTCTCGCTGGCCTGGGCGGTGTGCAGCACGATGAACAGCGCATCGCCATAGGCTTCCACCTTGGGGCGCTGGTGCGCCTTCAGGGCGTCTTCCACCGCCAGCGGATGCAAGCCGAACTCCTCCTGCACTTTGGCCAGCAGGGCGGCATCCGGCTCGTACAGGCCCACCCAGACGAAGCTGCCGTCGTCCACGGCCAGCACCTCGGAGATGGCCTCCAGCGAGAGGTCGGCCACCCGCCGGCCGTCGCGGTAGTGCACACAGGAGCGCAGCATCTCGCTGCGCGGGAAGGGGGCGTCGTCGTCGGCCGGGCGCATGCCGGCATCATCCGGCCCGGGTGCGGTTCTCCGCAAGGCGACGGAAATGGCGGGCGAAGGCCCAGTGCAGGGGCACCAGCACCAGCAGCCACTCCAGGTTCTCCTGGCGCATGAAGGGCATGAACTTCAGCACGCAGCCCAGCACCACCGAGCCCAGCAGCAGGAGCAGGACGGCGCGGAAGATTTTCCCCGGCTCGCGGCCGCGCGCCGCCCGCCAGGCCCCGGGCAGCAGCAGCAGGGCGAGCGGGCTGGCGAAGAACAGGGTCTCGTTGCGGTGGGCGAACTCGTGGCCGGTGCCGAACCAGAGGAAGAGCATCACCAGGCCGGCAAGGCCCGAGAGCGCCCAGAAGGGCAGGGCCAGGGCTGCCGCCAGGCGCGGGCGGCGGGTGCCGAGGGCGAGCAGGCCGAGGGCGGCGGCAAGCCCGCCGAGCATCGCCCCGCCGCGCCAGCGCGGCAGCTCCGCGGGCGGCGCGGGCAGGCGGTGCGGCAGCAGCTCCCGTTCTTCCGCCACCAGCGGGCGCCCGTCCTCGCGGCTGAGGCCGCGTAGGGAATCGGCGAGCCGCATCGGGATGAAGGCTTCGTCCCAGCGCGAGAGGGGGCGGTCGGCGCGGGCCGAAAGCCCGAGGTGGAAGCCAAGGCCCATCCAGCGATCAGGCCAGGCAAGACGCACTGCCTCGCCGCGGTAGGTGTTGCCGAGTGAACTCGCGGTGAGGCGGCGCTTGAGCAGGCCGCCGGTGGCGACATCCAGCGCATCGCGCACCCGGGTCGAGCAGTTGTCGGTGAAATAGCGGTAGTCGTAGACCGCGTTTTCCGGCCGGGCGTTCACTTCCAGCATCGCTGCCAGCGCCGCAGCCTCGCTGGCATCGAGATCGAGCCACTGCACCGAAACGCCACGCCCGGCGCGCTCGTAGAGCGAGAGATCGTAGGCGAGTGGCAAGGCCACCAGCCGGTAGCGCATCGTGCCGGCCACGAAGCGGGCGAGGAAATCCGGCTCCTCGGGATCGAAATAGCCGAAGTTGTAGCTGACAGGCTCGCCGCCGTCGCCGGGATCGACCACCAGCGCGTTGTGACCGAAGCGTTCGAAGAACACTTCGCCCGGCTGCATGGTGAGCACGCCGATCCGCGGCGCCGCGGCCAGCGCACTGCCGAACAGGGCGAGGGAGAGGATGAGCAGCAGCCAAGGCGCCAGGCGCCGGGCGGCGGCGTCAGGCCGCGGCATCGGCATCCGCGTCCACCGGCCGCACCCCGAGGCGGATCACCCGCCGCTGGTCGGCCTCCAGCACGGTGAAGCGGAAACCGGCAGCGTCGAAGGTCTCGCCGGGCTCGGGCAGGTGGCCAATGCCGGCCACCACGAAGCCGCCCACGGTATCGAACTCGTCATCCGGCAGACCGGCGGCGAAGCGTTCGTTGAACTCCTCGATCGGCGTCACCGCCTCCACCACCCAGCTGCCGTCACCGGCCACCGCGATCCCGGCGCCCTCCGGCTCAGCCTCGTCATGCTCGTCGTCGATGTCGCCGACGATCTGCTCCAGCACGTCCTCGATGGTGACGAGGCCGGTCACGCCGCCGTGCTCGTCCACCACGATGGCCATGTGGTTGCGCGAGGCGCGGAACTCGCGCAGCAGCACGTCGAGGCGCTTGCCCTCCGACACCAGCAGGGCAGGGCGCAGCAGTTCGCGCACGTCCTGCACGGCATTGTCCTCGACGATGCCGCGCAGCAAGTCCTTCGCCAGCAGGATACCGAGGATGTCGTCGCGATCATTGCCATGCACGGGGAAGCGCGAGTGCCCACTCTCCACCACCTGCCGCATCAGGTCGAGCAGGCACAGGTCGGCGGGCAGCGAGACCATCTGCGCCCGCGGCACCATCACGTCGGCCACGGTCATGGCCGATACGGCGAGCGCGCCCTCGAGCATGCCCAGAGTGTCGTTCTCGATGATGCCGTTGCGGCGGGCATCGCGCAGGATCTCGATGAGGTCCTCGCGGTTGCGGGGTTCACCCGAGAAGGCATGCGACAGGCGTTCGAGCCAGGAGCGCTTCTCGGGCAGGGGACTGGAATCGTCCTCAGACATTCAGACCAAACGGATGCCCTCGACGGAGGGCGCAGGCCGCGGAGTGTAGCCCAAGCCCCGTGACACTTCCGGTCGAGGCCCGGTCCGCGCCGTGGCGCCGGCCGGTTCAGCGCCCGGCATAGGGGTCGGGGATGCCGAGCCGGGCGAGGATGCGCCGCTCGCGGGCTTCCATTGCCTCGGCCTCGGCCTCGTCCTGGTGGTCCATGCCGAGCAGGTGCAGACAGCCGTGCACCACGAGGTGGGCATAGTGATGGGCAAGCGGCTTGCCCTGGGCCAGTGCTTCCATCGCCACCACTGGCGCGCAGACCACGAGATCGCCGAGCAGAGGCGAGCGCACGCCCGGCGGCAGCTCGACCGGGAAGCTCAGTACGTTGGTGGCGTAATCCTTGCCGCGGTAAGTGCGGTTGAGTGCACGCCCCTCGGGCGAATCGACGAACCGCACCGAGACTTCGGCCCGGGCGCGCCGTCCGGCGAGAGCTGCGGCCACCCAGCGGCGCACACTGACGGGCGCGGGCAGCCCCCGGCGCGGCAGGCCATAGCTCACGCTCACCGTAGGTTCTGCCATTGCGCTCAAGCAGTATCACCGCCGTCGCGGCGGTCGTAGGCGCGCACGATCTTCGCCACCAGCGGGTGACGCACCACGTCCCTGGCCTCGAAGAAGCTGAAGCTGATGCCCTCCACCCCGCGCAGCACTTCCACGGCGTCCTTGAGACCGCTCTTCTGCTGGCGCGGCAGGTCGATCTGGGAAAGATCGCCAGTGATCACCGCGGTGGTGCCAAAACCGATGCGGGTCAGGAACATCTTCATCTGCTCGACCGTGGTGTTCTGCGCCTCGTCGAGGATCACGAAGGCATCGTTGAGCGTGCGGCCGCGCATGTAGGCGAGTGGCGCCACCTCGATCACGTTGCGTTCCAGCAGTCGCGTCACCTTCTCCACGCCCAGCATCTCGTAAAGGGCGTCGTAGAGCGGGCGCAGGTAAGGGTCGACTTTCTGCGAAAGATCGCCGGGCAGGAAGCCGAGCTTCTCGCCCGCCTCCACTGCTGGGCGCACCAGCAGGATGCGCTGCACCCGCGATTCGTTGAGGGCCTCCACCGCGCTGGCCACGGCGAGGTAGGTCTTTCCGGTGCCGGCCGGGCCGATGCCGAAGTTGATGTCGTGGGTGGCGATGGCGTGCAGGTAGGCCGCCTGGTTGGCGCCGCGGCCGCGGATGGTGCCGCGCTTCACCTTGATCGCCACGTCCTGCGGGGCGAAGCCGAGGTCGCGTTCCTGCGCCGTCTCGTCGTCGGCGCCGAGTCGCAGGTGCACGGCCTCCGGCGTCAGCACCTCGGTCTCGGCATCCCGCCAGAGCTGACGCAGCAGGCGTTCCGCCACGGCCGTGGCTTTTTCCGGGCCGTCGATACGGAACACGCCGCCGCGGTTGGCGATCCTGACCCCGAGCCGCAGCTCGATCTGCCGCAGGTGGGCATCCAGCGGCCCGGCGAGGTTCGCCAGGCGCTCGCCATCGGCAGGCTCCAGGGTGAAATCGCGCCGCATGCCACTGCCCATCGCCGCGCCTTCCGCCATCGCCGGAGGCATCAGGCCGCCACCGTCTCGCGGGTGAGGATGCGGCCGCGCAGCGAGTTACTCAGCGCCTCGGTGATCTCGACTTGGACGAACTGCCCGATCACCCGCGGCGGGGCAGGGAAGTTCACGAAGCGCATGTTCTCGGTGCGCCCGGTCACTTCCTCCGGGTTCTTCTTCGAAGGACCTTCCACCAGCACCGTTTGCACCGTGCCCACCATGGCCTCGGAGATACGACGCGCATTGGCAGTGATCGCGGCCTGCAGCCGCGAAAGCCGGGCGCTCTTCACTTCGGCGGGCGTGTCGTCCGGCAGGCTGGCCGCCGGCGTGCCCGGGCGCCTGGAGTAGATGAAGCTGAAGCTCTGGTCGAAGCCCACCTCCTCGATCAGCTTCATGGTCTGCTCGAAGTCGCGGTCGGTCTCGCCAGGAAAACCGACGATGAAATCGGAGCTGATGCAGATGTTCGGCCGGGCCTCGCGCAGCCTGCGGATCTTGGCCTTGAACTCCAGCACCGTGTGGTTGCGCTTCATCGCCGCCAGGATGCGATCCGAGCCCGACTGTACCGGCAGGTGCAGGAAGGAGGCGAGCTTCGGCACGTCGCGGTAGGCCTCCACCAGCGAGTCGGTGAACTCCAGCGGATGTGAGGTGGTGAAGCGGATGCGGCCGATGCCCTCGAACTCGGCGATGGCGCGGATGAGATCCGCGAGATCGGCCGTGCCGCCGTCCTCGGTGGCGCCCCGGTAGGCATTCACGTTCTGCCCGAGCAGGGTCACCTCGCGCACGCCCTGTTCGGCGAGCTGGGCCACTTCCACCAGCACGTCCTCGAAGGGACGGCTCACCTCCTCGCCGCGGGTGTAGGGCACCACGCAGAAACTGCAGTACTTGCTGCAGCCCTCCATGATCGAGACGAAGGCCGTGGGGCCTTCGGCACGCGGCTCCGGCAGCCGGTCGAACTTCTCGATCTCCGGGAAGGAGATGTCCACCTGCGGCCGCCCGCTCTCGCGCCGGGCCTCGATCAGAGCCGGCAGGCGGTGCAGGGTCTGCGGGCCGAACACGAGATCGACGAAGGGAGCGCGCTTGATGATCGCCTCGCCCTCCTGCGAGGCCACGCAGCCGCCCACGCCGATCACGAGCTTCGGATTGGCCTTCTTCAGCTCGCGCCAGCGGCCGAGCTGGGAGAACACCTTTTCCTGCGCCTTCTCGCGGATCGAGCAGGTATTGACGAGGATGACATCAGCTTCGGCCTCGTCGTTGGTGAGTTCCAGGCCGTGTTCGGCGGCGAGCACGTCGGCCATCCTGGCCGAGTCGTACTCGTTCATTTGGCAGCCGTGGGTCTTGATGAAGAGCTTGCCGGGCATACGGCGCTTATTCCGTTCCGGTGGGTGGGGGCGCGATTGTACGCCCCGGCGCCGCCCGTGGCCCGAACATGGCCTGTCCGCGCCGCCGCGGGGCTTGGCAGGCGGGCGGGGTGAGGGGACACTGCGCGCCATGCGGACCGCCCCCGCCACCTTCCTGCGCCCGACCCTCGCTGTCCTGGCCCTGCTCGGCCTCGGTCCGGCCCTGGCCGGCACCCTGTACCGCTGTGTCGGTGCCGATGGCATCTCGCACTACGGTAGCAAGCGCCTGCCGGGCATGCAGTGCACGGTGGCCGCGCAGTACCGGCCCGATCCGCGGCCGGCGGTCCGCCCGGCCCCGCCGCCCACGCCTGCGCCTGTCTCCGCAGCGTCTGCGCCACCGGTGGGGGGCGCGCCCGGCAGCGCCTCCATGGCCGCGCCGGGGCGGCGCGTCGAGTTCCTGAGCCTGCCGGGCGATGCCCCGCCTCCGGCCGCCCCGGCGGTGAAGGGCGCGCGAGTCACCCGGGGGGCGGTCTACACCTATGTGAAGGATGGCGTCACCCACTACACCAACGTCCGGCCACGGAACGCCGGCGCGCCAGTACGCACACTCTTCACCTACATCGAAACCTGCTATGCCTGTGCCGCGCTGCCCGGCGTGGATTTCAGCACGGTCAGGCTCAACACCACCGCCTATGCCGAGGAGATCCGCGCTGCGGCACGCCAGCATGGCGTCGACGAAGCTCTGGTGCGGGCGGTGATGCATGCCGAGTCGGCCTTCAACCCCAACGCCCTCTCGCACAAGGGGGCGCAGGGGCTCATGCAGCTCATCCCGGCCACGGCGCAGCGTTTCGGCGTGCAGGACCCCTTCGATCCGGCGCAGAACATCCGCGGCGGCGTGCAGTACCTGCGCTGGCTGCTCGATCGCTACGGCAACGACATCACCCTCGCGGCCGCTGGCTACAACGCCGGCGAGGGCAATGTCGATCGCCACGGCGGCGTGCCGCCCTTCCAGGAAACCCAGCTCTATGTCTCCCGCGTGGCCACCCTTCACGCCCGTTACCGCGAGGCCCTGGCCGCAGGCGGCGGGGCCGCGGGTGCTGCCACCGGGGCCGTGCCCTGAGGCTTTGGGCACGGGCAGGCGGCGTTGTCCGCCAAACAGGCGTTCGGCTACACTTCCGCTCTGCCGCGGCGGCCGGTTCTGGCCTTCCCGCAACCTCACGTCTAGCGAAGTTCGGAGAGCCGAATGGCCAACGAAGGGATCAATAACGGGCGTCGCCGGTTCCTCACCGCGACCACCGCCGTGGTGGGCGCCGCCGGCGCTGCTGCGGGGGGCTACGCCTTCCTCGCCTCTTGGAAGCCGAGCGCCCGCGCCCAGAGCGCCGGCGCGCCGGTCGTGGTGGACATCGGCAAGCTCGACCTCGAGCCCGGTGCCCGCATGATCGTGCAGTGGCGCGGCAAGCCGGTGTGGATCTTCAAGCGTAACGCCGAGCAGCTCGAGGCCCTGCCCACCCTCAACGCCCGCCTTGCCGACCCGGATTCGGCGAATGCCGACCAGACCCCGGCCTTCGCCAAGAACGAGACCCGCTCGCTCAAGCCCGAGATCGGCGTGCTGGTCGGTATCTGCACCCACCTCGGCTGCTCGCCGCTGTTCGTTCCTGAGCTGCAGCCGCAGGCCTTCGACAGCGAGTGGAAGGGCGGCTTCTACTGCCCCTGCCATAACTCACGCTTCGACCTCGCCGGGCGCGTCTTCTCCGGCGTGCCCGCACCCTCGAACCTCGAGGTCCCGCCCTATCACTTCGACCCGGCGAACCCCGACCGTATCGTGGTCGGCGTCGCCCCCGAGGGAGCCGCCTGATGAATGCCAAGCTCGAGCAGGCCGTCAATGGCGTCGTCGACTGGTTCAACCAGCGCACGCCCGGCCTGGTGCCGTTCTACAAGAAGCACATGTCGGAGTACTACGCTCCGAAGAACTTCAACTTCTGGTACTTCTTCGGTTCGCTGGCCCTGCTGGTGCTGGTGAACCAGATCGTCACCGGCATCTTCCTCACCATGCACTACAAGCCGAGCGCGGCGGAAGCCTTCGCCTCGGTCGAGTACATCATGCGTGACGTCGAGTTCGGCTGGCTGATCCGCTACATGCACAGCACCGGCGCCTCGCTGTTCTTCGTGGTGGTCTACCTGCACATGTTCCGGGCCCTGATCTACGGGTCCTACCAGAAGCCGCGCGAGCTGGTGTGGGTGCTCGGCATGTTCATCTTCCTCGTGCTGATGGCCGAGGCCTTCATGGGCTATGTGCTGCCTTGGGGCCAGATGTCGTACTGGGGCGCGCAGGTGATCATCAACCTGTTCTCTGCCATCCCGGTGGTGGGTACCGAGCTCACCGAGTGGATCCGCGGCGACTACCTGGTCTCCGACGCCACCCTCAACCGCTTCTTCGCCCTGCACGTCATCGCCCTGCCGCTCGTCATCCTGCTGCTGGTGGTGCTGCACCTCGGCGCCCTGCACGAGGTGGGCTCCAACAACCCGGATGGCGTGGACATCAAGAAGATGAAGGACAAGGCCACCGGCAAGCCGCTCGACGGCATCCCCTTCCACCCGTACTACACGGTGAAGGACATCTTCGGCGCCGGCTTTTTCCTGATCATTGCCAGCTTCATCGTGTTCTTCGCCCCGACCTTCGGCGATCTATTCCTCGAGTTCGACAACTTCAACGAAGCCAATCCGCTGGTCACGCCGGAGCACATCAAGCCGGTGTGGTACTTCACGCCCTACTACGCCATGCTGCGCGCCGTCCCGGGCAAGCTGGCCGGCGTGATCGTGATGGGTGCGGCAGTGATGATCTTCTTCCTGCTGCCCTGGCTCGACCGCAGCAAGGCCCGCTCGCTGCGCTACCGCGGCTGGATCAGCAAGACCATGATCACGCTGTTCTGCATCAGCTTCGTGGTGCTCGGCTGGCTCGGCCTGCAGTCGGGTTCCGAACTGCAGACCCTGGTGGCGCGCATCTGCACCGTCTTCTACTTCCTCTTCTTCATCACGATGCCGTTCTGGACGGCCATCGATCCGACCAAGCCGGTTCCGGAGCGGGTGACCTCGCATGCTTAAGTCGCGCCTTTTCGCTCTCCTGCTCGCCCTCGCCCCGGCCGCGGCCTTCGCTGCCGGCAACGTGAAGCTGCAGGATGCCCCGATCGACCTGTCCGACCGGGCCTCGCTGCAGCGGGGTGCCGGCCTGTTCATGAACTACTGCTCGGGCTGCCACTCCCTGCAATACATGCGCTATTCGCGGCTTGCCGACGACCTCGGCCTGAGCCACGAGATGGTCGAGGAGTTCCTGGTCAAGGGCGACGCCAAGATCGGCGACCTGATGAAGACCGGCCTCGACAAGGGCGATGCTCAGGCCTGGTTCGGCAAGGCGCCGCCGGACCTCTCCACCACCGCCCGCGGCAAGATCGGCCAGGAGGACTGGATCTACACCTTCCTCAAGTCCTTCTACGTCGACGAGACCCGGCCGATGGGCTGGAACAACACCGTGCTCGCCGGCGCCAGCATGCCGAACGTGCTCTGGGAGCTGCAGGGCATCCAGCGCAAGACCGAGGATGGCTTCGTCATCCAGGAGCACGAGCGCGGCCGCTTGAGCCCGGCCGAGTACGAGCGCGCCATCGTCGATCTCACCGCCTTCCTCACCTACGTCGGCGAGCCGGCCCGCCTCAAGCGCGAGAGCATGGGCGCCTGGGTGGTGCTGTTCTTCGCCTTCTTCACCCTGCTGGCCTGGCTGCTGAAGAAGGAATACTGGCGCGACGTCCACTGACGCGCCCCTCCGGCGGGGCCCGGCCCCGCCGGCCCCCAGCCCTGCCGGACCCTTGCGGCCGGCCGGGGTTTTGCGGCACGTTAGGGGATGTTGGGCCATCGACGCGGGGTCGAAGGCCACGTCGAAGGGAAGTGCCGATGGCTGCAAGCCCGCGTTTGCGCAACACCCTCACCTTGTTCTCCGCCAGGGAC
This sequence comes from Silanimonas sp., assembly GCA_026005095.1. GTDB lineage: Bacteria > Pseudomonadota > Gammaproteobacteria > Xanthomonadales > Xanthomonadaceae > Silanimonas. The sequence goes on along the minus strand of BPKK01000001.1, from coordinate 176,471 downwards.
TGCGTTCTTTGCCACCGCGTCCGCCTGGTGCTCGCCGCGAAAGGCGTCCACTACGACCTGCTCCCGGTCGACCCGGCCAATCCGCCGGAAGACCTGATCGACCTCAACCCCTACCATTCCGTTCCCACTCTCGTGGAGCGGGATCTGGTGCTGTACTCGGCCTCGGTGGTCACCGAGTACCTCGACGAGCGCTATCCGCACCCGCCGCTGATGCCGATCGATCCGCTCTCGCGCGCCAGGCTACGGCTCGCCATGCTGCGCCTGGAGCATGAGTGGGTGCCGCACGTGCAGGCGGCGCAGCAGGCCACCAGCAAGGCCCAGCTCGATGCGGCAAGGAAGCAGTTGCGCGACCTCGTGCTGGCCGCCCTGCCGCTGTTCAAGGCCTCGAAGTTCTTCCTCAACCCCGAGATGAGCCTGGCCGACTGCGCCATGGCCCCCATCATCTGGCGCCTGCCGGCCCTGGGTGTGGTGCTGCCGAAGGAGGCCAAGCCGATCGAGGACTACGGCATGCGGATCTTCCGCAACCCCGGCTTCCTGCGCAGCCTGACCCCGGAAGAGAAGGCGCTGCGCGAACTGCCCGCATGAGCGATGCCAAACCGCCCCTGATGACCTCGAACCGCCCGTACCTGCTGCGGGCGATGCACGAATGGATCGTGGACAATGGCATGACCCCCTACCTGCTGGTCGATGCCCGCCACGAGGGCGTGCGGGTACCGCCTTCGGCGGTCAAGGATGGCCGGGTGGTGCTGAACATCGCCGCCCGCGCCGTGGCCCAGTTGCAGCTCGGCAACCGCGAGGTGAGCTTCATGGCGCGCTTCGGCGGCGTCAGCCATTCCGTGGTGGTGCCGGTGGCCGCCGTGCTCGCGATCTATGCCCAGGAGACCGGCCAGGGCATGGGCCTGCCCCCCGACGAGGGCGAGGTCGCCCCGCCCGAAGACCCCAGTGGGCCGGAGACCAGCCCCGAGCCGCCGAAGCGGGGCGGCCACCTGCGCATCATCAAGTAGCCAGAGGCCCTCAGCGGCCGACGTAGATGAGCGGTGGCGGGCGCTCCGGTCCCACCAGGGACAGCAGCCGCCTGCCGAACAGGCTGATGCGGCCCAGCTGCCGCTCCTCGCCGCTGTGGGAGAACTCGAAATCGAAGTCGCGCCGCCAGCCGAGCCGTCCGTCCTCGCCGCGCTGCAGGCGCTTGCGCACCCGCTGCACGTTCTGGTCGAGCCAGATCACCCCGGCCTGTTCGCAGGCCTGGCGGGCGAGACGGGTGGCCTGGTCGGCGGCCTGGCGGTCGGCCCACCAGTTCCAGGCGAAGGCAGTGGCGGCACCGAGGCCGAGCAGGGTCAGGGCATCCATGCCGCCGAACATGGAGGTCGCGTGCGGCAGCTGCAAGTCCCTCCCGGGGGAGGGTGACGAAGGCCGTGGCGCTCGGCACACTGTATGTCCTGGGCCCGCACTGCGCGGGCAACGTCGCGACGGGGGAAGCGGATGAAGCTGGTGTTTCCGAACGGCGAGCATGCCACCGTGCTGCTCAGCATGGGAGTCAACCGCATCGGCAGTGATCCGGAAGGGGCGGTGGTGCTGGCTCTGCCCGGTATCGAGCACAGGCATTTCGAGATCCATGTCACCAGCACCGGCGCCAACCTGCAGAAGCCCGAGGGCAGCGGGCCCGTCACGGTGAACGGCAAGCCGGTGAACGAGCTCATCGCCCTGCGCACCGGTGACCTCGTGGGCTTTGGCCCGGTCACGGTGAAGTTCGTGGCCTCGGAGCCGGCCCGGGCCAGCAGTGGTGCCGCGGGCGGCGTGCTGCCGGCCTCGGTGGTGGCGGCTGCGCAGGCCATGGCGCTGGATGGCGACACCGGCGCCACCCGGGTGCGTGCCGCGCCGCCCAAGTTCGTGCTGCGCGGGGTTTCGGGTACCACCTTCGGCAAGATGTACGGGGTGCCAGGACCGATGACCATCGGCCGCTCCGCCGAATGCGACATCAGCATCCCGGTGGACGAGATCTCGCGCCGCCATGCGCTGGTGAAGCCGAATGCCCAGGGCCTGCTGGTGGAAGACCTGGGCTCCTCGAACGGGACCTACATCAACAACAAGCGGGTGCAGACCGGCCAGCTGTTGCCCGGCGACGAGCTGCGCCTCGACCAGGTGCGGCTGATCCTGGTCGCCCCCGGTATGGAGATCCAGCAGGTGCAGCAGAAGACCGCGCCGGCGGCGCGGTCGCCAGCGGCCGCGGGCGTGCCGGGCTGGGTGAAGGTGACGGCGGGGGGGGTGATCGCAGGCTCGCTCGCCCTCATCGCCTGGCTGGTGCTGGGGCGCTGATCCTGAGCGAGAGGTCGATGGCGCGCACGTGTTTGGTGAGCGCCCCGACCGAGACGTAATCGACGCCGGTGGCGGCCAGCGCCGGCAGCCGTTCCAGCGAGACGCCGCCGGAGACTTCCAGCGGCACCCGGCCGGCGGCGCGGCGCACCGCCTCGGCCAGCATGGGCTCGTCGAAGTCATCCACCAGGATGCGGCTGCAGCCGGTGGCCAGTGCCTCCTCGAGCTCGTCCAGTGTCTCCACCTCGATGATCAGCGGCAGGGTGGGGTGCAGGGCCCGGGCGCGGCGCACCGCCTCGGTGATCGAACCGGCGGCGGCGATGTGGTTCTCCTTCAGCATCACGGCATCGTGCAGGCCCATGCGGTGGTTCACCCCGCCGCCGACCCGCACCGCGTACTTCTGGGCGAGGCGTAGCCCCGGCAGGGTCTTGCGGGTGTCGAGCACGCGGGTGCGGCTGCCGGCGAGGGCGGCCACGTAGCGTGCAGTGGTGGTGGCGGTGGCCGAGAGGGTCTGCAGGAAGTTGAGCGCGGTGCGCTCCGCGCTCACCAGCGCCCGGCTGCGGCCGCGCAGGGTGCAGAGCCGGGTGCCGGGGGCGACGTGCTCGCCCTCGGCCACGGCCCAGTCGATCGCCATGGCCGGGTCGAGCGCGTGAAAGCAGGCGTCGAACCAGGGCCGGCCGGCGATCACCGCCGCCTCCTTGCACACCACGAAGGCTTCGGCGGGGCCGTCCTCGAGCAGCTGCGCGGTGGCATCGCCGGGGCCGATGTCTTCGGCCAGCGCCGCCCGCACTTGCGCCTCGATCAGGGCCGGATCGGGTGGCGTCACGGCGGACCGGCCCGCCTGCGCCGGATCAGCGGGCGGCGAGGCCATCGATGCCGGCGGTCTGCAGGCGCTCGTCCTCGAGCAGCACCGGGATCCCGTCGTCGATGCGGTAGACGCTGCGGCCATCGCGGGTGGCCAGCGCGTCGGCCAGCAGCTCGGTCTGGAAGCGCCCGTCGCCGCGCAGCACCTCGTTGCGGGCGATGGCGGCATTCACCGCCTCGCGCTGGCGGGCGTCGAGCCGGTGCAGGGGCTGGTGGGTGGCCGGGCAGACCAGCAGGTCGAGCAGCGAGCGGTCCATGCGGGGATGGCTGGGGCGCGTCGGGGAGAAGGGTCTAGAATACGCTTTTGCCGGAGAGGCTCGCCATGCAGGCTGCTGGACAGGACACCGCGCACGCGACTCCGCGGGTGGGCGTGGTGATGGGATCGCGTTCCGACTGGGAGACGATGCAGCACGCCGTCGAACGCTTGCAGCGCTTGGGCGTGCCGCACGAAGTGCGGGTGGTGAGCGCGCACCGCACCCCGGATCTGCTGTTCCAGTACGCCGAACAGGCCGCCGCGCGCGGCCTGCGCGCCATCATCGCCGGGGCCGGCGGCGCCGCCCACCTCCCGGGCATGCTGGCGGCCAAGACCGCCGTGCCGGTGCTCGGCGTGCCGGTGCAGAGCAGGACGCTGAACGGCCTCGATTCCCTGCTCTCGATCGTGCAGATGCCGGCCGGCATCCCGGTGGCCACCTTCGCCATCGGCGCGGCCGGCGCAGCCAATGCCGGGCTGTTCGCCGCCGCCCTGCTGGCGCACGATCATCCGGCCATCGCCGCGGCGCTCGCGGCTTTCCGCCGCGAACAGACCGAGGCCGTGCTGGCCCAGCCGGACCCACGGGCATGAGCACCGTCGGCATCCTTGGCGGCGGGCAGCTCGCACGCATGCTGGCGCTGGCGGGCGCGCCGCTCGGTCTGCGCTTCCTGGTGATGGACACCAGTGCCGAGGCCTGCGCCGGGCAGTTCGTGCCGATGGTGGTGGGCGACTGGCGCGATGAGACGGCGCTGGCCGAATTCGCCCGCAAGGTCGATGTCGCCACCTTCGATTTCGAGAACGTGCCGGCCGAGAGCGCCGAGTGGCTGGCGGCGCGCATCCCGGTGTTCCCGGCCCCGCGCGCGCTGGCCGTGGCCCAGGACCGGCTAGCCGAGAAAACCCTGTTCAACGAACTCGGCATCAATACCCCGGCCTTCGCCGCCGTGGATTCGAGGGACTCGCTGGCGGCGGCGCTGGCGCACATCGGCACGCCCTGCATCCTCAAGACCCGCCGCCTGGGCTATGACGGCAAGGGGCAGTTCCGCTTGACGTCGCCGGAGGACCTCGACGCCGCCTGGCAGGCGCTGGGCCCGCAGGCCGCCAGCGTGGGCCTGATCCTCGAAGCCTTCGTGCCCTTCGAGCGCGAGGTCTCGGTGGTGGCGGTGCGCGGCCGAGACGGTGCGTTCCGGGCCTGGCCGCTCACCGAGAACTGGCACCGCATGGGCATTCTCTCGGCTTCGATGGCGCCGGCTGCCGGCGCCGAGGCACTGGCGCCGCGGGCCGTGGCCCATGCCCGCACCGTGGCCGAGGCGCTCGACTATGTTGGCGTGTTCGCCCTCGAGCTCTTCGTGCGCGGAGGCGAGCTGCTGGCCAACGAGATGGCGCCGCGGGTGCACAACTCCGGGCACTGGACGATCGAGGGCGCCGAGACCTCGCAGTTCCAGAACCACCTACGCGCCGTGCTCGGCCTGCCGCTCGGCAGCACCGATGCGCTCGGCCACAGCGTGATGTTGAACTGGGTGGGCGAGCTGCCGCCGGCCGCGCCGCTGCTGGCCAGCCCGGCCGGGCACTGGCACGACTACGGCAAGTCACCGCGTGCCGGGCGCAAGGTGGGGCATGCCACCCTGCGCGCCGATGACCGCGCCGGGCTGGCCGTGGAACTGCAGCGGGTAGCATCGGCGCTGGGCCGCGAGGCCGAGTTCGCTCCGGTGCTGGCGCGATTGCGCGGCTGAAGGGCTTCCGCCGCGCCTTCAGCGCGGGAACACCACCACATGGGCGAGGTCGGGGCGCAGGCGCACCCGCTGGCCGGGGAGGAAGCGGACGTGGCTCGGTGCCAGGGCGCTGAGCTCGGTGCCGTCGTCGAGCCGCAGGTGGTGCATCGATTCGGCGCCGTGGAACACCACTTCGCCGACCGTGGCTTCGGTCTCGCCCTCGCCCAGCACCAGGTCATCGGGCCGCACCAGCAGCAGGCCCTCGTCGCCGAAGCCGGCGCTACCGGCTGGCAGGGGCAGGGGGCCGAAGGGCGTGGCGATACGCCCGTCCTCCAGCCGCCGTACCGGCAGCAGCCTCCCGTCGCCGACGAAGCGCGCCACGTCGGCATCGGCCGGGCGGTGGTAGAGCTCGTAGCCTTCCGTCCACTGCGCCAGCCGCCCGCGCAGCATCACGCCCACGGTATCGGCGAAGGCGAAGGCCTCGTCCTGGTCGTGGGTCACCAGCAGGGCGGCGGTGCCCTCGGCCTTCAGCACCGCCCGCAGCTCGTCACGCAGGCGCGGCCGCAGGTCGGCATCGAGGCTGGAGAAGGGTTCGTCGAGCAGCAGCAGGTCGGGTCCCGGGGCCAGCGCACGGGCCAGGGCCACGCGCTGCTGCTGGCCGCCCGAGAGCTGGTGCGGCAGGCGGCGTTCGAGGCCGGAAAGGCCGAGGCGCGCCAGCAGCCCGGCCACCCGGGCCTCGCGCTCCGCGCGCGGCCGGCGCGAAAGCCCGAAGCCGATGTTGCCGGCCACCGTGAGGTGGGGGAAGAGGGCGAGATCCTGGAAGACGAAGCCGAGGCCGCGTTTCTCCGGCGGCAGGCGGCTGGCATCGGCCCCGCGCAGCCGCACCCGGCCGGCCGCCGGGGGATGCAGGCCGGCGATCACCCTGAGCAGGGTGGTCTTGCCGCTGCCCGAGGGGCCGAGCAGGGCGCCGAGCTTCCCCCTTGGCAGGGCGAAGCTCACGTCTCCGAACACACGCTGGCCGCCATGGGCGGCGGCCAGCGCTTCGACCTCGAGCAGGGCGTCCGCCATCAACGCATCTGGCGGGCGACGAAGTCCCAGTTCACCAGGTTCCAGAAGGCCTCGACGTACTTGGCGCGGGCATTGCGGTAGTCGACGTAGTAGGCGTGCTCCCACACATCGCAGGTCAGCAGCGGGGTGTCGGCGCCGGTGATCGGGGTGGCAGCGTTCGAGGTCGAGACCAGCGCCAGCGCGCCGTCCGGGCGCTGCACCAGCCAGGCCCAGCCGGAGCCGAAGGTGGTCAGCGCGGTCTGGGTGAATTGTTCCTTGAAGGCCTGGAAGGAGCCGAAGGCGGCGTTGATGGCCTCGGCCAGCCGGCCCGTGGGCTCACCGCCGCCGTTCGGCTTCAGGCAGTTCCAGTAGAAGGTGTGGTTCCACACCTGCGCGGCGTTGTTGAACATGCCGCCCTGCGACTTCTTCACGATGCTCTCGAGGTCCATGGCCTCGAACTCGGTGCCGGCGATCTGCTTGTTGAGGTTGTCCACGTAGGCCTGGTGGTGCTTGCCATAGTGGAAGTCGATGGTCTCGGCCGAGATGTGCGGGGCGAGGGCGTCGCGGGCGTAGGGCAGGGGGGGCAGGGTGATGGCCATGGGGCTCTCCGGTGGCGGATGGCGTGGAAGGGGGAGGCGGCGGCACCGCCTCAGGGGCTAAAATCATAGCCTGTGCGGCGCCGGCCACCGGTGCCGGTGTCGTGAACATCCGGAGGGACGCCGATGGCGGTGACGGAACGGATCAGGGCGGAACTCGCAGCGCACCCGGTGGTGCTCTACATGAAGGGCACGCCGGAGTTTCCGATGTGCGGCTATTCACAGCGCGCCGTCGAGGCCCTGCGCGCCGCCGGCGCCCCCCGGCTGCACACGGTCAACGTGATGGCCGACCCCGAGATCCGGGCCGCGCTACCGCGCTATTCCAACTGGCCCACCTTTCCGCAGCTCTTCGTGCAGGGCGAGCTGATCGGTGGCGCCGACATCATCGTCGAGCTGGCCGAGGCCGGCGAGCTGGCGCGCATCGTGGCCGAGGCGCAGGCGGCATGAGCGAGTTCGTGCCCTTCCCCGAGGTGGTGCCGCAGCCGCTCGAGGGGCGCGTGGTGCTGATCACCGGTGCGCATGGCGGTCTCGGGGCCGAGGCAGCGAAGGCCTGTGCCCGTGCCGGCGCCACCGTAGTGCTGCTGGGGCGGCGGGTGCCCAAGCTGGGCCGGGTGTACGACGCCCTCAAGGCCCTCGGCCCGGAGCCGGCGCTCTATCCCATGGATCTCGCCGGCGCCGATCCGGCCGACATGGAAACCCTGGCCGACACCATCGAGCGCGAGCTGGGGCGGCTCGACGGCCTGCTGCATTGTGCCGCCGACTTCGCCGGTCTTACGCCGCTCGCGAACACCCCGCCCGAGCAGTTCGCCCGCCAGGTGCAGGTGAACCTCAACGCCCGCTGGTTCCTCACCCAGGCCTGCCTGCCCCTGCTGCACAAGGCCCCGGATGCCGCGGTGGTCTTCGTGCTCGACGCCCCGGAGCGGGTGCTGCGGCCCTACTGGGGCGCCTATGGCCTCACCCAGGCCGCCGGCGAGGCCCTGGTGCGCCTGCTGCATGCCGAGACCGACCGCTCGACGGTGCGGGTGAGCGGCCTGCAGCCCGGCCCCATGCGTACCGCCCTGCGCAGCCGCGCCTTCGTCGACGAGGCCATGTTGCGCGTGCCCGGCCCCGAGGCCTATGCCGGGGCCTGCGTGCACCTGCTTTCGCCGGCCGGCGCCGAACAGCGCGGCCGAATCCACGTCCCCGCCCCGGCCTCACCGGCCGCCACCGCGATCGCCTGAAGGAGCCCCGTGCAGGATTCCAGCCTCTTCGCCGCGGCGGTGCTGCTGTTCCTCATCCTCGACCCGCTGGGCAACGTGCCGGTGTTCTTGAGCCTGCTCAAGCCCGTGCCCGAGCACCGGCGGCGCCGGGTGCTGGCCCGCGAGCTGGTGATCGCGCTGGCCGTGCTGTTCCTATTCCTGTTCGCCGGCCGCTACATCCTCGACTTCATCCATCTGCGGCAGGAGTCGGTGAGCATCGCCGGCGGCATCATCCTGTTCCTGATCGGCCTGCGGATGATCTTCCCGGCCCCCGAGGGCATCTTCGGCGACACGCCGGACGGCGAGCCCTTCATCGTGCCCATGGCCGTGCCCCTGGTGGCCGGCCCCTCCGGCATGGCGGCAGTGATGCTGATGGGCTCCAAGGAGCCCGACCGCCTGCTCGACTGGAGCCTGGCCCTGCTGCTGGCCTGGGCGGCCACCGCCGCCATCCTGTTCTCGGCCACCCGGCTCTACCGCCTGCTCGGCCGCCGCGCCCTGACCGCCTTGGAGCGGCTGATGGGCATGGTGCTGGTGGCCATTTCCGTCCAGATGTTCCTGGACGGCCTCGCGGCCTACCTCGGCTGGGCCCCGCCGGGCTGAAAGCCGGCCCCGGGGACGGCGGAGCGGGCGTCCATGACCGCCGTGAGACGGCTGTCACCGTGCTGTCATCTGAGCCGCCTAGGCTGTTAAACTGTCGTTAGACTGCCATTGCCAAAGAAGCCCGTCCGCAGTCGACGGCGGTTAGAAGCGAGTGCCTCCGCCCGATCGCGGCCGCGCTCGTCCTCCGGGGCGGCCCGTGCCGCTTCCGATTCTCTTCCGCAGGAACCCTGAGCAGGTCACAACATGAATCATCGCAGCAAGGTGCGTTACTCGAAGCTCGCGCTCGGTCTCGCCATCGCCCTCGCGACCGCCCCCGCCATGGCCCAGAACACCACGGCCAACATCGGCGGTCGTGTCACCACCGCCGAGCAGACGGTGGTTGCCGGCGCCCAGGTCACGATCACCCATCTGCCCTCGGGCACGGTCTCGCAGGCGGTCACCGACGCCAACGGCCGCTACTCGGCTCGCGGTCTGCGCGTGGGCGGCCCATACCGCGTCACCATCACCAAGGACGGCAAGACCGAGACCATCGACAACGTCTTCCTGCAGCTCGCCGAGACCACCCAGGTGAACGCGCTGCTCGGCGCTACGCCCACCACCATCGAGACGGTGGAGGTGACTGCGGCCGATATCGGCTACTCGCCCTTCAGCGCCACCGCCGTGGGCGCCGGCTCGGTGATCACCCGCGACCAGCTCGACAGCTTCGCCTCGATCCAGCGCAACCTGCAGGACTACGCCCGCCTCGATCCGCGGATCTCACAGACCGACAAGGAGCGTGGCGAGATCTCGGCGGCTGGTCAGAACAGCCGGTATAACCGCATCACGATCGACGGCGTGAATACGTCCGACACGTTCGGTTTGGAGGCCAACAATTTGCCAACGGGCCGTCAGCCGATCTCGATCGACGCGATCGAGGAGGTGCAGGTCAACGTCTCGAACTATGACGTGACCCAGACCGGCTACACGGGCGCCAACATCAACGCCGTCACCAAGTCCGGTACCAACGAGTTCAAGGGCTCGGTTGCTTACGTCTATCGCAATAATGACGCGGTGGGCGATTTCGACGGGCGGTCGTTCCTCGGCTTCGAGGATGAGAATACTTGGGCGCTGACGCTGGGTGGCCCGATCGTCAAGGACAAGCTGTTCTTCTTCCTCGCTTACGAGGATTTCAAGCAGACGTCCAACCCGGGTGCCGAGTTCGGCCCGATCGGCAGCTCGGCGACCAATCCGGTGGCCATCACCCAAGCCGAGATCGATCAGGCGATTGGCATTGCCCAGACCCGGTATGGTGCATCGATTGGTGAGCGTCTCGACGAAGTCAGCGATAACACCGAAGACCTGCTCTTCAAGCTGGACTGGAACATTTCTGACAACCAGCGCGCGAGCCTGCGTTACAACAAAACCGAGCAGAACCAGGTCATCACGCCGAACAATGACCGTGATGACCTCTCGCTCTCCAGTCACTGGTATGACCAGGTCAAGACCTTCGAAACGGTCAATGCCGAGCTGTTCAGTGACTGGAGCGACCGCTTCTCGACCGAGCTCAAGCTCACCTCGCGTACCTACGATTCGGCTCCGAACACCTTCTCGCGCCTGCCGCAAGTCGTGATCGACATCGGCCCGAACCAGCTCAATTTCGGTACCGAGCAGTTCCGTCATGCCAACGTGCTGAGTACAGACACGACCAACGTGTTCGCCGCGGGCAACCTGTTCCTCGGCGATCATGAGATCAAGTTCGGCGCCGACTGGGAGCAGAACGACATTTTCAACCTGTTCCTCGAGTCCTCGCTGGGTCGCTATCGTTTCGGAAGTCTCGCGAACTTCCAGAACGGCATCGTTCGTGAATACGTCTACCGTACGCCGCAGGCTGGCTTTTCGGTCAACGACACGGCGGCGAATTGGACATACGAGAACCTGGGCCTGTTCGTGCAGGACACGTGGGCGGTCAACTACAACCTCACCCTGACCTTCGGTGTGCGTTACGACATGCCGGCCATCGATGACAAACCGCTCTTCAATCAGAGCGTCCTCGACACGTTCGGTCTGCGTAACGACGGCACAATCGATGGGAATGGGCTCTTCCAGCCCCGCTTCGGCTTCAACTACACCTTCGATAGTGATCGTCCCACCCAGCTCCGTGGCGGCATCGGCCTGTTCCAGGGCGCCGCGCCCAGCGTCTGGCTCTCCAATCCGTTCACCAACAACGGCCGCACGATCTTCGTCTACGGTTGCGGTACGGGCGGCCTCGCCAGCTGCACTGGCGCACCGATCACTCCGACGCTTGATCCGGACAACCAGCCGCTCTTGGTCGTGGGCGGTCAGCCGCGTACGGATGTGGATATCGTCGATCCATCGCTCAAGCAGCCTTCGGTCTGGAAGGCAAACCTCGCCTTTGATCATGAGCTTCCGTTCTGGGGGCTCGTCGGAACCGCGGAACTGCTCCTCACCGAGGTCAACGAGGGCATCTACTACGAGCATCTTGCACTTGGGGCCCCGACTGGCACCGGTCCTGATGGCCGCCAGATGTTCTGGAATGCCAATGGTTACGACCCTGCCCGATGGAATCAGTTCGGCAGCGGCTCGGGTGTGAGCTCCCGTGCGAACCGCCCGGCTGGATTCAACGACGTCGTACTTGCGCGTCCGACCAGCAAGGGCGGTGGTGAGAACCTGACGCTCTCCCTGCAGAAGCCCTTTGGCAATAGTGATTGGTTCTGGCAGGTGGCCTACGCCTACACGAACGCTACGGAAGTCAGCCCGCTCACCTCCAGTCGAGCCATCTCGAATTGGAACGGTGCCTCGGTGTTCAATCACGAGGAGAAGGAATACCGAGCCAACTACGCGGTGCGTGACCGCATCACGGCGGCGGTGGCGTGGAAGCACAATTTCTTCGCAGGCTATGAGACGAAGGTTTCGGCGTTCTATGAAGGTCGCGCGGGTCGTCCCTTCAGCTATGTCTTCGACAACGATGCCAACGGCGACGGCGTCTCCGGGAACGATCTCTTCTACATGCCGAGCAGCCCCGGCGATGTACTTTTCGGCTCGGCGGCAGAAGAGGCGGCGTTCTGGAGCTTCGTCGAGAGCGATGCGTACCTGAACTCGATCCGCGGCCAAGTGGCCGAGCGCAATGCGGCGCGCGGTCCGTGGGTGAATACCGTCGACGTGCGGATCTCCCAGGAAATCCCGGGCTTCGCCGAAGGTCACAAGGGTGAGATCGCCCTTGATATCTTGAACTTCGGCAACCTGCTGAATTCGGACTGGGGATTGATCGAGGAGTATTCCTTCCCGTTCAACCGCGGTGTCGTCGAGTACGGTGGCATCGACGCATCGACGGGCAAGTACGTCTACCGCTTCAATACGCCGGACTCGACTTTCTTCCGCGACCGTCGTGGCGAGTCCCGTTGGACTGCGCAGCTGACCGTTCGCTACCGCTTCTGATCCATCGCGGTATCGCGTCACGAGGAACGGCCGGGGCAACCCGGCCGTTCTTTTTTTCGCCCTTCGCCTGACGCCCACCCAGCGACGCGCCGCCATCGGCCCGGGTGCTAGAGTCTCGGGCCCTGAAAACGAATGAACGACGAGCGCCATCCCGCCATGCACGCTGCTGCTCCCTCCGATACCGCCTTCGCCCCCCTGCCCACCGTCAACGCCCGCATCAGCCCGCGCGGCGGGCTCGACATCCTCTCCCGCGCCGAGATCGCCCGGCTCACCGATGCCACCCAGGGCAGCCTGCGCGAGACCCTGCGCCGCTGCGCGCTGGCGGTGCTGACCGTGGGTTCGGATTCCGACGACCCTCGCGCCGCTTCGGCCCGCTATCCGGACTTCGAGATCGAAGTGCAGCAGATGGACCGCGGTATCCGCCTCGAGCTGAAGAACGCGCCGGCCATCGCCTTCGTCGACGGGGAACTGATCCGCGGCGTGGCCGATCTGCTGTTCGCCGTGGTGCGCGACATCGCCTATACCGCCATCGAGGTACAGAGCGGCCAGTTCGACTTGAATACTTCCGAGGGTCTCACCAGTGTGGTGTTCGAGATCCTTCGCAATGCCCGCGCCATGCGCCCACACCAGGACCCGAACCTCGTGGTCTGCTGGGGCGGCCACTCGATTGGCCGAGAGGAGTACCTCTACACGAAGAAGGTCGGCTATGAGCTTGGCCTGCGCGGGCTCGATATCTGCACCGGTTGCGGCCCGGGCGCCATGAAGGGCCCGATGAAGGGCGCCACCATTGCCCATGCCAAGCAGCGCCACCGCAGCCCGCGCTACATCGGCATGACCGAGCCCGGCATCATCGCCGCCGAGTCGCCGAACCCGATCGTCAACCAGCTGGTCATCATGCCGGACATCGAGAAGCGCCTCGAGGGCTTCGTCCGGCTCGGCCACGGCATCATCGTCTTCCCGGGCGGGGTGGGTACGGCAGAGGAGATCCTCTACCTGCTCGGCATCCTGCTGCACCCGGACAACGCTGGCATTCCGTTTCCGCTGGTGTTCACCGGGCCGAAGGCTTCGGCCGTCTACTTCGAGCAGATCGACCGCTTCATCCGCCTCACCCTCGGTGACGAGGCGGCAAAGCGCTACCAGATCATCGTCGAGGACCCGGTGGCCGTGGCCAGGGCGATGAAGGAAGGCATGAAGCAGGTGCGTGAGCACCGCATCGCCCAGCGCGACGCCTTCTTCTTCAACTGGTCGCTGAAGATCCCCTTCGCCTTCCAGCAGCCTTTCGAGCCCGACCATGCGGCCATGGCGGCCCTCGACCTGCACTTCGGCCGCCCCGTGCACGAACTGGCTGCCGACCTGCGCCGCGCCTTCTCCGGCATCGTGGCCGGCAATGTGAAGGAGCCCGGCATGCGCCGCATCGAGGAGCACGGCCCCTTCGAGATCCACGGCGACAAGGCCATCATGCAGAGCCTCGACGAACTCCTGCGGGCTTTCGTCGAGCAGCGGCGGATGAAGATGTCCGGCGAGTACAAGCCCTGCTACCGGGTGGTGGCCTGAGGAGCGTACTGCGGCAACGCTCGTCCCCCGGGGGCTGCCGGTCGTCGGCGCGGGCGGGACATCCGGGCGGCGGGCTTGCTAGCGTGCCCTCATGCAACCGTGAGGATGCCCATGTCCCCCGTCGCCTACCGCCGCGCCCGCGGCCTGACCCTGCTGGAACTGATGATCGTGGTGGCGATTGTCGCCATCCTGAGTGCGATCGCCGTTCCCAGTTTCCAGAGCTCCCTGCAGTCGAACCGCGTGGCCACCACCAGTAACGAGTTCATGGCCTCGGTGGCCTTCGCCCGTTCCGAGGCCATGCGCAACAATGCGGGCGCGGTGATGTGCCCGAGCGTGGATGGCAGCACCTGTGGCGGTACCTGGGCCGATGGCTGGATCGTCTGGGCCGACCAGAACGCCAACGGCACCCGCGAGGATCCCACCGAACCCGTTCTGCGCCGCCAGAGCGCATTGAACAAGCAGGTGGCTCCGGGCAGCACGCCAATCCGCTTCTCGCCGCGCGGCACCGTGGCTTCCGGCGCCACTGCCATCCAACTGCAGCCGGAGGGCTGCACCAGCGGCAAGCCGTTCCGCCGCACCATCGAAGTGCTTGGCGGCGGCATGGTCCGCATCACCAAGGGGAACTGCGCATGAACCGGATGCGTCCGTCCATGCCGGGTGGCCGCCGCCAGCACGGGTTTTCGCTGCTGGAGATTATGGTGGCGGTCGTGATCCTCAGCGTAGGCCTGCTCGGCATGGCCTTGCTGCAGTCCACCTCGCTGCGGGCTGCGCAGGCCACCAACGAGCGTTCGCAGGCCACCATGCTGGTCTATCAGATGATGGATATGGTGCGTGCCAATCGCCGCCAGGCCAGTCTGTACGGCCTGATCCGCGAGGACGCCTTCTTCGGCGACGGGGTGGGGGGCCTCTGTGCGCCCGGCGCGCCAGTGCCGGCTCAGCGCTGGGCGGCCGACCGCAACGAATGGGTGTGTGCGGTGCGGCGTGCCATCCCGGAAGCCCGGGGGAGAGTGACGGTGACCGGCGCCGTAGTCCCCGTGGGCGGCGGTGTCGCCACTCCGGCGCAGGTGGAGGTGCGTCTGGAGTGGTGCGATCCCCGGGCCACGCCCCTGAGCGGCACGCCGGAATTCCCACCTCTGTTCACTGCGGGCTGCCCGGGCACCGTGAACGTCGTCGTTGCGCGTAGCGGACTTTAGAGGATCTCCGAATGCATCCTGCCTTCCGACAGTCGGGCGTGTCGCTCGTCGAGCTGATGATCGCGGTCGCCCTCTCTGCCTTCCTGCTGCTTGGCCTGGTGCAGGTCTTCAGCGCCTCGCGGCTCGCCTATCAGAGCACCACCGGGCTTGCCCGGGTGCAGGAAGGCAGCCGCTTCGCCGTCGATTTCTTGCAGCGTGACATCCGCATGGCCGGCTTCATGGGCTGTTCGAATGACCGCGCGCGCAATGCCCGCCATCCCAATGCCTTCCTCGACAGCTTCTTCCTCACCAACGCCAACCGTGATGTCGGCCTGTATTCGGCTGCTCCCTTTCCGCTGCGCTTCGACATCCCGATCCAGGGCTTCGAGGCGGTGAATACGGGGCGGGGCAATACCCTCAATGTCTCCGCTCCCACTGGAGGCTGGACGCCCGCCCTCGATCCTTCGCTCACTGGCGCCAACGGACTCAATCCCGCCCCGCGTCCCGGTTCGGACATCCTGGTGCTGCGGATCTTCAGTGGCGATGGCGCGCCGGTGATCGCCGACATCCGTCCCGCCATCAGCCAGCCGGGCGTGGTCTCGGTCGCGCCGGCGGGCGTGCCCCTGATCCAGGCCGGCCAGTACTACGGTATGGCGTCTTGTGACCGCGCGGCGGTCTTCCAGGCCCGTGGGCCGGTGTCCGGCACTGCGTTCCCGGTGACCACCGGCGGCAGCAATCTCGCCAATGGCTTCAACACCTCGCAGGGGGGGAGCGGGCCGCCGGTCTCGGACTTCACCGCCAACACCACCCAAGTGTTCCGTGCCGATTCTTTCGTCTACTACGTCGGTCTGCGCGGTGTGGATGGCATGCCCTCGCTGTTCCGGGCCCGTTTCAGCAATGGCGCTTGGGGGGTGAGCGAGGAGCTGGTGGAGGGCGTGGACACCATGCAGGTGTTCTACGGTCTCGATGCCGATGGCAATGGCGCGGTCGAGAACTATGTCCGCGCCGATCAGGTCGCGGCAGGCCTCACGGCCTACAACGACATCGCCAACCGCTGGCGCGCGGTGGCCAGTGTCGAGCTGGGCTTGGTGCTGCGCAGCCCGGAACGGGCCGGTACGCCGGATCGTGCTGCGGTGAGCGGCCCAGTGGTCGTCAACGGCCTCACCATCACCACCAATCCCAACGAAGCGATCCTGCGTCGTCCCTACGAGACCACCATCGCGCTTCGCAATCGCCTGTTCGGTAACTGACATGCCACACCTGCAGACTCCCGCCTTCCGGTCGGTTCGCCGCCAGCGCGGCGCCGCCCTCTATGTCGCCATGATCATGCTCTTGCTGCTCACCCTCATCGGGGTCTCCTCGATGCAGGTCTCCAGCCTGCAGCAGCGCATGGCCACCAACTTCAACGATTTCGCCCTGGCCTTCCAACGCGCCGAGGGCGAGCTGCGGCGTGGCGAGTTCGAGTTGCAGCGCTCCTTCGATACCGCGGCGCTGCGCAACGAGGTGTACTGCCTCGCCGATGCCACCAACTGGGCCCAGACCATCACCCCGGGCAGCCTACCGCCTTCCCAGGTGCGCAAGATCTATGGCGGGGCCTGCCCTGGCGCCCGCCCTCTCGATCCCACGGGCGAAGGCGGTATTCCTGCTCCCGGTGAGATGGATTACCAGTTGATTGCCGCCGCCGCCGATCGCGATGCGGGCGATGACCCCTCGGCCGTGGTCGTGATCGAAACCGTCTACGTCGTACCCCCGCAAGCGAGGACGCCATGAGCACTTCCCGCCTCACTCCCGTCGCCCTTGTCGCGGCCCTGACCCTTTCGGCCGGCCTGTCCTCTCCGTTGCGGGCCCAGGCCGCCGCGCTGCCGATTTCCCAGGAACCGCTCTACGTCACCAACCGGATCAAGCCCGCCTTCATCATGGCGGTGGACGATTCCGGCTCGATGGCCTGGGAGACCCTGTTCCCCACCATCGACGGGCGTGCAACCTGGAACGGGGCAACGGCATCGTTCTTTCATCCCACACAGACCGGGGCGGACGGGCGTCCACGCATCTATCGCAGTGATGAGACTGGGAATGGCAACGGCCTGACGAACTATCTCGAGTTGTTCCCTTTCAACGGGCGCAGCACGAAGCGGAATGCCATTCCCCCCATTCCCTATTTCGGCTTTGCCCGCTCGCACGAGTGGAACCCAGCCTACTTCAATCCCTTCGTGACCTACGGGCCCTGGGCGCGGGCCGACCGCAGCGAGTGGCCCCAGGCCACGGCGACCGCCGTGGTGGCCAACCCGCGGGCAGCCACCAGCGCCACCAACCCCACCTTCAACCTCACCCAGGATATCCAGCAGGACGGGAACAACTGGCGTTTCAATGTGCGCGTGGGGATGCGGATTCCCGCCGGCACGGTGTATTCGCGCAATACCGGCAACAACTGCAATTTTGGCGGCACGCAGATCGGCACCACCGGCTGGTGGAGGGTGAACACCGAAACCACGGCAACAGCGAACTGCACGGCAGGCTTCCGCTACTACCCGGCTACCTTCTACCTCAGCTCCCCGACCTTCCCGGGCTATACGGCCACGCCGCTGGCGGTGACCAATGCCCCGGGCGGCCCCCCCGGCGTCACGCTGTACCGCTACGAGATCAAGCCGGACAACATGACGCCGGCGGCGTACAGCGCCACGATGCAGAACTTCGCCAACTGGTTCCAGTACTACCGCGACCGCAATCTCGCCATGGTCGCGGCCATGACCCGCGCCTTCGTGGACGTCGACTTCATGCGGGTCGGCTACTTTAGGATCAACAACCGCGTTGCCGTCACCATGTACGACATGGGCATCCAGGCGGAGCGCAATGCCTTCTACAACCTGATCACGGCCCTGCCGGCCAATGGCGGCACCCCCAACCGCTTCGCCATCCAGCACATGGGCGAGCAGTTCCGGCGCACCGGAGCGGGCGCGCCGGTGCAGCTGGCCTGCCAGATGAATGCGGGCATGCTGTTCACCGACGGCTATTCCAACGGCGGTGGCCCCACCGTGGGCAATCTCGATGGCGGCATGGGGCCGCCCTTCGCCGATGCCCACCCCAACAAGAAGGGCGATATCGTCGCCAACTACTACCTGAACCCCCTGCGCACCGACCTCGGGCTCGGGCAGGTGCGGGTGCCGGCGGCCTGTTCGGCGCCCAACCCGGACCCGCGGCTGGATTGCCGGACCGATCCCCACATGAACTTCTACGGGGTCACGCTGGGCGCGCTCGGCGCCATCTATGGCGCGAATGCCACAGCGACGGCCAATCCGTATGCCAATCCGCCGGCATGGGCGCCCGCCTGCGATAACTGTGTCGAAGCGGTGGATGAGCTCTGGCAGGCCACCCTGATCGGGCGCGGCAAGTACATCAATGCCAAGAACCCGCAGGCGGTGTCCGAGGCGATGGTGGAAGTGGTGAACGCCGTGCTCGATTCCACCCAGCCCGTAGGCACGCCACCGGTGTCCGGGGCCCGCGTAGGCACGGATTCGGCCATCTACCAGCCCGGGTTCGTGGTGCGTAACAACGCCCGCGACTGGGTGGGCTCGCTGCAGGCCTTCCGGCTGAATGCCGACGGCTCGATCGGCTCGATGCTGTGGGATGCCGGCGCTACGCTGCCTCCAGCCGCCTCCCGCAACATCCTGGCGATGCGGGTTCCCGGACCCACGGCCATCCGCCAGGTAGTGCCCTTCCAGGCCGCGAACTTCGGCGGTACGGAGGCGGCGATCGCCTCGACGATCGGGGTCAGCCTGCCGTCGTTCCTGTCGAACTTCACGTCGGGTTCGACCATGGCGGATGCCTTCAACTATCTGCGCGGTGACCAGTCGAAGGAGCAGTCTCCTGCCCAGCCGCTCGGTTTCCGCCAGCGCTCGGGCCGCCTGGGCGACATCATCAACTCGAATGTCGAGGTCGAGACCCGGCGCACCTTCTACCCGGCTTTCGATGCGCTGCCCGCGCCGCTCGGCGACAGCTACCGGGCCTATCTCAACACCAAGCGCAGCAGCTTCACCAATACGGTGTTCGTCGGCGCCAATGCCGGCATGTTGCACGCCTTCAATGCCGATACCGGTGCCGAGCTGTTCGCCTATGTGCCGAACGGTGCCCTGTCCAACATGGGGCTGCTTCTGGCCCGCAACTACCAGCATCGGTACTACGTCGATGGTCAGATCAACGTGACCGATGCCGTCATCGGTGGTAACTGGGGGACGGTGCTGCTGGGCAGCATGGGGCGTGGCGGCCGCTCGGTGTTTGCCATCGACGTCACCAACCCGGCGGCGGTGAATGCCAGCCGGGTGATGTGGGAACTGCCCACCGCGGACAACGACCTCGGCATCAGCCTGGGCCGCGTCGAGGTGATGTATGCCGAGGACGGCAACTGGTACGCCGTCTTCGCCAACGGTCTCAACAGCGTCAACGCCAATCCGGTGCTCTACGTCGTCAATCTCACCACGGGCGTGGTGGTGCGGCGGATCACGGCGGAGGATGGCGGCGATTTCACCAATGGCCTCACCCGCATCGCCATCGCCGATGTCAATGGCAATGGCCGGGTGGACACGGTCTATGGCGGCGATTTCCTGGGCAACCTCTGGAAGTTCGACCTCTCCTCCACCAACCCGGCCTCTTGGGGCGTGGCCTTCGGCGGCCAGCCGCTGTTCCGGGCCCGCGACATCAATGGCGATCCGCAGCCGATCACCGGCGGCATCGCCATCGCCGGTGGTCCTTCGGGCGGCGTGATGGTGAGCTTCGGTACCGGCCGCTACCTGACCGACAGCGACGCCGTGACCGGTGCCGGCCAGCAGTTGCAGACGGTGTATGGCGTGTGGGATCGCGGCACGGTCAGCGGTCTTACCCGGGCCTCGCTGCAGCAGCAGCAGATCCTCTCCCAGTTCGGCACCGGCACCAACCTGGGGCGTGTGCTGAGCAACAACCGTGTGAACTACGCCACCCAGAACGGCTGGTTCATGGATCTGCGCGTGGGAAGCGCGGCGCCTTCGGGCGAGCGCATGATCGGCGATCCTCGGATCATCGGCGAGACCATCACCATTCCCACCTCCGAACCGTCCGGCGACTCGCAGTGCGCGCCGGGCCTGCGGAGCTGGGGCTATCGCCTGGATCTGTTCTCGGGTGGCCCGGTGCTCAACCGCATGGAACGCCCGGGAGGCAGTCCGGTGTGTCCCACCGTGAACTGCGGTGCGCTTCTGGTACAGGCCGGTGGGGCCCCGGTGACGGGGAGCACGGTGGTGCAGCCGCAGCGTCCCTGCCGCCGTGGCATCGATCCTGAGTGCCCCGCCATTGCCAATCCGGAACTGATCGCCAGTGCCTGCGGCAGCCCGGATCCTTCCGCACCTACCTACAACCCGAACTACGACCAGTGTGTGGAGAACCAAACCACCGGTAGCACCCAGGGGCTGACCTGCTCGATCAGCAACCCGATCGGCACGCAGGACTTCGGCGGCGAGCCGCAGGTTTGCGGCCGCCAGAGCTGGCGTCAGGTCCGCTAGCCTCCATCCCTCTCCGGGAGGAGCCGCGTGGCTCCTCCCCCGTTCCCCTCAGGAAATTCCGACATGCGAACCCGAAACCCCCGAGGCTTTACGCTGATCGAGCTGATGATCGTCGTGGCCGTGGTCGGCGTGCTGGCTGCCATTGCCTATCCCTCGTACCAGGCCCAGGTGCGCAAAGGGCGGATGGGGCAAGCGCAGGCCGACCTGCTGGAATTGGCCCAGTTCATGGAGCGCTGCTTCGCCGCCAACAATTCTTACCTGGGCTGCAACCTGCCGTTCACCCAGTCGCCGCGGAACGGAACCGCCTACTACGTCATCGACTTCAACCCGGCGACGACGCGTACCCGTTTCCGTCTGCGTGCCACGCCCCAGGCTGCCGGCGGGCAGAATCAGCAACCTTGCGGGGTGCTGACGCTCAATGAGGCAGGGGTCAAGACCTTCTCGGGCGCGGGCGTGACGGCATCGCAGTGCTGGTGACCCGCCCCCACTCCGGGACACCCGAGGCCCCGCGCTTGGCGGGGCCTCGCCGTTAGTGGGCCGCAAAAAAGCTCAGGCCACCCGAAGGTGGCCTGAGAAGAACACGTGGCGCCCGAAGTTGGACTCGAACCAACGACCCCCTGATTAACAGTCAAGTGCTCTAACCGGCTGAGCTATTCGGGCGGGGGCGCGTATTCTCTTCCGCCGGGCCGCGGGCGTCAAGCCCGGGCAGGCGCGTGGCGCGGCCTTCTCAGCCGAGCAGGCAGTTGCGCCCGGTAGGTGGGGCGATCTCGCCGCGGACCCGGCCGCCGGTGTTGATGACGAGGTGGCGGCGCGGCTGGCCGTCGCGCGAGCAGAACCGGAGCGTGGTGTTGCTGCCGGCGGCGCGGCCATCGGGGCGGAAGCCGAGCACGGGCCGGCCTTGGCTGCCCACCACCAGCAGGCCCTGGAAATCGCCGGGCGGGTGTACGCGCAGCACCGGTTCGGAAGGCTCGCGGTTGCGGTTGCCGTTGTGGTCGACGAAGGTCATGAGGCCGGCCGACCAAGGGCCATCGAAGATGCAGCGCTGGAAATCGCGGGTACGGCAGAGAATGACCGACTGCCGCTGGGTCACGGCCTCGCTGCGGGCAAGCGCCATCTCGCCCCGCAGGCGGTTTGCCACCGTTTCTGCCCGGGTCTGGTCGACCACGCCGAGGAAGGCGGGCAGGGCGAGGGCCAGCAGCAGGGCGACGAGGCCGAGGCCGAGCAGCAGCTCGACGAGGCCAAGGCCCCGGAGGCGGGCGGGAAGCATCTTCATGGGGCGTCTCCTTTCGCGGCGGGGGGGGAAGGCTAGGCTGCCTTCCCCCCGTCGCGGGCCCGTGTCGGCCTGCTTCCGAACCCGGGGTAGGAGAAGCCCGCGGCGCGGCCTCACCAGATCCGCACGCGCTCCTCAGGCGGCAAGTAGAGTTTGTCGGTGGGTTTGACGTCGAAGGCCTCGTACCACTCGTCGAGGTTGCGCAGCGGGCCGTTGATGCGGAACTGCGGCGGCGAGTGCGGCCCCACCTTCACCTGGTTGATCATCGCCTCGTCGCGGTACTTCGACTTCCAGATCTGCGCCCAGGCGAGGAAGAAGCGCTGGGCGCCGGTCAGGCCCTCGAGCACCGGTGCCTCCTTGCCATCGAGGCTGAGCTGGTAGGCGGTCCAGGCCATCGACAGGCCGCCAAGATCGCCGATGTTCTCGCCCAGCGCCAGCTGGCCGTTCACGCAGTAGCCCTCGAGCGGGCAGAACTGGTTGTATTGCGCCACCAGGGCCTTGGTGCGGGCCTCGAAGCGGGCGCGGTCCTCGTCGGTCCACCAGTTGCGCTGCACGCCGCGCCAGTCGGACTTCGAGCCCTGGTCGTCGAAGCCGTGGCCCATCTCGTGGCCGATCACACCGCCGATGGCGCCGTAGTTCACCGCCGGGTCGGCGTTCACGTCGAAGAACGGCGGCTGCAGGATGGCCGCCGGGAACACGATCTCGTTGAACACCGCGTTGTAGTAGGCATTCACCGTGTGCGGGGTCATGAACCACTCGTCACGGTCCGGCCGGGTACCGAGGCGGCGATTCTGGTCGTTGACGTAGTACTCGCGCAGGGCCAGCACGTTCGCCATCAGGTCATTCGGGCACGATCGTGACCGCGCTGTAGTCGCGCCATTTGTCGGGGTAGCCGATCTTCGGGCGGAAGCTCTCCAGCTTCTTGAAGGCCTCGGCCTTGGTCTCTGGCCCCATCCAGTCGAGGTTTTCGATGTTCTGGCGCAGGGCCTTGCGCAGGTTCTCCACCAGCACGTCCATGGCTGCCTTGGCCTCGGGCTTGAAGTGGCGTGCCACGTAGAGCTGGCCTACGGCATCCCCCAGCCCGCCGCTGCCGCCCACCAGGGCCACGCCGCGCTTCCACAGCTCGCGCTGGGCCTGCTGGCCGGAGAGCACGGTGCCGCGGAAGGCAAAGGCGGCCTGGTCGATCTCGGTGGAGAGCAGGGGGGCGTGGTTGTCGATGGCGTGGAAGGCGAGGTAATCGCGCCACACCTCGAGCGGGGTATCGTTGATGATGCCGATGATCGGGGAGACGGCGCTCGGCGTGCTCACGTTCACCGTCTCCGGCGGCACGATGCCCTGGGCGCTGAAGTGGGCGCGCCAGTCGTAGCCGGGGAACTCCTTGCCGAGGTCGGCGAAGGCGTAGAGGTTGTAGGTCTTGTCGCGGTCGCGCAGCTCGGCGCGGTCCCAGTGGTGCTTCGCGATCGCCGTCTCGAGCTCGAGGATGCGCTGCGCCCGGGCGGTGGCATCGGGCACGCCGGCGAAGCCGAGCATGGTGGCGATGTGCTCGAGATACTTCTGGCGGATCAGCACGAAGCGCGGCTCGGGGTTCAGGTAGAAGTCTTTGTCTGGCAGGCCAAGCCCACCCACGCCGATGCCGAGCTGGTAGTTGTCGGGGTCCTTGCGGTCGAGGCCCACGCCGCCGCCCAGTGGCGAGCGGGTGCCATCGCGGCTAGCGCGGCCGAAGGCCTCCACCAGCTTCGCCTTCGAGTCGATGGCGGCGATGCGGTCGAGCAGGGGCATGAGCGGCTTGATGCCGGCGGCATCGCGGGCCGCGGTATCCATGTAGCTGGCGTAGAAATCGCGGATCTTCTGCTCGTTGCTGCCCGGGACGAGGTCCTTGCGCGCCAGCAGCTCCTCGATGATCGCCTTCACCTGCAGCTCGGCCTGGTCGGAGAGCTGGTTGAAGGAGCCGAAACGGGTCTCGTAGTCCTTGAGCTGGTAGTTGTCGAACCAGGTGCCGTTGGCGTAGCGGTTGAAGTCGTCGCCGGGCCGGACGCGGGTGTCACGGTTGCTGAGTTCGATGCCGAAGCTGCCGAGCTGGGGCTTGCCGTCGGCGGCGAGGGCGAAGGGCGAGGCGAGGGCGAGCGCGAGGCTCAGGGAGAGCAGGTGCTTCTTCATGGGGTCCCCGGGATGCGGTACGGAGGCGTTGGGTGCCGGCCGGCGGGGCCGACGGCATCCCCGAGCCTACCCGGGCCGGAGGCGGGGACATGTGCCGAAGGTCCGGGGGCGATCACGCCGCCCCCACGCCGCTCCCGGCGGCGCTGGCCGCCCGGCGGCAGGGCTTCAGCGCTTCTGGGTCTCCGGGCTGATCTCGGCATCGGTCACCGCGCGCGAGGCCACCTGCGCCTCGCGGTGGGCGATGTAGGCATTGGCAAGGAAGATGATGCCGGCCCCGAGCGCGGTCCAGGCGGTCACGACCTCGTCGAACAGCCACCAGGCCAGGGCGGCGGCGAAGGGCACCTGCATGAAGCTGATCGGCGTCAGCATCGAGGCATCGCCGCGTTTCAGCGCCCGGGTCCAGAACATGTGGCCGGCAGTGCCGAAGAAGCCGGCGGCGGCCACCCAGGCCCAGGTCCAGCCACTTGGCCAGGTCCAGACGAACAAGGCTGGCACCAGTGACATCGGCACCCAGAGGAGCGTGGTCCAGAGCACGATGGCGTCGGCCTTCTCGGTGCGCGAGAGCACCTTGATGCTGATCGCCACCACTGCGCTCAGCACCGCGGCAGCCAGAGCCACGAAAGTGTTCGCATCGAAGCCCTCGGCGCCGGGGCGCATGATCACCAGCACCCCGATGAAGCCCAGGGCCACCGCCGTCCAGCGCCGCAGCCGTACCACCTCGCCGAGGAACAGCACGGCCAGGATGGTGACGAACAGCGGGGTGGAGTAGCTGATCGTCACCGCCTTGGCGAGCGGCAGATGGACGATGGCCCAGAAGCCGCAGAGCATGGAGAGGATGCCGATCAGGCAGCGCCCGAAGTAGAGGTGCAGCTTGTCGGTCTTGAGGATGCCGGTGCCGTGGCGCAGCAGCAGGGGGACGGCGAATACCAGGCCGAAGAAGTTGCGGAAGAAGGCGATCTCGAAGGCGTGCAGTTCGGCCGAGGCGAGCCGGATCATCACCGCCATGGCGGCGAACATTGCCGCGCTCGCCACCATGAAGCCCACCGCCAGCCAGAGCTGGCGCTGCGCGGCATGGCTGGCGCTGTGGGTATTCATCCGCCCTGCGCGCGCCCGGGGTCGAAGCGCCCGCCGACGATGCGTGGTTCGGGCTCGAGCAGCACCCCGAAGCGGGACTGCACGGAGGCGGCGATGCGCTCTGCCAGCGCCAGCAGTTCCGCCCCGCTGGCCCGGCCGTGGTTGACCAGCACCAGGGCGTGCTGCGCCGCCACGCCGGCATCGCCTTCCCGGAAGCCCTTCCAGCCGGCCTGCTCGATCAGCCAGGCTGCCGAGAGCTTGCGGGTGCTGGCCGAGGGGCCGGGGAACACCGGCAGCCCGGGGTGGGCCGCCGCCAAGGCCTCGGCCCGTGCGGCCTCGATGACTGGATTTTTGAAGAAGCTGCCGGCATTGCCGAGCAGGGCCGGATGGGGCAGCTTGCGAGTACGCAGGCGAGCGATGGCCTCGGCCACCTGGCGGTGGTTGGGCGGGCCTTCGATGCCCATCGCGGCCAGTTCCTCGGCCACGCCGGCATAGGCGGTGTTCACCGGGCGCCGTTTCGGCAGCCGCAGCCGCAGCACGGTGACGATGAGGGCATCGCCTTCGCGCTTGAACACGCTGTCGCGGTAGCCGAAGCGGCAGTCTTCGCGTTCGAACTCGCGCAGGCGCAGGGTTTCGCGGTCGAAGGCCTGTACCGAATCGACAAATTCGCCCACTTCCACGCCGTAGGCACCGATGTTCTGGATTGGCGCCGCGCCCGCCGTGCCGGGGATCAGGGCGAGGTTCTCCAGGCCGCACAGGCCGCGCCCCAACGACCAGTGCACGAGATCGTTCCAGGCCACGCCGGCATCGGCCTCCACCAGAGCCGAGTCCGGGCCGTCCTCCACGAGCGCGATGCGGGCCCGGGTGAGGCAGAGGGTGAGGCCGAGCACATCGCCGGCCAACAGCACATTGCTGCCCTCGCCCAGCACCAGCAGGGGGGCGAACTGCGCCCAGGGCTCGGAGAACAGAGCGGGCAGGGCGGCCGGGTCGTGTACGTCGGCCAGCCGTTCGGCCCGCGCCTCCACCCGGAAGGTGTTGCGGCCGGAGAGGGAGACGCCCTCGGCGAGCCGCCAGCCCCGGTCTGCCATCAGCGCACGCCCTCGCGCCGGTGGCGCAGGGCCTGCACGCATTCCCCGACCAGGGCCGGCCCCCGGTAGACGAGGCCGGTATAGAACTGCACGAGCTGGGCCCCGGCCGTGACCTTGCCGGCGGCATCGGCACCGGAAAGGATCCCGCCCACCCCCACCAGCGGGATCGAGGCCGGCAGCCGCGAGCGCAGCATCCGCAGCACCGTGGTGGACTTGCCGTAGAGCGGCCGTCCGGAGAGCCCGCCCTGTTCCTTCGCCAGCGGGTGGCCTTCGATGGCCAGCCGGTCGACGGTGGTGTTGCCGGCGATCACCCCGTCCACGCCTAGCTCGCCCAGCACTCGGGCCGAGGCCTCGATGTCGTTCTCGGTGAGATCGGGGGCGATCTTCACCAGGATCGGCACCCGCCGTCCGTGGCGCGGAGCGAGGCGCTCGCGGGCTTCGAACAGCTCGCCGAGCAGGGCGCGCAGGGCCTTTTCCTCCTGCAGCTCGCGCAGCCCGGCGGTATTCGGCGAGGAGATGTTCACCGTCACGTAGTCGGCCAGCGGATACACCCGGCCGAGGCAGTGCACGTAGTCGGCCGCCGCCTGTTCGTTGGGGGTGTCCTTGTTCTTGCCGATGTTGATGCCGAGCAGGGTGTCGCCGCCCCGGCGTTTCAGGCGCGAGGCCTCGACGTTCCGCACCAGGGCGTCCACGCCCTCGTTGTTGAAGCCGAGGCGGTTGATCACCGCCTCGTGCTCCGGCAGGCGGAACATCCGCGGTTTCGGGTTGCCCGGCTGCGGCCGCGGGGTGGTGGTGCCGATCTCGACGAAGCCGAAGCCGAGGGCGGCGAGCGCATCGATATGGGCGCCGTTCTTGTCGAGACCGGCGGCCAGCCCCACCGGGTTCGGGAAGCGCAGCCCGAAGCAGGCGGTGGGCAAGGCCGCCGGACGGGGGGCGAGGAGGGGATTGAGGCCGCATTTCCAGGCGGCATCCAGGGCCCGCAGGCCGAGCTCGTGGGCGCGTTCCGCATCGAGGCGGAACAGCAGCGGGCGGGCGAGTCCGTACATCCGGCGGGCGGGGTCCTTCCGGGCGGGGTTCAGCCGGCCGTGCCGGCCAGGGCGACGAGGGCAGCCAGGCCACCGAAGAACAGAATGATGGCGAGCAGGGCCAGCAGGCTCACCGCGAGCATGGCCCAGCCCAGCACCAGACCGGCCACGGCGAAACCGTCGCCCTCCACCCCTCTGGGGATCGCGGCGGATCTCACTGCGCGCCATGTGGCCGGTGACGATGGCCACCAGCGAACCCAGCCAAGGCGCCAAGGTCCAGCCGAGGATGCCGGCCACCAGACTGACGATGGCGAGTGTGGAGGTGCGCCGGTAGGCAGGGAGCATTCACGGCTGCTCACCCTGCGCCGTGCGCCGTTCGCCTTGGCTGCGGTGGTCGGGAATGCGATCGCCCAGGCGGGCGATGAAGGCCGCCATCTGGTAGGGCTCGGCCTGGTGCAGCACGCTGGTGCTGCCGTCCTCGAGCGTGGCGGTGGCGCGGTACAGGCGGTGCGGCTGTTCGCCGAACATCCAGGCGCTGCAGGGCTCGCCGTGGGCGATGGCGCAGGGCGCGGCGCGGAACTCGAAGCGCGAGCGGCGGAAGCCGGCGCCGGGCAGTTTCTCCGGCACCGCCACGTCGGCGATCAGCACCGGGGCGCCGAGAGTCACATCCTCGATACGCAGGCGCCGCGGCACCGCATTGCTGCGGAACACGAACACGAAGCGGTCGATCAGCTGAGGCGCGTCCTGCATGTCGGTATCGAAGCCGGCCAGTTCCCAGGTCATCACCTCGTTTTGGGCCCGGCCCGGCACGCCATTCACCAATGGCAGGCTGAAGCGGGTGCCATCGCCGGTCACGAAGCTG
The DNA here is from genome assembly GCA_026005095.1 of Silanimonas sp. GTDB lineage: Bacteria > Pseudomonadota > Gammaproteobacteria > Xanthomonadales > Xanthomonadaceae > Silanimonas. The sequence goes on along the minus strand of BPKK01000001.1, from coordinate 148,695 downwards.
CCTTCCGTGTCCTGCGCACCTGCCGGGCTGGCCACGACCAGCGCGGCGACCACCATTCCCAGAGCCATTGCACGATGCATCGACGTTCCCCCCCGAAACGGCCAGTAGCCGCCAGTGTAGGCCGAAAAGCCTAGAGTTCGAACTTGATGCCCTGGGCCAGCGGCAGGGCGTCGGAGTAGTTGATGGTGTTGGTCTGCCGGCGCATGTAGGCGCGCCAGGCATCCGAGCCGGACTCGCGGCCGCCGCCGGTCTCCTTCTCGCCGCCGAAGGCGCCGCCGATCTCGGCGCCCGAGGTGCCGATGTTGACATTGGCGATGCCGCAGTCCGAGCCGGCGGCCGACAGGAACTGCTCGGCCGCCTTCAGGTTCTGGGTGAAGATCGCCGAGGAGAGGCCCTGCGGCACCGCGTTCTGCATCGCGATGGCCTCGTCCAGGGTCTTGAAGGGCATGGCGTAAAGGATCGGGGCGAAAGTCTCGGTTTGCACCGCCTCGGCCGAGTTGGCGATGCCGGTGATGATGGTCGGCAGCACGAAGTTGCCCGGGCGGTCGAGCGCCGCCCCGCCGGTGCGCACCACGCCGCCCGCGGCCTTGGCCTTCTCGATGGCAGCGAGGTAGGCCGCCACCGCGCCCTTGTCATTGAGCGGCCCCATCAGCGTGCCCTCGGCGTTCGGGTCGCCGATCCGGGCCTCGACCTGCTTGTAGGCGGCGACCAGCCGGGTCACCACGTCCTCGAAGATCGACTCGTGCACGAACAGGCGGCGGGTGGTGGTGCAGCGCTGGCCGGCCGTGCCCACGGCGCCGAAGACGATGGCCGGGATGGCGAGCTTCAGGTCGGCGGTCTCATCGACGATGATGGCGTTGTTGCCACCCAGCTCCAGCAGTGATTTGCCCATGCGGCGGGCCACGCGCTCGCCGACCTGGCGGCCGACCCTGGTGCTGCCGGTGAAGCTCACCAGGGCAATGTCGTGGTCGTCGACGAAGGCCTGGGCGAGTTCGGTGCCGGCGTCGTTGAACAGGAAGAACAGGTCGGGGAAGCCGCCTTCGCGCAGGGCTTCGTTGCAGATCCGCATCGCCGCCACGGCGCAGAACGGAGTCTTGGGCGAGGGCTTCCAGATCGTGATGTTGCCGCAGACGGCGGCGATGAAGCTGTTCCAGGCCCAGACCGCGACCGGGAAGTTGAAGGCGCTGATGACGCCCACGAGGCCCAGCGGATGCCACTGCTCGTACATGCGGTGGCCCGGGCGCTCGGAGTGCATGGTAAGACCGTAGAGCTGGCGCGACAGACCGACGGCGAAATCGCCGATGTCGATCATCTCCTGCACTTCGCCCTCGCCCTCGGCCCGGATCTTGCCCATTTCCAGCGAGACCAGGGCGCCGAGCGCCGACTTGTGCCGGCGCAGGGCCTCGGCGCAGAGGCGGATGGCCTCGCCACGCTTCGGCGCCGGCGTGCTGCGCCAGATCACGGCGGCCGCCTTGGCGCGTTCCTTGAGCTTCGCGTAGTCGGCCTCCGAGGAGGCGTAGACCCGGCCCAGCACTTCCCCGGTGGCCGGGTTCACCGGCTCCAGCACACCGGCATCCCGGGTGGCCGACCATTCGCCGTGGCCGAGGTAGGTGCCGGATTCGTGGTCGGAAAGGCCGAGGGCGGCGAGCACGGGATGGGTCATCGGGGGCGGCTCCGGAAGGGATGATGGGGGGTGGCGTCCCCGACACGATTCGAACGTGCGACCTTCCCCTTAGGAGGGGGACGCTCTATCCAGCTGAGCTACGGGGACACCGAGACGCTGGATTGTCGCACGAAGCGGGCGACAGGCCGAGCCGCCGGCGGGGCAAGGCGGGGGAACGGGGCTGCCCCGGTTCGCCGCCCCCGCTTGCAAACTCCAATCAACTGGTGCTAGCTGCGGGTGAACGGGGCGTTAATCTGGAAGCGCCCCGTCGGCCGGTCCCGCCATCCAGTCCCTAAAGGAGAAGCCCCATGCGCCACCCCTTGCTCGTGCTCGCCCTCGCCGCCATGGCCGGTCCGGCCTCGGCTTCCTCGCTCACCAGCACCTTCACCCTGGCCTCCGACTACCTGTTCGATGGCGTCAGCCAGACCCAGAACGACCCGGCCTTCCAGGCCAGCCTCGACTGGTCGCATGACAGCGGCTTCTACCTCGGCACCTGGGCCTCGAACGTCGATTTCGGCGCCGGCGACCCGGCCGACGTGGAGATCGATTTCTACGGCGGTTTTGCCAAGGAGTACGAGAGCGGCTGGGGCTGGACCGCCGGCTTCGCCCACTACACCTACACCGGCGCCCCGAGCAGCTACGACTACACCGAGCTCACCGCCGGCCTGACCTTCCCCGGCGGCACCAGCCTGCAGGCCTGGGCCTCGGACGACGACGCCCTCGATGGCTCGGCCTGGCGGGTGAAGGCCAAGCACAGCATCGATCTTGGCGATGACTGGTCGCTCGATTTCGAGGCCACCCGCACGAATTACAGCAGTTCCCTCTTCACCGACTTCACCCATGGCCAGCTCGGGGTGAGCAAGACCTTCGGCAACTTCGCCGCCTACCTCGGCTATTCCACCACCACGCTCGACCGGAATGATGCTGCCACCGACGACGGCAAGGCGCTGGCCGGCGGCCGGGTGCTGTTCACCCTTTCCGCCACGGTGGACTGGCTGAACCTCTAAGACCTCAGGGCCGGGGCCGCTGCGGCGCTCCCGGCCCCTCGCCAGGCGGCAGAACCTCGGCCCCGATGCCCTCCGGCAGGGGCGGGGGCTGGCGGGCAAGGCCGCGCTCCACGAGTTCCCAGGCGGCCTGCCCCTCCGGGTCGCGGCGGAAGGCGGCATGCAGGCTGTGCACCGCGAGCAGGCGCGGGTTCATCCGCAGCACCGGGCCCGGCTGGCGCAGCTCCGGCGTGGTAGCAAGCAGGTACTCGAAGACCCGGGCGTCGATCACCACGAGGTCCAAGCGTCCCGGCCTTCAGCTTGCGCAGGTTGCCGAGGTCGTCGTTCACCGCCTCGACGCGCAGCCGGCCTTCCGCCACCTCGCGGTCGAAGTTCTCTTCGTTGACGTAGCCGCGCACCACCCCGATCCGCTTGCCCCGCAGATCGTCGAGGCTGGCCCAAGTCACCGGGCGGTCGCTGCGTTCGGCGAAGCCCAACGGGCTGTAGCCGATCGGGCGAGTGAACAGCCAGCGCTGCTCCCCGCTGCGGCTACGGTACTCCGGAGCAAAGCCGATGATGCCGCTTTGGCGGGTGCCGGCCTGGGCCAGCACCCGCGTCCAAGGCAGAAAATGCACTTCGATCTCTGCGCCTTCGGCCCGGGCTGCTTGGCGCAGGGTCTGCAGGGACGTGCCCTGGCCGGGCAGCCGCGGACCGGCGTAGGGCGGCCATTCCAAGGAGGCGATGTGCAGCACCGGCGCTGTTGCGGAGGCAGCGGAGACGAGCACAAGCCATAGCAATGTGGTAAGGGCCTTCATCGGGATTCCCCCACCCGAGGCCCAGAGCTTCTTCCGGCGCTGGAGAAGACGGCGTGACGGGCGGGCTGGCACTCGGCGGCAAGAAAAAAGCCGGGCAAGGCCCGGCTTTTCGGTTCGAGTGGTGGAGAGGATGGGGATCGAACCCACGACCTCGTCATTGCGAACGACGCGCTCTCCCAGCTGAGCTACCCCCCCACGAGAGGCCTGCCAGTATACGAGGTCGCGGCACTGGCTGCCAAGCGCGGCCCGGCTCAGCCCAGGGCCTGGCGCAGCGGCGCTTCCAGCACCTCGCGGCGCCAGCCGTCCAGGGCGGCGGGCCACTGGCCGTCTTCCAGCAGGGCCTCGAGATGCCGGCGGGCGCACAGCAGGCCTCGGGCAGGTCCAGGGCCCGGGCCTGCTCCGCCACCACGGCCTGCAAGGCCTTGAGGCGCTGGCGGTCGGTTTTCTCCTCGGCGCGGGCCAGCGGCATGTCGAGCTCCTCGCCCACGGGCGGGGCTTCCAGCAGAGAGGCGATCTCATCGGCCAGGCGGCGGGCAGCCCGGGCCCCTTCCAGCAGGCTGGCGAGGGCCTGGCGGGTGCGGGGCGGGCGGCGGGCGAGGGTGAGGGCGAGTTCGTTGTCGAGCAGCCATTTCTTCGGCAGGTTGCGGCGGCGTGCCGTGGCCTCGCGCCAGCGCAGCAGGCGGCGCAGCCGGGCCTGGCCGGCGCGGTCGAGTTGGGCGGCGGGGCGGAAGCCGAGATGCGGGTGGGGATCGTCCGGCTCCTCGCGGGCGGAATCCAGCATGCGCGCCATGTCGGCCAGGGCTCGCTGGCGGTGGCCCCGGCGCTCGAGGCGCTCGTCCAGCGCGGCCACGGCGGCATGCAGGTGGCGCACGTCATCGGCGGCGTAGGCGAGCTGGCGTTCGCTCAAAGGGCGCTTCAGCCAGTCGGAGCGGGTTTCGGCCTTGTCCAGTTCCACCCCGAGCAGGGCCTTGACCAGGCCCTGGTAGCCAAGCCCGGGGCCGAGACCGGCGAAGGCGGCGGCGATCTGGGTGTCGTAGAGCGAGCGCGGCAGCACGCCGAGCGCATGGCGGAAGGCCACGAGGTCCTCGCTGGCGCTGTGCATCAGGGCATGGCTTTCGCCGACGAGGCGGGAGAGCGCGGGCGACGAGGCCCTCGGCGAGGGGGTCGGCCAGCCAGATCCGGCCCGCGCCGTCGGCCATCTGCACCAGGGCGAGCTGCGGGTAGTAGGTGCGCTCGCGCATGAACTCGGTATCGAGGGCGAGCGGCTGGTCGAGGGCCGCACCGGCAGGCAGCAGCAGGCCTGTCCGGCGTGGTCGACGAGGGTGAAGGGCATGCCTGTCCTTGCAGCGGAGGGGGGCTTAAGCCTACCGTCTTCGCGGCGCGCGCCGCGCCGCCCATCGCCTTCCGCATCGCGTGCCTCCGATCCGCCTCCTCCTTCCCCCGCTGCTGCTTTCCTTTGCCCTGCTGCTGGCCTGCGGACGCAGCGAAGCGCCGCCGGCCGATGCGGCCCCGGCCGCAGAGAGTTCCGATTCGGGAGCGGTGGAGGCAGCGGCGGCCCCGCCGCCGGAAGCGGCCCCCACCCCCCGTTCGCCCTGGCGGCCAATGGTGCTGATCGTGCCTCCTGAGGCCCGCGAGAGCCTGCTGCAGCAGGCCCGCGACGCCGAGCAGCGCGGCCAGCTCTATGGCAGCGAGCCGCCGGGGGCGCTGGATCTCTATCTCGCGCTTGCCGGGGCCGAGCCGCCGATGCCCGGGGCGGAGGAGGGCGTGCAGCGGGTGCTGTCGCGGCTGGCGGCACAGTTCGAGGACGAGCGCCGGGCCGGCCTGCTGGAATCGGCGCGGCTGCGCGCCGATGTGCTGGATGTGCTCCGGCCCGAGGAAGCGGCCGAGCGCGAGGCCCGGCTGCAGGAGGCCCGCCGCGCCCTTGCCCTGGTGGAGGAGGGGCGCGAGCGCGAGCTGGCCGGCAAGTGGCTGGCCCCGCGCGGGGGCAGTGCGGTGGCGGCCTATCGCGAGGCGCTGGCGCGGGTGCCCGGATTCGGCCCGGCCAAGGCGGCGCTGGCGGGGCTGGAGGCCAAGCTGCTGGCGCGCGCCGAGGAGGCCCGGGCGAAGCAGGATTTCGCGGCCGCCGAGGAAGCCCTGCGCCGCGCCAGCCGGGTGGGCGTGGACCCCGCCGCCGTGCAGGATGCCCGTGCCGCCCTGGCCCGCGAGCGGGCGGAGCGCGCGCGCCAGGCCCTGCTGGCGGCCAGCGAGGCCATGGACCGGCTCGACCTGCCCGGTGCCGCCCAGCGCATCGCCGAGGCCCGCGAGGCCGATCCGCAGGCGCTCGGCCTCGACGAGGCGGTGAAGCGCCTGGCCATGGTGCGGCGCTACGGCCATTTCCAGCCGGGGCAGGTGTTTTCCGATGCCATGGCCGGCGGTGGCGAGGGGCCGAGGATGGTGGTCATCCCCCATGGCCGTTTCCTGATGGGCGCGACCGAGGGCGAGCCCGGGGCCCGCGACAACGAGCGGCCGCAGCGCGAGGTGGTGTTCGAGCGCGGCTTTGCCCTCGCGGTGCACGAGGTGACGGTGGAGGAATTCGCCGCCTTCGTCGCCGCCACCGGCTACCGCACCGTGGCCGAGCGCCGGGGGCGCTCCACGGTGTACGACGAGCGCAGCGGGGCGATGGTGGAGCTGCGTGGCGCCCACTGGCGGCGCGGCTACCTCGGGCGCGCGGCGGCCGGCCCTCGTGATCCGGTGCTGCACGTGGCTTTCGAGGATGCCGCGGCTTATGCCGACTGGCTGGCCGCCCGTACCGGGCAGCGTTACCGCCTGCCTTCCGAGGCCGAGTTCGAATACGCCCTGCGCGCCGGCGAGCGCGCGCCCTGGCCCTGGGGACGCAGCGTGCCGGCGCGGGCGCCGGGCAACCTCACCGGCGACGGCGATGTCTCGCCGCAGGGCCGGCGCTGGGGACGGCCGATCCGCGGCTGGTCCGACGACCACTGGGGGCCGGCGCCGGTGGGCAGCTTCCCTGCCGAGGGCTTCGGCACCCGCGACCTCATCGGCAATGTCTCGGAGTGGGTCGAAGACTGCTGGCACGACAGCTACCGCCGCGCCCCGCCCGATGGCCGTGCCTGGGTCAATCCGGGCTGCGGCGAACGGGTGGTGCGCGGTGGCTCCTGGGCCAGTACCCAGGAGCAGGCACGCTCCGCCTTCCGCCTGCAGGTGCCGGCCACGCTCACCACCGCGCGGATCGGCTTTCGAGTGGCGCGCGATCTCTGAGCGCTGGTGCTGAAACGCGGAACCCTCCGGCCGCCGGGGCTTCAGGCCCTGGTCTTGCGCGCCACGCCCTTGGCTGCCTTGGCCCGAGCCTTCTTGGCCGTAGGACCGCTGCCCAGGGTGCCGCCTTTGAGCACCCCCTGCTGGAAGCTCTTCCACAGCTCCAGGTTGCGTTCGGCGATCTGGTTGAGCAGGGCGAAGGGCGAGTTGCTGATGAGTCCGCCGAGCTGCTTGCGCAGCGAATGCTGCTGCTCGAGGAACAGCTGCAGGCTGCGCTCGATGTAGCGGCTCATGAAGCCGTGCAGCGGGTCGCCGTAGAAGCGGATCATCAGTTGCAGGGCGTTCGCCGTCAGCATCGGCTGCCCTTCCTCCTCGCGCTCGGCGATGATCTGCAGCAGCACGATGCGGGTGATGTCCTGGTCGGTGCGGGCGTCGCGCACCTCGAACTCCTCGCCCTCCAGCACCAGCTGGCGCACGTCCTCCAGGGTGATGTAGCTGGAGATCCGGGTGTCGTAGAGCCGGCGGTTCGGGTATTTCTTCAGCAGTCGGGGCGAATCCATGGGCCAGCCTGGGCGGGTGCGATGCCGCCTAGCGTCGATGCGGCGGCGCACCAGGGCAAGTGAACGCTTGTCAAGACTAGACGCGGCGGCGTGTTTTGTGCGGTGCGTCTCGGCGCCGTTCAGATCCCCGCCGGCAGGGTGCGGGGAATGCGCGCCGGATCGAAGCATTTCGCCGCCTCGGCCGCCGCGGCCTCCGGGCTTTGCCGCTCTGGCCAGGCGTCGTCGGGCTGGCCCAGCGCGCGCCAGCAGCGGCGCAGCACCGCGAGCGGCGGCTGGCCGTCCACGGCCTCGGCGCCCTCCGATTTGGAGAGCTTGCGGCCCTGCGCATCGCACCAGAGCGGCAGGTGCAGGTAGCGCGGTGTCGGAAAGCCCAGGGCCTGCTGCAGGGCGATCTGGCGTGGCGTGGAATCGAGCAGGTCGGCACCGCGCACCACGTGGCTGATGCCCTGGTCGGCATCATCCACCACCACGGCGAGCTGGTAGGCCCAGTAGCCATCGGCGCGACGCAGTACCACATCACCCACATCGCGCCGTAGGTTCTGTTCGACATAACCATGAACCGCATCGTGAAAGCCGATGCGTTGATCATTCACGCGCAGACGGAAGCTACGAGTGCGGTGCGCGCCTTCCGGCACCGGGACGCAGGCCCGGTGGATACCGCCGCTCGCGGCAAGGTCGCTGCGGCTGCACAGGCAGGGGAAGGCGAGCCCGCGGACGAGCAGAGTGTCGAGCACTTCGCGGTAGCGCGCATGGCGCCGGCTCTGGAACAGTACCTCGCCATCGGAATGCAGGCCGAGCCGCGCCAGCGTGGCGAGCTGCGCCCGCGCGGCACCCGGGCGTTCGCGCGGCGGGTCGAGGTCTTCGATGCGCACCAGCCAGCGGCCGCCGTGGTGGCGCGCATGCAGCCAGCTGCCGAAGGCCGCCAGCACCGACCCCCAGTGCAGCGGACCGGTGGGCGAGGGCGCGAAGCGGCCGACGTAGGACGGAGCAGGCGATGGTGTCACGATGGGGTGAAATTCGCGTCGTGTTCAGTGGCGGACGCTTGAACTTTATCGATCTCTGCCACACTAAGGGCCTGTCCCGAAGGTCCCGGATGGAGTCCGCCCCATGAAGCGTGTCTTGCTGTTCATCGCCACCAATCTCGCCGTGCTGCTGGTCTTCTCGGTGGCGTGGATGGTGCTGAGCCACTTCTTTGGCCTGCGTGCCTTCACCACGGCCTATGGCATCGACTACACCGGCATGCTGGTGTTCTGCGCCCTGTTCGGCTTCGGTGGCGCCTTCGTCTCGCTGCTGATGTCGAAGTGGGTGGCCAAGCGCTCCACCGGCATGCACGTGATCGAGCAGCCGCGCAACGAGCTCGAGCAGTGGCTGGTCTCCACGGTGCGCCGCCAGGCCGAGAAGGCCGGCATCGGTATGCCCGAGGTGGGTATCTACGATGCGCCGGAGATCAATGCCTTCGCCACCGGCGCCAGCCGTAACCATGGTCTCGTGGCCGTCTCCACCGGCCTTCTGCGGGCCATGAATCGCGACGAGGCCGAGGCCGTGCTGGCCCACGAGGTGGCCCACATCGCCAATGGCGACATGGTGACCCTCACCCTGATCCAGGGCGTGGTGAACACCTTCGTGATGTTCCTGGCCCGCGTGATCGGCAACATCATCGATCGCGTGGTGTTCAAGAACGAGGAGGGCCCGGGCATCGGCTACTTCCTCACGGTGATCGTGCTCGAGATCGTGTTCGGCTTGCTGGCCTCGATCATCGTCATGGGGTTCTCGCGCTGGCGCGAGTTCCGTGCCGATGCCGGCGGCGCCGACCTCGCCGGCCGCGAGAAGATGATTCGTGCGCTGGAGCGCCTGGCGCTGAGCTACGGCCAGAGCACCCTGCCTTCGGAAGTGCGGGCCTTCGGTATCTCCGGCGGCGTGGCCGGTGGCTTCAAGCGCCTGTTCATGAGCCACCCGCCGCTCGCGGAGCGCATCCAGGCCCTGCGCGACTACACCCCGGCCCGCCGTTCGCCGACCATCGCCTGAACGGCCCGTTCATTCGACGGCAGCGCATTGGGAGCCACGGTCCCTAAAATTTCCGTGACCCCTCTCACGGAACCCCAGCCGTGGCTTCCCACCACCCCGCGCCCCTGATCCTCGAACGCGTCGCCGGCATCACCTCGATCCGCGATGCAGACCTGCTCGACATCAGCATGGTCCGCACCCTGTTCGAACTGCTGGCGCCGTACCGCGTCGGGCTGTTCCGTCTCGAGGCCGGCCAGTGCCGCGAGGCCGCGCTCTGGGCGGTGGCGCCGAACTGCGAGGTGCTGTTCGGCGAAGTGCCGGAAGCCTTGCTGCTGCGGGCCCGCATGGCCAATGGCGGGCGCCTGCGCTGGCAGGAGCAGGCCGGTGGCAGGACCGTCCATGCCGCCCTGTTCCCGGTGGCCGAACTGCGCGCCGCCAGCGCCTACCTGTATGTCGAGCACGAGGAGGGCCGGGTGCTCGACGACACCCGGCTGATCGACGCCTTCCTGCGCTTCCACACCAACTACTGCAGCCTGCTCGACTATTCGCAGCGCGACCAGCTCACCGGCCTGCTCAACCGCCGCACCTTCAATGACTGCGTGCTGCGCCTGCTGGCCCCACGGCCGGCGGCGGCAGGCGGCGAAGAGGCGGCGGAGCGAATGCCGGAGCCCGGCACCCGGCGCCGCCCGCCTGCGGGGCACTGGCTTGCCCTGCTGGACCTCGACCATTTCAAGCGGGTCAACGACCGTTTCGGCCATCTCTACGGCGACGAAGTACTGCTGACGACCTCGCAGATCCTCAAGCGCAGCTTCCGCCAGTCGGATCTGCTGTTCCGCTTCGGCGGCGAGGAGTTCGTGGTGATCCTGCGCGACACCGACCGAGAGGGCGCGCTGGCAGCCCTCGAGCACTTCCGCGCGGCCATGGCGGCCCATGTGTTCCCGCAACTGGGGCAGATCACGGTATCGATCGGAGTGGTTGAGCTCAAAGGCAGGGCCGATGTCGTCGATCTCGTCGATCGGGCCGACCGGGCGCTCTATTTCGCCAAGGGCAATGGCCGCAACCAGGTGGCGGTGTACGAGGACCTGGTCGCGCGCGGCCTGGTGCGCGAGGCGCAGCCTCGGGCGGGCGAGGTCGAGCTGTTCTGAGTACCTTGCCAGGCCAATGGAGCTCCTGCCCAGCCGCTTCGCCGCCGCGCTGCCGGGCGATCCTTCGCCGGATCCGCGTCCGCGCCCGGTGCGCGGGGCGGCATGGTCCACGGTGGCACCCACGCCGGTGGCGGCGCCGCGCCTGCTCGCATTGTCGCAGCCGATGGCCGAGGCATTGGGCTTCGATGCGGCGGAGACCGCCTCGCCGGAGTTCCTCGCGCTGTTCTCCGGCAACCGGGTTCCGCCCGGCCTGCGCCCGCTGGCCACCAACTACGGTGGGCACCAGTTCGGCCACTGGGCCGGGCAGCTCGGCGATGGTCGGGCCATCCTGCTCGGCGAGCGTCGCGATCGCGAGGGCCGGTACTGGGAGCTGCAGCTCAAGGGCGCGGGACCCACCCCCTATTCGCGGCAGGCCGACGGCCGCGCCGTGCTGCGCTCCAGCCTGCGCGAGTTCGTGGCCTCGGAGGCCATGCATGCGCTGGGCGTGCCCACCACACGGGCGCTCTGCCTCATTGGCAGCGGCGAGGCCGTGGTGCGCGACCTCCTCTACGACGGCCATCCGCGCCCGGAGCCGGGGGCCATCGTTTGCCGCGCGGCCCCGAGTTTCCTGCGCTTCGGCCACTGCGAGCTGCCGGCTTCGCGCGGCGAGACGGCATTGCTGGCGGCCCTCGTCGACCACGTCATCGCCACCCACTTCCCGCAGTTCGACGGCCCGCATGCGCGCGGCGACTGGTTTTCCGAGGTGGCGCGGCGTACTGGGGTGCTGATGGCGCACTGGATGCGGGTGGGCTTCGTCCACGGGGTGATGAACACCGACAATCTGAGCCTGCTCGGGTTGACTCTCGATTACGGGCCCTTCGGTTTCCTCGACGATGTGAACCCGGCCTGGACGCCGAACACCACCGACCTGCCGGGGCGCCGCTACTGCTACGCCGCCCAGCCGGCGGTGGCGCATTGGAACCTCTCGGCCCTGGCCTCGGCGCTCTCCGCTCTGTTTCCCGATGATGCGCCCCTGAAGGCTGGTCTCGAGGCCTATGTCGAGGCCTTCCATGCCGCGCAGGCGCGGATGTGGGCCGACAAGCTGGGCCTGGCCGACGTGGCGCGAGGAGGACGCGGCCCTGGTATCCGCCCTGTTCGCCGCGCTGCAGGCCGCCGAGGCGGACTTCACCCGGTTCTTCCGCCGGCTCGGCGAACTGGTGGACGAGCACGGCGGCGGGTGGCGCGCGAGGCCGGGTCTCACGGATGCCGTGGCCGACCCGGTCCCGCGGCGCTTTCGCCGGCGTGCTCTACGACCCGGCCAGGGCGCGAACGCGGAGCGCCGCGCGCTGGCGCGACTGGCTCGCCGCGCTATGCCGCGCGCCTTGCGTCCGATCCGCAAGCACGCGCCGCAGACGGCGCACACAGATGGAGGCCGCGAACCCCTGGGTCGTGCCGCGCAACTGGCTGCTGCAGCAGGCCATCGAGGCCGCCGAGCAGGGCGACCTGTCCGAGCTGCGGGCGCTGATGGCGGTGCTCGAGCAGCCCTACACCCCGCAGCCGGGGGGCGAGCGCTTCGCCGCCCGCCGGCCGGACTGGGCTCGTGACCGCCCCGGCTGTTCGGCGCTCAGCTGCAGTTCCTGAACGCCGGCCCGGATGCCGGGGCGCGTCCTCAGGCCGCCGGCCCGGCCAGGCCCTACACTGCACAGGTGTTCTGGAATCCTGCCGTCATGCGTTTCGCTCCGCTCTCCTGGCTCCGCGCCGCCGCCGCCGGTGTGCTGGTTGCTGCCAATACCCTGTTCCACGCCGCGCCCCTGCTCTCGCTCGCCGTGGCGAAGGCCGTGGTGCCGTTCCGCCGGGCCCGCGCTGCCATGTCGCGCTGGATGCCGGCGCTGGGCGAGAGCTGGATCGCCGTGAACAGCTGGGCGATGAACCGCTTCACCCCGACGCGCTGGGTGGTGACCGGCGATACGGCCTTCGACCGCGCCCGCCGTTACCTCGTGCTCAGCAACCACCAGAGCTGGGTCGATATCCCGGTGCTGCAGAAGGTGCTGAACCGCCGCATCCCCTTCCAGCGCTTCTTCCTCAAGGATTCGCTGAAGTGGGTGCCGGTGCTCGGGCTGGCCTGGTGGGCGCTCGACTTCCCCTTCATGAAGCGGGCCAGCAAGTCGCAGATCCAGAAGCGCCCCGAGCTGGCACGCCGCGACCTCGAGACCGCGCGCCGGGCCTGCGCCAAGTTCCGCGAGATCCCGGTCTCGGTGATGAACTTCGTCGAGGGCACCCGCGCCAATGCGAAGAAGCTCGCCGAAAGCGGCTACCGCCACCTGCTCAAGCCCAAGTCCGGCGGCGTGGCGCAGGTGATGAACTCGATGGGCGAGCTGCTCGACGGCATCGTCGACGTGACCATCGTCTACCCGCAGGGCCGGCCCAGTATCGTTGATCTGTTCGCCGGCAAGGTGCGCGAGATCCGCGTCGACCTGCGCCTGCGGCCGGTGCCGAGGGAACTCCTGGGCGGCGACTACGAGAACGACCGTGCCTACCGTGCGCGCTTCCAGCAGTGGCTGAACGGCCTCTGGGCGGAGAAGGACGCGAGGATCGACGCGCTGCTCGCGCAGCCGGCCTGAGGTCGTTTGTGGTCTTGGCGCGCCTGCCTCGCTCACGGGGGCGTACTCCTCGCGAGCGCGGCGCTCCGGCAGGCTGTGGCGAGCCGCAATGCCGCACCCGGCGAGCAGGCTCGCCTCCTCGTGCAGGTGTTTTCTACGGCGCCGCCTCCCAGCGGTCCAGCCATGCCTCCAGCTCGCGGTAGAAGGTGCGGCTGTTCTCGCCCTTCAGGATCCAGTGGTTCTCGTCCGGGAACACCAGTAGCCGGCTCTCCACCTGCTGGCGCTGCAGCAGCGACCAGTACTCCAGCACGTTGTTGAGTGGCACGCGGAAGTCCTGCTCGCCGATGGTCACCAGCACCGGCGTCCGGAAGTTGCCGGCCTTCAGCATCGGGTTCTGCGACGTCCACACCGGGCCGCGCTCCCACACCGGGCCACCGTTGTTCTGCTCGCGGCTGAAGATGATGTCGGAAGTGCCCCACTGCGATTCGAGGTTGACGAGGCCGGCATGGCTCACGAGGCAGCGGTAGCGCGTGGTGGTGCCTTGCAGCCAGTTGGCGAGGTGGCCGCCGTAGCTGGCACCGCCGGCGCACTGGCGCGTGCCGTCGATGAAGGAGTAGCGCTCGATGGCCACGTCGGCGGCCTGGTTGATCTCCTTGGCCGGGCCTTCGAAGGGATCGCCCTGGATGCCCTGGGCGAAAGCGGCGCCGAAGCCGGTCGAGCCGGTGTAGTTGGTGAGCAGTACCACCCGGTCAGTGCCGGCGATGAGGTGGTAGTTCCAGCGCACGAAGAAACTGTCGCGCCACATGATGTGCGGGCCGCCGTGGATCAGCACGAACAGCGGGTAGCGCTTCGCCGCATCGAAGCCGGCCGGCTTCACCAACAGGTTGTGGATGCGGGCACCACGTTCGCTCTCGAACCAGAAGGTCTCGGCGGGCGCGAGGTCGAGGGCGGCGGCGCGTTCGCGGTTGAAGGCGCTGAGCGGCTGGTGGCCGCCACGCGGCACGAGCCGCACCACCTCGGGCGGTTCGGCAGCGCTGTCGTAGTTCGCCACCAGCACGCCGCTGGCGCGGCGGGCCACCTGCAGGCCGGTGTACACGCCGCGCACCATGTCGAAGGCGAGACGGGCCTCGGGCTCGCCGAGGCGGGCGCGCCAGAGCTTCTCATGGCCGGCATCCTCGGCGGTGAGCCAGACGGTGCGGGAGTCGGCATCGATGCCGAAGCCATTCACCGCCCGCTCGCCCGGCAGGCGCAGGGGGGTGCCGGGGCGCATCGTCGGCCAGTCGAAGGGCTGCAGGTGGGTGGGCTGGTAGACCTGCTCGCCGCGCGGGGTGCGCTGGGCGAGCAGGGTGCGGCCATCGGGGCTGAACTGCGGCCGGGCATAGCTGTCCTGCGCTTCCAGCGTGCCATCGCCGGTGAGGCGTACCGCCTCGCCGCCGCTCGCGGGAACGCGGTAGAGGTCGGTGTGCACATTGGCGAAGGCAGCGCGGTGGCGGTTCACGGTGGCGGCGAAGACCACCGACCGGCCGTCCGGCGTCCAGGTGGCATCGATCTCCTCGCCCGTATCGCTGAAGCGGCCGCCGAAGCCGGGCTGCGTCACGAGCTCGCTGCCAGCCAGGAGGTCGAGGGCTTCGCCACCGGCCACCGGCACCACGAACAGGTGCTGCTGGCGATCATCGAGCCAGCGGTCCCAGTTGCGGATGGGGAATCCGGTGTAGACTCGCACATTGTCCTTGCGCGCCTTGCGCTCGGCGGCGATGCGCTGGTTGTCGGCGTCGTTTTTCGTGCCGGGATAGACGCTGCTCACGAACAGCAGGCGGCTGCCGTCGGGCGAGAACTGCGGCTGCCGGGCGCCGGTGGAGAGCGAGGTGACGCGGCGCGGCTCGCCGCCCTGTTGTAGATCGAGCACATAGATCTGGGGGGCGGCATCGCCCTCGCGCTGCACGCTGTAGGCGAGCAGGCGGCCGTCGGGGCTGAAGGCGGGGCCGGCTTCGGCGGCGCGGCTGAAAGTGAGCTGGCGCGGCTCGCCGCGACCGTCCACCGGCAGCAGCCAGAGGTCGGCGCTCTGCTCGGCCGGGTCGTAAGCCGGTTTCGTCACCACCACCGCGGCGAAGCGGCCATCCGGCGAGAGGGCCGGGGCCGAGAGACGGTCGAAGCTCCAGAGGTCCTCGTGAGTGATCGGCCGCTTGGCCGCCAGCGCCGGCAGGGCCAGCAGGGCGGCCAGTGCAGGCAGGAGCAGGGAGGGCAGGGCAGGGCGTCGCAGCAGGCTCATGCGGTGTCCCATCGGGTGGAAATCTCTGAGCATCGCCGATTGCCATCGCGCCGGGGTGTGCCGGAAGTGAGGAGGCGGGCTCCATGGCATCGGCCGGGGTTCAGGCGCCCACGGCCCGCCGGGGGTATCCTGCGCACCCTTTCTCCTTCGGCACGCAGCGATGCGCCTGAATAAGTACCTCTCCGAGGCGGGCTTCTGCTCGCGCCGCGAGGCCGACCGCCTGATCGGCGAAGGCCGTGTCACCGTCAACGGCCTCCGTGCCCGGATCGGCGCCGAGCTTGGCGAGGAGGATGTGGTCGCCGTCGATGGACAGACCGTGGCCCGGCGTACTGCCGCGGCCCCCCACCGGCGCCGGCATGTCTACATCGCCTACCACAAGCCGGTGGGTATCACCTGCACCACCGAGCAGGACGTGAAGGGCAACATCATCGAGGCCATCGGCCACGAGCAGCGCATCTTCCCCATCGGCCGCCTCGACAAGGACAGCGAGGGGCTGATCCTGCTCACCAGCAACGGCGACATCGTCAACGAGATCCTGCGCGCCGAGAACAGCAAGGAGAAAGAGTACCTGGTCGGCGTCAACAAGGACGTGAGCCCGGAATTCCTGCGTGGCCTGGCGCGTGGCGGCATTCCCATGCATGGCACGAAGACCTTGCCCTGCAAGGTCTCCAAGCTTGGTCCGGTGGGTTTCCGCATCGTACTGACCCAGGGCCTGAACCGGCAGATCCGGCTGATGTGCGCCCACTTCGGCTACCGGGTGAAGCGCCTGTTCCGCAGCCGCATCGTGAACATCCAGATCGGCCACCTGAAGCCCGGACAGTGGCGCAACCTCACCGATGCCGAGCTGCGTGGCCTGCTGCCGAACCGCACCGAGTGGTGAGGGCGGCCCCTCGGGGGGCCGCCGTTTCCGAGGATGACCCTGCCGGCCTCAGCCCAGCGCCGGCAGTACGAAGGCGAACACCGCGCCCAGGATCGTGGCGGCTACCGAGGCCAGGTACAGTCCGTTCGACCAGCGGCGCAGCCGGGTGCAGGACCGGGCGAGCGCCGGATCGGCCGGGCAGGGGGCGTGGCGGGCGCGCCAGAGCAGGGCGCCGGCAAGCGCCAGCGCGACGGCCGCCACGCCGAACACCAGCCCCTTGCGTTCGGAAAGCCAGACGAGCTGCGGCACGGCGGTGACGAGGCCGGCCAGGGTGGCGCCGGCCCCGAGGCTCACCATCACTGCCGGCAGCACGCAGCACACCAGGGTGCCGGAGCTGGCGAGGAGGGCGCCGAAGGCGCCCCATAGGCTCTGCCGCAGTTCTTTCACTGCCCCACCCCGGCACGGATGGCGGCGATGGTGTCATCCGTGCGTTCGATCCCGACCACGGTGTAGCCGGCATCCACGAGGGTCTTTTTCAGCACCTCGTCGGCGATGTCCTGGCCGTCCTTGAGGCCGACCGCCACCAGGCGGTGCTCGAGGCTGACGAAGACCTCATCGGCTGCCGGCTGCTTTTTCAAGGCCCGGGTGATGCCGTCGGCGCAGAAGGCGCAGACGAGGCCGTTGACCTCGATGCGGATGCTGCGCGCTTCGGCAAGGCCGAGGGGCGCGGCGGCGAGCAGGAGGGCGAGGGGGATGGCGATCAGGCGGTTCATTTCGGGTGCTCCTTGAGGATTTCGGAAGGGATCAGAGGTTGAGCATGAGGTTGGCGAGCGGCTTGCCCTCGCCATCGGCGCCCACTTCCAGCCACCAGCGGGTGGTGAACAGGCGCAGCACGGCGGCGGGCTTCACCCCGCGCTCCAGGGCATTCGTGGTGTGCATGCCCTTCAGCACGAACCAGGTGGCCACGCGGTCTACGTCGTGCGGATAGGGCGCCCAGCCCAGTGAGGCGGTATCCAGCCGGTGCGACCAGCCCTCGCCCTCGTGCAGTTCGCTCACGAAGGAGGTGTAGACCCTTCGGGTCTCATAGTCGAGCTGCAGGCCGAGGTGGTGTGCGGCGCCGGTGCCAAGCCCCGTTCGCGCCTCCCCGAGGCCGGCCCAGACGAAGGCGTTGGCCTGGGCTGTGGGCAGATTCCAGCGGTACAGCAGGCGGGCCGTCCGGGCATAGCGCAGGTCGATCGAGCCCGTGCGCTCCAGCCCGTCCAGCCGCAGCCGCCCGGCCGAGGCCGACCAGCGGAAGCTGGGGGAGTAGGTGTAGCTCCACTGGTCCAGATCGGACTGGTGGTCGATCATCAGCATATGGCCGCCGGCATAGGACACCGGACGCGCCGCAAGGTCGCTTGCGGCCAGCAGGACGGCCAGGGCCAGCAGGCCCGTGAGAGAAGTCGTCTTCATTGGGGATTCCGTAGTGACGCGGGCAAGCCGCCCGCAGGAATGGACCCGCCCTCGGGGCGGGGCGCTCACGACGGAATCAGGCGATGGGCGGTCGCAGTGGCTGGGTCACCGGCCAGCGGGGGGCAGCTGGGTGGGATACCGGCAGCGCTTCGGGCGCGGCTTCGGCGGGCGCGAGCCGGAGCTCGGCCACCGGGGCCATCGGGGCCATGGCGCAGGCCCACTGGCAGAGCCCGCCGCCATCGCAGCAGTCGCCCACATCGGAAAGAGGAGGCGCCTCGGTCGGTGTCATTGCCGTGGCGAGCGCCACGTGACAAGGCAGGGAGGGCGCGGTTTCAGGGCCGGCCTGGCCGGTTTCGAGTGCCGCCACCGCGCCGGCGACCGGGGCGAGTGGCATGGCCTGCCGCAGGGCGAGCGCCGTGGTCGACTGCAGCACGAGCACCAGGGCCAGCAGCAGGTACAGGCCAGTGAGCAGGCGGCGGGCGAAGGGCAGGGCCATGACGTCCAGTGTAGCCCTTATTCCTGAACCGCGGCCCAGGGGGCTTGAAAAACCGTTGGCGCGGCGGCGGGAAAACCCGTATCGTGGTCTGGCTGAGCTTGCCGGGTCACGGTGAATTGTGTCCCGATGCGGTAGATCGAAGATCCGCTACATCGCCCTTGTGTTGCCTCCCAGCAGACAGCCGCCGGTTTTTCCGGTGAACCCTCAAGACATCGAAATCTGTTACTCGGAGACAACAAAATGAGCGACCGTCAGAACGGTACCGTCAAGTGGTTCAACGACGCGAAGGGCTTCGGCTTCATCTCGCGCGAGGGCGGCGAGGATCTCTTCGTCCATTTCCGCTCCATCCAAGGCTCGGGTTTCAAGACCCTGAAGGAAGGCCAGAAGGTCAGCTTCACCGTGGTGAAGGGTCCGAAGGGCCTGCAGGCCGACGCCGTCCAGGCGCTCTGAAAGAGCCCTGCCTTCGCCTATGCGTGACGAACCCCGGGCGCGCGCCCGGGGTTTTTCTTTTCCCCGAGGAGACTTCCCATGCAGATCGCCGAGCGCACCGTCGCGTCCTTCCACTACACCCTCACCAGTCCGGATGGCCAGGTGATCGACAGCTCGCGCGGCCGCGAGCCGCTGCCCTACCTGCACGGCGTTGGCCAGATCGTGCCCGGCCTCGAGAAGGCCATGGCCGGCCGGATGGCCGGTGATACCTTCCAGGTGGTGGTGCCGCCCGCCGAGGGCTATGGCGAGAGCAACCCGGAGATGCTGCAGGCCGTGCCCCGCGCGGCCTTCCCGCAGGGCATCGAAATCCAGCCGGGCATGCAGTTCGAGGCCCAGGGCCCGATGGGGCCGATCACCGTGGTGGTGCGTGAGGTTGCCGAGGACAGCATCACCATCGATGCCAACCATCCGCTGGCCGGCATGCCCCTGCACTTCGACATCGAGATCGTCGAGGTGCGCGAGGCCACGGTGGAAGAAGTGCTGCACGGCCATGTGCATGGCCCGGGTGGCCACCACCACGGCTGAGTTCCGGCTCGACACGCCAGCGTTAAGCTTGTGTTACCCCGCGCCCTACGGGCGCGGGGTTTTGCGTTTTCTGGCCAGGACGGCCCCGAATCCTCTCCCTATTTCGTCTCCAAGGAACCGAGATGCGCCGCCATCCCACTTCCCCGAACCGCCACGCGCTGGCGCTCGCCCTCGCGCTGGCCCTGCCGTCCCTTGTCGCCGCTCAGACGGAGGGCAACGCCCCGGGCACCGACGCCCGCACCCTCGATACGGTGAACGTCACCGCCACCCGCCGCAGCGAGGATGCCCGCGAGGTGCCGATCGCGGTGAGCGCGGTCGATGGCGAGAAGCTCGACGTGATCCGCTCCGGCGGCGAGGACATCCGCTTCCTCGCCAGCCGCGTGCCCAGCCTCAACATCGAGTCCTCCTTCGGCCGTGCCTTCCCGCGCTTCTACATCCGCGGCCTTGGCAACACCGACTTCGACCTCAATGCCTCGCAGCCGGTGTCGCTGGTCTACGACGAGGTGGTGTACGAGAACGTGGCGCTGAAGGGCTTCCCGGTATTCGACGTGGACCGCATCGAGGTGCTGCGCGGTCCGCAGGGCACGCTGTTCGGCCGCAACACCCCGGCCGGCCTCGTCAAGTTCGAGTCGGTGCGCCCGGAGGCCACCACCAGCGGTTACGGCAAGCTCAGCTATGGCCGCTTCGACACCGCCAACCTCGAGGGCGCCATCGGCGGCGCGCTCGGTGACGCCCTTGCCGGCCGTGCCTCGATGCTCTACCAACGCCGCGGCGACTGGGTGCAGAACACCTTCGCAGGCACCCCGCGCGAGCGCGCGCTCGAGGGCTACGAGGACATGGCCTTCCGCGGCCAGCTGCTGTTCTCCGGCGACGAGGACTTCGAGGCCCTGCTCTCGCTGCAATCGCGCCGCCTCGAGGGCACGGCCCGCCTGTTCCGCGCCAACATCCTCACGCCGGAAGGCCGGCTGGTGCGTGACTTCGACCCGCGCCGCGTCTCCATCGATGCCCGCAACGCCCAGGACCTCGACACCGACGGCGCCACCCTGCGCCTGCGCCAGGACCTCGGTGGTGCCACCCTGTACTCGGTGAGCAGCTGGAACCAGGCCAGCCTGTTCTCGCGCGGCGATATCGACGGCGGCTCTGCCTACACCTTCGACTTCTTCCCTGGCACCAACCCTGGCGCCTTCCCGGACGGCGCCCGCTTCCCGGCCGACTCCGGCGACGGCTCCGAGGTGCGGCAGTACACGCAGGAGCTGCGGCTTGCCTCGAACGGCGAGGGCCCGCTGCGCTGGCAGGGCGGCCTGTACTGGTTCAAGGACCGCGCCGAGATCGACAGCTTCAGCTACGACACCTTCGCCGGCGGCACCCCGAATGCCTATGCTTTCCAGCGCCAGGACAACACCGCCTGGGCGGCCTTCGCCTCGCTGGACTGGGCGCTCTCCGACACCCTGACCCTGCGCGGCGGCCTGCGCTACACCGAGGACGAGAAGCGCTTCGTCGGCGAGCGTGTGTTCGGCGCCTTCGGCGCTCCGCCGATCGCCCCGATCCGGGTGAACCCGAAGGCCGAGGACTGGAGCGGTGATCTTGCCGCCACCTGGGCGGTGGACGAGGACGTGAACCTCTATCTGCGCGTGGCCAAGGGTTTCCGTGCCCCGAGCATCCAGGGCCGGCTCGCCTTCGCCGATGCCACGCTGGCGCCGAACCAGCTCGTCACCGTGGCGCAGGCCGAGAAAGTGCTGAGCGTCGAGGCCGGCCTGAAGGCCGCCCTGTTCGACAATCGTGCCCGCCTCAACCTCTCAGTGTTCAACTACACCATCGAGGACCAGCAGCTCACGGCCGTCGGCGGCACCGCCAACTTCAACAGTCTGCTGAACGCCGACAAGGGCAAGGGCCGCGGCTTCGAGCTGGATATGGAGGCCTACCTCAGTGACCAGCTGCTGGTGACCTTCGGCACCGGCTACAACCGCACCGAGATCCGCGATGCCGGCCTGGCCGTGGCGACCTGCTTCAACGCCGCGGTCTGCCGGGTGACCGATCCGCTGGTGGTGCGCAATGGCGTGACCCTGGCCCTGATCGACGGCAATCCGCTGCCGCAGGCCCCGGAGTGGACCACCAACCTCACCGCTCGCTACGGCATCCCGCTCGCCAACGACGCCGAGTTCTACGTCTACACCGACTGGGCCTATCGGAGCGCGATCAACTTTTTCCTCTACGAGAGCGAGGTCTACCGCGGCCGCGCCCTGCTGGAGGGCGGCCTGCGCTTCGGCTACAGCTGGGAGCTCGGGCGCTACGAGGTGGCGGCCTTCGGCCGCAATATCCTCGACCGCGTGGAGGCGGTGGGCGGCATCGACTTCAATAACCTCACCGGCTTCATCAATGAGCCGCGCACCTGGGGCGTGGAGTTCAAGGCCAGCTTCTGAGCCGGCCGGGAAAGGTAGATGCGAAGGGCGGCATCGAGGGCCGCCCTTCGCGTTTCCGGGGGCGACGAGCATCGCATGGTATAAGCGCAGGTATTAGGCTTCTCGGCATTCCCACCGGAGCACCGACCATGACCACCGCCTTCGATTTTTCCGCCATCGACATCGACGGGAAGGAGCGCTCCCTCGCCGAGTTCCGGGGCAAGGTCCTGCTGGTGGTGAACACGGCGAGCAAGTGCGGCTTCACCCCGCAATACGCCGGCCTCGAACAGCTCTGGAAGGATTACGGAGCGAAGGGCCTCGTGGTGCTTGGCTTCCCCTGCGACCAGTTCGGCCACCAGGAACCCGGCGACGAGGCCGAGATCAGGCAGTTCTGTTCGCTCACCTACGACGTCAGCTTCCCCATGTTCGCCAAGGTGGACGTCAATGGCCCCAAGGCCCACCCCCTGTTCGACTGGCTCAAACGCGAGAAGGCGGGTTTCCTCGGCACCGAGGGCATCAAGTGGAACTTCACCAAGTTCCTGGTCGGCCGCGACGGCAGGGTACTGAAGCGCTACGCCCCCACCGACAAGCCGGAGAGCCTGCGCAAGGACATCGAGCAGGCGCTCGGCTGAGCTACTTCTCGACGAAGGCGCGCTCGAACACGTAGTGCCCGGCCTGGCCGATCTTTGGCGAGGCCGTGAAGCCGCGCTCGTCGAGCAGGCGGCGGAAATCCGCCAGCATCTGCGGGCTGCCGCAAATCATGGCGCGGTCGCGTTCCGGGCTGATCTCGGGCAGGCCGAGGTCGCGCTGCATCTGTCCGCTCGCCATCAGGTCGGTGAGCCTTCCGTGGTGGCGGAAGGGCTGGCGGCTCACTGCCGGGTAGTACAGCAGCTTCTCGCGGATCTGGTCGCCGAGGTATTCGTGTTTGGGCAGTTCGCGTTCGATGTAGTCGCGGTAGGCGAGGTCGGCTTCCTCGCGCACGCCATGGGTCAGCACCACCCGGTCGAAGCGCTCATAGGTGGCGGGGTCTCGGATCACCGAGAGGAAAGGGGCCAGCCCGGTGCCGGTGGCGAGCAGGTAGAGGGTGCCGCCGGGAAACAGGTCGCTGATCAGTAGGGTGCCGGTGGGCTTGCGCGAGAGCAGCAGGCTGTCGCCCGGGCGGATGTGCTGCAGCCGCGAGGTGAGCGGGCCATCGGGCACCTTGATCGAGAAGAACTCGAGTTGTTCCTCCCAGTTCGGGCTGGCGATGGAGTAGGCGCGCATCAGCGGTTTTCCGTCCACCAAGAGGCCGATCATCACGAACTGGCCGTTCTCGAAGCGGAAGCCGTCGTCGCGGGTGCAGGTGAAGCTGAAGTAGGCGTCGGTCCAGTGGCGGACGTCGAGGATGGTTTCGGTGATGAAGGCGGAGGACATGCCGGTCGGGGTCTCGGGAAACACGCCATTGTCGCATCCGGGGGTGGGCCGGATTTGACCGGGGTCGTGCCGCTCTGCCGGGGCAGCCGCCGGGGCGGGCGGGGCGGGCGGGGCGGACCTGCGCCGGGCCATGCGGCGGCGCAGCAGCCGGGGGGCGGGAGGGGCCCGGGAAGGGGGGGGGAACTGAGATGAGGTTCGCAGTCCTGCGGGGACTTACTTTTCGTTCAGCCTCGGGTTACTGTAGGACCACTGCTCCGTCCGGGTCACAGTCGACCGTGGCCCGGTGTGCCGATCCGTTCGATCTGCTGCATCGTCGCAACGATTCCCCGGGCAAGCAGTAGCGGCGTGCGGTTGGCGTCGTTCCTATCTCCAGCCAATGTTCGAGGATGCATTGCAATGTCGGATCGTCAGTTCGGAACCGTGAAGTGGTTCAATGACGCCAAGGGCTTCGGCTTCATCACGCCGGAGAACGGCCAGGACGTATTCGTCCACTTCCGCTCCATCGTGGGCACCGGCTTCAAGACCCTGAAGGAAGGCCAGCGTGTCTCCTTCAAAGTGGTCCAGGGCCAGAAGGGGCTCCAGGCCGACGAAGTCCAGGTCGCCTGAGTCCCGCCCGCAGGGGAGGGAAAACGGAAAACCCCGGGTCCGCCCGGGGTTTTCTTTCGCCGGAATGAGGAACACACTCGCCCCATGAATGCGCCGTTGCCGCACGTCCTCGAGGGCCACGCGCCGGTGGAGATCCGCTGGCGCGCCGACCTCGATGTCCTGGTCGTGGAATACCGTGGCCGGCGCGGCTCTCCGGAGCACATGGCCTCCTGCTGGCATGCGGTGCGCGATCTCGCCGCCTCACTGCGGATCGTGAAGGTGCTGGCCATCGACCTGATGGACGACGAGCCCTTCGTCGGCGAGCAGCGCGAGGCCTTCATGCGGGCCCTGGGACCGCAGACCTTCGTCGGCCGGCGCTGGGCCTTCGTGGCCCGCAGCGTCGACCGCGTGGGGGCCTACGAGGCCACCCAGCTCGATGCCCAGGCCGCCGGGCTCGAGGTACGCATCTTCGGCTCGCGCTCCGAGGCCGAGCTCTGGGTGCGCTTCGCGGAGTGAGAAGCGCCTCGGCCGCCACCGGCCGCCGGTGGCGGCTGGCTTAGAATCAGCATCCTCATCCACGCCACGCGGCGTCGCGCCGCCATGCCATGACCGTCATCAAGCAGGACGACTTCATCCAGTCGATCGCCGACGCGCTGCAATTCATCAGCTACTACCACCCGGTCGACTACATCAAGGCGCTTACCAAAGCCTATGAGAAGGAGGAGAGCCCCGCGGCCAAGGACGCAATGGCGCAGATCCTCATCAACTCGCGGATGTGCGCCGAAGGCCACCGCCCGATCTGCCAGGACACCGGCATCGTCACCGTCTTTCTCGAGATCGGCATGGACGTCCGCTGGGAGGCCACGCTCTCGGTGGAGGAGATGGTGAACGAGGGCGTGCGCCGCGCCTACAACCATCCCGACAATCGCCTGCGCGCCTCGGTGCTCGCCGATCCGGCCGGCCGGCGCCAGAACACCAAGGACAATACTCCGGCGGTGGTCAACATGAAGGTGGTGCCGGGCGACACGGTCGATGTGATCGTGGCCGCCAAGGGCGGTGGCTCGGAGGCGAAGTCGAAGTTCGCGATGCTCAATCCGTCCGATTCGATCGTGGACTGGGTGCTGAAGACCGTGCCGACCATGGGCGCCGGCTGGTGCCCGCCGGGCATGCTGGGCATCGGCATCGGCGGCACGGCTGAAAAGGCCATGCTGCTTGCCAAGGAAGCCCTGATGGAGCCGATCGACATCCAGGAGTTGATCGCCCGCGGGCCATCGAACCGCATCGAGGAGCTTCGCATCGAGCTCTACGAGAAAGTGAACCGGCTCGGCATCGGCGCTCAGGGCTTGGGCGGTCTTACCACCGTGCTCGACGTCAAGATCAGGGATTACCCGACGCATGCGGCCAATCTGCCGGTGGCCATCATCCCGAACTGCGCAGCCACGCGGCATGCGCACTTCACGCTCGATGGCAGCGGCCCGGTGATGCTGGAGCCGCCGTCGCTGGAGGACTGGCCGGCACTGACCTACGATGCCAGCAAGGGCAGGCGCGTGAACCTCGATGCGATCACCAAGGAGGAGATCGCGAGCTGGAAGCCCGGCGAGGTGCTGCTGCTCAACGGCCGCCTGCTCACCGGCCGCGATGCCGCGCACAAGCGCATGGTCGACATGCTGGACCGGGGCGAACCCCTGCCGGTGGACCTGCGTGGCCGCTTCATCTACTACGTCGGCCCGGTCGATCCGGTACGCGACGAGGTGGTGGGGCCGGCCGGCCCTACCACGGCCACGCGCATGGACAAGTTCACCGAGCAGGTACTGGCCCAGACTGGGCTCTATGGCATGGTGGGCAAGGCCGAGCGCGGCCCGGCCGCCATCGAGGCCATCAAGAAGCATAAGAGCGCCTACCTGATGGCGGTGGGGGGCGCGGCCTACCTGGTGTCGAAGGCGATCAAGGCGGCGAAGGTGGTGGGTTTCCCCGACCTCGGCATGGAGGCGATCTACGAGTTCGAGGTGAAGGACATGCCGGTGACGGTGGCCGTGGATTCGCGGGGCGAGTCGGTACACAGTACCGGCCCAGCCGAGTGGAAGGATCGCATCGCCAAACGCCTCGGCATTCCAGTGGTGGTGGAATGACCTCATCGGCCTGCCGCCGCACCGCGGCGGGTCCGGAGACGGAAGCGGCGCCCGTAAGGGCGCCGTTTCCGTTCGTGGCTGGGGGAGCGAGGCTTACCAGTCGTAACGCAGGCCGGCGATCACCTGCCGCGGATTGCCGAACAGGATGCCGCGGGTGCGATCGACGATGTATTCGCGGTCGGTGAGGTTCTTCACCGCAAGGAAGCCACTCCAGGGCTTGCCTTCCGGCTCGTAGTTGAGGGTGGCGTTCCAGACCGCGTAGCCGTCGATGCGGCCGAACTGCCCGTCGCCATTCGCGGCCGGGTGCAAGGTGTTGGCAAAGTCGGACCACTGCCGACCAACGTGCTGGACCTCTACCGAGCCGTCCCAGGCGCCTTGCACATAGCCGGCGCGGAAGGTGGTGGTGAGGTCGGGGGCATAGGGCAGGCGGTTGCCGGCCACGCTGCCATTGGCCGGCAGGCCGTTGTCCACCCGCCGCAGCACGCTGCGCTGTTCGGCGGTGAACAGGTGGGTGAGGGCGAGATCGGCATAGAACTCGCCGCTGCGGCGTGCCAAGGCTCCGCGGTTCAGGCTGGCCGAGAACTCGATGCCGGCGTACTCGGTCTCGCCCTGGGCTAGCGGGGTGCTGCCACCGGCGATCGAGCCCACCACCACCTGGTTGTCGAAGTCGTTGCGGAAGGCCACCGCCTCGAGATCGATGCCCTGCCAGCGGGTGCGCAGGCCGAGTTCGAGATTCAGGCTCTTCTCGGCATCCACCGTGGTGCTGGTGCCGTTGCCGGCGATCAGGTCCTCGACCCGTGGCGGGGCGAAGCCTTCGTGGGCCGAGGCGAATAGCACCAGCGTCTCGTTGGCCTGCCAGTGCCCGCCCAGGCCCCAGGTGGTTTCCTCAAGGCCATCCCGGCCGCCCAGGCCGCCGGGCAGGCGGTTCTGGCGGGTGAAGCGGATATCCTCGTGGCGCAGGCTGGGGCTCAGCTTCAGCGCACCCAGTTCGAAGGTGGTGGTGGCGAAGGCGGCCAGGGCCTCGGTGGTGCGGAGGTTGTCCTCCACCGTGGTGCCGCTGCGGGCGGCGGGGGCCGTGCCGTTCACCTGGTAGCGGATCTGCTTCTCCTCGTGCCAGCGCAGACCAAGCTCGCTGTTGCCCGGCGTTCCGAACAGGCTGCGGTCCCAGGCAAGGCGGCTGTCTACGCCCCAGGTGTAGTAGTTGCGCAGGCGGCCCTGTGCCGAGTTGCAGGTCCGGGGATCGACGCGCTGGCCGGAAAGGCGCGCGTCGCGGAAGGCGGTGCCGCATTGGGTGTCGGTGGTGGTGCTGGACTGGCGCCACCAGTCGCGTTCGAACTGGCTGTAGTAAGCCGAGGTGAGCAGCGAGAGCCCCGGGCGCGGGGTCCAGTCGTGGCTGGCCGAGAAGCCGTAGCGTTCGATGTCGAAGGAATCGTCGAGGAAGGGGTAGTACTCGCGGCCGAAGTTGCGGTACTCCGCCTCGGTGAGGCCGGAGTAGCCCACCTGCGAGTCTTCGCGCAGGGCGTTGCCGCGCA
The DNA here is from genome assembly GCA_026005095.1 of Silanimonas sp. Classification (GTDB taxonomy): domain Bacteria; phylum Pseudomonadota; class Gammaproteobacteria; order Xanthomonadales; family Xanthomonadaceae; genus Silanimonas. Next base: position 121,546 of record BPKK01000001.1, on the reverse strand, counting down.
GGGTCAGGGCCTGGTGCTCGCTGATCTGGCGCTGGAACTTCACGAACAGGTCGGTTTGCTCTAGGGCAGTGTTGTCGCGAGCGCCGTCGCCCTGCTTGTGGCCGAGGTCGAGTTCGAGGCTCTTGCCGCCCACGGCAGCGTGCAGGGCGCCATAGCCTCTGGTTCCGCCGGAAAGCTGCACGTGACCGGCGGCTTCTTCGGGCGGGGTGGGGGTGATGTAGTTGATGGCACCGGTGATGGTCTGCGGGCCGAAGCGCAGCAGGCCGGCGCCCTTCAGCACCTCGATGCGCTCGTAGCGCTGGATCGGGGCGTGGTAGTAGCTGGCGTTGTCGCCATAGGGCGCGTACATGGCCGGCAGGCCGTCCTCGAGCAGCAGCACCTTGGTGGAGCGGGTGGGATTGCTGCCGCGGATGCCGATGTTCGGCCTGAGGCCGAAGCCTTCCTCGTCGCGGACGGTGACACCAGGCACTTTGCGCAAGGCCTCGTTCACGGTGAGTGTGCGGCTGGAGACCAGCACCGCCCGGTCGAGGATGGCGGCACTGCCCTCGGCGCTGGCTGGCTGCGGCACCGTGCCCACCACCTCGATGGTGGCCAGGGTGCGGCGCTTCTCGCCGGCATCGTCTGCCTCCGGCGCGGGCACGGCAAAAGTGGGGGAGGCGGCCAGGGCAAGACCGAGGGCGGTGCAGAGCGGATGCAGGCGGGGGCAGGGCATGGGCGGGAAGGAAAGACGACAAATGAGAAGCACTATTATCTGCTGGGCGTTTGCCTTTGTCACCGGGGCATCACGCCCAATCCCGCCGATCCGGGGCGAAAACCGCGGTGGTGTTCGGATTTTGTCGCCATCGGGCGTGATACTTTCGGGACCCTCTTCACATCCGATCCCGCCGCATGCAAGCGCCCCTGCCGCTGCCGGAGACCGACGCGCCGCTGCGCCGGGTGTTGCTGTCGGGAGCCTCGGGTTTGGTCGGCAGCCGCCTGCTCGAGCGCCTGCTGGCGCCGGGGGCGGGCTTCCAGGTGGTGGCACCCACCCGCAGCCCCCTCGCCCTGCGCTCGCCGCGGCTGGAAAACCCGGTCTACGAAGGGCCGACGGCAGAACGTCGGAGCGACAGCGGCCTTCGCAAGACACTCGCCGGCTTCCGTGCCGAGGCTTGGATCTGCGCGCTCGGCACCACCATGGCCAAGGCCGGTAACCAGGCCGCGTTCGTTGCCGTCGACCGCGACCTCGTCCTGAAATTCGCCTCCCTGGCCCGTGCCCTCGGTGCCCGGCACGCCATCCTGGTGTCCTCGGCCGGAGCGAACCCGCGCTCGGGCAACTTCTATCTTCGGGTGAAGGCCGAGGCCGAGCGGGGCCTCGCGGAGCAGAACTTCCCGCGGGTGGACATCCTGCGCCCCGGCCTGCTGCTCGGCGAGCGCACGGAGCGGCGGCCGCTGGAGCGCCTCGGGCAAATCCTCGCGCCGCTCTACAACCCCCTGCTGTTAGGCCCGCTGGCCCGCTTCCGCGCCATCGAGGCCGAGATGGTGGCCGATGCCGCCATGCATTGCCTCGAGGCCGGCGGCAGCGGCTGGTTCGTGCACGAATACCGCGCCATGCGCGCCGCCGCGGAGGCCCGCCGCTCCGGCCGGAGCGGCTGAGCCGGGTTCCCGGATCAGCCCTGGGCCAGGGTGGCGAACAGGGCGCGGGCGGCACGCAGCCGGCTCGCGGCGTCGGGCAGTTCGAGCCGCATCCGCAGTTTGTCGGGCCCGTCCATGGCGTAGACCTTCGGCTGGCCCTGGATCAGGCGGATCACTGCCATCGGATCGATGCTCGGCCTGGCCTCGAACACCAGGCGGCCGCCCTGCGGCCCCAATTCCAGCTTGCGGATGCCGAGCCGGGCTGCTTCCAGCTTCAGCTCGCCGACGGCGAACAAGTGCTTGGCCGGCTCGGGCAGCAGACCGAAGCGATCCACCAGTTCCACCTGCAACTCGCGCAGCTGCTCGGGCGTCTTGGCGGCGCTGATGCGCTTGTACTGGGTGAGCCTGGCATGCACGTCGGGCAGGTAGTCCTCGGGCAGCAGGGCCGGCAGGTTGAGGTTGATCTCTGGGCCGATCGGCGTGCCGGCGTCGAGGTCGGGGATCTTGCCGGCCTTGATCGACTTCACCGCCCGCTCCAGCAGCTCGGTATAGAGGCTGAAGCCGACCTCGGCGATCTGGCCGCTCTGCTCCTCGCCGAGAAGCTCGCCGGCGCCGCGGATCTCGAGGTCGTGGGTGGCCAGCATGAAGCCGGCGCCCAGTTCCTCGATGGCTGCCAGCGCCTCGAGGCGCTTCTCGGCATCCGGGGTGAGCCTGGGCGGCACGATGAGGTAGCAGTAGGCGCGGTGGTGCGAGCGGCCGACGCGGCCGCGTACCTGGTGCAGCTGCGCCAAACCGAACTTGTCGGCGCGGTTCACCAGGATGGTGTTGGCACTAGGGATGTCGATGCCCGATTCGATGATGGTGGTACACACCAGCACGTTGAAGCGCTGGCGGTGGAAGTCGAGCATCACCTGCTCCAGCTCGCGCTCGGCCATCTGGCCATGGGCCACGCGGATGCGGGCCTCCGGTACCAAGGCTTCGAGGTCGCGGGCCATCCTCTCGATGCTCTCGACCTCGTTGTGCAGGAAGTACACCTGCCCACCGCGGGCGAGTTCGCGCTGGAAGGCCTCGGCGATCGTGGCCTCGTCCCAGGGGGTGAGGAAGGTCTTGACCGCGAGGCGGTGTGCCGGCGGCGTGGCGATGATCGACAGGTCGCGCAGGCCGCTCATGGCCATGTTGAGAGTGCGCGGGATCGGCGTGGCGGTCAGGGTGAGCAGGTGCACCTCGGCGCGCATGGCCTTCAGCCGCTCCTTCTGCCGCACGCCGAAGCGCTGCTCCTCGTCGACGATGACCAGCCCGAGGTCTTTGAAGCGTACGTCGTCCTGCAGCAGGCGGTGGGTGCCGACGATGACATCGATCTTGCCCTCGGCCACTTGCGCCAGCACAGTCTTGATGTCTTTCGGCGACTTGAAGCGCGAGAGCACCTCGACGCGGATCGGCCAGTCGGCGAAGCGGTCGCGGAAATTGCGATAGTGCTGCTCGGCGAGCAGGGTGGTGGGCACCAGTACCGCCACCTGTTTTCCCGCCGTGGCTGCGACGAAGGCGGCGCGCACCGCCACCTCGGTCTTGCCGAAGCCCACATCGCCGCAGACCACCCGATCCATCGGTGAGGGCTTCGCGAGATCGGCGATCACTGCCTCGATGGCAGCGAGCTGGTCGGGGGTTTCTTCGAAGGGGAAGCTGGCGGCGAAGGGCTCGTACATCGCCCGGTCCACCGGCAGGGCAAGCCCGGCGCGGGCCTGTCGCCGGGCCTGGATCTCCAGCAGTTCGGCGGCCACGTCGCGCACCTTCTCGGCGGCCTTGCGGCGGGCCTTCTCCCAGGCCTCGCCGCCAAGACTGTGCAGCGGGGCATGCTCGGGGGAAGCGCCGGAGTAACGCGAGACGCGCTCGAGCTGCGAGACCGGCACATACAGCCTGTCGCCCTTGGCGTACTCGATGACCAGGTACTCGCCAGCCACGCCGCCGGCCTCCAGTACCTCGAGCCCGCGGTAGCGGCCCACGCCGTGCTCCTCGTGGACGATCGGCGAGCCGATCGCGATTTCCGCGAGGTCGCGGATGATCGTGTCGGGGTCGCGTACCCCGCGCCGGCTGCGACGGCGTGATTGCTCTGCCTTCTCCGGGAACAGCTGGCGCTCGGTGAGCACCGCAAGGGCTGGCTCGCCGGTGGCGAAGCCGCCATCGAGTGGCAGTACGGCAATGGCGTAGCGTTCGCCGCCTTCGAGGAAGGCCGCCCAGTCGGCCACCGTGGGCGGCCTGAGGTCGGCGGCGGCCAGCACCTCGATCAGGGCTTCGCGACGGCCCGGCGAGTCGGCGGCCACCAGCACGCGGCCCGGGTAGCTGCTGAGGAAGGCGCGCAGCGCCGCGCCGGGCGCCTCGCCACGGGCGGCGAGCGGCAGTTCGGGCGCGGGCAGCAGGGGCAGTTCCGTGGCCTCGGCCCAGCGTGGGTGGCCGGGGGGCAGAAGCTCGATGCGCGGATGGCGGTTCAGCGCGCCCCGTAGTTCGTCGAGGCGTAGCCACAGTTCCTCGGGCGGCAGCACTGGCCGCTCGATGTCATGGCGGCGCTGCTCCCAGCGCTGGGCACAGGCGCCGAGGTGCTGTTCGGCGGACTGCTCCCAGCCGGCTTCCAGTACCACCAGGGTATCGGCGGGAACATGCTCGAATAGGCTGGCGGTGCGCTCGAAGAACAGCGACAGGTAGTACTCGATGCCGGCCGGTGCCACGCCTTCCTTCAGGTCCTGCACCAGCGGACAGCGCCGTGGGTCGAGGTCGAAGCGTTCGAGCAAGGCCTCGCGGGCACGCCGGCAGCCAGCCGCGTCGAGCGGGAACTCGCGCGCCGGCAGCAGCGATATGGCCTCCACCGGATGCAGCGAGCGCTGGGTCTCGGGGTCGAAGCTGCGCAGCGAGTCGATGCGGTCGTCGAATAGCTCGATGCGGTAGGGCTCGGCCGCTCCGGTGGGGAAGAGGTCGAGCAGGGCGCCACGCACGCTGAAATCGCCTGGGTCGTTGACCTGCGGCACATGGCGGTAGCCGGCGGCCTGCAGACGCCGCTTCTCGGCATCGAGATCGAGCACCTGGCCACGTTTCAGGTCGAGTACGTTGCCGGCGATCCACTCCGGCGGCGCCACCCGCTGTAGCAGGGTGGAGACCGGCACCACCAGCACGCCGCGCGACAGGGCGGGCAGGCGGTACAGAGTCGCCACGCGTTCCGAGACGATGTCGGGATGCGGCGAGAACAGGTCGTAGGGCAGGGTCTCCCAGTCGGGGAAATGCAGTACCGGCAGGCCGCGGGACAGGCTCCGCAGGTCGGCTTCCAGGCGCAGGGCCGACTGTGGGTCGCGGGCCACGGTCAGCACCAGGCCGGCGTGCTGGCGGGCCCGCTCGGCGATGGCCAGGGCGGCGGCGGTGGAGGTGGCGGGGAGGCGCCAGTCGGCGCGTTGCTGGCCGCGCCTCGGCAGGGGCGCGGCGGGAAGGTTGGGGTGGCTCATAGAGGGCGCGAAGTGTAGCGGCTTGCCGTCTTGACGCGGCGAACACCGCGGCGCTAAATCGGCAGCGGGGGAAAATCAGCCACGCGTCACATTTGTTGCGCTGCGGTTTCACGCCGCCGCCACGGATGGGCGCTCGCCAAGGGGAGTCGCGCGGATGGCGGACGACAACATCCTGAGCCATGCCCGCCTGCGTTACTTCAAGTGGGCGCTGCTGCTGGTGGCCGCCAGTGTGCTCTGGTACGCCCTCGATGAACCGCGCTTCGGCCCGGGCGGCGGCACCGTGCTCGGCTATACCCTCGGCAGCCTGGGAGCCCTGCTGATCGTCTGGCTGCTGTGGTTCGGGGTGCGCAAGCGGCAGTACGTCGGCGGCATCGGCACAGTGCGTGGCTGGCTCTCGGCCCATGTCTACCTCGGCCTTTCGCTGCTGGTGGTGGCCACCCTGCATACCGGCTTCCAGTTCGGTTGGAACGTGCACACCCTGGCCTACGGCCTGATGGTGGCGGTGATCGCCAGCGGCCTGTGGGGCGTGGCGGTGTACCTGCGCAATCCCGGCCTGATGAGCGATCTGCTCGACGGCCGCACTCTGGAGCAGCATGCCGCGTCGCTGGCCGAGATCGACGGTCAGTCGCGCCAGCTCGCTGCGCGCATCGCGCCGCGTTTCGTCGAACTGATCGAGGCTTCCGCCGCCACGCCGATCGCCCGTCCCGGCTGGGGCCGGCTGCGGCGCCGGCTGCCGGGCTGCGCCACCACCGCCGCCGTGGCCGCTCTGCGCGCCGATGAGCGCGCCTCGGAGCGCGAGGTGCGCGATCTGTTCGCCCTGCAGTTCCGCCGCCTGCAAGTGCTCGAGCGGCTGCGCGCCTACCTGCGCCTGCGGGCCTGGACCGAGGCTTGGCTGGTGGTGCACGTGCCGCTCTCTCTGGCCCTGCTCGGGGCCCTGCTGGCGCACATCCTCGCGGTCTTTACCTACTGGTGATCCATGGCCTCGAGCACTCCCGACCCGAATGCCGATGCCCTCGAGGCCCTGCGCCGGCCGCTTGCCGGCCGCCGCCTGCTTTCCTGGGCATTGCTGCTCCTGCTGCTGGCAGGCTTCGCTCTGGTGCCGCTGCTGCTGAGCCAGGAAGCCGCGAAGGCCCAGGCCGCCGCCCGCCCCGAGCCACTCGAGCGACCGCTGGCCGCCGAGGACGTACGTGCCTTCCGCACCGCCCTGGCCTGGGATCGGGTGTGGGACGCCGGGCCGCTGGATTCGGCCCATGCCGCCCTGAGCCTCGACTGCCGTGCCTGCCATGCCGAGCCCTTCGTGCGCGTACGCGACGAGGACTGTACCGCCTGCCATCGCACGGTGGCCGCCCACGGCGGTGCCTCGCCGCCGATCGCCGGCGAGGCTGCGCCGCGCTGCGCCAGCTGTCATCGTGAGCATCAGGGGCCGATGGGTCTGCAGGTGCAGAATCTCGCCCATGCCGGGGGTAGCTGTACCGACTGCCATGGCGACCTCGCCGCCCGCCGCCCGGAACTCGGCCTGCTGGATGCCAGCGACTTTGCCAAGGCTCACCCGGAGTTCGCCGTGCGCCTGGACGACGGCCATGGCGTGCTGGTGAAGCGCCGCCTCGGCGAAGGGCCGGTGTCGGAACCCACGGGCCTCAAGTTCCCCCACGACGTGCATCTCGCCGCCGGCGGAATCGGCGGGCCGGATGGCCGGGAGCGGCTGGACTGCAGCAGCTGCCACCGCCTGCGCCCGGATGCGCTGGGCTTCGAGCCGGTGCGCTTCGCCTCCGACTGCCAGGCCTGCCATGCCCTGCACCTGGAGGGCAGCTTCGCCCGCCGCAGCGTGCCGCATGGCCCGCTGGACGAGGCCCTGTCGATGATCCGCGAGTTCTACGGCTTCGCCGCCAGCCTGCCCGGCGGGCTCGATGCCCATGCCGCGGCCGAGGGGGCGGTGCAGCGCCCGGGCGGCAGCGCACCGCGGCCGCGACAGGAGGATGCCCTCGCCCTGGCGCGGCAGGAGGCCATCGATCTCGTCGAGCGGCGGGGCTGCGTGGTCTGTCACGAGGTGACGCGGGTGGCCGAAACCGGGCGCCCCGGCACCCCGGCTGCCGACTTGCCCGAATGGCGGATCGCCGCCGTGCCCTTGCCGCACCCGTGGATGCCGGGGGCCCGCTTCAGCCATGCCGCGCATACCCAGATGGCCTGCACGGACTGCCATGCCGCCAAAGCCTCGAAGGCGGCCAGCGAGGTGCTGATGCCCGGCATCGCCGGCTGCCGCGATTGCCATGCCGGGGCCAGGGCCGCCCCGGGCATGGTCCGCTCCGACTGCGGGCTCTGCCATGACTACCACCCGGCACACGCGGCCTTACAGGCCAGCGAGCGGCTGTTCGGCCGGGTGCGTGAGGAGTCCCTGCCATGAACCGGCGACGTCTCCTTCCGGCCCTGCTCGGTCTCGCCCTGCTCGCTGCCGGGCATGCCGCGGCCCGCTGCCCGGCGCCCGCTGCGCCCGACCAGCGGCTCGAGGTGGCCGACGTGGAGCGGGTGGTGGCCCAGGCCGCGGACGTGGCGGGCCGGCTGGGGCAGCCGGCCACCATCGCCGTGGTCGACCGCGTCGGCAACGTGCTGGCGGTTTACCAGATGGCCGGGGCGGCGCCGGGCATCCGCATCAGCAGCGGGATGTCCAGCGGCGGCGGGCTCGAGGGTCTGGTGGTGCCGAGCACGGCGGCGGCCATCGCCAAGGCCATCACCGGGGCCTACCTCTCCTCCTCGGGGCAGGCCTTCAGCACCCGCACCGCCGGCTTCATCGTCCAAGACCACTTCCCGCCGATGATCCGCAATGTGCCCGCAGGGCCATTGTTCGGCGTGCAGTTCAGCCAGCTGCCCTGCAGCGATCTCATGCAGGGCGGCGAGCCGCTCGGCATCGGGCCGCGGCGTTCTCCGCTCGGGCTCTCGGCCGATCCCGGCGGTTTCCCGCTCTACAAGGCCGGCAGCGTGGTGGGGGGCGTCGGCGTGGTGGCGGGGAGCTCGCCGGTCTACGGCATCGACCTCGATCCCTTCGATTTCGACAATGACCCGGAGGAAGTGATTGCCCATTCGGCAGTGCGTGGCTTCGATGCTCCCGACTGCATCCGCGCCGAGCGGGTGACGGCCGGCGGGGTGAGCCTGCGCTATTCCGATGCCGATGGCCGGCGGCTGGCCAGCAGTGCCAGTCTGCCCGCGGGCGGTGCCTACGTGGACGTCCCGGGGTATTTCGCCGCGGCCGGTGGCCCGCGGGCTGGGCGCATTTTCGGCCGGGCCGAGTCGGGCATCGGCCCCGATCCGGTGAATCTGATGGGCAATGCCTTCGCCCTGCTCACCGCCACCGGCGCCAACCGGTTCCCGCCGACCGGCGGCGGCAGTCTGTCGCAGCCCGAGGTTTTCGCCCTCCTCGACGAGGCGATCGAGGTGGCGAACGCGGCCCGGGCGCAGATCCGCATCCCGCTCGGTTCGCCGGCCCAGGTGACGGTGAGCGTGGTGGATGCCGAGGGGAACATCCTCGGCATCGCCCGCACCCCCGACGCCCCGGTGTTCGGCATCGATGTCTCGCTGCAGAAGGCGCGGGCGGCGGCCCTGTTTTCTCGCCCTGATGCCGCGGCGCGGCTCGCCAGCGTGAACTCGCCGGCGCAGCAGGCCTTCTACATCGGCGGCGATCCGCGCTCGGCCAGCGTCTTCTTTGGCCGGCCGGCGATCTTCGCCGACGGCATGGCCTTCACCAGCCGCGCCCTCGGCAACATCGCGCGTCCCTCCTACCCCGACGGCATCGACAGCCGGCCGCGCGGCCCGCTCTCCAGCGCCCGTCCGGCCTGGAGCCCGTTCAACGTGGGCCTGCAGCTCGACCTGGTTTTCCCCGGTCTTGCCGCCTCGCTGGCGCCCGGTGGCCCGATCATCCCGCGCTGTACTACTGCGCCGATCGGCGTCGACAACGGCGTGCAAATCTTCCCCGGGGGAGTGCCGGTGTACCGCAACGGGGTGCTCGTGGGCGCGGTGGGCGTCTCCGGTGACGGCGTGGACCAGGACGACATGATCGCCTTCCTCGGCATCACCCGCGCCGGGCGCTGGCTGGGCGGGGGTCTTGGCCACGCCCCGCTGCTGCGCCGTGCCGACCAGCTCGGCCTGCGCTACGTGCAATGCCCGCAGTCGCCCTTCAACGGCAGCGATGCGCAGAATGTCTGCAGCGGCGAGGGCGACCTGCCGACCCAGGGCGCGCCGCTGCTGCTGCGGATGCCGCCTGAGGCGCAGCCCCGCCCGAAGCCCGTGCCGTCCACGCCGGCCCGGCCGGGGAGCGCGGAGCGCGCCTCGCCCCGCCGGCCGATGGAGCGCGAGCGATGAGGCCCTCGCGCCGCCCCCTGGTGGTGGCCTGCGCGATGGCCCTGATGGCCCTTGCGGTCGCCGCCGGTCTTCGCGGAGGCCGGGGCGGCTTCCGCGGCTGCGCCCGGTGCCATGGATCCGGCACCGGCGCCGGTGATGCTGCTGCAGGTGATGGCTCCCTCGCTGCTGCTGCGCGAGGCCCCGGGCGAGGCCGCCGCCCCGGTGCGCGAGGTGGCGCGCGGCCGCCTGCTGGAGGTGCTCTCCGCACAGGGCGGCTGGGTGGAAGTGCGGACCCGCGAGGGCGAAGGCGAGGGCACGCGGGCCTGGCTGAAGCGCGAGCGCCTCGCCGACGGGCAGTGGAACGTGCAGGCCCTCTCGGCGCCGGCGCCGCCGCGCATCGTCACGCCGGAGGGCCTCGAGGCGCCGGCCATCGCCCCGCTGGTGCGTCCCGGGCGAGCGCCCGCAGCCGCTGGTCACCCTTCCGCCCCCCGAGCCGGGGCAGATCCCGGCGCCGGCGGCGACGCTGCCGCGGGAGTCGGTGCCGGTGCCGGACCGCTGGCGCATCCTGCAGTCGCTGGGCTACCGCTTCCCCTGGTACGACCCCTACCACCAGAACGTGCTGAAGGGCGACTTCCCGGTGCGCGAGATCGGACCGGACTGGTTCGTCGCCCTCAACCTCGTCTCCGACACCCTGCTCGAGGGCCGCCGTTTCCCGGTGCCGGTGGCGCAGACCATCGGCATCCCCGGGCAGGGGCTCGACATCTATGGTCGCAACCGCTTCGAGATCGGCGCCCAGACCCTGATCCTCAATGTCGGCCTGATCAAGGGCAACACCACCTACAAGCCGCCGGACCACGAGATCCGCATCGTGCCGGTGCTGAACGTGAACCATGTGCGGGCGCAGGAGGCCGGGCTGCTGCGCATCGACCCGCTGGAGGGCCGTACCCGCACCGATCGCCATGTCGGGTTCCAGGAACTGTTCTACGACAAGCATCTGAGAAACGTCTCCGACCGCTACGACTTCGATAGCCTGCGCATCGGCATCCAGCCCTTCACCAGCGACTTCCGCGGCTTTCTGTTCATCGACCAGCCCTTCGGCGTGCGCCTGTTCGGCAACCGCGACAACAACCACTGGCAGTACAACCTGGCCTGGTTCCGGCGCATGGAGAAGGACACCAACAGCGGTCTTAACGACACCAGCCGGGCGCTGCGCCGCGACGATGTGTTCGTGGCCAATGTCTACCGCCAGGACTGGCCGCGGCTCGGCTTCACCTCGCAGGCCACGCTGTTGCACAACCGCAACCGCGAGGACCGCTTCCACTACGACACCAACGGCTTCCTGGTGCGGCCGGCCTTCTTCGGCGACCTGCGGCCCTTCCGCTACCACGTGACCTACCTCGGTGTGAGTGGCGATGGCCACCTCACTTCCTGGTGGCCGAAGGCGAGGCTCAACCTCACCACCAGCACCTACCTCGCCATTGGCGAGCAGGAGCGTCATCCGCTGGCACAGCGCCGCCAGCGTATCCGTGCCGCCTTCCACGCCAGCGAGCTCTCACGCGATTTCAGCTGGATCCGCCTGCGCGGCAGTCTGCTGGTGGCGAGCGGTGATGTCGATCCCTACGACGACGAGGCCACCGGCTTCGACGCCATCTTCGAGAACCCGCAGTTCGCCGGCGCCGATACCAGCTACTTCATCCGCCAGACCATCCCGCTGGTGGGCGGCGGCGGGGTGGTGCTGAGCAGCCGCAATGGCCTGCTTCCCGCCCTGCGCTCCTCGAAAGAGCAGGGGCAGTCGAACTTCGTCAATCCCGGCCTGGTGCTGCTTGGCATCGGGGCCGACCTCGACCTCAAGCCGGAACTGCGGCTCACGGCCAATCTCAACCATCTGCGCTTCATGCACACCGGGGTGCTGGGCGCCCTGCGCAACGAGGCTCCGCCGCCGAAGGAGATCGGCTGGGACATGGCCGTGGGCCTGCAGTGGCGGCCGTTATTCATCCAGAACATCGTCATCAACGGCTCGATCTCGGTCCTGCGGCCGGGTTCGGGCATCGAGCGCTTCTACGGCACCGGGCAGGGCACCCTGTATTCCGGGCTGATCAACGCGGTGCTGACCTACTGACGCCATGCCCCCCCGTCCTTCCCCCCGCGTCTTCCTGCTGGCCTGCGCCGCCGTGCTGGCCCTGGGATCGGTATCGCTCTCGGTACAGTCGGCCGGCATCGTCAAGGTCAAGCGCGAGTACCGGGAGTTCCCGCCGGCCCCGGCGCGCCAACCCCGCAGCCTGGCCGAGACCAAGTCCGCCGGCTGCGTCACCTGCCACGAGAAGACCGACCAGCCCACCATGCATGCCAATCCCGGCGTGGTGCTGGGCTGCGCCGACTGCCATGGCGGCGATCCTGCCGTGCGTCGCGGCAGCGAGGCGCCGGGCAGCGCAGCCTACACGGCACTGAAGGAGGCGGCCCACGTGCTGCCCGCCGACATCGGCACCTTCGGCCATGGACCGGGCAATCCCCCCCACTCCATGGCGCGCTGGACCCAGGAACACCCGGCCTATGTGCGCTTCGTGAACCCCGGCGATCTGAGAGTGGCCCGCGAGGCCTGCGGCGCCTGCCATCTGCCCATCATCCAGGCGCAGGAGCGCAGCCTGATGTCGACCTCGGCCATGCTTTGGGGCGGCGCCGCGTACAACAATGGCATCCTGCCCTACAAGGTCTATACCCTCGGCGAGGCCTACACCCGCGAGGGCGCGCCGGCCATGCTGAAGAACCCGGTGGATGCCAGCGATCCGGCGCTCGCCGCGCGCGGCGTGCTGCCGGCCCTGTACCCGCTGCCGGCCTGGGAGACCGTGCCGCCGGCCGATGTGTTCCGGGTCTTCGAGCGCGGCGGCCGGGTCATCAACTCCACCTTCCCCGAGATCGGCCTGCCCAACGTGCTGGGCTTCCTGCAGCGCCTCGACGAGCCGGGCCGGCCGGACCTGCGGCAGTCGAACCGCGGCCCTGGCACCGGCAACCGGGTGGCGGTGCCGGTGATCAACCTCACCAAGACCCGTCTCAACGACCCGCACCTGTGGATGCTGGGCACCAACGACAACCCGGGCGACTACCGCAGCTCGGGCTGCACGGCCTGCCATACCGTGTATGCCAACGACCGCGATCCTAGGCATTCCGGTCCCTACGCGGTGCATGGCAACCGTGGTTTCACCGCCACTCTCGATCCGACGATCCCGAAGGACAGGAGCGGCAGCCCGATCCAGCATGCGTTCACCCGGGCCATTCCCTCTTCGCAGTGCATGGTCTGCCACATGCACCAGCCGAACATCTACGTGAACTCGTTCTATGGCTATGTGCAGACCGACTACGAGGCCGATGCCGAGGCGCTCTGGCCCGAGCAGCAGCGCTACCCCAGCGCCGCCGAGATCCGCGCCATCAACCTGCGCAACCCCGAGGAGGCGGCGATCCGCGGCAAGTGGTCGGATCCCGAATACCTCGCCGAGATCTCGCGTCTCAACCCCACGCTGAAGCACACCCAGTTCGCCGACTACCACGGCCATGGCTGGGTATTCCGCGCCGTGTTCAAACGCGACCGCCAGGGCAACCTGCTCGATGCCGAGGGCCGGGTGGTGGCGAACGACGATCCGGAGAAGTTCAAGAAGGCCGTGCACCTGTCCTCGATCCATCTCGACAAGGGCATGCACTGCGTGGACTGCCATTTCGCCCAGGACATGCATGGCAATGGCCATATCTATGGCGAGGTGGCGGCGGCGATCGAGATCACCTGCGCCGACTGCCATGGCACGGCCAGGCGTTATCCCACCCTCACCACCTCCGGCCCGGCGGCCCGCCCCGGCGGCATGGACCTCTCGCTGCTGCGCACCCCGGATGGCCGGCCGCGCTTCGAATGGCGTGATGGCGCGCTTTACCAGCGCTCGGCCCTGTACCCCGATCTCGAGTGGAAGGTGAGCCTGACCCGGGATTCGGTGAACCCGGCCAGCCCCGAGTACAACGAGAAGGCGGCGCGGGCCAAGCTGATGCCGGCCGGAGAAGCCGGCCGCCGCGGCGAATGGAATGCCGCCGCCGCCTTCGCCAATGCCTCCGACATGGCGCTGGCGCATGACGACGAGAAGATGGAGTGCTTCACCTGCCATCTTTCCTGGACCACGAGCTGCGCCGGCTGCCATTTGCCGATCCAGGCCAACTGGAAGACCGAGCGCAATCACTACGAAGGCGGCGAGACGCGCAACTACGCCACCTACAACGTGCAGGTGGTGCGCGACGACGTGTTCCAGCTCGGCCTGCACGGCACGGTGAAGGGCAACCGCATCGCTCCGATCCGCTCCAGCTCGGCGCTGGTGCTGAGCTCGCAGAACATCAACCGCGAGCGCATCTACGTGCAGCAGCCGCCGGTGGCGGCGAGCGGTTATTCCTCGCAGGCCTTCGCCCCGCACTACCCGCATACCGAGCGGCTCACCGAGACCAAGCAGTGCGAGGACTGCCATGTCTCGGTGAACGAGGACAACAACGCCATCATGGCGCAGCTGCTCTTGCAGGGGACCAACTTCGTCAACTTCGTCGGTGCCTATGCCATGGTGGGCGAGGAGCGCCACGTCGAGGGAATCGGCGTGACCGAACTCGACGAGCCGCAGGCGGTGATCGGTAGTTACCTGCAGCGCATGGCCTACCCGGATTTCTTCCGCCAGCACCAGGCACGAGGGCGGCAGCTACGCGAGGCCTACGGCATCGGCAGCGACGGTCCGGCGAACTGCGTGCAGCTGCGCGGCGAGTACCTGTATGTCGCCGAAGGGCGAGGCGGATTCCGGGTGTACGACGTCGCCTCGCTGCCGAACAAGGGCTTCTCGCAGCGGATCATCCGCGCGCCCTTCTCGCCGCTGGGGCACGACGCCCATGTGCCCTCGAAGAACGCCACCTGCATGGCTCTGCCCACCAACCAGCCCGTCGCCCCCTTCAAGAACCAGGGCGAGCTGATGCGGGTCACCAACCAGGAGCAGCCTTTCCACCCGATCTACCACTACGCCTTCATCGTCGATGCCGAGGAAGGCCTGATCGTGGTGAACGTGGACACGTTCGCCGACGGCGAGCCGCGCAACAACTTCCTCAGTCGCGCCGCCACCTGGAACGAGGACGGGGTGCTCACCGGGGCCCGGCACATCGTGGTGGCCGGGCATTACGCCTACGTCACCACCCCGCGCGGGGTGCAGATCGTCGATCTCGACGACCCCTTGAAGCCCCGGGCCAAGGCCTTCATTCCGCTGGAGGATGCCCGCGCCACCGCGGTGCAGTTCCGCTACCTCTTCATCACCGCGGGCAGTGGCCTGCACGTTGCCGACATCACCGACATGGGAGCGCCCCGCCTCCTGCCGGCCTCGGTGCCGATGCGCGATGCCCGCCGCGTCTACGTGGCCCGCACCTATGCCTATGTGGCGGCAGGCGAGGAGGGGCTGGCGATCGTGGACGTGACCCGGCCGGTACAGCCGCGCCTGCTCACCCGCTTCACCGCCGAAGGTGCGATCAACGATGCCCGCGACGTGGTGGTGGCTTCCACCAATGCCTCGCTCTTCGCTTACGTGGCCGATGGCCGCAATGGCCTGCGGGTGATCCAGCTCACCTCGCCGGAGAGCCAGCCGAACTTCTACGGCTTCTCGCCCGAGCCGCGGCCCGAGCTGATCGCCAGCCGCGCCACGCGCAGTCCGGCCCTGGCGCTCTCCAAGGGGCTCGACCGCGACCGGGCGGTGGACGAGACCGGCGGGCAGATCGCGGTGTTCGGCCGCCTCGGCTCGCGGCCCTTCACCCTGCGCGAGATGCAGAAGCTTTACCTCAACCCGGACGGCACGGTCTGGCGCGTGAGCAATACGCCCGGCACGCCGTCGCCCGCCGCTGCCGCCAGCGCCTCCGGAGGTCGCCCATGAGCCTTCGTCCTGTGGCCGCTCTCGGCCTGATCGCTGCCTTCGTTTCCCTCGCCGCAAGCGCCGCCGCCGGGCCCGGCTGGAGCGCCGAGGACGAGGCGCAGCGTGTCCGCCTCGCTGCCACCGTCCCGATGCCCGACCTGACGCCGGCGAAGAGCCTGGGCGTGGTGAACTGCGCCAGCAGCACCTGCCACGGTAGCGTGCTCGCCTGGGACGACGTGGTGCTGCACAACGAGTACACCACCTGGGCGCGGCTGGACCGCCATGCTCGCGCCTATGCCACCCTGCTGAAGCCGGAGAGCGTGGCGATTGCCCGCAAGCTCGGTTTGCCGAAACCGGCGCACGAGTCGCGCGAGTGCCTGGCCTGCCACGCCTATGCTCCGGCGGCCGAGTTCCAGGGCGAACGCTTTCTCGTGAGTGATGGCATCTCCTGCGAGGGCTGCCATGGGCCGGCCGAGCGCTGGATCGCCGCGCATACCGCGCCGGAGGCCACACATGGCGCCAACCTCGCCAATGGCCTCTACCCGACCTCCGATCCGGTGGGGCAGGCGAGGCTCTGCACCTCCTGCCATGTCGGCGATGCCGACCGCTGGGTCA
Organism: Silanimonas sp.; assembly: GCA_026005095.1. Lineage (GTDB taxonomy): Bacteria > Pseudomonadota > Gammaproteobacteria > Xanthomonadales > Xanthomonadaceae > Silanimonas. Next base: position 105,606 of record BPKK01000001.1, on the reverse strand, counting down.
CGCACCGCATCATGGGGGCCGGGCACCCGCGCCTCGGCTTCGAGGTGGGCACCTTCGCCGCCCTGCAGCCACCGCACTACGCCATCGATGCCGACTGGATCCGGCGCAAGGGCGCGTTCTCGCCCGGGCGGATCTGGGCCCTGGGCCAGCTGTTCGGCGCCCGGGCCCTGCTGGAGCGCCTGGCGCATCCAGTGCACGGGCGCGACGGACTGTTCCCGGAGCTCTCGGTGTTCGACTGCCATGCCTGCCACAAGCCGATGGGCAGCAACCGCTGGTCGCCCCGGCTTGGCGTAGGGCCGGGCGTGGTGCGGGTCAACGACGGCCATCTGCTGATGCTGCGGGCGATCACCGAAGCCGTGGCGCCGGACGAGGCGGCGGCCTTCCGCAACGAGGTGCGGGCCCTGCATCTCGCCGTCTCCGGCGGGCAGGGCGATCCCCAGGCGGCCCTGAAGCGCGTGCTCTCGCGCCTCGACGGCCTCGTTCCGACCCTGCGCGAACAGGCTTTCGACGCATCGCAACTGCGCGCCGTGCTGCAGCGCCTGATCGCCATCGGTCGAAGCGGCGAATACAGCGATTATGCCGGCGCTGAGCAGGCCTATATGGCGATCGCTCCGTTGCTGGAGCATCTGGCGGCCGATGGGCAACTCGCCGAGCCCGAAACCTTGCGGCCGCTGCTCGCTCGGGCCCGTGCCACCCTGGCCTCGGAAGACGATTACCGCGCCGAACGCTTCCGTGCCGCGCTCGACGCCCTGGCCGCCGCCCTGCGCGCGCCGGCTGCAAAGGAGGGTTGAGCCATGGCCGTGCGTGCCCACGACCGCCCCGCGGAGTTCGACATCGTGATCATCGGCGCCGGCCCGGCCGGACTCTCCGCCGCCTCCCGCGCCGCGGCCCGCGGCAACCGCTACGTGCTGCTCGAAGCCGCCCCGCATCCGTCCGACACCCTCTTCAAGTACCAGAAGGGCAAGCACGTGATGGCCGAGCCGGGTTTCCTGCCGCTGCGCAGCGGGATGAGCTTCGCCGCCGGCAAGCGCGAGACCGTGCTCGCCACCTGGAACGCCGAGATCGCGGCGCAGCGGATCGACATCCGCCTCGGCAAGCGGGTGAATGCCATCGACCGCCATGCCGAGGGGCCGCCGTTCACCGTGCGCTGCGAGGACGGCAGCCAGTACACCGCCCGCAACGTCATCCTCGCCATCGGCCTGCAGGGCAATGTGCGCAAGATGGGGGTGCCGGGCGAGGATCATCCGAACGTTCAGTACACGCTCTCCGATCCGGACGAGTACGAGGGCGAGACCATCGTGGTGGTCGGCGCCGGCGACGCCGGCATCGAGAACGCCATGGCCCTGGCACCGAAGAACCGCGTGCACCTGATGAACCGGCAGGAGGAGTTCACGGTTTGCAAGGACGCCAACCGTGATGCCGTGCAGGCCATGGAGCGGGCAGGCAAGCTGCGGATCTGGCACTCAGCCTTCGCCGCCCGGGTCGAGCCGCTGCCGCCCGGCGCAACGGGGGAGGGCGGGGCGCCGCCGCCGGTGCTCAACTTCGTCTTCAACGGCAAGGTGGGCGAGCAGTCGATCGCCTGCCACCGCATCATCGTGCGCGCCGGCGCCATTCCGCCGCGCAAGCTGGTGGAGAGTTTCGGGGTGCAGTTCCCGAATGCCGACCCGGCGGCCATCCCGGTGCTTTCCGAAACCTACGAATCCACGGTGCCGGGCCTATTCGTAGTGGGAGCTCTTGGTGGCTATCCGCTGATCAAGCAGGCCATGAACCAGGGCCACGAGGTGGTGGATACCATCAACGGCGACGTGGTCGAGCCGGTGGACGAGCCGCTGCTGCGCGAGCGTCTCGCCCCCTGGCGCCTGGGCGTGCCGGTGCCGCAGGTGGTGGAGGAACTCGGCCGCCACCCGATCATGGGGGCGCTGACCAAGCTGCAGCGCCGCGAATTGCTGCTGGAAAGCACGGTGCACGTGCTTTCCCCCGGCACGCTGGTGTTCCGCAAGAACGATTACTCCAACAGCTTCTACTCGATCATCGAGGGGAGTGTGCAGGTAGAGGTGGATGGCGAGGACGGCGCGCCGCGCGTGGTCGGTCTCGGTGCCGGGCGCTTCTTCGGCGAGATGGGCCTGCTCTCGGGCCGCCGTCGTACCGCCACGGTGGTGGCGGCCACCGACTGTGTACTGGTGGAAACCCCGCGCCGCACCATGCTGAAGCTCATCAGTGCCTCGGAGGCCCTGCGCGAGCGCATCGACCATGCATTCGTGCGCAACGCGGTGATGCAGTACATCGGCCCCGTACTCGGGGTGGACGATCTCGAGGATCTGATCGAGACCGGGGTGCAGCTGCGCCGCTACAACGCCGGCCAGGTGCTGTTCCGCGAGGGCGACCCGGCCGATGGTCTGTACCTGATCCGGCGCGGTTCGGTGGCGGTCTCGAAGCGGATGGGAGGCGAGGAGCGGGTACTGGCCTATGTCAGTGCCGGCAATTACGTGGGCGAGATGGCGATGCTCGACGGTGGGCCGCGTACCGCCACCGTCACCGCCTCGGTGCTCACCGAGGCCCTGGTGTTCGAGAGCACCCGCATCCGCCGCCTGATCGCCGCCACCCCGGCGCTGCGGCAGACGCTCGAGGCCATCATGATGGCCCGCACCGAGCAGAACATCGCCGCCGAGCAGGACGTGGCGGATGGCAGTGCACTCTCGCGCTTCCTGCTCAAGCAGGGCGTGGGCGATGCCTCCGACATCCTGGTGATCGACGAGGCCCTGTGCGTGCAGTGCAACAACTGCGAGACCGCCTGCGCCGAGTCGCATGGGGGCACCTCGCGGCTGAAACGCGAGGCCGGCGCCACCTTCGCCCGCATCCACCTGCCGGTGGCCTGCCGCCACTGCGAGAACCCGCATTGCATGAAGGATTGTCCGCCGGATGCGATCCGCCGCGGTCCTTCCGGCGAGGTCACGATCAGCGAGGCCTGCATCGGCTGCGGCAACTGCCAGCGCAACTGCCCGTATGGCGTGATCCAGATGGCCCCCGATCTGCCGCCGAAGCCTGGCGGCGGCTTGCTCTGGCTGCTGTTCGGCCTGGGCGCGGCGCCCGGCCGCCGCCAGCCGGAAGTGACGGGCGAGGTGCAGAAGAAGGCGGTGAAATGCGATCTCTGCACCGGCATCGAAGGCGGGCCGCGTTGCGTCGAGGCCTGCCCCACCGGAGCCGCCACCCGGCAATCGGCCGAGGCGCTGTTCCGCAAGGTGCGCCGGGCCGGGCTTTGAGCCTTCAGTCGCGCAGCCGCTTCTCGATCCGCACGAGGCCGGGCTCGTCGCTGGGCAGGCGACGGAAGCCCAGCTGCTGGGCGAGGTGCAGCATGGCCGTGTTCTCCTGCAGCACGTCCCCGTGGACGGCCTCGAGTTGCTTGAGCCGTGCCCAGTGCAGCATGCGCCGCATCAGCAGGGTGCCGAGCCCCTGATGGGCGAGGAAGCGGGTGACGAGGATGGCGAACTCGGCCTGCCGCGTGCCCGGCTCGATCGCCGCCCGCACCACCGCGCCCACCAGTGCCTTGCCGGGCGGCTCCGGTTCCGCGGCCACCAGGGCGAACTGGGTACGCGGATCGATGTGGGTGAGCTTGCGGGCCATGGCCTCGGAGAGGCTGGTGAGCGGGTGCAGGAAACGCATCCGCACCTCTTCCGGGGTGAGCAGGCTGAAGCCGATCCGCAGGGGCTCGGCATCGGCCGGGCAGATCGGCCGCAACCAGAGCACCCGCCCGTCCTCGAGGCGGAGTTCCTCCTGCCAGGGTTTTCCCAGGGGACGGCGATGGATCACGCGGGCTCCTCTCATGGGCTCCGGCTAGGCCCAGCCTGAACCATCCCCGTGACGCGGTCGAGACCCCGGCAAGCCCAGCTTGACCAATGTAATAGCGCGCTATTACATTCTTGCGCCATGAAGCGTCGCACCTTGCCCGATCCCGCCCTTGCCGATGCCCCGGTGCCGCTGGCACCGGGGGTGGCCTCGCGTCTCGAGGGGCTGGTGGCGGCCCTTGCCAGCCTGCGTGGCCCGGAGGAGTTCCGCCGCTTTCTGATCGACCTGTGCACGCCGGCCGAGCTCGAGGCCATGGCCGACCGCTGGGCCGTGGTGCCGGCGCTTGCCGACGGGCGTGCCTATCGCGAGATCCACGAGCGCACCGGGGTGAGCGTGACCACCATCGGCCGCGTGGCGCGCTGCCTCGCCCTTGGCGCCGGCGGCTATCGCGTAGCCGCCGAGCGCCTGGGGCATCTGGCGCCCGGAGTGGCGCTGGCCGCGCCGCAGGCCGAGGCCTTGGCGCCGGCCGCCCACGGCCCCGGCGATACCCACTGATCCCTCCCGCCTGCTTTCCCACGGAGCCCGCACCATGCGGACGCACGACCGCCTGCGCATCGCCATCCAGAAATCCGGACGCCTGTCCGAGCCTGCCCGCGACCTGCTCGCGCGCGCCGGACTGAGCTTCCGCGAGAGCCGCGACCGCCTGTTCTGCTATGGCGAGTCGCTGCCCATCGACCTCTTGCTGGTGCGCGACGACGACATTCCCGGCCTGATCGCCGAAGGGGTGTGCGATCTCGGCATCGTCGGCCTCAACGTGCTGGCCGAGCAGGACTGCGAACGCCGCGCGAAGGGCGAGGGCGAGGCCTTCACCGTGCTGCGCCGGCTCGGCTTCGGCCGCTGCCGGCTTTCGGTGGCAGTGCCGCAGGACTGGGACTGGCCGGGCCCGCAGCGGCTCTCCGGCCTGCGCTGCGCCACCAGCTACCCTGCGCTGCTCGCGAAGTGGCTGCGCGACGAGGGCGTAGAGGCCGAGCCGGTACTGCTCTCCGGCTCGGTGGAGATCGCGCCGCGGCTGGGCAAGGCCGAGACCATCTGCGATCTCGTCTCCACCGGCGGCACGCTGGCGGCCAACCAGCTCAAGGAAGTGGCGGTGGTGCTGGAGAGCGAGGCGGTGCTGGCCGGGCCCTCCAAGGCCTTCAACGACGAGCGCCAGGCCCTCGCCGACCTGCTGCTGCGGCGGCTCGACGGCGTGCTTTCGGTGAAGGCCGCGAAGCTGCTGCTGCTGCAGGCCGAGCGCGGCGCGCTCGAGGGCCTGCTGAAGCTGTTGCCCGACGCCGATGCGCCCATCGTCACCCCGGTGGACGGCTCGGCCGACCGCGTGGCGGTACAGGCCCTGTGCCGTACGGCGGTGACTTGGCAGCGGCTGGAGGACATGAAGAAGGCCGGCGCCCGCGCCCTGATGGTGCTGCCGGTCGAACAGATGCTGGCCTGAGGATGCCCATGCAACGCCTGGACTGGACCCGACTCACCGAGGCCGAGCGCGCCGCCGCGCTGGCCCGCCCGCCCGCCACCGCCAGCGAGGAGCGCATCGCCGCCGTGCAGCGCATCCTCGCCCAGGTGCGCGCCGATGGCGATGGAGCCCTGCGCGCCCTGACCCGCCGCTTCGACGGGGTGGAGCTCGCCGCTCTCGAGGTCGACGAGGCGGCCTTCGAGGCGGCAGAGCGGGCGCTCGACCCGGCGCTGAAAGCGGCGATGCAGGAGGCCAAGGAGAGGCTCGAGGCCTGGCATCGCGCCGGCGCGCCCAGCGAATTCGAGATCGAGACCGCCCCCGGCGTGCGCTGCGGCCGGGTGCTGCGCGCCATCGACACCGTAGGCCTGTATGTGCCGGCCGGCAGCGCCCCCTTGCCGTCCACGGCCCTGATGCTCGGCGTGCCGGCCAGGATCGCCGGCTGCCGCGAGGTGGTGCTGTGCACCCCGCCGCGGCCCGACGGCAGTGCCGATCCTGCGGTGCTGGTGGCGGCGAGGCTCTGCGGCATCCGCCGGGTCTTCACCCTGGGCGGGGCACAGGCCATCGCCGCCATGGCCTTCGGCACCGAAAGCGTGCCGCGCTGCGACAAGCTCTTCGGCCCCGGCAACACCTGGGTGACCTTGGCGAAGTCGGTGGTCTCGGCGCTTCCCGACGGCCCCGCCATCGACATGCCCGCCGGCCCCTCCGAAGTGCTGGTGGTGGCCGATGCCGGGGCCAGCCCGCCCTTCATCGCCGCTGACCTTTTGGCGCAGGCCGAGCACGGGCCGGATTCACAGGTACTGCTCGTCACCGACAGCCCGAGCCTGGCCGCCGCGGTGGAGACCGAAGTGCTGGCCCAGCTCGCTCGCCTGCCGCGCGAGGCCATCGCCACTCAGGCGCTGGTCTTCGCCCGGTTGATCGTGGTGCCCCGCCTCGAGGAGGCCTTCGCGCTCAGCAACCGCTACGGCCCCGAGCACCTGATCGTGCAGGTGCGCGAGCCGCGCGCCTGGCTCGGCCACATCACCTGTGCCGGTTCGATCTTCCTCGGCGATTACGCCCCGGAGTCGCTCGGCGACTACTGCTCGGGCACCAACCACGTGCTGCCCACTGGCGGCGCGGCGCGGGCCTGGAGCGGGGTCTCGGTGGCGAGCTTCCAGCGCAGCATCAGCGTGCAGCAGGTGAGTCGCGAGGGCCTTGCCGCGATCGGCCCTTGCGCCATCACCTTGGCCCGCGCCGAATCGCTCGAGGCGCATGCCCGGGCCGTGGTGCAGCGGCTCGAGGAGACGGCATGAGCGTGCTCGACCTCGTACGTGCCGACCTACGCGGCTTCGGCGGCTACGGCTCGGCCCGCAAGACCGGCCTGACCGGTCGCATCTGGCTCAATGCCAACGAGAGCCCCTGGCCCTCGCCGGCCGATCCGGGTCTGGGCCTGAACCGTTATCCCGAGCCGCAGCCCGCCGCTCTGCGGGCGCGGCTGGCGGCGCTCTACGGCGTGGCGCCGGAGGCCCTGCTGATGACCCGCGGTAGCGACGAGGGCATCGATCTGCTCACCCGGGCGCTGTGCCGCGCCGAGCGCGAGGCGGTGCTGGTGACGCCGCCGGTGTTCGGCATGTACGCGGTTTCGGCACGGGTGCAGGGCGCGCCGCTGGTGGAAGTGCCGCTGGTGGACGAGGGCGAGTGCTTCCGCTTCGATGTCGAGGCGGTGCTGCGGGCGGTGGAGCGCTCGGTGGCGAAGGCGCCGGTGAAGCTGGTCTACGCCTGCTCGCCCGCGAACCCCACCGGCAGCGCCCTGCCGCTCGAACGGATCGAGCGCCTGCTCACCGGCCTTGCCGGCCGCGCGCTGCTGGTGGTGGACGAGGCCTATGCCGAGTACAGCACGCAGCCCAGCGCCACCGCCCTGCTCGGGCGTTTTTCGAACCTCGTGGTGCTGCGTACGCTCTCGAAGGCCTATGCCCTCGCCGGGGCGCGGCTCGGCATCACCCTGGCCGACCCGGCCCTGGTGCGCGTGCTCTCGGCAATCGCACCGCCCTATCCGCTGGCGGCCCCGGCGGTGGCCCTGGCCCTCGAGGCGGTTTCGCCGGCGGCGGCGGACGAGGCGAAGCGCCGCGCCGGCCGCATCGTCGCCGAGCGCGAGCGCATCGCCGCGGCGCTCACGGCGCTGCCTGCCGTGCGCCGGGTCTATGCCTCGGATGCCAACTACCTGCTCGTGCGCTTCGCCGATGCCGAGGCGGCGTTCCGCGCCCTGCTCGCGGCCGGGGTGGTGGTGCGCGACCAGCGCGCCCAGCCCGGCCTGCACGATGCCCTGCGCCTCACCATCGGCAGCCCGGAGGAGAACGAGGCCCTGCTGGCCGCGCTCACCGCCCTGCCCGGAGTCGATTTCCCATGAGCCAGAAGATCCTCTTCATCGACCGCGACGGCGTGCTGATCGAGGAGCCCGCCGACGAGCAGATCGACGCCTTCGAGAAGTTCCGCCTGGTGCCGGGCTGCATCGCCGCCTTGCAGCGGCTGCGCGATGCCGGCTTCCAGTTCGTGATGGTGAGCAACCAGGACGGTCTCGGCACCCCTTCTTTCCCGCGCGAGGCTTTCGAAGGGCCGCAGCGCCTCTTGCTGCAGATCCTCGAATCGCAGGGCATCAGCTTCCGCGAGGTGCTGATCGACGAGAGCTTCGCCCACGAGGGCAAGCCCACCCGCAAGCCGGGCATCGGCCTCGTGATGCACTACCTGCGTGACCGCGGCATCGACCTCGATGGCAGCGCCATGGTGGGCGACCGCGAGACCGACATGCAGTTCGCCGCCAACCTCGGCGTGCGCGGTTTCCGGCTGAAGGATGGGCACTACGACTGGGCGGGCATCGCCCATGCGCTCACCGCCTCGCCGCGCACCGCTCGCGTCGAGCGGAGTACGAAGGAAACCCGGATCGTGGTCGAGCTCGACCTCGACCGCCCCGCCGAGCCGGCCATCGCCACCGGTCACGGCTTCTTCGACCACATGCTGGAGCAGCTCGGCAAGCACGGCGGCTTCTCGCTGGCCGTGCGCTGCGCCGGCGACCTGCACGTGGACGAGCACCACACGGTGGAGGATTGCGCGCTGGCGATCGGCCAGGCCCTGCGGCAGGCGCTCGGCGACAAGCGCGGCATCGGCCGCTACGGCTTCACCCTGCCGATGGACGAGAGCCTGGCCTCGGCGGCGCTGGATGTCTCCGGTCGTCCCTGCTTCGTCTTCGAGGGCCAGTTCCCGCGCCCCGAGGTGGGCGGCCTCGCCACCGAGCTCGTGCCGCACTTCTTCCGCTCGCTCTGCGAGGCCGCCGGCCTCGGCCTGCACCTCACGGTGAAGGGCGAGAACACCCACCACATGGTGGAGGCCTGCTTCAAGGCGGTGGCTCGCGCCCTGCGCGAGGCCCTGCGCCGCGAGGGCAGCCAGCTTCCCAGTACCAAGGGCGTGCTGTGAGCCTCGATCCCTCGCGCATCCGTTTGGTGCTGCTGGATTCTGGCGGCAACAACCTGGGCTCGGTGCAGGCGGCCTTCGCCCGGCTCGGCATCGAGGCCCCGGTGAGCAGCGATGCTTCGCGCATCCGCGCCGCCACCCATGTGGTGCTGCCGGGGGTGGGGGCCGCCGGGCCGGCCATGCAGCGCCTGCGCGAAAACGGGCTGGACCGGCTGATCCCCACGCTCAGCCAGCCCCTGCTCGGCATCTGCGTCGGCATGCAGCTATTGTTCGAGCAGTCGGCGGAGGGCGACGTGGATTGCCTCGGCCTGCTGCCCGGTCGGGTGGAGCGCCTGCCGGAAGCGCCCGGTATCCGCGTGCCGCACATGGGCTGGAACCGGCTGGAAGTGGCTCCCTCAGCGGCGGGGCATCCGCTGGTGCAGGGCCTCGACGGGCGCCGCGCCTACTTCGTGCACAGCTTCGCCGTGCGCGGGAGTGCCGATGCCCTCGCCACCTGCCACCACGGCCAGCCCTTCGTCGCCATCGCCGCCCGCGGCCGGGTGATGGGGGCGCAATGCCATCCCGAGCGTTCCGCCGCCGTCGGCGCGCGCCTGCTCGCCAACTTCCTTTCCCTGTGAGGCCAAGGCCATGGGCCTGATCTGCTATCCCGCCATCGACGTGCGCGAGGGCCGCGTGGTGCGCCTGCGCCAGGGCGACTACGCCGCCGAGACCCGCTACCCCGAAGCGCCGCTGGCTCTGGCCCGCCGCTACGCCGAGGCCGGGGCCGAGTGGCTGCACCTCGTCGATCTCGATGCCGCCCGCGCCGGCGGCTACACCCTGGCGCCTCTGCTCGCCGCCATTGGCCGCGAGACCGGGCTCAAGGTGCAGAGCGGCGGCGGCATTCGCGAGGAGGCCGATGTCGAGGCGGTGCTGGCCGCGGGCGCCTCGCGGGTGGTGGTGGGTACCCTGGCGGTGCGCCAGCCCAACCGTGTGATCGGCTGGCTGCAGCGTTTCGGCCCGGATCGCATCGCCATCGCTCTTGATGCCCGGGCCGATGCCGAGGGCGTGTTCCGCCTGCCGGTGCAGGGCTGGACCGAGGCTTCCGGCTTCGCCCTCTTCGACCTGCTCGGCCGCTATGCCGCGGCCGGCCTGCAGCACCTGCTGTGCACCGACATCGCCCGCGACGGCATGCTCGCCGGGCTCAATCTCGAGCTTTATGCCGCCATCGCCCAGCGCTTCCCCGGCGTGGCGGTACAGGCCTCGGGCGGCGTGGCCGGGCTCGCCGACGTGCGCGGCGCCCGTGCCGCCGGCGCCCGCGGCGTGGTGCTGGGCAAGGCCCTGCTGGAGGGGCGCTTCACGCTTTCCGCCGCCCTCGAGGCCGCCGCGGAGCCGCTGCCGTGCTGAGCCGCCGGATCATTCCCTGCCTCGACGTGCGCGAGGGCCGGGTGGTGAAGGGCGTGCGCTTCCGCGACCACGTGGTGATGGGCGAGATCGAGGCCTTGGCCCTGCGCTACCGCGACGAGGGGGCCGACGAACTGGTGTTCTACGACATCACCGCCAGCCCTGAGGGCCGGCCGGTGGATCGGGAGTGGGTGGAGCGGGTGGCGCGGCTGATCGACATTCCCTTCTGCGTGGCCGGCGGCATCCGTTCGGTGGCCGATGCGGCGCGGGTGCTGGAGGCCGGGGCCGACAAGGTCTCGGTGAACTCGCCGGCACTGGAACGCCCGGCCCTGATCGATGAGCTGGCGGCTGCTTTCGGTGTGCAGTGCGTGGTGGTGGGCGTGGATTCGCTGCGCGATGCCGATGGCGAATGGCGAGTGCGGCAGTACACCGGCGATCCTGGGCGCACCCGGGCCCTGCCGCGGCGCACCCTCGACTGGGTGGCCGAGGCGGTGTCCCGCGGTGCCGGCGAGATCGTGCTCAACTGCATGGGCAGCGACGGCGCCCGCGAGGGCTACGACATCGACCAGCTCGCCGCGGTACGCGCCGTCTGCCCGGTGCCCCTGGTGGCCTCTGGCGGGGCCGGCGCCATCGACCATTTCACCGAGGTGTTCCAGAACGCCGATGTCGATGCGGCGCTCGCCGCCTCGGTCTTCCACTCGGGCGCCGTGCCCATTCCCGAACTCAAGCGCCGGCTGCGCGAGGCCGGCATCGAGGTGCGCGATGATTGACCTTGAATCCCTCGATTTCGCCAAGCAGGGCGGCCTCATGCCCGCCATCGTGCAGGACGCGCGCAGCCACCGTGTGCTGATGCTGGGCTACATGGACCGTGCTGCGCTGGAGGCCACGCTGGCGCAGGGCCGTGTCACCTTCTTCAGCCGCAGTAAGGGCCGGCTGTGGATGAAGGGCGAGAGCTCGGGCGACGTGCTCGAACTGGTCTCGATCGAGACCGACTGCGATGGCGATGCCCTGCTCGTGCAGGCCATCCCCCACGGCCCCACCTGTCACCTGAAGCGCACCAGCTGTTTTGCGCAGGCGCCGGGCAGCGTGCTGGGCGAGCTCGAGGCCATCGTCGCCCAGCGCGCCCGCGAGCGCCCCCAGGGCAGCTACACCACCACTCTGTTCGAGGCGGGCCCGAGGCGTATCGCCCAGAAGATCGGCGAGGAGGGCGTGGAAACCGCGCTGGCCCTGCTCGTCGAGACGGACGAGGCCCTGCTCGGCGAGGTGGCCGACCTGTTCTTCCACACCCTGGTCGGGCTGCAGGCGCGCGGCCTTTCGCTGGCCGAGGTCGGGCGGGTGCTGGAGAAGCGCCGGCTGGCCAAGCAGCGCGTGAGCGACTGAACTCCGGCGCCGCCTGGCTTGCGGCCGGTGTGGGCCGCTCCGTAGGCTCAGATTTTCTGCGAGTCCGGGGCGTTCATGCGGTTTTCGATCCCGATGCTGACCCTGACCGCCGCGCTGGCCCTCGTGCCCGGACCGGGCCGGGGAGCGGAGGTGGCCGGTCGGGTTTTCTCCGATCTCGATGGCAACGGTCGCCACGATGCCCAAGAGCCGCCACTGCCGGGCGTCCTGGTGTCGGACGGCGAGCGCCTCGTCGAGACCGATGCCGAGGGCCGTTTCCGTTTGCCGCTCGCTGTCCACGCGCCGGTCTTCGTGATTCCGCCCGCCGGATACACGCCTGCGCTGCGGCCCGACGGGCTGCCCGACACCTGGCGCGATGCGCCCACCGGGGACTGGGCGGTGCCCCTGCGCCCCGTGGCCTTCGCGCCGCCCTATGCGCTGCGTGTGTTCGGCGACCCGCAGGTGAAGAATGTTCGAGATCTACGGTCGTTCGAGACCGCCATCGTCGAGCCCGAGCGCCGCCTGCCTCGGGCCCGGCTCGGGCTTTCACTCGGCGACATCGTGCACGGCAACCTCGCCCTGCTGCCGGCGATGGCGGCGGCCACGGCACGGATGGGCACCCCCTGGCTCACCGCGAGCGGTAACCACGACCGCGACCACGGAGCCGACAGCGACGAGGCCTCGCTCGCCAGCTTCCGCCGCGTGTTCGGGCCCGATACCTTCGCCTGGGAGGCACCGGGGCTCGCGGTGGTGGTGCTCGACAATGTCATCCACCAGCCCGGCAGCGGCGAGCCGGCGGCCTATGTGGGGGGCCTTCGCGAGCGCCAGTTCCGCTTCCTCGAAGCCTACCTACCGCGGGTGCCGCGCGATGCCCTCCTGCTACTTGCCATGCACATCCCGCTGTTCGACACCGATGCCTCGCCCGAGCGTGACAGCTTCCGAGCAGGCGACCGCCAGCGCCTGTTCCGACTACTCGAGGCCCATCCGTCGGTGTTGGTGCTGAGCAGCCACACCCATGTGCAGCAGCACCGCTGGCATGGGGAGGAAGCCGGCTGGCGCGGTGCATCGCCGCTGCACGAGTACAACGTGGGCGCGGCCTGCGGCGCCTTCTGGAGCGGGCTTGCCGATGCCCGCGGCGTGCCGGATTCGCGCATGGCCGATGGCACGCCCAAGGGCTTCGCCACCCTCACCGTGCAACCCGGTGGTGGCTATGCCCTGCGCTGGCATGCGGTGGACCATGCCGATGACCCGCCTTTCGCCTTGCATGCGCCGCGGGTGCTGCGCCATGGTGCCTGGCCGGGTTTTGCGGTGTACGCAAACGTGTGGATGGGCGATGCCGACAGCCGCGTGGAGTATCGGGTGGCCGGGGGCGAGTGGCGGCCGATGCAGCGGGTGGAGCGCCCGGATCCGGCCCTGCTCGCGATCAATGCCGCCGACGATGCCGCGGAAGCCCTACGGGCCTACGACCGGGCGCCGGAGGCTGCGCCCTCGCCGCATCTGTGGCGCGGCACCTTGCCCACCGAGCTGCCGGCCGGCGAGCATGTCATCGAGGTACGGGTCTTCGACCGTTGGCGCGGCGAGTTGCGGCGGACGACCCGCTATCGGCTCGAGGAAGCGGCGCCCTAGCGCCTTTAGAGCAGCAGAGGCAAGCAGGCTGATCTTGGCCGACAGCAGGGCGACCAGCCCCACTTTCGCCCAGCGCAGGGCCTCGAGCCGGTGCCGGGCCGGACCGCTGCGGCGTGGTGCCCACTCGATGGCGGCGCGGCGTGCCCGGCGCAGAGTTTCCTCGAGCCTGGCCTCCTCGCTGAATCGGGTGCTGGCCACCTCGCGCGCGGCGTCGCGGATCGCTTGCGCCTCAGCCTCGGGCAGGGCATACACATGCGCCAGCGTGCGCCTCCAGCCCTCCACATCACCCTCGGGAACGAGGAAGCCGGTACGGCCGTGCTCGATGTAGAGCCGTGCCGACATGGCGTCGGTGGCCACCACGAGGGTGCCCAGCGCCATGGCATTGCAGATCGTCTGGTCGGCGGTGCAGCGCTGCAGACCCGGGGTGATCGGCATGGCGAAGACCCGGCTGTCGGCCACGGCCTGCCAGTAGTCCTGGAAACTCCAGTCCGACACGATCTCGACGTTGTCCATGCCGGCCGCCATGGCCGCCACCTGGCAGGAGACATGCGAGGGCGGCAGGCCGATGCGCAGGGCCCAGGGCTGCCCGCGCACGGCCTCGATCAGGGTGGCGTAGTCCCGGTAGCTGTGGCCGCCGGTGACGATGGCCTCCCCGGGGCCGGGGCGGCGCTGGATCTCGTAGCCGGTGAGCGAGGTCGACCAGGGCAGGGGGCGGACCACCGACCGCGGCAGGCCGAACACCTGCTCGTAGAGCGGGATCTCCTCCGGCGAATGCGGCTGCACCTCGGCCAGCAGGTGGCGGCCCAGGCGCAGTGGCAGGCGCTGGGCAAGGCGGTGCAGGCGGCTGGCGCCCGGCTGCCAGTGGGCATCGACGATCAGGTGCGGGGCGTGGATCCAGGGGCAGAGCCCGGCAAGGCCAAGGTAGAGCAGGTCGGCGCGTTCGCCGCCGTTGAGTAGCACGGCATCGGCATAACGGGCGCGGCGCAGCAGCCGCGGCACCAGGCCAGGGTCGGGTACGCCGGCACGCTGCCAGAGCCGGCGCCAGCGCCCGGGAGATCGGGCCGGGCGCGCGGCCACGGTCTCCACCGCCGCCATCCAGCGGGGCGATTTGTGGAAGGGCAGGGTGGAGACGAGGCGTGCCATGGGGGAGGTCGTCCTTGAAGTGCGAGGGGCGTCACAAGTCTAGCCCCTCACCCCCGGCGGTCCAGCTTCCCCCGGTGAAAAGCCGTCAAGCGCTGTCCGGGTCGATGGCCGAGAAGTCGCGTACCCGCCGGTGGCCGTTGGCCGCAGACTCGCGCGGCACCGGGTAGTCCTGCGGGCGGTCCACCAGCACGGTGCGCAGCCCGGCCTCGCGGGCCGCGTCCAGTTCCTCCACCACATCGGAGAGGAACAGAAGGTGGGAGGGGGCCACGCCGATGTCGGCGGCGATGTGGCGGTAGCTCGCCACGTCGCGCTTGGGGCCGATCTCGGTGTCGAAATACCCCGAGAACAGGGGCGTGAGATCGCCAGCATCGCTGTGGGCGAAGAACAGTTTCTGCGCTTCCACCGAGCCCGAGGAGTAGACGTAGAGCTCGTGGCCGGCGGCCTTCCAGCGCTTCAGCGCCTCGGCCGCGTCCGGGTAGACGTGGGCCTTGTACTCGCCGAGCGCGTAGCCCTCGCGCCAGAGCTGGCCCTGGATGGCCTTGAGCGCGGTGTGCTTGCGGTCCTCGTCGATCCAGGCCAAGAGCTGCTGCACCGCGGCCTCGTCGCGGTCGTCGCGGTGGGCCTGGCCGATCTCCAGCGCCACCGCGTCCAGCCAGCGGCGGATCTCCGGTTCCTCACGCCGTGCCTCCACGAAGCCCGGCAGATTGGCCCGGGCATAGGGGAAGAGCACGTCCTTGACGAAGGCGATGCTGCTGGTGGTGCCTTCGATGTCGGTGAGCACCACCGTCGGCGGCTGCGGCATGCTCATGCGGGCAGCGCCTGTCCGCGCTCGTAGCGCGGGAAGCGTTTGGCGATGTCGCTGCCGGTGAAGTTCGCCACCCAGCCCTCGACGTTGGTGAACAGGCGGATGGCGACGAAGAACGGCTCCGGCCCCATGTCGAACCAGTGCGTAGTGCCGTCGGGCACGCCGATCAGGTCGCCGGCCTCGCACAGCACCTCGTAGACCTTGCTGCCGACATGCAGGGTGAACAGGCCGGAACCGGCGACGAAGAAGCGCACCTCGTCCTCGCTGTGGGTGTGCTCGTCGAGGAATTTCTGGCGCAGCGCGTCCTTCTGCGGGTGGTCGGGGGTGAGGCTGACCACGTCGACCGCCTGGTAGCCACCCTCGGCCATCAGCCGGTCGATGTCGGCGCGGTAGGCGGCGATGACTGCCTCCTGCGAGGCGCCGGGGGCCACCGGAGCGTTCGCCTCCCAGCGCTCGAAGCGCACGCCGATGCGGGCGAGCTCGGCGGCGATGGCGGCATGCTCGTGGGCCTCGACGAGCGGCGTGGACGGGTCATCGTCCTGGAAGATGCGGATGCGGCTCATGCGTGCAGTCTCCGGAGGTCGAGTTCGCAGTCGAGGAGGAATTCGAAGGCCTCGAGGTGGCGGCGTGCCTCGGCCATGTCACGGCCCCAGGCATACAGGCCGTGGCCCTCGATCAGGTAGCCCCAGAGCGGGCCGCGGTCGAGTTCGGCCTCCACCCGTGCGGCCAGGGCAGGCATGTCCTGCGAGTTCGGTAGCACCGGCAGGCGCACCGTGCTCTCGTGGGTGTCGTTGCCACGGAAGGCCTTCTGCAACTCGTAGCCCTCGAAGGTGATCTGGCCTTGCGCCGCGAACAGGCGCGAGGCGACCGTCTGGGCCTTCGAATGCGTGTGCAGGATGCAGCCCACCTCGGGAAAGCGGCGATAGAGCTGGGTGTGCAGCAGGGTCTCGGCCGAGGGGCGCTTGTCGGTGCCCACCGGGCGGCCGTCGAAGTCCACCACCATGATGTCGTCCTGCACCAGCCGGCCCTTGTCGCGGCCGGAGACGGTGATGGCACAGTGGCGTTCATCGAGTCGCAGCGAGAAATTGCTGCTGGTGGCCGGGGTCAGGCCCCGCTGCGCCAGCTCGCGGCAGTTCGTGATCAGGCTGCCGGCGGCATCGGCCAGGCGGTGGGGGTCGTAGGGCAGGGCGTCCATGCCGGCAAGTGTAGGCAAGCCGGCATGAACGGGCCATGCGGGATGCGAGCCATTCGCTTGCGGCTTTGCGCGGGGTCAAGGCGGCGCAATGACCACTGGCGTAGGCTCATGGCACCTGCCAACCCTGCCATGAGGGAGAGCCATGTCCAGCCACGCCGCCAATCCCGACCGCCGCCGTTTCCTCGCGATCGCCGCCACGGCCACCGCCGCGCCCTTCCTCGCCCGCCTCGCCGTGCCGGCCGCCGCCGCCCAGGGCCTGCCGAAGCTGCCGCTCGACCACCCGCAGGCCAAGGCCCTGGCCTACACCCCCGATGCCGCCAGCAGCAGGCACCCCAGCTTCAAGCCGGGCAGCAGCTGTGCCAACTGCCAGTTCTACACGGTGGCGAACCAGGGCTGCAGCCTGTTCCCGGGCTTCAGCGTCGAGCCCAAGGGCTGGTGCGCGGCCTGGGCGAAGAAGGCCTGAACCCGCCCCGGCCCGCCGCTACGCGCGCCGTCTCGGCCGGCGAGACGGCGGCCTGCCACAATGCCCGCCTGCCGCGAGGGCGGCGATGACGGCGAGTGGAGGCGATACGGCGGCATGGAATGGGCATGGGGCATCGTCGGGCTTCTTCTGGGTCTGCTGGCCGGTGGCGTATTGGCCTGGCGTGCCAGCGCGGGGGCGCGGGAATGGGCGGAGCTCGGTTCCCGTTTCGAGGCCGGCATCGGTCGGGTGGAGCAGCGGCTCGAAGCCCTGGCCGGCCGGGTGACCGGGCTTGCCGAGAGCTCGGAGCGGGCCGAGCGCGGCCTGCGTGAGGAACAGCGCGCCAGCCGGGCCGAACTCACCGATTCCCTGGGGCGCCGCCTCGATGGCTTCGAGCAGCGTTTGGGTGCCCGCTTCGATGGCTTCGAGCAGCGCCTCGGGCAGGCGCTGGAGCGCCTCGACCGCAGTTTCGATGCCCTGACCCAGTCGCTGGGCCAGGAGGGGGCGCGGCAGCGTGAGGCCATGGACCAGGCGCTGGCGCGTTTCACCCAGGACCAGCAGCAGCGCATGGCCGAGGTGCGCCAGACCCTCGAACGCCGCCTGGCCGAACTGCAGCAGGGCAACGAGGCCAAGCTCGAGCAGATGCGTGCCACGGTGGACGAGAAGCTGCATGCCACGCTGGAGACCCGGCTGGGCGAGAGCTTCCGGCTGGTCTCCGAGCGGCTGGAGCAGGTGCATGCGGGGCTCGGCGAGATGCGCTCTTTGGCCCATGGCGTGGGTGACCTCAAGCGGGTGCTCGGCAATGTCAAATCGCGGGGCGTGTTCGGCGAGGTGCAGCTCGCCACCATCCTCGACGAACTGCTCACCCCCGAGCAGTACGCGGCCAATGTGGCGGTGCGGCCGGACAGCGCCGAGCGGGTGGAGTTCGCGGTGAAGCTGCCGGGCGACGGGGGCGGGCCGGTCTGGCTGCCGATCGACGCCAAGTTCCCGCGCGAGGACTACGAGCGTCTTCTGGAGGCGCAGGAACGCGCCGATGCCGAGGCCGCTGCCGCAGCCGGCCAGGCGCTGGAACAGCGACTCCGCCTCGAGGCGAAGAAGATCGCCGAGAAGTACGTCGCGCCGCCGCACAGCACCGATTTCGCCGTGCTCTTCCTGCCCACCGAGGGGCTGTATGCCGAGGTGCTGCGCCGTCCGGGCCTGTTCGAGGCCTTGCAGCGGGAGTACCGCGTGACCCTGACCGGGCCCACCACCCTCGCCGCCCTGCTCAATTCGCTGCGTATGGGCTTTCGCACCCTGGCGATCCAGCAGCGCAGCTCGGATGTATGGAAAATCCTCGGCGCCGTGCGCACCGAGTTCGGCAAGTTCGGCGATGTGCTGGCCAAGACCCGCAAGAAGCTCGACGAGGCGGCGAATGTCATCGACAACGCCGGGGTGCGCACCCGCGCCATCCAGCGCCACCTGAGCAAGGTCGAGGCCCTGGATGCCGAGACCAGCCGGCGCCTGCTGGGCGAGCCCGGGCTGGACGAGGCGGAGGACGGACCCTGATACGGGCAGCGGCCCTGTGGGGGCTGGCAGGCCTGGGGCCGCTGGCAGGCTGAGACTAGACGCGCCCGGCCTCGCGCACCTGGTCGGCGGCGAGGCGCAGGATCTTGATGCCGGCGAAGGCGAACAGCAGCGCCAGGATCGGGTTGATCAGGTTGAACAGCGCGTAGGGCAGGTAGCTCCAGGTGGCCACACCGAGCGTGGCCGCCATGTAGGCGCCGCAGCTGTTCCAGGGCACCAGCGGCGAGGTGAGGGTGCCGGCATCCTCGAGGGCACGCGAGAGGTTCACCGGCGCAAGGCCGCGCTTTTCGTACTCGCCGCGGTAGAGCCGGCCGGGCAGGGCGATGGAAATGTACTGGTCGGCAGTGACCACGTTGGAGCCGAAGGCCGTGACCAGGGTGGCGGCGATCAGCGACCCCGTACTGCGGGCCGCGGCCAGCACGCTGCGCACCAGGCGTTCCAGCAGCCCGGCCTTTTCCATCAGGGCACCGAAGGCCATGGCGCTCAAGATCAGCCAGATGGTGTTGAGCATGCTCGACATGCCGCCGCGGCTGAGCAGGGAATCCACCGCGGCGACGCCGGACTCGAGCTTGTAGCCGTTGAACATCGCCATCCAGGCACCCTTGAGCAGGGCGATCCCGCCGGATACATCCTCGCCGGCGAAGGCCTTCACCGCCTCGGGTTGGAACACCACGGCGAAGACGCCGCCGAGCAGGGCGCCGGCCAGCACGGTGGGCAGGGCCGGAATACGCATCGCCGCCATCGCCAGCACCACCAGCAGCGGCACCAGCAGGTGCGGGCCGAGGTGGAAGTGCTTCGCCATCTCGGCCGAGAGCCCGCCCACCGCCTCCAAGCCAGCCTCGCCTGTGGCCTGGCCGCCGGCCCCGAGCAGGGCGAAGCCGGCGAGCGCGAGGCCGAAGCTGGGGAAGGTGGTCCAGACCATGTGGCGGATGTGGGCGAACAGTTCGCTGCCCGCCGCCGCCGAGGCGAGATTGGTGGTATCGGACAGCGGCGACATCTTGTCGCCGAAGTAGGCGCCGGAAATGATCGCTCCGGCGGTGATCGCCGGGTCCATGCCAAGGCCGCCGGCCACGCCCATCAGGGCCACCCCCACCGTGCCGGCCGTGGTCCAGGAACTGCCGATCGACATGGCGATGGCGGCGCAGAGCAGGCAGGCGGCGAGATAGAACCAGGAAGGATCGAGCAGCAGCAGCCCGTAGTGGATCAGGGTGGGCACGATGCCGGCGAGGATCCAGGTGCCGATCAGGGCACCCACGGCGAGCAGGATGAAGATTGCGCTGGTGGCGATGCTCACCCCGTGCACCATGGCATCCTGCAGGTCCTGCCAGGCCAGCCCGTTGCGCCAGCCCACCAGGGCGGCCACGGCGGCGGCGAGCACCAGCGAGACCTGGTTGGCGCCGTAGGCGGCATCCTCGCCGAACAGGGCGACTCCTCCGGCCAGCAGGGCCACCAGGACCAGCAGGGGCAGGAAGGCCTGCAGCAGCGAGGGGGCGCGGACGCCGGCGGGCGGGGGCGTGTCGGTGGGCATGGGGCCTCGCGGGGCATGGGAAAGGCCCGAGTGTAGACGGCGTGAGCGCCCCGGCGGCAGTCCCTTGCCTGTGCCGGCCCGGATCCGGCTAGGGTAGGCGCCCCGCACGCCTGCCGGTTCCGCCATGCCCCTGCCGCCTTCGCCCCCGCCCCGGAACGATGCCGCCTGCGAGGGCGGGGAGAGCATCGCTGCCCGGCTGGCCAAACTCGATATCGCCCTTGCGGCCTATGATGGGCGCCACGGCGATCCGCTCGCCACCGAGTACCGTGCCTTCCTACGGGGCGGCATCGAACGCTTCACCCGGCGTCACCTCGCCGGGCACTTCACCGGCTCGGCCTTCGTGGTCTCCGCCGACGGCGAGCGCTGCCTGCTGCTGCACCACGCCAAGCTGGGCCGCTGGCTGCAGCCCGGCGGGCATGCCGACGGCGAGCCCGACCTCGCCGCCGTGGCGCTGCGCGAGGCCGGGGAGGAAACCGGCCTTCCCGGCCTCGTGGTCGAAGGCGGCATCCTCGATCTCGACCGCCATACCATCCCGGCCCGTGGTGCCGAGCCGGAGCACTGGCACTGGGACGTGCGTTACCTCGTGCGCTGCACCGCCGGCGAGACTCCGCGGATCAATGCTGAGTCGCGGGCCTTCGCCTGGTGGAAGATCGACGTGCTGGCCGTGGATGCCGGCATCGAGCCTTCGATCCGGCGCATGGCGGCGCGGTACCGGTTGCTGCGCGGGAAGTAAGCGCCCGCGGGCGGGCCGCCAGCCGCCGCTCCGGTCCGCCAAACACGTGATGTGTCATGCGCCGCCGCGAACGGCGGTCACGCCCTGCCGGAGAACTCGCCGGTCGCAGTGTTGATCAGCACCTTCTCGCCGTTGCCAATGTACTCCGGCACCATCACCTCGATGCCGGTGCTGAGGCGGGCCGGTTTCGGCCGTTTGGTGGCGGTGCCGCCCTTCAGCTCCGGCGGCGTGTCCACCACTTCCAGCGCCACCGTGGCCGGCAGTTGCAGGGCCACCGGTGCCTCGTCGATCAACTGCACGTAGCAGCCGGTCAGCCCCTCGGTGATGTAGCCGGCGGCATCGCCCAGGGCCTCGGGATCGAGGGTGTAGGGGGTGAAGTCCTCGTCGTCGAGGAAGACGAAGGCCTCGCCGTCCCTGTACGAGAAGCTGGCGGCGCGGCGCACCAGTTCCACTTCCTTCAGTTCGTCTTCGGCGCGCAGCGAGAGATCGAGCTTGGTACCGCCCGGCACCGAATACAGGGTGAAGCGGTAGGTGACGTTGCCGCCGCGGCCCTGCGGTGCGCTGCGCTCGATGTCGCGCACCTGCCAGACGCCGTTGGCGTGCTCGACGACATTGCCTTTCTTGATCTCGGAAGCCTTCATGGCAGGTCCTTACTTCGGCTGCATGCGGATGGCGCCATCGATGCGGATGGTCTCGCCATTGAGATAGCGGGTGCGCAGGATGAAGCCCACGGTTTCCGCGAACTCCTCGGGCCGGCCGAGGCGCGAGGGGTAGGGCACCTGGGCGCAGAGGCTCTGGTATACGGCCTCCGGCATACCGTCGACCATCGGCGTGTGGAACACGCCTGGGGCGATGGTCATCACCCGCACGCCGATGCGGGCGAACTCGCGGGCCATCGGCAGGGTCATGCCGATGACACCGCCCTTGCTGGCAGAGTAGGCCGCCTGGCCGATCTGGCCCTCGAAGGCCGCCACCGAGGCGGTGTTGACGATGACGCCGCGCTCGCCGTCCTCGCCCGGGCTGTTTTCCTGCATCAGCGCCGCGGCGGCCTTGGCCACGTTGAAGCTGCCGACGAGGTTCACCATCACCGTGCGGCTGAAGGTATCGAGCGGCATCGGTCCTTCCTTCCCCAGCACCCGGCCCGAGCCGAGGACGCCGGCGCAGTTGACCGCCGCGTTCAGCCCCCCCATCGCCGCCCGGGCCGCCTGCATGTTGGCGGCCACGCCGCCCTCGTCGGCCACGTCGGTGCGGAAGAAGTGCGCCTCTGCCGGGGCCGAGTTCGGCCACGGCCGCGGCGCCGCGTTCGGCATTCACGTCGAACAGGGCGACCTGGCCACCGTTCGCCACGAGGTACTGGGCCACGGCGAAGCCGAGGCCGGAGGCGCCGCCGGTGATGACGGCGCGGACGGTATCGAGTTGCATGGGGCTGCTCCGGAAAGGACGCCGGATTTTACCCGAGCCGGCCTGCCGCGCTGCCCCGGCCTGGGCCACACTGGTGGGGGTTCTGGCGGCGGAGGAGGCCATGGAACGCATCGCGGTGGAGCGTCTCCGGGTGGGGCTCTGGGTGTCGATGGAAGACGTGCCCGGCACCGGCTTTCTGCTGCGCAGCGAGGCGCAGATCGCTACCTTCGCCACGCTTGGCATCACCCATGTCTGGCACGAGCCGGCGCGCAGCGAGGCCGAACCGCTGCCCGAACCGGAGTCCGGGGCGCTGCCGCCGCCCGCAGCCGGGCCCGCCGAGGAGGCAGTGCCTGCGCTTCCAGAGGCCGGCGGGGGCGGGGGCGCGGCGATCCTCGCCGCGGCGTCGCGGCCCTCGGCCTTCGACGAGGCGCCGGCGGTCGCCCCGCCGGCCGATGCCCTCGATGCCCAGCGGCAGAGCCTGGACCGCTGCGAGCGCCGTTTCAGCGCCGTCTCGCGCACCTTCCGCACCGTGTTGCTGAACGTCCGCGCGCAGCCCGAGGAGGCGCATGCGCTCGCGGCCGCCGAGATCGGTGGCATGGTGCGGGCGATGCAGCGCGAGCCGGACGTGGCGATCCGCCTGCTCTCGGAGAAGGCCGGGCAGGAGACCGCCCTGCACGCCATCAATGTCTCGGTGCTCTCGGTGCTGCTGGCCCGTTCGATGGGTTTCGACGAGGCCTTCGTGCAGGCCGTGGGCCTCGGCGCCCTGCTGCACGACATCGGCAAGATCGAGCTGCCCGACGTGATGCGCGGCAAGGGCGACTCCACCAATCCCACCGAGCGGCGCATGTTCCAGAGCCATGTCGAGCATGGGCGGGCACTGGCTGGGCGCATGGGGCTGCCCGAGGCCGCCTTCGCCGCCGTGGTGCAGCACCACGAGGCCGCCGATGGCAGCGGCTTTCCGCAGGGCCTGCGCAACGAGGCCCTGCATCCGGCGGCGCGCATCGTCGCCCTGGTGAACCACTACGACAATCTGTGCAACCCGCCGAACCCGATCCATGCGCTGACTCCGCACGACGCCATCGCCAGTGTCTACCGCAAGGCCAATGCGGCCTTCGATGCGGACACCCTCAAGGCCTTCGTGCGCATGATGGGCATCTACCCGCCGGGCTCGGTGCTGCAGCTCTCCGACGGCCGGTTCGCGCTCTCGGTGGCGGTGGACCCGGCCAACGCCCTGAAGCCACGGGTGATCATCCACGACCCGGCGGTGCCGGCCGACGAGGCCCTGGTGGTGGCCCTGGCCGAGCGTCCGGAGCTCTCGATCCAGCGGGCGATCAAGCCGCAGGCCCTGCCGCGGGCGGCGCAGAACTATCTGAAGCCGCGCAAGCGCGCCAGCTTCTTCATCGAATCGCGGCCGCCGCGGGCCTGATTCAGAGCGCGCGCAGGAAGAATCGGTTGCAGCCGAAATGCCCGGTGGCACCCAGTGGCTGCCCGATCGGCTCGAACCCGGCGCGGGCATAGAGCGCCTGGGCTGCGTCCATGCCGGTGAGGGTCTCGAGGTAGGCCCGGTGGTAGCCGAACTGGCGCGCGGTGAGCAGGCAGCGGCCCATCAGGGCGGTACCGGCGCCGAGGCCGCGTAGGGCCGGCAGGAAGTACATCTTGCGCAGCTCGCAGGTACCCGCCTCGCCGTCCAACGGGGCCACGCCGCCGCCGCCCAGCACCTCGCCGCCACGCTCGATCACGAAGTAGGCCGCGCCCGGCCGGTCGTAGGCGGCACTCATGCCGTCCACCTCGGCATCGTGAAGGGCAAAGCCCGGGCCATCGGCACCGAACTCGGGCATGACGCGGCGGATGATGGCGGCAACGGTGGCGTCGTCGGCGGGGGCGATCGGTCGTAGCAGGAAGCGCGGAGCATCCTCGATACGCGAGAGATCCTCCTCGGCCACCCAGCCGCAGTCGCCATTGCCGGCATAGCACCAGCGGCGGCCCGCCACGGGTTCGCCCACCAGCAGGCGCTCCTGGGGCTGGAGGGCGAGCTCGCGTTCCGTGAGCGGCTGGCCGGGGACGGGAATGGGGCGGCGCGCGGCATAGGCCACGGCCGCACGCAGGGATTCAGCAGCGTGCACGGTTCACCTTGCTCATGCTTTCGCGGCCCAGCAGGGCCGATAGCCAGCGGCCGGTATCGACCAGGGCATCGAGATCGACGCCATGGGCGAAGCCCATGCCATCAAGGAGGTAGACGATGTCCTCGGTGGCGACATTGCCGCTGGCGCCCCTGGCGTAGGGGCAGCCGCCGGTGCCCGAGACGGCGGCATCCACCACGCGCACCCCGGCCTCCAGACAGGCAGCGACATTGGCCACTGCCTGGCCATAGGTGTCGTGGAAGTGCACCGCCAGCGCGGCCATCGGTACCTCGCTGGCTACCGCCTCGAGCATGGCGCGGGCCCTGCGCGGTGTGCCAACGCCGATGGTGTCGCCGAGCGAGATCTCATAGCAGCCCATGGCATACAGGGCCTTCGCCACCCGCACGACATCATTCAGCGGCACCTCGCCCTGGTAGGGGCAGCCGAGCACGGTGGAAACGTAGCCGCGCACCGCCACGCCGTCGCGCTTCGCCGCCTCCAGTACCGGGACGAAGCGTGCCAACGATTCTTCGATGCTGGCATTGATGTTGGCCTTGCTGAAGGCTTCGGAAGCCGCACCGAACACCGCGATCTCGGCCACGCCGACGGCACGCGCGCGCTCATAGCCCTGCAGGTTCGGCACCAGCACCGGGTAGCGCACGCCTTCGCGCTTCGCCACGCCGGAATAGACCTCGGCCGCGTCGGCCATCTGCGGCACCCACTTCGGGCTGACGAAGGCCGTGGCCTCGACCGTGCCCAGGCCCGTCGCGGCGAGCTTCTCGATCAGCGCGATCTTGTCGGCGGTGGCGATGATCGCCTTCTCGTTCTGCAGGCCGTCGCGCGGGCCCACCTCGACGATGCGGACGAAATCCGTCGCGGCCATCATTCCAGCACCACCAAGGCGGCATCGGCCTCGACGAAATCGCCCGCCGCGGCGCGCACCTCCTTCACCGTGCCAGCGCGCGGGGCCTTCAGGCTCAGCTCCATCTTCATCGCTTCCATCACCGCACATTCCTGGCCTTCGGCCACCACGTCACCGGCCGCTACCTTCATGAGCACCACCCGGCCCGGCATCGGGGCCTTGAGCGTTCCCTCACCCCCGGCGCCGGTCTGGCCGGCGAAGGCATAGGCGCCAAGCCGCCCGATGAGCCAGCGCTGCGTGCCGTCGTGCAGGAGCACGGTCGTGGCATCGACCTGGGCGCGGGCCAGCATGCCCCTGCCATCGATGCGCGCCGAGGCGCGGCCATCTTGCTCCAGCCGCAGGCCTTCGACGTGGATCGTGGTGGCGTCGCCGTCGATCGCGATGGCGTAGTCGCCGCCATGGCCGCGGGCGTTGAGCACATGGCGCTGGCCAGCGGACTCCAGCACGAGGCGGCGTGCCCCCCCGTGGCCGAGCCGCCAGCCATCGGCGATGGCCCAGGGCGAGGTCGGGTCCGGGCCGGCCGCCGCGTTCGCGCGGGTGGCCTCTTCTTCGCGCAGTAGCACTGCGGCAGCGGCCAGCGCCAGCAAGGGCGCGGGCGGTGGCGTGGCGGGCGCGAGCACTTCGTCCAGTGCCCGGTCGAGATAGCCGGTGTCGATCGTGCCCTCGACCACGCTGGGGTGGCGCACCAGGGCCTCGAGGAAGGCTGATGTTCGACTTCGGGCCGCGGATGTCGCAGTCCATCAGGGCCTCGCGCAGCCGGGCCAATGCGCTTGGCCGGTCCTCGTCCCAGACGATCAGCTTGGCGATCATCGGGTCGTAGAAGATGGTCACCGTGTCGCCTTCCACCACGCCGCCGTCGAGGCGCACGTGGGCGGAGGGCGCCGGCAGGCGCAGGCGTTCCAGCCTGCCGGAGCCGGGCAGGAAGCCGGCCGCCGGGTCTTCCGCGTACAGGCGCAGCTCGATGGCGTGGCCCTGCTGGCGCACCTCGGCCTGCGTGAAGGGCAGGGCTTCACCCGCGGCCACACGCAGCTGCAGTTCGACGAGATCGAGCCCGGTGACGAGTTCGGTCACCGGATGCTCCACCTGCAGGCGGGTATTGATCTCCATGAAATAGAAACTGCCGTCCTGGCCGACGATGAACTCGACGGTGCCGGCGTTGACGTAGTCGATGGCCTTCGCGGCCTGCACTGCCGCCGCTCCCATGGCCTCGCGCAGGGCCGGGGTGAGGAAGGGCGAGGGCGATTCCTCCAGCACCTTCTGGTAGCGGCGCTGCGCCGAACACTCGCGCTCGTTGAGGTGCAGGACCTGGCCGTGCGTGTCGGCGAAGACCTGGATCTCGATGTGGCGCGGCTTCTCGACGTAGCGTTCGAGCAGCACACGGTCGCGGCCGAAGGCATTCTTCGCCTCGCGCTGGCAGCTCTCCAGCGCCGCGGGGAACTCAGTGGACGCGCGCACGATGCGCATACCCTTGCCGCCGCCGCCGTGCGCGGCCTTGATCATCAGCGGGTAGCCGATGGCATCGGCCTCGCGCTGCAGCCGGGCCGGGTCCTGGTCCTCGCCGGTATAGCCCGGTACCACGGGCACGCCGTGGGCGCGCATCAGCTCCTTTGCCCCGGCCTTGCTGCCCATCTTGCGCATCGAGGCGCCCGAGGGCCCGACGAAGGCGATGCCCGCGGCGGCCACTGCGTCGGCGAAATCGGCGTTCTCGGAGAGGAAGCCATAGCCCGGGTGGATGGCCTCGGCGCCGGTCTTCTTCGCCACCTCGAGGATGGCATCGAAGCGCAGGTAGCTGTCGCCCGGCGCCGGACCGCCGATGCGGTGCGCTTCGTCGGCAAGGCGCACGTGCTGGGCGTCGGCGTCGGCGTCGGAGTAAACGGCCACGGTGCGGATGCCGAGCTTGCGCGCGGTGCGGATCACGCGGCAGGCGATCTCGCCGCGGTTGGCGATGAGCAGAGTCTTGAACATCAGGCCGCCACCCAGCGCGGGGTGCGCTTGTCGAGGAAGGCCCCAAGGCCTTCCTGCCCTTCCGGCGAGACGCGCAGGCGGGCGATCAGCCGCGCGTTTTCGGAATCGATGCGCTCGGCGTTCTCGCGCGTCATTCCAGTCATGCGCAAGGCGAGGGCCTTGGCTTCGGCCTGCGCGATCGGGCCGCCCTTGCCCAGCCAATGCAGCTCGCGGTCGACCGCCTCGTCCAGTCCGGCGGCCGGCACGCAGCGGTGCAGCAGGCCGATGCGCGCCGCTTCCGGCGCCTCGAAGACTTCCGCCGTCTGGAACAGTTTGCGCGCCTGCCGCGCACCGATGGCGGCCACGACGTACGGCGAAATCACCGCCGGCACCAGGCCGAGCTTGGCCTCGGAGAGCGAGAACTTCGCGCCCTCGACCCCGATGGCGATGTCGCAGCAGGCCACCAGCCCCACGCCGCCGCCATAGGCCGAGCCATTCACCCGGGCGATGGTTGGTTTCGGAAAGAAGTTCAGCGTGCGCATCAGCCGTGCCAGCGCCAGGGAATCATCGAGGTTCTCGGCCTCGCTGGCCTTCGCCATGCCGCGCATCCAGTGGAGATCGGCGCCGGCGGAGAAGGTGCTGCCCTGGCCCGTGAGCACCAGGGTGCGCACGGTACTGTCGCCGGCCAGGGCGTCGAGCGCCTCGACGAGGGCGGCGATCAGCCCGGCATCGAAGGCATTGTGCACCTCGGGGCGGTTCAGGATGAGCCAGGCGCTGCTGCCGCGCCGTTGCAGATCGATCGGGGCCGTCACGCATCCTCCAGGCGAACGCGCCGGAAGGGTCGGCGCCTGCCGATTCTAGCGGCAGCGCCGTGGGCGGCATGGCGTCCGTCAGCGGCTATAATCGAGAACGATTCTCAAAAGGTGCGTACATGCGTCTCCAGGATTTGCAGCAGGGCCAGCGGGCGCGGGTGGTGGCCGTGGACGATGCCCATCCGGCCGATGCCATCGCCCGGCGCCTGCGCGAGCTGGGCTTCATCCCCGGGGCTCCGCTGCGCCTGCTGGCCTTGGCCCCCTTCGGCGGCGATCCGATGCTGGTCGGCATCGGTGGTAGCCGTTTCGCCCTGCGCCGGGCCGAGGCCGAGCGGGTACGGGTGGAGGTTGATGCCTGATGGACTGCGCCGTCGCTCCTTCCGCCGCGGCCCGGCCGCAGCGCGTGGCCCTGGTGGGCAACCCCAATGCCGGTAAGACCGCCTTGTTCAACCGCCTCACCGGCAGCCGCCAGAAGGTGGCGAACTACGCTGGGGTCACGGTAGAGCGCAAGGAGGGCCGCCTGCGCCTGCCTTCCGGGCAGGAGCTGCTGGTGCTCGACCTGCCAGGCAGCTACAGCCTGCGCCCGACCAGCCTCGACGAGGCGGTGACCCGCGACCTGCTGCGCGGCATGTATCCGGGCGAGCCGGCGCCCGATGCCATCGTCTGTGTGGTCGATGCCACGCATCTGCGCCTGCATCTGCGCTTCGTGCTGGAGCTGCGGGCCTTAGGGCGGCCGATGCTGGTGGCGCTGAACCAGATGGATGCCGCCAGGCGGCGCGGCCTGCGTATCGATCTTGCGCGTCTCGCCGCGGAACTCGGGGTGCCGGTGTTGCCGACGGTGGCGGTGCGCCGCGGCGGGGCCGACGCACTCGTGGAGGCGCTCGAGGCCGGCCGAGCCCGTGTGCCTGCGCTGCCGCCCCCGGCGGACGAGGCCGCGGCCCATGCCGAGGTACAGCGGCTGCTCGCCGGGGCCGTGGAGGTGCCGGAAGAATCCATGAGCCTCGAGGACCGACTCGATCCTTGGCTGCTGCATCCGCTGTTCGGCTACTTGATCTTCGCCGTGCTGATGTTCTTCGTCTTCCAGGCCGTCTATGCCTGGGCCGAGCCCCTGGTGGCCGGCATCGAGACGATTACGGCCTGGGCGGGCGAGGGCGTGGCGGTCTGGATGCCGGAAGGGCCGCTGCGCAGCCTGCTGGTGGATGGCATCTTCTCCGGTCTCGGGGCCGTACTGGTCTTCCTGCCGCAGATCCTGATCCTGTTCCTCTTCATTCTCGTCCTCGAGGAGAGTGGCTACCTGCCGCGTGCGGCCTTCCTGCTCGACCGTCCAATGCGCGCCGCCGGCCTGTCCGGACGCAGCTTCATCCCGCTGCTCTCCAGCTTTGCCTGCGCCGTGCCGGGGATCATGGCTACGCGCAGCATCCAGGACCCGCGTGACCGCTTCGCCACCCAACTGGTGGCCCCATTGATGACCTGTTCGGCCCGCCTGCCGGTGTACGCCTTGCTGATCGGTGCCTTCATCCCACGGCGTGATCTGCCGGGAGGGCTCAAGCTGCAGGGGCTGGTGCTGTTCGGCCTGTACCTGGCCGGCATCCTCTCGGCGCTGGCGGTGGCCTGGTTCTCGAAGCGCTGGCGCCGTGACCGTCGCGAGTCGGCCTTGTTGCTGGAACTTCCCGCCTACCGCTGGCCGCATCCGCGCGATCTCGCCCTCGGTCTTGCCGAGCGGGCCATGATCTTCCTGCGCCGCGTCGGCGGGATCCTGCTTGCCCTCACCGTGCTGCTCTGGTTCCTCGCCAGTTACCCCATGCCCCCCGAAGGAGCGGCGACGGCGATCGACCACAGCTTCGCCGGCCGCATCGGCCACTTCATCGCTCCGTTGTTCGCCCCGCTCGGCTTTCCCTGGCAGGTCTGCGTGGCCCTGGTGCCCGCCATGGCGGCGCGCGAGGTGGCAGTCTCGGCCCTGGCCACGGTCTATGCTCTCTCTGCCACGGAAGCGGACGCCGCCGGCGCCCTGGCGCCGCTGATCGCCCATGACTGGTCGCTGGCCACCGCCCTCGCCCTGCTGGTCTGGTTCATCTATGCCCCGCAGTGCATCAGCACCCTTGCCACCCTGCGGCGCGAAACCGGCAGCTGGCGCAAGACCGCGCTCGCGGCGGGCTATCTGTTCGCCCTGGCCTATCTCGCCGCCCTGCTTACCTACCAGCTGGCCGTGGCACTCGGGGCCGGGTGAGGGCGGGGAGATGCCGGACGGACATGCCATGATCGCCGCTGCCGCGACCTCCGGGCCCTTGTGGCAACAGGTCCTGGTGGCGCTGGCGGTATTCGCCGCCGCGCTCTATGTACTGCACGACCGCGCCCCCGGGCTGTTGCGGCGCCTGCGCCTCGGGCTTGCCCGCCGCCTGCTGCTGGCAGGACGGCGCGCTCGCTTCGTGCGGATGCTGGGCCGCTGGATGGCTCCTCTGCCGCTTGCCGGTGGCGGGCGGACTGCCTGCGGCACCTGCCAGAAGGCCGGCTGCGTCCCGCGCCCCGCGGATCACATGCGGAATACGCCGTAGCGCTGCTCGGTGGTGGTGGTGCGCTCGATCGGGGCGTTGAGCGCGGCAGAGAGGGCAAGCCCCAGTACGCGTCGTGTATCGGCAGGATCGATGATGCCGTCGTCCCACAGCCGGGCCGTGGCATACCACGGGCTGCCCTGGGTCTCGTACTGCTCGCGGATCGGCCTCTTGAAGGCCTCCTCCTCCTCGGCACTCCAGGTCTTGCCGGCGGCCTCAAGGCCGTCGCGCTTCACCGTGGCGAGTACGCTGGCGGCCTGCTCGCCGCCCATCACGCTGATGCGGGCGTTCGGCCACATCCACAGGAAGCGCGCGCCGTAGGCGCGGCCGCACATGGCGTAATTGCCGGCGCCGAAACTGCCGCCGATGACCACGGTGAACTTTGGTACGTGCGAGCAGGCCACGGCGGTGACCATCTTCGCCCCGTCCTTGGCGATGCCGGCATTCTCGTACTTTCGGCCCACCATGAAGCCGGTGATGTTCTGCAGGAAGACCAGCGGGATGTTGCGCTGGTTGCAAAGCTCGATGAAATGCGCCCCTTTCAGCGCGCTTTCGGCGAACAGAATGCCGTTGTTGGCGACGATGCCCACGGGGTAGCCGTGCAGGTGGGCGAAGCCGCACACCAAGGTGGTGCCGTAGCGCGCCTTGAACTCCTGGAACTCGCTGCCGTCGACGAGGCGGGCGATCACCTCGCGGATGTCGAAGGGCTTACGGGTATCCTTCGGCACCACGCCGTAGAGCTGCTCGGCCGGATAGAGCGGCTCGCGTACCGGCTGCACCGCTACCGAAGGCGATTTCCTGCGGTTCAGGTGGAACAGCACGTCGCGGGCGATGGAGAGCGCATGGCGGTCGTCCTCGGCGTAGTGGTCGGCCACGCCGGAGACGCGGGTGTGCACATCGGCACCGCCCAGCGCCTCGGCATCGACCACTTCGCCGGTGGCGGCCTTCACCAGCGGCGGGCCGCCAAGGAAGATCGTGCCCTGCTCCTTGACGATGATCGACTCGTCGCACATGGCCGGCACGTAGGCGCCGCCAGCGGTGCAGCTGCCCATCACAACCGCGACCTGCGGGATGCCAAGCCCGCTCATGCGCGCCTGGTTGTAGAAGATGCGGCCGAAGTGTTCCTTGTCCGGGAACACCTCGTCCTGCAGCGGCAGGAAGGCGCCGCCGGAATCGACTAGGTAGACGCAGGGCAGGCGGTTCTCCAGCGCCACCTCCTGCGCTCGCAGGTGCTTTTTCACCGTCATCGGGAAGTAGGTTCCGCCTTTGACAGTGGCGTCGTTGGCGACCACGACGACCTGCTGGCCGTGCACGTTGCCGATGCCGCAGATGATCCCGGCCGCCGGCGCCGCGCCCTCGTACAGGCCTTCGGCGGCCAGCGGCGCGATCTCGAGGAAGGGCGAGCCGGGGTCGAGCAGGGCCTCGATGCGCTCGCGCGGCAGCAGCTTGCCGCGCTCGGTGTGTTTCGCCCGCGCCTTCTCGCCGCCGCCCTGGGCGGCACGGGCCAGGCGCTGTTCGAGCTCGGCGACCAGGCCGCGCAGATGGGCGTCGTTGGCGAGGAAGTCCTCAGAGCGGGGATCGATCTGGCTTCGCAGCAGGGGCATGGGGCAAAGACCGGCGCGAGGGGAAGCGCCGATGGTAGCCGCTCGCGCACCGTCCCCGCAGGGTCGTGGGCAGAGACGCTGCAAAAACGAAACCGCCGGGTTTCCCCGGCGGTTTCGGGCACGACGTGATCGCGCAGCGATCAGGCAGCCGGGGTCTCTTCCGGCTTCGGCTCCTCGGCCGGAGCGGCCTCGGCGGGGGCGGCTTCAGCCGGAGCAGCTTCGAGCCGGCGCGGCCTCGGCCGGAGCCATCTCGCCCTCGGCGGGGGCAGCGGCCTCTTCGGCCGGGGCGGCCGGAGCAGCTTCGGCCGGCGCGGCTTCGCCGGGGCGGCAGCGGGGGCGGCCTCGGCGGCCGGGGCCTCTTCGGCCGGCTTGGAGCAGGCGGCCAGGGCCAGGGCAACGGCCAGGGCGAGCAGCGACTTGTTCAGCGACATGGGAGTGCGTCCTCGTCAACAACAGGGTTGGGGAATACGAAAAACGCGCGGCGACCGCCACACGTTCCCGCCAATGATGACAAGAACGCGAAGGCAGTCAAGCCCCGCTCACCCCTGCCGGCCGCCGGGCGGGGAAGCGTTGCTGGGCTCGCGGTGGCCTCAGGCCAGTTCCACCGCCACCGCCGTGGCCTCGCCGCCGCCGATGCAGAGTGCCGCCACGCCACGCCTGCCGCCGGTTTTCGCCAGCGCGTTCAGCAGGGTGACGATCAGCCGAGCGCCGGTAGCGCCGATCGGGTGGCCGAGCGCACAGGCGCCGCCGTGGATATTCAACCTGGCGTGTGGGATGCCCAGCTCGCGCATCGGCGCCATGGCCACCACCGCGAAGGCCTCGTTCACCTCGAACAGATCGACCGAGTCCACCGCCCAGCCGGCCTTGTCCAGCACCTTCTGGATGGCGCCCACCGGGGCGGTGGTGAACCACTCCGGGGCCTGTGAGTGGGTGGCGTGGGCCACGATGCGGGCCAGTGGCCTGGCGCCGAGGGCCCGGGCCTTTTCGGCCGAGGCCAGCACCAGGGCAGCGGCGCCGTCGTTGATCGAGGAAGACGCGGCGGCGGTGATCGTGCCGTCCCTCTTGAAGGCGGGCTTCAGCGTGGGGATCTTCTCGATGTTGCAGCGACCCGGCTGCTCGTCCTGGTCGATGGCGACCTCGCCCTTCTTGCCGGCGACGATGACGGGGACGATTTCGTCCTTGAAGAGGCCCGCCGCCTGCGCGGCTTGGGCGCGGCGCACCGACTCGGCGGCGTAGGCGTCCTGCTCCTCGCGGGTGAAGCCGTACTTGGCGGCGCAGAGCTCGCCAAAGCCGCCCATGGGCTGCCTGTCGTAGGGGTTGGTCAGGCCGTCCCAGGCCATATGATCGAGCATCTCGGCGCTGCCGTAGCGGATGCCGGTGCGCGAGCCGTTCAGCAGGTGCGGGGCGTTGGTCATGCTCTCCATGCCGCCGGCCACCACGACCTCGGCCGAGCCGGCCTTGATCAGGTCGGCGCCGAGCATCACGGCCTTCATGCCCGAGCCGCAGACCTTGTTGATCGTGGTGGCGCCCGCGGCGGCAGGAATGCCGGCAGCGAGCATGGCCTGACGCGCCGGGGCCTGGCCGAGGCCGGCCGGCAGCACGCAGCCCATGATCACTTCGGAGACGGCATCGGCCGCCACGCCACTCTGCTCGAGCGCGCCTTTGATCGCCGCCGCGCCGAGCGTGGGCGCCGGAACGCCGGTGAACTGGCCGAGGAGGGCGCCGAGGGCGGTGCGCTTGGCGCCGAGGATGACGATGTCCGACATGGTGGAAAGCCTTGGGGAGGGAGAGCCCGATTATCCGCCCCGGGTGGTTTTGGCTGCAAACGTATTCAGGCCCGTTGCACGGCGGTCTCGGACAGGCGATCAAGCCTTGCCGGCGAACAACTCGCGGCCGATCAGCATGCGGCGGATCTCGTTGGTGCCGGCACCGATGGCGTAGAGCTTGGCGTCGCGCAGGATGCGGCCGGTGGCGTACTCGTTGATGTAGCCGTTGCCGCCCAGAGCCTGGATGGCCTCCAGCGCCACCTGCACGGCGGCTTCCGAGGCGTGCAGCAGGCAGGCGGCGGCGTCCACCCGGCTCTTGTGGCCGGCGTCGTAGTCGCGGCCCACCTGGTAGGCGAAGGCGCGGCTGCTCTGCAGCGCCGTGTACATGTCGGCGATCTTGGCTTGCATGATGCCGAAGCTGCCGATGGGGGCGTCGAACTGCTTGCGCTCGCGCACGTAGGGCAGGGCAATGTCCAGCGCGGCCTGCATCAGGCCGAGCGGGCCGCCGGTGAGCACGAGGCGCTCGGTATTGAGGCCGCTCATCAGCACCTTCACGCCCTGGTTCACCTCGCCCAGCACGTTCTCCGCGGGGATCTCGCAGTCCTCGAATACCAGCTCGCAGGTGTTGCTGCCGCGCATGCCGAGCTTGTCGAGCTTCTGCGCTGTGCTGAAACCCTTCATGCCCTTCTCGACGAGAAAGGCCGTCATGCAGCGGCTGCCGGCCTCCTTGCCCGCCGTGCGCATGTAGACGATGAGCACGTCGGCCTCGGGGCCGTTGGTGATCCACATCTTGTTGCCGTTGGCCACCCACACGTCGCCACGCTTTTCGGCGCGGCAGGCCATCGAGCCCACCACGTCGGAGCCAGCGCCCGGCTCGCTCATGGCCAGCGCCCCCACCCACTCGCCGCTGCACAGCTTCGGCAGGTACTTCGCCCGCTGCGCTTCGTTGCCGTTGGCGAAGAGGTTGCTCACGCACAGGTTGGAGTGCGCGCCGTAGCTCAGGCCCACCGAGCCCGAGGCGCGGCTGATCTCCTCCATCGCCACGAGGTGGGCAAGGTAGCCCATGCCGCTGCCGCCGAATTCGGGCGGCACGGTGATGCCCAGCAGGCCCATCTCGCCCAGCTTGCGCCACAGGTCGGCCGGAAACAGGTTGTCGTGGTCGATCTGTGCGGCGCGCGGCGCGATCTCGCTTTCGGCGAAGCGGCGCACGGCGTCGCGGAGGGCGTCGATGTCGTCGGAGAGCGGGAAGGGGCGCATAAGAATCTCGTTGGGGAAGCCAGAAACGACGGACCCGGCGAAGATGCCGGGTCCGGGGTGAAGCGCGGGTGGGGTCAGCCCTTGCGGCCCATGAACTGCGGACGGGCCGAGCCGAGGTGCGGCAGCTTGAGCTTGCCGATGGCGTTGATGCGTTCCTCGGCCATGCGGTCGGCGGCGCGGAAGGTGGGGATGCCCTCCCGCTTGCTGATCTCGAAGATACGGCCGAGGTTGTAGTAGATGGTCCGCATCATGCGCATGGCGCGCTCGCGGTTGTAGCCGTCGATCTCCAGCGAGACGTTCATCAGGCCGCCGGCGTTCACTGCGTAGTCCGGGGCGTAGAGGATGCCGCGCTTCTCCACCTCGAAGCCGATCTCGTCGTTCGCCAGCTGGTTGTTGGCGGCGCCGCAGATGATCTTGCACTTCAGGCGCGGCAGGGTGTTGGCGTTCACCGTGCCGCCCAGGGCGGTGGGCGAGTACACGTCGCAGTCCACGTCGTAGATCTCGTCGAGGCCCACGGCCTCGCAGCCGAACTCGTCCACGGCGCGCTGCACGGCATCCTTGTTGATGTCGGTGACGAAGACCTTGGCGCCCTTCTCGCGCAGCAGCTTCACGAACTCCATGCCGACGTGGCCCACGCCCTGCACGGCATAGCTGTACTTGCCCACCTCCTCGTTGCCGAACTTCACGTTCAGCGCCGCCATCAGGCCCTGCACGGTGCCGTAGGCGGTGAACGGCGAGGGGTCGCCCGAGCCGCCGTGCACCTGGTGCACGCCGGTCACGAACTCGGTCTCGCGGAACACGTATTCCATGTCGTTGACGTCGATGCCGACGTCCTCGGCGGTGATGTAGCGGCCGCCTAGCGAGTTCACGAAGCGGCCGAAGGCGCGGAACAGGGCCTCGCTCTTGTCCTTGTTCGGATCGCCGATGATGACCGCCTTACCGCCGCCGAGGTTGAGGCCGGACACCGCCGCCTTGTAGGTCATGCCGCGCGAGAGGCGCAGCACGTCGTTCAGCGCATCCTGCTCGGTGGCGTAGGGCCACATGCGCGTACCGCCCAGGGCCGGGCCCAGCACGGTGTTGTGGATGGCGATGATGGCCTTCAGGCCGGCGTCGGGGTTGTGGCAGAACACCACTTCCTCGTGGCCGGAGGTGGCAAGGGTTTCGAAGATCATGCAGAGGCTCCGGAGGGGACCGGCAGGCCCGGAGGGCGCGGTCCGGGAAACAGGAAAGCCGCCGGGCGGGCCGGCGGCGGCGCGCATTGTAAAGCAATTGCTCTAGTCCGGACCTTGGGGCGGAGGTCATGGGGGAGTTCGCCGCGCCGGCAGGCCCAAGCCCGTACAATCGAGCATTCACTCGAAACCGGATCGAGGGCGCCATGAGCACTCCCGCCAATTCCCTCCCCGAGGCCGCTGCCGAGACTTCGCCGCTGCGCTTCGTCACCGCCGCCTCGCTGTTCGACGGCCACGATGCCGCCATCAACGTGATGCGCCGGCTGATCCAGGCCCAGGGCGCCGAGGTCATCCACCTCGGGCACAACCGTTCGGTGGAGGACGTGGTGCGTGCCGCACTGCAGGAGGATGCCGATGGCATCGCCCTGTCCAGCTACCAGGGCGGCCACATCGAGTACTTCAAGTACATGGTGGACATGCTCAAAGAGCGCGGCGCCTCGCACATCCGCGTGTTCGGCGGTGGCGGCGGCACCATCACGCCCGAAGAGATCGCCGAGTTGCAGGCCTACGGGGTGGAGCGCATCTACCACCCGAACGACGGCATGCAGATGGGGCTCCTCGGCATGATCGAGGATCTCATCGCCCGCACCCGCAAGGCCCGACAAGAGACGCGCCGGCCCCCGGCCGTGGCGGCGGAGGATGAGAGTGCCGTGGGCCGCATGCTCTCGGCCATCGAGGATGGCGTGATCCCCGAGGCCGAGCTCGCGACCCTGCGCAAGGAATGGCAGCTGGCCGGCGGCAAGACCCCGGTGGTGGGGCTCACCGGCACCGGCGGCGCGGGAAAGAGCTCGGTCACCGACGAGATCATCAACCGCTTTCTCCAGCATTTCCCGTCCATGCGCATCGCCGTGGTCTCGGTGGACCCCACCCGCCGCCGCACCGGCGGCGCGCTGCTCGGCGACCGCATCCGCATGAACTCGCTGCGCAGCCCGCGCGTGTTCATGCGCTCGATGGCCACCCGCCGCCAGCACGTGGCGACGAATGCCGTACTGAGGGACTGCATCGCTTTCCTGCGGGCCCTGAGCTACGACCTCGTGCTGGTGGAAACCGCCGGCATCGGCCAGTCCGACTCCGAGATCGTCGATCTCGTCGACTTCCCGGTCTATGTGATGACCAGCGATTACGGCGCGGCAAGCCAGCTCGAGAAGATCGACATGCTGGATTACGCCGAGCTCGTCATCCTCAACAAGTTCGATCGCCGCGGCGCAGAAGACGCCCTGCGCGACGTGCGTAAGCAGTGGAAGCGCAACCGGGCCGCCTTCCAGATGCCGGACGACGAAGTGCCCGTCTACCCGACGATCGCCAGCCAGTTCAACGATCCCGGCGTGAGCTGGATGTTCGCTAACCTGTGCCGCCGCCTCAAAGCCAAGCTGGGCGAGGCCATCGTGAGCGCCGCCTGCGATTTCGCGCCCGGCTATCGATACGCGCCTGAAGGAACCCCGCGCCACCGTGCTGATCCCCGGGGCGCGTATCCGGTATCTCGCCGAGATTGCGGAGCAGGGCCGGCGCATCAATGCCGACATCGAGCGCCAGCGCGAGGCAGCCGAACGCGCCCAGGCCTGCTGGACCGCGCTGCAGGAACTGGCCGACCCGAAGCTGCCCAAAGCGCTGGACCTCTATCCCTCAGAGGCGCTCAGTGAGACGAATGACCGCTCGCTTGCCACCCTGCGCCAGCGCTACAACGATGCATTGAACTCGCTCAGCACCGAAAGTCTTTCCCTGCTGCGCGCCTGGCCGGAGCGGCTGAAGGCGGTCACCGACGAGTTCAACGAATACAGAGTGCGCGACAAGGTGATTCGCGTCGAGAACTATCGCGAATCCCTGAGTCACCAGAAGATCCCGAAGATCGCCGCGCCGAAATGGCGCAGCTGGGGTGAGCTGCTGGTGTTCCTTTCCAAGGAGAACCTGCCCGGCCACTACCCCTATACTGGCGGCGTCTATCCCTACCGCCGCAGTGGTGAAGACCCCATCCGCATGTTCGCGGGCGAGGGGACGCCGGAGCGCACCAACCGCCGCTTCCATTATCTGAGTCTCGGTCAACCGGCCGCGCGTCTCTCTACCGCCTTCGATTCCGTGACGCTGTATGGCGAAGACCCGGCCGAGCGCCCGGACATCCACGGCAAGATCGGTAACAGCGGAGTGTCGATTGCCACGCTAGACGACATGAAGAAGCTGTACTCCGGCTTCGATCTGTGCGCGCCCAGCACCTCGGTGAGCATGACCATCAATGGCCCGGCGCCGATCCTCCTGGCGATGTTCATGAACACCGCCATCGACCAGCAGGTGGAGAAGTACCTGAAGGCCGACCCGACGCGCTGGGCCGAGGCCGAGAAGACCATCGCCCGGCTCTACGCGGGGCGCGAGCGCCCGCGCTATGAGGGGGCGTTGCCCGAGGGCAACGACGGCCTCGGTCTGGGCCTGCTCGGCGTGACGGGTGACCAGGTGCTGGATGCCGAGACCTACGCCCGCATCAAGGCCGAAACCTTGAGCATCGTGCGCGGCACGGTGCAGGCCGACATCCTGAAAGAGGACCAGGCGCAGAACACCTGCATCTTCAGCACCGAATTCGCGCTCAGGATGATGGGCGACATCCAGCAGTACTTCGTCGATCAGAAGGTGCGCAACTTCTACTCGGTGAGCATCTCCGGCTACCACATCGCCGAGGCTGGAGCGAATCCCATCTCGCAGCTCGCCTTCACGCTCAGCAACGGCTTCACCATCGTCGAGTACTACCTCGCACGCGGGATGAAGATCGACGACTTCGCTCCCAACCTGTCGTTCTTCTTCAGCAACGGCATGGACCCGGAGTACACCGTGATCGGCCGTGTGGCGCGTCGCATCTGGGCCCGCGCCATGCGCGAGCGCTACGGTGCGAATGAGCGCAGCCAGATGCTGAAGTACCACATCCAGACCTCCGGTCGCTCCCTGCATGCGCAGGAGATCCAGTTCAACGACATCCGCACCACGCTTCAGGCCCTGTACGCGCTGTTCGACAACTGCAACAGCCTGCACACCAACGCGTTTGATGAGGCCATCACCACGCCGACGGAAGAGAGCGTGCGCCGCGCCGTGGCCATCCAGATGATCATCAACAAGGAGTTGGGGCTCAATTTCAACGAGAACCCCTGGCAGGGCAGTTTCATCGTCGAGCAGCTCACCGACCTCGTGGAAGAGGCCGTGTACAAGGAGTTCGAGGCCATCAGCGAGCGCGGTGGCGTGCTGGGCGCCATGGACACCATGTACCAGCGCGGCAAGATCCAGGAAGAATCGCTCTACTACGAGCAAAAGAAGCACGATGGAAGCCTGCCCCTGGTCGGAGTGAACACCTTCCTCGGCAAGGACCACGGCGGCGAGATCACCACCACGATCGAGCTGATCCGCTCCACCCCCGAAGAGAAGGCCCAGCAGATCGCCAACGTGCGTGCTTACCAGGCGGCCCGCAATCCCCTTGCCAGCGAGGGCCTGAAGCCCTTACAGCAGACTGCGCGGCGGCGCGAGAACCTGTTTGCTGCCCTGATGGAGGCGGTGAAGACCCACAGCCTCGGGCAGATCAGTCATGCGCTGTACGAGGTGGGGGGAGAGTATCGGCGGAACATGTAAATCGGGGGTGCATCCAAATACGGAACCCGTCCCGCCACGCGATGACTGATAGGTCGAACACGGTGGAGAGGGCGTTTACAGCCAGAGATCGAGCGCGAACACCGCCACCATGGCAAAGGCCATGCCGAGTTTGAACACCGCCCCCACGGCAAGGCCGATCCAGGTGGCGGCGCCCATCCGGACTGCCGAGCCGAGGCTCTGCCGGTCGTAGGCCCTCCGGTGCAGCATCTCGCCGAGCACGGCGCCGGCGAAAGGGCCGAAGATCAGACCGAGCGGGAAGAAGGGCAGCCCGGCCAGGGCGCCGATGGCCGCGCCCCATACGGCCTTGGGCGAGGCGCCGAGCTTTTTTGCGCCGAGCGCCGAAGCGAGAAAATCCACCGCCAGGGCGACGAGGGCCATCAGGCCGAGCAGGGCCAGGGTCCAGCCGCCCACCTGCTGGAAGTCGCCGATCCAGGCGGCGAGCAGCATGCCGGCGAACATCAGCGGGATGCCGGGCAATACCGGCAGCACGGTGCCGAGCAGGCCGGCCAGCACCATCAGGCCGGCGAGTGCGTAGAGCAACAGCTGAGGATCCATTCCGAAGGGCCTTCAGAGCGTGGGGGGACTGCGGACCCAGAGGGCGTTGAGGCTGCCTAGCCCGGCCTTGTACTGCGAGGCGGAGACGATCTCGACGATGGCGGTTTCCGGGTTACGGCTGTCGCGGATCTGCGGGTAGGCGAGCGGCATGCCGTCCTTGCCGATCACGCAGCGCAGCTGCGGGTGAGCGCCATCGGTGGTGCGGCGGATCGCCACCGCGATCTCGCCGTTCGCCAGCCGCACCATGGTGCCCGGGGGATAGACCCCGAGTTCCTTGATGAACAGGAGGGCGAGCCGTTCGTCGATGCGTTGGCCGCGCTCGAGGAAGATGTCGCGCAGGGCGATGCGCGAGGGTTGGGCATCGCGATAGGCGCGTGGCCGGATCATCGCGCTATAGATGTCGACGATGCCGAGGATGCGCGCCTCGACCGATACCGCCTCGCCGCGCAGGCCGCGCGGGTAGCCGGTGCCATCCATGCGCTCGTGGTGGTCGCGCACCGCCTCCAGCCACACCGGGTCGTCCACCCCGGCGCGCCGCAGGAGCTCCACGCCGCTCAGGCTGTGCTCCTGGATCAGCTTCCACTGGGCTTCCGAGAGGGGCGTGGTCTGGGCCGCGAGCTGCTCGCTCATCGGCGAGAGCGCCACGTCGAAGGTCAACGCCGCGCACATCAGGCTCAGGCGGTGGTCGGCGGGCAGGCCGCTCGGCAGGGCCAGCACCTGGGTGAGCACGGCGGCATGCATCAGGCGCCGCGAGAGGCGGTGGTCGGTGGCCTCCAACTGCAGCAGGCCCATGGCCTGGTCGGGATCCTGCTCGTAGGCATCGCGCAGCTGCGCGGCCAGGGCGGAGACGCGGGCCGTGGTATCGCGGGCGGTGCCGGCGAGCAGGTCGCGGTGGATCAGGGTGAGCTCGTCCTGGGCATCGCGCAGGCGCACGGTCGGGCGCTCCTTCACCGGCCGCGGCGGCAGGTCCTCGGGGCGGGGCTCGGTGCGTAGGCTACCCGGGGCGTCTTCCACCATGCCGCGTTCCTGCAGCCGGGCCAGCATCAGCTCGCTGTCGATCACATGCCCCTTCACCAGCAGCGGCATGCCGCTGCGGTCGAACACGGTGAAGGGCAGGGCGTCGCCCACCTGGATCGGTACGTTCGGGATCGGCCTCAGCCGCATCGCATGCTCTCCCAAGTCCACTCCACAGCCTAGCCGCTGCCCTGCCGTCGCGGTATGGGGCGGTCCGTCAAGCCTCGTCCACGCTGGCGTGAAGAGCGTCGCAGCTTGCCAGCCACATGCCCTGCCGCCGATGCTCCGGCCATGCCTACTCCCACGCCCCCACTTCTCGTCGAACCGGCCGTCCCGCCACGGGTGGCCCTGCTCTGGCTGCCTGCATTGGGCGTGCCAGCGCGCAAGTACCGGCCTCTGGCCGCGGCCCTGGCGGGCCATGGAATCCTGTGCGCCGTGCATGAATGGCGCGGCACCGGCGATTGCCCGCGGCGCCCCGGGCGGGGCCGAGACTGGGGCTACCGGGAGTGGTTGGAGGAGGACATCCCAGCCAGTGCCGCCGCACTGGCGGCGCGCGCACCGGATTTGCCGTGCCTCCTCGGTGGCCACAGCATCGGCGGGCAGATGGCCCTGCTTGCCGCGGCCCTCGGCAGCCCGGCGGCGGGGCTGGTGGTGGCTGCGAGTGGCGTGCCGGACTGGCGCTGTTTCCCGCGCTGGAGTGAGCGGCTCGCGGTGGCCGGCTTCGCGCTCGCCCTGCCCCTGCTCACCTGGCTGTTCGGCCACTACCCCGGCGACCGCCTCGGTTTTGCCGGCCGCGAGGCAGGCCAGCTGATGCGTGATTGGGCGCGGACGGTGCGCACTGGCCGCTATGCTGGCCTGCGCGGCCTGCCCGACGACCTGGAGGCCCGGCTCGCCAGGCTCGATGCCCCGCTACTCGGCCTCGGGTTCTGCGATGACTGGCTGGTGCCCGAGGCCTCGTGGGCGGCGCTGGTCGGGAAGACCCGGGCCCGGACAGTGACACTCCAGTGTTTCGATGCCGAAAGCCTCGGCGTGACGCCCGACCACTTCGCCTGGCTGCGAGCGCCCGCCGCGCCCGCAGCAGCCATCGCCGACTGGTGGCAGCGCCAGCCGGCGGCGGGAGCCGCGCCGCCTCAGCCCTTGAACTGCTGATGGCAGGCCTTGCAGGCGGCGCTGATGGCATTCAGCCGTGCGCCGGCCTCACTGCAGTCGCGCGGGGCCTCGGCCAGGGCTCGCCCCACCGCGGCGCGGTAGTCGCCGGCGAAGCGGCTGAACTGGGCATCGTCGGCGGTCGGCAGGAAGGCAGGCTCGAGATCGTTGCCCAGGGCCTGCAGGGTGGCGAGGTGGCCGCCGAGGTCCTCGGCAGTGCAGGCCCCGGCCTTGATGCCACGGTCGAGATGGCCCATCTGCGCAGCCATCACCGCCATCACGCCGTTCGGATAGGCCGTGCCTTTGCGCAGGCTGTTCATCGCCACCACGGTGAGCAGGGCGCCCAGGCCCAGGCCCACTGCCAGCATCACGAGCGCGCGCATGCTCAGCGCACCGGCACGAGGCGGCGGCCGTCCCAGCGCACATACGCGCCAGTGCCCACGCCCGCCGGCAGGCTGGTGACGTTGATGGTCAGACGCCGGCCGTCGTCCATGCGGATAGTGACGTCGAAGGTCTCGGCATTCATCCGGTTCTCGATGGCATTGCCGGCCACGGCGCCGGCAGCGGCGCCGACCACGGTGGCGGTATTGCGGCGGCCACGGCTC
Organism: Silanimonas sp.; assembly: GCA_026005095.1. Taxonomy (GTDB): domain Bacteria; phylum Pseudomonadota; class Gammaproteobacteria; order Xanthomonadales; family Xanthomonadaceae; genus Silanimonas. Next base: position 62,520 of record BPKK01000001.1, on the reverse strand, counting down.
TCATCATCGGCGATCTGATTGCCGACGATGCCGCCGATCACGCCCCCCAGTACCGCGCCGGTGCGGGTGTTCTCGCGGCCGTTGAGCACGCGCACGATGCTCTCCACCGTGCCGCAGTCATGGCAGCGCACGGGGTAGCTTTGCGGCGCCGGCTCGTAGGTGGCGTAGCGGCGGGTGGTGGGCTGGGTGCTGCAGGCGGAGGCGAATACCGCCACCAGGGCGGCGCCGAGGGCGAGCTTGGTGGAGGGCTGGAACGTCGTCATGACCTCTTCTCCGTGGGGCTTGGGGCGAACCTAAACGTTCCTTCCTGAACACGCACCATCGATAGAATCTGCGCGATGAATCCTTCCTCTGTTCCGGTCGATCCGCGCTTCGCCGGCATCGACCGCCTCTATGGCGCCGGCGCCGTCGCCCGCCTCGCCCGCTGCCACGTCGCCGTGGTGGGCCTGGGCGGCGTGGGCTCCTGGGCGGTGGAGGCCCTGGCCCGCAGCGGGGTGGGGCAGCTCACTCTGGTGGACGCCGACGATCTTTGCGTTTCCAACACCAACCGCCAGCTCCACGCCCTGGAGGGCGAGTATGGGCGCAACAAGGCCGAGGTGCTGGCCGAGCGCCTCAGGCGCATCAACCCGGCGATCCGGCTGCGGGTGGTGCCGGAGTTCCTCACCCCGTCCAATCTCGAGGCCTTGCTCGGTCCGGGCTTCGACCTAGTGCTGGATGCCTTCGATAGCTTTCGCGCCAAGGTCGAGACCATCGCCTTCTGCCGCCGCCGCAAGCAGCCGATCGTGGTGGTGGGCTCGGCCGGCGGGCGCACCGACCCCACCCTGGTGCGGGTGCGCGACCTCTCGCGCACCGAGCACGACGCCTTGCTGGCCCTGGTACGCAAGAAGCTGCGGGCCGAGTTCGGTTTCCCGCGCAACCCCGACCGCTACTTCGGCGTGCCGGCGGTCTACTCGCTGGAGAACGTGCGCTACCCGCAGCCGGATGGTTCGGTCTGCGGCCTGCGCCCGGCGCTCGAGGGCGAAGCGGCGCTGAAGCTCGACTGCGGCCTCGGTCTTGGCGCCGCCACCCATCTCACCGGTACCTTCGCCTTCGCCGCCGCCGGCAAGGCCATCGAGCTGCTGCTGAAGCGAGGCGACTGATCCCGCCCGAGGGCGGCCTGCCCTCAGGTCCCGAACAGGGTCTCGGCGTTGCGGCGGGTGGCTTCGGCCACCCGCGCCTCGTCCTCGCCGCGCAGCCGGGCCACGGTGTGCAGCACGTCCACGAGGAAGGCCGGCTCGTTGCGCTGGCCGCGGCGTGAGGCATCGGGCTGGTCCGGGCTGTCGGTTTCGAGCAGTAGGTGCTCGAGGGGCATCCGGGCCACGGTGCGGCGCAGACGCTGGGCGCGCTCGAAGCTCACCGGCCCGCCGATGCCGAGGTGGAAGCCGAGGCGGAAGAGCTGTGCGGCCTGTTCCTCGCTGCCCGACCAGCTATGCACCACCCCGCGCAGCCCGCCGACGCGCCGGAGCATGGCGATTACCTCGTCCACCGCGCGGCGGGCGTGCAGCACTACTGGCAGGCCGAATTCCCGGGCGATCTCGAGCTGGCGCCGGAAGTAGTGGCGCTGCAGGTCCGGGTCGAGGCCGGGCACGAAGAAGTCCAGCCCGCATTCGCCGACCGCGGCGGGGCGCTCGCGCTCGATCCAGACCGGCAGGGCCTCGAGGTGCTCCGGCCGGTGCGCCTCGAGATACATCGGATGCAGGCCGTAGGCGGCCTTCAGTCCCGGGCGCAGGCTGCAAGTGGTCTTCAGCCCCGGCCAGGCGGCGAAGGCCACCGCCGGCACCAGTTGCTGCGTCACGCCTGCCGCCTCGGCCCGCGCCAGCACCGCCTCGCGGTCGGCGTCGAATTCGGGGGCATCGAGGTGGCTGTGGCTGTCGTAGAGCCGCATTCAGCCCCCGCGCCGCACCCGATCGGAGGGCAGGTCGATGACCGCTCGCCCGGCCATCTTCCGCCCCCCCTCGATCGCCTCCTCCGGCGCCTTGCGCTTCTTCCACTGCGAGAGCAGCAGGGTGGCGAGGCCGAGCAGTACCTCGTCCAGGAAGGGCAGCGGATCGGGGAGGAGCAGGCTTGCCACGAATAGCGCCGCGGTGAGGAAGAACAGGGTGCGGAAGCGCAGTCCGCCGGCGAACTGCAGGAGAGGAGCGATCAGGATCGGGCGCATGGCGGCTTCCTTCGAAGACGGGCCTGTCCACCTTACACGGGGCGGCTGAACGGGGTAGTTGACCGTTTTTGTCAATGTTCAGAATCGGCGTAGCATGGTTTTCCCACACCGCGCCACGTGCGCCAGCCGAAGGGGGAATCCCGCCATGAACAACAAGACGCTCCTCATTGCCGGTGTCGTGCTCGCCGCCGGCGCCGCCGTTGGCGGCTACCGCGTGTTCGGCCCGACTTATGCCGACGTCGTCTCGGCCGATCCGATCGTGGTCAAGGAGCCGATCCTCGCCGAGGTGCTGGCCGCCACCCCGGTGCGCGAGACCGTGGCCGGCACCCGTGAAGTCTGCGAGGACCGCGAGGTCGAGCGCCGCGCCCCCGAGCGCTTCGGCGACAAGGACGGCATGGTCGTTGGTGCCGTCGTCGGCGGTCTGGTCGGCAACCAGGTCGGCAAGGGCCGTGGCCGTGACCTCGCCACCGTGGCCGGTGCCGTGGCCGGCGGCTATGCCGGCCGCGAGATCGATCGCCGCCACGAGGGCGGCCGCCGCTACACCGAGACGGTGCGCGATTGCCGCGTGGTCGAGGACAACCGCGAGCGCGTGGTCGGCTACGACGTGCAGTACGCCATCGGTGGCGAGGTGAAGACCCTGCGCATGGACAAGAAGCCGGGCAGCACCGTGCAGCTGGGCGAGCGCGAGGTCATCGTCGGCTACGACGTGCGCTGGACCTACCAGGGCCAGAGCGGCACCGTGCGCATGAGCGAGAAGCCGGGCAGCCGGCTGCCGATCAAGGATGGCGTGATCGTGCAAGCCCAGGCCTCGGCGCCGGCCGGCCCCACGGGCTGAACTCCGCTACAATCAGGCGCCCCGCGAAGAGGCCGGTTTCCCCGGCCTCTTCCCTTTCACGGAAGCCGAGCCCCCGCCATGCCCCTGAACCCCACCGATCTCTTCGACATCCGCTCCCTGCTCAGCGAGGAAGAGCGCGCCGTCCAGGACACCGTTGCCCGCTTCACCGATGAGAAGGTGTTGCCGATCATCGGCGAATGCTTCGATCAGGGACGCTTCCCGAAGGAACTGATCCCGGAGATTGCTTCGCTCGGCCTGCTCGGATCCTCACTGCCGGAACAGTATGGCTGTGCCGGCCTCAATGCCGTGAGCTACGGGCTCATCTGCCAGGAGCTGGAGCGTGGCGATTCGGGCATCCGCAGCTTCGTCTCGGTACAAAGCTCGCTGTGCATGTACCCGATCTATGCCTACGGTAGCGAGGAGCAGCGCCAGCGCTACCTGCCGGGTATGGCCCGCGGCGAGATCATCGGCTGCTTTGGCCTGACCGAGCCGCATGGCGGCTCGGACCCGGCCAACATGAAGACCACGGCGAAGCGCGATGGCGGCGACTGGGTCATCAACGGCGCCAAGATGTGGATCACCAACGGCAACCTGGCGCATATCGCCATCGTCTGGGCGCAGACCGAGGACGGCATCCAGGGCTTCATCGTGCCGACCGACACCAAGGGCTTCACCGCCCAAGAGATCCACCGCAAGATGAGCCTGCGCGCCTCAGTGACGAGTGCGCTGTTCCTCGACGGCGTGCGCATCCCGGACAGCCAGCGCCTGCCGAACGTGAAGGGGCTGAAAGGACCGCTCGGCTGCCTGACGCAGGCGCGCTACGGTATCACCTGGGGGCCGATCGGCTCGGCCCAGGCCTGCCTCACCGAGGCGCTCAACTACACCCGCGAGCGGGTGCTGTTCGGGCGCCCGGTGGCGGCCAACCAGAGCGCCCAGATCCGGCTTGCCGACATGGCCCGCCGCATCACCTTGGCGCAGCTGCTCTCGCTGCAGCTCGGCCGCCTGAAGGATGCCGGCACCCTGCAGCCCACGCAGGTCTCGCTCGCCAAGTGGAACAATGTGCGCATGGCGCTCGACATCGCCCGCGAGGCCCGCGACCTGCTCGGCGGTTCGGGCATCACCACCGAGTACTGCCCGATCCGCCACGCCCTGAACCTCGAATCGGTCATCACCTACGAGGGCACCGAGACGGTGCACCAGCTGGTGGTGGGCCGCGAGCTGACCGGCATCAACGCCTTCTGAGGCCGCATCCAGCCCCGTTCCCGGCGGCGCCCTCGGGCGCCGCTTCCGTATCCGCTTCCCGCGCCCGCATGTCCGCCCAGTACGCCCCCCCGATCCCGCATCCGCTTCCGGCCCGCATGAAGGGCCTCAACCGCGCCGAGGTCTGCGACCGCAATTTCAGCGAGTTCGTCGAGATCTGGGACGGACCGGTGCATGCCGCGCCGGCCGCCGACGCCCCGGTACTGCCCGGCGCCACGCTCACGGCCGCCGACTTCCTGCACCTGTTCGAATCGCAGCTCATCAGCCGTCATCTCGACCTGATGGCGCGGGTGCTCAGGGTGCAGAACAAGGTCTTCTACACCATCGGTTCTTCCGGCCACGAAGGCAATGCCATGGTGGCGCGGCTCACCCGCCATACCGATCCGGCCTTCCTGCACTATCGCTCCGGCGGCTTCATGGCCGAGCGCTTCCGCAAGCTGCCGGGCATGGACCCGATCATGGATTCGGCGCTCTCCTTCGCCGCCAGCAAGGACGACCCGGCCTCGGGGGGGCGGCACAAGGTGTGGGGCAGCAAGCCGCTGTGGGTGCTGCCGCAGACCTCGACGATCGCCAGCCATCTGCCAAAGGCGCTCGGCACCGCCATCGCCATCGGGCAGGCGCGGCGCATCGGCCATGCCCTGCCGATCCCCGAGGATTCGATCGCGGTCTGCTCTTTCGGCGATGCCTCGGCCAACCACGCCACGGCGCAGACGGCCTTCAATGCCGCGGCCTGGACGGCACACCAGAACTTGCCGGCCCCGGTGCTGTTCGTCTGTGAGGACAACGGCATCGGCATCTCGGTGAAGACACCCGCGGGCTGGATCGCCGAGCGCTTCCGCGCCATGCACGGCCTCGACTACTTCTTCGCCGACGGCCTCGATCTCGTCGCCGGCTACGGGCAGGTGGCCGCCGCCGTCGAGCATTGCCGGCGCACGCGGCGCCCGACCTTCCTGCATCTCAAGACCACCCGGATCATGGGTCATGCCGGTACCGACTTCGAGATCGAATGGCGGCCCATCGAGGAACTGGTGCGGGTGGAGGCCAGCGACCCCCTGCTGCGCTCGGCGGAGATCGCGCTGATGTCTGGTCTGATGTCGAAGGCCGAGGTGCTGGATCTCTACGAGACGATCCGCGGCAAGTGCTTTGCCGCCGCCGAGGAGGCCGACCGCCGGCCGAAACTCGTCACGCTGGACGAGGTGATGGCCCCGCTGGCGCCGTACCATGCCGATATCGTCCACCGCGAGGCCACCCGCAACGACTATGCCGAGGCCCGCCTGAAGGCCTTCGGCGGCGAGGCGAAGCTGCCCGAAAAGCAGCCGCCGCGCCATCTCGCCATCCAGATCAACCAGGCCCTGCATGACCTGCTCGCCAAGTACCCGGAGGCCCTGCTGTTCGGCGAGGACGTGGCGCAGAAAGGCGGCGTCTACACCGTGACCAAGGGGCTGCATAGGGCCTTCGGTCCGGCGCGGGTGTTCAACACCCTGCTCGACGAAACCATGATCCTCGGTCTTGCCCAGGGCTATGCCAACCTCGGCATGCTGCCGCTGCCGGAGATCCAGTACCTCGCCTACTTCCACAACGCCTGCGACCAGATCCGCGGCGAGGCCTGCTCGCTGCAGTTCTTCTCCAACGGCCAGTACCGCAATCCGATGGTGGTGCGCATCGCCGGCCTGGGCTACCAGCGTGGCTTCGGCGGCCATTTCCACAACGACAACTCCATCGCGGCGCTCCGCGACATTCCAGGCCTGGTGCTCGGCTGTCCGAGCCGAGGTGACGATGCGGTGATGATGCTGCGTACGATGATGGCCCTGGCCCGCGTGGATGGCCGGGTCTGCGCCTTCCTCGAGCCGATCGCCACCTACATGACCAAGGACCTGCACGAGCCCGGCGACGGCCTCTGGCTCACCGACTACCCGGCACCCGACCGCGCCATCCCGCTGGGCGAGGGCAAGGTCTACGGCGAGGGCGACGACCTCGTCGTCTTCACCTTCGGCAACGGAGTGCCGATGAGCCTGAAGGCGGCGCGCCGGATCGAGGACGAAACCGGCTGGAAGGTGCGGGTGGTGGACCTGCGCTGGCTGCTGCCGCTCAACGAGGCCTTCATCCGCGAACAGGCCGCCGCCGCCAGGCGCATTCTCGTCGTCGACGAGGGCCGGCGCAGCGCCGGGGTGGGCGAGGGCATCCTCACCGCTCTGGTCGAGGGGGGCTTCGGTGCCACGCCGCTGGCACGGGTCTGCGGGGCCGATACCTACACCCCGCTGGCCGGTGCCGCCTTCCTGGTGCTGCCCGCCGAGGCGGACATCGTCGCGGCCGCCCGCGGCCTGGCCTGAGGTAGACTTCCCGGGCGCAAGGAGCCGCCATGCCCACCTCCCAGCCCCTGACCCTGATGTTCGCCGATGTCAGCGGTAGCACCCGCCTGTTCGAGCAGCGCGGCGACGTGGAGGCCCGTACCCTGATCGCCGGCCTGCTGGAGGCCCTGACGGCGATCTGCCGGCGCCACCAGGGGCGGGTGGTGAAGACCATCGGCGACGAGATCATGTGCGTCTATCCCGATGGCCGCCAGGGCGTGGATGCCGCTGTGGCCATGCAACGCCACGTGGCCACCGACCCGACCTGCATCGCCAACCATCTCGCCATCCGCATCGGCCTGCACCATGGCGAATGCCTGCTCGAGGACGATGGCGACGTTTACGGCGATGCCGTCAATACCGCCGCTCGCATGGCGAAGCTGGCGGGCCGCGAGCAGATCGTCACTACCGCCTCGACCGTAGCCGGGATCCGGCACCAGCCGTTCCGTTCGTTGGGCACCACGCAGGTGGCCGGGAAGCTGCAGGCGCTGGAGATCGTGGACATCATCTGGCAGGAGAACCCGGCCGGCATGACCATGGTGCAAAGCGCCCTGAGCCTCGGCAGCGCGCCTGGACTGGACCAGCGCCTGTTGCTCGAATACCGCGGCCGGGCCATCGAGCTTTCCCCCACCTCGCCGCCGCTCACCCTGGGCCGCGAGGCCGGCAACGGGCTGGTCGTGGACCTCGACTGCGTGAGCCGCAGCCATGCCGTGATCGAATTCCAGCGCGGCCACTGGGTGCTCACCGACCGCTCGACCAACGGCAGCTATTTGCGCATCGAGGGCGACGAAGAGCAGCGCCTGCACCGCGACGAAACCAAGCTGCGCCGCTCCGGGGTGATCAGCCTGGGCCGTGGCATCGCCGCGAGCGGCGATGCGCTGATCTATTTCCGTTGCCCCTGAGTTCGGTTCAGGGCGTGGCCGTGGCCGGGCTGGCCGGCGCGGTGGCCGGGGCCGGCGGGGCGTAGCCGAAGGTGTTCACGAGGAGGCGCTCCATGCCGTCATAGGGGGCGGCCTCAGCAGGCACGAAGCGCTCGGTGCGCAGTTCGGTGAGCACCGCGTAGGCCTCGGGGTCCTCGTGCAGCCTGGCCAGCGCCTCGGCCACCGCCTGGCGCACCGCCTGCGGCAGCTCCGGCGAGGCCGAGAACACCCGTCCCGGCACCTCGCGGCTGCGCCAGACCTCGGTGAGCGCGGGATTTTCGCTGGCCATGTAAAGCGGCAGCACAGTGCCTTCGGCATCGCCGGAGAACACGAGGTCGGGCCCGTCCGACCACTTGCTGCTGATGGCGCGCAGCTCTGGCTGCGCTAGCGGGTTGCGGAAGGCATCGAACACCAGTACATAGCCGAGGCTGGGGGCGCCCAGGCTGGCCACGGTGCGGCCGACGATGCCATTACGGCCCTCACGGGCGATTTCCGGGTCGGCCACGGCGATGACGAAGCCCGAGTTCTCCGCCGTTCGCACGAGCGGCAGGGCGCCGTTCTGCTTGTGCCGGTAGTCGAAGAAGTGGCCCTCCTCGAACACGAAGTCATACCGGGCGCCGGCGCGCAGCTCGCGCCAGTGCTGGTTGAAGTTGGCCGCGCTGCGCACGCTGAAACGGTGCCCGGTGCTGCGGTTGAGGTACTGCAGCAGGGGGCCGTAGACCTCTCGGATCTGCGCCGGCGGGAAGTTCGGCTCGACGGTGAGGGTGTAGTCGGCGGCCCCGGCCTGGCCGGCCGAGCCAAGGGCCAGGGCGAGCAGCAGGGCCCCCAGGGGGGAACGGAACGGGTTCGACATCGCAGCTCCTCGACAGGGATGGTCCTCGAAGGCGGTGGCCGGAAGGCCCCGCCACGTGAAGGAGTCTAGAGCTTTTCCTCAGGCCGGGCGCGCCAGCCCCGGCAGTGGAACCGAGGCGGCGGCCACGCTTCCCGCCACCCGCACGGTGCCCGGCGCCTCGAGGGCAGCCACGGCGAGCGCCCCCCGGCCATCGGCCGTGGCCTCCAGTACCTCGCCGAGCACGCGCGCCTGCGCATCCTCGACGGCGGCACCGGCCTTCAGGCCCTCGCCTTCCAGCCACCAGGCCTGGCGCTTGCTGCGGCCGAGGAAATGGGTGCGGGCCACGATCTCCTGGCCGGGGTAGCAGCCTTTTTTCACGCTGAAGGCGCGCAGCCGGTCGAGCGAGAGCATGTGCGGGGTCCAGGCAGGTTCGCGCCCGACCGCCCAGCGCGGCAGCCCGTGGCGCAGGTCGGCCTCGCGCCAGCGGGCTCCGGCCCCTGGGTCGGGGTGGGCCTCGCCGCGCGGCTGCACCCAGAGCCGCCGCGACACTGCCGGGGTGGAGAGGTCGAGCCCGCACTCCGCGCCCGTGTGGGCGAGCAGGACATTGGCGGGGGCGGTGGAAGGCGCTGCGGTGTCCCCGAACTCGGCGAAGGCGCCGAGATCCTCGCGCACCACGATCGCCACCCGGCTACGGAGCACGAAGCGCCGCAGGGCCTCGGCGAAAGCCGTGGCAGGTTGATCGAGCAGTAGCAGCCATAACCGTTGCGGCGTGACCTTGGCCAGCGCGAACAGGGCCTGCACCCGGCCCTTGGCATCGAGCCAGCCGTTCCAGTGCCAGTGCCCCTCGGGCAGGGCGGCGACATCGTTCATCGTTTGGGCCTGGGCAAAGGCGCTGGCATCACGGCCTTCGAGCAGGATCACGGCGATGTCGGAGAGTAGGGCGAGGGCCTCGGATTTCACGGATTCCAGCTTGAACGTCAGGGAACGGCTGCTTAACATGCCAGGATGCTTCCCGAGCCGGACATTCTAGGCGAGCCCTCCCGCGAAACGCAGGCTCCTGAGGCGATACGGCCCGACGCGGGCGGCGATGCCGCGGTCCGGCCGCGGGAATACGGTGGACGCGACGGCCCCGAGCCCACCCGCTTCGGCGACTGGGAAAAAAACGGCCGCTGCATCGACTTCTGACCGCAGGACGCGGTCTCCAACCGACACACCAGCACGAGCGCAGCCCATGGCCACGCCCAAACGACCCCTGTCTCCCTTCATGATCGGGCCGTATTACCGGCCGCAGATCACCTCGATGATGTCGATCCTGCATCGTGCCACTGGCGTGGCCAATGCGGTCGGTGCGCTCCTGGTGGCCTGGTGGCTGATGGCGCTCGCCGGTGGCGAGGAGCACTACGCGGCCTTCCTCGCGGTGGCCGGTTCGCTGCCCGGCAAGGCCCTGCTGTTCGTCTTCTGCGCCACCCTCGTCTATCACCTCCTGAATGGCGTGCGCCACCTGTTCTGGGACATGGGCTGGGGCTTCGAGATCCCGCAGGTCTACCGCTCCGGCTACACCGTGGTGGCCCTGGCGGTGCTGCTCACCGGCCTGCTCTGGTATGCCGGCCTCTCGGCGGGAGGTGGGGCATGAGCCGCCTGCGTCATCCCTGGGCCGTGGCCCGCGGCCTTGGCAGCGCCAAGGAGGGCGTAGCCCACTGGTGGGCCCAGCGTGTCTCCGCCGTGGCCCTGCTGTTCCTCGTGCCCTGGTTCGTGGTGACGGCGGTATCGCTCATCGGCGCCGACCAGGCCAATGCCCGCGCCTTCCTCGCTGAGCCGCTCAACGCCACCCTGATGCTGGCTTTCGTATTGGCAGTGATGTGGCATGCCCGCCTCGGGCTGCAGGTGGTGATCGAGGACTACATCCACACCCCGTGGCTGGAGATCGCGTTGCAGCTCCTCGTGAAGTACGCCTACGCGCTCGCCGCCATTGCTTCCGTCGTGGCCATCGGCCGCATCGCCTTCACCGCCTGACACCGCCATGACTACTGCCTACAAGATCACCGAACACCACTACGACGTGGTCGTGGTGGGAGCCGGCGGCGCCGGCCTGCGCGCCACCTTCGGCCTTGCCGCCAAAGGACTGCAGACCGCCTGTATCACCAAGGTCTTCCCGACCCGCTCGCATACCGTGGCGGCGCAGGGCGGCATCTCGGCCGCGCTCGCCAACATGGGCGAGGACGACTGGCGCTACCACTTCTTCGACACCGTGAAGGGCTCGGACTGGCTGGGCGACCAGGACGCCATCGAGTACATGTGCCGCGAGGCCATCCCGGCCATCATCGAGCTCGAGCACTACGGCGTGCCGTTCTCGCGCACCGAGGACGGCAAGATCTACCAGCGTCCCTTCGGTGGCATGACCACCCGCTATGGCGAGGGGCCGCCGGCGCAGCGTACCTGCGCCGCCGCCGACCGCACCGGCCATGCCATCCTGCACACGCTCTACCAGCAGTCGCTGGCGCACGACGCCCGCTTCTTCATCGAGTACTTCGCCCTCGACCTGATCATGGACGAGGAGGGGGTGTGCCGCGGCGTGATCGCGCTCGACATGGCGGAAGGCACGATCCACGTGTTCCGCGCCCATGGCGTGGTGCTGGCCACCGGCGGTTACGGCCGCGCCTACTTCAGCGCCACCTCGGCGCACACCTGTACCGGCGACGGCGGCGGCATGGCGCTGCGTGCCGGCCTGCCGCTGCAGGACATGGAGTTCGTGCAGTTCCACCCGACCGGCATCTACGGCGCCGGCTGCCTGATCACCGAGGGCGTGCGCGGCGAAGGCGGCATCCTGCGCAACGCGCAGGGCGAGCGCTTCATGGAGCGCTATGCCCCGAGCGTGAAGGACCTCGCCCCGCGCGACATGGTCAGCCGCTCGATGACCATCGAGATCCGCGAGGGCCGCGGCGTGGGCCCGAACAAGGACCACATCCACCTCGACCTGACCCATCTCGACCCCCAAGTCATCCACGAGCGCCTGCCGGGCATTGCCGAGACGGCGAAGATCTTCGCCGGTGTTGACGTGACCAAGCAGCCGATCCCGGTACTGCCCACCGTGCACTACAACATGGGCGGCCTGCAGACCAACTACCACGGCGAAGTGGTGACCCTGAAGGATGGCGATCCGGATGCCGTGGTGCCGGGCTTGTATGCCATCGGCGAGGCTGCCTGCGTCTCGGTGCATGGCGCCAATCGCCTCGGCTCGAACTCGCTGCTCGACCTCGTGGTGTTCGGTCGTGCGGTGGCAAACCGCTGCGCCGAGACGATCAAGCCGGGCCAACCGCACAAGCGCCTCGCCTCCGACGCGCTCGACAAGTCGCTCGCCAACCTCGACAAATTGCGCCATGCCAAGGGCAGCACGCCGACGGCCGAGATCCGTCTCAACATGCAGCGCATCATGCAGAACGACGCCGCCGTGTTCCGTACGGGCGAGTCGCTGCAGGCCGGGGTGAAGAAGATCCGCGAGGCCCACGCTTCCTTCGCCGATGTGCGGGTGAGCGACCGCTCGCTGGTGTGGAACTCCGACCTGATCGAGACCTTGGAGCTGCAGAACCTGCTCGCCCAGGCGGTGGTCACCATGGTGTCGGCCGAGAACCGCAAGGAGTCGCGCGGCGCCCATGCCCGCGAGGATTATCCGGAGCGCAACGACGCCGAGTGGCTGAAGCACACCCTCTGCTGGATCGACGAGAAGGGCGAGACCCGCATCGATTACCGCCCGGTGCACCTCTACACCCAGACCGACGCCGTTCAGCCCATTCCGCCCAAGGCGCGCAAGTACTGATCCCGAGGTCACACGATGGCTGAGTTCACCCTCCCGCAGAATTCGAAGGTCGGCAAGGGCAGGCACTTTCCGGCGCCGGCCGGGGCGAAGAACATCCGCGTCTTCAAGGTCTACCGCTGGAACCCAGACGACGGCAAGAACCCCAGCGTGGATACCTACGAAGTCGATCTCGACAGCTGTGGGCCGATGGTCTTGGACGCGCTGATCAAGATCAAGAACGAGATCGACCCCACGCTGACCTTCCGCCGCTCCTGCCGCGAGGGCATCTGCGGCTCCTGCGCGATGAACATCGACGGCACCAACACGCTGGCCTGCACCAAGGCCATCGACGAGTGCACGAAGAAGGAAGTGCCGATCTACCCGCTGCCGCACATGCCGGTGATCAAGGATCTGGTGCCGGACCTGACCCATTTCTATGCCCAGTACGCATCGATCCGTCCCTGGCTGCGCACCCAGAGCGCGCCACCGGCCAGCCGCGAGCGCCTGCAGAGCCCGGAGGACCGCAAGAAGCTCGACGGTCTCTACGAGTGCATCCTCTGCGCCTGCTGCAGCACCAGCTGCCCCTCTTACTGGTGGAACGGCGAGCGCTACCTGGGGCCTGCGATCCTGCTGCAGGCCTACCGCTGGATCGTCGATTCGCGCGATGAGGACACCGGGGCCCGGCTCGACGACCTCGAGGACCCGTTCAAGCTCTACCGCTGCCATACCATCATGAACTGTGCGCGGACCTGCCCGAAGGGCCTGAACCCGGCCCGGGCCATCGCCGAGATCAAGAAGCTGATGTTGGCGCGGCGGGGCGCCTGATGGCGGCCTCGCCCTGGGTATGGCCGATGCTGGCGATGGCGGGCTTGGTGTTCGCCGTCGCCATTCGCCTCTTCCAGACCCGCATCGGCGAGATGAAGCGCCGCCGGATCCCTCCGCAGTCGGTGGCCTCGGCGCGGCAGATGGCCGAAACCCTCGAGGACACCCGGGCGGCCGACCATTTCCGCAACCTGTTCGAGACGCCGCTGCTGTTCTTCACCGGCTGCCTTGCCGCCATGCAGACCGGCATCGAGGGCGCAGGCCCGCTCTCGATGGCCTGGGCCTTCGTCGGCGCCCGGGTGTTGATGGCCATCGAGGCCTGCGGCCGGAACAAGGTGATGCGCCGCTTCCAGGCCTTCCTCGCCGCCTGCACGGCCCTGCTCTTCCTCTGGATCCAGCTCGGCCTGCACTGGGCCGGGGTGCTCTGACGGTTCGCCGGGGCAGGGCGTGCATGGTGGCCGAGATCGATCCGGTCGAGTTCAGGCGGCTGAGGTGGCGTTGCCGCCGCGGCATGCGCGAGCTCGACCAGCTCATGGAGCGTTACCTCGACCGTGCCTTCGCGACGGCTTCCGAGGCCGACCGGGGGCTTTTCCTCAGGCTGCTGGACACCGAAGACGACATCCTCTGGCGCTGGTGCATGGGCCGCGAGCGCCCCGGGGATGCCGACCTTGCCGATTTCGTCGACCGACTGCTGCAGCTTCCGCCTTGAGTGGCGGCCTTCGTGCTGGGAGGCCGGCCTGCGCCTCGTGCTTCCTCCGCTGGCGGCCTTCGCCTTCTGCGCCAGCGCCCTTGGAGCGTTCCTTCCCCGTGCCCTGCAGCTCGGAGTGGTTGCAGTGGCCCTCGCCTGGGGGCTGCGGGAGACGAGGCGACACCTCGCCCAGCCCGGCGAATGGCTGACGATCGATGCCGCAAGCCCCCCGGTGTTGCATGAACCGTGGCCGCTGTTGGTGCTGCACCCCGGCGCCGGACGCTCCACGCGGGTGTTCTGGCCGGATACCCTGTCGCCCGCGGCGCGGCGAGCCTTGAGGCTGGCGGCGCGACGGCCCCCGGCGCGACCGGGGCTTCTTCCCGACTGGATGGGCTAGGCATGTTCCAACCGCTCCCGCTGGCGATCGGCCTGCGCTACCTGCGCGCCAAGCGCCGCAACCGCTTCATCAGCTTCATCAGTGCGGCCTCCATCCTTGGCATCATCATCGGGGTGATCGCGCTCATCACCACCATCGCGGTGATGAGCGGCTTCCAGCGCGAGATTCGCGACCGCCTGCTCGGCTCGGTGGCGCATGTCACCGTGGAGGGGGGCGGGCGCGGCCTCGAGGACTGGGATTCGGTGCTGGCGGTGGCGCGGGCCGATGCCCGGGTGGTGGGCGCGGCGCCCTACGTGCGGCGCGAGGGTCTCCTGAGCGGTGCGCGCACCAGCGCCGCCCTGGTGATGGGCATCGTGCCGGATGAGGAGCGCGGGGTCTCCGAGCTGGCGGCGCGGATGCGCGAGGGACGGCTGGAGGACCTGCGCGAGGGCGAGTTCGGCATCGTGCTCGGTGACCAGCTGGCCCTGATGCTGGGCGTCCGCGTCGGCGATCGGGTGAACGTCACGCTCAACGAGTTCACCAGCACACCGATGGGCGCGATGCCACGCTCGCGGCGCTTCACGGTGGTCGGTATCTTCTCGATGGGCGAGCACACCGCCGACAGTAGCTTCGCCTTCATCGCGCTGGGCGATGCCCAACGCCTGCTGCGCCTCGGCGGGGCCGTGACCGGGGTGCGGGTGAAGGTGGCCGACCTCTGGCAGGCCGGCGAAGTGGCCCGGCACCTCGCGGTGCGCCTCGGGCCCGAGACCCGGGTGAGCGACTGGATGCGCGACAACCGCAATTTCTTCTCGGCACTCAGCATGGAGCGCACGGTGATGTTCATCCTGCTCTCGCTGGTGATCGCCATCGCGGCCTTCAACCTCGTCTCCTCGCTGGTGATGCTGGTGCAGGACAAGCAGGCCGATATCGCCATCCTGCGCACCCTCGGCCTCACGCCCCGGCAGGTGATGGCGGTCTTCATCGTGCAGGGCAGCGTGATCGGCGTGGTCGGCACTCTGGTTGGAGTGGTGGGCGGCGTACTTCTCAGCCTCAAGCTCGGCGCCATCGTCCGCTTCATCGAGGGGCTGGTGGGCCACGAGCTGATGCCGGCCGATGTCTACTACATCACCGGTGTGCCGACCGCCGTCTATCCCGCCGACGTGGCCAGCGTGGCGGCAGTGGCGCTCTCGCTGTCCTTCCTCGCCACCCTATACCCGGCCTGGCGTGCCTCGCGCACCGACCCGGCCACGGCCCTGCGTTACGAGTGAGCCCATGAGCATCGTGCTGGAGGCCCGCGGCCTCGCCAAGACCTACCGCGAAGGATCACTGGAGACCCCGGTGTTCGACGGCCTCGACCTTGCCGTGGCGCGCGGCGAGACGGTGGCCATCATCGGGGTCTCGGGGGCCGGCAAGAGCACCCTGCTGCATCTGCTCGGCGGGCTCGATACGCCCACGGCTGGTGAAGTGTGGGTGGAAGGCGAGGCGATGAGCCGCCTCGGCGATGCGGCGCGTGGTCGCCTGCGCAATCGCGCACTCGGTTTCATCTACCAGTTCCACCACCTACTGCCGGAATTCACGGCTCTGGAAAACGTGATGCTGCCGCTCTTAGTGCGCGGTGAGGCCGTGGCCAGCGCCGAGCTTCCGGCGCGGGCACTGCTGGAGGCGGTGGGCCTTGGCCATCGCCTCGGCCACAAGCCGAGCGAACTCTCCGGCGGCGAGCGCCAGCGCTGCGCCGTGGCCCGCGCCCTCGTGACGCAGCCGGCCTGCGTGCTGGGCGACGAGCCCACGGGCAACCTCGACGAGCATTCGGCCTCGGCGGTGTTCGATCTGCTGCTCTCGCTCAACCGCGCCCGCGGCACGGCGCTGGTGCTGGTGACCCATGACCGGCGCCTCGCCCGCCGGCTCGACCGGGTGCTGGAACTGCGTGGCGGCCGCTTGCAGCCCTGGGTGCCGGACTAGGCCCATGGACGACGGGCAAGGACGCCCCCTCCGCCTCGGCCCGCTGCCCGTTGCCGCCTTCTGCGGTGGTGTGCTCTGGCAGCTGCAGGCCGGTACCCTCTTGCCGCTGGCCGTGGCGATCGCCGTCCTCGGCCTTGCCGTAGGCTGCGCTGTCTTCCTCCGGCCGCGTGCTGCCCTCGCCGTCGCGCTGCTCGCCCTGGCCTCGGGCGCGGCGATCACCGCGCTGCACGGTCATCGCGCCCTCGCGCAGCGCCTGCCTGCCACGCTGGCGGGCGAGGGCCTGCTGGTCGAGCTGCGTTTCGAGGGGCTGCCCGAGGCGGGCGAGCAAGGCCTGCGCGGGCTTGCCCGGATCGAGCGCGTGCTGGCCGGGCCGCCCGGCGCGGCCGAGGCTCTCGACGGCCGGCGGGTGGTCCTGCGCTGGCATGGGCGCGGACAGGGCGTGCGCCCCGGCGAGCGCTGGCGGCTCTCGCTCGTGGCGGAGGTTCCCGAAGGTGCGCGCAATCCGGGGGGCTTCGATGCCGCACGCCAGGCCCTCGCCCTGCGGGCGGTGGTCTCGGCCAGCGTCAGCAGCGCCCAGATGCCGCTGCGGCTCGGGCCGGCCTCGGGCGTGGATGCCCTGCGCGACCGGATCGCAAGAGCCATTGCCGCCACGCTGGGCGAGTCCCGGGGGCGCTTCGTCGCCGCCCTCGCGGTGGGCGACACCCGCGGGCTCTCATCCGCCGACTGGGAGCGCCTGCGGCAGTTCGGCCTCACCCATCTGATCGCCATCTCCGGCTTCCATGTCGGCCTCGTCGCCGGGCTCGGCGCCTGGGCGGTGCGTGGCCTGTGGTGGATCGCGCCCGGGCTTGCACGGCGCTGTCGGCGAGCTCAGGCAGCAGCATTGGCCTGCCTGCTCGCCGGGCTGGGCTATGCAGCCCTGGCCGGCTTCAGCCTGCCTACGCTGCGCACGGTGGCAATGGTGGGCGTGATGGCCCTGGTTTCCAGCCTGCGCAGCCATGTGGGGCCGATGCAGGCGCTGGCACTCGCCGTGGCCTCGATCGCCGCCTTCGACCCCTTCGCCCTGCTGCTGCCGGGCTTCTGGCTCTCCTGCGGCGGCGTGGCCTGGCTGGCCTGGTCGCTGCCGGGCATCGTCTCCGTCGTCGATCTCCGGACCTTCCTGCGCGCGCAGTGGGTGGCCAGCCTCGGCCTGCTGCCGATCGCTGCGGTCTTCTTCCTGCAAGTGCCGCTGGCCGGGCCGCTGGCCAATCTCGTGGCCATCCCCTGGATCAGCCTGGTGGTGGTGCCGCTCGCACTGCTCGGCACACTGGCGCTCGCCATCCTTCCCGGTCTGGCCGGCCTGCTTTGGGACATGGCGGCGGCCGCCATGGACGCCCTCTGGTGGGGGCTGGGGCACTGGCCGCCGGCCCTCGGCGGCAGCCTCCATTGGATCGCCGAGCCTTCTCGCTGGGCCGTGGCGCTGGCCCTGCTGGGGGTGGCGGTGGTGCTGCTGCCGCTCGGCTGGCGCTGGCGCGGCATGGGGGCGGTGTTGCTGTTGCCCTTGCTGTTTCCACCGGTGCCGCGCCCACCCCAGGGCCGGGTCGAGGCCTGGGTGCTGGCCCTGCCACGCGGCGAGGCGGTGCTGCTGCGCACGGCACGGCATGACGTGCTCGTGGATGCCGGACCGGCGGGCGGCGAGGGGGTGGCGGCGCTGCGCGCCCTCGGGGTGCAGAAGATCGCCCTCCGCATCGAGACCGCCGGCAATGCCGGGCGCATCGGCGGCGTGGCGCAGGTCGAGGCGGCGTTCCCGGTGCACGAGCGCTGGCAGGCCCCGGGGTGGCACGCATCGGCCGGAGCCATGCCCTGTGAGCACGGACGCGGCACCGTACTGGATGGAGTGCGTATCGAGGCCCTGGCGCCCTTGCCGGTGGCCGCGCATGGCGTGGCATCGCCCTGCGTACTGCGGATTCGCGATGCCGAGGGACGCGAGCTCTGGCATGTCTCGGAGGCTTCGGTCTGGACGGCGCGGCGGCTCGCCGCAGACGCGTGGCAGGCAGGCGCCGACGCCCCCCGGAGCATGCAGCGCGCGCCGGCGCGTGCCGTCTTGGGCGGTCCCGGGGCGGTGCTCGCCTGGCGGCAGGTGATGGCAGCCAGCCATGCCTCGGCCACCCGCCGCCCGGGCCCGGCCCGCCTGCGCCACTGGCCGGCAGATGCCTGGCATCCCGGGCGCGAGGGGGCGATCTACCTCGATGCTGGCAGCAGCGTGGAGGACGAAAGCGGGTGGCGCCTCCGGTCCTGGCGCGCCCTGCAGGGTCGCTGGTGGAACGGGGAGGGGGGCTGAGCCGCTATGCTGTTGGCCGGTCCACACAGGAAATCGACATGCTGGAACTGGTCATCGCCGGCGGATGGGTCATGGTGCCGATCCTGCTGCTCGCGGTGGGTGCCATCGGCATCGCCGTGGAGCGCGCCTGGACGCTGCGCCGCCGCGAAGTGCTGCCCCCGGGCCTTGGCGAGGAGGTGCGGCAATGGGCGAAGGGCCGCCAGCTCGATCCTCGGCACATCGAGGTGCTGCGCAAGAACTCGCCGCTCGGGGCCCTGCTGGCGGCGGCGCTGGACGTGCGCCACCGCTCGCGCGAAGTGATCAAGGAGCGCATCGAGGACACCGGCCGCCACGTGCTCCACGAGCTCGAGCGCTTCCTGCCGACCCTGGGCACCATCGCCGCTGTCGCGCCGCTGCTCGGCCTGCTTGGCACCGTGCTTGGCATGATCTCGATGTTCATGGCCATCCTCGATGCCGGGGTGGGCGACGCCAACCGCCTTGCCGGCGGCATCGGCCAGGCGCTGATCTCTACCGCGGCCGGCCTGATCGTGGCCATCCCGGCACTGGTGCTCTACCGCTGGTTCCGCTCCCGCGTGGCCGGCTACGTGGTGGAAATGGAGAAGGAGGCGATCGCACTCGTCGATGCCATCGAGGACCATGCGGTGGCCGGCAAGGCCCGGGCTCGGGGGGCGGCAGCGTGAGACTGGCCCGGGGCAGCGACGATGAGCCGGAGATCAGCCTGGTCTCGCTGATCGATGTCATCTTCTGCATCATCGTCTTTCTCGTGGTCACCACCACCTTCGACGTGCGCACCGCGCTGCGGCTGGAGCTGCCCACCGCCAGCGGCCCGGCCCTCGAAGCCTCCGGCGAGCCGCTGACCGTGGTCGTTGATGCCGAGGGGCGGCTCTACCTCGGCAACCGCGAGCTGCCGAAGGACGACCGCGCGGCGCTGGTCTCCGCCCTGAAGGGCGTGGAGGGCGAACGTGCCGCGATCCGGGTGGTCATCCGCGCCGATGCCCGTGCCCCACACCAGGCCGTGGTGACGGCCATGGACGCACTCGGCCAGGCCGGTTTCAGCCGCATCGCCATCGCCACCCTGCCGGAGGCCGGCGGGTGAGGGGCGGCCACGCCCCGGCCTCGGGCTGGGCGATCTACCGCCGCCTGCTGGGATGGTCGCGGCCCTATGCCGCCCTGCTCGCCCTGGCGGCCCTGGGCATGGTGGTGGAGGCCGGCGCGGCCGCTGCCTTCACCTGGCTGATGCAGCCGATGATCGACGACACGCTGGTGGCGCAGGATCCCGATGCCCGCTGGCAGCTGCCGCTCGCCATCGTCGCCCTCTTCCTGCTGCGCGGCATTGCCACTTTCGCCACCGACTACGGCATGGCCCGGGCCGGCCGCGGCGTGGTGCGTGACCTGCGGGTGGCCATGCTCGACAAGCTGCTACGCCTGCCCAGCGCCCGCTTCGACCGTGAGCCGGTGGCCTCGCTGGTCTCACGGCTCAACTTCGATACCGAACAGGTGGCGCAGGCCAGCAGCGATGCGTTGAAGGTCCTGGTCACCGACACCCTCACCGTGCTCGGTCTCGTTGGCGTGATGCTCTGGTACAGCCCCACTGTCACCGCTGCCATCGCCATCGTGGTGCCGCTGATCGCCCTCATCGCCGCCTACGTGAGCCGGCGCTACCGGCGGCTCAACCGGCGCATCCAGGAGGGCGTGGGCGAGCTTGCCGCCGGCGCCGAGGAGATCATCGCCGGGCAGCAGGACATCAAGGTCTACGGCCGCCGCGAGGCCGAAGTGCGGCGCTACACTGGCCTTGCCGACGCCAACCTGCGCCTGCACCTCAAGGTGGAGGCCACCCGGGCTGCGGCCTCGTCCATCATCCAACTGCTGGCGGCGGTGGCGCTGGCGGTACTGCTGGCGGTGGCCGGTGCGCAGGCTGCCCGGGGGCGGCTCTCGCCCGGCGATTTCGTCGCCATCATGTCGGCGATGATGGCCCTGATTCCCTCACTCAAGCGGCTTGCCAACGTGCAGTCGGCGGTGCAGCGCGGCATCGCGGCGGCCCAGCGCCTGTTCGCCGTGCTCGACGAGCCGGAGGAGCGCGATGCCGGCGGCCATGCCGTGCCGCGCGCCCGTGGCGAGCTGGTGTTCCGCGGCGTCGGCCTGCGCTACGAGGGGGCGGAGCATGCCGCGCTGGCGGAGGTCAGCTTCGAGGCGAGGCCGGGCACCGTCACCGCCATCGTCGGCCGCTCGGGCAGCGGCAAGAGCACCCTGGTACGCCTGCTGCCGCGCTTTTACGAGCCGGACGAGGGCGAGATCCTGCTCGATGGCATTCCGCTGCGCGACTGGTCGCTCCCGGCGCTGCGGCGGCAGATCGCCCTCGTCGGCCAGCGGGTGATGCTGTTCGACGATACCGTGGCCGCCAACATCGCCTATGGCGCCAGCGGGCCGGTAGACGAGGCCGCGATCGAACGCGCCGCCGAGGCTGCCAATGCGATGGAGTTCATCCGCCGCCTGCCGCAGGGCATGCAGACCCGTATCGGCGAGAACGGCAACCGGCTCTCCGGCGGCCAGCGCCAGCGCATCGCCATCGCCCGCGCGGTGCTCAAGGATGCGCCACTGCTGATCCTCGACGAGGCTACCGCGGCGCTCGACAACCAGAGCGAGCGTCTGGTGCAGGCGGCGCTGGACCGATTGATCCCGAACCACACCACGCTGGTCATCGCCCACCGTCTGTCCACCATCGAGCGGGCCGACCAGGTGCTGGTGATGGACCAGGGCCGCATCGTCGAGGCCGGCACTCATGCCGAACTGCTGGCCCGGGGGGGGCATTACGCCGGGCTCTATCGGGCACAGTTCCGCGACGCCGCGGCCTAGCGCCATGCCGCGCACCGCCCTCGAACGCTGGTTGCTGGCGCGCTGGTACGGCGGTGTGCCGCCGGGCCTGCTGCTGCGTGGCCTTGCCCATGTCTGGGGCGCCGTGATGCGCCTGCGGCGCTGGGCTTACCGGCAGGGCTGGCGGCGCCAGCGCCGGCTCCCAGTGCCGGTGCTGGTGGTGGGGAACCGCACCGTCGGTGGCGCCGGCAAGACGCCGCTGGTGATCGCCCTCATCGAGGTCCTGCGTGAGCGCGGCTGGCGCCCCGGCGTGGTGAGCCGCGGCTATGGCCGAGCAGGCCGGGGGCAGCACGCCGTCGCGCCCGACGGCGACGCCCGGCAGGTGGGCGACGAGCCCCTGCTGATCCGGCGCGAAGCCGGCTGCCCGGTGGTGGTGGACCGCGACCGCGTGGCCGGGGCCGAGGCCCTCGTGGCCCTGGGCTGCGATCTCGTGATCGCCGATGATGGCCTGCAGCATCTGCGGCTCGGCCGGAATCTGGAGATCGAGGTCGAGGATGCTCGCGGCCTTGGCAATGGCCGCGTGCTGCCAGCCGGCCCCTTGCGCGAGCCGCTGCCGGCCAGACCGGCGGCGTTCCGTGTGGTGCAGGGGCGCGAGCCGCGCGCCGGCGAGTGGCCGATGCAGCTCGCGCCTGCCGCGTTGCGCGGTCTTGGGCGCCGGGCCGGTGAGACGCGTGCGCTGGCGGCGTTTGCCGGCCAGCGCGTGCATGCCGTGGCCGGCATTGGCCATCCGCCACGCTTCTTCGCCACCCTGCGCGAGGCCGGGCTGGCGGTGGAGCCGCACCCCTTCCCCGATCACCATGTCTACGTCGAGGCCGATTTCCGAGGTCTGGACGATGCCCCGGTGCTGGTCACGTCCAAGGATGCGGTGAAGCTGCGTGACATCGACCTTGCCGATGCCTGGGAGCTGCCGGTGCGCGCGGTGCTCCCGCCGGATCTGCCCGACGCCCTCGACTCGCTGCTGCGCCAAGGCCTGCCTCATGTCGATCCCTGAATTCATCGTCGCCATTCCCGCCCGTTTCGCTGCCTCGCGCCTGCCGGGCAAGCCATTGCGCCTGCTCGGCGGCGAGCCGATCGTGCGCCATGTGGCGCGGCGGGCCCTGGCCGCCGGGGCGGCTGAGGTAGTGCTCGCCACCGACGATGCGCGCATCGCCGAGGCCGTTGCCGGCCTTGGCGTGGCGGTCTGCCTCACCCGCCCGAACCATCCCTCCGGCACCGACCGTCTGGCCGAGTGCGCGGCGCAGCGCGGTTGGCCGGCTGAGACTATCGTGGTGAACCTGCAGGGCGATGAACCCTTCGCCCCGGTCTCGGCCCTACACGCGGTGGCAGCGGCGCTGGCGGCCAGTCCGGCACCCATGGCCACGCTGGCCACGCCGATCACCG
The DNA here is from genome assembly GCA_026005095.1 of Silanimonas sp. Classification (GTDB taxonomy): domain Bacteria; phylum Pseudomonadota; class Gammaproteobacteria; order Xanthomonadales; family Xanthomonadaceae; genus Silanimonas. Next base: position 39,922 of record BPKK01000001.1, on the reverse strand, counting down.
ACAGCGCCACGCTGTTCGATCCGAACGTCGTGAAGGTGGTGGTGGACGGCACCGGGCACGCGCTGTACTTCAGCCGCGCGCCGATTCCCTGGCACCGCGACCGCTATGCCATAGACCGTGTCAGTGCGCCCGAATCGCCCTGTCTGCGGCACATCGGCATGTATGCCTACCGGGCCGGCTTCCTTGCCACCATCAGCGCCCTGCCGGTTTCACCGCTGGAGCGGCTGGAGGCACTGGAGCAGCTGCGCGTGCTCGAGGCCGGGCAGCGTATCGCCGTGGCTCTGGCACCCGAGCCCTTCCCGCCGGGCATCGATACCGAGGAAGACCTGCAGCGTGCCGAAGCCGCATGGCACGCCGCATAATCCAGGCCTACCCCCACGCCGGCCCGCCATGGCTTCCACCTCGGCCCCACGCCTCCGCCTTGCCCCGGAACTCGATGCCAGCCTGAACTGGCTGAACACCCCGCCGCTGCGTCTTGCCGCCCTGCGTGGCCACCCCCTGCTGCTGGTGTTCTGGAATGCCGGCTCCGCGCACTGTCTGAACCTGCTACAGGCCCTGGTGCCGCTGCAGGCGCGCTACCGCGAGACCGCCCATGTGGTGGCCGTGCACGTGCCGAAGTTCGATTACGAGCGCGACGGCGCCGTGGCCCTGCCGGCGCTGCGCCACAGCGGCCTTGCCGTGCCGCTCGCCAACGACCGCGACTGGGCGGCCTGGCAGCACTATGAGATCGGCGCCTGGCCCACCGTGGTGCTGCTCGATCCCGAAGGCAACGAGTGCGGGCGCTTCGTCGGCGACCGCGAGTTGGAGGCCCTGCATTCGGCGCTCGAGGCGCAGGTGGATGCCAACTTCCTGCGCTCCCCCGGGGTGGCGGAGACGCCGCGCCTCGATGCCGCCGGGGAGGGGGCGGCCCTCGACTCGCCCGGCGGCCTGCTCGCCACCCCCTCGCGGCTCTACGTGGCCGATACCGGCCATCACCGCATCCTCGAATGCACCCACGAGGGCCGAGTGTTGCGCCGCATCGGTACCGGCAACCGCGATTTCGTCGATGGCCTTGCCGACATCGCCGGCTTCAACGCCCCGACGGCCATGGTGCTGCTGCAGGACCGGCTCTACGTGGCCGATTCCGGCAACCACGCCATCCGCCGTATCAATGTGCGCACCGGCGAGGTCGAGACCCTGCTCGGCAATGGCCGCTGCGGCGATCCTGTGCCCGGCATCGTCCAGCAGCCCCGCGACACCGCGCTCGACCGCCCCCGGGGTCTGGCGTTTGCCGGCAATGCCCTCCTCATCACCATGGCCTCCGGTCACCAGCTCTGGGCCTTCGAACTCGGACGCAACGAGCTGCGGCGCGTGGCCGGACAGGGCAGCCTCGGCGAGGAGGATGGCGGTCCGGACGAGGCGCGCTTCGCCCAGCCCTCGGCCATCGTCGCCCAGGGCGATCTTGCCTGGGTGCTCGATGCCTCGGCCTCCGCCCTGCGCCAGGTGCGTCTTTCCAACGGCACGGTGCGCACCCTGTTCGGGCGCGGCCTGTTCGAGTTCGGGCTGAAGGATGGCGGCAGCCGTACGGCGCTCATGCAGCATCCCGGCGGCCTTGCCCTGGCAGCCGACGGCCTCGGGCTGTGGATCGCCGACACCGGCAATGGCGTACTGCGCCGGCACGTCTTTCGCCATCACGCCCTGTCCACCGTCGAGCTACCGATGCCGCTCGGCCAGCCGCTGGCGCTCGCCGCCCACGAGGACAGCCTGTGGATCGCCGATGCCGGCAGCCACCTCGTCTGGCGTTTCGATTCCGGCAGCGGCGAGTTGCGGCGGCTTGCGGTGGGGGAATGACCGGGGAGCCTGTGCCCGGGTCCGCGCCTTTCGATGGCCGCGCCTTCGCCCGCGGCCTCACCACCGAGCCCGGCGTCTACCGCATGTTCGATGCCGGGGGCGGCGTGCTCTATGTCGGCAAGGCCGCCAACCTGCGCAAGCGCGTCTCCAGCTATTTTTCCAAGCAGCATGGTCCGCGCATCGCCCTGATGGTGGCGCGCATCGCCCGCATCGAGGTCACCGCCACGCGCACCGCCGCCGAGGCCCTGATCCTCGAGAACCAGCTGATCAAGGCCCTGAAGCCGCGCTTCAACATCCTGATGCGCGACGACAAGAGCTACCCCTACCTGCTGCTGACGCAGGAGGCGTGGCCGCGCCTGGTCTACCACCGTGGCGGGCGTTCCCGGCCCGGCCGCTACTTCGGTCCCTATCCCGGCACCTTCGCGGTACGCGACACCCTGGATCTGATGTCCAAGCTGTTCCGCCTGCGCACCTGCGAGGACAGCGTGTTCCGCAACCGCACCCGGCCCTGCCTGCAGCACCAGATCGGCCGCTGCAGTGCGCCCTGCGTCGGCCTGGTGGGGGAGGCGGAATACCGTGATGCCGTGCGCCGTGTGGCGCTGTTCCTCGAGGGGCGAAGCGACGAGGTGGTGGGTGAACTCGGTCAGGCCATGGATGCGGCGGCGCAGGCGCTCGACTTCGAGACTGCCGCTGCGCTACGCGATCAGATCGCCGCCATCCGCAAGGTGCAGGCGCGGCAGTACGTCGACGGCGACCGCGCCGAGCTCGACGTGGTCGCCTGCGTGCTCGAGGCCGGCCTCGCCGCCATGGTGGTGCTGAGCTTCCGCGATGGCATGAACCTCGGCACCCAGGCGCATACCATGCGGGTCGAACAGGACGTGGACGCGGCCGAGGTGCTTGGGGCCTTCCTCGCCCAGCACTATGGAGGTCGCAGGGTGCCGCGCGAGATCGTGCTGAGCCATGAGCCCGAGGAGCTCGACACGCTTGCCGAAGCCCTGTCGCAGCAGGCTGGCCATGCAGTACAGATCCGGGTGCGGGTGCGCGGCGACCGCGCCCGCTATCTCGAGATCGCCCGTCGCAATGCCACGCTCGCCCTCGCCACCGAGCAGGCCAGTCGCGCCAGCCAGCAGGCCCGGCTCGAGGACCTCGAGGCCCTGCTCGGCCTGCCCGCGCCGCCGGCACGCATCGAGTGTTTCGACATTAGCCATACGCTCGGCGAGGCCACCGTCGCCAGTAACGTGGTGTTCGGTCCCGAGGGCGCTATCCCCGGGCAGTATCGGCGCTACAACATCAGCGGCATCGAGCCTGGCGACGATTACGCTGCTATGCAGCAGGCCCTGTCGCGGCGCTTCCGCCGCGGGATGGAGGAGGGCGTGCTGCCCGATCTGCTGCTCATCGATGGCGGCAAGGGCCAACTCGCCCGGGCGCTCGAAGTGCTGCGTGAGCTGGGCGTGGAGGGCGTGACCATCATCGGTGTGGCCAAGGGCGAGGAGCGCCGCGCCGGCGAGGAGCGCCTCGTCTTCCCCGATGGCCGCGAGCTGCGGCCCGGTGCCACCTCGCCGGGGCTGCAGCTGATCCAGCAGATCCGCGATGAGGCCCACCGCTTCGCCATCACCGGCCATCGCCGGCGCCGGCAGAAGGCCCGCGATACCAGCCGGCTGGAAGATATTCCCGGCGTCGGACCGCGCCGCCGTCAGGCCCTGCTCAAGCACTTCGGCGGGCTTGCCGGCCTCAAGGAGGCGGGGGTCGAGGAGATCGCCCGGGTCGAGGGCGTGAGTGCGGCCATCGCCCGGCGCATCTATGCTTTTCTTCACGGCTTGCCCGACGACGACGGCGAAGGAGCCCGCGTTTGATCCTCACCATCCCCACCGTGCTCACCCTGTTCCGGATCGTGCTGATCCCGGTGATGGTGCTGGTGTTCTACGCCCCGCTCGAACACGCCAGGCTCTGGGCCGCCCTCGTCTTTAGCATCGGCGCCCTCACCGATTGGCTGGACGGCTGGATCGCCAGGCGTTGGAACATGTACTCGGCCTTCGGTGCTTTCCTCGACCCGGTGGCCGACAAACTCGCCGTCGCCACGGCGCTGTTCATCGTCGTGCAGCGCGAACCCACGCCTTGGCTGGCGCTGCTCTCGGCGATCATCGTCGGTCGTGAGATCACCATCTCCGCCCTGCGCGAGTGGATGGCCGGCATCGGTGCCCGCGGCCTGGTCGCCGTGGCCTGGGTGGGCAAGATCAAGACCATCGTGCAGATGGTGGCCATCGTCGGTCTTCTGATCGGCCCCACCCTGCCACTGGGGCCTGGGCTGCCGCCCGTGCCGGCGCAGTGGATCGGCGAATGGCTGCTGGCGCTGGCCGCCGCGCTCACCCTGTGGTCGGGCTTCGACTACCTGCGTGCCGCCTGGCCTTCGCTGGCCCGCGAGGGCCGCTCGTGAGGGCAGGGCAGGCGCTGCGAGCGGCATCGAGGTGTTGACATCCTCCGTGAAATGCCCATAATGCGCGTCTCCGGTGCGGGAATAGCTCAGTTGGTAGAGCACGACCTTGCCAAGGTCGGGGTCGCGAGTTCGAGTCTCGTTTCCCGCTCCACTCGATTCCAAGACCTCGGTTCGCCGGGGTCTTGTCGTTTCGGCAGGGCCTGGTGGCAGAGTGGTCATGCAGCGGACTGCAAATCCGCGTACGCCGGTTCAATTCCGACCCAGGCCTCCATCGAAACCGCGCGCGAGCGCGGTTTTTTTTCGCTCGTAGAATGAGCGTCATGCCCGGGTGGTGAAACCGGTAGACACAGGGGACTTAAACTCCCCCGGCTGCGAGGCCGTGCGGGTTCGAGTCCCGCCCCGGGCACCAGGAACGAGGCCGTCCGTTTCCTGAGAAACTGCGTGCGGCATCACGGGCAAGTGCATGCTGCACTTGCAACATGAAGAGCCAGCGTTCAGGCTTGGCGGGCCATCACGAGGACGGCCATGGCAGAGCCCACGCGAGCGCTGATCGAGCTAGGACAATTGCGCGTCGGTGTGTTCGTACAGCTCGACGGGCACCAAGACTTCCCGGACCTGCCCGCCCGCGCCTTCCTCATCGAGTCCGAAGCCCAGATCGAACGGCTGCGTGCCCTCGGCCTCGCCCGGGTGTGGTATTTGCCGGAGCGCAGCCATGCCCCGCCGCTCGCCCTTCCGGAGGCCGATGCCTCCTGGGCCGCCCTGGGCGTGCCGGTGCGCCAGGCGCCGGAAGCGCTGGGCGATGCTGTGCGGGGCGGAGACGACGGGGTTCAGTCTGTCGCCAGTACGACGCCGGATGCCGCCGCGCCGGAGCAGGGCGATGCGGCGGGCGACGGGGCGCATGGCGTCGCCCCCAAGGATCGCAGGGCCTTGCTGGCCGCCCAGCAGGCCAGCCTCGAGCGCTGCGAACAGCAGTATGGCGAGGCCTCGCGGCACATGCGCAGCGTGCTGCAGAACGCCCGCGCCAATCCGCAGCAGGCGCGCGAGCTCGCGATGGCCCAGGTGCAGGCGATGGTGGGGCAGGTCGCCGGCCTGGAGGACGTCGCCATCCGTCTCCTCTCCGAGAAGGCGGGGCAGGAAACCACTCTGCATCCGATGAACGTCAGCGTGCTGTCGATCCTGCTCGGCCGGGCCCTGAAGTTCGACGAGGCCAGGCTTCGGTTGCTGGGGCTGGGGGCCATGCTGCACGACATCGGCAAACTGGAGCTGCCCGACCGCCTGCGCTGGCGCGACGATCATGCCCCGGCTGCCGAGCGCCGGTTGTTCCAGTCGCATGCCCAGCACGGGGCGACCATTGGCAGGAAGATGCAGCTACCGGACGAGGTGTTGGAGGTCATCGCCCAGCACCACGAGTTCGCCGATGGCAGCGGCTATCCCAGGGGCCTAAAGGGTGGGCAGATCAGTGCCCTGGCGCGGGTGGTGGCACTGGTGAACCAGTACGACAATCTCTGCAATGCCGGAAACCCCGCGCAGTCGCTCACGCCGCACGACGCGCTGGCCCTGATCTTCGCCCGCCAGCGCGAGGCTTTCGATGCCACTGTGCTTGCCGCCTTCATTCGCATGATGGGTGTCTATCCGCCAGGCTCCGTGCTGCAGCTCAACGATGGGCGTTACGCCATCGTCGTCTCGGTGAACTCCGATCGGCCGCTGAAACCGCGCATCCTGGTACACGATCCGGCCATCACCCCCGAGGAGGCCCTGGTGCACGACCTCGAGGAGCATCCCGAGATCGGCATTCAGCGCGCGATCAAACCGGTGCAGCTGCCGCGAGCGGTGTTCGATTGGCTCTCGCCGCGCAAGCGCATGTGCTACTTCTTCGAGCGATCACTCGCCGCCCCGCGCCGGGAGCCGCCGGCGTGAGGAGCGTATTGCCGCAGGCGCTGATCGAGAGCGTCCTCGAGGCCGTGTGGCTGGTGGATGCCGTCGATCTTCGCATCGTCGCCGTCAACCGTGCCGCCGAGGAGCTGCTCGGCCTGCCGCGTACCGACATCGTCGGCCGTCCGGTGGTGGATTTCGCCTTCACCTCCCAGGACCTGTTCTTCTGGGAGGACGTGGCCGCCGGCCGCTCCCGCGCCATCCGCTCCGAAACCCTGGTGAAGCGTGGCGATGGCGAGATCCGCCATGTCGAGCGCCGCGTCAACCTGGTGCAGATCGAGGGAGGAAGCGCCTGTTTCCTCGTCGCCCTCGTCGATCGCAGTGAGCAGCGCAGTGCCGAGCAGCAGTTGGAGAACATCATCGCTGAGCTGCGCGCCACGCTCGAATCGACCGCCGACGGCATTTTGGTGCTCGATATGGAGGGGGGCATCCGCGGCTTCAACCAGCGATTTGCCGAGTTGTGGGGCATTCCTGAAGCCTTGCTCGAACGTCGCGACGATCCGGCCGTTTTCGCCTGGATGCGGGAACAGATGAGCGATCCTGAGGGTTATGCCGAACGCATGAGTGCCATCGCTCATTCCCCTTTGCTGGAGGCCGCCGATACCCTGGTGCTGCGCTCAGGCAAAGTGCTGGAGCGTGTCACCTTGCCGCAGTTCGCCCGCGGGCGACCAATCGGGCGGGTGTTCTCCTTCCGCGACATCACCCAGCGGCTCGCCGATGAGGCTCGGCTGAAACTCGCCGCTCAGGTGTTCGAGAGCAGCCTGGATGCCATTTTTGTCACCGATGCACGCTTTCGCATGGTGGCGGCAAATCCCACCTTCACCCGGCTCACCGGCTGGGAGGCCGCCGAGATCGAGGGCAGCCCGGCCTGGTCGCTGCTCTCCGGCACGGTGTTGGGCGGCGAACTCAAGACCATGCGTCGCGCCCTGATGCGCCAGGGCTATTGGCAGGGCGAGCTCTGGGCGCGCCGCCGCGAGGGCGAGCCCTATCCCTGCCTGCTCTCGATGGTGCGGGTGCCGGCACAGGCCCGCTGTGAGGCCACCTACATCGGCTTTGCCAAGGACCTGAGCGAGGCCATGGCCGCCCGCCGGCGGATCGAGGAGCTGGCCTTCACCGATCCGCTCACCGGGCTACCGAACCGGGTGCTGCTGCGCGAACGCTTCGAGATGGCGATCAACTACGCCCGGCGCGATCGCGCGAAGTTCGCGGTGCTGTTCATCGATCTGGACCGCTTCAAGCAGATCAACGATTCGCTTGGCCATGCCTTCGGCGACCGGGTGCTGGTGACGGTGGCCGAGCGGCTGAAGGAATGCGTGCGCCAGATCGACACCGCCGCCCGGCTCGGCGGTGACGAGTTCATGGTGCTGCTCGCCAATGTCGATGCCGCCGGCGCCGAGATTGCGGCCCGCCGCATCCTCCGGGCGATCTCCGAGCCGATCCCGGTGGACGATATGCGCTTCCAGCTCACCGTCTCGATCGGCATCGCCATGTATCCGGAGGACGGCACCGATGCCGAGGAGCTCACCAAGAATGCCGACAGCGCCATGTACGCGGTGAAGGAGCGTGGGCGGGCCGACATCCGCTTCTACCAGCGGCAGATGAACATCGGCCTGCTCTCGCGGGTGAAGCTCGACCATGCGCTGCGCCATGCGCTCGAGTCGGGCGGACTCGAAGTCCACTTCCAGCCCAAGTTCCTGCTTTCCAGCGGTGAGATGATCGGTGGAGAGGCATTGGTGCGCTGGAACGATTCGGAGCTGGGCCAGGTCTCGCCGGCGAAGTTCATCCCGGTGGCCGAGGAGAGCGGTGCCATCATTCCGCTCGGACGTTTCGTGCTGGAGACGACCCTGACTCAACTGAGTCGCTGGTGGCGAGCCGGGCTGTGCGTACCGCTGGCGGTGAACGTCTCGGCCCTGCAGTTCCACCAGAGTGATTTCGTCGATTCCGTGGCCGAGGGACTGCGCCGCCATTCCCTGCCGGGCGAGGCGCTGGAACTCGAGCTCACCGAATCGATCCTGATTGCCGACGTGGAGGATGCGATGCGCCGCCTCACCGCCCTGAGTGCGCTGGGGGTGCGGCTTGCCATCGACGACTTCGGCACCGGCTACTCGTCGCTGTCTTACCTGAAGCGCTTCCCGATCGAGCGGATCAAGATCGATCGTAGCTTCATCGCCGACCTGCCGGGCAGCGCCGAGAGCGAAGCCATCGTGGTGGCCATCATCCAGATGGGTCGCGCTCTGCGCCTGTCGGTCACCGCGGAGGGCGTGGAAACCGAGGCGCAGCGCCAGCTGCTGCTGGCCGCCGGCTGCCATGAGATGCAGGGCTGGCTGATGTCGCCGGCGCTCAACGCTATCGAGTTCGAAAATCGCTATGGACGGAAACGATCCCGGCCCGATGGCATGGCCTGAGCCATCGGGAGTCCCGTGGCGGCAGCTCTGCTGGCGCGATTGGCGTGGCGGGTGCGGCAGGGCCGCTATCCTTACGTTACCAGGTACCACACGGCCGTTGCCGCATGTCCATCGTCCTCACTGAGTTCGCCCGCCCCCGCCTGTTCCCGCGTGAGCCGCGCCGCAACACCATCCAGGACATCACGCCCGAGGAATTCGTCGAGTATTTGAACCGGGTGCCGCCGCTCAAGGTGCTCGACGGCTATGCCCCGTTCTGCAAGTTGCATGTTCACCGTAACTGGACGAGTACCCGTTGCCTGGTGGTGCCGATCACCGAGGAGAACCGGCATCTGCTGCGTTCGGGCTACGAGGCGCGCACCAAGGCCGAACTACCGGTGCTGGTGCGCTGGTTCGAGGGGGTGGAGCCACCGGTGGCCAATTACCTCATCGTCATCCTCTACAGCGCCGAGCAATTGGCGAAGGAGGGCTCGCCGATCGACGGCGACTGGGGCGTGGTGGGCTGCATGTACACCGCCGAGCCGGAGGAGATCCCGATGGCGCCGATCACCATGATGCGCAATGCCCTCGGGGTGGAGGAGGGCGGAAGCGGAGTGCCGATCGATCGTGAGGCGTATATTCGTAGCGTGACGTTCTGGGAGCGTCATGCCAACTGGAGGGGGTGAGTCATGAATCGGATTGCAACCCGCCTGTTCCTGATGGGGGTGGCCCTTGGCCTGCCCGGCTGCGGCGGGACGTCGCCCTCCGAGGCCACGCCGGAGACTGCGCCATCGGTCGCGTCCACCGGAGCGGACCCGATCCTGCCGGGGCCTGCCGATGCCGGCACCATCGATGTGTGTCAGCGTTTCCCGCAGGAGGCGCTCAAGCGTGTCCTCGGCGAGATCGTCAACATGAAAGACCTCCGCGTGACGATGGCCAAGGCAGCAATGCCTACCGAGCCCGGTTACGGAGGTTGCACCTTCGATGGCAGGAACGAGGTCTGGGCCCGCGTCGAGGTGGGCACGGCTTATAACCTCCACCGTGCCGGTCTTGGCACACTCCGGAGTACATCGAGCAGCTCTGGTCGGTGGGTTCGCCCGAGGACGAAACGGTCGCCGGGCTTGGACTGGCAGCACGCCTGCGGCCGGCGGGTGGGAAGGCGCTGATCATCGCTGCTGCGGGTGAGGATCGCCAGGTGCAGTTGATGAGCGACGGCATCGATCGTGATGCGCTGGTGTCCCTGGTGGAGGCGGCCCTCGCCATGCCGCTGGCGCCTTGAAGGGTCGTGGACGCCGGGCGCCGGGGCATCCCGCCCGCCATTTGCCCGGAGGTGCCGGTACGGTGCCAGGGATCGAGCACTTCGAGGGCCGCAGTGCCGGCGACACTGCCGGCGTCCTCGTCGCAAGGCTGGGTGATATGTCTGCCGAAACCTCTGCTGAAACTGCCTCCGATGCCCTCGGCATTGCCACGATCGCCCGCTGGCGCCGCCTGCTCTGGGGCCTGGCCGGGCTGCTCCTGCTCGCCCCCCTGGTCGCGATGCAGTTCACTGACGAAGTGCAGTGGTCGGGCGCCGATTTCCTCGTCTTCGGCGCCCTGCTCGCGCTGGCCGGGGCGGTCGTCGAAGTGGCGGTGCGGGCGAGCCGGCGCCGCGCCTTCGTGCTCGGGGTGCTGTGTGGCACGGGGGTGCTGTTCCTGCTCGTCTGGGCCGAACTGGCCGTGGGAGTCTTTTCGTGAGTAGGCCATACCCCATCGGCACCCCGGGCCAGCCCTGGGGGCCGGCCGAGCGCGCGGCCTGGCTTTCGCGGCAGGTGAAGCAACGCAGCCATGCCGAGGACGTGGTGGCGCGCATCGAGGCCCTGCGCGGCCGCTTCGATGTCATCGAGTACGGCCGGGTGGCCTATGGCGGCGAGGCCTACCCGCTGCTCGCGCTGGCCAGCCCCGGCTGGCGGCAGGAGCGCCCGCTGCTTTTGGTGACGGGCGGGGTGCATGGCTACGAAACCAGCGGCGTGCACGGGGCGCTGGCCTTCGCCGAGCGCGAGGCGGCGCGCTTCTTCGGCGAGGCCGACTGGCTGGTGGTGCCCTGCGTCAGCCCCTGGGCCTACGAGCGCATCCAGCGCTGGAACGCCGAGGCCGTGGACCCGAACCGCAGTTTCCGCGAGCCCAGCCCGGCCGCGGAGTCGGCGGCATTGATGCGGCTGGTGGCGCCCTGGCAGAACCGTCTCCGCCTGCACATCGACCTGCATGAAACCACCGACAGCGACGAGGGCGAGTTCCGCCCGGCCCTGGCGGCGCGCGACGGCAAGCCCTTCCAGCCCGGCTTCGTGCCCGATGGCTTCTACCTCGTGGGCGATGCGGCCCGGCCGGCGCTGGCCTTCCAGTCGCACATCATCGAGGCGGTGGCGCGGGTGACCCACATCGCTCCGCCGGACGCCGCGGGGCGGATCATCGGCGAGCCGGTGGTGGCGCCGGGAGTGATCCTCTACGACTGCCGGCCGCTCGGCCTTTGCGCCGGCCTCACCGAGGCCCCCTTCGTCACCACCACCGAGGTCTATCCCGACAGCCCGCGCACCACGCCTGCGGCCTGCATCGAGGCGCAGGTGGCGGCGGTGGTGGCCGCGGCGGAGTACGCGCTGGGCTTCACATCCAGAAGCGCTGCACCCAGTCGGCCACCCGGTTGACCTCGGCCACGCCGCGCTGGCGGCCGATCTGGTCGAACACCGGCAGGGCCGGCACGCGGTCCATCTGGTGCGGCTCGTCGGGCAGGATCGGCACCTGCAGTCGGCAGTAGTGCTCGCCCAGCAGCTGCGCGCACTGGAAGTCGGCGATGCCCATGACCCCGTCCATCAGCAGGGCACTCAGCTTCGGCGCCCACTGGGCATAGCCCCAGTCGTGCTTCACCCCCTTCACGTAGAGGCCCACCTTGCCGGTGCCGACGCTGAGCAGGCGGATGTCGTCCAGCGCCGGGCGCAGGCGGGCGTCGTTGCGGCGGTCCAGGGCCTGGGCCAGTCCCACCATGGCCGGGTTGTTGGCGAACACGCCACCGTCCACATAGCCCTTGTGCGAGGGGAAGTAGGTGGGCGCGGCGGCGGTGGCGAGACCCACGTCCACCACCCGCTCGCCGCGGTCCTTGGTGTCGCTGCCCGGCAGGTTGTGGAAGATCTTCGGCTTCCAGGTGCGCTCGGCCTCCTCCGCAGCCTCGTTGTCGAGGTCGAAGGCGGTGATGGCCACGTGGCGCCCGAGATCGCCCAGGGTGCTGTCGCCGAACAGCCGCCGCAGCACGGCGGCAAGGCCCTTCGAGTCGTAGTCGGCGCCGCGCACCTTCCCGAGGTCGCGCACATTGTCCCACCAGGTGTCCTTGAAGATGTCCTTGCCGTGCTGCAGGTAGAGGCCGGCCATCTCCTCGAGGCCTCTGCCGCTGGCCAGGCCCAGGGCCAGCAGGCCGCCGGTGGAGGTGCCGACGATCAGATCGGCGCGGTCGATGAAGCTAGCAAGGCCCTGGCGCTGGGCCACGCGCTGCAGCAGGCGCACGGTGATCAAGCCGCGCAGGCCGCCGCCGTCGAGGGAAAGGATGCGGAAGGGCATGGCCGGGCTCCGGGGGGATGTCCCCCGACGCTAGGCCGGAATCCGCCGCGGCGGTGTAGGAAAACGCTGCGGCGTGGGGCGTCAGCGGCGGCGGGGGGCGAGGCGACGCGCGAACACTCCGTCCAGCCGGCGTTCGGCGCGGAAGCCGGCCTGCTCCAGCCGGCGCAGCACTTCGCCGGGCACGTCGCGGCCGCTGGTCTTGGCATTCGGGCTGCCGGTGTAGTGGAACAGCGGGGCGCCGGGCTTCAGCACGCGGGCGAGCTGGCGGTAGAAGGCGAGGGAATAGAGCTCGCCGGCGATGCCGAAGCGTGGCGGGTCGTGCAGGGCAGCATCGAAGTGGCCGTCGGGCAGGGTGGTGATCAGCGCAGCGATGTCGCCCTGGGTGAGGACGAGGCGGCCGACGGCACCAGGCTCGTCCGGGTCCGGCGACCAGGGATTCAGGCGCCGCAGCCAGAGCACGTCGGGATTCTTCTCGAAGCTCCACACCTCGGCGGCGCCGGCGGCGAGCGCGTGCGCGGCGTAGTAGCCAAGACCGCCGCAGCAGTCGAGCAGGCGCCGGCCGCGCGGCTCGACGAGCGCGACTTTGGCCGCGGCATCGTCCCAGGGCGAGATCCGGGCGGTGGGCAGCATCTTGATGCCGTCGATCTCGAAGCTGGGCGGTCCCCACTCGCTCGGCACCAGCTTGATGAGGCGGCCCGAGAAGCGCTGCACCGGCGCCCAGCCCGTACCATCGAAGTGGTAGAGCGTGCGTTCCTTCAGCGGGCCCTCCGGCCAGGGGCGGGGTTCGCCGCGCCAGAGGAAGCCCTCGGGGCGGAGCACGACGGTCTCCTCGCTGCGGCCGAGGTCGAGCGAGCCCTGCCAGCTCGTCTCTCCGCGCGCCTGGGCAGCGCGCAGGGCCGTTGCGCTATCACGCGTCAGCAGGGGGCCGGGCAGGCGGGCCACGGCCTCAGGTCAGGAAGCGGGCTTCGACCGTGCCCTTGAGCTTGATGGTCATCGGCCGTCCGCGGCGGTCCAGGGCCTTGCCGGCCGGCACCAGAATCCAGCCCTCGCTGATGCAGTACTCCTCGACATCGCTGCGCTCGTTGCCGTTGAAGCGGATGCCGATGCCGCGCTCCAGCAGGGCCGGCTGGTGGAAAGGGCTGCGCGGGTCGTTGCTGAGGCGGTCGGGCGGGGTGTCGGACATGGGGCGGGTGCACGGTGGATCGGGCCCGCATCTTACCCGCCGGCGGTGGGGTGCCGCGCCGCGGCCATGCCGTTTAGGCTTCGAGGATGGATGCCATCACCCTGCTCGGCCTCGTGGCCGCCTTCCTCACCAGCGTGGCCTTCGTGCCGCAGGTGATACGCAACTTCCGGCGGCAGCAGGTGGGCGATCTTAGCGTCGCTACCTTCGGCACCTTCACTCTCGGCGTGCTGCTGTGGCTGGCCTACGGCATCGCCATCGACAGCCTGCCGATCATCTTCGCCAACGTCTTCACCCTCTCGGTGCAGGTGCTGAACCTCTGGCAGATGTGGCGCTACCGCCAGCGCCCGGGCGCGGCGCCACGATGAGATCGCCCAGGGCATAGCCGCGCGCCTCGCTGCGCTGGCGCAGCCGCTCCAGCAGCGCAGGGTCGATGTCGGGACGGCGCGAGAGGATCCATAGCGCCTTGCGCTTCGGCCCGCCCACCACCGCCCACTGGTACTCCGGGTCGAGGTCGATCACCCAGTACGCCCCCCAGGCGGGCAGCCACGAGAGCCAGCCCGGCAGGAAGCTCACCTCCAGTGCGCCGCCTTTACCGGCCGGCCGGGCGATGCCGCGCGCTTCCAGCGGTGCGCGTTCAGTAGCACAGCGGTTGAGCACCTCGATGCGGCCATCGGGCAGGCGGGTGTAGGTGGCGGTGGTCTCGCCGGTGCAGCGTCGCTGGAAGAACTGCGGCAGCCGCGCCACCTCGTACCAGCGGCCGGCGTAGCGTTCGAGGTCGAGGCTGGCCACCGGCTGATTCGGTGCGCCCGGCGGCAGGGGCGGCGGCAGCGTGGGGCTGGCCTGGAGCCGCGGGGCGCCGGCGGCGAGCAGCAGGGCGAGCAGGGCGGCGGAGCGGATCGAGGGCATGGCAGCAGGCGCACGGGAACGACACGCGGCACGCTGCCACGGCGCCCGCGTGGAACGCATGAAGGCCGGCTTGTGGGCCGCGCGGCGCGCGGCGTACCGTGGCGCCTCATCGAAGTGCGGAGGGGCGGCAGAGTGTGGCGTCGGGGTAAGGGGCAGGCCTGGCAGCCCGCCAAGGGCGAGCCGGTGGTGCTGCGCGGCTGGAACGTCATCGACCTGCGCTTCGCCGAGGGCACGGCGCAGAGCCGCATGTCGCGCTGGTCGCCGGACCGGCTGGTGGTGGACTACACCCGCACCATGCTGGCGGCGCTCTGCCACGTGCCGGACCCGCGCCAGATCGGCATCGTCGGCCTGGGGGGCGGCTCGCAGGTGAAGTTTCTGCACCGCCACCTGCCCGCCGCGCGGCTCGAGGTGTTCGAGATCGATCCCGCCGTGCTGGCCCTGCGCGAGACCTTCCGCATTCCCCCCGATGATGCCCGGCTGCGGGTGGTGCTGGGGGATGCCGCGCTCGAACTGCCGCGGCGCCCGGCGGCCTACGACCTGCTGCTGGTGGACGGCTACGACCCGCAGGGCATCCCGCCGGCCCTGTCCACCCCGGGCTTCTACCGCGCCTGCCGCGCTTCCCTGCGCGAGGGCGGCGCGGTGGCGGTGAACCTCTACGACACCGAGCATGCCCGCCACGTGGCGCATCTGCAGGCCGCCTTTGGCGAAGGCCAGGTGGTGGTGCTGGAAGAACCGCGGCAGAGCAACCGGGTGGCCTTCGGCTTCCTGGGCCTGCCGCCGCGGCCATCGCGCCCCCCGGCGCTGCGTTGGCGTGGGCGGTGGGCCCTGCGACGCGAGTTCGCGAGGCTCGATGCGGTCTGGCCGCGTGGCGAGGGTTAGGCCATGGAGCGCAGCGAACGCCCCTTCGTGGTGCCCTGCCGGCCGCTGTCCTGGCGCTCGCCGTTCCGCTGGCTGGCCCTCGGCTGGGCCGACCTGCGCCGCGCGCCGGCCCTGAGCGCCCTGTTCGGCGCGGTGATCGTGCTGGCCAGCCTCGGCATCGGCGCGCTGGCCTGGGCGCTCGGGCGCTTCGCTCTGCTCGCGGCCCTGCTCTCGGGCTTCGTGTTCGTCGCGCCGCTCATCGCGGTGGGGCTCTACTGCGTGAGCCGGGGTCTCGAGTGCGGGCGGGTGCCGCGGCTTTCCGACAGCTTCGCGCTGGCGAAGCGGGTGGTGGGGCAGGCCGGGGTCTTCGCCCTGATCCAGATGGTGATCCTGATGCTCTGGGTGCGGGCCGGCATGATGGTGGAGGCCTTCGTGCCGGTGGAGGACGGCAGCCTGCGCTCGCTGCTCGAGTTCCTGCTGATCGGTTCGGCCTTTGGTTCGGTGTTCGCCGCCCTGACTTTCGCCGTTGCCGCCTTCTCCCTGCCGATGATCGCCGATCGCGACGTGGACATGGTCACCGCCGGCATCTCCAGCGTGAACGCGGTGCTGCGCAACAAGCCCGCTGCCTTCGTGTGGGCGGCGCTGATCGTCGGGCTCACGGCCCTGGGGCTCGCCAGCGCCTTCCTCGGTCTCGGGCTGGTGATGCCCTGGCTGGCCTACGCCACCTGGCACGCCTACCGCGAGGCGCTGGACCCCGGCGACTGGCCGGCCCTCGACTGAAGCGCGAGCGGGGCCAGCACCAGAAGGCCGGTGAGCAGGAAGCCGAGGTAGTGGGAAGAGCCGCGCAGGGCCAGCGCGGCGACGCCGAAACCGGCATGGGCAAGGCCGAGCGGCAGCAGCACCAGGGCCTGCGGCGGTCGGCCCCGCAGCCCCTGCCAGGCCTGGCCCAGCACCAGCGCCGCGCTCATCAGCAGCATTGCCGTGCCGAACCACCAGCCGGCGGCCAGTGGCCCGGCCAGCGCGGGCGGCGCCCCCAGGGCGCGCAGCTGCCCGAGGAAGTGCGGCCCGGCGGCCAGGCCATGGGGCAGGGCGCTAAGCGCCATGCCGAGGCCAGCGAGCCCGAGGCAGGCGAGGGCGACACGTTGCCGGAGGCGCGGGTTCATGGCGCACTGGCCGTCGGTACCGGGCCGAGCAGGGGCTCCAGCGCTGCCCACACATGCTCGGCGATGCGCGGCTGGGCCTCGGCCGTGGGGTGCAGGCGGTCGGGCTGGAAGGCCGATTCCTCGAAGGCGATGGGCTCGAGCAGGAAGGGCAGATAGGCCACGCCCTCGGCCCTCGCCACCTCGCCGAACAGGGCGAAGAAGGCCTCGGTGTACTCGGGGCCGTAGTTCGGCGGCAGGCGCATGCCGATCACCAGCACCCCGGCGCCGGCGGCCTTCGCGGCGCGCACCATGGCCTCGAGGTTGGCGCGGGTGGCCTCCAGCGGCAGGCCGCGCAGGCCGTCGTTGGCGCCGAGTTCGATCAGCACCAGCCCCGGGCGGTGTTCGGCCAGTGCGGCCTCGATCCGCGAGGCGCCGCCGGCCGAGGTCTCGCCGCTGATCGAGGCGTTCACCATCCGCCAGGGCCGGCCCTCGCGGGTGAGGCGGGCCTCCAGCAGGGCCACCCAGCCTTGCTCGGCGGCCAGGTTGTAGGCCGCCGAGAGCGAATCGCCCATCACTAGCACGGCGCGCCTCGGCGGGGTGTCGGGGGCGGCCGGCGGGGCCGGGCCCGCCTCGTCGGCCGCCGTGGCGGCGGCGGTCGTGCCGCCGGCATCCGCGCTGCCGTCGCAGGCCGCGAGCAGGGCGAGCACGAGGCCCAGCAGCAGGCCGCGAACCACCACCGCCACCACCCCGCCCGTGACGCGGCGTTCAGCCCCGCGCGGCCACGCTTTCATTTTCCTGACCAAGAACGCCTCCGATGACTGCCTTGAGTGACGTGTCGCGCCCGGCCTCCACCGCGCTGCTGGAGGTGGAGGGGCTTGGCAAGCAGGTCGAACTGCCCACAGGCCCGCTCGTCATTCTGGACGAGGTGGCATTCCGCATCGAGGCCGGTGAAGCCTTTGCCATCGTCGGCGCCTCGGGTTCGGGCAAGAGCACGCTGCTCTCGCTGCTGGCCGGCCTGGACCGCGCCAGCCGCGGCACGGTGCGCCTGGCCGGGCACGAGCTTACGGCCATGGACGAGGATGCCCGCGCCGCCCTGCGCGCCGAGCGCGTGGGCTTCGTGTTCCAGAACTTCCAGCTGCTGCCGGCGCTGACCGCGCTGGAGAACGTGATGCTGCCGCTCGAGCTGCGCGGCGATGCCGAGGTCGAAGCGCCGGCGCGGGCCGTGCTGCAGCAGGTGGGCCTGGGCGAGCGCCTCGGCCACTACCCGCGCCAGCTCTCCGGCGGCGAGCAGCAGCGCGTGGCCATCGCCCGCGCCTTCGTCACCCGGCCCTCGGTGCTGTTCGCCGACGAACCCACGGGCAACCTCGATACCGCCACCGGCCAGCAGGTCATCGAGCTCCTGTTCCGGCTGAATGCCGAGGCCGGCACCACCCTGGTGCTGGTGACCCACGATGAGCGCCTGGCCGCCCGCTGTGGACGGCAGCTGCGGCTGGCCGGTGGCCGGGTGGTGGCATGAGCCGCGGCCCCGGGGTCTGGCGCCTTGCCTGGCGACAGGCGCGGCGCGACCTGGCGGCGGGCGAGGTGCGCCTGCTGCTGGTGGCCCTGGCCTTGGCCGTGGCCTCGGTCACCACCATCAGCTTTCTGACCGACCGCGCCGAACGGGCGCTGGCCCTGGAAGCCAACCGCCTGCTGGGCGGGGATGCGGTGCTGCGCGCCGACCAGCCGCTGCCGGCCGCGCTGCGGGCGGCGGCCGAGCGGCCGGGGCTGGAGGCGGTGGAACTGGTGGAGTTCCCCAGCATGGTGCGGGTGGGCGACCGCCTGCGCCTCGGCGAGTTGCGCGCCGTGGGTCGGGCCTTTCCGCTGCGCGGCAGCTTCACGATCGATGACGGCACGGAACGCCGCGAGCGGCGGCAGGGCCCGGAGCCCGGCACGGTGTGGATGGGGCGCAGCGGGGCGAACACGCTGGGCGCGCGGGTAGGCGATACCGTGGTGCTGGGCGAGGCCCGGCTGCGGCTGGCGGCCCTGATCGAGCAGGAGCCGGACGGCGCGCTCGACTACTTCAACGTGGCGCCGCGGGTGGTGTTCGCCCTCGAGGACCTGCCGGCCACCGGCCTCGTGCAGCCCGGCAGCCGCATCGCCTACCGCCTCGTGGTGGCCGGCACGCCGGACGCGGTGGAAGGCTTCGTGGCCGCGGTGCGCCCACAGCTCGGCCGCGGCCAGCGGCTGGAAACCGCTGCCGACGGCCGCCCGGAGATCCGCCGCGCCCTCGACCGCGCCAGCCGCTTCCTCGGCCTTGCCACCCTCGTCGCGGTGATCCTTGCCGCCATCGCCGTGGCCATGGCCGCCCGCCGCCACAGTGCCCGCCACCTCGATGCCTGCGCAGTGATGCGCTGCCTCGGCGCCTCCCAGGCCACCCTGCTGAAGGTGCAGCTCGGCGCCTTGCTGTTGCTTGGGCTGCTTGGCAGCACGATCGGTGTGGCCGTGGCCGGGCTGCTTTCCGGGGCGATCGGCCACTGGCTGTCCTCGGCTCTCGGGGTCGCGGTGCCCTCGGCTGGCCTCGCACCGGTGCTGGCCGGCTATGCCGTGGGCCTCGTGGTGCTGCTCGCCTTCGCCGCGCCGCCGGTGCTGGCCCTGCGCCGCGTACCGGCCCTGCGCGTGCTGCGCCGCGACCTCGACCCGGCCGAGCCGGGGGCGCTCACCCTCGCCGCGCTCGCCCTCGCGGGCTTCGCCGCCCTGGTGTGGTGGCAGGCCAAGTCGGCGCTGCTGGCGGGGGCCATGCTGGGGGGGCTGCTCGCCACCTTCGCCGTGCTGTCCGTCCTGGCCCTGTTGCTGGTGCGTGCCGTGGCGCGGCTGCGGCCGCGCCTGCGCGGTCCCTGGCGCTACGGCCTTGCCAACCTGAGCCGCCGCCCCGCCACCACGGTGGCCCAGGTCAGCGCGATTGGCCTCGGCCTGATGGCGCTTCTCGTGCTCACCTTCGTCCGCACCGACCTGCTCTTGCGCTGGCGCGAGGCCCTGCCGGCCGATGCCCCCAACCGTTTCCTGCTGAACGTGCAGCCGGCGCAGGTCGAGCCGCTGCGGGCCTTCCTGCGCGAGCAGGGCCTGGCCGAGGCGGCGATCTACCCCATGGTGCGCGGCCGCTGGGTGGCGAAGAACGGCGAGGCCGTCTCGCCGGAGGCCTTCGGCGAGGAGCCGACGCGCGCCCGCCGCCTCGCCGAGCGCGAGTTCAATCTCAGCACCACCCCGGCCTTGGGCGACGACAACACCGTGGTAGCCGGCCGCTTCTGGGCGCCGGATACCCGAGTCACTCGCGATGGCGACATCGCCTTCTCGGTGGAGGAGGGCCTGGCCGACACCCTGGGCTGGCGGCTGGGCGACCGCGTGGCCTTCGACATCGCCGGCACCCGCATCGAGGGCGAGGTGCGTTCGATCCGCCGGGTGAAGTGGGAGAGCTTCCGTCCGAACTTCTTCGTGCTGGTCTCGCCCGGCGTGCTGGAGGGCCTGCAGGGCAGCGCGATTACTGCAGTGCACGTGCCGCCGGGCCGGGACGACTTCGCCCGCGCCCTGCTCGATCGCTTCGCCAACCTCTCGGTAATCGACATCGACGCCATCCTCGGCCAGGTGCGGCGGGTGGCCGACCAGGTCTCCACCGTGGTCGAGGCGGTGTTCCTGGTGGCCGTGCTGGCCGGCGCCCTGGTGCTGCTGGCGGCGGTGGGGGCCAGCCAGGACGAACGCCTGCGCGAGGGCGCGGTGATGCGGGTGCTGGGCGGCAGCCGTCGCCAGCTGCGGCTGGCCCAGGCCGGCGAGTTCGCCGCGCTGGGGCTGGTGGCCGGGCTGGTGGCGGCACTGGCCGCCACCCTGCTGGCCGGCGTGGTGGCGGTGCAGGTGCTGGAACTGCCTTGGGTGCCCGATCCCAGGCTGGCCCTGGGCGGTGCCGCGGCAGGCGTGCTGGTGGCGCTGGCGGCCGGCCTCTGGGCCACCCGGCGCCTGCTCGATGCTCCGCCCTCGGTGACCCTGCGGGAGCTCTAGCCGGGCGGCCAAGGCCGTGCGCCGACCGGCTAGACTAGCCCCCCTCCGACACCCCCCAGGGGCATCCATGAGCTGGTTGAACAAGCTGAAACTCGGTGGCATCCGCACGCAGGGCGGTAGCAAGCGCGGCGTGCCGGAGGGCCTGTGGGAGAAGTGTGAAAACTGCGGCGCGGCGCTCTATGCCCCAGAGCTGGATCAACACCAGCACGTCTGCCCGAAGTGCGATCACCACATGCCGATCGGCGCCCGCGAGCGCCTGAACCACTTCCTCGATGCCGGTAGTTTCGAGGAGATCGGTGGCGATCTCGGCCCGGTGGATGCACTGAAATTCCGCGACCAGAAGAAGTACGCCGATCGGATCAAAGCCAGCCAGAAGGCCGTGGGCGAACTCGACGCTCTGGTCGCCGGGCGCGGCCTGCTCAAGGGCCAGCCGCTCTGCGTGGCGGCCTTCGAATTCCGCTTCATGGGCGGCTCCATGGGCTCGGTGGTGGGCGAGCGCTTCACCCTGGCCGCCGAGCGCGCCCTGGCCGAGCGCAGCGCCCTCGTCTGTTTCTCCGCCACCGGCGGCGCGCGCATGCAGGAAGGCCTGTTCTCGCTGATGCAGATGGCCAAGACCTCGGCCGCCATCGCCCGCGCTGCGTAAGGCCGGGGTGCCCTACATCTCGGTGCTCACCCATCCGACCACCGGCGGCGTCTCCGCCTCGCTCGGCATGCTGGGCGACATCAATGTCGCGGAACCCCGGGCGCTGATCGGCTTCGCCGGGCCTCGAGTGATCGAGCAGACGGTGCGCGAGAAGCTGCCCGAAGGCTTCCAGCGCAGCGAGTTCCTGGTCGAGCACGGGGCCGTCGACTTGATCGTCGACCGCCGGCAGATGCGCGACCGTCTGGCCGCCCTGCTGGCCCTGATGACCCGCCGCCCGGCGCCGAAGGAGGCGGCCTGAGCATGGCATCGCGCAAGTATTTCGGCACCGATGGCATCCGTGGCCGGGTGGGCGAGGGCCCGATCTCGGCGGATTTCCTGCTGCGCCTCGGCAATGCCTATGGCCATGCCCTGCATGCGGCCCGCGAGGGCGGCGAGTGGCGCAAGCCGCTGGTGCTGATCGGCAAGGACACCCGCATCTCCAACTACATGTTCGAGGCCGCGCTGGAGGCCGGGCTGGTGGCCGCCGGCGTCGACGTGCAGCTGATGGGGCCGATGCCGACCCCCGCGGTCTCGCACCTCACCCGCTCGATGCGCGCCGATGGCGGCATCGTCATCAGCGCCTCGCACAATCCGCACCACGACAACGGCATCAAGTTCTTCTCCGCCGAGGGCGAGAAGCTCGACGATGCCACCGAACTGGCCATCGAGGCGGCGCTGGAGCAGCCCTTCCGCACCGTGCCCTCGGAGCGGCTGGGCAAGGCACTGCGCACCCGTGATGCCGTAGGCCGCTATGTCGAGGCCTGCAAGGGCTCGGTGCCGCGTGGCTTCGATCTCGGCGGCATGCGCATCGTGCTCGACTGTGCCCATGGCGCCACCTACCAGCTGGGCCCCCTGGTATTCCGTGAGCTCGGCGCCCGGGTCGAGGCCATCGGCGTCGAGCCGAACGGTCTGAACATCAACGACGGCGTGGGCTCCACCCATCCCGAGGCCCTGGCCGCCCGGGTGCGCGAGACCGGCGCCGAACTCGGTATCGCCTTCGATGGCGACGGCGACCGGGTGCTGTTCGTCGACGCCGCCGGCACGGTGCGCGATGGCGACGACCTGCTCTATCTGCTCGCCAGTGACTGGCAGGCCAGCGGCCGGCTCAAGGGGCCGGTGGTCGGCACCCTGATGAGCAACTACGGCCTCGAGCGTGCCCTGGGCGCCATGGGCATCGGCTTTTTGCGCACCAAGGTCGGCGACCGCTACGTGCACCAGGCCCTGCTCGAGCACGGTGGCGTGCTGGGGGGCGAGACCTCCGGCCACCTGCTCTGCCTCGACCGCGTGAGCTCGGGCGACGGCATCGTCAGCGCCCTGCAGGTGCTGGAGGTGCTGCGCCGCCGCGGCATCGGCCTTGGCGAGGCCCTCGCCGGCATGGTGAAGCTGCCGCAGAAGACCGTGAATGTGCGTGTCGGCCCGGGGCCCGCCCTGTCGAGGCCGAGGCGGTGAAGGCCGCGCTGGCCCGGGCCGAGGCGGCCGTGCAGGGCAGGGGGCGCGCCTTCCTCCGGCCCTCCGGCACCGAGCCCGTGGTGCGCGTCACCGTCGAGGCCGACGACGCTGTCCTCGTGCAGCGCGTCCTCGATGAACTCTCGGCCGCGGTGCAGGCCGCGGCTTGACCCAGATCACGCCGGGCGGGGACGCCCGGCGGCATCATCCCGCCCCCGAATCACCCGTAGAGCGTCACCGATGACCACCATCCCCACTCTCGACATCCGCCGCTTCGATACCGACCGCGAGGCCTTCGTCGCCGAGCTCGGTGCCGCCTACCGTGAGTGGGGTTTCTGCGGCATTCGCGGCCACGGCATCCCGCAGGCGCAGATCGACCGCGCCTACGACGTGTTCCAGCGTTTCTTCGCCCTGCCGGAGCAGACGAAGCGGAAGTACCACGTGCCCGGTGGCGGCGGTGCCCGCGGCTACACGCCCTTCGGCATCGAGACGGCCAAAGGCGCCCAGCATTACGACCTCAAGGAGTTCTGGCATGTCGGCCGCGAGATCCCGCGTGATTCCCCCCATGCTGCGGTGATGCCGCCCAACCTCTGGCCGGAGGAGATCCCGGAGTTCCGCGAAGTGGCCTACGGGCTCTACACCGCGCTCGATCAGCTCGGCGCGCGCGTGCTCTCGGCGCTCGCCCTGCACATCGGGCTGCCGGCCGACTGGTTCGCCGACAAGACCGATTTCGGCAACAGCATCCTGCGCCCGATCCACTACCCGCCGATCACCACCCCGGACATCCCCAATGTCCGCGCCGGGGCCCACGAGGACATCAACCTCATCACCCTCCTGGTGGGGGCCAGCGCCGCCGGTCTCGAAGTACTGTCGCGCAAGGGCGAGTGGGTGCCGTTCACCGCCGATGCCGACACCATCGTGGTCAACATCGGCGACATGCTGCAGCGGCTCACCAACCACGTGTACCCGTCGACGACGCACCGGGTGGTCAACCCGCCGGGCGACGAGGCGCGCAAGCCGCGCTACTCCACGCCCTTCTTCCTGCATCCGAACCCGGACTTCCTGATCGAGACCCTGCCGTCCTGCGTCACGCCGGAAAACCCCAACCGTTACCCGCAGCCGATCACCGCGCACGAGTACCTGCAGGAGCGCCTGCGCGAGATCAAGCTGGCCTGACCGGCGCCGCGTCCCGCCCACGAAGCCCCGCGATGCGGGGCTTCGCCGTTCTTGCCGGCATCAGCCTTCGTCGCGGAAGTCCTTGGCCTTGGCAGCGATCAGGGCGCCGGCGAGGCGGTCGGGCAGGTATTTCGACAGTGCGGCGATCAGGCGGTTGGCGCGCCCAGTGATGATCCGGGTCCGGCCGGATTCCACGGCGTCCACGCCCAGCCTCGCCACCGTCGCCGCATCCAGCCAGATCGCCTTCGGCAGCTTCGAGACGGTGGCGCGCATGCCGTTCACGTCGTGGAACTCGGTGTAGGTCATGCCCGGGCAGAGCGCCGTCACGTGCACGCCCCTCGGGCCGACCTCCTTGGCCAAGCGTCTCGCTGAAGCGGATCAGGAAGGCCTTGCTGGGGCCGTAGAGCGTGTGCCCCGCCGTGGGCGGCACCAGGCCGGCCAACGAGGCCACGTTGAGGATGCGGCCGTGGCCCTCGGCCTCCATCGCCGGCAGGAAGCGGTGGGTGAGCTCGCACACCGCCACCAGCAGCACCTGCAGGGAGTCGCGGTGAGTGGCCCAGTCCTTGCCGAGATAGCGCCCGGGCACGCCGATAGCCGGCGTTGTTCACCAGCGTGTCGATGCGCAGGCCGCGGGCCCGCATTCCGCCTGCAGCATCGCCGGCGCCGCCGGATCGGCGAGGTCGGCCACGATCACCTCCACCCGAACTCGGGCCCGCAGCTCGGCCGCGAGCGCCTCCAGCCGGTCTGCCCGCCGCGCCACCAGGACCAGCGGCTTGCCGCGGCGGGCGTACTCGCGGGCGATCTCGGCGCCGATGCCGCTGGAGGCGCCGGTGACGAGGGCGTGGCGGTCGGTTCGGAGCGGGGCGGGCATCGGCGTCTTCCTCGGGGCGGACTGCTATCCTTTCGCGCCATTCCATCCGGGAGCAAGCAGGCATGCGGACGCGCATCGTGGCGGGAAACTGGAAGCTCAACGGTAGCCGGGCGGCCAACCGCGCCCTGCTCGATGCCATCGCCGCCGTGCCGGCGCCGGCCGGGGTGCAGCGCCTGGTGTTCCCGCCGCTGCCCTATCTCGCCGAGTGCATCGCCAGCCACGGCGGGGCGGGCATCGGCTTTGGCGCCCAGGATCTCGACATCCACGAGAGCGGCGCCTACACCGGCGAGGTCTCTGGTGCCATGCTGAAGGACATCGGTGCCAGCCACGTGCTGGTGGGCCATTCCGAGCGCCGCGAGTACCACCAGGAATCCAGCGAGCTCGTCGCCCGCAAGCTGCTCGCCGCCCGCCATGCCGGCCTGGTGCCGGTGCTCTGCCTTGGCGAGACCCTGGAGCAGCGCGAGGCCGGGCGCACCGAGTGGGTGCTCTCCGGGCAACTCGGGGCGGTGCTGGCGGCCGGCGGGGTGGGGTGCCTGCGCGGTGCGGTGCTGGCCTACGAGCCGGTCTGGGCCATCGGCACCGGCCGCACCGCCAGCCCTGAACAGGCCCAAGAAGTGCACGCCTTCCTCCGTAGCGAAATCCGCGCACACGATGCTATGATTGCGGACTCGCTGCCGATCCTCTACGGCGGCAGCGTGAAGGCCGCCAACGCCGCCCAGCTGTTCTCGCAGCCGGACATCGATGGCGGGCTGGTCGGCGGCGCCTCGCTGTCGGCCTCCGAATTCCTCGCCATCGTCGCTTCGGCGGCGCGGTGAACCTGCAAAGTCCATGAACCTCATCGTCCTCGTCACCGTCGTTTACGTCCTCGTCGCCGTCGCGATGATCGCGCTGATCCTGCTTCAGCGCGGCTCCGGCGCGCAGGCCGGCACCGGCTTCGGTGGCGGCGCCTCGGCCACGGTGTTCGGGGCCTCAGGTTCGGCGAACTTCCTCTCCCGCTCCACCAAGTGGCTGGCGGTGGTGTTCTTCGCCCTGAGCCTCGGCATGGCCTGGTACGCCAGCCGCCATGGCGGCCGGCTGATGCCGGCCGACAACGAGGACATCGGCCTCATGGGTCGTGCCGAGGCGGTCGCCCCGCCGGCGGCGTCCGCTGCTGAGCCGGCTCCAAAGGCCGGGGCGGCGGCGGAGAAGGAAGAAGTTGCAGAAAAACCGCCGGAAGGCGAGTCAGGCGGCTGATGGCCTGATACAATCTCGCCGCTCCGCGAGTCGTACGGAGCACGCAAGACAAGCCCAGGTGGCGGAATTGGTAGACGCACTACCTTGAGGTGGTAGCGACGCAAGTCGTGGGGGTTCGAGTCCCCCCTTGGGCACCACAACCGATACGCAATGAACCGCGCCCCTGCCCGGCGCGGTCGCAATGCGCCCCGCGCGGGCGCTAGCCGAGGGCCTGCATGCTGGGCGAGTACCTGCCGATCCTGCTGTTCCTGATCGTCTCCACCGGCCTCGGCCTCGTCCTTCTGGTCGGCGGTTGGCTCCTTGGGCCAAAGCGCCCGGATGCCGAGAAGCTCTCGCCCTACGAGTGCGGCTTCGAGGCCTTCGAGGACGCGCGCATGCCTTTCGATGTGCGCTACTACCTCGTCGCCATCCTGTTCATCGTCTTCGATCTCGAGATCGCCTTCGTCTTTCCGTGGGCGATGGTCTTCCGCGACATCGGCGAACCCGCGCTCTGGGCCATGGCCGGCTTCCTCGGCATCCTGGTGTTCGCTTTCATCTACGAATGGAAGAAGGGGGCACTCGAATGGGAGTGATCCAGGCTGTCTCGCGTGTGATGCACAACCCGGAGCCACTGGGCCGGGTCGATGATCTGCTGCGCCCGGAATCCGACAATCCGCTCTTCGAGCGCGGCTTCGTCACCACTTCGATCGATACTCTGGTGAACTGGGCCCGTACCGGCTCGCTCTGGCCGATGACCTTCGGGCTTGCCTGCTGCGCCGTCGAGATGATGCACGCTGGCGCCTCGCGGCTCGACCTCGACCGTTACGGTGTGGTGTTCCGCCCCTCGCCGCGCCAGTCCGACGTGATGATCGTGGCCGGTACGCTGGTGAACAAGATGGCTCCGGCCCTGCGCAAGGTCTACGACCAGATGCCCGAGCCGCGCTGGGTCATCTCGATGGGTAGCTGCGCCAACGGCGGCGGCTACTACCACTACAGCTATTCGGTGGTCCGTGGCTGCGACCGCGTGGTGCCGGTGGATGTCTACGTGCCGGGCTGCCCACCCACGGCCGAGGCGCTGGTCTACGGCATCCTGCAGCTGATGAAGAAGATCCGCCGCACCAACACCATCGCGCGTTGATCCGCGCGGCCGAAGAACCGCAACGCAGACCGAAACGCCCATGGCCGACGCCACGCCGAGTCTTGCCGAACGTCTCCGAGCCCGCTTCGGCGAGCGCGTCCTCTCCCTCGTCGAGGCCCATGGCGAGACCACCCTCGAGGTGGCCCCCACCCAGCTCGTCGAGGTCGCCCGCGCGCTGCGCGACGAATTCCACTTCGAGCAGGCCATCGACCTTGCCGGCCTCGACTTCCTTGGCTATGGCGAGGGCGAGTGGGAGACTACCGACGTGAGCAGCGAGGGCTTCTCGCGCGGCGTGGAGGGGGGCAGTGGCCCGGGGCGCTTCCGCTGGGAAGACCGTCCGGCCGGGCACGGTCCGGAGAAGCGTTTCGCCATCAGCGTGCATCTGCTCTCGCTGCGGCAGAACGAGCGCCTGCGCCTGCGCTGCTTCGCCGAGGACAATGCTCTGCCAGTGCTGCCTTCGCTGGTGGAGATCTGGCCCGGCCTCAACTGGTTCGAGCGCGAGGCCTTCGATCTCTTCGGCATCGTTTTCGAAGGGCATCCGGACCTGCGCCGTATCCTCACGGACTACGGCTTCGTGGGGCACCCGTTCCGCAAAGATTTTCCGCTGATCGGCAATGTCGAGGTGCGTTACGACCCCGAGAAGAAGCGCGTGGTCTACGAACCCGTTACCTCGGTCGAGCCGCGTGTGGGCGTGCCGCGCGTGGTGCGCGAGGATTCCCGCTGGCAACAGTCGGCCTCGGAAGCCGCGGCGAAGAAGGCCTGACGCCATGACCCAGGAAATCCGTAACTACACCATGAACTTCGGGCCGCAGCACCCTGCGGCCCATGGCGTGCTGCGCCTCGTGCTGGAAATGGATGGCGAGACCGTGCGCCGCGCCGATCCGCACATCGGCCTCCTACACCGTGGCACTGAGAAGCTGGCCGAGTCGAAGCCCTACAACCAGTCCATCGGCTACATGGACCGGCTCGATTACGTCTCGATGATGTGCAACGAGCACGCCTACGTGATGGCCATCGAGCGTCTGGCCGGTATCGAACCGCCGCCGCGGGCGAAGATGATCCGCACGCTGTTCGACGAGATCACCCGCATCCTGAACCACCTCATGTGGGTGGGCACCAACGGCCTCGATCTCGGCGCGATGGCGATGTTCCTCTACGCCTTCCGTGAGCGCGAGGAGCTGATGGACTGCTACGAGGCGGTCTCCGGGGCGCGCATGCATGCCGCCTACTACCGCCCGGGCGGCGTCTACCGCGACCTGCCCGACTCGATGCCGAAGTACGCCGAGTCGCCGTGGCGCAAGGGCAAAGAGCTGAAGCGCATCAACGAGTGGCGCGAGGGCTCGATGCTCGACTTCCTCGATGCCTTCGCCGACGACTTCCCGAAGCGGGTCGACGAGTACGAGACCCTGCTCACCGACAATCGCATCTGGAAGCAGCGTACCGTCGGCATCGGCGTGGTCACGCCGGAGCAGGCGCTGGCCTGGGGTATGACCGGCCCGATGCTGCGTGGCTCCGGCATTGCTTGGGACCTGCGCAAGAAGCAGCCCTACGCCTGCTATGCCGACCTCGACTTCGACGTGCCGGTGGGCGTGAACGGCGACTGCTACGACCGCTACCTCGTGCGCGTCGAGGAGATGCGCCAGTCGGCGCGCATCATCAAGCAGGCGGTGGCCTGGCTACGCGCCAATCCCGGGCCGGTGATGGTCGACAACTACAAGGTCGCGCCGCCGAAGCGCGAGCGGATGAAGGGCGACATGGAAGCCCTGATCCACCATTTCAAGCTTTTCACCGAGGGCTATTCGCTGCCGGCCGGCGAGGTGTATTCCGCCGTCGAGGCACCGAAGGGCGAATTTGGCGCCTACCTCGTCTCCGATGGCGCCAACAAGCCTTTCCGTCTCAAGCTGCGCGCCCCCGGCTTCGCCCACCTGAGCTCGATGGACGCCATCGTGAAGGGCCACATGCTCTCCGACGTGGTGGCCATGATCGGCACCTACGACATCGTGTTCGGCGAAATCGACCGCTGAAGGTCCACGCAATGAAAGCCACCGGAAACTTCGAGGCCTGCCAGCACGTCGACCCGATGGTCGCACTCTCCGAGGCCACCCGTGCCCGCATCGAGGAGTGGCTGGCCCGCTTCCCGCCCGACCGCCGCCGCTCGGCCGTGATCCAGGCCCTGATCGCCGCTCAGGAGCAGAACGGCGGCTGGCTCACCGACGAACTGATTGCCGCAGTGGCCAAGTACATCGGCATTCCGCCGGTCTGGGCCTACGAGGTGGCGAGCTTCTACTCGATGTTCGCTCTCGAGCCGGTGGGCCGGAACGTCGTCGCCGTGTGCACCAACATCAGCTGCTGGCTCAACGGCGCCGAGGACATCGTGCGCCACTGCGAGAAGAAACTCGGCATCAAAAGCGGCGAGTCCACCCCCGACGGCCGCATCTGGCTGAAGGTGGAGGAGGAGTGCCTTGCCGCCTGCGCCGGTGCGCCGATGATGGTGGTCAACGGCCATTACCACGAGAAGCTGACGCCGGCCTCGGTCGACGCCATCCTCGACGAGCTGAAGTGAGTCACGCCATGGCACAGCACGGTCACAGCGCCAGCGGCCCCGTCGGCCCCGCGCCGCAGGAACACCAGGTCGTCTACACCACGCTGCATTTCGAGAAGCCGTGGTCGTACGAGAACTATCTCAAGGTCGGCGGCTATGCCGCCTGGCGCAAGATCCTTACCGAGAAGATCCCGCCCGAGCAGATCATCGAGCAGGTGAAGCAGAGTGCCCTGCGCGGCCGTGGCGGTGCCGGCTTCCCTACCGGTCTCAAGTGGAGCTTCATGCCGCGCAACGCGCCGGGGCAGAAGTACATCCTCTGCAACTCCGATGAATCCGAGCCCGGCACCTGCAAGGACCGCGACATCCTGCGCTACAACCCGCATGCGGTGATCGAGGGCATGGCGATCGCCTGCTACGCCACCGGCGCCACCGTGGCCTACAACTACATGCGCGGCGAGTTCCACCACGAGCCCTTCGAGCACTTCGAGGAGGCGCTGAAAGAGGCCTATGCCAACGGCTGGCTCGGCAAGAACATCCAGGGCAGCGGCGTCGATGTTGACATCTACTCGGCGCTCGGCGCCGGCGCCTACATCTGCGGCGAGGAAACCGCGCTGATGGAGTCGCTGGAGGGCAAGAAGGGGCAGCCGCGCTTCAAGCCGCCGTTCCCGGCCAACTTCGGCCTCTACGGCCGTCCTACCACCATCAACAACACCGAAACCTATGCCTCGGTGCCGGCCATCATCCGCAACGGCGCAGAGTGGTTCCTCAGCCTTGGCAAGCCGAACAACGGCGGGCCGAAGATCTTCTCGGTCTCCGGCCACGTCAACAACCCGGGGAATTTCGAGATCCGTCTCGGCACGCCCTTCAAGGACCTGCTGGAGATGGCGGGCGGCGTACGCGGCGGCCGCAGGCTGAAGGCGGTCATCCCGGGCGGCTCCTCGATGCCGGTGCTGCCGGGCGAGGTGATGCTCGGCCTCACCATGGACTACGACAGCATCCAGAAGGCCGGTTCCGGCCTCGGCTCCGGCGCGGTCATCGTCATGGACGAGACCACCTGCATGGTGCGCGCCTGCCACCGCATCGCCCGCTTCTACTTCAAGGAGAGCTGCGGCCAGTGCACGCCCTGCCGCGAGGGCACGGGCTGGATGTACCGCATGCTCACCCGCATCGTCGAGCACAAGGCGACGCTGGAGGACCTGCAGATGCTGCGCGCCGCTGCCGGCCAGATCGAGGGCCACACCATCTGCGCCTTCGGTGAGGCCGCCGCCTGGCCGGTGCAGGGTTTCCTGCGCCAGTTCTGGAGCGAGTTCGAGTACGCCATCGTCAACAAGCGCTTCCTGGTCGACGACCAGGCCGCTGGCGTCGTCACGGAGAAGGCCGCATGAGCGCCGCCACGCCCACCGCCCCCGCCACCGACCTGGTGAACATCGAGATCGACGGCGTGCCGCTTACGGCGCCGAAGGGCTCGATGATCATCCAAGCCGCCGACAAGGCCGGCATTCCCATTCCGCGCTTCTGCTACCACAAGAAGCTGCCGATCGCGGCCAACTGCCGCATGTGCCTCGTCGATGTGGAGAAGATGCCGAAGCCGGCGCCGGCCTGTGCCACGCCGGTGATGGAAGGCATGAAGATCACCACCCAGACCAAGCGCGCGCTCGACGCGCAGCGCAACGTCATGGAATTCCTGCTGGTGAACCACCCGCTCGACTGCCCGATCTGCGACCAGGGCGGCGAGTGCGAGCTGCAGGACGTGTCGATGGGTTATGGCCGCTCGGTGAGTCGCTACGTGGAGCGCAAGCGCGTAGTGGCCGACGAGGACTTGGGGCCGCTGGTGGCCACCGAGATGACGCGCTGCATCCACTGCACGCGCTGTGTCCGCTTCACCGCCGAGGTGGCCGGTACCTACGAGCTCGGCGGCATGTACCGCGGCGAGAACCTGCAGATCGGCACCTTCGACGGCAAGCCGCTGATGACCGAGCTTTCCGGCAATGTCATCGACGTCTGCCCGGTGGGTGCGCTCACCAACAAGGTCTACCGCTTCAAGGCCCGCCCGTGGGAGCTGGTGGCCCGCGAGTCGATCGGCCTGCACGACGCGCTCGGCTCCAACCTGTTCCTGCACGTGCGCCGTGGCGAGGTGCTGCGCATCGTGCCGCGCGAGAACGAGGCGGTGAACGAGTGTTGGCTCTCCGACCGCGACCGCTACTCGCACGAGGGACTCTACAGCGAAGACCGTGCGACCACGCCGCTCGCCCGGCAGGCCGACGGCAGCTGGAAGGCCATCGGTTGGGACGAGGCCCTGGGCCTCGCCGCGTCGATCCTGAAGGCCGGCGGCGCTGACACCGGCATCCTCGTGCATCCTTCGGCCTCGAACGAGGAGGGCGCCTCGCTGGCCCGTCTCGCCAAGGGGCTCGGCACGCCGCACATCGACCACCGCTTGGGTCAAGTTGATTTCGCCGATGCCCCGGTGGCCGAGGCCTTCGGGCGCGCTGCGGCCGAGTTGGAGAACGCCGACGTGGTGCTACTCGTCGGCACGAATCTGCGCCACGAGGTGCCGCTGCTGCACCAGCGCCTGCTCAAGGCCACCAAGAAGGGCGCCAAGGTCTTCGCGATCAACCCGGTCGACTTCCCGGTCGCCCATCCGCTGGCCGGCAAGGTGATCGTCGCTCCGTCCAGTCTGCCGGGCGTGCTGGCCGCGCTGGCGGCGACGCTGGGGGCCTCGCTCCCGGCTGGTATCGCCGCTGCCATCGAGGATCCGGCGCTCACCGGCATCGCCGAAGCGCTGAAGGGGGCCAAGGCTGGTGCCATCGTGCTTGGCGCCATCGCTGAGACGCATGCCAACGCCTCGCACCTGCGTGCCGCCGCGCGGGCCATTGCGCAGGCCACGGGCCTTGCCCTGAATCGCATCCCGCAGGGCGCCAATGCACTCGGTCTGTCTCGCCACGGGGTCCTTCCGGGCCCGGGCGGGCAGGCCGTGGATGCGCAGCTCGCCACGCCGAAGACCGCCTATCTGCTCTGGAACCTCGAGCCCGCCTACGACTTCGCCGATGCCACGGCCGCTCTCAAGGCGCTCTCGGCGGCGAAGGTACTGGCCTTCTCCGTCTATGCCAGCGAGTCGTTGAAGCAGGTCGCCGATCTCATCCTGCCGATCGCCGCCGGGGCAGAGATGGAAGGGGGCTACACCAACCTCGATGGCCGTATCCAGTTCACCAGCGCCGGCGGCAAGCCGCGTGGCGATGCCCGTCCGGGCTGGCGCGTGCTACGCGCCCTCGGTGATGCCATGGGCTTCGACGGTTTCGCTCATCTCGATCTCGAGGCCCTGCGCGCCTCGATGGCTCCGCAGGCGTCGGTCTCGGGCAATGGTCTCTCGCCGCTCGTCCCGGTGCAGGGCATCGAGCGCCTCGTCACCGTCCCGATCTATCGCGGGGATGCCCAGCTCCGCCGTTCCACGGCGCTCAATGCCCATCCGCTCACGAAGGGGCAGGGGGTGGAACTGCATCCCGCTGACGCCGCCGCGCTCGGCCTCGTCGCCGGTGACATCGCCAGGGTGGCCGATGCCAAGGGACATGCGGTTCTGCCGGTGCGTTTGAATCCGGGCCTGGCCCGTGGTACGGCCTGGATCGAGGCAGCCTATCCGGCGACCGCGCCGCTCGCCGCGCACGGCGCCCTGACGATCAGCAAGGCGGGTGCCTGATGGAACTGTTCGCTCCGCTCCGTGATTTCCTTCTCGACTTCGGCACTCTGGGCTCCCTGGCCTGGATGCTGGTGAAGATCGTTCCGCTGGTGATCTCGCTCACCGTGGCGGTGGCCTTCTACACCCTGCTCGAGCGCAAGGTGATCGGCTGGATGCACGTGCGCCACGGGCCGGTATTCATCGGCCAACTGGTGCCGGGACTCGGCGTGATCCAGGCCTTTGCCGATGTGTTCAAGATGCTGTTCAAGGAGAGCATCGTCCCGGCCAATGCCAATGCCTTCCTGCACCGTCTGGCCCCGCTGATCGCGCTGGCCCCGGCCTTCGCCGCCTGGGCGGTGATCCCTTTCGGCGAGGGTCTGGTCATCGCCGACGTCGATGCCGGTCTGCTGGTGTTGTTGGCTCTCACCTCGATGGGCGTCTATGGCGTGATCATCGGCGGCTGGGCTTCGAACTCGAAGTACGCTTTTCTCGGCGCTCTGCGTTCCGCCGCCCAGGTGGTGAGCTACGAGATCGCCATGGGCTTTGCCCTGGTCGGTGTGCTGGTGGCCGCGGGCACCATGAACCTCACCGAGATCGTGCATGCCCAGAAGGGCGATGCCGGTCTCTTCGAGTGGTTCTGGCTGCCGCTGCTGCCGCTGTTCGTCATCTATTTCATCTCCGGCGTGGCCGAGACCAACCGCGCGCCCTTCGACGTCGCCGAGGGCGAGTCGGAGATCGTGGCCGGCTTCCACGTTGAGTATTCCGGATCTGCGTTCGCGATCTTCTTCCTTGCCGAATACGCGAACATGATCCTGATCAGCTTCCTTGCTGCGATCTTCTTCCTCGGTGGCTGGCTCTCGCCATTCCCGGCGGCGGTGCCGGTGCTGGGCACCGACGGTCCGTGGTGGCTGTTCCTCAAGGCCTTCGTCTTCGCCTTCAGCTTCGTCTGGTTCCGCGCCACCTTCCCGCGCTACCGCTACGACCAGATCATGCGGCTCGGCTGGAAGGTCTTCATTCCCATCACCATCGTCTGGACTGTCGTCGTAGCCGCCATGGCCTATGCCGGCTGGTTCGAGATCGGCCAGTAAGGGCAGGGCACGAGTACCCGCATGAACCGCGCGATCGCCTACCTGAAGAGTCTGCTGCTCCTGGAGTTGCTCCAGGGCATGTGGCTGACCCTCGTGTACATGTTCAAGCCGAAGTACACGATCCATTACCCCTACGAGAAGTTCCCGCAGTCGCCGCGCTTCCGCGGCCTGCACGCACTTCGCCGTTATCCGAACGGCGAGGAGCGTTGCATCGCCTGTAAGCTCTGCGAGGCGGTATGCCCGGCCTTGGCCATCACCATCGATTCCGATGTGCGCGCCGACGGTACTCGCCGCACCACGCGCTACGACATCGACCTGTTCAAGTGCATCTTCTGCGGCTTTTGCGAGGAGAGCTGCCCGGTCGACTCGATCGTCGAGACCCACATCCACGAATACCACTTCGAGAAGCGCGGCGAGAACATCATCACCAAGCCGCAGCTGCTCGCCATCGGCGACCGCTTCGAGGCGGAGATCGCCGAGCGCCGTGCCGCCGACGCCCCTTACCGCTGAGCGGGGAGACCGACTGACGATGGAACTGATCGCGTTCTACCTCTTCGCTGCCATGGCCGTGGCCTCGGCTCTCGGCGTCATCACCCTGAAGAATCCGGTGCACGCGGTGCTCTGCCTCGTGCTCACCTTCTTCTCCACCGCCTGCCTGTTCCTGCTGCTGCAGGCCGAGTTCCTCGGCGTGGCCCTGGTGCTGGTCTATGTCGGCGCGGTGATGGTGCTGTTCCTGTTCGTGGTGATGATGCTCGACATCAATACCACCCCGCTGCGCGAGGGTTTCGCTCGCTACCTGCCGGTGGCTGCCGTGGTGGCCGGCCTGATGTTCGTGCAGATGCTGGTGCTGATGGGAGTGCGCTCGGGCAAGCGCGACGTAGCCTTCCCCAGTGCCGACCCGGCGGCAGTGGCCGGCAAGACCAATCTCGAGTGGATCGGTGAGACCCTGTTCTCGGGCTATCTCTATCCCTTCGAGGTCGCTGCGGTGCTGCTCACCGTGGCCATCCTCGCCGCCGTGATGCTGACCCTGCGCCGCCGCCCCGGTTCGCGCCACCAGGACCCGGCCAAGCAGGCCGCGGTGCGCAAGGAAGACCGCATCCGCATCGTCAAGATGCCCGCCGAGACCCGTCGCCAGGAGGCCACGGAATGATCACGCTTGCCCACTACCTCACGCTCGGCGCCATCCTGTTCTCGCTCAGCGTGGCTGGCATCGTCATCAACCGGAAGAACGTCATCGTCCTGCTGATGTGCATCGAGCTGATGCTGCTGGCGGTCAACATCAATTTCGTCGCCTTCTCGCGATTCCTCGGCGACGTGCACGGGCAGGTATTCGTGTTCTTCATCCTGACCGTGGCCGCCGCCGAAGCGGCTATCGGCCTTGCCATCCTCGTCACGCTGTTCCGCAACAAGCGGACGATCAACGTGGCCGAACTCGATTCGATGAAGGGCTGACATGGAAAACACCCTGTCGACCAATCTGCTGCTGGTCATCGCCTTCGCGCCGCTGCTCGGCAGCATCATCGCCGGCCTGTTCGGCCGGCAGGTAGGCCGCGCCGGCGCCCACACCGCCACCATCGTCGGCGTGGCCATCAGCTGCGCCCTCTCCATCCAGGTGCTCTGGCAGCTGGTGAGCGGCGAGGCCGATCCATACAACCGCAACATCTATACCTTCTTCGAGATCGGCGGCTATTCGGCCCATGTCGGCTTCATGGTCGACCGGCTGACCGCCATGATGATGGTGGTGGTCACCTTCGTCTCGCTGCTGGTGCACGTCTACACCATCGGCTACATGGAGGGCGACCCGGGCTACCAGCGCTTCTTCAGCTACATTTCGCTGTTCACCTTCTCGATGTTGATGCTCGTGATGAGCAACAACTTCCTCCAGCTGTTCTTCGGCTGGGAGGCGGTGGGCCTGGTTTCCTACTTGCTGATTGGCTTCTGGTACAAGCGGCCTTCGGCGGTGTTCGCCAACATGAAGGCCTTCCTGGTCAACCGCGTGGGCGATTTTGGCTTCCTGCTCGGCATCGGCGCGGTGCTGTACTACTACGGCTCGCTCGACTACGCCGAGGTCTTCGCCCAGGTCACCAGCGGCCCAGGCCAGGTATTGACGATCTGGGAGGGCTTCAGCGTGCTGGGCCTCGCGGTGCCGGCCTGGCAGGTGGACGCCATGACCTTCATCGGCATCTGCCTGTTCATCGGCGCCATGGGCAAGTCGGCGCAGGTGCCGCTGCACGTCTGGCTGCCGGACTCGATGGAAGGTCCGACCCCGATCTCGGCCCTGATCCACGCCGCCACGATGGTGACTGCCGGCATCTTCATGGTCAGCCGCATGTCGCCGGTGTTCGAGCTGAGCCCGGTGGCCCTGCAGTTCATCCTGTTCATCGGTGCCACCACGGCCCTGTTCACCGGCCTGATCGGCATGGTGCAGAACGACATCAAGCGCGTGGTGGCGTATTCCACGCTCTCGCAGCTCGGTTATATGACGGTGGCCCTCGGCGTCTCCGCCTATGGCGCTGCCGTGTTCCACCTGATGACCCACGCCTTCTTCAAGGCCCTGCTGTTCCTCGCCGCCGGCAGCGTGATCATCGGCATGCACCACGAGCAGGACATGCGGAAGATGGGCGGCCTGCGCAAGTACATGCCGATCACCTACTGGACCTCGCTCATCGGCACCCTGGCGCTGGTGGGCTTCCCGTTCTTCTCCGGCTTCTACTCGAAGGACAGCATCATCGAGGCGGTGAAGGCGGCGGGCGAGGGCGGCACCTGGGTGAACCAGTACGCCATCTTCGCCGTGCTGGCCGGCGTGTTCGTCACCAGCTTCTACAGCTTCCGGCTGTTCTACCTCACCTTCCACGGCGAAGAACGCTTCCGTCACGCCGATGCCCACGGCCACGACGAGTCACCACGACGAGGCGCACGACGACCATGGCCACCATGGCCCGGTCGAGCCGCACGAGTCGCCGTGGGTGGTCACGGTGCCGCTGCTGGCCCTGGCCATTCCTTCGGTGCTGGTGGGCTTGCTCACCGTGGGGCCGATGCTGTTCGGCAAGGACCTCACGGGTACCCGCGAGGTGACGCCCTTCTTCCAGGGCGCCATCGAGCACTACGTTCCGGCCTCCGGCGCCGCTGCGTCCTTCGCCGGGGGCATGGCCTACGCGCCGGTCGCCACCGGGCCGGTCGACTGCGCCGCGGTCGAGGGCGCGCGCGACGTGCTCGCCCGGGTGGGCTGCCAGCATTTCCAGCACGGCGCGGTTGGCTTCGCCCTGCACGGCTTCGTGGCGCCGCCGTTCTGGCTGGCCTTCCTCGGCTTCGCTCTGGCCACCTTCCTCTACCTGCTGCGTCCGGGCCTGAGCACGCGGTTCCGTCAAGCGCTGGCGCCGTTGGTGCGCATGCTCGAGCAGAAGTACTGGATGGACCACCTCTGGGTGGGCGGCTTCGGCGGTGGCGGCGTGCGGCTCGGCAAGGTGGCCTGGAAGTTCGGCGACCGCGGCCTGATCGACGGCGCGCTGGTCAATGGCTCGGCCTGGGTGGTCGACCGTGTTGCCGCCGTGCTGCGCCACGTCCAGTCCGGTTATCTCTACCACTATGCCTTCGCGATGATCGTCGGCCTGATCGCCCTCATGTGGCTGGTCGGACGGATGCTCGCGGTCTGATGCCCACAAGGACGCCCTGATGGATGGCTTTCCCCTGCTGAGCGCCCTGATCTGGCTGCCCCTCCTCGGCGGCCTGGCCACGCTCTATTTTGGTGAATCGCGCGGCACACAGGCCAAGTGGTTCGCGTTGCTGGTCTCGCTGCTGACCCTGGGCCTGAGCATCCCGCTCTACACCGGCTTCGATGCCTCCTCGGCGGCGATGCAGTTCGTGGAGAAGCGGGCCTGGATCCCGGCTTTCGACATCTACTACCACCTCGGCGTGGATGGCATCGCCGTGGCGCTGATCCTGCTCACCACCATCACCAGCGTGCTGGTGCTAATGGGGGCGTGGGAGTCGGTGGAGCGGCGCGTGCACCAGTACTACGCCGCCTTTCTGGTGCTGGAAAGCTTGATGATCGGCGTGTTCGCCGCCCAGGACGCGATCCTCTTCTACATCTTCTTCGAAGCCATGCTGATCCCGATGTTCATCGTGATCGGTGTGTGGGGCGGGGCGAACCGCGTCTATGCCAGCCTCAAGTTCTTCCTGTACACCTTCCTTGGCTCGGTGTTCATGCTCGTGGGCCTGGTGTACCTCTACCTCAAGGGGGGCAGCTTCCAGCTCGCCGACCTCTACGCCCTGCCGCTCAGCGCCACCGAGCAGGCCTGGCTGTTCTTCGCCTTCTTCGCCGCTTTTGCGGTGAAGATCCCAATGTTCCCGGTACACACCTGGTTGCCGGACGCCCACGTCGAGGCGCCCACCGCCGGCTCGGTGGTGCTGGCGGCGATCATGCTGAAGATCGGCGGTTATGGCTTCATCCGCTTCACCCTGCCGATCGTGCCGGACGCCGGCACCGAATGGGCCTGGCTCGTCATTGCCTTCTCCCTGGTGGCGGTGGCCTACATTGGCCTTGTGGCGCTGGTGCAGGAGGACATGAAGAAGCTGATCGCCTATTCGTCGATCGCCCACATGGGCTTCGTCACTCTCGGTATCTTCATCGCCTTTGGTCTGATGCGTGGCGGCGAGGTCCGGCAGGACGCAGCGGAGCTCGGCCTGCAGGGCGCGATGGTGCAGATGATCTCGCACGGCTTCGTTTCCGGCGCCATGTTCACCTGCGTCGGCGTGCTGTACGACCGCATGCACACCCGCATGATCAAGGACTATGGCGGCGTGATGAACGTCATGCCCTGGTTCGGCGGCCTGTTCGTGCTGTTCGCGATGGCGAACGCCGGCCTGCCGGGCACTTCGGGCTTCGTCGGCGAGTTCATGGTCATCCTTGCCGCCTTCCAGGCCAAGCCCTGGATCGGCGCCATGGCCGCCACCACCCTGATCCTCGGTGCCGCCTACACCCTCTGGATGGTGCGTCGGGTGATGTTCGGCGAAGTGGCCAACGCCGAGGTGGCACAGCTTTCCGACATCAACACCCGCGAGGCCTGGACGCTCGGTCTGTTCGCTGCCGGCGTGCTGCTGATCGGCGTGTACCCGAAGCCGCTCACCGATCTGATGGATGCCTCGGTGGTGCAGCTGGTGTCGCAGCTTTCGGCCACCAAACTCGTGACGCCGTGACGGAGACCTGATCGCGATGATGCCCCTGCCCACCCGCGCCGACCTCGTGCCGATTCTCCCGGAGATCGTGCTCTGCGGCGCCGCCTTCGGTCTCCTGCTCGCCGACCTGTTCGTGGATCCGCGCCGCCG
Organism: Silanimonas sp.; assembly: GCA_026005095.1. GTDB lineage: Bacteria > Pseudomonadota > Gammaproteobacteria > Xanthomonadales > Xanthomonadaceae > Silanimonas. The sequence continues at coordinate 498 of BPKK01000001.1, read as the reverse complement.
TGGCCTGATTCACGCGCTTGCGATGCTCTCCCTGCTCGCCACGGCCCTACTCATCGCCCGTGGCATGGGTGGCGAGGCGCTTTCCGCCTTCGGTGGCATGTTCGTGCGCGATCTCACCGCCGACGTGCTGAAGATCGCCATGTGCGCCATCACCGGCGTGGTGCTCGCTTATGCCCGGCCCTCGCTCGAGGAGCGTGGCCTGATGGCTGGCGAGTTCTACGCCATCGTGCTGTTCGCCCTGCTGGGCATGATGGTGATGGTCTCCGGTGGCCATCTCGTAGTGCTCTACCTCGGCCTTGAGATGCTGGCGCTCAGCTCTTACGGCCTCGTCGCCATCGACCGTGACAACAAGGTCGCCTCCGAGGCGGCCATGAAGTACTTCGTGCTGGGCTCGCTGGCCTCCGGCCTGCTGCTCTACGGCATGTCCATGGTCTATGGCGCCACCGGCAGCCTCGACCTCGGCGCGATCCACCAGGCCGCGGCCAGCATCGATGACCG